>JANXBW010000010.1 GCA_025060325.1 Thermoguttaceae bacterium
CTTTATCCCATAATTAGCGTTAGTAATACTCCGTGAGCATGTGTCTTGCGATCCATTTACGGATTCAGCAGGCAAGTGCATGGACTGGGAATTCTTTTCCGAACCTGTTGCGGAGCTGATCCTGGCCACCGCCGGCCTCATCATTCTGATTCTTGTGGGGTTGTACGTGCTGTCAAAGTTACGCGGGGAGATTCGAGACAGGGGAAATCCGTCGGTGGATTTGCTCGCGGAGTTCAGAGAGTTGCGGGAAAAGGGGCTTCTGACGGAGAAGGAATATGAAAGCATTCGGGCGAATTTGACAGCCCGGGCTGGGATTCGTCCCCGCAATGTCGGAGAATCGGAAGGTTCGGTTGCCAGCGATTCTAGCGAAGGTGCCAATAGGTAAAAATGCAGCGCTGAAAACGATTGCTTGTGGTTCGGAGCCTAAACCTAACTCGCCGGATAGTTGGTCAGGGTGGAGAACCCTCCATCGCCCTTCGTGGCTAGCCGATCAGATAGTTTGAAATCATTCGCTGGCTTAATCGCTGTGGCAAACGAGCCGGGGGCAAAGCTGTTTAAGTTTGCCGGTTATGAGGGGGCGTAAGCCGGCAGGCGCAACTCAGTGGACTTAGTGGGCTTGTTGGGTGGCGGTACTTGTTGGGGCAGGGCGGGCGCTGAAGGGTTGGGACCTAGCCTAACGAGCGGCGGGGAAAGCACCTTTGGGCAACGAGGCACCGGCACCGTGCGACGCAATGCGTTTTGCTCCTTTTGTCGAAAAAGCTACCGAGAGGTTGGTCCACTGGTGGAAGGTCCCGGGGATGTTTTCATCTGCGGGGAATGTATCGAGCTTTGCCAGTCGATTCTCCAACAGGAGCGTCGCCGCCGCGGTACGACTCAGCCCCTTTTCCACCGGATTCCCACCCCGCGGGAGATAGTTCGCAAGCTTGACGAATACGTCGTTGGGCAGGATCGCACCAAGAAGATCCTTGCCGTAGCCGTTTACACGCATTATAAACGGCTGCAGCATGGGGGTAAAAACCCCAACGTAGCCATCGACAAGTCGAATATCCTCCTCATCGGGCCAACCGGTTCAGGAAAGACTCTTCTTGCGCGCACGCTTTCCCAGATTGTCGACGTGCCCTTTGCCATCGGCGATGCCACCACGTTGACCGAGGCTGGTTACGTCGGCGAGGACGTGGAAAACCTGCTCCTCCGTTTATTGCATGCGGCCGATTTCGACATCGAGGCGGCACAGCGGGGCATTGTTTACATCGACGAGATCGACAAAATAGCTAAACGTGGCCCGAATATGTCCATCACTCGGGATGTCTCCGGGGAGGGAGTCCAACAGGCCCTTCTGAAAATGCTCGAAGGCACAGTTTCCAATGTGCCTCCCCAAGGCGGCCGGAAGCACCCCGAGCAGCAGTATATCCAAGTGGACACAACGAACATACTGTTTATTTGTGGAGGAACTTTCGTCGGGCTGGAAGAAATTATTGCTCGTCGGTTGGGCAAGCGGGCAATTGGATTCGGGCAGAGTGCTGCCACCCACAAGGAAATGTCGTTGGGCGAGCTTTTGTCCCATGTGACAACGGACGACCTATTGGAATTTGGGATGATTCCGGAGTTTATCGGCCGGCTTCCGGTCATCGCAACGCTTGACCCCTTGGGTAAAGACGATCTTATTCGGATTCTTCGGGAACCAAAGAACGCCCTTGTGAAACAGTATCAGGAACTGTTTGCCATGGAGGGGGCGGAGCTTGAGTTTACGGATGCGGCTCTTGAGGCGATTGCTGACCTAGCTTTGCAACGCGACACAGGGGCACGGGGACTGAGGGCAATTGTTGAATCAATTATGCTCGATCTCGTTTTTGAACTACCCGATCACCCGCCTGGCGGACGATACGTTATCACCGAGGATGTCGTATTTGGCCGGAAGAAGCTCTTCCCAGCCCAAGAGGTAAAGCAAAAGACGGCTTGAAATCGGAAGCTTAGCACACCGGGCGGAAATCTTGTTTGTTGACCAATCTTCGAGGTAGCTGAGAGCTCCGCCCCGTCTTTGCGCGATATTATCGGCGGGCTTCTTTGATCTTGGCCGGTGCTGCCTTGGGGAAAAGCAAAAGATCACCCAAAGGCTTTTCAGACAGATGGACAAAGTTTCCCTCCGCCCGCTCCTAGGCGACCTGTTTTCTTCTTTTTACCTCGTATGCAGTTAAGTCTGTGCTAAAGTGAGGGAGGATTTTTTGCCAATTGCCGAAGGATTTCGATTCCGCGGACAAGCGTGTTGTCGTCTACAGCGTAAGCGATGCGGAAGTGAGTGTCGCGGCGGCTAAAGACCCCACCGGGAACAAGCAACAGGCGGAATTGCCGCAGGGCAAACTCTGTAAAGGTCTTGCCGTCTGCCCAAGGGACCTCAGGGAAAGCGTAAAATGCCCCGGTCGGTCGAACAAGCCGGTAGTAGTCGGCAAGCCCCTCGACGAGCACATCGCGTTTTCGCCGATAATCAGCTATGTGGGGTGTAACATCCGCATCTTGAGCCTGGAGCATGGCCCACTGAAGCGGATGAGGCGGGCAGACGAAAGTGTATTGTTGAATTTTGACCATCTGATCAATGATCGGCTTTGGCCCGTGGATAAATCCCAGCCGCCACCCCGGGGCCGCGTACGTCTTGCTAAAACCATCAGCCACGATTGTAAACGGATTAAAGTGACCGGGCGAAACAAATGGGGCATCGTAGCAATAGGCTCGGTAAATCTCGTCACTTAATAGGGCGATCCCGCGATCAAGGGCAAGAAGAGCTAGTGCTTTAAGCTCGTCATGAGTCGCGGCAACACCGGTGGGGTTATTGGGGGTGTTGACGATGATCAGCTTCGTCCGCGCCGTTATAGCCCTTTCAACCTTCTCCGGGTCAATCCGAAAATTCGGATATGTGTCGACATAGACAGGCTCGGCACCCACCAGCTTGACAAGCGCTTCGTAAACAACAAACCATGGGTCGAAGAGGATAACTTGGTCGCCCGGGTTCACCAGAGCCAAAACGGCCAACACAAGGGCCCCACTGGTGCCACAGGTGATCATCACATCCCGGTCGTCCCCGAGGTAAGTACTGCGGATCTTTTCCCTAAGCCATTCACGAAGGGGTTCGATCCCTTGCGAGGGGCTGTATCGGTTCCGGCCGGATCGAATAGCCCTGACCGCTGCCTCTTGGATAGGCGCAGGTACTTCGAAGTGAGGCTGGCCGATAGATAAATCAACGCGATCCTCTAGCTGGGCTGCTAGCTCGAAAATGTGCTCGATGACGGAGCTTCCTAGCGCAGCGGTGCGATGAGCAAGCCAGCGATCGAACATGGAGATCCACCGTTGACTCGGGGCCTTAGTCTCCCGCGGAATGCTCCACCCCGACTTATCTACCGCCTTGAAATCTTACAAGCACGTCTAACTCGAACATTGGGCGTCAATTGAGAACCCAACTTGCCAGCACCCAGCTTGCCCGGGCCAGAGCTTCCACCTTCCGGTCATGCTTTATCTCACTCGGGTAGGCTGTTAATGGTTTACCGAGGCTTGGTCGGATGGCACCAAAATGCGATCTTCTAGCCAGTAGCAAGCCGGCTCGACATCCATCCCGAGTTTTCGCCCTTTTTGGGCCACTTTTGGCTTATCAACTCGGAAGGGAAAGACGTGGGCGCCCGGCGGCTTATGTCATTCGCGCGGGCACGCGGGGGGCTTGCCAGCGCAGTCCCAAGGCCTCCCACAGTTTGCGCATCGCTTCGGCTGCTTGGCGAGTAGCCGTCTCCCGCCGAAGGCCGATGAACGGCTTCTTGTCCGGAACCGGTGTTACCGGTCCGTTGTACCCAAGGCGGCGCAATGTCTGTAGATAAGTCACCAAGTCAAGCTCGCCAGTCCCTGGGAGGACCCGGTCCGCCTCGGTGGTTTGCTCAGGTTGCGGGCGGGGGGAGGGAAAGTCTGCAAGATGGACAGCAACAATACTTTCAATACCCAGATTAGCTATTTCAGCCACTGTTGCTCCGCTTAGCTCCCAATTCCACGGATCGCACAAAAACCCCAGGTTCGGTAGGTCGATCATCTTCACCAAAAGTGCCAGCGCGTCCAGGTCGTAAATAAAAACATAAGCCTGGCCGCCACGAAGATTGGGTGCTGCGCGGAACCCTAATCCCAGCCGCACCCCTTTGGTTTGCAACACGCGACAGATTTCCGTGAACCGAGCACGATGAAACTCGAAATTTTCGTGATAGGGTCGTTTGTCTCCCGCGGGGGGAACGATGGCAATGCATCGGGTACAGCCGACCTCCGCCGCTACTGCCGCTTGGAATTCCAGTTTTTGCAAATTCTTACGGAATTGCTCGTCATCAGTATCCCAATCAAAGGGCAGTTTGAAAGCTCCCAGCCGGATTTGGGCGCTGTCGATAAAACGGCGGGTGTATGGCAGTCCGTAGTGCTCCGCTCGCGCCGCGAAGTCCACAATGTCCAGATCGATCCCCTCAAAGCCGTAGGTCAGAGCCGTCTCAATGATTTCGCTTTCTAACCCGTGGATCGCAAGGGCCGCCGGATCAAGATTACTAAACATCGATCACTCCGTTCCTTTTCCCGGAAAAAGGTGATCCCCGTTTGTACCTCAAATCTTCTTTCTCTTCGCTAAAAGCGGGGGAAGTCCTATCTTCCAAATTGCCCCCGGTTGAGGGGAGGCAGAGTGCGAAGGCTCTTATTATGGGCAAGGTCTCCACGGGGCGAAAGGGGGAGTTCAGGGCCCGACCCGATCAAAGGGGATTGACTGCAAAGGTTTCGGTGGCGTTGTCCCAGAGGTGATTCTTGTCCCAGAGAAGTGCTGGCCAGAAATGGTACCCAAAGAGCATCGGGAACGTGTTCTTAGGGGAGGGGCGGCCCACGACGTTTCGGGGGAGGCCTCCTAGCCGACGGAGGGGAAGGAAGTTGAACTGGAGTGAGACCCTTTCTCGGGTGTGTTATTCGGGACTCGTTGCAGGCCGATTGGGAAAAGCTGATAAAGCGGCCTCGAAACACCCTCGGCGTATCCTCATTACCCAGCGGAATGGCGGCTCGCACTACTTGGGGGAGGCGAATTTTTTGGCGATTCTTTCATCCGGTCGTCGGGATTCGGTTCGGCAAAATGACCCCCGAAACACCAGACCTCCGAGTTGGTTAGATTGGCTGCCAAATTGGCAGTCTCCGGTAACATTCTCATTTTTACGCGATGTTACACTAGAACCCACCGCGTGTCGTAAGTCTAGAAACTATAAGGAGATAAGCATCATGCTGTTGGAATGCCATCTTGCGGGCTGATTGGCACGGTACTTGTAAAGCACAAATTTCCGGAAAAAGAAAACCTGCCTCAACGTTAAGAACCCCTCACCTCACTCGCAGCCGCCCGCCCTCCAGAAAAACTCCTAACGCTCCATTTCAGACCTCGTATCGACTGGGCGGCGGTCGGGGGCGATAGCCCTCCGACAGTCTTCCGAAACGCTCCGAACAATTCCTTCTGATCCCGCTCGGCGCATGGATGACGCCGGGTGGTTCGCGATAAAACCCGGCCCAAACCGGGCTGGGCTCCCGACTCGGTAGCATCCCCGTCCACAGCGGGAGGCCGGCTTGGACGGTGCCTCGATAAACTGCCGACCAACCAGGAAGCATCCGGCTGGTTGGGAGGCAGCGGAAGGGGTAGCCGGATGCGAACTTCCAGCAATGGAGGAGGAGTGGGCATGACGAGGGCGTTGGTTCCGTGGGATGTCCGCTTGCCGAGGCTTTTCGAGAGCTTCCGTCGGGAGATTGACGAGCTATTCGATCAGTTCTTCGGCATGTGGGAAGATGGCCGCGAGCGTTGGGCCGTCT
Organism: Thermoguttaceae bacterium; assembly: GCA_025060325.1. Taxonomy (GTDB): domain Bacteria; phylum Planctomycetota; class Planctomycetia; order Pirellulales; family Thermoguttaceae; genus DTLM01. The sequence continues at coordinate 5,842 of JANXBW010000010.1, forward strand.
TCGCACCTCGGGCTAATGTCGCAGAGACCGACACCCATTACGAGGTGACTGTCGATCTGCCCGGCATGAAGCCTGAGGAGTTTAGCGTCGAGCTGAAGGACAATCAGCTTTGGATCACCGGGGAGCGCAAGCGCGAGCACGAGGAGACCGGCAAGACCTATCACCGGATCGAGCGGCTGTACGGCCAGTTCCGGCGGGTCATTCCCTTCCCGGCACCTGTTAACGCCGAGAAGGTGGAGGCCGAGTACAAGGATGGCGTCTTGCGGATCCTCGTGCCCAAGGATGAGTCGGCTCAACCCAAGCGGATCACCGTGAAGACTGGGTGAACCGGCTTGGCGGGGCCGCCCTTGGACGCTTGACGCCTTGTAGCGCCAGTTGTCGCTCACTCCGGATACGGATTCCGTACCGCGGCCGAGCACTTTCGGTGTCTCGGCCGCGTTTGCTTTTTGAAGCCGCAAGGAAGGGCTGTTAGAGATCCCCCGGTCACCCCGTCGCTCGGGCTGAGGGGGCCTTTCGGAAAAAGAAGCGCGGAGCTTTCCGGCATCGGCTTCCTTTGAGCCGAAACCGCGGGCGTATGCACCTGTTCACTCGGCACTCAATTCGTAGGCGAACACTCCCGGCTCGCAAAAAAGGGTTACAATCCCGTCCGTGACTTTGATAGCAGTTTTTTCCCCCGGGCTTCCCTCTATGGAGATTGGCCGCACAAAGCGCGGTTCAGCTAACCGCCACGGAAGGGCCGACCAGCGGATCCTAATTTCCCATGGCTCGCCAGTCTGACCGGGCAGGGGGGTAACAACGAGCCGCCCCTCTTGGGGCTGGAGTCGACACCCTCCCGCTGTCATTACGGGGCCAAAGTCAACAAGTCGGCCCTCCGGATTTTGCCGGGATAAGACCGGGTCTTGCTCCGGAAGAATCGGCGCAAAAGACGCATCGGTCAATTTGCCAGCTTCAGTGGCCACCTGCAATTTACCAATTCGAACTCGCGATGTCCCGTCATCCGGGCCTTGAAGCGGCAGTCGCCGCCCGGTACCAGGATGGAACCATCCAGCACGAAGTTCGAAATTGCCGGCCTGCCAGTTGGGCAAATATGTGCGGGCTACGCCAATAAGCTCGCCCTCGCGATGGGGTCCAACAAGATCTCCCTGGACACTTGCTTGAAATGCGATCTCTCCGTCCTGATCGCAAAAGTGGAGGAACGGTCGGTAACCCTCCGGAATGCTACTTTTCAGTGTCCATCTGAGCGAAAGCTCCAAGGTATTTGGCGCGGCTATCCGGACACTTTCCACGCGGAGGTGTACCGAGCGGGCTTCGCCGGGGAACTTTCGCCCGTTGACATAAAGCCAGTGTGGGCATACGGCCATTTCGCTTATCACGCCGCTGCGACGGGCAATCGAAGCTTCCACCGGCTCCGCTGATGTGTTGACTCTTGCCAAAAAACCATACGGCGGCAAAACAACACCTTCCACCACCCAATCGGTTTGACCGCGGTTAACCCACACCTTACCACCGTCGCTCCAAGAGACAATCTGCCGATGAAGGTCATTGTCAACAAAAGTCACATCCTCGATAGTCCGCAGGGCCAAGGCTCGGGCCACAGGCTGTGTGAGCCAATATTTACGCACGACATCGTATCCAAAGGGGGCGGACACCATCGCAGGATGCCCGGTTAACATCTCGGTCGTTATATAGTCGTCGCTATAAATACCGTGCAGCCTCGGGTCGAGACCCGCTTGGTACCGAGGTGCATATCCTGCCCCGTGAAGGATGAATCGATGATGATGGGCAGCGTCCAACCACGGTATCCGCTCTGCATCCTGACACGGCCAATTCCAGACAGCCCACTGATACCGGCCGGCTCCTACCGGTGAACCCACACGAAGGTGATTCGCGGTCGCTCCATCCAGCCAGCCTATCAGCTGATCGTGGCCACTTTCCGAAATCTGGGGGGCACTACCGCCCAGAAATTCCCGGATCCATGCGAAATGTTCGCGCCAGGAGTTCCGCGTGTAGACGCGGTCCACAAACTGGCCATCGGCTGTCCAATAGTCATATGGTTCGATGCTCGCCCACACATCGATGAAGTAAGCCGTTGGGGCAAGATGCTCTTTGATAAGCCGGAGATTTTGTCGCAGGAAAGGCTCAACCTGGTCAGCCCGAAAACGATAGGACTGAGCATTACGTCCTTCATTAAACCAGGCACGCACTGGCTGACCGGCTTTTGTAAACGCAATGCGCTCCTTGTAGGAAAACCCCTCTGCATCTGGATAGAAATCGATGTAATTGTCATGGAGACCGAAAAGGACACCATGTTTTCGACACGTGTCAACTAAAAGCCGCATGTCCTCCAATGAGCCGAGTTGAGGGTTGGGGGGAAAGATCTCCGGCAGCCTATAGTCATAGCCCCATCGCTGCCAGTTATGCCATAACACCATCGCGTCAGTAAGACCATATCGGAAGGCATTTTCCAAGGCCGCAGCACTTTCCCGGTAGCGGCCACCCCAAAGGTCAAAAACAAACCGCCCGGCGGCCAGTGGCACTCCCGCCGCAGCCCGCAGACCGCAGCCTTCGCGATAGATCTTAACCGCCTTCCAAATATTCTCATGAGGAATAAACATCATCGTTGATGAGTGCGGCACATGGAGCGAGGCGTGCTGACGCGCCGGATCAACCCGAAGATGCGTAGGCGGATTGTCCACAGCCTGGACTAGGCATTTGCCGTCGCCAAATTCTATACCTATAAACGAGCTTGCTAAGCGGTGTCCATCGAAACCTAGTGAGAATTCGCCCGGCTGCTGGATGACGTTTCCGTGCCCGGCGTAAACACGCCAGATGGCCTCGCTCCACTTGTCGACGGCTAAATCCTCAATGAAAACTGCCCAAAAAGGCCTCGGCGGAGGCGTCTTCTCAAGCCAAAAGCGAAAGCGAAGGATACCATCGGTCGTCTCCGCCGCCACGACCAGCTCGATCGGCCCCCACGGAGTTTCTAGTATGTGGCGTGCCCGCCGCTCCCCGCTGGCTAGTTCATCTTTTATCTCCGTTAAAAGAAAGGGGGAGTGGGCACTGTCGACGCGCACCCCAAGGACGCGAAGCTGGAAACCGCGAAAACTGATCTCTTTACCCGTAGATGACCGAAGGGACACTGTGGCGTCCAACCAGCCGCGCTCACCCGGCCAAAGGAGGTATTCCCAGCGCTGGTTCTCCCATTGGGCTACGCCCAATCGAATGGCTGTGGCAGGGTCAAGAGCGGGCGAGGGCGCCTTCGGTTCCCCAACCACAAGCATAGGTTCGCCCCAAAACGATTGATCCCAACCGGTGTTTCGCTTGGGTCCGGGGTCCGCTTCCAGCTGAAGCCGCACTTCCTGACCAGCAAATTTTGTCAGGTCTACGGAAAGAGGTCGCCATGTTTTATCAACAATGTGAGATTCGAACACAATTTCTCCCGCTTGGCCGAGCGGGGCATCCCATGGGACAGCCCGAATGCGAAATGTGACCCCGTCGCTTTGACCTGTGGGATTAATAGCTGCAAAAAACTGGATTGCCACCTTGGCTGAGGTCGGCAGTTTCACAGGAATTTCCCACCAAGTTGTTCCCACTTTTCCTTCAAACCACGGCGGATGCATGGAGATGGCCTCGCGCGTGGTGCCACCCACGTTGACGGGTACCACCTGTGCATTGGCCCGATGTTCCTCTACAGTGCCCTGCCAACCCACAGGATGAACTTCCGGTTCCCGCCCGAAGACCTGAGTCACGACGCGAAAAACGGGTATTTCCCAAAGCCTAACTTGAATGTTTCGGGCAAGGGGGAACGGTCTCCAAGCTGGCGCAACCGGGTCCGGATAGCGGGGCGGAACTTTTGCCTGCAAAATCAGGATCGGGTGAGCCTCGAATTGCCAGCCTTCTTGCTCGAAGCGAACATACGCATGGATCGGATAGTGGGCAGGGTATGTCTCTGCGCCAGGGATCACATAAAACCTGTGGACGAAAGATTGCCCTTGAGAAACGGCAAATTTGTCGTTATCGGCCGGCTTAATCTGCCAGTCGTCAATAACCTTCAAAGTGAACGTTCCTTGAACAGGTACCTCGCCGCGGTTTTCGATAACAAGAGTATATTCCACGGGTACTTGGCGGGCGGCTATCTCCGTTGGTCCATCGATCCGCACGCGGAGTGGGCCGGCTTCGTCTACAGGAGGATTAAACCCGGATGCTAACAGGGCTCCCCAAATAATCAAGCACAAACTGCCGAGGGTTTGAGCCAACAGACCGACGTACTTCCGTTTGCAGTGGTTGATTCCGCTGAGGTTCATCGCTGGGCCACTCCCGAGGCAAGTTTGGGTGGTGCGGGGTAATACCGTCCCTTAGAGGACATCTATCGGCGTGTTGACAAATTGGCTTCGCCGCGGCCGAAGGGAACCTAAGCCTCTGGCCTAACCTGTCCCGGGTCGGGGGCAAGTCAAGCTAGCTTCGGTTTTCAGGTTTGCCGGTTGAGGGCCAGAGAAACCGGGCTTTTTCAACCCAGGGCGCTCAGTACACCTCACAAAACAGGAATGCGCGCGAACGGCCTGGCGGGCACCAACTTTGACAGCCCGGCCCGAGCTGGGCAGTTGGCCACATTCGCTATCGCGCACAACCTTGCCAGCGGGCTTGCGAAATGCTTCGCGGACCTGTCCCCTTGCTGCAAAAAGCCAAAGTCGTGACGAACCCCGGCCCACTGCCGGACCACATCGACGGCGAGGACAGTCGAGCGCGTCTTTGCAGACAAAGGCGTTGATCCTTCGCCCGCCGAATACCTGGCCAACATTAAACCGGCGGCTCCCCGGTGACGCTGGGCCACTAAAGCAGATCGCCCGGCTTGCGAACCTCGAGCATATGCTGGGCTTAGGGCTCCTGCAAGAGCCGGAGGAGATACTGACCGTAGGAGTTGGAATATCCTCGGGCCAATCGCTCCAGATCAGCGGCGGTAATAAAGCCTTTTCGGTAGGCGACTTCTTCCGGGCAGGCGATCTTTAGCCCTTGACGATGCTCGATTGTAGCGACGAAAGCAGCTGCCTCCAGAAGGGAATCCGGCGTGCCGGTATCGAGCCACGCAAAGCCTCGGCCAAGGATTTGTACACGGAGTTGTCCGCGCCGGAGATATTCGGCGTTGACGTCTGTAATTTCAAGCTCGCCTCGTGCCGACGGCTTCAGTGAGGCAGCAATTTCGACTACATGACGGTCGTAAAAGTAAAGTCCGGTAACCGCAAGCGAGGAGCGGGGTTGCTTCGGCTTTTCCACAATCGAAATCGGCCGGCCCTGGTCATCGAGCTCGACTACTCCGTAGCGCTCGGGATCTTTAACCGGGTAGGCGAAAATCGTGGCCCCCTCGCGGTAAGAGGCTGCCTGAGCCAGCATTTTACCAAAGCCTTGGCCAAAGAAAATATTGTCCCCCAAGATCAGCGCCACGGGGTCATCGCCGATAAACTCCGGATCAAGTAAGAACGCTTGAGCAATACCTTTTGGCTCGGGCTGGACACAGTAACGGATCGAAATACCCCACTGGCTACCGTCCCCCAGGAGTTTTTCAAATAGTCCAATGTCGTGAGGGGTGGATATAAGTAACATATCGCGAATGCCGGCAAGCATTAGCGTACACAAGGGGTAATAAACCATCGGTTTGTCGTAAACGGGAAGGAGCTGTTTACTAATGGCCCGCGTCATCGGGTGAAGTCGCGTGCCGGCTCCTCCGGCCAGAATAATGCCTTTAGTAATTGCCGGTCTTTCGCTCATAGATGCCCACCCCTGAACTAGCTACCCGGAGGCCGGGTTGCCTAAGACGCGCTGGTCCACGGAGCCCTTAGCCAAGTCAATCTTGCCCGGACGTAAACAAGCTAGCCCCCAGCTCTTTCACAACTATGCGGCAGTTATGCGACCGAAGTGGTCTTTCCCAACCCAAGACGTTCCCTGCGGTACTTTCCGGATGTGACCCGATCGACCCAGGTGCGATTGTTCATGTACCACCGCACCGTTTGTTCAAGGCCGGTGGGGAAATCAATAAGTGGATACCAGCCCATCTGGTGCATCTTAGTCGAATCAAGAGCATAACGCCGATCGTGGCCCGGCCGGTCAGCAACAAAAGTGATAAGCGACCGGCACGGTCGATGGGGGAGATCCGGGCAAAGCCGGTCGACTATCTCGCAGATCATTTCGACAACATCAATGTTACGCTTCTCACAATCGCCGCCGATATTGTAGGTTTCCCCGGGCTTGCCGTGGCGAAGGACAAGCTCAATTGCCCGACAATGGTCCTCCACGTGGAGCCAATCGCGGACGTTTTGGCCGTCGCCGTACACCGGAAGCGGTTTTCCCTCGAGGCAGTTGAGGATCATCAACGGCAGGAGTTTTTCCGGAAATTGATACGGACCGTAGTTATTGGATGCATGAGTGATAATCACGGGCAGTCCGTAGGTCCTGAAGTATGCCCGGGCAAAGTGGTCGCCCGCTGCCTTTGAGGCAGCGTAAGGCGAATTGGGGGCGTAGGGTGTCGATTCGTGAAATTTACCCTCCGGCCCAAGGGAACCGTAAACCTCGTCGGTCGAGATGTGAACAAATCGGAAAAGGGGCTTTTGGTCTTCCTGCAAGGAGCTCCAAAAGTGCCGGCTTGCTTCCAAAAGCCTAAATGTGCCCACGACATTTGTTTGCACGAATTCCGCCGGACCGTCAATTGATCGATCGACGTGCGACTCGGCGGCAAAGTTAATGATTGCCCAGGGATGGTACGTTTGAAGAAGCTCAAGCACAAGCCGACCGTCGGCAATGTCCCCTTGGACAAAAATATGGCGGGGATCATCCAAAAGTTCGCCGAGAGAATCGAGATTGCCAGCGTACGTCAGTTTGTCCAAGTTGACTAGTCGTCGATAAGTGCGGGGTGGATCGTCGTCGGCGGGTTCGCTTTGCGTCCACTGAGGTCCACAAAGCCAGTAGCGAACAAAGTTGCTCCCGATAAAACCCGCCCCGCCAGTGACCAAGATCGTGTTAAAGTCAAGAGCCACGGTTTTGCGTCTCCCTCGTGACCGATGAAATCCTGCGGCCGCACCCTTTAACACAAGTGTAATATCTCGCCGCCTTGTTCCGTACGCAGATGGCTAACGCGAACTTGGGGAAGCGGCGAACGGCGGACCGCCAAATTTGACCGTTCCGGCCAATCGGGAAGTCGCCGCAGCGCGGAAGTTAAAAGGCCGGGATCGCGCTTCGTCGGGACTACTCGGCAGCCTACAGAGTTCCGAGACCGGATGCTGGGAACGCCGAGTCGGGCGGCCTGGGCAGTCCGAGTACAGATTCCGAAAGTAGTTTACTAAGATGACAAAAATGATCGCATAAATCGAGCGGCCTCTGGCGTGGGCCGGTTTAATCGATCATGCAAGCGTTAATACTTGTTTGACCCACAGAATCGGCCCCCTCGGAGCCTTTTTGCCAAATGGCCTCCATGGATGGTTGGAAATTGCCTGGCCTGGCCGCTTTATAGAAAAGCTTCGCGAACCCGGTTTATTCAGACGAGCTTCGTGCGAAATCACGGCCGCCAAATCCCCGGCTCAATTTATCCGCCACAAGGGGGCATGGTCCCTCCCGTGAACGTACGATAATCCTGTCGGAGGGTTGGCCTCTCCAAAAGCCAGCTGGTGGGAGGGCGGCATTTTAGGTTCGATTGCAAGGCTCCATGCGTTGGCTTGAAGACAGAACCAAGGCGCCGGACGAAGCTTGCGTGGAAGGTAGCTCTTGTTGCGAGGGTGCGCGACCTGACTTCTGTTATTTCAGTGGAGTTTTCATCACGGCGGGACGGTGCCAGAGCTAGAAGTTCTGCCTTGGGCCCTTATTCCTGTGGGGCTCTTTGGTGGCGCGTTGCTCGGCGGTTTCAGGGATGAACTTATCACTAATTCGCGGGTAGGAGGAAAGCGAGGTTCCACCGAGACACGAGCAGGACCCTTGGCTGATCGGCAACGCAGTTCCTTCCGCGGGCCGAAAGGCCGGGGAGTTCCATTTACCCGGCCCGGGGGCGCTTCCGGGCCCCCGACGACGTTTTCCATTTACCGAATCCCGGTTGAGTAAGATGCCAGCCGGAAACCATCCCCTTGGCATGTCCCGCGTTCATGGATGGAAGTGAGCCACCTGTCGCTGCCGGTTAACTACGAAGCGCATCCCAAGGCTGGCAACCCACTCCCTGGTGGGGGTAGCTCTCGAGGCGCCTGGCTACGTCCACCGGGGCTGGCAAGTTTCTGATTGGGTCGCGCTCTCCCTAAATGAAAAAAGCCCTGCCCCGTTCTCGGGACTGGGCTTACTAGTGTCGAGCGTTTTTTTCGGCAACAGGTATCGACCTTCCTAACGGGGGTCTTTGATTAAACCCCCTTGCCCGTGGGACTTGACGTGTTTTTGCGGAACCTCGGCTTATGCCGCCTTGGTCTTGCTGCGGTACCAGGTCCCAAACCTCTCGGGATCTTCGGAATCGGGTGGTGTATCGGTCAATGATCCCCGTCGGCAGGGCCTACTCCATCCTGGTGCCTATCCGGAGCTTAACATCATGCTGAGGCATCGGGCTTGGGGGCCTTGGGTGCCTCAGGCAAGGGCTTAATCGCCTCGCCCGGGGCCTCAGTCGGCGAAGCCGCCGGCGTAGGCTCGGCAGCCTCGACCTGGCAGCAGCAAGGTGCGGGTCCACAGCCAATCAGTTGGAGCACTGCGCCGAGCAATCCGCCGCAGCGGCAGCATGGAGCCGGTGGGCATGCAAGCCGGGCCCGAAGTGTCTCAACCAGCGACGGCCGGCACGGAGCGGGGCACGTGACCGGTTTTTCGACCTTTTCTACCGGGCAAGGTGGGGCAACGCACGCCGGTGGGCAGCACACAGCTTGCCGCAGCTGTTGTCCGACGGCTACAACGCCAGCCCGGGCGCAAGGGAATAGCGGCGGGCAGCAGCTCGGCTCAGGTGCCGGGCACACTACCGGTTCGCATTTTTGGGGTTCGGCGCACACAGGTGCGCAGGCCGCACAGCTCAACAAGTTGCGAAGGCCGACAAACAGATCGCAGGCAATTGGCGCGCAGCAGCAGGGTGTGGCCGGCTTTTCCTCCGCCGCCTGTTGTTGTCCAAAGGCCACCCCAAATGTGGCAGCGAGACTCAAGACCAAAGCAGTGGACAAAATGTACCGATTCATCGACGGACCTCTCCTTACGCAGGGACGGTTGAGGTGGGTTAACCGGAAGGTGTACGCTACGGTAGGCGAGGGCAGGCTTTTACAAAGGGCTTTCTAACCGGTAGCCAGGCTCACCTCCTATCACTTGTCGGAAGCCATTTTCTCCTGCCGAGGGGCGTCGGAAGTGAGTTTTGCCAGCACCTATCGGCCGAGGTCAATCATGTTCTTGCTCGAGCAAGCTCCGACGCTTTGGGCAGAATCGTGTGGAGGCTTTTATCAGCCGCCTCTCACTTGCCAGTATCGACCTCTATCCGGACTTGTCTTGAGGGGAGGCAGCGGATTCGCTAGGTCTTTCCTCTGAGGGCATTTCGAAAGGAAGGAGGATCTCGGACGCTGGGAAGGATAGACAAGACCTGCGGGCGGAGCCGGGTAGCGATCGGCCCGATAAACTTTGCATCGTTTATCTATGGGCACAATGCGGAAGGTATTCCCCCCGGGACCCTGCGTCAAAAAGGTTAAAATCTCCGCGATTTCCCGGCTCAGGTGCTTTTACTTTCGGGCGGGCTAAAGGACACGTAATCACCGGAGGGTTTGTTTTCCAGCGGTCGCGGAAGTAACTCACGACCTTCGCTCGGGTAGCTCGCAGAGCGGATATCTACGAAGTTATCGTGCTGGCCAGTCGGATAAATGTTCCCAAAACTCTTGACCCATTACGGGGCCCTCGCGCCGCGGACATGAACCGAGTTGGGATTGGCTGGATCAAGTCTTTGGGCTTGACAATGATAACTGGCGATCGACGTTTTGAGTCCCAGCTCGCTCGGATTCGCAAAACAGTGGGTCTTGCATCTTTCCCGAAGACACTCCGACAAGCTGACCGGCGAGGGACTATCGCACAATGCTAACCGGAAGGATTCTCGACTACGCGGTTGTTTGTGGATACTTGGTCTTGGTGCTTGGGATTGGTCTTCGTCTGGGGCGAAACCAGAAAACGGCCCAGGCCTTTCTGCTTGGAGATCGGAGTTTGCCCTGGTTTGCCGTGCTGGGATCGATTGTCGCCACAGAGACTAGTTCTGTTACCTTCCTGAGTGTTCCGGGACTGTCTTTTGCGGAAGGGGGAAGTCTATTGTTCCTTCAGTTGACGCTCGGGTATATCCTGGGCCGCCTGCTGGTGGTTGCTCTTTTCCTGCCTCAGTATTTTAAAGGGGCTTTGTACACGGCCTACCAAGTCCTTGAATATCGCTTCGGCGGAGCCACGAAGCAAGTAGCCTCGGCGAGCTTCCTGTTGATGCGTAACCTTGCCGACGGGCTAAGGCTATACCTAACGGCAATTGTGTTGCAAAAGCTATTGGGCTGGGATTTGATCTTTTCGGTTCTCCTCATGGCTGTTGTCACCGCGCTGTACACTTACTACGGTGGGTTGCGATCGGTCGTATGGAACGATTGCCTCCAGCTTGTTATCTATTTGTTAGGAGCGATGGCAGCTCTTATCGTCATTGCTCTGGAAGTAGGAGAAACAACCGGTAGCGCCGGGGGGCTTTTGACCGACGGCTTGGCACAGATCGTGCAGTTCGGCGCATCCACGAACCGCCTGCAATTGTTTGACTTTCAGCTTTCCTTAAGCCGACCTTACACGTTATGGTCCGGGATCATCGGTGGGATCTTCGTCGCCTTGGCAACACACGGAACGGATCAACTTATGGTCCAGCGTTATCTGGCGGCCCGGGGGCTTAGAGAGGCGGCTAAGGCCCTTGCGATCAGCGGAGTTGTAGTAGCCGGCCAATTTGCCCTTTTCCTTTTTCTGGGGGTAGGCTTGGCAGCTTATTACCAACTTGTGGAGCCAGGCGTGAGACTCTCGTCGCCCGACCAGGCGCTTGCACATTTTGTGGTGAACGGTCTTCCGGCCGGAATTTCCGGGCTTGTGATAGCGGCGGTGCTAGCGGCGGCAATGTCCACGCTTTCTAGCTCGCTTAACGCTTCCGCTTCGGCAGCCGTCAACGACTTTTACGCCGTCTGGCTTAAACAAAGAGGAGGTGAACCGGGAGATCTTCTCATTCCAAGTCGCCTAGTGACACTGGCATGCGCAATAGTGCAAACTGCCGTGGCACTTACCGGCCCGTTTTGGGCCAAGACCGTTATCGAAAACGTGATGGCCATCGCAACGATTACCAGCGGTGTGACACTCGGGATTTTTCTTCTGGCAGTAACTGTGCCCCGAGCAACTCAATCGGCTGCGCTTGTCGGCTTTGTCACAGGATGCGCTGTGGATGCGGCTATCGTATTTGGAACTGCGGTGGCTTGGCCGTGGTATGCCGTGGTGGGAGCAACGACAGTTCTTGCTACCGGGTTTCTAGTCGACACCGTAACGCGGTGTCGCCGGAAGCTTACCTGACTTGTTTTCGGCCGCGGTGCGGAGAACCAAGTTACTGACTTTTGGTAGCACCGCGCTTGAGGCCCCCTCCGCGGGCAGATTTTCTCCCCGGCGAGGGCCGAGTGGCGTCAACGGGCTGATTTGGCGTGTCAATGGGCAACCTGCGCGGAAGGGATTGCCAGCATTTTTATCCGCCGCGGTTACAACAAAGCAGAGCCATCCACCGCCGGTAAGTGCGGCAACGGCTTTTCTGGTCTGTTCTAAGGCCACAGCAACCGACCGCTTTTGTCGTGGACGTATGGCCGCATGAATGCCGGAGGCCCGCTAAAGGCTGGGCTTTGGCCGCAAAGCTAAACGCCTTCGAACGGATCGCGAAGTGGCCGAGAGCGCAGCAGGTTGGCCTCTTCGTCGCCGGGGAACGACACGGTCTGCGGGTCAAACCGCACCTTCCGATCCAAGATCCAGGCAATTGCCGCGGCATGGCAGGCGATGTGCGAGTGGCGCATGGTTTCCGCATTGGCGACCGGTTGGCCCCCGTGACGCACACAGTCGAAGAAATTCCGGGCGTGGGCCGAAACGTCCAGACCTTTGATTCGCTTGACCTTCTCGGGGATTTCCGATTTTAGACTGGGGGGATGGACCTCAATTTCACCCTCGTCGCCGGTTTCCACCCAGCCTTGATCGCCCACAAATCGCACAGGGCAGGTCCCCAGCCGGGTGATGAATTGTGGACTTCGATCCCCAAAGGGGGTTTTTAGAAATTCCAAAATAAGTTGGACGCCGTTGGCATATCGGCACACAATCCGTCCCTTTTGTGGTTCATATTCGACGGGCATAGTGTCGTCAGCGCCAATCGCCCATTGACATAGGTCCACAGTATGGGCGCCCCAGTCGAGCAACCTGGCTCCGGAGTCAAAGTCCCATTGTCCCCGCCACTGGCCTTGAACATAGGCCTGGTTATATGGGCGCCACGGAGCCGGCCCCAGCCAAAGGTTCCAGTCGAGTACCTCCTTGGGCGGGGTTTTTTCCCGCGGTAACCAATCGTTCATCAACAACGGTTCGTATACAGACGCGTATAGCGTGTGGATTTTCCCCAGCTTTCCGCTCCGCGCTAACTCCACAGCATACTGAAAATTGGGCACACTGCGGCGCTGGGTGCCTGCTTGAAAGACCTTCCCTGTCTCCCGAAAAACTCGGGCGATTTCCTGGCACAGGGCAATGGTCAGCCCGCAGGGTTTTTCGCAGTAAACATGTTTACCGGCCTTGGCAGCCATGATAGATGCAGTGGCATGCCAGCGGTCTCCTGTGGCGACCATCACCGTGTCAATGTCGCGCCGATCGAGAAGTTCGCGAAGGTCCCGATAAACGCGGCAATCTTTGTTGCCGTAGTGTTTGTCGACCAATTCTTTGCCGGCCTCTCGTCGGGCGGCAGATACGTCGGCAATGGCCACACACCGGATATCCGGTAGGTTGAGCATAGCCTGGAGGTTGTAAGTTGCCCGCGGCCCGATGCCAATCACGCCTAGGGTAATCCTCTCGCTTGGGGCTACCTGACCGCTAAGGCCCAAAGCGGAAGCTGGCACCACCCAGGGCAACGACAAAGTTAATCCAGCTGAGGCGGAATGGTGGATAAAATCCCGGCGGTTTTGCTTGGCATTCGCTACGGTCCGGTTTGGGTCCATGGATGCTTCTCCCTTCGCACGAATCGAATAGACAAACCCGGTACAACCGTGCCCCCACTATCCGTCGGATAATCCTTAAAGGCGGCGACTGTGGTTTGGCCGAACTCGCGGGTCCTGCTGGAAGAAATACCGGACAGGGTGCTAATGCCGCGACCAAGCTCGGCTATCGGCTGCTTATATATCTTCCGTCCTTTCCTGTGGCATTTCTTTCCCGTCCCTGGCCGATTCCTTCCGGGCGGGGTTGAGCATAGGTTCTCACCCCTGCCATCAACGGCGGAACAATGGTGTCCTTTCCGTGCGAGGTCCCTGGCCGGCTTCTGCTTGGTCAGTCTTCCAGGTCGACACTGGGGCCCCGGCTTTATTGCCGTAGTGGGGAAGTGCGATTACAATAAGGTAGAGGCGGGCCGGTTGCAAATCCTTATCGGGGGTAGCCTTCAGGACTGTTTGACCAACCAGTGGGTGCGGACGTGGTCCTTTCCGAGATTGACCGCAATTTGCTTGAGCGCTGCTTGGCTCGCAAGCCTCGGAGTTGGGAAGACTTTGTTGACCGGTTTCTCGGCCTTTTCTATCACGTGATTGACCACACCGCCTCGATCTGCCACGTGCACCTTACGCCTGCCGATCGGGACGACCTTTGCGCGGAGATTTTTTATCGACTCGTGGAGAACGATTTTGCCATCCTTCGGCGGTTCCGCGGTCAGGCAAGTTTGGCGAGTTATCTGGCAGTGGTAGGCCGACGAATTGCTTTACGATGGCTCCGGCAGAGGATGGCTAAAGGGGCGGCCGAGTCTCTTCCTGAGGTTGCGCCTCCAGGTTTGGAAGCGTTTGCCGACGTGGGAGCCCGCGATGAAATCGAACGGCTGTTGGCCAAGCTGCCTGAACCGGACTCGCAGGCGATGCGGCTTTTTTACTTGGAAGGAAAAGCTTACACGGAAATTGCCCGGGAGCTTGGTGTCTCGCCGAATAGCGTCGGTCCCATTCTTTCCCGAGCCCGGGAACGGCTTAAAAGAGAGTTGGCTTCCCAAGGCTCAAGCGCTTAAGCTTGCTGTTAGCAACTCGTTGGCCTCTAGCTTTTCCCGGTGCGAAAAGTCGCGACAATCCCCTCTCCGAAGTCAACGTGTAGGGCTTTTTGTCCACAAGAATTGGCTCTACAAGCATTCCCCGTTTGCGCCGCACGATTTAGAGCTTGGACGGCGAAGTTGAGAAAATGCTCAAGATCCACAGGCTTTGCCATAACCTGACACGGGCCAAGATCTTGAAGGGTAGCTGTTTCCTGCGGACGGGGAAAGGCCTGCAAAACGAGGATAGGGACGTTTTGATTGTGTAGACGAATCTCCTTAACCGTTTGTCGAAGTTCGGGGATCTCCGCTAAAATGTCAACTATTACTAACTCGGCTCGGCAAAGCTCCTCCTGCATGGCGGAAGCGTTCCCGATCTGCCGGAGCCAAGCGCACCTCCACCCAACGGATCGCAAGGTATCCTGGAGCAAGCGAAAGTTTTCGAAAATGGGTGTGATAAGCACAGCAGAACCCGGTGCAGGCTGTGGGGTGTAGTCACCGCCAAGAGTGTCGCCACTGGTAGGTTCCTGGGCCTGTCTGCTGATTGCCACTTGGGATTTAGAGGTTTTTTCGAAGAGGACATATTCTTCCGGCGTTGACGTTCGTGGCAAAGAGGTGACGGCTAGGCGATCAGCTTTGAAGCATGCCAAGAATTCGCCCCAAAATGTTGACCAATCATGCCAGAAGATGCGGAGTGCCCCGTTGATCGGCCGGGCCGTGCGAGTTTCGCCTTCGGCCCATGCGCCTAGCACCACCACTAAAGGGGTGAGAGGAAAGAAGCTGCAAACCTGGTGCACCAAAGCTATCTCCCCGGGGAGTAACGGCGATGGCTGTAAGAGGACGATAAGGTCGGGCGGTTCGCCAAGAATGCGCACCAAACTGAGCGCTCCCTTGGGGTCGGCAGCTTCGTAAAGGGAAGTTTCCTTACCAAGGTCGTCCACAATTCCGCAAAACTCAGTTCGTGTACTGTCGCCCACCAGTAATACCTGTGGCCGCGGCATTGATTAGCCCCAGAACTGGAGATGGACTGCTATTGAGGAGCGGTTCTTGAAGTCAGGCTCCGGTACGGTCTTACCCTGACAAGCACTTGTCGACTTTGTTGCCCGAAGGACAACGGCGAATCTTTAACTTTCGAGCATCTTTTGTTCACAATCGGCGATCCACTCTCTTGCGGCTTTCGCGTCAGAGATTTGACGAAGCCCTGCCAAAAAGCCCTCCTGGGTCAAAAGGCGACTTAGCCTCGCTAGTGTACGTAGATGCTGTCGATCGTCCACAGAGCAGATAAGAAAGAATATATCTGTCAGTCCGGATCGGTTTCCGCCAAAGGGTATTCCGCTTGTTGTGACTCCTAAGGCAAGGAAAGGTTTTTCCAGAATAGCTGGCATTGGCCGACGCGGGTGTAGAAGCGCTACGCCAATATCTAGGGCCGTCGAGCACAGAGATTCTCGGGCGCGGACGGCCTCAAGCATCGACTCCGGGTCCCACAACCAACCGGTGCGGGCTGCCAGTGCTACCATTTCCCGGAGGACCCCTTCGCGACTTCGAGCATCAAGGGGCACAGCAATGGCTTCTAGAGGCAGGAGGTCGAGAATACGAAGCTCGTCGGTTTCTGTGCCGGAAATCGGGCGGCTAAAAGTAGCTTCCCAGTTGAGAAGTTCGCTTTCGTCGGCTAGGCCGATCCTTTCTTCCAACCATTGGTGAACTTCGGCGCGGGAAAAACGCCACTGTCCTCCAATTTTCCTGCCGGGCAGGACACGCCGCTCGGCAAGCTTGAGCACCTGGTCGGGACGAAGGTGCAAATATTCCGCTAGGCCGCGGATGTCAAATTCTTCCTGCATGGTGGAATAACATTTCCCTTCCTTAAAGCTGTCCGGGAAAGGCGGCTTTTAGTGGTTACTTTCGCCGAGGCCGAGCCCATCTGGCCAGTTTGGAAGCCTGGCGTACTCTAAAGGCCTGGACTTCCCGGAAGCATGTGGCTAGTGCTAATTTAGCGATAGTTCTTTTCGGGGCTGCGGTCGCCGGGGCTATCCCGTCTGACGATTCGGCTTCGAACCGAGTCTGCGGAGATTGCTGCACTTTAGTCGGCCGGATCCAAGGTGGGCAAAATTGTACCTTGGGCGGCTCGGTTTGTGCGGCGTGAATTCGTGGCCAAACCGAACCGTTGGCCGTAGACCGGCTTCGACACGCAACCTGCGGCAATTGCAAGATTAAGATGATAAATTCAGTGTACTATTGCTCGCCTTATCGTAGTATGTACGGGCCCCAGCCTCCCCTGCCTGCAAAGCCTAACGACATCTGGGCGCTGCGGCCATCCGTCTGATCAGGCGTCCCCACCCTAGAGGGGCCAAACCAATAGGTTTGGACCAACAAAGAAAAGCAATCAGGTTTAGCGCCCGCCCGATATTCCCACAAGGTTGGAACGAAATGGTGCTACGGTCCCCCACTCGGGGCATCAGCCCGATGCCCTTGCCAACTTTGAAAAGGACTCGCGTTCGGCCTCAGGCGGCACTTTGCCTGTCGCAGGAGCGCGGGATTGGGCGTCGCTAAACCAAAGCCGCGTGAGAATCACCTGTGGTTTAGTCCAACTTTGCTCGGCCGCGACTCTCAGGATAATTTTGTCGGCTTGAGGCGACTTAAAAACGTATAATCTGCTAAAAAGCCAATACTTTTTGGTAAGGGATTCGATTAAGATTTTCGGAGTAGGATCGGATTTAGGGAAACGAGGTGGTGCGAACGGCCGAGGGCGTTTGCCGTTTTCGACTGCCGATCATCAGTCCAGGGCGCGGAGGAGGCCCTCGACACCTTTTCCAACCGGGAAAGGGTTTGACGGATAGCTCAGAAGTTTCGAGTTCATTTCGCACATTGGAGTCCGTGTACTTATGGCAATCACATTGACTGAAACCGCCGCTCAAGAGATTCAGCGAATATTCGAATCGCAGAATCTAGACCAGGAAACCACGTTTATCCGAATGTCCATCGCCGGCGGGGGTTGCAGTGGGCTTCAGTATAGCTTGGGGTTTGACACTGAGTTCGACCCGGCTATCGACACGAAGTTCGAGCAGCATGGGGTCACGATTGTCACTCGGAAAAAGTTCGCTTTGCACTTGGATGGCACGGTAATCGACTTCTACGAAGGACCGTTGGGCCGCGGCTTTACGATCGATAACCCCAATTATCCAAAGGGCGGTGGTTGCCCTGGTTGCGGCGGCAGGTAAATCTAAGCAAAGGCGAACCTTTTCCCAAGATCTGCCGCACCCCGCTGAGGGGAGAACCGGTCATCTCCGTCCGGAGGCACAGCTCGGGCTTTTCGAATGCGCCTACTGCGTTGACTTTCCGCGCGTTTCTAGGCGCGGAAGATATTCCGCGTGGGTGGGGCTGGTCGCGCAGCAGCTTGGACGGCACCGGCTGTAATTACCTCTTGTCCACTAGCGATTCCCGGGCTGGGCGCGTCTACGGACTCACCCGGCTGAAACGGGGTCTGCTTTTGGTAATACTGGTTTATGATTCCGCACCAGAATAGCCGGAAGCGGCTTAACAAGTTTAATCCGCTGAAATCAAGCCCGTGTCGGAAGTCCTTGTCTTCAACAAGATTCACTCCGGTGCTTAATCGGTCGTCCCCATGCCAAAAAGTTCTCGTCATGAGTTACGAGGATCAGCTGCCGTTGTCGTAGAAGGTCACCTAACCCCTCGCTGAAGCGTTTGCGCCGTTGGGCATCCCACGTTAGAAACGCGTCATCCAAAAGGACCGGAAGGACCACCGAGCCGGCTATGAGGTCAAGAACCGCTAGCCGAACGGCAAGGGCAAGCTGGTCCCATGTTCCTTGACTAAGCGTTTGATAGTCGCAGGAGAACTTTAAGGCGGGCTCCGCCGGGGCAAATTGGGAACCGTCAGCCAATTCCCAAGAAAGTTTAAACGTTGAGCTGACCCGGAACTGCCGATCTGTCCGCCCCGTCCACTGCTGCATCAGAGTGTTGATAGACTTTTCCAGCGCAACGGTATGGGAGGCTGCGAAAGATGCCTCGGCTTTCTCCAAGATCTTAATCGCCTGCCGTACTGCCGAAGCTTGTTGACTCAGTGGTCCCATCTGTCTTTCGATCTCCCGCAATCGCTCCTCGGCTTGGGCGGCGTTAAACGAGCCGAATTGGGCGAGAATTCCTTCCTGCCGTGCATAAGAGGTTTTCGCGTCCTCAGTTTTCGTTTTCATCTTTAAGAGCTTTTCGTCCAGGGCCGCCAAGCCGAGTTGGAGATCTCGAACCCGGGCATCAATTTCCTCAGGAGAGGCTAAAAGCATGGCCTCGACCGTTGCCGAGGACTGCGCGAGTGTTTCAAGGTCCCGCTTGAGATTCGCTCGACGATCAACGGCGTCGGCAATTTGCTTCTCCAGCTGGGCAGTATCCTGGCACGCTAGACTTTCCAGTAGCGCCGCCTTCTCTTTTTCCTTGCTTTCAAGTTGCCTGCGAAGCTCGATAAGCTCGCGAAGTCTCTCCTCCGCTTCCTGCGGATCGTTGTTTGCTTGTTGAAGAAAGAGCTTCAGGGCTGCGGGAAGCCGCTCCGGCGAAAGCTCCTCACGCAGTCGCTTTTGTTCCTCGACCGTGCGTTGCCACTCTGCCAGCTGAAGTCGATAAGCGATGTGCCGCTCGGCTAGTTGACCAAGATAAACAGGGTCCGATGTTGACACAAAGGCGACAAGGTTTTGGGCCTCCTGCAAGTTTGCCTCGGCTTCCGCCATCTGGGCCGAGGCTAGCTGAAATTCCCTTTGAACCTGGGGATATTCAGCCGGCGTAAACATCGGGCGGTAAAGAGTAAAACACACCCAGGCTGCCAAACCCCCGGCTGTGGCGCTAACAATAACTCCCCCCAGTGCCGCAAGGATTCCTCCGAGCGAAAACGGCGATGCATCCCCCGCTAACAGAATTATCAAGAAAAGAATTAGGAGCAGGATGCCCACGGTACCGCCCACTAGCCCAGCCACCAAGGCCTGGCGTTTCCGATCAATTCGGGGCGCAAGTTCCGCTAACTTCTGTTCTAGCTGACGAAGTCGCCCCCGCCGGGCCTCTGCCTGCCGATAAGCTTCTAAGAAATGCCGGATCCGCTCCGGGGCATCTGGTGGGAAATGTTCAAATTCAGGGAATTGTTTGGCAAGTTGCTCTTTTTTGTCCTGCAGAGCTGCCTCCGGCATGAGCCGCGATTGCTGGTGCCGCCAAATCCGAAGTCTGTCCCACAAAGCTTCCAAAGTTGCCAGCGGACTGTCGGCTAACTCCTTTGGCCAGTGGACTAGGCGATCTCGTAGCTGTGCCAGGTCTGTTTGGATTTTATCCACGCGGTTTCGGATCTTTTCAAGGCGGTCGGCAGTACCTTCAGCCTCAGCAAGCTCGCGCCGAAGTTGGCGTAATCGGTTCACCGCGGTAAGTTGTGTGGCCAGATTCTCGCGCTCGGATTCAGTTTTCCTCAACTCATCTTGTAAACGAGCTAGTTCATCGGCGATTTGCCGAAGTTTACTGAGTTCCAAATTGAAGGCCCCGAGGTCCCGGCGAAGTCTTTCCGCCTCCTCACGCAATTGATCCAGCAAGCCGGGCTTTTGCCCGTCGTGTGAATGAATGCCAGCTTGCCGGCTAAAGCGCGTGATTGACCTGTAGCGGGCGATAAGCCTGTCGCGAATCTCCTGTGCCGTGGCATGCCCCGGACCAACAATCAACTCCTGGACAAGGCTGTCCTCAAAGCGGTAATTCCACGGCTGAGAAATGACAGCCACATGGGAAAATGCCTCCGCAGTGATTGGGGCGAAAACACTTGCGATATCTTTTTCCCGCCACCGGATCTGGTCAGGCGTTCTGCCTCGCTGCCGCTGTTTTCCCCGGAAGGTCTTCCGCCAGCTACCTGAGGGGGCTTCCTCTTCGGCGAGGACTTCTTGTGTGCGGAAATCGCGAATAATCCTCACGCGCCGCGTTGATGTCTCCTGCCCAGTGGTGCTCTCACTGTGGACTAAATAGAGGGAGCCGCGAAACGGGGCGTCATCCTTTGCATACCAATAGCAGCTTGGCGGGCGATAATTCCAGAGGATAGCTGCCACGGAGCGG
The DNA here is from genome assembly GCA_025060325.1 of Thermoguttaceae bacterium. Classification (GTDB taxonomy): domain Bacteria; phylum Planctomycetota; class Planctomycetia; order Pirellulales; family Thermoguttaceae; genus DTLM01. The sequence continues at coordinate 26,180 of JANXBW010000010.1, forward strand.
AGCAGGGTTGTTTTTCCCGACTCGTTGGGCGCGACAAAGACGGCCAGACCTTCTTCGGGAAGTTCGAAAACATGTCGCCCGCCCCAAGGACCTACATTCTCAAGTTCGATCCGGCTGATTGCTACGCGGCGCAAAGCAGCTATTCCCCCTTGATGGGAGGTGTTTACGAAGGCTCCTCGGACTTATCGGGCTGGCCGAAACAGGCCAAGGCCTCCCACAGCACTTGCTCAGCAAAAGCGGGATCTGGTTGTTCTTGCTCTTGCCATTGTTGCCAGAGGCGAATCCATTCCCCAACAAGGCTTGTTTCTTTGGCAAGCAGGTCAAGATCGAGTGGCGGGAGCTGTCTCGTTCTTGTTTCGGCAACGATAATTGGCAAGCCGGCTTGGATAAAAAGTGCTTGGCAATCCTCTGCAAAAGTTCGGGATTTGACGGTACCAGTTAGAGTTAACGCTCCGATGTAGTCGTTATCGGAGGGTAGGCGAGCTTTGATTCGCTCCACGATTTCCGCCGGCCGATCCCCGGGAGTCACATTCTCTTCCAAAGGTAGCCATCTGCAGGGTAAAAGTCCTGGTGGAGTTATAGACTCGACCATTAGACCCGCTTGGCCGGAGGTAAATCTGCCGGCGTTAGTTTGCCGGAGAAGTACGAAGGAACCGCTTCCGAGTTCGGACGGAGAAGTTCCCAAGGGCGGCCCGGGGTAACAGGCGAGCATCCTGTTTACTGTCCAGGTTGATCGCCGATGGATATGACCCAGGGCAGTGTACGAATATCCCCTAGCAGCGTTTGTGCGAAGAAACGTGCGGAAAACACTCTCGGCTTCTGCGAGAAATTCAGGCAGGAACCCGTCATCAGCCACGGTGGCGTGGAGCAAAAGAATCCCCATTGCATCGGCCGGTACCTCGGGCGGGTCGAGAACTTCTCCAGGTTGGTTTAGGCCTCGGTGGAAGCTGGCGGATACGATAACGAGTTTTTGGGTAAAAAGGCTGCCCGCTTCAAGTTCCAGAATCGGCCGCGGCTCCCGATTCTGTACAAGCACTCCGGGCCAGCTTCTACGCCGATACACAGAGTTCGGATAAGCCAGCTCGTCATGGTTGCCCGGGACGGTGACCACCTTCACCCCTGCCGCGATGATCCGGGAGAGATCTTGGATGGCCTGGTCTTCCAGCTCGGGCCGCGGTGCGTGGTGGTCAAAAAGGTCGCCAGCAAGGAGGAGCAAGCCCACCGGGCAATCCGGGTCTAAAATCCAGTCCGCCAGCCTGCCAAGTAAGCGATCCCGGGCCGTTTGAAGACGCTCGGCAATGTCCGGAAAAGCATTGCGAAGCCCCGAGAAGACGGGCGCCCCTAAATGGAGGTCAGCCAAATGAAGGATGGCATTTCGCTTCATTCCTAGGCCCCTTTTAGACTGCGTAGATAGACCGGTCTTTATCCTAATCGATGAGCGCTGGGAAGTCCCGCTGACCTCCGGCGCACGGGAACGCCGCCCGCACCGAACACGCGAATTTGACCGTCAAGCCGAGCATGGTTGGGACGGGCCGCCTTAGAGGCAGCAACGCGGCATTACCCGGGAAATCGAGCTGCGACCGCGATTCGAGAGGAAAGCGAGTCGCCCACCCGCAGGTGCCTAACAAAATCAAGATAATTTACCTCCGATATGATGATTAGGTGTCTTAACTGCCGTCAAACGGGCTTCCTTCTGAAATTCGGAGACTTGTCCATCGTGCCGGGACTGGGGTTAGCCATCCCCCACGTAATGCTGGGTAACCAAGTTGCACTCTGTTTGTTCCGGAATAGATGGCCGCCGGCTGCGCAAGAAAAATCTGTGCCTTGGCAGATGTTTGGGCATGGCTTCGCAGATTAATCCTTGGGTGCGAAGCCGAAATCGGGGTACCCTTTCGCTTTGGTCCGGAGATTACTAAAATTTCGAGAATCTACGGCTCCCGCGCTCGTGCCGCCGGAGGCCCGAGGTTGCTGGCTTTTAGTTCATTTGTTCGACCTGCGCTCCGGAGGGATGAGGCAGCCAGTGTGAGGTGTCTTAGGCTTGGGTTCCGGAAATTCCCCGGCCCCGCTCGTGGCCGTCTCGCCGACGATGGTCGCATGGCGCCCACACTGAGAATCTGGCAAGGGCTTATTACTTGCAAGGTGGTCACGAGTCGCGGTTCCGGGCGTGCTTGTTCTCTCGGAGAAAAGCCCGCACCCGGGATGGGGTGATTTACATCAAGGAGTAGTTGATTTTTTCGGTGAAGATGGTCGTCATTTTGAGGGATCAGCCGTCGTTCAGATGCGGGAGTTGTTCACACGGCGCTATGAAGGTCTAAGGATTTTTCGGGAACGCGGAGGTTGGTGAGCGTGGCCGTACGAATACGCATGAAGAAGATGGGGCGACGGCATCGGCCGTTCTACCGGATTTGCATCATGGATGCGCGAACGCCGAGGGACGGGCGAGAAATAGAGGTCGTTGGCACATATGATCCGATGGTTCGCGACGAAGATGCCCGAGTTAAATTCAACCTGGAGCGCGTCTCATATTGGCTAAGCGTGGGAGCTCAGCCCACGGAAAAGGTCGCGATCCTGCTTAAGAAGTATGGGCCGAACGGTACTCGCCTCAAGCAGAACCAAGAGGCTCTAGCACGCCTAGCCGAGCAGCGGGCACGGAGGGCAGCCCGTAGCAAGATTGCCGCTGCCGCGTTAGCTCGGGCGTCTCGAAAGCCCGAGGCAACCTCCGGCGAGGAGACAGATTCGGAAAGTTAAGTTCGCCCCAGGTGGCTAGAGTTTTGCTGAGGTGAAGTGCGGATCCCCTTGGCCGCCAAGAGCATGCGAATAGATGTTATCACGCTCTTTCCCGAGATCTTCCGGGGTTATCTCTCGGAGAGCATGCTCAAGCGGGGTATCCAGCGGGGCATTGTGCAGATTTTTCTGCATAACCTTAGGGATTGGGCCACTGATAAACACCGCACGGTTGACGACACGCCTTATGGCGGGGGCCCAGGGATGGTGATTCGCGTGGATCGGGTCGTCCCGTGCGTGGAAGACGTCCGGGCGATGGCGGAGGATCCCGGACACCTTGTGATGCTCACTCCCCAGGGGCGGCGGCTCAATCAAGCCATAGTTGAAGAGCTTGCCAAACAGAGCCGGTTAATTTTGCTGTGCGGCCGGTATGAAGGCTTCGACGAGCGAGTGCGGCTAATCCTTCAGCCGGATGAAATATCGATCGGGGACTATGTGCTTAACGGCGGCGAAGTGGCGGCGATGGTCATCATCGACGCGGTCGTCCGCCTTGTACCCGGCTTTCTCGGTGACGAGGAATCGCATCGGCGCGATTCTTTTGCCGGCCCTGATCGGCTTTTGGATCACGCTCAGTACACTCGGCCGCTGGAATACCGCGGTTTACGCGTCCCGGAAGTCCTGCTAAGCGGCGATCACGAGGCGGTGGCACAGTGGCGGGAGCAAAACCGCATTGAACGTACGCGGCGCCGCCGACCGGACTTACTCGTCCATGGTTGGGAGAAGCTTTGGGGAGTTGAAGGTGGGGGCACCGGGGGTTCAGGTGGGACGGGTACTCTGCCCGCAGAGATCCGCGGAGACAAGGATATAGGCGAGGCCGAAGCGGAATCGCCGCAGTTTTTAGCGAGTCATTCGGCTCACAATGTTTCGCCGGTGGCTGCTGCGAACCAAGCGACCACAAATCAACCAGGTCTTGGGCCACAGGACACGCCCGAGATCGGCCAAAGGGAACACCTGTAACAGTGAGAGGTTGTGGCGATGACACAGCAGATTATGGAGTTGGTGGAAAAGAGGTTTCTAAAGCGGGAGATTCCCCATTTTGAGGTGGGGGATACCGTGGACGTTCATTGCCGGATCGTGGAAGGGGATAAGGAGCGGATCCAGGTCTTCAGCGGTGTGGTCATCGCCCGAAGTGGCTCCGGCACGCGCGAGATGTTCACTGTTCGCCGGATTGTCCAGGGGGAGGGGGTAGAGCGAAAGTTTCCGCTTCACTCGCCCCTAATCGCGAAGATTGTCGTGCGCCGGTCGGCGGTGGTTCGCCGGGCCAAGCTGTACTTCCTCCGTGAACGCGTGGGCAAGGCCGTCAAGCTTCGGGAACGTCGCCGATTCGAAGCTTTGGCCGAAACCGAGGCTGCTCCGAAGAAGGTGCGTGGCCGTAAGCGTCGTCGTATGCTTCAGGCCGAGAATTCCGCTGAGTCTGCGGCGGCGGAGAATGTCCAGGGCTAGATGGAGTCTGCCTTAGGTTCGAAGATTGGCTTAGCAGGGAAAAAGCTTGCGCTGTCGGTGGAGGTTGAGGCCAAAGCGCAACGTCGGGGGAACCTGTGCTCAGAACCTGGTAGATTTTGAGGGGCCAGAGGCGGGGACGTGTTGCTTCAGGCGTAGCCCGCTTGCTATTAAACTCCTAAGCCATTCGAACGAGAGCCTCGGCCTTGGGCCTTTTCCGGTATCTTTCGCGGAATTGGCATGCCTTGTTACTCCGCCTTCGTCCACGCCGAGGGCGTCTAACCGCTGCCCATGATTTGGCCTCCCGGGGAGAGGACGCGGCAGCGGAATTCCTCCGGCAAAGTGGCTACGAAGTGCTTTGTCGGAGGGTGCGGCTGGGGGGGGTAGAGGTCGATCTCGTCGCAAAAAAGGAAGGGAAGCTTGTCCTGGTGGAGGTCAAAGCCCGTCGCGCAGGTGACCTCACCCAAGCGTTGGAAAGCGTTGACAGCCGGAAAAAGAGCCGGTTGCGCCGCGCGGCCCGCTCGCTAGCCAAACGCATGCAGGTACCGCTATCTGACGTTGAGGTCGACTTTGTCTTCGTGTCATTCGGGCCCTCGGGAGAGCAGGAAATTCACCACTTGCCTAAGTTCCTTTCTTTTGACTGACCTTTTCTGGTTTGGACAATAGGCACAGAAAAGTTGCCTCTCGCCCTTTGGGCTTTTAAGCCCAGGTTGGGCAGGCCGCAATTCCCTTGTGTCGGCGCCTTTGACCTAATGAGGAGTCGTGGCGTCCGTTGTCGAAATGCGATGGGAGCCGCGGGGCGACTAACTACCCACGAGTTTGTTTTCCGGTGGGGTACTCTTGCGAACGAAATTGCGCGTGGGTCGCAAAGCTATGACCAGCAAGGAGCGAATGCAGGCGGCGATGCGGCACCAACCGGTGGACCGCGTGCCTGTTATGTGTCAGCTATCGATAGGCCACTATTTGCTCAATACCGATGTCCGGCCGGCAGAGCTGTGGTTTACAAGCGAAGGCTTCGCACGCGCTTTGATCACTCTTCAGCGGCGTTATCGATTTGACGGTATTTTGATCAACCTTTTGGGTACTGACCCCGACTGGCAGCGGCATGTGGCGCGAATTGAAACCCGGGACGATGGTACGCAAATCGTGCACTTTAAAAACGGCGATTATGCCTGGTGCCCGCCGGATGACAATGTTCATTATTTTCCCGCTGGGGGCAGGCGCCGTCCCACAATCGAAGAGGTTGACCCGGAAAAGGTGTATTATGACGATCCTCACAGCCTCGGTGGCCTCAAATACCCTTACTACTTTGGGTTAGAACCCTACCAAGCCGACCCGAAGGATTATTGGCCTCCGTATATTTTCCGCACTGTGGACATGGTTTTGGCGGAGGTGGGCTCGGAGATTTCGGTTCACGCCGAGGTCTTTTCGCCATGGACGCAGGTGATGGAGCTTTTCGGTTATCAACAAGCTCTGCTATACATTTACGACAATCCCGGAAAGCTCAAGGCGATTGTTGACCGGTACGCGGAAGGAGCGGCTGACTTAGGCGTGCGATTTGCTAAGCGTGGCGTGGATGCGGTGTTGATTTCCTCCGCTTTTGCCGGTGGAGGGTTTATTTCCCCTCGCCATTATGAGGAGTTCGTCCTCCCATATGAAAAGAAAGTTGTGGACGCAATCCACGCTGCTACGGGTAAGCCAGTTTACATTCACACCTGCGGAGCAATCGGCGATCGACTGGAACTTATGGCTGCCACTGGGGCCGACGGAATTGACACACTAGACCCCCCGCCCCTCGGCAATGTGGATTTGCCCGATGCCAAGAGACGTGTTGGAGGTCGGCTCTTTATCAAGGGTAACGTCGACCCGGTAAACACTTTGCTAAGCAAATCGCGGCAAGAGGTTTTCGCAGATGCCATGTGGCGACTGACGGTCGCCGGCCCCGGCAGTGGTTACATCCTTTCCAGTGCTTGTTCCGTCGCTCCGCGAGTCCCGCCGGAAAACCTCCTGGCTCTTGTTGAGGCGTCGGAAGCTTTCGGACCCCCGCCGACGAGGTAAACATGCTGAGGAACGCCTCGCGTTGAGGTGTGCGAGAATGGCGTTCACCTCGATCCTTCAACGGCTGGGATCTTTTGCCAAATGTAAACGCGGGTTTTGGCTTTGCGAAACGGATGGGGTAATTTCCAAGGTTTTCTATGCTTTCCGCCTAATCAAAGTATTCTCTCCGTTTCGGTGCGAGGCTATCAGCAGATATGTCGGCCCCTAAGTCAATTCCGCAGGGTGTGTCGACAAAAGACCTGGGAGCGATTCACAGGCCTAGCACGTCGGCCATCGAGTAAAACCCAGCTGGCTTGTTGACTAGGAATTTAGCAGCAGCCAAGGCACCGAGGGCGTAAGCATCGCGACTGCTAACCCGGACGGTGAGTTCTATCAGTTCTCCGAGCATCGCGAAAAGCACGGTATGTTGCCCGGGATCATCGCCTGCACGGACGGCATGATACCCGATTTCGTCCCGAGGTCGTGCCCCCGGTCGCCCTTGCCGGCCATGAGCTTGCCGGGTTTGCCCCATGGCCTGTGCGATAATTTCGCCCAATTTGAGCGCCGTGCCACTCGGGGCATCTTCCTTGAAACGGTGGTGACGCTCGATTATTTCGACGTCCACATCTTTGCCGGCCAGGGCCTTTGCCGCCGATTGCACCAGTTTCATCGTCAGGTTGACCATAAGACTCATGTTTGGCGACCAAAGCACGGGGATCTCGCTAGTTGCTGCGCGCAGTCGGGACATTACCTCGGCGCTAAGCCCCGTGGTAGCAGAGACCAGTGCAATCCTCCGGGAAAGACAGGTCTCCACGATGGTGGCTGTTCCCTCGGGGTGGGAAAAGTCAATCATCACCCGGGGAGAGCTGTTGACAGGTAAACTGCTTGTTATCGGGAGCTCCAGCGGCTTAGCCCCCGCGACAACCCCGGCATCTTCCCCGAGCGTGGGGTGAGCGGGCGCTTCCAGGGCGGCCACAAGGCGAAAGGTAGGGTCGGTCGCCGCAAGGGCTATCACTCGCCGTCCCATGCGGCCAGCGGCCCCACAAACGGCTAGATCAATTATCTGTTCCATAGCTGTTCATCTCGCAGGCAGCTGTGAGTGCTTGGCTCGCTTAACGCGGTGCTACCTTGTACCTTGCTAAAGATCGTGATCGATCAGAAAAACGGAAAACCAATTTAGCCGTAAAGCCGAAGGGCTTTGATGATTTCGTCCAAATCGTTCGGCACCACCACCGCTCGGTTGGCGAAGGTTGCCCGGCGAACGCCCCGGCACCCGAGCACTTTGTTGAACACTTCTTGGTCGGTGGTATGATAAGCCACCGTGGCATTTGGATCTTTTAACTGGTGGCCGGTGAGCACGCAGACTACCCGTTCCTCTTTGCCAATGATACCCTGTTCCACCAATCTCTTTGCACCGGCCACACTGGCGGCGCTTGCCGGCTCGCATCCAAAGCCTCCCATTCCCACTTGGGCCTTGGCATCGAGGATCTCCTGATCGCTCACCTCGCAAACGACGCCTCGGCACCATTCAAGGGCGCGTAAGCATTTGGACAGATTGACGGGGCGGTTGATTTCGATGGCGCTTGCAATGGTGGACGCCCGGCGATTTTCACGATCCATGGCTTGATAGAATTGGGAAATGCTCTCGCGATTCGGTCGGCCACCATTCCAGGTGACGCAGTGGGTGTTGACAAGTTGGGAAAGGGTGTTGGCCCCGGTTGCGTTGACTATCGCCATCCGCGGCATGCGGTCGATCAACCCTAGCTGCTTCAGCTCCCAAAAGGCTTTGCCAAAGGCGCTGGAATTGCCCAAGTTGCCACCCGGGACAACCACCCAATCGGGAACTTCCCACCTCAGGCCCTCAAGGACCCTGTACATGATCGTTTTTTGGCCTTCCAAGCGGAAGGGATTGACGCTGTTGACAAGATAGATACCTAGCTCCCGGGAGACCTCCTTTACCCGGGCCATGGCATCGTCAAAATCACCTTGAATCTGAATAGTCAGCGCCCCGAACTCAAGGGCCTGGGCCAGCTTTCCGAAAGCGATCTTTCCTGATCCAACGAAGATCACAGCCCGCATGAGGCGGGTAACTGCGCAGTAAAGGGCAAGGGAAGCGCTAGTATTGCCTGTGGAGGCACAGGCGGCCCGTTGAGCGCCTAACAAGCGGGCATGGGTAAACGCAGCCGCCATTCCGTTGTCTTTAAAGCTGCCGGAGGGGTTCATCCCTTCGTACTGGAGGAAAAGACACCCCGGCTTAAGTCCCACATAGCCTGCCACCCAATCCGCTCGTTGGAGGAAGGTTTGCCCCTCCCCGATAGTGACGCACAATTCTCGTGGGGCAAAAGGCAAGAGTGCATGAAAGCGCCATACGCCGCTAAAGGCGTGCGGATCATGCCGACGGGCCCATGCCTGTTCAAACTCTCGGAGCGATCCTGGCACAGGGCAACGATCCCAGTCGTAGTCGACATCCAGAAGCTCGCCGCAACGGGGGCAGGCAACGAGGGTCTCCCCGACGTCAAAGGTCGCCCCGCAGGTACCCGAAATACAGCGCTGGAACGCATGATCGTGAAAACGTAGCTTCATGCCACTGCACTTACCTTTTTGGGACCGAAAAACACTCGCCCCATGGACGAGGATCTTAGGTACACAATTGCCGCCGGCATAATCTAGAGAAACCCGCCGGATTATGCAAGCGTGGGCATTGCCTGGCAGGCCAAAACAAGGCTGCTCCCAGTTTACCCGAACTGTCCCCTGCAAAGTGGCTCAATAATCAGGAGTCGGACGCTCTGAATCGGCCTGGTCACCGCCTAAGCTTTTTGATCTATGGCGAAGCGTACGTCGCGATGATCGCCTACTCGGAGAGCGGGCTCCAATTCAGTGTTGGGACAGACGCCAGGAAAGATGGTCCGTATGCGGCAACCGGTATGGATTCAAGCAACTTTGTCAGTCTTTTGGCAAACGGGCCGCGCGGGCTTTTCGCAGCCCTTATCGCAGGGACAGGGGGCTCGTGTGCTACGAGTGGGTGACCTCCACCGTGGGCCGGCTTCTCGAAAAAGCAGGCGCTTGGGGCTGCGTGGCGTGCTCGATCACTCGGAGATGTTCCCAGCCCCCTTGTTGGTAACGAATTAGGAAAACGACACCGAGGATCCATGCCCAAAGAGTGAGTACCGTCCACGCCCAAAGAAGCCCCCAGCCAAGGCCGTGGATCCCTAACCAGGTAGCAAGGCCGGGGAAGGGAGCCGTCCACAATGCCACGCGAAGGAGAAATGCTGTATCACCAGCCCCGCGAAGGACCGCAGAGAATATCACACTCATCGCATCGAAAACACAATAGGCAGCTACGAAACGCAGAAGCACGATCACCGTCGGACGCAGGTGGGAAAAAGAGTTGGGATCGGCTCCTATCCGATAAAACGCAAGAAAGATGTCAGGCGCAAGCACATAGAGAAGCGCAAGCGCAGCAGTGTAAGCGGCAGCGAGTTCAAAGCCGGTCAACGCTGCCCGTCGGGCAAGGACGGGGTTGCCAGCTCCCAGGTGCTGAGCAACAAGCGCTGTAACGGCCATTCCCATCCCTAAAGGCGGAATAAAAGCAACCAGATTGACGTTGATCGCAAGTGTGGTAGCGGCGGCTGCTTTTTCTCCCAGTTGGCCTACAAAAAGCAAAAACAGCGTAAAGGCTGCGTTTTCCAGAAGCCATTGCAGCCCGTTCGGCAAGCCAAATGTCCACAGCCGTTTTAGAAGGTTTGGCTCAAGCTGCAAGAAATCGCCCAACCGATACTCGCGATACCGAGGTGAAAGCATTTGAATTGTGTATAAAGCCACTTTACTCCATTGGGCGACGACACTTGCCCAAGCGGCCCCCGCTATGCCGAGCCGGGGAAAGCCCAAAACGCCAAAGATCCACAGATAGTCAAGGATGACGTTGATAAAGGATGCGGTAATGTCCACAAGCATCACCCGCTTTGTTTCACCCCGGCCGGTAAAAAAGGCGCTTTGCGCACCTGAAAAGAGCATCGCCGGCCCGCATAAGGCGGCGATCCGCAAGTAGGTGGCCTCCAAAGCGGCAAGATGTGGTTCGTGGCCGGATAAACGAAACACAATGTCCGCTAACGGCACAAGGCTTAGGATAAAAGGTGAAACGGCAACGGAGCTCCAATAGGCCTGGGCCAAGACTGCGCCAATGCGGGACTTGTTCCCGGCGCCTTCATATTGGCCCACAAGTGTTGTGGTAAACATAATCACCCCAAGGGGAAGGGCCGTGACGGTCCACAGGATCATTCCGGCGGGCAAAGCCGCAGCTACGCAAGCAGGATCATACCAGAGGAGAAACATCCGATCCGTGAAATTCATGATCGTCCAAGACATGGACGAGGCCACGAGGGGCAGGGCCACTCGCAGGAGTTCACGCCCGCCACAAGGACCATGCCACCAGTGGGCAAGCTTATCGGCAAAACTTCGAACGAAAGCTCCTCTACTCATAAACGAATTCCGGGGTGACTATTTCTCGGGGCACTTTTAAATTACGCTCTCGAGGTGCTGGAGTTCTCTTTAAGCGTTGGGACAGGAGCCTTTTGCCTTCGCCGCCAGCCTAGCTCAGCTCCGGACAGGGGGACGGCAAGACAAGCTTCGGTGGAAATTGGCCGGCAGGATTCTTCTCGACAACCAGTCGGAAACGAGGCCTGAGACCGGGCGAATCGCCCCCTCATTGGCCCTCCCCTAAACGGGGGCAGGCTGCGGAAAGGGCGGCCAGAACCTGATCGGCAAGCTCTGCGGAACGAGTTTCTGGCCCGACGGGCAGCTGAACGACTGCGATTCCCTTGGTCCGGTACCAGTCGACAAGCGGCCGCGTTCGTTCCTCATAAATCCTAAGCCGGTTGATAATCTTGGGCAGGTAGTCGTCGGGCCGACCGGCGCGGTCGCCCCCTACGTTTGACCTGATCCGCGCCAAAACGACCTCTGCCGGACACACAAGCTCGATTACCGCACGAATAGTGACAAACTCCTTAAAAAAATCAGCCTGAGCGCGATCCCGGGGCAAACCGTTTAGCACCACCCACTCCCCAGGGCCAACTGCTTGCTCCTGGCAGAAGCGATTCAAAACCTTGATGGCTAACGGATAGTGCACAGGTTCCAGCAATGCCCCGGACTCGAGGACAGTCCGAAGAAACTCAACTTCGACCGGTGAAAATAGTCCCTCTGGCCTCCTCACAGATCGCCGGAGGCTTTCCCCAAAGTCGAAATGAACGGCACGGCGACCAAGAATACCCAAACGGGCAAGCTCATCCCCAAGCGGCGTCTTCCCGGACCCTGTCGGCCCAATCAGAAGGAGTGCTGGGTCGTGTGGTAACATCTAAACTGCGAATCAATAACGTAATTCATGAAGGTTTTAGGAGGCCAGCTTCGTAACAATTTTGACTGTATGGGCGGCGACTTGGCGCTAGTCGGCCGACATCGAGAGCTTTCCGCTTTTTCGATGATCCTCAAGCACGGGCCGAACCTGGCTGGACCCGCCGGACCGATAAAGCCTAGCCTTTTCGACGGTTTAAAGATCACACTCCGGTGGCGCTTATCAGCCTAGTCGGCCGTTATGCCCGGCTAGGCTGGGCGCGCACCCACTCTGCAGGACTTGCGGGGTGTTATCTTAGCGACTCGTTGAGAGTCGAGAGAAGGCGGCGATGATGCGATCGCTTGGCCTGTGAATTTCTTCCTGCCACGGTCAAATTACGGCATCCCGGCAATTGTGATTCGTGAACCTTTCTTGGAGGCTTGGCCAACTTTGCAAAGATAATGCAGAGACTTTAATCTGGCTGGAAATGGTTGGTAGGCATTTTCCGATGATCAGCCTATAGCTTGCACCCAGTGGCGGGGTCCCCGGCAGTTCTTTCTAGGGGATATGCTCCCTCTCGGACCCCGTTTGCGAGCCCGAAATCGGCCTCTGGAGGTGGCAAAGCTGGCGGATATAGGTTCGTTTGGCTTGAATACCTCCCAGGCATATTTCCAGGATGGGACTCAGAGCCCGCCTGGGAAGGCGTACTCACGTTGAGCAATACGAGTAGGGAGAGATCCGGTGGTCGTCCTGGAGAGGGGTTGAGGCTCGGGGCGTCTCCCTGATTAAAGTCAGCCCCGTTTTTATGCAGTGAGGCGTGCATTAACCGCAAGGATTGCTGGGCGGGTGGCTGCCTAATTTCCGTTGTTGTAAAACAAGCGGCTCTTTGGCTGGGCGGGCTGGGTGTTGCACGGGCAAATATTCGTTATGCGGCATTCGGTTTGCGGCCGAAGCGCACCCGTTAGCTTTCGCGTGGGAAGCAAACCGCCCGAGGGTGCAAGGGGTCGGCCGTCTCGTAGCGCGAAATAAGAGTCGGTTTTTGTGTCGTCAGGTCAACAACTAACTGGAGGGAAACAAGCCGATGATGCTCATTCAAGTTTTAGGACCCGGATGCGCACGTTGTCAGGCCTTAGCCAATAATGTCGCCGAAGCTGTGAGGCAACTGGGTATCTCGGCGGAAATCGAAAAAGTAACCGATCTCAACCAGATCATAAGTTTTGGTGTCGTGGCTACGCCGGCCCTGGTAGTCAATGGTGAGCTCAAGCTTTCCGGCAAGGTGGCAAGTGTTGACGAAATTAAGGAGATCCTCTTCGCCGCCAAATGAATTGTGTCCTGCCGGCGGTCAGGTGCCCCATTTTTCCATTCTGTAATAAAAGTTTGTCTATCTCTCGGCGCACGCTCAGAAGCTCGGTGGTAAGGCTTTGCGAGCTCCCAGGGTTACTCCGGCATGTTTTTTCCAAGCGATGCTTGTAAGCGCCCCAGCGCATGGTTACAGTAAAACGCGTTATGGTTGCCTAAGATCTTCCTCCAGTGGATGGTGGCAAGAAAGGCTCAAAAGTTTTCAGACAGAGCCACTTTGCGGCGCAAGTAAACCAAGTTGTTTCAGCCGCTTGATTGGAGAAGTTGTCAATGAAACCGATTGAACATTCGCGTCGAGGTTTTTTGGGTCATGCCGCGGCCGGCATTGCGATCCCGCTTTTCCTTCGCCGTGCAGTACTTGGGTTTGGTGGGGTACCAGGGGCCAACGAGACGGTCAACATAGGGATTATTGGCCTTGGTGGCCGCGCTCGCGCTTTAGTCAACGAATCGCGGGGCATTCCGGACATGCGAATTGTCGCGGTGTGCGATTGCTTTTTGCCGGCAGTGGATGCTTTCATTGCCGAATTGGGCAAAGACCACAATTGGCGCGGCTATGATGACATGTTCCAAATGCTCGATAAGGAGAAACTCGATGCGGTCATGGTGGTCACCACCACTCACGCCCGGGCGTGGGTGACGGCTCATGTGATGCAGCGGGGTCTACATGTTTACATCGAAAAACCGATGTGCCTCACCGTTGCCGAAGGCCGCTATTTAGTCAACGCCGCAAGGCGGTACAAGGTGATTACTCAGGTGGGCACCCAGCAGCGATCGATGCCGATTAACAATTGGGCAAGCGATCTGGTGAAAAATGGTGCTATCGGCAAGGTGCAGGTGGTACTAGCCCCGAACTTTGTCGGGCCACTTATGTGGCCCGGAAAGCCGGAGCGACCGCTTCCGCCGGGGGGCCGCGCTAAATGGTGGGACGTTTGGCTTAATCAGGCCCAATATCGACCGTACCATCCGGAACTTCATCGCAATTGGGCGGCATGGTGGGATTATGACGGCGGCGGGCTTTGCTTTGGGGTGACCGGTTGGGGGACACACTCCTACGATCAGATTCAGCGGGCGTTGGGAACGGATGATACTGGCCCGGTGGAAATCCTTTTAGAAGAACCGGTGAAGGAAAGCCCGACCGGCCGGTATGCGGAGATGACGGTCGTTGACGAAACGCGGCTGGACTATCTCATTCGCTTGGCCCAACCCGTGGTCGGGCCGCGGGCAAAAATGCGGATGTGGTATGCCAACGGGACGGAGCTGCGGCTTCATTTGGACGGGGATTGGGGGCCAGGCTTGGGGGCAATCTTTATCGGGGAAAAAGGAAAGATTGAAATCAACCGGAACAAAATCGCAAGCAACCCTCGAGAGATCGTCAACTCGCCGGATAATCCGGGGCCTATCACGAAACCCGAGACGCAGTATCACATCGAAAATTGGATTCACGGCATTAAGACTGGCCAGCGGTGCACGGCAGATGTTGAAATTGGGCACCGCTCGACGAGCCTCTGTTTACTGGTCAATATAGTCCGCGAGGTAGGCCGAGTGGGCGAGCGACTCCGCTGGGACCCGGTTGCTGAAAGATTCACCAACTGCGAAGAAGCAAACAAATCCTCCTATATGGATCGCGAGCGCCGGAAAGGATATGAACTCCCCCCGCTGACTTAATGGCGACCTTGCCTAGCACGACTAGCCATCAAATGGTTCGGAAAATCGCTGCCCCTCCGGTCTTGAGCCGCTTGTGGTGCTTTGCAGCTTGCTTGTGGCTTGCCCTCTGTTGGGTGACGGCGATAGTATGCCCTCCGGTGGCTTTCGCAAATGAAGGTGTCTCAACGGGCAGCTTAGCCCCGCCCCGCGTGGTTGTAGAGGTTGAGGAAGAGCTTTACCGATACCAAGACCCGGCTAACGGTGCCGGGCCATTGTGGTGTCGTGGGTCAACGTGCCTGGTCCGCTGGGCTGATCGCGTTTTTGCCAGTGGGCTTGACGTTCTCCCGGACGTACCGCCTCTCAATAACTGCCGGTGGACTTTGTGGACCAAGCGAGATGGGGAGAGGTGGGAGCAAGTGGCGGTCGACCGGGAAGGGCGGACAAGGGAGCCGGCTCCGCTTGTTGTCCTCGGCCGAGGACAGGTCCTTTTGTCGGGCAATCCGACGCTTGCCCCACCCACAGCGCGGGCAGGGCCAGCTCGCCCGGATATATGGGTCTTCGCTGCCTCCGAGCCCCGCTCGGCCCCGGAGCGGATCTTTCCGGTTTGGGAAGGGGAGCCGCCCTTTACCGAGCATTCGTACCGCAGTTTTGCCGCTGACGGCCCTCGCGGGGAATGGATTTTGTTTCAAAATATCGGTTATACCCACGCCGAATGGAGTTTTTGCGATGCCGAAGGCCGGTTTATTAGCGGAAAGCTCCACTGGCCGTTTGGGCACGAATATCCGCAGCCACAGCCAATCCGAGTTTGCTATCCTACGGTGGCTTTGGTGAACCGAGCTGTGTACTTTTGCGGGGTGAGCGATATTTTCGAGCCATATCCCGAGTGGCGAGCTTATAAATTCGCTTTAACGGGTCGGGACTGGGACTACGACTTTCGGCGACTGTTTTTCACTTGGTGCGACGACATTACGGACCGCAAGTTTCGCCCGTGGATTGAAATCAGCAGTCGTGATAAAACTGCCGGGTGGATCACGCCTTGCGACCTGTGGGTGGAAGGACCGGGACGCGTGCACCTTTTATGGATCGAGCGGGCGATTGATGAGCGTTTGAGACCTAAGTTCTTCCCAAAGGAAAAACAGTTTTATGAGCTCCGGTGGGCCTTGGTGGTGGGTGACGAGCCTAAGTGGACAAGAGTCCTTCATCGAGCAGAAGAGGGTGGGGGCATGGAAATCCCCACTATGGCCCGGTTCCACGTTACACCCGATGGAAGGCTTTTTGCCATCTATTATGTTTCCGGCCGAAGCTCAACCGGCGGATGGGTTGCGGAAAATCGCATGGTGGCGCTTGACCCGGCGGGAAAACATTCCGAGGCGGTGCGAGTGCCGCTCCAGCATCCGTTTGATCGCTTCTTTGTGGCCACACCGCGGGCAGGTTGTCTCCCCGATTGGCGGCTCGATCTCCTCGGCACATGCCCGACCGTACAGGGAGCGATTCGATATGCCTGCGTGCGGGTCCTGGAGTAATAGTTCTCCCCGCTGTTCCTCGAGTTGACTATTCTCGGTTTCGTCCGGAAGTTGCCGGGCTATTAGTCTGGGGATTCCCCGGCGTGACCACTTCCGGAGTGCTCCCAATCATGGCAGCATGGTACAGGGGGCTCAAAATTTGGTAGTTACTCGCCTTAGGGCATAGGATTGGGGCTGAGGAAATACTTAAGTGCGTGGATAAGTCGATGTCGCGAGCAATGCCAGGACCGGTCCGATTTGTCTATTTTGATTTGGGCAAAGTCATTGTGGACTTTGATGTTTCCCGGATGTGCCGGCAGATGGCCGAGGTGGCGGGGGTTTCTGCCGAGCTAGTCCACGAGGCCCTTTATGGAGAGGGACTTCAGCGACAGTACGAGCTAGGGCTTATCAGCACAGAGGAATTTTACGAAAGCTTTTGCCGAAGGATCGGCGCTTGCCCACGGCCGGAAGAACTTCTCCACGCAGCTTGCGACATTTTTAGCCTAAATCTTTCGGTTGTGCCGATTGTTTGTCGGCTGGCTTTGATGCGGTTTCCCATTGGGCTTCTGTCCAACACTTGCGAAGCGCATTGGCAGTATATTAACAGGCGCTACCGTGGGGTCGCGGAACTATTCCGCCTGGGATGCGCAAGCTATCAAGTGCATGCAATGAAGCCGGATCCGGAGATTTTCCGCCGGGCAGCCCAACTTGCCGGCTGTCCGCCGGAAGAAATCTTTTTTGTTGATGATCATGAGCCGAACGTCCGTGGGGCCCAGGCGGTTGGGTTTCAGGCCGTGGTGTTTCAGGGAGCGGAGTCACTTGCTGACGAACTGCGGGCAAGAGGCATTTCTGTGGATTATTGATCCGGCGTTTCCACTTGTCCCCTAGTAGCAGCGGCTTGTCAACACGCTTGTAGGTTTGGCAATATTAAAGGGAATGCGACCGCTTTTTGTTAATCGCTCAGTCCTAAGCTCATCATATTTGCGTGTATTTCCTTAGAAATAACAGCCACTTTTGTAACCGTATTCCTTGATAAATCCCTCGGAAGGAGTGTTAGATTTCGTAGACAAAACCCGTCGGGTTGGCTAACGTGGAGTTCGGCCGGGGAATAGGCCCGCTGTCCTTTGGCTGGGTTTACCGTCGGTCGTTGCGCCGGCAACATGATCCGGAAGGGGAGGCTTCGGCGCGGGCACGCCGGATTCCGCTTGGGGGCTGAGTCCGGCGCATTTGGCGCAAAGGACTTTGGGCTGGCAAAGAAGTACCGGCCCACTGAGCTCTTCCTCTTGTTGAATAAGTTTCCGCCGGACTTTGGGGGCACTCGGACGGATACATGCTGCTATCTGGGCTCGGTGGGAATCGCTGTTAGGATTGATCTCCGCAGGGCAGCTCGTCCGGATTGGTGGACTGCCGAAGCTAGTTGCTACAAGGGCTAACAAACCTGGCAGCGTGGGATCGACTGTGCAGAAGTATTCGGTCTCGCTTGACCAAACAGCTTTTTTCTCCTTCTTTGTTTTTTCGATAATTTCACAGCAGACGACATACTCGCAAGTGACCGTTCCGCATCGATGACACTTGGCCGGCGTTGCGGTCTGTCCCGCCAGCCTGGGAGCGGGACAGAGGAGGACGGTCACAGCCGCCAGCACGGCCGGGTGTAAGAACCATCTGCTGGAATGTGAGTGGTTTAGAGCTTTCATGGTCGGCTGAGGAATATCCCTGCGATTTCCGGCGTGACAGATGGATGGTTCCGCACATGCCTCTGCAATTGAGATCGCCCTCATTCGTGCATCTACCTCCGCAAGAATTTGAAGTTTTGCCGGCCTTTTCTTCGAAGGCTGCCTATTAAGGCCGTATGCTCGCTGGAGGATGTCAGGCTAAGCTTTGTGCTCAAGGAGTTCGAAAAAGCTTTCAAAAGTCGGCACGCCAGGACACTCCGAGGATATCCGTTTGGGGCACATCGGCCTGGCCACGGACGCTTGTAAACGAATGTATCCATTCAAACATCATCCGCACTTGGGGATTCCAGTACCAAGTTAGAGCAAAAGTCATGTTGTGCATTTGCCCAGCTAGTGGGGAGGCAAGCATCGGTTCGTCCAGATCGGTCCAGGACCAGCGAGCCGCCAATTCCCACGCACCCCAACCGAAGCTCGTACCATCTTTTGTTTTTACCCACCAAAAATTAGTGTACGGGGCGAGCCGGTTGAACACCCCGCGTTTGCGCTCGTAAGGACGATGTTCGCCTGTGAGAAAATAACTTGCACACACGTAAGCCCCATAGAATTGGTTGTCCGCGCCGCCTGGGGGGGCTACAGTTCGCACGCCGTACAGTTCCCCCTGGACTGAGATAGGCCCAGCCACCACGGCTGCTTCTAAACCCGCTCGGTGGACCCGTTGGGCTAGGAAGGTCCCGGTGTCTAGGGCGAAGGGCCCTTCGTGAGTTTCCGGTCGCACCCCGAAGCGCACCAGTCCATCCTCATCAGACGTAAACACGTAACTTCCCCCGAAGTGGAGGACAATCCGTCCGTCAGCAACAAACACCGGGCACCACCAAGTCCGAGCGCCCCAGTCCACCCCCTGGCAGTCGTGTACACGTTCTTTAGTTTCTTGGGAAATATTGGCAAAGAACACACCCGTTGACCACCCGATCGCATCCGACGGCGAGGTATCTGTGACCAAAATGCCCACGCGGCGTTTGGGAGCAAAGGTATCTGACGGAGCGGCCCGCTCCATAAACGACGTAAACCGGTCGGACGTTTGCTCCTCCATCGAGTACGGCACCTTGAGGTTCCCAAGGAAGACGGTGCCCAGGAGCGGCACATCGCGATGCGAAAGATAAACGTCGCGGATCTGGACCAGGTCGGTTTCCGCCAAACGAGCTCCTGCTTGATCGCGGATGATTTGTTGGGCTTCGAAGTTGAGGATGACCCGGTAGTCCAGGACGCCGTACCCGGTTCCTTCCACTCCCAAGAAGAGGCGCCTAAATTCGAAGTAATCGTTCAGATCACCGTAAGCGGCGAGGCTTGCGTCATTTTGCCTAGGGTAGTTGACATAGTCTGCTTGTGCGACGGCGCTTGGTCGGATCGTAAATCGTTCGCTAGAGACATCCTTGGGTCCTTGATGGGTGTTTGCACTGGCCCGTTGCTTTTCCAGGGCCGAAAGCCTAGCTTCAAGTTCAGCGAGGCGCCGCGAGGCCTCCTCTAAAGAAAGCTGCGTCATCCCTGTGGGCGAAAAATTGCCGGATGCCTCAGCCGGGCTGGTCGGAGATTGCGGACCGGTGGAGTGAGAAAACTGATTAGGGAATTGGGCCGGCACTTCGGGGGGCACGTTTTCTTCCCAGCTGGTTGACGGCGCCAGCCAAGGGAAGCTTTCCACCTCTTGGGCAGCCACCCTCGGGAAAAGAGCTTGGGCAAATAGAAGCGCGGCCAAGCAAAGAATAACCAAGGGTCGTGGCAGCATGAGCGACCTTCATCCCTGATTTGAGCTGCTCGACGGAATCCTTTCCGTGCTGGAATGGTGAGTTCGATGGGCCTGGGTTGCTCGGGGAGTGCGCCCGAGGATTGCTCGGAGGGCTGGATCCCTTTCGGAAATATCGGTCAATTTAAAAATGGCGGGTAATCCGTGAGATCCGTGCGTGACCAAAAGTATGGGCAAAGCGGGAAAGGTCCGGGCGTTCTGTAGGAAAATTGGTACCGACCAGAGTATTCGGAAGAGTTAAGGCCTTTCGCAAAATTTCTGTTGCCGTGTTATTTTGCCGCGTGCTAGTTGGAGTTGGCAAAGTTTGCCGGGCCAATGAGCTTGGGTCCTGATCTTGGCATTTTCGCTGGTAACCTTTCTTTGGTGTTGTTGAAACAGGCGCCCGGATGAAGGCCGGACGGATCTTTGGGCGGTGCTGTGCGGAAAGTTTGGAGCCGGCGTTTTTGGATCCCGGCGGAGGGGCCCGACTTCGGCTCAGACGCGCGGGCCGAAAAAGAGGACGTGGCCGAGGGATGAAACGTGAATCCCGCGCCGCCACCTTGGCTAGGTGGGATCCTCCTTCGCCCCCGTCGTCCGAAAGGAGGCAACTGGGGGAGCTTCTCGATGCCATAGCCCGGTGCCCTCCAAGTTAATCCGCAAAGAGTTTCATCAGAGGGTATGACGGGCCCTTTTTACATCCCCCGGGCTCCTCCTGCGCAAACAGTGTATGGTCGAAGTGAAGTAGCGGCTTAATCGTGAGATCCCGGCGCCTTTTGGGAGAAGGGCCATGTTAACTATAATCGGAACTTCGTCTGGTGGTAGCGCCTTTCCGGTCGGCCGGCGTGGGAACCTGTAGCTCTTGCAGGCTAAGTATGAGGATTTGGCTTATGGCGACTATTCTTAGGTGGCTAGGTCATGGAACGTGGCATATTTCTACAGGAAAGTATAACTTGGTGGTTGACCCCTTCGTGGACGAAAATCCCCTTTCGCCAGTACGGGCCGATGAGCTGGAGTGCCAGTTTATCCTAATTACCCATGGCCATTACGACCACATGGCCGATGCAGAGAGAATCGCTTGCCGCACGGGGGCGACCATTATATCTGTTTACGAAATCTGTCATTGGTTTGAGCGGAAGGGCATTTCAGCGGTGCACTCCATGAATATCGGCGGGAGCTACAACTTTCCCTTCGGCCGGGTGAAGATGGTCCCCGCGTGGCATTCCTCGATGCTTCCGGACGGTTCCTGTGGTGGTCAAGCAGCTGGTTTTGTGTTGTTTTTGCCCGAGGGGAACATTTATATCGCAGGTGACACTGGGTTATTTGGCGACATGAAGCTCATCGGCGATCTTAACCTGGAGGTTGCCATCCTGCCCATCGGGGATAATTTCACCATGGGTCCCGAGGATGCCCTGCTAGCAGTGAAGCTTCTCCGGCCCCGGCGTGTGGTGCCCATGCACACAGGAACTTGGCCCCTTATCGAGCAGGATCCGCATCAGTGGGCTGAGCGGGTGCGAAAGGAGTCAGCCACAGAAGTGACTGTGCTTCGACCTGGCGAGATGCTCACCTTAGGTAACCGTTGAAAAGCACCCACCGAGAATGGGTTTACGATCTGGAGTTCGTGGAGCTTGTCACCAAGCGATCTTGGCCGCAGGGCACTTGTCTTCCGGCAACGAGTTTGGTCTTGCAGGCTTTCGCTCCGTTGCCCCCGGTAGGAGAGACACCTGTCCCGGCCGAGGCGCAAGCCAAGCCGCACCCTTCTGGGCACAAAATGGTAAGTTCTCGCCAGGTGGTTGGGATCCGTCGGCTGGGCTAGAGAAGGATCTGGCTTACGCCGTTGCTGACCTGAGCCGCGGTATCGGGCTGGCTTGTAGCTTATCGGCTCACCAGGGTCTCCGGCATTCGGCGAAGGCGTCGCAGCGGTTCGGCAGCCAGGGGCGGACGCTCTTGTTTCGGAGTGAAAAAGTTGGAGACAAACGTTTCGCACACAAGGCCCACTAGCACCAGCAATAGGAAGAACTCCCAGAGGCTTGTGCCCTCGCGAAGATATCGGAAGGTTGATGATAAATCTTCGGGGTTTTCCGCCCAGACCACTGGAGACGGGGCAAGATGCTCTTCAAGGGCTTTACGATCTATCTTCTCCGGCCGGACTTCATCTGGGTGAAAGTTGACAGCGAATGTCATCTGACGAGGAGTAACCCCTTCGAGGAGCCGCACCACATAAAACCCGGGTTGATGAGTATCTGAATAACGAAATTCCCGGAGGACTGCCTCGCCGTCTGGCTTTAGCTCCTTCCGAATCACTGCCCCGCTTGGAGGCAGGATTTCGGCCACCCGGGGAGGGATCTGGTCCTCAAATGGAATGACAATGGGCCGGCCGGCTGCCACTTGATAGCGTCGCTCCTGGGTACCCGCAAGCTCGAAGGTCAGTCTGGCCATAAGCGGGAGAAAAATTGGCCGTAGTGGAAAATTTGTCCACCCTAGGTGGGCACTGCTTCCCCAGAAAAGGACGGTTCCTCGGCCGGAGCGTTTCTCCACTAGGATTGGCTCGCCATCATCCAAGCGAGCAAGTACCCGGCCGCCTTCCCCCTCCTCCGAGGCCACTTGGATGTGCCGATAAATTAGGACCGACTGATAAAGCGAGGCTGGCTCTGTAAATAACCGGAGTACCGGGTGTTCCGGGTCAATCCAAGAGACGCGGAAGCTGTCGCGGCCGGTGGCTTGCCGGGCATCGCGGACTTGCACGAGCCGGGTCGGCAGCAGAAGCCCCCCCGACTCCTCGGCCATCTGATTATACGAGGTGGGATCCACGTCGGCACCGCAAATCCAAAAGACAGTCCCCCCGGAGTCCACAAATCGGCTAAGGCGTCCCAAGGCTTCTCCCGTCAACGCGGGAATGTTGACACAGAAAATGACTTTGTACCGCTCTAGTGGTTCAGCCCCCAATTGAGACGCAAGAATCTTGTTGACGCGCAGGCCCCCGCCTGCCGCCAACAGCGCATTTTCCAGATAGAAACTTTCGTCTAGGAACGGTATCTCGTGAACTTGAGGGACCACTATCGCTACCGGCACGCCCATATCAATTTCCATAGAAAAATACCAGCGATCATCGACTGGAGATCCGTCTTCACCCACCAACCGGACTTCGCACCGCTGAATTCCCCCCTCCCGGAAGGTGAATTGAAATTGGTAAGGGACGACTTCGCCTGGAGGTAAATTAATTGCCGGCCCTTCAAAAGCCTTCACGCCGTTGGCGAAAAGTGTGACCGCTCTTTGTTGGGGGACCGAGGAGGCATTAAGCAGCGACACTGTGGTGTAAACCGGCACCCGCGCCACAGGGACCGGGGTAACTGCTTCGACGTTTACGATGCCCACATTAGGTCGCGGATTGCGCCCACAGTCGACCATCACCACGGGAATCCGGCGAAGCGTCCGCCGCTCCTCCTCGGAAAGCTCGCGCCCCGGCCCGGGGGCTTGTTCGGTAGTCTGGGAGGATTGAGCCTCAGCGGTTCCGCTTGGCCCTGTTTTCGAGGGTTCCTCCGTCCCTGGGCCCCCGGGGTGTTCCTTGCTTAACTCCGGAAACGACACTGTCTGAAAATCGGAGACTACAAACACACTCCGGTTTGGCGCATCGCTTTGAAGTATTAGGCGTCGGGCAGCTTCAATTTCCGCGCTCAGATCGGCCCGTTCGAAACTGCCTTGCAGGATACCGATAAGTTGACGAACTTTTTCGTGACTTCTGTCGAACTTGCCTTCTTCGGGAAAATTCGGCCCGCACGTCACAAATAGCGCTACCTGATCGCCTACTTGCAATTGGTTGAGGATTTGCTCAACCGCCCGCAGGGCTGTTTCCATCCTTGGCCGGCCTTCATCGTTAACAGACATGCTGCCGGAATTATCAAGCACGATGGCTACAGCGGTTGCCGCACCGCCACCCATCAAGGCGGCAAGAGATGTCAACGTCGGCTTGGCCAACCCCACGGCGATAAAAACAAGCACGGCCATTCGAAGGAACATGAGAAGCAAATCCTGCAATCGGCGTCGTCGACGAGTCTTTTCCACACTCAGGCGGAGGAAGCGAAGAGTGGGGAACGGCAGCTCCTTCGCCTGCTGCCGGTTAATTAGGTGGAGAATAACAGGGATAATTGCCGCCAAAGTGGCCAATAAGAATGCGGCCGCACCAAATGTCATAGCCTTCCTCGCTTGGCCAAATACCGGGAGAGCATAAAGTCATATGGGACGGAAGTGTCTGTCATCACATAGTCCACGTACATTTCCGCGCACGCCCGACGGTAGTTGTCGACGAATTCACGAATAAGCTGAAGGTAAGTCTCGCGGACGGCCGGAGCATCAATAAGGAGCCTTTCTTTGGTCTCGAGGTCGTAAAAGGCGGTAATATCACGGAAGGGAAACTCTAGCTCTGCCTTATCGAAAATATGGAAGACAATTACCTCATGCTTGCGATGGCGAAAGTGGTGAAGTGCCCGGACGACTTCTTCCGGGTCGTCATACAAGTCGCTAATGAGCACGATCAGGCCGCGCTTCTTAAACCGGTTGGCTAACCGGTGCAGCGTGTCGGCGATATCTGTTTCCGCACCGGGTTGAAGGGCCTCAAGCTGCTGCATCATCTCGTTAAAATGCCGCGGCGCGCTCCGAGCAGGCAGATCGAGTCGGACTTCCTTGTCAAAAATGGTGAGTCCCACGGAGTCTTGTTGGCGGATCATTAGATAAGCTAGCACGGCCGTCAAATAGCAGGCATATTCTAGTTTGGTTATTCGCCCGGCATGCCGGTAGTTCATCGACCCGCTTGCGTCAAGCAGGATCTGCACACGCATATTGGTTTCTTCTTCGTACTGCTTGACATAAAGCCGGTCCGTGCGTGCAAGCATCTTGTAATCTAAGTGCCGGGGATCATCCCCGTGGGTGTACTCGCGGTGCTCAGCAAATTCGATACTGAATCCCTTGTAAGGGCTGGCGTGCAGTCCGGAGATAAATCCCTCGACCACACCCCTAGCGACAAGCTGGAGGTTTTTCACCCGAGCCAAAGCGGCCGGATCGATGTACCGATATCCACTTCGCGGAGCCATGGTGTCAAATTTCGCAACAACTCAGCAGAAACATCGGCTCTCCAAGCGAGAATACGTAGCTCGGCAGCGAATGGGACTATTCGGTTCGGACCGGTCTGTGGCAATGTTGTACTAACGAATGCCATTCGGATTGCCCCTAAACTGTCCGCCACTCCAGCTCCGGAGATTGTTGACTCCGGGCTGCTTACCCGAATCTAGGTGCGCCTTTAAGTTTTTTGGTTGGTGCACCCTAAACGCGTGGGTGACCTGAGTTGATGTCAGCCCCCTAATTTCAACGCAATTGGAAGCGCCGCCGGAGGACCCATTCTATCGTCAACACGCCGACAAAGGCCGACCACATCCAAAACGGGCTGTAGAGCGGTTGCTCGCTGTAGACGCGTTTTTTCCGGGCAGCCCGATTGAGCTGCTCAAGTAGGCCGGCGGCTGAGGTGATGTGAAAATACCGGCCGCCGGTGGCAGCGGCGATTTCCGTCAAACGCTTTTCGTCCAGGTCGAGTTTTTCGTACTCCAAGTTCGGTCGACCAACCTCTACTGCAAGGGGATCCGCTTTCAGTTCCTGCCCGTCCAAACTGGCCTCGACCTGAATTTCGTATGTGCCGGAAGTGCGCGGTTCATAAGGCACACCGTAATGTCCGGCACCGGCTGGCAGATTTCCGAGCGAAAGTTGTTCCTGTCGACCACCTGGCCCTTTAATAATCGCCCGAACTTGCGCCTTATCAGTTCCCTCGCCTTTGGCATCTCGCACGATGGCGGAGATGGTGATTGTTTCGCCCGGCTCATAATAGGCTTTGTCTGTGGATGCCACCACACTTGCCTCGGCCTTCACTTCTTGAGAACGACCGGCAAGATAACGGACAAGTTGCCCCCAGAACTGGATAAATGGCGACTGCTGGTCCAATACCCGCGGACCTTGTTGCCAATTGCGAGTGGTGTCACCGGTGAAGACGGCTACTCGCCCCTTTCCAAGCGGTTGCACCGCTAGCACTGGCATCTGATTCTCAAGCGGACAAACGGCAAGAACTGAGGCCGCCGGTCGAGCCGCCCCGACACGGGTACACCCGGAAAGCGGCGGAAGCCCCGCGACACGAGGACTTTCGCCGGCTCGAGGGAAAAAGTCGGCAATATTGGCAAAAATTGGGTGGTTTGCGCCTTCAGGCGTCAACTCCGGGAGAAAAGGCTCGGTCACCTGCCCCACGTCTGTTCCACCAAGCTCGACCGGAAGAGCCTTTCCCAGCGGGGTGTCGGCATAACCCCCCGGCCCAAGCGTGTTATAACCACCCAGCATCACAAGACCTGCGCCTTCTCGAATCCGCTCGAGCAAAAGCTCCTGGTCTTCAGTTCGGAAAAAGGAGCTATGCAAGTCGCCTATGATAAAGACGTCAAAGCGATCGTAATCCTCCTTTGTCTGAGGGATAACCTGCAGAGTTGCTCCATCGATATTGGTCCGTCTTGTGAACTGGTTGGCCTTGGTCCGTACCAGAGCCAGGAACTGGATGTCAGGGTCCTTGGACAAAAATCTTTCGACAATCGCGCCGTACTCTGCGCGGAGAGTGCCTTCGATGTAAAGCACTCGAATCCCCGGCTCTACCACCAGCGTGATTGCCGTTCGCTCGTTGTTCTGAGCGATTTTTTCTTCGGGGACTGCAGGGATAGCCACCCGGAATGCCCGACGGCCCTTCACGGAAGGAATGAATTCGAAAGTAACTTCCTGAGGCCCCACGAGGTCATCGAGGACAAGTTCCTGCTGGGCAAGCTGGTTCCCTTCCTCTTGGAGGACGACCGACACAACTCGCCCTGCTAAACCGATTGCTTCCACACCCACTTTGATCTGAGCCTTGTTCCCCAACAAAAGCCGTTCCGGACAATCGAGGGTGGCCAACTGGATGTCCCGATAGGAAGCTTCGCTCCGAAGACTTGCGCCCACCCCGATGGCATGAACGGGGAAGTTGACCCTAAGGGCGGCCTCCTCTGGGTGACCGGCGGCATTGTGTATCCCATCGGAAAATAGGATTGCCGCCTCAATCGGAGCTCGGGTTCCCACCTGTCGGGCACCGTCGAGAGCACGGGCAAGGGAGGTCGCCTCGCCGTCGGCCGACATGTTGACAATTTCCCCCGGTGACTTCAACACTTGGGCCCGCTCGGCGAAGGCAACTAGCCGCAGGTCAAAGCTCTCTTGGAGGTTAGGCAGCCAGCTCTGGATGAGTTGACGAACTTGATCAAAGCGGCTTAGGCCCGAGGGACTATCCGCAATACTCATCGAGCGCGAACGGTCCACTAGCAGTACCAAGGCGGGTTTTTCTTCGAGCTCCCTGTAATAGCTAATGACGGGCCGGAAAAGGAGGAGCACAACGATCAAAATCGCCGCGCAACGCAGTGCGTACAAGATTCGCCATCTAGCGGGCGGGAGCATTCGAAACGTCCAGGCGTAGAAAAAACCTGCCAGGACCATCGCGGCTGCGGCCACCACGATCATCACCCAAAC
The DNA here is from genome assembly GCA_025060325.1 of Thermoguttaceae bacterium. Taxonomy (GTDB): domain Bacteria; phylum Planctomycetota; class Planctomycetia; order Pirellulales; family Thermoguttaceae; genus DTLM01. The sequence goes on from JANXBW010000010.1 coordinate 53,288, forward strand.
GCTATGGCCTCCCGCCAGTGATAGTTGCACCATCGCGCCGGATGAGCCTCCCAACTCAAAAGCTTGCTATGAGGACTGGTTTTTCGCAGCGTGGGCTTTAGGATTTCCTCCGAACACTACCCGCCGCCACCCACCACGGTTTGGTCAACTTTTTGCATACACTCAGCTTTAGTAATCACGCTAACGCCAGCTTGCTTTGTTTATGCGGCTTAAGTCCCAACCTTTTCTGAAACACCGTTCCGCCTCATTGCGGGCGGCCGAAAGCCCCGGTGTCCAAAAGCTACCCGTACCGGCTCAGCTTTTTATCCAATCAGGACCCAGCCAGTCGGCTAAATAGCAATTTCTTCCAAAAGCCCCTTTTGTAACTGGCTCGCTCCTGCCGCCAGCGGCTAAGATCGATCCTCAGCGTAGACGCGGTGTGTTTGCTCGGCCACCAGACCTGACGGTTTGCTGGGCGCCTGCTTTCCGCTTTCCCTCGGCAAGTGCTTCTTCGCCCAATTTGACTACTTTGACATAAACAAGCTGTTTTAGCGTTTGGCCAATTTCCCCTTTGTGTCTTTTATGGAGGATGACCCGGGTAGGCTCGCCTGGCTCCTTGGGGTTTTCCTGGTCGGCCAGGGGCGCCACATATAGGATCTCCGACAACCCACCGGAAATCTTCCGGCCATCCTTGAGGGTGATCACATGTTCATATTCCCTAGCAGGATATTCTCGACCAGTGTAGTACTTTTCGTCTCGTGTGGTTTCGCGAAAGCGGTACTCTTTCTCCATCCATTCTTTGAGGATCTTGCATTCGATTTCTTTGACCGCAGACAGTGGAATTTCGCGTTGTCGTTTCATCGCCTCATCGTAAATTTTGAGCCGTTTGTCTCGGGTCATGTAAATCTGCCCCACAAGCACCGTGCCGTCGGAAAGCTCGACATAGCCGGGCACAGCATCTTCCCGCACAGCGGGGCGAGGGCCAAACGGGTTAATGGCAGGGGGTTCCTGAGCCAGGGTTGTTCCACCCGGGAAGCCCCCCGCCATCAGACCCAAGAGTAAACAGCCAAAGCTTACACCCAGTTGCCAACGGGTAGTCATGATCATGCTCTCCTTGGCCTAGGTGAATGGGTGGCAAGCTTATTGAGGGAAACCAGCTGAGGCCCGGCTAACCCGGGGTGTTTATTTCTCTTGGCCCGTTGGGAGGGTCGTTGCCGCTGGTGCACCCTGGCCGCCTATCCGGTCCGGCTCTCGCCGAACTTTGCTAACGGGTCCGCGGGAACTCCCAAAAGGGATCAAGATCCGACCGCGACCACAGGTGCTGGTTAACTGGTTTTAACGTCGGACTCGGCTCGCTTGCCTTTCTCTCCATTGTAAATCGAAAAGCATGCGGACCCATTGTCGGGTTACCCTTCTTGACGCGTCTCCCGGGGCCGCGCCGGCTGGTTGGGTGAAGCCGGCTCCAAGTTGCGGGATGCGGGGGTGAAAGATTATTCGGCCATGGCTTTGATGTGGAGGCTTGTAATGTGGAGGGTTGCTTGGTGTGAAGAGGGGAAGATTGGCTAAGTTCTTTTCGGGTTTTGGCGGGGGTGCCCGCCAAATCCTCCCTGCATCGGATTCCAAAACTATCGCGGCCGGGATGGTTTTGAAAGCCATCTAGGCTACGAGACGGGGAGCCTGTTTCGCCGGTGGGTGTCCTGCCCGGCTGGCTTCTGGTGGGTTAGTTAGGGGAAGGGATTGCCGTGAGACCCACCCGGTGGGGGAAGGCGCCACCATCTCTGTCCAACCAAGCCGGTAAACGCTAATGAGCCCCCTGTTGCGAGCTCGCCCTAGTTGCCGTATCCGCGTTTACGGCGGGTGCGTGAGTTACTCCACCTCTAACCGGTCCACTTAAGCACCGGTGTTTGATCGGAGTACTAACCGGAAGCGGGCCGGGCGCTCGAGTTGATTCCCCTCGGCCGAGCAGATGGCCCAGGCGGTTGTTGAATGCCGGCCTCCCCTCTCCCGGAGGAGCGGCTGCACCTTCATAGGGAAAGCTTGGCAACCAAACGGGGCCCGCGCTGTCGCGGAGGAGGGTCCCGGGGGGTAGCGGGAATTCTTGGCGGAACCCCGAAGGCGCCTCTCGACGCCTTACTGACGTGAATACCATGTTCGGCCTTCCGGCGTTATTTCCGCAAGTAAGCTGATAGCTATTGTGTAGTTTGGGTGCTTTTCGCTCTGGACCGGAAATAGGCAGTTTTAAAGGAGTTTGGGCGGGGTGTGCCAAGGCAGCGTTCGAATAAAAGGTGGACGCCGCACCATAACGTGTGGCGCCGGGCTTCAAGTTTTGGTGACGAGCTGCTTGCGGTGGGGACCGGTGCCTCCGGCGGGATGGCAGTCGCCAGCGGCTAGGGCAATTGCCCACGGGGCGGTGGCAGGGGCCCCTGCAGCCGGTCTTGGGCTTTTCACCTCACGGGAGGCGCTGGGGGCTCCAATCCCGATTGAGACCTTCCACGGCTTGAGGAGGTTAGCTCCCTAACGTTGTCCGAGTGTGGCGATCCCAGGCCGTACGTGCGGCTTGCAAGGGAAATGAAAAAAGAAAGTTCAGGAAAAGTAACTTTTCAGCCTCCAGGACTGATCCTGGGTTTGACCCGGCGTGCTTTTCCGCTGGGGTTGGTGCAAAAAGGAAGCTCGTTAGAGGAGCGGGAGATGGCTCAGTTGAATCTCCTCGGCGGGTTCCTCCAGTGTACTCTTTCGCTGAAAACTGGATTGTCCGGTCAATAGGGACCATCCGGGGTGCTTCTGCAAAACGAAAATTCTCGGCCGTCACCGCTTGTAATCAGATCTTTTAACTCTTCATCGAGAACCCTTTGCCGGACAGTGCCGGCCAGACCGGTCCCGCAATTTAGGCGGAGCAAGTAAAATCTGCGGATCCTTTAGCGCCCGTCACACGGCGGCATTTTCGCTAAGCTTACCGGCAGGCCGGAGGGGGTTGACATTTACCTTTTTTGAGCCATAAATGTTTGCTATCATTGACTTGTCTTGAGCCTACAAGCGGCGAAAATTGTCGCCCGCGGCGGTTGACCGGGTGGGTGAACCAACAGGAGTATTCCGGATGGCTAAAGAGCGACGGTTAAAAGTCAGCGAAGTGGGCGATGTCACGATCGTACATTTTGTCGACAACCGGATCACTGAAGAGCTCGGTATCCAGGAAATAGGGCAGGAACTGGTCGACCTAGTGGAGCGAGAGGGCCGCAGTAAGCTCGTCTTGAATTTTTCCAATGTCGGCTTTATGTCCAGTGCCGCTTTGGGCAAATTGATTACCCTCAACAAGAAGGTCAAAGCGCGTAACGGCAAGCTGAGGTTGTGCTGTATTCGGCCGGAAATCCGCGAGGTTTTCACCATCACAAAACTTGATCGACTCTTTGAGATTTACGACACCGAGTCTAAGGCCCTTGAAGGACTATAAGAGGCCGCTCACCGATTGCGATTCGAGAGCCGCAGGCAGCTTGTTTGCATGATCATTCCCGTTTGTCCATCAGATCTTTTCCCTGAAGCGTAATTAGGTTGGCTTGGTCGAGGTCGATGCTTGCCAAAGGGGCTCGGGGCAGGCGTTCGGTTGTTGTGAGCCGACGGCGGTGGTTCCTGCCCACTTCATCCCACTGAGTGCGGTTGCCAGCTTGCGATCGGGGCCAGCCGATTTGTGCACAAGTCTGCTTGCGTCATCTTAGGCATTGTTTACGTCATTCCTCAAAATGGTGATAGCTTATGCCCCCTTCCTTCAGCCAATTTGCTTCAAACTTAACCGTAGAAACGGCCTTTAACGTTCTGGCCCGAGCCAAGCAATTAAAGGCTGCCGGCAAGGAGGTGGTGGAGCTTGAAATCGGCGACAGCCCTTTTCCGTCAACAAGCCATGCCAAAAGAATTGGCCAACTCGCCATCGAGGCCGACCATACGCATTACTGTCCTTCGGATGGGTTGCCAGAATTTCGCCACGCCATTGCCCAGTACATGCGGTCAAGGTACGGCCTGGATATTGGCGCCGAGCATGTAGTGGTAGGCCCTGGCGCGAAGGTCTTCGAGCTTTTCTTTTGCCAGCTTTTCCTCGATCCGGGTGATGGCGTGTTGGTATTTAGTCCACATTTTCCGACTTATGTCCCTAACATCTTAAGTCGCCAAGCGCGGATTCGATTTTCTGTCCTTCGGCAAGAGCGGCAGTTCCGGCCCGATCCGGCGGATGTAGAACGGTTCTTGGTTGAGGATCCTCGGCCGAAGGCCATCTTTATCAACTCACCCCACAATCCCACTGGGGGAGTGGCAACCTGGGATGATTTGCTGCAGATTGCCGAGCTTGTTCGGAGGCGCAATGTGGCTGTCTTTAGTGACGAACCCTATGACCGAATGGTATGGAGTGGAGAGCACCGAAGCCTTATTCAGGTGCCGGGACTTCTTGACCATACGGTCGCCGTATACACCTTTAGCAAATCTTTCAGTATGAGTGGTTGGCGCGTCGGCTATGCTATATGCTCGCCGGTAATTGCCCGGATGATTGGCCAATTGATAAACACCACCTTGTCTTGCACCCCTCCCTTCGTGCAGCTTGCGGCTAAGGCCGCCCTAGAGGGTGACGAGACCGAAAGCCTCGAGATGATGGCGACGTTTCGGCGCAAAGTCGAGCTCCTAGCGGAGGGTTTGTCCCGGATTGAGGGTGTGAAATGTTTTGTGCCGGCTGGCACTTTTTACGTCTTTCCTAACGTGGCAGCTATTTGTAATCGCCTGGGTATCACCTCGCACGGATTGGCGATGTATCTTCTGGAGGCGGCGGACGATCGCTTTGGGGTAGCTTGTCTTGGGGGCGAGTGCTTCGGCGAGGCGGGCGCTGGCTTTCTACGATTCAGTTGTGCCGAAAAAGATGAGCGAATTGCCCGAGCCGTTGCCTTCCTACCAGACGCTTTCAGTCGCAAAGAGCGCGTCAAAAAATTCCTGGAAGAAAACCCGAGCTTCAAATTAGCTTCACTGTACCCGGAATAGGCTGAAGGGAAGCCAAACACCTCGGCCTTAGTGGGATCGATTTCCACAACAGGCTCCTTTCAAGCAATAACCGGGCCAGATTCTGGCAATCTCGAAAAAGTCTGGCGCAGTTTCCGAATTGACGCGGGACTTAAACTGGTTGGTGCTAGCGCTAGCGGAGCGACCGGGCACAACGGGCGCTTTTGCAGTGGGCGTCAGATGGATCAAACGCTTGTTCCTCTTCTCACTGAGTGGTACATTAATCGAAAGACAAGCTGGCGGCCTTCACTAGGGGAGCGGTTCTTCGGGTGTGTTAAGTTAAGAGAAGACCGCCGGGAGCAGGAGGGCTTGGCTCTTGGGGCAGATGCGATAAAATAAGTGCCCGGTTGTAAACTTTTTCGCGGTGTATTTTGGCAAGGAGTTATTCCGGGAGGGCGCTCGAGGAGATTGGGCGGCGGACCCTGACGCGGTGCAGGACGCCCCCCTCCCCATTTTTGGGTGGACTTCCGTTGACGAATGAAGCAGTCGGTCCTCTACCGGAAAGCTTTTGCCGTTGTTGACCCCATTTTTGGCTGTCCACGTGCCGAGGTGAACGACCGTGGCCTTGTGTCTTGTGGGCCTTGGATCTAATCTCGGCGATCGCCGCGAAAACTTGTCACGAGCGATTTCCTTGCTTGACAACGGCGTCGACACTCGAGTTTTGGCCACGAGTCGTCTCTACGAGAGTAAAGCCGCTGGTGGTCCAGCTTCTCAGCCAAACTACTTGAATGTTGTCATTCTCCTCGATACCGCGCTTGATCCCTTAGCGCTGCTTGACCGCAGCCAGGACTTGGAGCGATCGGCAGGGCGCGTCCGGGAGGTTCGCTGGGGACCGCGAACGCTCGATATCGATCTTTTAATTTACGAAGACGTGGTTTGTGAGCAGCCATCGCTTTTGCTGCCCCATCCCCGCATGGGTTTTCGTCGATTTGTGCTGGAGCCTGCCGCGGAAATTGCCCCCACCTTTCGTCATCCGGTATTCGGCTTGACGATCTTTCAATTGCTAAACCATCTTGACGAATCGGCCCCGTATCTGGCGCTGACAGGTCTGCCGGGGTGCGGCAAGTCCGCGCTGGTCAAGAAAATTGCCCGCCCAAAAAAACTTGTCCCGTTATTCGGCCCGCCTGGCGTATTTAGCGATCGAAGACTTAGCCGGCCGGTTGTGCCGCTTCGCCCGTTGACAAAACGGCAGGCCCTACGCCGGCTTCTCCGGCGGGAGAGTCGGCTGCTTTTCCGACGAAGTGAGCTTCTGGCCAAAGCACTGGCTCGCTGGAAGTGGACGGAAGTTCGGAGTGTTCGGTTGTTAACAGATTTTTGGCCGTGGGAATCGGCTGCTTTGTTTCGTGTCTTGCGGCGGTGGGGGCGCCGGTGGCCTGCGAAGTCGTGGCAGTTGGTGCGTACTACGGCCGAGCAGTTTACCGAAATGCTCAACGATTATTTCGCGGTGCCCAAACTTGTTATTCACCTAGATTCTTCTTCGCCGCCGCTGGTGGGTAGTACGAAAAAGGGCCCGTTGAACGCGGGGGATCTCGGTGTCGGTCCCCGGCCGGAGGTTCGGTTAAAACACCTGGCCTTAGCCTTGCGGCGGGAGGTTGCCCGGCCATTCCGCGGGCCATGGCTCCGGCTTGTGGATGTTTCCCGAGATGAGGCGGCGCAAGAGATCTTGGCCGCCGTAGAGGCAATGGAGATCCGGCCCACCCCTTTGCGACACGGTTAAGCGGCAGTAACCTTTAAGCGCAAGACCAGGTTGAGAAGCGGTCGCTTCGTGCGGGGTACTCACGGCTGAATAAAAAACCCTGGCAAATGAGTATCGCAGGATTGAGGCGACGAAGATGCACACTGACGCGTCGCGCCCCCAACTTTTTCGCACCGTTACTTCTCTGCGGGCATTCCTGCTCCCCTGGCGACGAAATGGTAAACGAATTGGCTTTGTGCCCACCATGGGGGCACTTCATGAAGGCCACCTCAGCTTAGTTCGAGCCAGCAAAGCTGAAAACGACTGTACAGTCGTATCCATTTATGTCAACCCCACTCAATTCGCCCCGAGTGAGGATTTCGCACGGTATCCGCGCAATCTTGCCGGCGACCTTGAGCTTTTGTCCAAGGAGGGTGTAGAGGCGGTGTTCGCCCCGGATGATACGGAGATGTATCCGCCGGGATTTAACACGTGGGTGGAGGTCCGCGGGGTCTCCGAGCCGCTCGAGGGTCAGTGTCGTCCCGGCCATTTCCGTGGTGTGGCCACGGTTGTGGTTAAACTCTTTAACATCGTGCAGCCGGATGTGACTTATTTTGGGGCCAAGGATTATCAACAATCACTGGTTGTTCGGCAGCTCATTCGGGATCTCAACTTGCCAATCGAGCTAAGAGTCCTGCCAACAGTTCGGGAGCCGGATGGGCTGGCCATGAGCTCCCGAAATAGCTATCTGTCGCCTCAAGCCCGACAAAAAGCCACCGTGATTTGGAAAAGTCTCAAGTTGGCCCAGGAGCTAGTGGAAGCGGGGGAGAAGTCGCCTCGCGAAGTTATTCGGCGGATGGAGGAAGTGATTCTTTCGGCCGAAGGAGCGATGATAGACTACGTGGCCCTGGTGGATCCGGAGACCTTGGCTCCTGTGGAAGTTATTTTGGGGCCAACGCTTGCGGCAGTAGCTGTTCGGCTTGAGGGCACTCGGCTAATCGACAATATGATGTTGTGCCCCAAGGGATAGGCAAGCGCGAAAACGATTCCGGGCGCGCTTTTTTTCGGAGTTAGCGGGGCTTTATCGTCCCATGAGTGGGAAAAGTCCGCGGGTGATCGTGATAGCCGCCGGCCCGACAAGAACCACAAATATTGCCGGAAAGATAAACAACACAAGGGGGAATATCAGTTTTACCGCTGTTTTTGCTGCTTTCTCTTCTGCCAGTTGACGTCGGCGAGTTCGCATCATGTCGCTCTGGGTGCGAAGGGCGTGGGCAATGCTCGTTCCAAAGCGGTCCGCCTGAATGAGCACGCTTGTAAGCAACTTGAGATCGTTGACACCCGTGCGAGTCCCTAATTCGTGAAACACTTCGCTGCGTGGTCGGCCGATCTGAAGCTGGAAGTTTGCCACCCCGAATTCTTCCGCAATAACCGGATAACTATGTTTCATTTCCTCGGCCACTTTTCGCATGGCTTGGTCAAGCCCGAGCCCTGCCTCCACACAAACTACCATAAGGTCAAGAGCATCCGGGAGTCCGCGGAAGATTTGATCTTGCCGGTACCGCCGCAAGTAAAAAATCGCTAATTCCGGGAGGTAGAAAAAGCCGGCTACGAGGAGGGCGACCGTGAGCCATCCGCGGTAACTTAGCGTGCCGTTCAGGAGGGCAAACCCTCCGCCAAGAGAAAGCCCGGCAACTAGGCAAATGAATTTGATACCCAAAAAGACGGTGGCAGCAAGAGGCGAGCGGAATCCGGCGGCCATGAGGCGTTGCCGCAAGGCGGAAAGTTCCTCGGCCGACTTCGGCTCAAGAGGTTTGGCTAATACTGGCGAGGTTTTCTCGAGGATCTGTGTGAGACGATCCTTCTTCTTGAGGGCCTCTGCCAGTGGTCGAACTTCGCGTGGGCGATTGTACACTTTTAGCCGGGCGAGCGTCCTAGGGCGAGCTGCCGCCACTTGTTCAAGCAGAAACCACGCGGCCGCCGTAAAAGCTCCGAAAATCGCCCAAGGGGTCAGTTGCTCAAGGTCAAACAGCGTTTCAGGCATTGTTAACAAGGCCTTTCGCTAAAGCGCAGAGCCAGTAGATTACCCCCGTGTTTCCCGTTCTATGGAATAAGTGCATCGGCCGATGCGAACCAGCAGTCTGTACCATTGAATACCCCCGAAAGGCCGGGAAGTTCTTCACCTCGGATGTCGTGCTCAAGTGAATGTTCGACATCAACAAGCGCTGCTATCGAGTAAACGGGGCCTACTTAAAACTGCCCCTAACCTATTAAGAAGGCTCGGCGCCAAGACGCTCGTACATTTTTGTTTACACTCTGATGCTTACTATTTTCCGGATGGCAATCGCTCCCAATACCTGCATCAATACGGCAATCATCAACATCCGATTACCCATTGGATCTGTAAATAGCAGCATCACGTACTCGCGATTGAGGTAATACATCGCAAAAAAAAGAAAAACGGGTAAGGCCATCAGCACAATCCCGGACAATCGTCCCTCCGCTGTGAGTGCCTGGATTTGCCCGTAAATTTGAAAGCGTTGACGGACAAGTGTGGCGATCTTTTCTAGAATTTCGGCCAAATCACCGCCGGTTTGCCTTTGCAGAACAACAGCAGTAACGAAGAACTTGAGGTCCATGTTCGGGACACGTTCGGTAAGCTCCCGAAGGGATTCCTCCAAAGAAAGTCCTAGGTTTTGTTCGTCGAATACCCGGGCAAATTCCTTTCCCAAAGGGGGCGGCAATTCCTTGCCCACTAAGCCGATTCCTGCCGCCAAGCTTTGTCCTGCCCGAAGCGCCCGGGCAAGCATGTCCATGGCTTCCGGCATTTGGGCAGCGAATGCCTTGAGGCGCTTGTTGCGTCGCCATAAAAGCCAACCCCAAGGGAGCAGCAAGCCAGTGACTGCTAGCGCCGGCCAAAGGGCAAGCGGCATTCGGAAGAAAGCTGCCGTTATAATCGCACCCAACCCCAAGGCACCGGAAACAAGTGCAAGTTGCGAGGGGGAGAGGGTAACATCAGCTTGTTCGAACAACAACCGCAGCCCCTTGAAATTAGTCCAAACTTTCTCCAAGAAATCATCTTTAGTCCGGAGGGCTTCCGCCAAGATGTTCTTTTGCGCCACATGTTTTTGTAGCAGCGAGCTTCCGCTCCACCGCGCAAGCCGCTTTTCTGCCCGAGAACTGGTCTGCGCTTGGACCCATTGATATACAGCTAAGATAAGCGCCGTAACGCCGGCAAACACACAGAGGGTGATGACGAATAGATCAAAGTTCATCGGCTTTGGCCCAAGGGATCTTCCGGTTTAAGGACTTAAAGTCGTTTACGTGTCGGTCCCGAGAGTTTCCCCCTCGCTGCAAGAAGGGGGCATTTGTTCCCAATGAAAGGCTCGCTAGTCAACAAGCATGACTCTTTCTCGGAAAGCGCTTGCTGGCAGGCGAATGCCGGCAGCTTCAAGTCGGGGCATAAAAGTCGGCCGCACGCCGTGACAGACAAATCGGCCATAAGCTCTGCCATGTTCATCCACACCGTCCTGGATGTATGAATAGATATCTTGGATCACGATGGTATCCTGTTCCATGCCAACCACTTCCGTAATGTGTGTGACCTTTCGTGCCCCGCCTTGAAGCCGGCTTGCCTGCACAATGAGATCCACGGCGCTTGCAATCTGCTGTCGCATCGCTTTCACCGGCAGTTCGAAGCCAGCCATCATGATCATCGTTTCCAGTCGCGAAAGAGCATCCCGCGGCGAATTGGCGTGAAGTGTGGTCATCGAACCTTCGTGGCCCGTGTTCATAGCTTGGAGCATATCAAGTGCTTCTGGTCCACGGCATTCGCCGATGATGATTCGCTCCGGTCTCATTCGCAAAGCGTTCCGCACAAGGTCAGTGGCCGTTACTTCTCCTTTGCCTTCGATGTTGGGGGGGCGGGTCTCTAATCGCACCACATGTTCCTGCTGGAGTTGGAGTTCCGCGGCATCTTCGATGGTGATGATTCGCTCGTGATTAGGAATAAAGCTGGACAGGACGTTGAGCAGTGTGGTCTTACCGGAGCCGGTTCCGCCGGAGATGATGATATTCAGTCGCGCTTTGATCGCTCCCTCAAGGAGCATGACCATCTCCGGCGTGAGGGCTTTGTAGGCCAAGAGATCCTCCAGCCGGAGAGGATTTTTTCCGAACCGCCGAATGGACACAGCCGGTCCGTCAAGGGCCAAAGGGGGAATGATAGCATTAAACCGCGAGCCGTCCGGCATCCGGGCGTCGACCATGGGACAAGTCTCGTCAACACGTCGTCCAACTTTAGACACAATCCGGTCAATAATTTGCAGGAGGTGTTCGTTGTCGCGGAAGGTCACGTTGACCTTTTCCAGCTTCCCGCGGCGTTCCACATACACTTGCTTGGGGCCGTTGATTAGAATGTCGCTAATCGTCGGATCCTTTAGCAATGACTCAAGCGGTCCAAGGCCCAGAGCTTCGTCGAGGACTTCGTCAATGAGTCGTTCGCGCTCAGCTCGGTTGAGGGGCATCTGCTCGGCATCGCAGAGGTGCTCCACCACCAACCGAATCTCTCGGCGGAGAATGTCCCCTTCAAGATCGGCAATTCGGGAAAGATCGAGCTTGTCAACGAGCTTGCTGTGGATCCGCTGTTTTAGCTCGTCAAAGCTCGGTTGACGGGGTTCGTTTGGCCGTGCTCCTATCGGAAGTGCAGTCCGCAGTGTTGCCATCGTTTGTCACCCCCCAGAACCGTTCCTGGTCAATCTCCGTGATGTTTTTGCCAGTGGTTTCCCACAAACGAGAAAAAAGTGTGTTTCAGCCGATCCAGCTTGGGCCCATGCGGCCCCACATGGCTGCTAGGCCCGCGGTATACAAGCGGTTAACCGGACCGGGGAACCGGCCGGTTCGGAGCAACTCGTCGTTCCGTTAAGCTAAGGACAGAACAACACAGCCCTATTGACTTCAGCCAGCAAGCCCGCTGTGAGAAGCAAGTAAGATCATATCCGAAAAGTGAAGCTGGCCTTTCCAAGAGCTAGGTCTTGGTCCTCGTTACCCTGAAAAATGTGCCAGCAATTTTTTCTCTCCTCGATTAGTCAACCAAATATAGCTCACGCTTGTCCGTTACGGCTGGTTCCGCCCTCTTTGGTGGCTGAATAGGAGAGGAGCTTTGTGTTGCCGAAGAACAACATCGTCGGCAAGAAGAAACACCTTGACCGGCGACCGCACCCTACAGCTTAGGCCGAAAGCGGATTTGGGCGGATACCGCTTAGGTGGACAAGCTGTTAGTTCTGGGCAGCAGCTGCGATGTTTGCCTGGGGCAGCTGCGGAGAACGGACAGGGTAGTCAAATTCACTAATGATAGGGCGGGATCGGTTACGCCTGCTCGACGATTGTCCGACACGGCGGAAGTGCCTCTAGGAACATAGTGCCATACGGTTTGCTCCGTATCCGGGAATCGAGAATGACTACAATCCCGGTGTCGGTCTTGCTGCGAATCAATCGTCCGAACCCCTGCTTGAGTTTCAAAATTGCTTCGGGCAGTTGCATGTCTCGGAAGGGATCGCCCCCCTGTTGACGAATAGCTGCCATCCGTGCTTCAACGAGCGGCATATCAGGGACCGCAAACGGCAGGCGAGTGATGATCACGTTGCGCAAAGCCGAGCCGGGCACATCCACGCCTTGCCAAAAGCTGTCCGTGCCGAAAAGTACCCCACGGTTGGTCTGCTTGAAACGTGCAAGAAGCTGCGTCCGCGGAATCTTTTCTCCCTGACTAAAGAGAGGCATGCGTTTTTCTGTTAGCCACGGCCCCAGTGCATAGGCAACTTTGTTGAGAAGTTCGTAGCTTGTAAACAGCACGAACGCACCGCCATCGGTGCGCTCGAGATATCGCGGAATGAGCCGGATTAGTGCTGCCTCGTAACCCTCCCGGTCTTCGCCCGGATCAGGTACGCCCTCAACCAAGATGAGTTCCACCTGCCGCTCATAATCAAAAGGGCTACCCAGCCGGAGTGTGGCGGCTTCCGTCAGTCCCACACGGCGTTTGAAATAAGTAAAGTCCCCTTTTCCGGTGGCGAGAGTAGCACTTGTCATGATGACCGAGGGGACTTGGTAGTAGAGACGCTCCCGAAGGACAGGGCCAACATCGATTGGCGCGGCCAGCAGTTTAACCCGTTGACGCCGTCCCTCGCTTACTTCCACCCAGTAGACAAAGTCTTCCAATGCTTGGCTATTCCAAAGGTCGAGTGTTTCTGCCAGCGCGCGGAGTCGCTCTTGAGCGGCGGCCAAGTCTTGCCGGGTTTCCGCGTCATCCTCAAACCGAGTCTCTTGTTTGCCAAGCTCCCACTGTAACTTCCGCAGACCCTCGCTCAGGATTCCGGAAAACTGGTTAGGTGCGCGAACCCGACCTTTAGAAAGTGGGTTTTGGTCCAGCCATTTAGTTACTTCACCAAAAAAGCTCTCAGCACGCCGACGGCATTCTAGCACAAGCTGCTGCGCTTCAGTGAGGTGAAGATGAACGAGGAGCCCCCGATTCTTTCGCTCGTTGTAAAGTCGCGTCAACGTAAACTCGACCTGGCCACTACTGAGGCCAAATCCCAAATGTGTTGACGCAATCTCCTCGATTGTGTGCGCCTCATCGAGGATGACCGCGTCATAGTCTGGCAAAATGGTTGCGCCGGCCTGTCGCAGCGCCAAGTCGGTGAAAAACAAAGCGTGGTTGACCACAAGCAGCGGTGCTGCTTGCATCCGCTTTCGCTCGCGGAAGAAAAAGCAATCCTCATAGTGTGGACAATTCTTTCCGAAGCAATTATTCCGGTCAGAAACGACCTCCTCCCAAACCTGTTCGGCTGGGGCGAACGGCAAGTCGGAGAGGGACCCGTCGGTTGTGGTCTTAGCCCACCGGGCGATTTCCCGAAGCTGTTCCAATTCTTCGCTGACAAAAAGCTCACCGGCCCGCTCCAAAGCCCGCACCAGCCGCCGAAGACTAAGATAATTTTGCCTGCCCTTAACAAGCGCCGCTGTGAACTCGTACGGCAAGACCCGTTTTAAAAACGGGATGTCTTTTTGGACGAGTTGCTCCTGTAAATTGATCGTTCCCGTGGAGATGATTACGCGGCGGAGCGGTTTGCCAAAGCCTTCCTCCCCCGAGACGGCCTGGATGGCAGGGATAAGGTAAGCAAAGCTTTTACCGACGCCGGTGCCCGCTTCCACGATAAGGTGCTGACGGGAGGCCAAGGCCTCGGCCACCGCGTGCGCCATTACAAGCTGCTCCCGCCGGCACTCATACCCGGGGAGCCTTTGGGCTATAAGACCTTCCGGACCAAGTATGTCATCAATCGTCAGTGTTAAGGTCATCGTTTCCGACGAAAAACGATGGTTGAGGAAAAACGTATGAGCTCCCTACGCTGACACTCCGGCTTGGCGATGGGAGCCACTTTTTGGGCAACTTGCTGACACCGATCGTTAAGCCTCCTAACATTCTATGCGATGTCTGGTTAAGTCGTTTTTGACCGATTGGTCGCCGTGAAAGCCCGTTGATCCTGCCAGAAGGATAACGGAGCTCGGCGGTTCCGCCGCCGGCTTCTTATCACCCCGCTTACCTTTGGGAAGCCGAGTGTTAAGGAGTTCCTTAGCCTACGGGAGCTGAAACTGTCGCCGAAAGGCCCGCGGCGTTAGCCCCGTCAACTGCCGAAATCGTACGTCGAGGTGTCGCGGGCTGCTAAATCCGGAACGAAAAGCTACAGCTCCAACGGGCAGATGGCTCTGAGCGAGGAGCCGTTTGGCATGCTCAATTCGTACACGATAAATTTCTTGGAGTACTGATCGCCCAAGCAGGGCTCGGAAGCGTCGCTCTAAAAGCCGACGGCTGACGGCGAGGGCTTCGGCAATATCTTTGACCCGGATGTGCCGTGTGGCATTCTCGCGGATAAACCGCACGGCCTGGCGGACGATTTGATCGTCGATAGCGGAGACGTCCGTCGAGTGTCGCGTAACGACGCTAATGGGTGGAAGGAATACCGGGCGGTCCGGCGGTTTCTGACCTTCAAGGAGGGCGTCGAGAAGTGCGGCAGCTTCGTATCCCACGCGTTCGGCCGGAACGGCAATGCTCGAAAGTGTTGGCTCCGTCAACGTGCATTCAAGTTCGTCATTACCACAGCCGAGAAGGGCGACCTCTTCCGGCACCCGCAGATTGAGCTGCCGGCAGGTGTCGGCCAGCAATCGAGAGAGAATGTCTTCGCAGCAAAAGATCGCTACCGGTTTGGGCAACCGATCAAGCCACTGGATAATCCGTGAGGTAACTTCCCGCCATAGCATTCGCGCCGTGTACTCGGGAAGGTATTCGTAATAACACGATTGCGCCTCGTAACCCGCCTTGGCCAGTCGCTGCCGAAAGCCTTGTTCTTGCAATCTGGCATAAACGGCGACATGGCTGCCAAAGAATCCGAAATTCCGATACTGCTTATCCAGAAAATATTCCGCGGCCAAACGCCCCACGCCGATTGGATCGACATCCACGGTCGGTAGTCCCAACCGAGGTAGCACTGTGGCAGTGTCAACAACCGGAATTCGCAGCTGCTTCACGGCCCGAGCCAGCGCTGCGGTACTCAAGCCCGCAATAATGCCGGCTGGTTCCCAATCCGCCACAAGTTTCATCATTTTTGGCGAGGGTGGGGCGTCCCGAAGAATCCAGTTGGTCTTTCCAGCGGCATAACTTCGCACGCCCCGGAGCACGCCGCGAGCGAAGTGCAAACTCCGATCGAGCAAGAGAACAACGCGGCAATTCCCGTCTGAAAAGCCCATGACAACCGATATGTCTCAGTTGCGCTCTACAAAACCCGAATGATAAAAGCGCGTCGGCCAGGGGCGCTTGTTCGGTCCGGATGATTCCCCCTCCCCGATTCCCAGGGGACGCGTGCCCCCCTTGTCGGCCTTTGTGCAGGTCAGTCGGCTTCGATACCTACACTCCCCTTGGTTGAGCGGGGTTAGCATCACTGTGTCGATAATTTATGCCAAGCTCTCAAGCCAAACTCTGGCCCGCTTGGGTTCTCGGCGGCATGTGGCTAGCGCTAAGCACTCGTGGTCTCACCCATTTGACTTTCCCTTCAAACACTTAGTAACGTGCTAAAGTATCGCCCGGGCCTCAGAAAGCCTTCTGCTCGCCCGTTTGCTCAAGAGCTTTGGATCGCTCGTGCATGGCGGAGGCCGTTTACCGCGGCCATCTCCAACCGATCAAAGCTCTTCTCCCAGCGAGGCTTCCGCATCCAGCTCCCACCTATTGCGCAGCAAATCCCCGAGTTTCCCCACGTTGGTGGGGTGTCCTTACCGAACGCCTGGCAGCCGAAAATCCCCTTTCCCGCGTGCCGCCTACCTACCCATTAATCGGCATGTTTATGGAAAAAATCGTCTTTGTCAGTTTTGCCGAGTTACCGCTCGTGTGCTCACCTCCTGCCCATGGCCATTCGGCCGATCCGAATCATTTTTGTAATATTTGCCGCGAAGGCAGTCGGATCATTCCTAGGCGCTTCGGACCGCTCCGGCCGCAGGCCTCCGCTATCCTGCCTCATGGGGGGCCAAATTTATTGGAGAATGTTTTGGCAGATAGCAGTTTCCGCACCATTAGGAAACTCCGGACGACCTTTTAGCCGGTTCCGGTTTTCCCAGCGATTTCCGGATTTCGCTCCCCGAAAGCTCCTTCCTGTGACAGAGCCCCCCACCTCGTGCTACCTTGTTTCGGCGGTCGAGCATCGAGCGGGACTAGGAGCCAGCCTCCGGTGCCCTCCGGTTGCTACTGTATTCGGTCCATCCTGCGGAGAACAAGCTACTTTGTTCCACCATTCTTATTGCCCCGACCGGGCTCTGCTTGTGTCGCAAAATCGTAACAGTTTTGCGCAAAATGGGGACTTTTTCTTCAGACATTTCAGTATTATGAAGATGACGAGCGAAGGGAAAGCTTTGTACCATCACTTGCCATGAGGAGATTTTGGCTGGCTTCCGATTGTATTAGGCAGGTCGCCGGTATAAAAGTGTCCTTAAACGGGAGGCCGTGAGACTATCGGGCGGATCGCTTACGGGGCATCGCAAATTTTGTCAACGGTTTTCTCCCGGCGATCAAGGTATGTAGCTGTGGACTAAGTTCATTTCGGTGTGAGCGGCGTTTATGAGGCCTTGCTAGCCTGGCTGCTTGTAGGGAGAACACGTCAGACATTGTTGTAGCAAAAGGGAGTTGACATTATGGACCAGGAGAAGCGGTCGCGGTTGAATCGGCGGGAATTTGTCGGAGCAGCGGGGGCGGTGGGCGTGGCAATGTTTATCCCTGCAGCTCGGGGAGTTGCCGCGGAGAGGCCAGCCATCCTTGGGGGGACGCCGGCCCAGCGTGGCACTTTCCCGGATTGGCCGCAAGTAAAGGAGTCGGACATCGAGGCGATTCGCAAGGTCACTAGCTCCGGCCAATGGTATCGGGCGGTATACGTGCCGCAATTCGAGGAGGAATATGCCCGGCTCAACCAGGCAAAGTATTGCGTGGCCACAGCCAGCGGAACGACCGCGCTTTATTGTTCATTGGGTGCTTTGGGCATCGGACCTGGTGATGAAGTGATTGTGCCGCCGTACACGTTTATGGCCACCGTCACGGTGGTTCTGCAGCATTATGCTTTGCCGGTGTTTGTGGATTCGGACCGCGAGACGTTCTTGATGGACCCCACCAAGCTCGAGGCGGCCATCACCGATCGCACGGCGGCGATCATCCCCGTGCACATCGGGGGCAATGTGTGCGATATGGATCGCATCTTGGCCATCGCCCAAAAACATAACATCCCCGTAATCGGCGACGCCTGCCAGGCACATCTCGCCGAATGGCGAGGCCGGAGTGTAGGTAGTTGGGGAACGACCGGTTGCTACAGCTTCCAGCTGAGTAAGAATCTGTGCTCCGGGGAAGGGGGCGCCATCTTGACCAACGACGAAGAAATGGCGGACAAGTGTTACGCCTTCCACAATTGTGCACGAAAGCGCAATCCAGCTTCCAGGTTTGTTTATCGACTTGGCCGCAATACGAATGCTCGCATGACGGAGTTCCAGGCTGCGATCCTTCTCAGCCAGATGGCCGGAATCAAGGAGCGGGCAGATATCCGCACGGCGAATGCGGACTATTTGACTAGCATGTTGCGAGAGATCCCGGGCATTTACCCGGCACGAATGTATGAGGGCTGCACCAGAAATGCTTATCATTTGTACATGTTCCGATTTGTGAGCGAAGAATTTGGCGGTTTGTCTCGGAGCCAATTCCTCCGGGCGCTTCGGGCTGAGGGAGTACCTGTGGCCGCGGGTTACTCACCACTGAACAAAGACCAGTTCTTACTGGATGCCCTCAACAGCCGGGGATATATCCGCGTTTATGGAAAGGAAACTATTGCAGCCTGGCCGGAACGGAACCAGTGTCCCGAGAATGATAAGCTGTGTGCCGAGGGGATTTGGATGGCGCAAAATGTACTGCTTGGCTCGCGGGAGCAAATGGAACAGATTGCTAAGGCGGTGGCAAAGATTCGTGCCCACGCTGGGGAGATTGCCAAAGCCTAGGGCAAAGCGCTTGCCCTGATGTACTGTTCTTGCCAAAGGCATTTTCATAGCTGCCCCACAAGCATGCCGTCCGTTTTAGGGATTTGGATACAGCGATTATCTTGAATCATGACCCGCTTGACGGCGTGGCGGCCAGAAGTGTTACTAGGTGACTGGCGCGCCGAATGTTCAGGTTGTCGCAATTTGTTTGCGAGATTCGTGCCCCTAGGGAGGCCAAGGGATGCGCTCGGCCAAATGGTTATCGCGCCGGGATTTTCTAAGTAGCGTTTCGGGGACGTTAGCAGCGTCGGCCACGGTTGCAGTCGCCCGGCCGGCCCATGCCCGCTACTCGCAGAAGCTTGCGATAGACGGGGGCCCGAAGGCAGTCACAGTTAGCCCCACTCCCCGGCCTCGTTGGGGAGATGTGGAGCTTAAGCAACTTGAGGCTATGCTTCGGCAAGGGTCGCTTTTCTATTGGGGCGGACCTCAAACGCAGCTTCTTATTGAGCGATTTAAACAGGTGTGTCCTGTGCAGTGGGTGCAGACCTGTTCTTCCGGCACGGCAGCCATCCACATTGCTGTTAGTTCCGCAGGCATTGGCCCAGGAGATGAAGTGATAACAACCCCGATCACCGATATCGGAACCGTCATTGGGGTTCTTTATCAACAAGCAGTGCCGGTCTTTGCCGACTTGGGGGCGGGAACTTACAACTTGGATCCTGCCGATGTGGAGCGGAAGATCACGCCCAAGACCAAGGCTGTCATCGCCGTTCACTTGACCGGCAATCCGTGTGATCTTGATGCCTTAAAAGCCATTTGCGATAAACATAAGCTTGTGCTTATTGAGGATTGTTGTCAGGCCTGGGGAGCCAAGTACCGTGGTAGGCCGATCGGGACAATCGGTCATTTCGCTTGTTTTTCCCTCCAGGATTCTAAACATGTCACCTGCGGCGATGGGGGTGTAGTGGGCACCAGTGACGAGCGCTTTGGACCCCTTTTGCAAAAATTTGGCGACAAAGGCGGAGATCGACGCAAGTGGGGTGGCCATGAAGTCTTTGCCACCAACTACCGGATGAGCGAGCCACAAGCCGCCGTGGCAGCGGCCCAGCTCACACGCCTGGAGGAGATTGCTCAGGCACGCTCCCGGTTGGGTAACTTGTTAACGGAGCTAATTGCTAATATTCCGAGCATTATCCCACACCAAGTTCATCCGCAGGACCGGGCCGTTTACTGGTTCTACATGTTCCGTATTAAGCCGGAAGCTCTCAAATGCAACCGGTCCCAGTTCACCCGGGCGCTGATCGCGGAGGGAGTGAGTGCTTCCGGAGGCTACATTGCAAAACCGTTGTACAAAGAGCCTATTTTCCTAAATCACTCCTTCTTTGCCGGGCGTTGGCCAACTAAAGAGTTTGGTCTCACCGACATGGATTACACCAAGGTCCGGTGTCCGGAGGCGGAGGCCATCCTGGAGACCTGCATCAGGGTTTACATCCGCGAGTACATGACGGAAGAGTACATTCGTCAAGTGGGCCAGGCGATTCGCAAGGTGGCGGAGTATTACGCTGCGTAGCAAGCGTTGGCAAGGTCCGGATGGGTTTGTGGCTTCCGGAGCTTGCCACACTCGTAATGCGGAAGCCGCGCAACGAGGAGTGACAGGGTGGCAGCGCTGGGACGGAAGGTTAAGGTTTGCTTGTAAACGGAGGTCATACGATGACTGGAACTACCAAGAGTCGACGCCAGTTCCTCAAATCGATGGGCTTGGTTGGAGCCGGAGCCTTTTGGGTCGCCCGCGGCAGTTCCGCTTTGGCTGGGTCCAGTCGGGAGAAGCTTGCCATCGAAGGCGGTGAGCCAGTACGCAAGTCAATGCTTTCTTCTCGGCCATATGGTCCACAGTTCTACGATGATGTGGAAAAAAAGGAGCTCATCGAAGTCCTTGAGTCGCGAAATCCGTTCCGGTGGTGGCACGGCAATTCGAAGGTTCTCCAATTTGAACAAGCTTATGCAAAGCACATCGGTGTTAAGCACGCTTTAGGGGTGACGTCGGGAACCACAGCCCTTCTGACGGCGATGGCCGCCTTGGAAGTGGGGCCGGGCGATGAGGTCATTTTGCCGGCGTGGACTTGGTATGCCGACTATGACGTGATCGTATTGGCCGGGGCACTTCCGGTGTTTGTCGAGATTGATGAATCGTTTAACATTGACCCGACGGCGATTGCGGAGAAAATAACACCCCGTACCAAGGCCATCATTGCTGTTCATCTACAAGGCACCCCGGCCGACATGGATCCCATCATGGACCTTGCTCGTAAACACGGGATCCGGGTTGTCGAAGATTGTGCCCAGTGCTGCGGGGGCAAGTACAAGGGGAAGTACGTCGGCGCCATCGGAGATATTGGCATCAACAGCTTCCAGCTCAGCAAGACTATTACTTCGGGGGAAGGCGGGGCCGTAACGACGAACGACGACACGCTGTTTGAGCGGGCGATGCGCTTCCATGATGTGGGCTCTCTTCGCTCTCCATACACGGAAGCCTTAAAAGGAGGGCTACTATCGGGATTTGCGAGTTGCAATTTCCGGATGAACGAGTTTACAGGTGCTGTGCTTAAAGCACAGCTTCAGAAGCTGGAGACCATTTGTGAGCGACTAAGGCGAAACGCGCGGATTGTTCGGGAAGGCATTGCCGATTTGCCGGGAATTAAATTGCGTAAAACGCCCGATCCAGAGGGTGATCTTGGTGTGGGCGTATTTATCGATTGCGGGAACCGTCAACGTCGGGACTTTTTCCTCAGGGCACTTCGGGCCGAGGGTGTTGCTGCCTCTGGCCCAAGTGGCTCGGTTATCTTGCCTGCTGACCCGCGAATTGAGCGAAAGGCAACCGTTCACCCCGATTGGCCTAGCTTTAATTCGCCCCGCGGTCGGGAAATTCAATACGGAGCCAGCTCGTGCCCGAAAACGATTGACATTATCGGTCGATTCGGTGGTGTGCTAATGGATCCAAACTTTAGTGACCAGGACCTAAACGACATCATTCGGGCCATCCGGAAAGTCTACACGGCCATGCAAAGCTAGCGAGTCCCACGGAGGGCGATTAGGGAGCGGGTGAAAAATCAGCGCACCCGAGGTGGCAAGCACGTAAGATCCTTTGTGTCGGTCGCGGGCAACCGGGCGAAATTAAGGAAATAAGCGCCGCCGGGAAGCCGATTGACAGTTACTGTTTCAGAGGAAGCTCGCAACAAGGGGGCCGCGGAATTATTGTTGCTTAGGCGCACGCTGTCAGGAGGATTCGCGTATTGCAAGCTGAATTCTCTTAAATCAGGAGTGTTTACGCAAGCGAGGTTGAGCAATATGAATAAGTCCAAAGTGATTACGCTCAAAGTCGGTGGTGTGTCGCGACGCTATTGGCTTCGTACCGCTGGAGCTGTGGTCGGGGGGCTGGCCCTTCCCAAATTGCTCGGGTGCGGCCAGCAGGCGGAAAGCCCGACACGGGTGCCGCAGGTCGTTGATCGTAAGGTCTTTGGCGCCAACGAACAGATTGGTGTAGGCATCATTGGCTGCGGCCGTCGCAACGGACAGCTGGTTACCGGCAATGTGGGCGAACTACCCAAAGAGGCAAGAATTGTCGCTGTGGCTGATGTCAACATCCGGCGGGCTGAGCAATGGGCTAAGAAGTACCAGTGCAAGCCTTTTCAAGATTATCGGAAAATGCTGGAGCTTAAAGAGGTCGATGTTGTCATTTACGCCACGCCGGAGCATTCCCACTATCTGCCCTGTATCCATGCTTGTCAGGCGGGGAAGGACATTTATGGGGAGCAACCGCTTAGCCACACAATCCGCGAAGGCCAGGTAATGGTCAAGGCGGTGCGCAAGTATAAACGAGTATTCCAAACGGGGGAGCAACAGCGGTCGCATCCTAAGACGCGGCGTGCTGTAGAGCTAATCCTCAATGGTCGAATCGGTAAGATCCAGAAGGTTATCGGTTACAACTACCCTAGTCCTTGGGACTGTCAATTGGCGGAGGAGCCGGTTCCCGAAGGGCTGGATTGGGACCATTGGTGCGGACAAAACGAGATTGTGCCGTTTAATATCAACATCTATCTCTCACGTGTTCCGTACGAGCGCGGCGAATTCCCCCTTGAGCCGGCGGAAAAGGCCGCCATTGGTCCGGGGTGGATGTCTCTCCGGCCATATTCGGGTGGCGAACTAGTTAACTGGGGCTGTCACGGGCTGAGTATGGTCCTTTGGGCCTTGGGGATGGATAAGAGTGGACCGACAGAGATTTGGGTGGAGCCTCCGGTAAAGTTGGAAAAGCTCGTGTACGATAAGCCGGAAAAACGTGATCGTGGCGACCAGTTGATGAGCTCGCCTATTATTCATTACCGGTTTCCCAATGGCGTAGAACTGGAACTTTCCGGCGTTGACAAGCGCCTAGGCGGAGGTGCAACATTTATCGGCGAAAAGGGTACCATCACTATTTTCCGGAATGGCTATGAATGCAATCCCAAAGATCTGGATAAGGAAGAGCTTCCCTCGGATGCGATCCGCGTCGAAGTCAGCGATAACCACATGCAGAACTTCTTCGACTGCGTCCGGTCGCGTAAAGATCCGATTGTCAACGTGGAGATTGGCCATCGAATTGCCAGCTTGTGCCACTTAGGAAATATCGCCCGCTGGCTGGGGCGCCGCCTCCAGTGGGATCCGGAAAAGGAGGTCTTTATCGGCGACGACGAGGCCAACCTGTATTTGGACTGTCCGAAGCGGAAGGGGTATGAACTTCCGGAGGAAGTGTAAGCATTTCCGGCGGTCTTTTGCCCTGCGGGCTAGCTCGGCCAAAATTGTTGTTTACTAGGCAAAGTAACGGGGGGCTGCCCCAGCTCGCACACGTTCTTGTTACGGAAAGCCTGTTAGCTTTCCACCCGGCAGCACGTTGGGCCAAGCGAGGGGTCACCGTGCGCTCACCTCCGGCCGCTTAGGCTTTTGCGTGCCACCCGAAGTGCCGCCCGGCGCCACCCCAGCGCTGAGGCAGCAGCCTTTATTTTTTTGGAGCTGTGTGCATGAACTACTGTGTTAGCTGGATCTTCCCCAAAAGCAGCGTGAGGCTTTCGCTACTGGTCCTTCTTGCTTTCATTGGTGCGGGGGGGAGTGGGTGCACGCCACGGAAACCGGAAGGTCCGTCAACCGCGGCGCCTGCTCAACCGGCCGCGCAAAAGGCTTCCGAGACCGCGCCAACCACTTGGAGCGTCCCGGAGCCAATGCTTGTTCGGAAGGAGAAGGACTTTCGCGGTTTTGCCCGGGCAGTGCTTGTTGGTGGGCACCCGTTACTTCTAACGCGGCAAGTTCTGCCCGTCGATCGTAAGGGGGCTCTTCCCCCCGGGGAAGGGCCGGACCGCCTTAAGAATCAAGTTGACCTGTTACTTCGGAATGTGGAAACGCTGCTTGCCGAGAATGGATCAGGGTGGGACAAGCTAGTGCGGATCCACGGATATGTGACCGGTGTGGACGCAGCTCAGGTGTTGATAGAAGGCCTCGCCAGCCGAATGCCGGAGGGGGAC
Source organism: Thermoguttaceae bacterium (assembly GCA_025060325.1). Lineage (GTDB taxonomy): Bacteria > Planctomycetota > Planctomycetia > Pirellulales > Thermoguttaceae > DTLM01. The sequence continues at coordinate 77,060 of JANXBW010000010.1, forward strand.
CGGCCGGCTCTCTCTGTCGTCGAGACACCCCTTCCGCTTGAAGGGGCGCAAGTTGCGATTGACGTTGTAGCGATTTCCGCAGAGGACGTTAAAACCTTGACACTTCGGCGCTCAAGCACGATTTGGGGTGAGGAGGGTTTTGCCGATGTCGCTTTGCTTCCGGCCGTAGGTCTGGGATTTTTCTCGGGTTATCCGGAAAAAGGCGAGCAGACGGAGGCCGCCGCCAAGTCGTTGGGCGGATTGCTGGAACTTGGTCAACAGCTAGGGGTGACCCGCTCTGACATTGCATATTTCCGGGCATTTGTTCAACCAGTGAGCCTGGCCAACACGGTGAAGAGTCAACTTCGTAAAACATTTGTGGACCAGCTTGTGCCGCCTGCGGCGTATGTCGAATGGATCGCCTCCGCCCCGGTGGAAGTCGAGATGATCGCGGCCCTTCGCTCACCCTCCGCCCTTTTAGGTGATAAGATCAGGTTTTATAACCCCCCGGGGGTGAAACCTTCCCCGACATTTACCCGAGTGGTGCTGGCAAGTCCTGGCGTTTACATTTTTACAGGTGGGCTGATTGCTCAGGAGGCACCGGACGGCGTGGCGGAGGTTAGGGATATCTTTAAGCAACTTAGCGATCTTGTCGACCAGTCGGGGAGTGATCTGCGTCATCTCCTTAAGGCCACTTATTGTGTAAGTGGAAAGGAGTCAAGTGCGGCCCTTGATAAACTTCGGCCGGAGTACTTTGATCCCGCCCGGCCGCCGGCTGCATCCAAGGTCACCGTCCATGGTGTTGCGGCGAAAGATCGGTCAATTGTCGTTGACATGATCGCCCTAGGTAGCAAATAGGATTAGCTACCAGCGGGGAATTTCGCTGACATGACGAATGCGGCCGAGCCCTCGTTTGGGCGGGCAAGAGCATGCAAGATCAACGTGATGAGCCGGGCAGCCGTTTTTTTATGATACTGTGTCTTGCGCGCTCCGGGAGGGTGGTGTAACTCGACAGTCTTTGCAAATTCTTTGGCTTTGGCAAGAATCCCAGGGTGTTGGTGGGTGCCAGGGTTCTCTGACAAAACCGATTTACGGCCTGTTAGGCGGGACTTTGCAACTAAGACTTAGCTAACCTAACAAAGGGTGGCGGAGGTATTTCGGGGCACCAGTGTTCGAGCGGCTCCGGCGATGGCTATTCGGAAGTCCTTTCTCGCGGGGCTAACCAAATCATCATACCGATACCTGCCAAAAAACCACCGATATGCGCCCACCAAGCGATGCCACTTCCGACCTCGTTTCCTGAGCCGAGGACGCCGAGCAGTTGTCCCAAAAACCAAAGCCCGATGAAAAGGAGCGCCGGGATTCTGACGGTGGTGAGAACTATCATATAGACAAGGCAATGAACGCGTGCATGTGGCCAGGTAATGGCATAGGCGCCAAGGGCCGCTGAGATTGCCCCGCTTGCTCCGATCGTGGGAACCACGCTTGTCGGATACGCGGCATAATGGGCAAGTGCGGCAATTATTCCGCCAAGCAAATAAAACAACAAAAAGCGAAACGGTCCGAGGCGATCCTCTACGTTGTTGCCGAATAGCCAGAAAAACCACATGTTTCCCACCAAGTGAAGCCAACTGCCGTGGAGAAACATGCTGGTGATAATGGAGCGCAAAACACGAGGGGCCGGTTGCGGCGGTAAAACCACCTCCCCCGGAACCCCCTTAGCTCTCCAGAATGTCAAGACAGTGTCGTAACGTTGATGTTGTCTTTGCAATTCGTCACGAAGCTCAGCCGGCAAATAGCGCCCATCTATGACAACGGGTCGACGCAGATAAAGTTGAGTGAGCTGGATAGGAACAAAGCCGTACTGATAAGTGAGCCGATAGCGTTCCCTTTCTGGCAAACGCGACATGTGAATGTGGACAAGCACATTGGTAGCAATGAGAAGTACGGTGAGCCACGGGAATCGCTCAGTTGGGTTGTCATCATGATAGGGGAGCAACATGCGACGGGCCCCTTGCTCCGCGAATCAATTGAAAAACACCCCGTTTCAAAAAGTTTGTCTTTTCACGCGCTTGCAGAAATGCGCAAGAAACCTCAGGGGAGGCTTTCCCCCGACTATCGCGTTTACCCGCCCCGCCTGTAGCTATGCCTTTCGTGCCTCTCCCGGCCGACAATCACATGCTCAAGCTTTAGGTCCCGCTTCGCAAACTTTCGACGGGTAGAGGAATTCCCTTGATTACGCCCTCGCAGACGAGATTTTCCCGCACAAAGCACTGAAATTGACAACTCATCAGAGTAGCACGGACCCGTAGCATCTTGGCCACGATCACGAATCTTTCCCCCGGTCGCACCACGCCGCGGAAGCGGACATCCTCAAGGCCGGCAAACCCGATCATTTCGGCGTCCATCAGCTTATACTTCTTCGTGTAGTAACTGGCCAGTTGGGCGGCAGCTTCGCACATAATGACGCCCGGCATGATGGGCATACCGGGCATGTGCCCACGGATCCAGAACTCGTCCGGCCCGAGGTCCTTGTACCCCACACAAATGCCCCGCTCCGGGTCTTCGTAAACGATGGCCGTCAGCTGCTCCATCTCGTATCTTTGGGGATTGTAGCGACGAATTTCCTCGATGTCCGCGATGACGCGGTTCAGGTCGTATTCCGAGGGGTCGAGGATCAACGCCTTTTTTGCCACGATTCCCTCCTTTTCCCGGCCCGGCTTGCCGTTAGTTGCGCTGTGGGAGTTAGCGAGCCGGAACGATTTCAGGAGAAACCCGAATTAATCCGTCGATGACTCCTACCGGCGCCCACACAGTGTTGTCCGTTTACCCGCCTATTTTGCCTCCCTTTTCCTGCCAGCGATTTTAATGACGGGCTCTTACCGTGCCAATTGTCGACAAACAAAAAGAACCCTACCGCCGGGCGACCGGCTTTGCGATCGCACAATGCGGCAGCGGCGGCTCATAGAGTCGAGAAAGGACCGGGCTGGTGCTGGCCGCAGGGCACAATCCGCTTTCTTGCACCGCGACTTCTCCGACGCCCTTTCCGGCGCCGAAATAAGGAAAAGCCGCCGAGGCGGCTCGAACCTGCGGTACCCAGCGAAAGCCGTTAAGTGCGAACGAGACGTCGCTTGGCCCGCCGAGCTTTGCTATTGGAGGGACGTTTTCCGTGATTAGCCTTCTTGATTTTTCGATGGGGTTTGGCCATCGGTTTCCTCCGGCTGTTCAAGACTTACCGCTACAAGGTGGTCGTATCGACCGATGAATGAATTTAATCGCGAAATTCTTGGCGGCCGTTATTTAGCCAATCTCTCGCCGTAAAGTAGACGGGGCCAGATCGCACCGTCTCACCTTTCTAGAGGCAACGCTTATAGCAACCCTTTGGCAACCGAACCCTGCGGGGCTTGTGCCGCCGGTGGTTGGCAGCTCCCTCTCCCGCAACTCCCGCGCCCCTTCTTATCAGGGTTTCCCGTCACTCGAGAAACATGCTCCCCAGCCCATTGCTCAAGGGCATAACAAAGACCCACTCAGTAAGTCGATTGCGACAATTATAACCGAATTGATTGCAATGGTTAGAGACCATTGTCCGCCACAACTCTGGACTAATTCGAACCCGATATGACGTAATTGAGAATAGTCCCGGAGCGTCCCCTTCGGCGCTGGACCGACGCCGGGAAGTGAGGATACCGACGCCCAAAGGTAAGGGTAATTTGACTTGCTACGTCGCAAAGAAACTCCGGGGCGCCCAGTGGTGGCCCGCCGGATGGCCTGAGGTCGGTGGGTCCTCCTTTCGAGCCCGCCCAAGGCTCGCATTGAGCTTGCAGCCCGGCCAAAGCGACTGATTAGAACCGCCCGGTAGCGGCAGTGACGCCCGGCCCCGTCAACCACCAAGCACCCGTCTAGCTCTGCACGATCAGGCGCTCCGGCGGTTATGTATGGGGGATTCTGCAGGGGTTTTCTCGGTGTTGGCTAATAACTTCCGAGTCGACCGGGAGTGGAGCCGGTCGCTGGTTGCCGGAAGGTGGGCCAGCTGCCAGGACATGCTGCCGGCGGCTGGCGCAAGATGGAACCAGGCTTGGCCACTCGCGCTCGTTGCGAGGATGTCGCTTGCCGCTTGATGGGGAAAACCGCTTCGGACGCGAGGATCTCGGCGGATTCGAACTCGCTACGCCATTTTGCGCAACGGGATCCCCTTCGTCCTGCGGCGGTGGCCTTGCCGAGCCAATGCTCGGCGCTTTTCGCCAACGCTCACCATCCGCCAGGCTTTCCCAAAAAGGCCGCTTACAGCAAAGGAGTTGTGACCTCAGCATGTAGATTGCGTCCGATATGTTCCCCCCTAATAATTGTCGCCAAGTAACTGCGAATTGGGCGCGGGCTTTGGCCCGGTTTTACGATGAGCGGGCCAGGTTGGTCGGCCATTGGTGAATTTCGAGAAGAACGCTTTGTAAATTTTGGGGCACCGGGTCTGATTTTTCTGGTTGCTTTAGCCGGAGGTATGCTCCGGCAAGAGGCACCGTTAACAGTGGGCCTTGTCGCAGGTAGCTTTGAGGTTGCGCATATTAATGATTGTGCAGTCGTGGCAAGGGAGGGCTAACCGTACAAATTTCTCCGTTGTGTTGATTTAGTGGGGTCGCTGTTTAATTGCGAGCAACCTGCGATTTTACCTCGTGTTTAAGGGATAAGAGGACCGGCGTGGGAGGCCTCTCTGCAGGTGTTTTAGTGGGCCGGTTTGTTCCGTAAATCGCGCGATTATTTGTTTAGGGTAGATTTTTCTTTGTTAATACGCCGTCGTTGAGTTTTGCACGCCGGAGAGTGTGGGGCGAATCAACTTGCCTACCAGATGCCGTTACTTGCACGGAGGGCGGGGGAATTGAAGCTCCGTGGGTCATGGATAAGCCCCTGTACTCTATTTCCGGAAGCTCGGACGAGAGAAGCATTCGATTCGGTTGCTTTGTTGCAGAAAGGAGGAGGGGAGATGAGGCACTGTTGGCGCATGACACGTTTGTCCACAGCGGCGTTTGCAGTGTGGATGGTCGGATGCTGTTTGCTAACCGGGGTCGCTTTCGCTCAGGATTGGCCTCAATGGCGAGGACCGAACCGTGACGGATACATCGTTGGCTTGACACTTCCGGAAAGTTGGCCAGCGTCATGGCGGCCGGTTTGGCGGATAGAGGTGGGGGAAGGTTATTCTTCCCCAGTCTTGGTCGGCGATCGCCTTTACGTTTTCGCCCGAGAGGACGAGCAGGAAGTCCTTCGCGCTGTCTCGCTTGTTGATGGAAAAGTGCTTTGGGTACAGAAATATCCGGCACCTTACGAAGTCAACCCAGCTGCCCGGGCTCATGGCAAAGGCCCGAAATCAACACCCGTGGTCGGCGGGAATAAGATCGTGACGTTGGGTATCAGTGGCATCCTAAGCTGTTGGTCGACCGAGGACGGAAAACTCCTGTGGCAACACCGTTTTGAGGACCGATTTGGGGAGACATCGCCAGACTTTGGCACGGCGATGTCCCCGATGGTTTTGGACGGCCAGAGAGTGCTTGCTTTCGTGGGTGGGCCGGAAAAGGGTGCGTTCTGCGCTTGGGACCTTGCGAGCGGTAAGGAGCTGTGGCAGTGGGCGGGCGACCCGCCGGCTTATTCGTCGCCGGTTTTGGCCACTCTTGGAGGCAGAGAGCAAGTAGTTATCCAGTCCCGCCGGTTTTGTTCGGGACTTGACCCTCAGACCGGCGAGCTCCTTTGGCAAGTGCCCTTTGTGACGCAATATAATGTCAACATCGTGACTCCGGTTGTCTGGAATGACTTACTGATTGTTTCGGGCTTTCGCCGCGGGACAACTGCTTATCGGATTGTTCCTCAAGGGGGCAAGTTAGCCGCCCAGGAGGTTTGGCATAACAAAGAGGTGTCGATGTACATGAATTCGCCGGTGGTAGTCGGCGACCGGCTGATCGGACTGGCGCAAGAGCAACGGGGCCAATTCTTCGCTTTGGACGCTGCTAGCGGTAAAGTCCTTTGGCGGAGTGAACCTAAACAAGGAGAAAATGCAGCTCTTCTGGTGTTGGGTAAATACGTGCTTGCACTCACCACCGGCAGTGAACTGATAGTGCTAGATCCAGCTGCCGACAGCTTTAAGCCCATCGTTCGTTGGAAGGTGGCGGAAACGCCGACCTGGGCACATCCCGTGTGGTCGAAAGCCGGACTAGTAGTGAAAGAATTCCGGCACCTAGCACTTCTTGCGCCGGAAAGCCGCTCTGCAAATTGAAGCTCAAATGTCCCGGGAAGTTGCGGCCGCTGCAATTTTCGGATTGTGATTCGGGCGCGCGGCGCGGGAGAGTACCCACGCATCATGGGCCGAAAAGGTAGTTCATGATGCCCGACCACATGCATTCTTGAGGTGCTTTCCCAGTGCATGCTGGGGCGGGCCAGCGTCCGCAAGGTGTTGATAAGGCGTTGACGGAGAGTCACTCCTTGGCAAGCATGCCGACGGGCTATTGCCAGAAACCTGGCGGTATCTTTTTGGTGGAACTTGCCTCGGGCGTTCTTGCCGGTGTGACGGCCCGAGTTCTTGTTGTCGACGTTCTGCTTTTCCTCAAGGAGGTTTCAGGAGCTTCTGCGAATGAGTTTGCCCTCCCGGAAAGTAGCACTTGCTTTTATGGCCCATCCGGACGATGCGGAGTTTCTTTGCGCCGGAACACTCCTTCGGCTGGGTGAAGTGGGCTGGGAACTGCATATTGCCACAGCGGCGCCCGGCGATTGTGGCACGATGACTGAGACAAAGTGGGCAATTAGCGCAAGGCGAACGCGGGAGGCGGAGGACGCGGCTCGGCTACTCGGGGCCCGTTATTACTGTTTGGACGAAAGGGACGGGTTTATCGTTTACGATAAAGCAACACTGCAAAAAGTTTACGACCTCTTTCGCCGGATTGCCCCAACCTTGGTGTTCGCCCATGCTCCGCAGGATTACATGATGGATCATGAGGTCTGCTCGGCCCTGGCACGGGCAGCAAGCTTTCTGTACGGGGCCCCTAATTGCTCCGAGTTTCCTCGGCACCCGGAGAGTCAGGTGCCTTATCTTTACTATTGCGACCCGGTGGAGGCCACGGACATCTTCGGCCGGCGAGTGACACCGACAACTTATGTGGACATCTCGGCTTATTTAGAGAAAAAGGCGGCGGCTTTAGCTTGCCACGCTAGCCAGCGGGATTGGCTGCTTGCACATCATGGCGTGGATGAATACCTTGAAGGGATGCGTCGACATGCTCGGTTGCGGGGTGAAGAAATCGGTGTGCAGGCGGCCGAGGCCTTCGTCCAGCACCGGGGACATGCCTATCCTCGGAATGATCTGCTCGCTGAACTTTTTGCATCGCAAAAAAGTTAATAAGGGGGTGTTAGTCTTGTTCATGATGTTCGGGTAGATGTTCTGGGGGAGATACGGAACTGTCTATCTGGGTAAACGCTCGGTAGGGTAGCGGGAGTTACAGTTTGCTCAGGGAAGGAGAAGTTGACAATGGCACGACCGCTCAGCAAAGTGGCGCCCGACTGGTGGGATTACACAACGCTTGACCCCGAGCTTTTGGCCGACGCAGCTAAATTGACGCCACGAGCAATGGAACGCCTGTCCCGGCCAGGTTTTAAGGTGGTGATGTACGACACCTTGGAAGAGTTTTACCTAGCTGAGGCGTTGGAATACATCGAGGCTTGGCGGCAGTCGACCGATGATAACCCGGCGGGCATTTGCGGCCCGATTGGTCCTACGGAGCAGTTGCCGCTTGTAGCCCGGATCGTCAACAGCTTGCAGCTTGACATCCGCAGCGCCCACTTTTGGGGGATGGACGAATGGGTGGGTGATGATGGGAAGCCGGTTTCACCCGATCATCCCCTCAGTTTTGCGCGGGCGGATATGGAACTTTGCTTTAACCGGATCGATCGCAAACTGCGGATGCCCGACTCGCACATCCATTTCCCGACGGGGGATCTTGAGGAATATTCCCGCTCCTTCGACCAGGTTCGCTGTGTCATCATGCAGGGAGGGCAGGGGGAGGTAAAACACTGGGCGTTTAATGATCCGCCGAAGCGCACAGGCCGTTGGAAAAATGAACCGCCGCCGCCAGAAGAGTATCGCAAGCTTAAAACTCGCATTACCGACCTTCACCCAATGACCATCATCCAAAATGCCCGCACAAGTGGCGGTGGTCAGGTGGCGCTTGTGCCTACCAAGGCGGCGACCGTAGGCCCAGTAGAAACATGGAAGGCTGAAAAAGTGTCCATTTGGCACCCGGGTCACCACGACAATCCGTTTGGCATGCGACTGACCACCCTCATGATCGCAAAGAAGATCGTGGATACTTCGGTACCGATGTCGTTGCTTGCCGACCATCCGAATGTCCAATTTAACTTTTATCGGCCTGGCATCGGGACTTGCGAAATAGAAATGCACTAGGAGGGGCGGCCGAATATTAGCTTCGGGCTGGGGCCGCGGCTGATGCGAAAAGTAACGCCCCGATTGCGTTGACGAGGTCTGTAGCGTCCGCGTCATAGGATCGCACTTTCGCCCGGCTCACCAGAGGAAATCGTTTGCGCTGGCCCGCTAGTTCCCAAGGTCTGGAACAAGGCATCGGGAGGCATAAACTCAGTTCATCGCCGGATAAGCAGGTCACGCTGGCCGAGCTAGCCCGAAGGCCGGGAATGTCTACCTTGCATCGGGGATGAGAGCCGTCCAAGCCTATGCGGGCGGGGGGACGGTGTTTGTCTTCGGCTTAAGCGCAGCCAGCTTTTCCTCAAGCTTTTCCTGGCCGGACAGGAATTCGATTTGGCTTACAAGTGCCCACAACGGCCGCTTGCCGAGGAAATCTTTGCCAAGCTTTACCAGGTCTTTTTGTGTACAAATCACAGCCTTAATGTCAAGCTGATCTGCCCAGCGTCCCAAGCGGTCCAGGTCATCGGGGCGATACCGGTAATGATCCGGAAATTCTTGGAAGGCGATTACCCGAAACCCATGCCTTTCCAAAGTCAGGCGAAAGGATGCGGGATTGCCGACCCCGCAGAAGGCGGCCACATTCTGCCGCCGGTAAGCGGAGAGCGGTGCAGCCTCACCGCTTGCGTTGACGAGATGTTGCGGGCAATAGGCCACTTCCGCCCAAAGCGCATCAGGATTAAGCTGCCGGGCCTTTTGTTCAATTTCCCTTCTCGTGAATTCGTCTACGAGGTCGGCACGCGAAAGAACAAGGACATGAGCTCGCCGGAGTTCCGTCAACGGCTCTCGCAGTGTGCCGCGGGGAAAGACGTGCCCAAAGCCAAATGGCTCAAGGGCATCAAGGAGAACAAGGTCGAGGTCTCGGTGTAGTCTCCGGTGCTGAAAACCATCGTCCAAAATGAGAAGTTGGGCTCCGTTTTGGCTAATCGCAAGCTCTGCCGCTTGGACGCGGTCCGCCTGCTGATAATGGGGCACATCGGGGACGAGACGGCGAAGCTCGGCAGCTTCGTCATTGCCGGTGTCTCCCAAAGCGCCGTAGCCCCGACTGAGAATGGCCACGTGGACATTTTGCCGGCGGTACCACTGAGCAAGCCAGGCAACAAGGGGTGTCTTACCCGTCCCGCCGAGTACCAGATTGCCTACGCTAATCACAGGCACTCCCACCCAAAAGGTGCGGAATGTTCCGCGATCGTAAGCACGATTGCGGGCCTGGATTATCCAGGAGTAAGGGACCTCGGCGGCGGCTAGGATGGCGCGCAATAGTCCCGCCCACAGTCCGCGCTGCTGACCGCTGATCACCTGGTAGTATGTCCGCCCGTCGATCACCTGATAGCGCCGTCCCAGGGCTTCCCCTGATCCTCCCCAGAGGGAGGGCTAAGTTCCTTGGCTTGGCGAGCCTAATCCGGAGATGGAGCTAGGGTGGCAATCCCCGCACCCCTAGAAATGGGAGACTGATTGGGAAAAACTTTCTAAATCGCCCATTTGTCGATAGCCATTATGGCGTAGCGAGAGGGGTCGGGGAACCGGTTTCCTGGAGCGAGCAGGGTAGGAAGTTCGGAGATCCTGGGAAGATTGGCGAATATTGGGGAATGAAGGAACCCGCTGTTAGGGAATGAAGAAGCCCACAGCAGCCTAGTCGATTTAAAAGATTTTCCTCGGAATTTGGTTTTCAGCGCGAAAGCTTTCCGGACAACTATCTCGGGAATTGATTGCATTTAAAAGGAATTTTGTGATGTTTCCGGGACTTAACGAGCGGATCAAGTATCACGCCATCACTTTCGACGACGTGCTTCTCGAGCCTGGGAAGAGTGACGTCGTGCCGGCCGAGGTCGACGTCAGCACCTACCTTACCCGGAACATCCGCCTCAACATCCCAATCCTTAGTGCCCCTATGGACACAGTGACGGAAAGCGCGCTTGCGATTGCCTTGGCTCAGCAGGGAGGTTTGGGGGTCATTCACAAGAATATGTCGATCGAAGCGCAAGTCGAGGAGGTCATAAAGGTTAAGCGAAGTGCCAACGGCATCATTCTCAACCCTGCTACCTTGCCCCCGGATGCCACCCTCGAGCAAGCCCGGGAACTGATGGACCAGCTTAAGGTCTCCGGCATTCCGATTGTCGATTCCGACCGTCGGCTCCTGGGCATTATAACTCGCCGGGACCTGCGTTTCCTGGAGACTTGGGATGGAAAGGTGGCCGACGTCATGACCAAAGAGAATTTGGTCACGGCGACCGGTCATGTAACACTGGAAGAAGCCGAGCGGATTCTCATCCGAAAAAAAGTGGAGAAACTCCTCCTGGTGGACGAAAACTTTAGACTGACCGGGCTTATCACAATTAAAGACATCGACAATATGCGGCGGTATCCCGATGCTTGTCGCGATGCTCTGGGACGTCTTCGAGTGGGGGCCGCCGTGGGAGTCCATGATTACGAGCGGGCTGAACGGCTCATCGAGGCTGGGGTGGACGTCCTGGTCGTCGACAGTGCTCATGGTCATTCAGCCAACGTCATCGAGACTGTCCGCCAAATTAAGCGCCAGTGGAACATCGATCTAGTGGCGGGCAACGTAGCCACGGCGACGGGATGTCGAGACTTGATCGAAGCGGGGGCTGACGCAGTCAAAGTGGGCATCGGGCCTGGCTCGATCTGCACCACTCGTGTTATTTCCGGTGTAGGTGTACCTCAAATCACGGCGATCATGGAGGCGGCCAAAGCCGCCGAGGCCACGGGAACCCCGATTATAGCTGACGGCGGCATCCGCTATTCAGGGGATATTACCAAAGCAATTGCCGCAGGCGCTCATGCGGTGATGATTGGCGGATTATTCGCCGGTCTGGAAGAAAGCCCCGGTCAGCTCATCCTTTACCAGGGTCGCGCTTATAAACAGTATCGTGGTATGGGATCTTTGGGGGCGATGGTGCAGGGGTCCAAGGAGCGCTATCGCCAAGGGCGGACGACGAAAGTGGAGAAACTGGTCCCGGAGGGCGTGGAGGGGCGGGTGCCTTATCGCGGCCCACTCGGGCCTTTCGTGTATCAACTTGTAGGCGGACTTCGCGCCGGAATGGGCTATTGCGGAACGCGGACTATTGAAGAGCTCCGCACGAAAACCACTTTTCTTTTGGTCAGCCCGGCTGGAGTACGGGAGAGTCATCCCCATGACATTATCATCACGCAGGAAGCGCCAAATTACACCACGGAACTTCTGGATCGCGATCTCTAGTCGCGGCGAAAGTGCTCCCGCCTCGCAGGAGTTTGCTCCATCCGGTAAAGAATTTCTTCGCGCCCGAACACAAGTTGGAGTCAGCCTGCCTCTTGCAGTGTGGACAAATCGCCGATGGGCAAGGCGGGACCATGTGAGAGGGATAATTGCAGGGCTAAGTGTCCTTGCCTTCTTATGTATAGTCCCGCCCCCTGTTTTGGGCGAAAACCAATCGGGACGAGCTCCTCGTGATCTTCCTCCCGTTGACAAGCCACCGGTGCAAACCGCCCTAGAGGATGCGCCCCTCAAGGCAACTCAAAGCGCCAGCGGGGAGGTAAGTTCCGTTACGACTTTGGGAAAGGCTGGGAATATCTTGCGTTGGTTGGCACCTCAGCTTGAAAACGGATCGGGGCTTATGTCAACGGGGGCCCGTGCCGGGTTGGCTTCGGACAACTCAATCCGGCCAGCGGAACTTCCGCCACGCTCGGGACTGGCACGAGTTCCCTCTGGCCAGGCGATTTTATTCACCCCGCCGGCGGAGACTGGCGACGGTAGCGGGGCGAAAATGGCCGGCGGGCATCTCCCGACCCAAGAGATCTTTTCCTCGCCGGCAAGGACTGCCCTGGAAGGGGACCCGTTTACAAATCCTTTCGGCGATCCTCAGGGGGACCAAGAATCCTCGGGCCATCAGGCGCGATCGTTAGCCAAGTTGCCCGTAGAAGAAGTAGCTTCTCCCCAGGCTGTGGTAGGTGCCAGGGAGATGAGTGCCATCTCCGGTTCTGTTGATGAGTCCCGAAGTCGCCGGATTATGTCAACGGACCGGGCCAAGTTGGAGTTTGTTCTTCCAGCAGACAGCGATGTGGTCTCGCCGTCCGAAGGCAGTTTTGTGCCGCTTTGGGTTGTGATGGCAGAGGGCCAGCAGGCCTCACCGTCTCAGACGGAGCTACCGGCCCCTCCCGAGCAACCGGAAATAAAATCCACAAAGCCCCTTGCGGACCAATTGGCGGCTGGTCCTCGGGTTAGTCCCGATGTCTGCCCCAAGCCGGCAAGTTATGATCAGGAATTGCCCGAAGGGCTAGCACCCATCGGATCGCTCAGTCACGAAATTCCCGCCGGCCAAGGCCGGCTGCCCGTCCTTTGCCCCATGAGTACTGAAGAGCGATCGGCACCTGTAAGTCGGGGGTGGGAGCCGGTCACGTTCATGTGGAAGGCCTCTGCCCTTTGTCACAAGCCGGCTTATTTCGAGCAGGTCCATGTCGAGCGATACGGGCATTCCGTGGGGCCGCTCCTTCAGCCACTTGTTTCTGGCGCCCACTTCTTCCTCACCGTTCCCATCCTGCCGTACAAGATGGGACTCTATCCGCCCACCGAGTGTATCTACACACTTGGCCATTATCGGCCAGGGAGCTGCGCTCCCTACATGCTTGATCCGCTACCTATTTCGCTTCGAGCAGCCCTCATGCAGGCCGGGGCATGGACAGCCGGCGTTTTTGTTGTGCCTTAGGCTTTGGGCGTGCTCAGCACCAATTGTGTAGAACCCTCGGTCAAAGCCTACGGCCAAAAGGACGGTGTGTGGCCGGAACACTTGGCCGAGCGGCTAAGCAGCCTGTGGGTGTGCACATGGCTGGCCCAATCGCGTATCCTCGTCGCGGCCGATTGTCTGTGTCCGGCCAACCGCGCAAAAGTCTGCGGAGGTCCGGTTTTACGGGTGGATGTTGACGTCTCCGGCTTGACCAATGGTTTTATGATCCCATGGGACAGGAGCTACAGCTTGGCCCAGAAGCCATCGGGCAGGCTTTGGGAGCAGGTTGAGAATTGCTCTTAGAGTGAGCCACTGGGGCACTTAAAAGCTTTTCGAGATCCTGGCCGGAAGCGCCGCACTGCGGACAGGTGGGGGGTTCACTCAGGCGCACCAAAAACTCAAAGGAATGATCACATTTCTTGCAATGATACTCATATAGGGGCATCTCAGTTCTCCTTTGTTGCAGCTCCGAATCATCTGAAAGTCCGGAGAGGCAATCGAAGCCCCCTCACCGCATTTGCTAATTACTGGGCTGGGTCACAAGCCCTAACAACTAACCGGGCTACTTAAAGCGGGATCTTCGACGGGGGCGTCTTCTCTGCATCGCCCGAGAGTTTATTACACCACTTCGCCTTCCATTATGACTTGAATGTAAGCCTCCCGGCTTTTCCTAAAAGGTAGCGCCAAGGAATTTTGCGGCGCTAACTCGCCAAATTTTAGTCTACAGCGGACAAGGGGGATTGAACGTGGTGGGAGACTCTCGTTCGATCATGCTTGATGGTGCCGCCGAAATCCTTTCCGAGCTCGCATGGGGAGCAGTTGAGAGTTTCTCGGGACATGCTGCGGCGCGTTTGGGCGCAGCCGCACACGAAAACACCTGCTCCGAGGGCCCAAGGCCAGTTTGTAGCAGCCTAGAATACCCGGCGGGTGCCCGCTGCCAAGTTGCCTTACTCTCACCACTGGGAAACTTAGCCGGCCGGTGGAACGTAGAACCGTTTGGATCTGCGGAAGAACAGCTGCGAAACGGAAGGTACTCTTGGTTGGATGAGCCTCCGGCTTTTCTTCCTCAGCAAGTGAGCAGTTGTGCGGAGGTTGCAGGAGCCAGCAATGAGCGAAGTGCCCCCGGTCTTAGATCGAAAGTTGGCCCGCGAACTTGATCGCCGTGCAAGCGAAGAGTTGGGAATCCCCTCGATTGTTCTTATGGAAAACGCCGGGCGCGGTGCGGCAGACCTCTTGTGTCGATTAGGAATCAACGGGTTAGTCTTGATTTGTTGTGGGCGTGGCAACAATGCCGGCGATGGCTTTGTCGTTGCTCGACATTTAGATCTTCGCGGGTATCCGGTGAAAGTCGCTCTGTGGGCTGATCCGGCCACGCTGACGGGGGATGCCGACGTCAACTACCACATCCTGCTGCGGTCAGGAATACCCATTGAGGTCTTCCTTACGGAATCCGACAGCGAACGGTTTGCTGAGGAGTGCCGGCAAGCGGCGTGGATTGTCGATGCGCTGTTAGGGACCGGTTCGGCGGGCAAGCCGCGACCGCCTCTTAACCGCGCGATTGAAGCAATGAACGCAAGCGGGGTGCCGATTCTCGCACTTGACTTACCCAGTGGCCTTGATTGCGATACTGGGGAGGCTTTTAATCCCACTGTGCGCGCTACGTACACGTGTACTTTCGCGGCCTGGAAAAAAGGCTTTCTTGCCCCAAATGCTAAGCAATATTTAGGCCAAGTTCATGTTGCCGACATCGGTATTCCTCGGAAGCTGTTGCAGGAAGTGCTCGGTCACGCGAAGTAAGCGGTCGACGGAGGTCGTATTAGCTAATGAGCACTTGATCGGGCGGGCCCCGCCTGCGTCATATTCCCACGGGTGGGCTTACCAGGCGCTCTTTCTTGCGGCATCGTTGACGCAGTAAGACGCTTGTCTAACGAGTGGACTCTTCGGTTAGTCTCCCACGAAACTCATAGATCTTTCGCTGCCTGGGCCAAAGTGGGCTCCTTGCCGGGGGGCAACCACTTCTATCGCCAGGGGGGCTATTCCAGCAGACTTCCTCGCGTGGGAAACACTAGCGGATTGCAGTTGCGTTTAGATCACTGAATTCACGGTGGCTTTCTGTCAGATCTGAGTCTTCACAACTGCCACATTCCGCAAGGGCAAGATGGACCGAGCCAGGAAACCGGTTACTTTTCATCCTTTGACGGTGTTGTAGACGCTGCTGATGGCTTTCCGGCAAGCAGTCTTTCGTACATTCGTTGATAGGTTTGGTTCTGTGGGGCCAACTGCAGGGCATGCTTTAGCGCGGAAAGAGCCCCCTCCATGTCGCCCGTTTGTTCACAAGAGGCGGCAAGGAGAACATAGTTTTCCGCTGTAGGGGCTTTCGTGACCAATGTTCGGGCAACTTGCGGAGCACGTTCCACCTTGCGACCCGACGACAGGTAAAGGCGAACCAAAGCGGCGTAGCCGTCGGGACGCTCAGGCGCGACCTCACAGGCTTTCGAAAAGGCGGCCTCTGCCTCCTCGAATTGAAGTGAGCCAGCAAACAGTTGGCCAATTTCCAGCCAGTTGACGGGGTTGTCACTTTCAATCTGCGTCAGCTCGCGGTACCAAGACACGGCCTCCCACAGTCGCCCTTGTCGCTGGCACAGGGTGGCTAGCAATTGCCGGCAGGGAACGTTGTGAGGATCCAATTTCGCGGCACGCTGCCAAAGTCTTTCCGCGCGATGAAACTGGCCGACGGCGAAATAAACCCGACCGATATCGGTAAGGAGAATGGCTCCGTTGATAGACATTTCCTTGAAATCGTCAACGGCCGTTTCCATCCCTTGCCGGGTAGGCTCCCGCTGTTTCATCAGTTCCCAGTATTTGGCAGTGGTTTCTTGAGCCTCTTTGCGCTGGCCTAATCGCCTTTGTACGCGGGCTAAGGCGTAGTAGGCTTCCGCATAACGAGGATACTTGTTGACGGCCGCTTGATAAGCTTGGGCCGCTTTTTCCCATTGATCCAGGAGGCTATAAGCCCGGCCAAGCAGAAAGAATCCTCTAGACCGCGGGTCATTTCGGAGGAACTCTTCCAAAACCTCCACAGCCTCTGCCGGACGCTGCAGATTAATGAGCGATTCCGCCAGGATATCACGAGCGCGAAAAGAGGTTGGATCAAGCTCCATCGCCTTGCGGGCAAGCTCGGCAGCCTTTTCGTGTTCGCCGGCGCGGGCGGCCAGCGCTGCCATGCCGACATAGGCATGCACATATTGCGGATTGAGGCGGAGGCATTCTTCCCACGTGGCGATTGCAGCTTTTGTCTTCCCCTGCCAATCCTCTGCCCGGGCTTTCATCTCTAAAGCATCAACATTGTTGGGGCAGATCTTAATTAGCTCGGCCACGAGAGCGTTGACTTCTTCGATTAATTCCCGGGTATTGCGGGGTAACGGTGGCTCGTCAGGGAGGAGGAATGGCTCCGGTTTCGGAAGGGAAGCAAGCGAAGCGGCAAGATCGGCCGAAATCTGATTGACAAGCCCATCAATATTTGGGGAATTCTTGCTCCTCAAAAGCCACGCCGTTGCAAGACCGCTTAAGGCACCGGCTGCCATCGCACAAAGAAAAAACATGGGCCAAAAAAGTCGCCTGAACCCGGGCGGTCGCGAAGGAGTTTCCTTATTGCTTGTCGAGGGCAACTCGGTATTCATCCCGGGAGGGTCTTGCACAAAACTTGCGGCGACAATAATCTGGAACGTCCACTCTGACTTGTGAGGCTGCGACAAATTTGATGTCTACTGCGGAGGTTGCCGCCTAGCGGAGGCGGCCGATCTCGATCCAATCTGGCGAGCCTTCTCGGAGCACAATTTGTCGGTGGGCTGGTAGGTTTTCCCAAACGTCGACACCGCCGCCGATCCATCGTACTTCAATGCGGTCGATGCGTGAGTGCGCACCCAGGCCGAAATGCAATCGGGTGCCATAGTGGCTTTGGTAACCACGGCCGCTGTGGACTTCCGCAATTTGAACCAGCTTGCCGGCGGCAACCTTAACCCGGGCCCCAACACCATCTCGATTGGTCCGAGTCCCTTGAAGATGGAGATGGACCCAAGAGTTATTCGCGGAGGCATCTGTCTGGAGGACCACCGGCGGTCGGCGTGAGCTGAGGATAACCACGTCCACTTTCCCGTCGTTGTCCAGGTCGTCGAAGGCTACTCCGCGGGCGACTGCTTTTACCTGAGTGAGCTCTCCCGCCGAAGCGGAGGCGTTGACAAACGTGCCCCGCCCAGTGTTGACGAGAAGAACAGGCGGAGCCTCCAACGATGTAGAATCGTCCAGTAACTCGATGTTGTCGATAAGGTGCCCACAGCCATAGAAAATGTCCCGGTCCCCATCGTTATCGAAATCAACAAAATTGCAGCCCCATGTGACGTGATTCAGCGAGCCAGCCCCAGCGCCGGTGGCTTGGGTGACATCGTCGAATAGCGCGCCGCCCAAGTTGCGATACAGAGTGGCCCACTGGCCTTGGTAGGAGGTCACATAAAGATCAAGCCAACCGTCGTTATCATAATCGCCACAATCAGCTCCCATGGCCCCGTGAGCCAAGCCTGCGGAATCGAAAGCTACACCCGCCAGCATGGCAATATCTTCGAAGTGCCCCTGTCCGTCGTTAATCAGGAGGGAGTTTCCCGGCGGGCCGTCGCTTGCTACAAAAACGTCAGTGTCCCCGTCATTGTCGAAATCGGCGCAGACCATTCCCATGCCCCGGCCCTGGTGACGGTCGACGCCGGCCTCGCGGCTAATGTCCGTAAAAGTTCCCTCACCGTTATTTCGAAAGAGTTGGTCCGGCCAGTGGCGGAAGCGGGATGGATCGGGATAAATAGGAATTCCGCGCCAAGAATTGGTTATTCCCATTCGGGGCGAAAACGCCAAGTAGTTTGCCACATACAGATCTAGATCTCCGTCGCCATCGAAGTCCAGGAATGAGGTTCCCGCGCCAGCCTTCTCAGGATGGGCAGAAGCCGTTCCTGTTTGAGGAGTGATATCGGTAAAAGTGCCGTCTCCGTTGTTTCGGTAGAAAACGTTTGCACCGTAGTTGCTAATGTACACGTCCGGGAACCCGTCGTTGTCGAAGTCACCCACCGCCACCCCAAGACCGTAACCGGTGTCCCCCACGGCAGCCTGGTGGGTTACTTCACGAAATTGGAAGCCGCCAAGATTACGGTAGAGTGCGTTTCGCGGCAGGACGGTAGGCCTTGGTTCATCTAGTGGCGCTCCGTTGAGGAAGTAAATGTCTATCAAACCGTCGCCGTCGTAATCAAAGGTTGCCAGTCCGGAGGCTACCGTCTCGACAATGTGCCGACGGCCAGTGCTCCCGTCCGTGTGCTGAAACTTAATCCCGGTCCGAAAAGTAACGTCCCGAAAGCTAATCTTCGGCTCAGCCGCGCGTAGAAACACGCTACCGGTTGCCCAAAGCAAAAAGAGGCCAGCAAACGCTGGCCTCGCAAGAATCCGCAAACCGGAACTTGACGTAACCGGAAAGTTGTTAGCCTCCATATCGACGGAAAATGCTTCTCACGGAATCCCGAGACGATACAGCTGCTTCGTAGTCAAAATGACCGCTACGATCGGCGAGGACTCCCGCTGGTAGACTCGCCCCCCTCTGTCTGCGAGGGACCGTTACAAAGCGCACATGGGGATTCGGCGGCGACGACTAATACCTACGCCCCCGCCACCACGCGGTGAAAATAGTCGGGCGTGGAGCCGTGACTCTCGCGGACTTCCTTATGGGGCAGCAACCGACTCGCCGCCAATTCGGGTACCCAACGCACCCCAAACGCCATATGGGCTAGGCCCATCGACAGGTTCAGGTCGCGTTGTGTTGCCCGTATCAATCGTTTCACTCACGAAGCGGACGGAACCATCCGCGAATAAGCAGTTGACACCGCCGGGGTGATAGCTGTCGGGGGGCATTACGTGGTCCGCTCCCCACTCAGACCAAAATCCTTTGCAGCCGATAGAGTTGGGCGGCAGGATCGTCTGAAAACCTGCTACCACAACCGTTCCCCAAGCATAGTTGACGCCCCGAAGTTCGCCAATTTGCGGTGCGGAGGGAAGGATTGTGTTATTCGGTCCGCGGTACGCCAAGCACATAGCTGGGTTGTTTCGGAGGTTGCCGTCCCCAATATTCTCAACGTAATTGCCTCGGGTAGTTCGAGCGTCATCGCGCTTGGAAACCACCACCTCGCTCATAGCCACGGTGTTGCTGGTACCGTCGCGGATGTCGCCGATAGCGATGAAACTATCCCCGCCGAAGATCCCCCGCGGGCTACGCCTACCGCGCCAATCCATTGAAACGTCGTCGCCAGTACAGAAAGCGTAAGAGTTATCCCCGTGATAAGAATATGGACCCGTGAACCTTCCCGCCTCGCCGTCCGACGGGCAAAGCAGGACCTGAAGCTGAACGTTGTGCGGGGCAAAGTTCCAACCGTACCACGGTACCGGTCCCCATGGCGGATAAGGCGGATTAGCTTGCCCCGCCACATACCGATCGTACAAAGTCTTTTGTTCTAAGTACGGGAGGAGCATCACAAATCCGCTTAACCCTCCCAAAGTGCTTGTGGCAGGGTCACCGTTGTTGGTTCCTTGGCCCAGGCTGACGAAACATTTGTAAACATCATGATAGTTGTGTAATGCTAATCCCAGTTGCTTGAGGTTATTGACACACTGAGTCCTTCGGGCTGCTTCCCGCGCCGCTTGGACAGCCGGCAGCAAAAGCGCAATAAGCACGCCAATAATCGCAATCACCACAAGAAGCTCGACAAGGGTAAATGCATACCGACGTGAGTTGTGACGCCTTCTCATGAGTGTCTCTCCCGGAACAGTAGCCCTCGCTCGACCCAGCCCAGCTATAACTGCGAACTTCAAAATCTAGGAAGCCATTGGCACCTGGATTACCCCACTTTTGTTCCGCTCTAACCGCCCGGTGCTCACACGCAATTCCCGCTTCCTCCTGTCCCCGAAAGACTTGGGGAACTAACCCCTGACCCAGTCAGCTCCTTGGGTGCCCCCGGGGACCCCCAACTTGGACACACGTAACGAGCACTCGCCCATCTCGACGCCCTACCCCATTCGGCCCCTTTCGCTGGGGAAGGATAACCTTCCACGCTCGAGCCTACCGGCCGACAATCATCGGAGTCAAATTCTTCAGGACGTTTGTCCAACTAAAAAACGCTCTTACCCTCTTACGGCACAGAGTCTTCAAGGGCAAATCGGGGAAAAAGCCATCTGGCCGATAACGCCCGGCAATCTTTACCGTTAGTTAGTCGTCAGCTCAAACTTGAAGTCATTGGGAGCCCCCGCCTTTACCTCGACTGTAAACCCGGACGTATCGGGCGAACCGTACTTCGCCGG
Organism: Thermoguttaceae bacterium; assembly: GCA_025060325.1. GTDB lineage: Bacteria > Planctomycetota > Planctomycetia > Pirellulales > Thermoguttaceae > DTLM01. The sequence goes on from JANXBW010000010.1 coordinate 97,607, forward strand.
GAGCTTTAATGCGGGCCCGGTGGGAGCCCGTTTCGTTTGCTGGGCTTGGATCTCCTTCATTTGCTCGGGAGTTAATGCACCACCGGCCGCCCGCGGATCGGCAGTGGGTGCTGCCTGGCCGCCACCGCTCACCGCGAAAGCCACGGCATACGTCCCGGGAACCGCCCCCTGGCCAGCCCCCGCGGTATTAAGCGTGAATCGGCCGCTTGCGTCGGTCACCCCCGCCGCCACTCTTGCCTCGGGCGATTTTGGACTGAAGGTGACCGCGATTCCCGCCGCAGGCGAACCGTCTACTAAAACCGTGCCAGTCACCGGCACGGTACTTACCCCGGGCTGACCACCGCAGCCCGCTATGAAAACGCCCGCTGTAAGAAGAGCGACTAGCCAGCCAAGATCACGCGCTTTCATCCCTTCATCCCCCGCCTAAACGTCTTGGGCCGCTCGCTTTACCGACTTACTTCCCGCCGGACGTGTCGTTCTTGAGGGGGGCATACTTCGGGGGCAGCAGAGGAGCTTCTAGGAATACCTAAGAGGCGACCACCACGCTGCGCCTCCTCCGACCTCGGTTTTCACACGGCGAGCCCTGTAGCGTCAACGAGTGAACGCGAAGCGCTCTGGCGACAATTCGGACAGACCTTCGACCCAGCCTAAAACCCGAGATGTGCCATTTTGATTAACCGGCTTGATTACAAACGATTTGTGGAGTTCGTCAACCCCTCATAACATAATTCAGTATCGGCGGGGTCAGACTTTGTTTCGTTGGTTCAATTGTCCCTCAGCTGAGTGTTAGATGAGCCCATCAGAATGCCGATCCCGCTCTTAATGGATAGAGCTAAGCGATACTCTAGAGGGGTTCCGAACCGTTCCGGCGCATTAATCAAGAAATCGTTGGAGGTTGAAGCCTCCGGGTGGCTTTTCCGGGCTTTCTATGTCAATCTGACCCCTGTTCACGATTTCCGGTCAGGAAGGGTAGGCTGCACCGGGGCTTTTTGGATCGTTGAAAACCAGCGTTGACGCTCTCTTGCACCCTACGCTTTGTCGCTCGGGAGGAAAAGTCCTCCAAATGAATGTTGTAACCGAAACCGAGATTGTAAACGCCACGGGGCGAAGTCCAGATTTGGGTCGTCAGCGGCTGGCTCGGTGGGGCGGGTTGCTCATCGCCGCGGTGGGGGCGTGGCTTGTCGGTCTTGCTGTCGGGAGTTGGGTTTTCAAACAAGCGGGAGGGTTCCCGGCGAAAGGAAGTTTCTGGCCATCTTGCCAATTCTTGAACTGGCGGTGCCCCCCGGAGCGACAAAGTCCTATCGCCACATGCTTGAAGCTGGTCGCCGGCTTGTTCGGCTAATCTTGGTGTCTTTTCCGGAAGATCCGGAGGCGTTGGCCGCGGCAGCCCGACTCCACGACCTTGCTCACGACACGGAGCGCGAATTGGCCTGTTGGAGGCTGTGTCTAGAACTTGATCCCACGTATTTGCCAGCCCACCTGCGACTGAGCGTGCTAGCCCTTCAGGCAGGCCGGTACGATGAGGTTATTGCGCTTACAAACGATGCTCTCCGGTATCACCCGCGTTCACCTGAATGCCAAACGATGTTGGCTGAGGCGCTCATGAACCTTGCTCGGTTAAGCGAGGCCGAGCAAGTCCTTCGCCAGCATCTTGAGCTTTATCCACAATCGATACCGGGCCGATTCCTTTTGGGCAACTTGCTCGTACGGCAAAAAAGATTCGAGGAGGCGATCCCTCAGTTGGAGCAAGTGGTCCGACTGGCCCCCAATCATGCTAGTGCGTTACATAATTTGGCCACTGCGTGTGCTCGGCTTGGGCGGGCAAAAGAGGCGGAAGAATTCCGACGGCAGCTCGCCAGGCTGAAGCAGGCTGAACAGGCTGCTCAGAAGGCGGGTTTGCAACAATTTGTTGATGAAAACCTCGCCCCCTCGGTCGTCGCGCAGATCGCTAACGCGGGTGGTCGCCTTTTTCTTCGAGCAGGAAACTCTGGGATGGCAGAAGCACTTTTTAGGCATGCAGCCGCGCTTGACCCACGGAACATCCAGTGTCGTGTTTTCCTATCTAATTTGTTGCATCAAAGAGGGGAATGGCGGGAGGCCTTGCGGATCGTTGTCGAGCTTCGAGCTTTGGAACCCTTTGAGCTAAGTCATCATCGGAATGCGGGGTTGTTGTACAGCAAGTTGGGACGGTTCGATCTGGCCGAAGCCGCGTTTCGCGATATGTGGATGCTTGCCCCAAACAGTGCGATGGGACCTGCCGCTATCGCCGAGGTTTATCTCCTAGCGGGCAAAGATCTTACCGAAGCAAGGCGGCTTACCGAGAAAGCGGTTGCTCTTGAGCCAAGCCCAGCCCATTATAAGCTTTTGGCGGAGGTTTGTCGACGGCTGGGTGATGGGCCAGCGGCAGCATGGGCCGTGGAAAAATCGCAGCGGGCCCAGTCCGGCGCAGCTCCTTAGCAAGCGCTTGAGGGACGCTCGTGGATAAAGTTAGCCAGTCAGGGTAGGTTTGTGTAGATGAGAGGTTTGCTGCGTTTGTTTTGCCCCGGAGGTTTGTTTGAGCTTGATAGGTGGTTGAGCAACCGGCGGATTTTACGTTGCGACAAGTGTTTTGGGGAGAGGTCTTCGATCTGTCTGCAAAAGACATGCACGATTGGTAAAAAGATCGGTCCGCTATGAAGCGGTATTTGTTGCTTGGGGGGTTACTGGTCGTTTGCGGAGCAATTCTAAGTGTTTATGCTTTGTGGACGAACAGCTTTGGGAAGTGGGTCGGCGGTTTGCGGGGGGGAGGCAAGGAGGGGACGCCAATCTCCCAAGCCAAGGGGCCTTGGTTCGTCGACGTAGCTAGTGAAAGCGGGGTGGATTTCGTCCACAACCACGGGGGCTGTGGTCGGCGATATGTCATGGAGCCAATGAGCGCTGGAGTGGCGCTTTTCGATTACGATGGGGACGGCTGGATCGACATCTATTTCTTAAACGGGGCACCTCTTCTCGGTTCTGATCCGAACTTAAAACTTTTTAACGCGTTATATCGCAATTTAGGGGGATGGCAATTCCAGGATGTCGGTGGGCTAGCAGCTGTGGATGATCGGGGTTATGGCCTCGGGGTTGCCAGCGGTGACTATAACAACGACGGATTTGCAGACCTTTATGTGAACAATTTTGGGCCTAATGTGCTTTATCGAAACAATGGCGACGGTACGTTCTCCGATGTTACGAGCGAAGCGGGGGTAGAGAATGGCCATCGCGTGGGGGCGGGAGTGGTGTTTTTCGACATGGATCGCGACGGCGATCTTGATCTATATGTGGGCAATTACATCAAGTTTCGCTACGAGCTTCACATAACTCGATATGTCGGGGGCTATCCGCGTTATCCCAGTCCCCGGGAGTATGAGCCTGATCCAGACACGCTTTATCGCAATAATGGGGATGGATCATTTACGGACGTAAGTGCCGAGTCAGGGATAAGTCGCCATGCGGGAACGACGATGGGAATCACCGCGGCCGACTATGACGATGACGGCGATGTGGATATTTTCGTTTGTAACGATGTCCGTGCCAATTTCCTGTTTCGTAATAACGGCGATGGGGTGTTTGAAGAGGTGGCCCTGATCGCCGGAACCGCCTACAACGGGTATGGGGCTGAAAATGCCAGCATGGGTGTTGACGCAGGTGACTTCAACGGCGACGGGCGGATCGATTTTTACATGACCTCCTACCAGGGGGAATTCCCCGTTCTTTATCAGAATGAAGGAGAAGGAATCTTCACCGATGTGACGGTGGAGAGGGGTGCCGGGCAAGGTTGTTTTCCGCATGTTAACTGGGGCACAGGTTTTGCCGACTTTGACAACGACGGGGATCGTGACCTGTATGTTGCCTGTGGACACGTAGACGACCTTATTGACTACATAGACCCGAGTACCTCTTTTGCCGCACCAAATGTCCTCTTGCTAAACGATGGGACGGGTCATTTTGTGGATGCCAGCAAGGAAAGTGGTCCGGGACTGCAAGTCTGTCTACCTAGTCGGGGAACGGGCCTGGATGATTTGGATAATGACGGTGATGTTGACATTGTCGTCCTCAATCTCAACAGTCAGGCGTCGGTTTTGCGAAACGATCTGCGGGGCGGGGGGCACTGGTTTCAGGTTCGGTTGATAGGAACGGAAAGTAGCCGGGACGCGGTCGGTGCTCGGGTTAGGGTTTTTGCCGGGGGGCGGTGGCAAGTAGACGAAGTTCATTCGGGGCGGGGCTACCAAAGTGACCACGGCAAGCGCCTTCATTTTGGGTTAGGAAAAAGCAATCGCGTGGATAAATTGGAGATCCGCTGGCCGCGGGGTAAGGTATCAGTCTATGGCCCTTTGCCGGCCGACTGCTTCGCCACATTTGTGGAAGGGGAGGAAAGACCCTACATTTCGCCAGTCAATCCATAACGTTCGCCCTGCCTAGCTTCCCTGAGGATAAAAGCGGAGGAGCCAACGTAGCCGGACGGTGCTCCCGTTGGCCGCGGGAATGGCGTTGACAACGTGGGTTTCATTCCGCGCCAAACGGGCCAATTCCGTTTTAATTGTTTCCGAATCTGTGGTTTCCTTTGTAGGCATCGGTCCCGAGGGTGGGACAGTAAGTAAGAAGCAAGTGATTGTTCCCGGTAGCAGCGTGCCGAGAGGTTAAACGCGACTTACTTGGCTTGAAGGCCGGGGAAAGCCGGGGGTGATAGGCTCCTCCTTAGCTCTTTTTGGCTTGAAAGAACGCGTTAATGATCACTCCTTACATTACCGGACCAAAACACATTTCATTTGCGTATGATCACGAATAAGCAGTTTGCCATCAGACAGAGCAATAGGGGCCCAGTTCTGCACCGGTCCGCCCATCCGCGCCATGCCTTCGGTGCTTGTACCCTCTTGTCCTAGCAGTTCAGCCGAGGCCAAAACTTTGAATTCTTGCGGATCGGGCTCAATTAGATAAAGTCGGCGCATTCCGTCAGTAGCCAAGATCAGTCCATCCACAAGGATCATGCTCCCCTTGTTGAAAACGGGCGAGCGGCCAGTTCGCCACCTAATTTGGCCATCTACGCTCATGCAGACAAGCCCATCTCGGCGAGCATTGGTAGTGTACTGCCCAAAGAAGTAGCCGTTGTAGAAAAGCGGAGGTTTTGTATGCTCGCCAAAGTCCGTAGTCGTGAGGATCTCTTTTGTCTGGTAGGTGCCGTCCGCATTCTTTTCGACCTTAAAGAGGATAGCCCCCAACTCATAGCCCCCGGCGACGAGGACTTTGTTGTCTCCAGCGTCTACAGCTGTCGGGATAGGAATCTGGCAGCGCCAGCGCGGATACTCCCAAAGGATCTTGCCGTCCCGAGGATCGATGCCGACAACTTTGCCCGAGCTTGCTTCACCCCCGCCGCGTCTCATAAATCCACCGGCTGAGGCCGTCACCATCACCACGTGGTCTTCGCCGTCGATCTTAACAAGGCCGGGGCTGACATAGCCCACCGGGCCCAGTGGAGGTGTTTTCCAGCGGATTTTTCCGGTGGCCTTTTCAAAAGCTACCACCCCTGCCTCCGGGGTCTGCGAAGCCACGATGACAAGTTCCCCGTAAAGAAGCGGACATTGCGTGATGCCCCACATCGGCAGTTGTTTGCCGCCGAAATCTGTCCAAATGTTCTTATGCCAGACGGGGTTCCCCGTGGTGACATCGATGCAGTAAAAGTCGCCGTTTTGCCCACAGGAAAAGACGAATTTATCGTCAACAGCGGGCACACTCCGGGAACCGGGGAAGGGGAGGCTTCCCCGAGCTTCGTAGCTAAATCGCCACAGTTCTTTCCCAGTGACAAGATCAAGACAACGCACGATGTCGCTGACCGGGTCGTCGCGGTCAAGCAGATAGACCCTTCCATTTTTGATCACGGGTCCGCCGAAGCCACGCCCCACCGGGACCGTCCACAGCACTTTGGGGCCTTCTTCCGGCCAGGAACGCAAGATGCCCTTTTCCGGAGAGACGGAATTGCGGAATGGCCCTAGGTACTGGGGCCAATCGGCTCCCTCGGAGGTCCGAACGTATACCGGGCAGGCAACCATTAGCAGAGCAATGCCAATCACCAAGTGCTTCATCCGAGTTTCTCCTTGCTTTCGCAGGTAGGTTATTAGCCCTAGATTGGGGGATTTGGCCGGCTTCGAGGCCGGTGCAGGCGTCACTATTACGGTTTTTAACACCTTCGGGAGCCTGGTGGGTCGCATAAGCCCGGAAATCCTTTATCTGGACAGAGACCGAGCTTCGCCAGCCGAGCTGGATGCTCGGGTGTTGCCCGGACTGCGTCCTTGCGCTGCCTGAGCCGGAGCCCGGATGGCGGGTCTCCACTTCGGAGGGCATAATTCGGAGCGGGGGTGGGTCGATTTAATTTCGAGACGGATGGGCTAGGTCGATGTGAATGACTCTTCCCTCCCGTTCGATCGTGAGCCTCAAAGATGGGCGAGATGAGTATTTTTGCCAATTTCGTGCCCATTCTTCCACAGCTGTGAGCGGATCATTCCCGAGGGGTTGCCCGTCAATCTCCCAGATTCGGTCACCTCGCTTAAGGCCCGCGGTTGCCCCTGCCGAGAGGGGCACCACGTCCAGCACAACGGCGACGCCTGGGTCCGCCGGGTCCAGACCCAGGAGAAGTCCAAAGGGTGCGGGCTTTCCCCGCAACGGAATACGAACCTGCCGGGACTCAGCGCCCTCAGCTTTCTCGACAGTTAGCTCGATTACTTCTTCAGCCGTTGCTACCGTTTTGAGGAGTTCCTCAAAAGCAGCGAGGGGTTGGCCAGCGATTTTCGTAATCCGGTCACCCGATTGAAGTCCGGCCTCCGCGGCGGGAAACCCTTCTAGCACGCGGACGATCTCGACCGGCCCAGTGTCGCTCGAGGGCCGACATTCGATTCCGAGGCGTGGTAAAGGTCGGGCGACCTCGTCTGGCGGTTTTTCGTCTCGGGCCTCGGGCCGAAACTTCGGCAGTTCTTCGCGATTCGCCAAATCATGCAAGACCACAAAAGCGTATCGCACGACCCTTTCCGCCCCTTCGTAGTTGATCCGCTCTGCAGTGTCCGTGGGCTGATGGTAGTCCTCGTGGAGGCCCGTATGAAACATCACGGACGGCACACCGACGTTGAAAAAAGTGACGTGATCGGAGTCGGGGCGCAAATTCCAGGAAAAGCGCAAGGAAAGGTCTCCCGGGTTTTGGAGCACAAAGAGCCGCCGCCATCCGCCCCCGCTTCTCACTCCCACCAGCTGAAGCGAGTTTTCTCGGAGCCGACCCACCATATCCAAATTGAGCGAAATAACGATCCGTTGGAGAGGTATGGTAGGCGACTTCGCCCAATGTTTGCTGCCAAGCAGCCCTTTTTCCTCCCCATCCCAAAGCGCTACCAACACGGATCGCTTCAGGGAGACCATGCTGCAGGCTTCCGCCAGTTCGAGCACACCGGCCACACCGCTTGCGTTGTCGTCGGCTCCCGGGTACACACGCGGCTCCCCCTCCCGTTTTCGGCCATAGCCGATGTGGTCGAAGTGAGCGCCCACCACGATGAACTGTTGAGCCAGTTCAGCGTCCGAGCCTGGGATCAAGCCCAAGACGTTGGTCATTCCCTGCCCGAACGGTTGCAAGAATCCTCCGTCAACACCTGCCGGGGTTAATCCGATTTGCCGAAGCTGCTCGGCAAGCCAATGGGCGGCCTTTTGGGCTGCGGGACTTCCCGCCTCACGACCTTCGAAAGCGGGGTCGGCCAGAAAGGAAACGTGCTCGCGCAGCTCCGTCGCGGTGATCGAGGCCAAAGCAGCCTCAATTGAACCGCCTGCCCGATCAGCTCCACAAGCTGCGTCCAAGCATGGGAAAAACAGCGTCCATGCGACAACCGCTAGGGTCAGAAAGGGGTGCCGGAAGGTCCCTAACCCGATTTGGGGCCATGAGCGGAGGGAATCGCGGGCGCGCCCCTGCCAACTTCCCACCCCAGTTTTGAGGCCGTGCTCCGTCTCGCCGCTTTTACCACTCGGATGCCACCTCCAAGTTCTGCTTTCTCCGAGCCGGGGAAAGGTCAGATCGCAGGCCTCCGGAAGTCCGAAGATCGTGCGTTTAGGGCGGGCACATCGCGGGGCTTTGATCCGGTACGTTTGCAAGATGCCCATATCGTATGCCTTTTTCTTATGACTCCGATTAGCTTCGATGTTGGCCGTGATGACTCCAGGACTCCCTCAAATCGGGCCCACCTGACCCAAGGCGGGGTTTCGGTTGACGTCGGCCCATTTTAGCGCCAATGGTCCGGGAAGAAAAACCGCGGAAGGCACCCTTTGGGGATTGCTTGAATACTTCCTGGGCCTGTGCGGGTTTATCCAGCCGACTTGCGTCCTGCCGGCCAGATGGTCAAGATCATTAGGACCCCCGCCGGAAAGGCTGAAAGGGGCGGGCGCACTGGCGACCATTCAGTGCGATGTGGGACCAGTGGTGGGGGGCGGATCGGTGCCATTTTTGGATTTATGCTGGGATGGTTAACCGAATTTTTTGCAAGACTAGCGAAATCCCGCCCGCCAAGCTTCAGGTTGAATTTGTTCCGATTTGTCTGCGAAGTTAGCTGGCCTAGTGTGAAGGATTGCGGCTGGCTCACTGCGCTAAGCACTGGCTCGGTGCGCATCGGGTTGGGAGGATTCGTGAGATCCCCCTCTAGTTTTTTCAAGCCGGCTTAAGAAGAGACAAGGCAAAAAGAAGGTGAAGGAGGTAGCAAGAGTGAGTGCGGATTTGTCTCGCAGAGTGGTCCTGCCTGAAAAGGAAATACCGCAAGCGTGGTACAACATTCTCCCCGATTTGCCAGAGCCACCTCCTCCCGTACTCCATCCGGCAACAAAGAAGCCGATTTCTCCTAGCGATTTGGAACCGATTTTTGCTCGGACACTCATCGAGCAGGAAATGAGTCCGGAGCGCTGGATTGCAATACCTGAACCGGTGAGAGAGGTATATCGGTTGTGGCGGCCTACCCCGCTTGTGCGGGCACGCAGCTTGGAAAAAGCCCTTAATACTCCGGCGCGGATTTACTTCAAGGACGAAAGCCATAGCCCCCCAGGGAGCCACAAACCAAATACGGCGGTCGCCCAAGCATATTTCAACAAGATCGAAGGTGTCCGGCGGCTGGCGACCGAGACGGGCGCGGGCCAATGGGGTTCGTCACTAGCCTTTGCGTGTACGCTGTTTGGTCTTGAGTGTACGGTCTTCATGGTCAAGGTCAGTTACTACCAAAAGCCATACCGGAAGACCATGATGCAGCTGTGGGGGGCGGATGTCGTCCCGAGTCCCTCGGATCGAACGGAAGCTGGGCGGAAAATTCTGGCGGCTGATCCCGATTGTCCCGGCAGCTTAGGGATTGCTATCAGCGAAGCGATCGAAGCAGCAATCAAAGACCCAGAGACTAAGTACACACTAGGCAGCGTGCTTAACCATGTGTTGTTGCACCAGACGATTATCGGACTGGAAGCGAAGAAGCAGCTAGAACTTGTGGGTGATTATCCGGACATTGTCATCGGTTGTGTGGGCGGCGGGAGCAATTTCGCCGGCCTTGCTTTTCCGTTTGTGGCCGACCGGCTTCGGGGGAAAGAGGTACGATTCATTGCTGTAGAGCCAAAAGCTTGTCCCAGTATGAGCCGCGGTCAATACCGGTATGACTTCGGCGACACAAGCCAACTGACGCCGCTCATCAAAATGTACACGCTCGGGCATAACTTTGTCCCCCCGGGGATCCATGCAGGTGGGCTTCGCTACCACGGGATGGCGCCGCTTGTGAGTCTGCTAGCCAAGCTTGGGATCGTCGAGGTGGCCGCTTTTCACCAGAACGAGTGCTTTCAGGCCGCTCAGCTTTTTGCCAAGACCGAGGGCATCATTCCGGCTCCGGAAACTTCACATGCGATACGAGCGGCAGTGGTGGAAGCGTTGCGATGCCGGGAGACCGGCCAGGAAAAGTGCATCCTATTTAATCTGAGCGGCCACGGAATTTGCGATTTGGGCGCTTACGACAAATTCCTGGCTGGGGAGTTGGAGGATCTGGAATATCCGCAGGAAAAGATCGAGGAAGCTCTGGCGGCATTACCGGCGGTAGAGGCTTAGTGCGACCTATTTGTGCCCGCGGTCAAAAAGCTTGGGCGGCAGAAGGTGGCGCGGACTCGCCATTAGCAAGGCTTGCTTGCCCGGAAGCAAGCCAGGCTTCGAAGCGATGTCTCTCTGGTGTAATTCCTCGAGTTGTTGTGCACAGGAACTGATAAAGGATGGCTGCGGGCCCTTCCGGAAAGCGTTCCTTGAGCGTTTCGAGGACTGCTTGCCAAGAAAGACCGCTTCGGTAAATGATTCGGTAGGCCTCCTTTAGTTGACTAATTTGCTCGACGGTAAACCCCGCCCGCCGGAGGCCGATGATATTTAGGCCTACCACCAAGGTGGTAAAGCCGTCAACGGTGACATAAGGCGGGATATCTTTACCGACGCGGGCATGGCCACCCACCATAGCAAACGGGCCGATTCGGCAAAATTGGTGCACTGCTACTGCCCCCGATAGATAAGCTCGGTCACCGACACTGACGTGGCCAGCTAACATCACATTGTTCGCCAAGATGCACCCGTTGCCCAATCGGCAATCGTGGGCCACGTGTGCGTTGACCATTAGCAGATTGTTATCGCCCACGACAGTGGCTTCGTGCTCATCAAGTGCGCGATGGATGGTTACGTGTTCCCGGATGACGTTCCCGGCACCGACGATGACCTTACCCGGCCGTTCGGGCATGTGGATGTGTTGCGGGAGGCCCCCGATAACGGCTCCTTCGAACACGTGGTTGTTCGGTCCGAGGATGACTCCCTCTTTGATGACGGCGTGCGCTTCAAGACGACACCCGTTGCCGATGACTGTCTCGCCTTCGACAAGCGCAAAGGGACCGATGTAAACCCCCTTGCCAATCACGGCATATCGGCTGACCACAGCCGTCGGATGGATGAAGGTCTCTGCGGAGTGTGAATCTTGGTCATCGGGTTCCGGGGCGTGTAGTCGCAAGTGCCGTTCCATGGCGTTTCCTCCCCGCAACGTGTGGATGGCCAAGAGGAGGATCTCGCGTGGTTTTTTGCAAAGAGTAGATAGGGGGCGGTTATTCCCAAATACAAACGGCGATAGGTTGCCCCGCTCTAGCCTCGACGGCCTACTAAGCGGGCTAAGGTGTTTACAACTTGGCCTGACCAGAATTTAACGAACTTGGTAATCAGGATTGTTGCCGCGGCCCGGGTTGATCGCAAGTAAGTAACGGGGCCAGTCCCCCATGTTGGTGTTTTCGGATGAGCTCCCGCTCGGGCCCCGGGTTACAGCGAGGCCACGGAGGAGTGCGTTCGGGACAACAAATTCGGGGCGTAACTCCTGAATTAGTGGCGAAGCAAAATATCGGCCCACGCTTTTACTTTCTCGCCATGAAGTCTGATACCAAGGGAAACAAGCCCCCACAAGTCCAGTTTTCTATCTGCAGCGATTTGGTGGTCTAACAGAGTAGAAGCAGCGCCGCTTGCCGCAAGCCCCACTGCGCGGTTTTGCCGCCACGTAGATTTGCAACCCGCGAGTGCTGCTTAAAGCCGGAAAAGTTGCGCTTGCCTCGCCCGTTCCACAAGCACCAATACGAGCCCACTCCAAGGCACCTCCGAAACCGTTTAAACGGTTGTTCGATCCGTCGCGACACCGGTGCTACGAGAACGCGGGCCTGACGCACCGAGACCGTCTAGCCCGAAGGGCAGCTAGGCCCAGGGCAATAGTCTCGGTCATTCGTCGCTTTCGGGCTTTGGACAACGCGACTAAGTCTGGACGAGTTTATTTAGTCGCTGGGCAAGGCGGGACTTCAAACGAGCAGCCTTGTTTTTGTGGATGACCCCTTTAGCGGCGGCTTGGTCAATCTTCTTGGTCGCCAGGCGGAACTCTTCGCCAGCCAGTTGCGCGTCCCCTGCGGCGATGGCTTTAAGTACCCGCTTGTAGTGCGTCTTAATCGTGTGCTTGACAGCCCGGTTTCGCGCCCGACGCCGGACGTTTTGACGCAGCCGTTTTGCGGCACTCTTGGTATTCGGCATAGCTCCTAACTCACAATGGTTGGAACCCGTAAGAAAATGCGATTGACCGATCTAATGTGTTTAAAGATTACTTGATTTCCCAGTAAAGTGTAGTTGACCACCTCGAAAACCAGGAATTCCACTGGGCAGCCGTTTCGGCCGGCCCCGATTGAAACAAGATACGAAGCTTTCGCCCAAGTTGGCAAGTGGGTTCCCCAGTCTGCTCGTTTTCTTCAGGTTTCCAGGGGCTGACGCGAGCAGTCGGAAGCATCAATTTCAGTATTAGGTCTATCGGTCGAATTTACAGGCGTGTTTGCCGCCCGATCCCCCGCCCAGAAGCTCTCCCGTTCAGCCCCGGACTTTGCGCGAGGGATACCCCGGGGTGACATCCTCCCGGCGTGAGCCACGCAGTTTTAGCCCATTAGCGCCACGTGGCGAAACTGTGGGACTGGGACTTCGCACTCGGACCAAGAAATCAGGATTTTCTTAGGTTCATGGATCGCTCGGTCGTCGGGGGGGTGTCAGGCTCCTATAGTCGCGCTTCTAATGAGCGATAGGCGGCACACTCCTTCTCCGTTCCGTTTAATCAAACGGCGGACTTGAATTGGCACCTCGGGGGTCGAGGCCCTTCCGTAATGTGGCCTTTCGTGGCAAGTAATCGATCCGGCAGGTCCGCCACGTTTGGCCAGCCGCTCCGACAGCGAGGCTGGTCAGAATTGGGTCGACACCGACTTGGGAGATTGACCCTACTCGCCCGTACCAGCTGGGTCCTCGAGTGTCAGGGTTCCTTCTTGCGTCAAGATGAGGCGGCACTTGCTCTATGCGCCGAATGCTTGACTTCGTTGACGCAGGCGGGTACTGTGCAAACTGGGAAAGTGTCAACGAGCCAAATCGCTTTTAGTATTTGCGGCAGTTCATTAGTAGAAGCTTTCGGTAACAATTAAGGATTTGGTGGTAGTAACTCGGTTACTGATGGGTGACTTTTAAGCATAGACGCGTGCAAAAGTTTGAGGGGGACGAGACTCCCCAATCCGAGGGAATCTATCCTGTTTGACACTTGTTTTTGGCTGAGCACCGAGTCAGACTGAGGCGGCGTCAAGCGCGAATGGCACCCCTTTTGCAAACGGCGTTATTCTGTTGTCCCTTCGCGGTCTGGGAAGTCGGCGAAAAGCATAAACTGCTGCATTTGCGACATTGAACTGGAAGCTACACTTGGTAGGTGGAAAGTCGTTCCAGTTGGTCGACAAGCCGCTGGTTGGTGGTATCACCGCACGCCCCCCTCCTGAGTGTAATTTGCAAAGATAGCCGGCCTCGCCTCACCGGGGGTTGGCAGGGCAGTTTTGGCGTTGGCGAACAGGGGCTGAGACCAAAGGCAAAGTGTGGTCCGGCAAGCGGAATGTTTGGTTAGCCTACCAGGCGTGGGGCACTTATTAGGGGTACCGGTGTGGGATGGTAAACAAGTTTTCGCGAGGTGAAGGAGAGCCATCATGGTAACGCTTCTCAGGCCGGTTCGGTCCAAGAGTGGTTTTACGCTGGTCGAGTTACTTGTGGTGATCGCGATTATAGGGATTTTGATCGCGTTGCTTTTGCCGGCGATTCAGGCGGCACGCGAAGCTGCACGGAGAGCACAGTGCTCGAATAACTTGAAGCAAATCGGGTTGGCCTTGCACAACTATCACGACGTGCACAACTCATTTCCGTTTTCCGTCATGGTTCACGTCGTCGGAAACAGTTTGCAAAATGCTCAAGGCTGGGGGGTGGCGATCCTTCCGTTCATGGAACAGGCTGGTCTTTACAGCCAGTACGACTCCCGCTTCCCCCCGCTTTCGCCAACCCCAATTCCAGCTACGCTCCCCAACACACAGCCGTTTATCAACATTCGCGTAACAAGCACCTTGATACCCACCTTCGTTTGCCCATCCGCACCGGGAAGCCCGGAGGCTCGCGTGTATTCAGCCGGAGGGGTGTTCGCCGGGGTGACTGTTTATTGGCGGTCAGCACCGTCGGATTATTGCGTCAACTCCGGTGTAGGGCAGGACTGGAATAACGTCGGTCCGGCGGGAAGTTTCGCTCAGATCGCGTATGCCAACTTTTCCGGGGGCGCAGGGCCCAGCCGGGAAGGCGTCCTCAATTTTGTGGGGTTCGATCCTTTCTTGAATCAGACTTTCTATACTACCAGCCGCATCGCCGACGTGCTGGACGGGACTTCGAACACGATAATGATCGGGGAAAGGACTGGCGGGCGGGTAATTTATTTGGGAACTCGTGTGGCCCCATCCGGCACCCCGCCGTACAGCCAGTTGTTGGACGTAAATGGTGGAGGTTGGGGCGATTTGCTTAATGGCTACCACTGGCTGATCGGAACATCCCAGGACGGGACCTCGATGCAGGGAGGCTCTTGCGCCATTAACTGCAACAATATTCGTGGACAGTCGTACCACTCGTTCCACTCGGCGGGTGCCAACTTCCTGCTGGCCGATGCTTCTGTACGGTTGATCAGCGCGACCGTTGATCCGTTCACTTTTGCCAGCATGCTCACGCGACGAAAAGGTGAGCCGGTCTCGAGTCAGTAATCGTTCGGTTAAGCCTTTGCGGCGGTTTGGTCTTCGCCCAAGTTCTCTTTCCAGTCCAGTGATTAGTTAAGAGGTGCTAGCCCGATTTATTCGGGCGAAGTGTCTGGGTACGTTCCGGCGGAGGCATGATTTTAAGAATTCTTAGGCCGAATTTTTCCCCAACTTTTACGGCCTCTCCCTGAGCAATGACCCGGCCGGCTACTTCCAGGTCAAGCAGTTCCTCGCATGACTTATCAAATTGGATAATGGCCCCCGGGCTAAGCTGAAGGAGGTTGGCGACCGGCTGCCTCCGCCGGGCCAACGTCACCCCCACGCACACGGGTACACGCAACAGTGCTCGCACAAGTGGGGGCAAATTCGCTTCAGCCCTGGGTTCTTCCTTTTGTCCGAGCGTTGCGACGGAAGGCCTAGAGGTTTTTTCTTGCCCGGAAATTTCGGGGGGAGGCGCCGAACCTGCGGACCGGGGTGCAGTCGGATTAGTCGCAAATTCTTGTGTCCCTTGGGTGGGGTGAGGCCGGGGTCCCTCGTAGATCAAAGCCACGGCCGTGCCGACGAGATTGCCGGCTTGATCGCTCAGGCGGAGACGGAGCACTTCCGCCTCTTGTGCTGCGCCCTGAGCCGTCTCCGGGCCTTTCTGTGGCAGAGCTACTTCCCATGTGCCGGCAGCTTCGAGGTCCTCCGGAAAGAGGGCTACCGCTAGCTCTTGGGCAAGGGTGCTTAGCCGAGACTGACTAGTGGGGGACGGCGAACGATAGTCTGCCGGTAGCAGTGCTCCTTCCGGAATGAGAAGGATGATTTCCCGGCCTTGCCCTCGAATAGTCACGCCGACCCCCGGCTGTGCACGAATAAGTGCCAGCTCTTGGCCCGAGCAAGGCGTGAGCTCGAGGGTCAGTGCCCGCCCAATGAACCGAGCGAAAATCTCCGCAAGCTCTTGTTGGCTGTGCCGGAAAAGCTCGTTCACCTGTTTGACCTGCGATCAAACGCCTCTGGAAGCGGATTAGATCATTAAATTAGTCATCAAAGTCGTGATCACCATGGAGGGATCACGGGGGCCAGCGCTTTTTGGCTTCGGTCAAACTTATCGGCCGGCTTTTCCGCAAACTTTTCCCAACTTCCCGTTTTTCGCGGGAAAGAAGGCTGCCCGAGTTAGTCGTGAACCAAAGGCCCGTTCGGGCGATAAGGTGCAGACCGAATTGGCCCGGAGGTCGGCAAAAGGGTTGGAGTGGGGCGACGAGCATCGACCAAGGCCATCGACCTGGTGACAGGTCCATAAAAGGCCCAATTAAGGCCTGGTGCGTTGCCAGCGCGGCCGAGCAATGGAGGAGGATTTGGCGACCTAGGCCGGGAGCTGTGTCACCAAAGCGGAGGGTGCGGGACTCGAACCCGCAACCCCTTTCGGGGCACCACATCTCCAGTGTGGCTCCTCACCAATTCGGATACCCTCCGTTCACCGGGGGTTTCCTGTGCCCCACTCATATTGTAAATCGGCCGGGCTAATTTGCAAAAGACCGCGGAAGTGGCTGCTGGCCATCCGTATGCAATTTCGGCAGGCTGCCGCAAGCCCGCTACCGCATTCCCCGCTTTTTGGATAGTTCGGCTCTACCTGAATCCCCACTGGGGGCCCGGCGATCTGCCCCTCGCCATCCTCAGAAAGACGTCGGCCGAGTTCCGGTTATCGCCAGGCTGGGTGTATTCTTTCCTCCAAACCACTCGCTCAGTCTCGCGGCTTCCCGCGGGTTGGAATATCAGACCGTCCGGAAAGGTTGTCAAGCTCGCCAGCCGGGCTTAGCCCGGATGAGGCCCTCATGTGCCCGAAATTAAACCCATCTCCGAATGACAAATACGACCTAACCATGCCGAAGAAGACATCTCACCGCTAGTTTGGTAAGAACTTCCATTCCGACGTGCGCCCATTGGCTGCCCCTGACCCGGAATGCCAACGCACCTACCGGCGAAAGAACGCAACTCATAATTCTTTGCGGTCTCGAGACGGCATTCCTCAACAAATCTTTAGCTAAACATCAGGCAAACCCGATTCGAAAGACTGCCCTCGGGCAAACACTCTCGACCTGTCGGCAGAGAGCAGGACCAAGAAGGTCTGATGCCATTCATAAAAATCGGCAGGTCCGCTGTGGACTCAGCTCATGCCCGCCCCGCTGGCCCTCCGGGTCAGCTGGAATTTTTGGCGGACGAAGCTGGCGATCGAAGCCCCACTTGCAAGCGGGCGAGGTTCCGGTCCCTTTCCGATCCGATTTCCGCCCCTATCCCTCATGAGAAGAGCCCGAGACCAACGGCGGTTAAAAAGGCTGGGGCACAGTCCTCACGCACCAATCTCGCGCCCACACTGGGGACATTCGGCACAAGCATTATCCCTGTTCCCGGGCGGAAGGGCTTCCAGCTGTCGGCGTAGTTATAATACCTGGTTTTTGCTCGGCGGATGAAACAAGCCGTGCTTCAACTCGCCACGTGCCCGTTGCCGAAAAACCGGGCAGTAAAATAAGCCGCCGAATATCGGCGATTGTGGGTCAATGTTGGCCGTTCGAGGGAGTCACCGGATCCCGTGCTACTTTTCAAGAAAAAGTTTCTCCCTGCCATTCGGTCCGGCCAAAAGCGGCAAACCTTGAGATTTTGGAAATGGCGGCACATGCGTGCCGGACAGCGAAGCTATATCCCGGGGGTAGGTCATATCCTGGTGACGGCAGTGGAGGAAGTTCGGTTAGAAGACCTGACAGAGGCCGACGCCCATGCTGATGGATTTGCGAGCCTGGCGGAGCTAAAAGCCGAACTGGAAGCCATATATCCCACGCAGCAAGCTCAGGGGAGGAAACTTTTTCGGGTTCTTTTCGAACTGGCACCCAGAGAGGCCAAAACTTTGGATGATAATTCTTCAACAACTCAGCGTCCAAAAAGACGTACATCGCGGCGGAAAGCCTAAACACCCCGCCCCGAGCACCCTTCCACGTTACAGCGACTCTTACGGCACATCGACTGTCCCTTTTAAGAACAGCTCCGGCAATACCCGCTGTTTACGGCCTCTGATTGCGGATCTTTTACTCAAACGCTCTTAGCAGTCTGATGCTCTATCTTCGTTCCCAGCAATTCCAGGAATTTGGCGAGCCACTGGGGATGCGCCGGCCAAGCGGGAGCTGTCACCAAATTGCCCTCAACGTAAGCTTGGTCGAAGGGCACCTCCACAAATGTTCCGCCAGCGGCGGTCACTTCAGGCCCCACCGCCGGGTAAGCAGTGAGGATGCGTCCTTTAACAACACCGGCGGCTGTCAGCAATTGAATGCCATGGCAGATAGCAGCTATGGGCTTGCGAGCGTCGGCCATCGCGCGGATGATTTCGATCACCCGTTTATTTAGCCGGAGATACTCCGGCGCTCGTCCACCCGGCAATACCAGAGCATCGTATTTTTCCGGCGCGACGGCGTCGAAGTCAGCATTTAGCGTGAAGTTGTGTCCGCGGGTTTCGCTGTAGGTCTGAGCCCCGTCGAAATCGTGCACAGCCGTGCGAACTTGTTCCCCCTTTTTCTTTCCGGGGCAAACGGCATCGACTTGATGCCCGACCATCTGCAGGGCCTGAAACGGCACCATTACTTCGTAATCTTCAACGTAGTCGCCAACGATCATCAGAATCCGCATACTTAACCTCCCCGTCCTCTGTTTACTCCAGGTAAACTTGCCGTTACAAGTAGCTGGCTCAGGCCGTCAACGGAAGACCTTCCGTTGTACGTGCGTGCGATCTTAAAAAATTCGCCCCGAAAAGGGGAAGCCTCTCGGGGCGATTTGCTTTTTTTAGCGGCAAAGGCAAAGTTCTGAGATGGGGCTGTGCCGACAGCTTACCAGCCGATTTGCAAACCGGAACGACAGCTCGGCCCAAAAAGCTTTAAGCGTCGCCGGCTGCAATTGCTGCATGGGCGGCTGCCAAGCGAGCCACCGGGACCCGATATGGCGAGCAGCTGACGTAGTCAAATTTCAGCTTGTAACAGAACCCTACCGATGCCGGATCGCCGCCTTGCTCGCCGCAGATGCCGATTTTCAGATTCGGCCGCACTGACCGTCCGCGTTCCACAGCCATTCGCATTAGTTGACCCACGCCTTCCACATCGATGGTCTGGAAGGGGTCGAAATCCAAAATCCGCTTTTCCAAATATGTCGGCAGGAAGCTGCCGATGTCATCCCGGCTGAATCCGTAGCACATCTGCGTGAGGTCATTGGTGCCGAAGGAGAAGAATTCCGCACTCCGGGCCATTTGGTCGCCCAACAGGGCTGCCCGCGGCACCTCGATCATAGTTCCGTACGGGCAATCGATAGTCACTCCGAACTCTTGCTCGACTTCCTTTTTGACCCGATCAAAGATCGGCCGAACGAAGTCTAGCTCCTTAACCGTGCAGGTCACTGGCACCATTAGTTCCGGTTTGGGATTTTTGCCCTCCTTTTTAAGGGAGGCCGCCGCACGGAAGAGGGCCCGGATCTGCATCTCCGTGAGGTATGGGTAACTGATGCCCAGCCGGACCCCGCGGTGACCCATCATTGGGTTGACTTCGTGGAGGGCCTCGCCTCGCTTCTGAACTTCTTCTAAGGTGGTACCCAAGGCCTTGGCCAATTCCATCTGGGCCGCCTCGCCTTTCGGGACAAACTCATGGAGCGGCGGGTCAAGCAGCCGTACGGTCACGGGCAATCCGTCCATCACTTCCAGAGTAGCCCGGATGTCCCGCTCCATGTAGGGCGCCAGTTCGTCGATGGCCTGCCGTCTTTCCTCGTCAGTCTTAGCGTGGATGACCTTGCGGAGGATAAACAGCGGCTCTTCACTTCCTGCCCCGTAGAACATGTGCTCGATGCGGAAAAGTCCGATCCCCTCCGCTCCGAACTTTCGGGCCAACGCCGCGTCCGCGGGCGTATCGGCATTGGTCCGGACTCCCATTCGCCGATACTTGTCAACGATCTGCAAGAATTGCTGCAGCCGTGGGTTCTCGCCGGCATCAATAAGCGGGAGAGCTCCTTCGTAGACGTAACCGCGGGTGCCGTTTAGCGTCAACACGTCGCCTTCGCGATAAACTTTCCCATTCACCCGCATTTCCTTGGCAATTGGGTCGACTTCGATCGCAGCCGCGCCAACAATGCAGCATTTACCCCAACCGCGAGCAACGAGGGCGGCATGGCATGTCATTCCCCCCCGGGAAGTGAGGATACCAACCGCCGCCCGCATCCCCTCGACATCTTCAGGGCTTGTTTCCTCCCGCACCAAAATCACCCGTTCCTTCCGCTGGGCCCAATGAACCGCATCCTCGGAGGTAAACACAATTCGTCCGCAGGCACCACCCGGCCCGGCGGGCAATCCCTTGGCGATAGGCCTGAAATTGCGCTCCTGACCTGGGTCAACAATCGGGTGAAGCAATTCGTCCAACTGGGCCGGTTCTACTCGGCGGACAGCGGTCCGCTCGTCAATAAGCCCTTCGGCCAGCATGTCCATGGCAATGTTTAGCGCTGCGGTCCCCGTCCGCTTTCCAGCCCGGCACTGGAGCACATAGAGTTTGCCTTCCTCGATGGTGAACTCGATGTCCTGCATGTCCCCGTAATGACGCTCGAGGATTTCCCGCACGCGCTCAAGTTGGGCGTAAATATCGGGAAATTCCTCTTCGAGCGTGGGAAGATGTTTATTTTGCTCGCTCTTACTGGCTGCGTTCAGCGGGCAGGGCGTCCGGATGCCGGCCACCACGTCCTCCCCCTGAGCATTGGGGAGCCATTCGCCGTAAAAGACGTTCTCCCCGGTGGCCGGGTTTCGGGTAAAGCACACGCCGGTCCCGGAGGTGTTGCCCTTGTTGCCGAAGACCATGCTCTGGACATTGCAAGCTGTGCCCCAATCGTCGGGGATCCCTTCAATGCGGCGATAAGCGACCGCCCGTTTGCCATTCCAGCTCTTAAAGACGGCGGCGATTGCCCCCCATAACTGTTCTTGCGGATCATCGGGGAATTCCCGACCCAAGACCTCCTTCACCTTTTGTTTAAACTGCTGGCAAAGCTGTTTGAGGTCTTCGGCAGTAAGATCCAGGTCCGATTTGTAACCCTTGGCGCTTTTGAGGGCATCCATGATTCGTTCAAGTTGCTGACGGATACCCTGGCCTTCTGGCGGCTCAATCCCCTCCGCTTTCTCCATTACCACATCAGAGTACATCATGATGAGCCGGCGGTAGGCATCGTACACGAAACGCTCGGCTTGGGCGCGAACCACCGGATCATTCTCCCGCCCTTTGATGACTGAGGCGATCATGCCGGGGATGGTCCGGGAACAAAGACCCACGTTTAGCACAGTCTCCATCATCCCGGGCATACTCCGGCGAGCACCAGATCGACAAGAAACGAGGAGCGGTTTTTCCGGATCGCCGAATTTGGCCCCCATCACGCGCTCGGTGCGAGCCAGCGCCTCGGCCACTTCCGCCCGAAGTTCATCATCGAACTTTCCGCCTGTTTGGAAAAAGCGGTTGCAATACTCCGTGGTAATGGTAAAGCCGGCGGGAACTGGGAGACCGATCCGAGCCATCTCAGCTAGGTTGGCCCCCTTCCCACCTAGAAGGTCGCGCATTTCCGCATTGCCTTCGGCTTCGTTTGGTCCAAACCAGTAAACGTACTTGTGTGCCATTTGCCACGCCTTTCCTTTCGCTTTTTGCTCCCCGGTTTCTGCTTAGGCTTCGCACTTTTGTCCCAAGACCGCTCGGCCGGAGGTAACCGCCGCGGTCCCCCATATTTAGCGGTTTAGTACCACCTGGTTGGCAAAGAAAAAAGCCAGCCCCGCATCAAGTAACTGGCTCCTGGGAAGCGGACGATTTTATCAGAACGCTTCGGGGACCGTCAAAGGGGCCGGCATAGTTTGGGGGAAGCAAACGCAGGCCCTTCAACCAACCGAGCTAATGCCGGAGTCGAAAGACCCCGCTAACAAGAAGCCGGCAAAAAGTTAGGTCTCTCGGCCGGCGCATGGCATACCAAACACCACGAGGGTCATCTGGGGGCTGCTCGCGACTTCAATAAGGAGAGCCAATAAGGAAAGTCAATGGGTACTGAGTCTTGGCTCGGTATTTGGGAGCGCGCGAGCCAGTTCAGCCCGTCGTCATGATCTTCTTTGAGGCCACCAGGTCTTGGCAGATCGCAATGAGGAGTCTCTTTAGCACCTTAGCACCGGCAGTATACCACTGGCGGGACTCTCAGGTGATTCCTTCACCGGTACCGGGGGCAAGGGCATCCCATCGAGAACTAGCCCGCCGCGGGGTAGGCTGCGCGCGTCCGCAAGGAGTACTCCGAATCATCCCGCGTCCGCATCGGTTTTTCTCACGTTTTTTCCAAGGTGCGTTTTTGAGTTGCGAAAAGTTCTCTTCATTTGGGTTCGCGCACGTGCCTCTACGCCCACAGAACGAGAAAAACCGGTGGGCCGAAGTTTGGGACCACCGGTACGGACAAGCACTACTGGTTTCGCTGATTACTTCAACGCAAGAAGTGGATCCGAGTGGTCTGGCTCTGCGCCTGCGTGCGGCTCTTTTTCCTCGGTTTCACCGAGGCGCTTTGCAGCCTTTGATCAGCACGCGGGTTTTACCTCCCCGTGTGATTCAATGCCTTTTTCGTGATCGGAAGATGACCTATATTCGGGGTGCCATTCTCCGAGAGGTCAACGGATTGGTCAGAAGTCGATCCACAGCCCAAAGTTACGACCCTGGTAGTAGAAGTGCCTTCCCCTGTAAGGATAGCCGGGGCGGCAATCGGGAATTGGGGCGATCAGCACCGGTGGGTGGCCCGGGTAAGGCACAATCACAACTGGCGGGTGCCCAATGCCTATGTTAGGCCGCGGCCTGGGGTGGTGCCAGTACGGGGTGCGAAAGTTCGGCGACCTCCAATAGGGCTCATACCACCAGGGGGAATCCCGGCGATCATCGTTTCGGCCACGGTCCCGATCGCCACCGGGGCCCCTGTGATCTACCAGCACGAGCGGAGCACCGATGTCCCGCGTTGGGCCGCCAAACGTGATTTCGAGTGCCCGAGCATTTTGAGCCAACACAGCCAAACCCACTGTAAGGACCAACGCCAATATGATGCGCTTCATTTTTCGGCCCTCCCCTCTGCAAAGTCGTTGCTACGTTGTGGTTCGGTCCGGGTTTACGCAGTTCGCAACCGGTTGCGGCCGTTTGGTTGTTCGGAATTGGGTCGACCGATAGTTAGGCTAGCAACCACTGTGCCACTTTTTGTCGGCTGGTCCCGGTCCTGGGCTACTCTGGAAGCATCCCACGAACTGCTAAAAGCGCCCCTTACGCACTAATTTGCCCAGGCCTAGGGATCCAAGAAGCTGTTACGACCCCGTACCCAATTCAAAGAAACTCTTGCCACCCTTCTATCTGTATCGAAATGACTGCGCATCACTCCTACACTTGATACGCCTTTGATGGGCCCGTTGGTTTTGAGCGCTTTTTTTCGCTCGGGCGGTCATCAATCCAGCCAGCAAACCGCTACTAAGGTCCCCGCTGCCCCGGCAGCATTCCCGGTTACTCTACGACCAAAACCCCGGTCCCGCTGATGCGATCCGCCTTCAGGTCCTGAAGGGCTCGATTGGCATCGACTAATGGGTAACAGGTCACGCGGGGCCGAATCGGAATTTGGGCAGCCTCCGCAAGTAGCTGCTGCCCGTCTTCGCGGGTGTTGGATGTCACACTGCGAAGGTCTCGTTCATAGAAGAGGCATCGCTCGTAGTCCATGGCCGGGATAGGCGTTACGTGAATGCCTGCGATAGCCAACGTTCCGCCTCGTTCCAGTCGTTCCATAATGGCTGGGACGAGTTCTCCGGCCGGTGCAAAAAGAATCGCGCTGTCCACCCGGACGGGTAATTGCGAGGGACTTTCCCCCACCCAAAACGCGCCCATTTCCCGGGCAAGCTGCCGGTGCTTTTCCCCTCGCGTCACCACATAAACCTCATAGCCTCGATGGAGGGCGATCTGGAGTACCACATGGGCTGAGGAGCCAAACCCGAACAGGGCAAGTCGGCCGCCCTCCGGAACATTTGCCCGCCGCAATGCCCGGTAGCCGATTATCCCCGCGCAAAGTAAGGGAGCGGCATCTGTGTCTTCGAAACCTGGCGGAATCGGATAAGCGAACTCTTCTGGGACGAGAGTGAACTCCGCAAATCCCCCGTCCTCGTGGTAGCCGGTAAAGCGAGCGCAGGCGCAAAGGTTCTCCCGCCCGGTTTGACACAGTCGGCATCCCCCGCAGGTGTACCGCAGCCAAGCGATTCCCACGCGGTCGCCCGGGCGAAATCGTCGGCAATTCTCTCCAATTTCTTCCACGACCCCCACGACCTGGTGGCCAGGGATGATTGGCACCCTGTATCGCGGGAGGTCTCCCTCCACGACGTGAAGGTCCGTCCGGCATATCGCGCACACCCGGACCCGGACTAGCAGTTGGCCGAAACCGGGCTGTGGCACAGGTAGATCCCGCAACTTTAATGGCGCACTTTCGATCGGCCCGATCTCGGGCAAAACCATGGCTTTCATCGTTCGTACTCCGGTGTCACTTTTCGGGTCAAGAAATCGTCACAGCGAACGCTTCGGAAGGTTCTTGGGGCAAGCTTTTCAGGCTAAACAAACTCACGCGGCCGCCGCTCTCCATCGGGTGCCCTGACCTATGGAACTCACTACATCTTTAGTTACATAGGTAGTGGCGTGACATTGAGGCTTAAAGCTTCAAGCCACTCCTTCCCTGGCGAGATCCCGGCGTGGGAGAAGCTCGCCCTGCGGCCACGAAGGGGGCCTCGGCTTTGGTCGAGTTTTTCCGAAAACGCTAAGCTTTAGCTTCGCTTTCAATCCTGCGCCGTAGTGCCCTATCGGCTATCAGAGCTCAACTAAGTTTCGCTGGGGACTAAATGAGGCCGAGTCCCCTCCGGAGTACTTCTTGGGCTAAGGTCCAACGGCGGGCCCCACGAGCCACCCCCAAAATGTTGATCATGTTACAGCCTGGAAGGTGGACTGGGGACCCTAGCATCGCTCCTGCTTTTTTGCTGAGCTTTCTTCAGGTTCGCTTGAGCGGAGTGTGAACGTGGGTTTGAGCGCGGTTAGCCTGATTAATTGCAGGCGCCGGGTAAGCCTGGAAAAGGGGCGGGCAAAAGCAGAATTCAAACGCATCGGCTCCCGGGCACACAAACGGCGAGCCTCATCCCCATTGAGGTTCCGGGGCTTTCGCATAGTCGCATCGTCCTCCGGTGTCCATACGTAAGCGGGAAATGAGTGACCGTCTGGAGTAGGGCAAATAGCTCAGGGAAAGTACCGGAGTAGGATCCCAGGGCAGGGGACTTGCACGGCAGGTCCAAGTTCGGTTGCCGTTACGGGCATTTTCCAAACGCAAGCTTGAAGACGAGCCGAAATTCGTGTAACGTGAGCATTGTGCCGGCGGAGGAATTTCGGGCGGCGGCGACCTTTCATGGCTGCCCCGTACTCGTTCCTGCCTCGGCCCTGGAAAGTTGTCTCGGATGGGCTTTTCCGGCACTCATTGGTCCACTTTGTAACCCCCAATAAGGGGGATGTCGTTGCTGAGACGTGGCAGGCCTCTAGGAGACCGGTAGTTCAGCAAAATTTTGTCCGCGGGCAACTAGTTCATAGTTCCTTGAGCTCCGTTTGGTGTGTGCTTGGCATCGCGGAGCAAGCGTTGTTGTTTTAAAGGAGTCCGGCTGTGAAGACGGGTCAGTATTTAACTCTTGAAGGCAACGAAGCTACCGCCGCTGTCGCCCACTTGTGTAACGAGGTGATGGCTATCTACCCGATTACACCCTCGTCAACTTTGGGTGAGCTGCCTGACGAGTGGGCTTCGAAAGGCCGAAAAAACCTCTTCGGCGTTGTCCCCACTGTGGTGGAAATGCAGAGCGAAGCCGGTGCAGCGGCGGCTGTCCACGGGGCTCTGCAGGCCGGCGCCCTCAGTGCGACGTTTACGGCCTCCCAGGGCCTACTGCTTATGATCCCCAACATGTTTAAGATTGCCGGCGAGCTTACGCCCGCGGTCTTTCACGTCACAGCGCGAACCGTCGCCACGCACGCCTTGTCCATTTTCGGAGATCACAGCGATGTGATGGCTGTTCGCTCCACTGGCTGGGCTCTTCTAGCGGCCGGCAGTGTGCAGGAAGCGCAAGATTTAGCGATGATCGCTTATGCGGCCTCATTGGAAAGCAGGATTCCTTTCCTCCACTTCTACGACGGTTTCCGCATCTCCCACGAGGTCAACTGTATCCAGGTGTTGACGGAGGACCAGGTGCGGGCCATGCTTGACCCGGAGGCCATTCGTGCCCACCGCCTCCGGGCAATGAATCCGGAGCGGCCCGTGCTCCGTGGCACCGCTCAGAACCCAGACGTCTTTTTCCAGTCGCGGGAAGCGTGCAATCCGTTTTATTTCCGCTGCCCAGAGATCGTTCAAAAGGTGATGGACCGCTTTGCGGCGGTGACAGGGCGACAGTATCACCTCTTTGATTACGTGGGAGCTCCCGACGCGGACAGGGTGATCGTGATCATGTCCTCCGGCGGCGGGGTAGTGGAGGAGACGGTTGAGAAGCTTAATTCGCAGGGAGAACGCGTGGGAGTGCTTAAGGTCCGGCTCTTCCGGCCGTTTGATGGCCGGGCATTCGTCCGCGCCCTGCCCAAGACAGTGCGGGTGGTGGCGGCTATGGACCGGACAAAAGAGCCTGGGGCTATTGGCGAGCCTTTGTATCTAGACGTCGTAGCCGCCCTCACGGAAAATTGGGCTGAGTACGCACCCGGCCAGCCAATGCCTCTTGTCATCGGCGGTCGTTACGGCCTTTCTTCCAAGGAATTTACCCCGGCAATGGCCGCCGGCATTTTCGAGGAGATGAAAAAGCCGCAGCCGAAGCGGCACTTCACTGTCGGGATTCATGATGACGTCACGCACCTGAGCCTGCCTTACGATCCCAATTTCTCCACAGAGGCCCCCGATGTCACCCGGGCGGTCTTTTTTGGGCTGGGCGCTGACGGCACGGTAGGATCAGTCCGGAACACTTGCAAGATCATCGGCGAAAACACCCCGCTTTATGCCCAGGCTTACTTCGTGTACGACTCGCGGAAGGCTGGGTCTTTGACCACCTCCCACTTGCGCATCAGCCCTCGGCCAATCAAAGGTTCTTACTTAATTAGCCGTGCCAATTTCGTGGGATGTCACCAATTTGTGTTCCTGGAACGGTTCGACGTCCTTTCCATGGCCGAGCCAGGGGCAACTTTTCTGCTTAATAGCCCGTTTGGACCGGACGAAGTTTGGAATCAGATCCCTGCGGAGGTTCAGGAGGAGATTATCCGCAAAAAACTTCGCTTTTGGGTCGTTGACGCTTATCGGGTGGCCCGCGAGGCGCAACTGGGTGTCCGCATCAACACAATCATGCAAGTGTGCTTCTTCAAGCTGAGTGGGGTGCTGCCAATTGAGGAAGCGGTGGGCCATATCAAAGAGGCTATCGTTGCCACCTATGGCAAGAAAGGCGGAAGCGCAATTATCGAGCGGAATTTTGCCGCTGTGGACCGGGCACTGGACGCCTTGGCGGAAGTGCACTATCCGCAGCAGGTGACCTCCAAGAAGCACCGTGTACCTCCGGTTCCCGAGGATGCTCCCGCGTTTGTCAAGAATGTGCTCGGTAAGATGATCGCCAATAAAGGCGATGAGCTTCCAGTCAGTGCTTTGCCGGTTGACGGCACTTATCCGACGGGCACCACTCGCTACGAAAAGCGGAGCATCGCGCTAGAGATACCTATTTGGGATCCGGAGCTTTGCACGCAGTGCGGCTTCTGTTCGCTGGTGTGTCCGCACGGGTGCATTCGGATGAAGGTTTATCCGCCCAGCATTTTGGCACAGGCGCCTAATGGCTTTAAGTCGACGGATTATCGCGGCAAGGAATTCGCCGGGTGGAAGTTCACCGTTCAGGTCGCCCCTGATGATTGCACAGGATGCGGTTTGTGTGTGCAAACTTGCCCGGCCAAAGATAAACAGGTGCCCAAGCACAAAGCGATCGACATGTTGTCGAAATTCGAGCATCTGGATCGCGAACGGGCATGCTGGGACTTTTTCTTCAACAAGATTCCCGATGTCGACCGCGAGCAAGTCAAAGTCGATACGATTAAAGGCTCGCAGCTCCTATTGCCGCTGTTTGAGTTTTCCGGTGCCTGTGCCGGCTGTGGAGAAACGCCGTATGTTAAACTCATCACCCAGCTGTTTGGTGATCGCATGATGATCGCCAACGCCACGGGTTGTTCATCGATTTACGGTGGTAACCTCCCGTGCACACCGTATTGCACGACGCCGGAAGGCCGCGGACCCACGTGGAACAATTCGCTCTTTGAAGATGCCGCCGAATTTGGCTTTGGCTTCCGTTTGGCTGTGGACCAAATGGTGGAGTACTGTCACGAGTTGTTGCGGCGGCTGTCGGGGCAGCTGGGCGATAGCTTGGTGTCCGCTCTGATTAACAATCCGCAGGAAAGCGAGGGGGATATTCGTCGACAGCGGCAGTTGGTGGCGGAACTGAAGCGCCGGCTGGCAGAAATAGATTCCGAGGATGCGCGGAACCTTTTGGCGTCGGCCGATTATCTTATCCGTCGCAGTATTTGGTCCTTCGGTGGCGATGGTTGGGCCTATGACATCGGGTTTGGCGGGCTGGACCATGTGCTGGCCTCCGGGCGGGACATCAACTTGCTTGTGATGGATACGGAGGTCTACTCAAACACTGGTGGACAGTCCTCTAAATCCACGCCGCGGGGGGCAGTAGCAAAGTTTGCTGCCTCTGGCAAGCCCAGCCGCAAGAAGGACCTGGGTCTTATGGCCATGAGCTACGGCAACGTCTTCGTGGGGCAGATTGCGATGGGTGCTAACCCGATGCATGCCCTGCGGACAATCATAGCCGCCGAATCTTATCGTGGTCCGTCGCTTATCATCGCCCTGTGCCACTGTATCGGTTGGGGCATTGATATGGTGACGGGATTAGAACAACAAAAAGAGGCAGTGGCGTGCGGTGCCTGGCCACTGTACCACTACGATCCCCGCGACAAGGAGCACCCGTTCCATCTGGATAGCAAGCCGCCTAGCATGTCCTTTAAGGAGTTCGCGCTTAAGCAAGCTCGTTTTGCCATCTTAGCTCGGTCCAAGCCCGATCGTGCCGAAGAACTCTTCCGTCAAGCTCAGGAAGACATTTGGGCGCGGTGGCGGCTCTACGAGGCGCTGGCCCAGCTGAAGGGAAACGGCGAACTTCTGGAAGCAATTCAGGCGGCAACCGGAAGCCAAGTGGGATCATAAAGGCATTCACTGTGTAGAGAGCATCTGGGAGGTCGATTGAGCATGCCATCGGATTTATCGACAAGGTACCTGGGACTTCGTTTGCGCCATCCGATAGTCATCTCGGCATGTACCTTAAGTCAAGACATCGATAATTTGCGGCGCCTGGAGGCCGCTGGTGCCGCAGGGGTGGTACTTTACTCGCTATTTGAGGAGCAGATTGAGCACGAAGATTCGGAATTCGTCCGTGTCCAGGAATTTGGCACGGATAGTTTTGCTGAGGCGTTGACATATTTTCCTAGCTTTGATCAGTTTGCCACAGCGCCGGAGAAGTACCTCCGTCATATCGAGGCGGCGAAAAAGGCCGTTTCGATCCCCGTCATCGCCAGTCTCAACGGCATAACGCGCGGTGGCTGGGTGCGATATGCGCGACTGATGGAAAGTGCTGGGGCAGACGCCTTAGAGCTAAATATTTATTTCGTGGCGGCCGACTGCGATGTCGATGGCCGAGAGGTTGAAAAACGCTATATCGATTTGGTGGCTGCAGTCCGCGAAAGTGTCGGCATCCCGTTAGCCGTCAAGATAGGGCCCCAGTTTAGCTCGCCTGGCCATATGGCAAGGCAACTGGTTCAGGCGGGGGCAAATGGTCTAGTGCTTTTTAACCGGTTCTTGCAGCCTGATATTGATTTAGATCTTCTGGAGGTGCGTCCGCATCTGGAATTCAGCACACCATACGAAAGCTTGTTACCGTTACGTTGGATTGCCATCCTCCGAGGCCGTGTTCGGTGCTCCTTGGCATTAACAAGCGGGGTACATTCAGCCCGGGAGTTGGCCAAGGCTATTCTCGCTGGCGCCGATGTGGTCATGATTGCTTCGGTCCTTTACCAAAAGGGCTTCGACGTTATCGGACAAATGATTTCCGAATTGATGACATGGATGGATGAGCACGAATACGATAGCGTCGAGGAAATGAAGGGTGCTCTCAGCCAGCAGAATTGTCCCGACCCGACCGCTTTCGAACGTGGCAACTACATGAAAGCGCTTGTCTCTTACGTGGGGCGGGAAATTTAGTTCCGGGGTGACTGAAGGCTGTCGCCAGATCATCCGGACATCCGGCCGGCAACTGTGGACGTTATCCCTCCGCGGTTGCCGGCTTTTTTCGTGCTCGAGGGGCTTTCGCGTAAACGAACATATCAAGCCAGTTGGTCGCTTTGGCAGACCTTTCGCTTGGGCAACAAGCTTCCGTGCTATCGGAACTTGATCCTTGCGCTTGGCACTTCGGCAAGAACTGGGCCTTGCCGGCGCTCCCAATGTGGGGGTTCCAATACGTTTCGCAGCGTGGGCAAGTAAGCAATCGTGCGCGCAAGATCGACCGGCACCCAACCCTCGTAACGCGGCATTTGCCAAATGTCCGGCGCAGCTTCAAGGGGACGGTTAATCCGCACCGGTCCTAAGTCAACTTGGAGAGCAAGCTCGAAAGCCGGCGATTCGATGTAAACAACTTGAGGCATAATGAGGCCGCTGAGTGGGTCGCGGCGGTGTCGCATCCCCCGGGCCAGGGCGAGCAATCGACCCTGGCTATCATAGACCAGCTGCTCGAGCACTGCCGCTGTTTGACTATCCACAATCACTACCCGTGTTCGGGGTCCTGTGGGAGTGGCGATATGCGATACGACGCGTAGCCGCCTGGCATCAAGCGGATGTGGACCTTCGTGCTGACTAGTGGGATCAAGCTCCACAAGTCCCAGGGCGTCGACCACCCATCGTGGGTCTAACGGGAATTGTTGCGCCACGGCGCTGTGGGCAAATTCCGCATGGCGACAAAAATACAGCTGGGGATCCCGCCGTACCCATACCCAAAAAAGCTCATCGTTGCTACCGAGGTCCAGCTCTAGACCAGTCACCCCCGTTCCCGCCCGAAGCCGAAGGCGCAGGGGTCGTTCGAAGACAATCATCGCCCGCAAGGACGGAAAATCGCGGCCACTGAGCACCGCCCGATCAGTTTGAAAGTTGTAGATGGCCGTACTATTGCGGTTAACTGCCCAGATCACCTGGTCAAGCGTGGGCGAGGGCGGGAGGACTGTCGGCAGGCTCTCAGTGGGCTTTGAGCGGAGGCCAAGCATCTGGCACCCGCCTAGAGCAAAGACCGCAAGGAGGGCAACCGTAACTGGGCAGCATTTATTTAAGACTGGCTTACGGCCAGAATGGTAAGTACTCGTTGCCTGGCCGATGGCGGTCAGCCGGCCATTTGGGTGATCGTTACCCAGCATGCTCTCCCAGCAGACTGTGCGTCCGATTTTGGTGCAAAAAAGCGGTGCCCTCATGAATGTGCACACCGCGACATTGGTCAGCGCGCAAAAAGCGTCATCGTGGTTTAATAAGCCTTGTTGATGGGATGCCATTAGCGCCCGAACTTCACAAACGCCCAGGAGACTACGCCCCCTAGTAAACTGATCAGTTTGCCCGATCCTCGCCAATTTGTTTATGCCCCGACGAGGCCCGGCGGTCACGGCTCATTTCTACCGTGCGCCCAACTGGTACCTTTTCAGGGAGCGGATTTTCCTTGGCAATCCGCGGCGCCAGTATCCTCGGCTTGCTCCGGAGGCTCAACGCGGAGCCTCAGGAGCGATCTTACGGCATCTTCCACTGTCTGCTGCCGATCAGCGGCCGGGCTAACTACAGGAATTTCGAAAATCTTGCCAGACTTTGGATGACTCAAGACGAGCCGCCGCGAACCCCCCGGCCCCGTTCTTTCGCCCTCGAACTTAAGCACCCGCCGCCTAAGGAGCAAAAGTCCGAGTATGTAAGCAAGATCTTGCTGGGCGTCGGTGCTTATCAGTCCCTCAAAGACCTCCAAGAGCGTCGTGGGTTTTGGCCGGGCTCCCTGTCCCCCCGGTTTAACGGGCACGGTGGTCCGCCACCACGCTACCACATTGGAAGTCGGGCCTTGCCATGCTTCTTCCGAAAAATCCAACCGGCGGAGCTCGGCACCGTTTCGCACAAGAGTCGAGATGACCCTCTCCCCCTGGCGGAAAGGCCGCCCGGTGGCTGCGCACTTCGAACTGCAGGGCCCAACCTCGATTGGCTCAAGCATCACGCAAACCCACCGTCTCGACAGTTCCTGGCAAATCCGCTGGCGAGCCGATAAGCTCCACCGCCCAGCTTGCTCGGGTCACACTTTAGCAGTACTGGGCGAGCCGATCCACCGGCAAAAAATGCTACATTTTGGGCTCATAAAAAGGCAGGATTGTCACTTTTCAGGTAATTTTGATAACGTTGGTTCGATCGAAAGCTGCTTCTGCGCCGGTATGAGGTCCGGTCCGGAAAAGCTGCTTGCAATGCACCAACAAATCGACAGCGGGGACCTTGCAACGGGAGAGTCTCAAGCCGGCCGTTAACCTCGGATTTTGGCGGAGAAGAAAAAAGGCTATTTGGTCTGCTTGAAACTCGACCCAAGCGGGGAGGTCTCAAAAAGTTGGTACCACCCAATTGCTGAGCTAAACTTGCCGACTGGCAGGCGGGGCTAGGACCCTAAACGGGCGGCCATTAGATGCCACGTTTCCGTTGCCAGGCCATCGGTTCACCCTCTTTTCGAAGCTCCACAATTGCTCGGGGTGGCTGGGTTCCGCGCGTGCCTTTTGGAGGCTGCTTGAGGCCAGACTATTTCTTGCCCAGCCTGCGTTGCTCTTCGAAAAACCGCCGCAAAATGCTGGCGCATTGGTCGGCCAAAATGCCCCGCACCACCTGGCAGCGGTGGTTAAGCCGCTCGTCTTCTAAGAGCCGGTATAGGGACAGCACCGCTCCCGCTTTGGGGTCGTCCGCTCCGTAGACAACGGTCGGGATTCTTGCCTGGAGGATCGCCCCCGCACACATTGGGCACGGTTCCAGCGTGACATACAGGGTGCAATTCTCTAGACGCCACGAACCGAGTTGATGAGCCGCCTGAGTAATGGCGATCATTTCCGCATGGGCTGTGGGATCGCGGAGTTGCTCTCGCTGGTTATGGGCGGAGGCAATTACGCGACTGCCCCACACGATGATAGCCCCAACGGGCACTTCGTTTTCCGCGTAGGCGGCCTCGGCTTCGTGAAGGGCAAGTTGCATAAAATACTCGTGATCCGCGAGGTAAGGATTTCCCCTTAACAAGGAGGCAACCCTCATTGACAGGTAAGTCTTCGACTTTGTCTTAGCCTTCAGCTCGTTACTATGCCGTATGAGCCTATTTTACACGTCGTTCTTTATCAGCCCGAGATCCACTACAACGCAGGCAATGTGGGTCGGACATGCGTGGCGGCCGGCGCGAAATTGTGGATGGTGCGGCCGCTTGGCTTTCGTTTGACCGATCGCCATCTGCGCCGGGCGGGCTTGGATTATTGGGAACACTTAATTTGGCAGGTTGTTGCCGATTGGAACGAACTGATCCAATATCTCCCACCTGAGCGAATGTGGTTTTTTAGCAAATGGGGCCAGATCGTCTACACTGACGTAAGCTATCGCGTGGGTGATATACTGGTCTTCGGAAGCGAAACCCAGGGACTTCCTCAGTGGATTCGCGAGCGCTACCGGGACCGACTTCTGCGGATCCCGCTTCGGCCAGAAGCCCGAAGCCTTAACCTGGCGGTGAGTGTCGGCATAGCTGTTTTTGAGGCACTTCGTCAACTTGGGCCGCAGGCAGGAACTTTGGCCGTGCTCCCTGATGGCTTTGGGCAGCCCGCCGGATATTCGGTCTAGGATGGACCCCGGGGCGATAGGCGGATTGGTCGGAGGGAAGGAGCATGTCGTTTTGGGGCGGCCGAAACAATCTTGCCGCAGCTGATGTGGGGGCATCTCGCTTGTGGATTGCTGCCCAAGCGCGGTCGAAGGTCAACATCGCCATGCTGAGGAAGAATATGATGAGCACAAATTCCAACGCCCGTCTGGATAGATGATGAGTCAGCCGGCCACCAAGGTAGCTGCCTAGCATGGCCGTTGGGATGATAAGCCCAGCTAAGCGCACCGATTCGATGGGGGTGAAACCGTGTGTCGAGAGACTTACGTTCTTGTAAGCAGCACCGAAAGCTGAGACGGCTACGATTGTGGCGGCCGAGTTAGCAATAGCGCTTCGCAGGGGGACGCCAAGCAGCCGATGTTGTAAAGGGATGCTTAACGTGCCTCCGCCAATCCCGAGGAGCCCACCGATTAATCCGACGGCTAAACCGATAAGCGAACTTTTCCAGAGACTTGTTTGGCTGGGAGAAGCTACCTCTGTGGACGCTGCGTTGGGGTGAAGAAAGCTTCGTAAATGACTTATTCCTTCCCAAGCGAGGAAAGCTGCCAAAGCCAGTGCAAGGTAAGCACCCCGCTGTTTGGCAAAAAGCGGCGTGTTGCTTAGCCATACTCCGGCTGCCATTCCCGCCGTGGCCCCTGGAAGAAGACCGGCAAGGATCGGGGGGAGGATAGCCCTAGCGCGATAGTGGGCAACGAGGCCCGGAGCTGCGACGAAGACATTGCATATCATGGCAGCCGCCTGGATGAGATGTTGTTGACTACCATCATATCCACAGGGAGTTTGGCTCAGGTAGAAAATCAGGGCGGGGATAATAATCACCGAGCCGCCAACACCTAGCAGTCCGCCCAAAAGCCCGGCGACGAATCCTACGGCAAGCTCAATAAGGATGGCCATCTGTGTTCGGTTCGCCCCGATTTTATTCTGCAGGCACTGTGTCTAATCCTGTGGGCGGAAGATAATCTCCTTACTTTCCTCAATGCGAACCGGTAACCAGGTGAGCGCCTGTTCTTGCGGCGGAATAAAACGGCTGTTAACAATATGCACGCCCGATGATCGGCGAACCAGAATCCCCGCGCCTTGACAATCCACTACAAAGCACCCATTGATGTTGACATTCTCGCAGGACTCTAGGATGATCCCGGCTTCTTTGCGGCGTACCCCACTTAGATGGAGGCCGCTAATGCTTACGTGTCGACAATTCTGAAAGACGACTGCCTCGCACCCGCTAAGCTGTGCTTCATAACCTGGATTGCGATCCATCATGTTTGGCCCAAGTAGGATGTGGTCGCAATCAACTGCTCGGAGGTTCCACTCCGCCCCTTGCCAGAAGGTATTCCCCACGATGCTTACCCCCCGGGCCTTGTAAAGGTCGATGTTTACTTGGACGTCGGAAAGGACGTTGTTGGCGATCACCAAGTGTCCCCACCGCCGGGCGGCGGCGTCCTCGCCGATAAATCGAATATTCGCGGAATCATTTGCCTCGTGTGTGTGCTGGATGGTGCAGCCGGTGATTGCTACCTCCGCGGTGCCGTACTTGCCACCCGTGCCGTCGATCAAGATGTTAGCCGTCGGGGGAGCCGCTTTTGCCTCGGCCGGATCAAGCGGCATGTTGTTTTCAATATCGCACCCAGTGACATGGATATTACGGACATTACCCGCCCGGGAAACAATCCCGCCTTGGGCATTGTAGCTAATGTGACACCCTGAGATGTTGATTTGATGCAAATCGCAATCATCAAGAAGGATGCCGACGCCCAAATTTTTGTAGATATGGCAATCGGAAATAACAACGTTCCGATTTCGGTTGAACAGTCGGACAGCGTGGTAAGTTTCGCGGATGTTCAGACCGCGTAAAGAAAGCTGCATGGTACCTGTGGCCTCGATGCCGCCCGCCTGGGGGTGCTGACCGACGATTTCCAGTCCGCTGACGACTGGCATCCGCTCTTGTTGCCAAACTCCCTGGTGGACTGTTCGGGGTGCGGCTGTTCCCGTGTGAGTTCCCACAAAGCGAAACGCTGGTCCGGGGCCACCCATCACAACCCGTGCTGTACCGTCGCCCCAAAGCGAGACAAATCCAGTCTCAGCCAGACGTATCTCGATCGTTCGAGTGAGCAGGTACGATCCTGGCGGAAAATAAACAGAGCGCCCCGTACGGATCGCCTTTTCTACAGCTACGGTGTCGTCAGTTTTGCCGTCACCTATCGCTCCAAAGTCCCGCACGGAGCTTATGCCGCAGGGGCCCGCGGCAGTTTCGCCGATCTGTGGAGCTGGCAAGTTTGTCTGCTGTCCACAAGCTACTTTGTCGGTAGGGAAGATGTAAACTAAGAGGGCTAGAACCACTGGCCAAAGGAATAGGGAACGAAAACCGAATTTTGGGGTAGGCCGGTTTCGGGATGGGCTCAGTCGGCGTGGACTTGCAAGTCCGCCCCACGAATTGCTAATCGGACCGGTAAGGTTGGAAGGGAAGGACATTTTTCCAGCTCCGTGCTGTTAGGGAAATAAACCTGCGGAATATCACCTAGGTCAACAATCAATCCTCGCGAAGGGATTGTGGAGTCGTTGGTAGACAACCCCAAAAGGGAAATCTTGCTCGGGAATCAAAAAGCTCGGTTACTTCGTCTTAGCCGCACGCTACTAATAAAAGGCCTACCCAGGTTGGAAGCAGCCTCGTGCCTCGTCCACCGGAGTTCTTCCGATGTGGCGAGGCTAGGTCCTGCAGAACTGCCTCGTCCCCCGTCGCTGAAGCCTGGTGGCGAAGTTTGTCGGATTATGGGTCATCCCCCAGCGTTGGCGAAGGGGTCGCTGATCATGGCCTAATATGGTACATCGGGGCGCATGTGCTCACTAGCATGCCCATGGGACCGTGCCGAAAGCAGCTAATTGTGGCTTCCTCGTCTTACTCTGCTGCTATACTTTAGGTCGCCGTTAGCCGTGGAGCTGCGACCGGTTGTGGTCGCGCAATTTCCCCCGGGAAACGGTAGTTGCCACTAGGTTCCACCCTCTCAAAAACTCGTTTGGCGCGGTACTTCGTACGAAACCGGCGCCGTGCGGTAGGGTCAAAAAAGATTTGAGATGGATCATTCAAGAAAAGCGCTTAAAAGCTCCGATTCCGCCTTGGCCGGCCAAGGGGCAAGAAGAGCGATCCACCGAATGCCCGTGCGGTTTCTGCGCGTTACTCTTGCAAGCGTTGCCGCGTTTGGGGGAATCATTCTGGCTGTGCTGTCGTGGATATTTACCGGTCAGAGATCATCTCCGAAGGGCGCTACGGCCGAAGACCTCCGTCTTGAAACTTTGGTGGAGACCTCTTCGCCCGAACTTGCTGCAGGACTTCGCCAGGCCAGTCAGTGGTTAAACCAATTGGCTCAAAGGCAGGGGATTTCTGCGGAGGTTCTTGCCCTGGCGGCCCATGGCCTGTTGACTTTCGGCCGCACGGAGGAATCCATTCGCTTGTGGCAGAGGTGTCTTGAGATTGATCCAAATTTTGTCCCGGCGATCTGCGGATTGGCGGAATGTTTTGTAGGCTCAGGTGATACGGAACAAGCACTAAAATACTTCCGCCGTGCTGCTGAGATTGAACCCACGTCAACGGGGCACCAGATCAAGATTGCTCAGGAGCTGATGCGGCTAGCTCAGAGTGACCAGGTGATCGAGCTTCTTGAGCCAGTTTTGCGTCGGCACCCGAACGATGTTGCGATTCTTGTGCTACTCGGCCAGGCTTACGTCCACAAGAAAGAGTACGAAAAAGCGGTGCTCGTGCTTGAACGGGCAATAAATCTCGCGCCGACGTTGACCAACGCTTATTATGCCTTGGCCCAGGCAACCTTTGCCCTGGAGGAAAAAGAATTGGCCAAGGAGTATCTCAAAGTTTTCCAACATCTAAAAGAGCGTGATGAGGAAGCCCACCGTCAGGTGCTGCGCACTCAGGATGATCGCCGGGAGATCCTACGCTCGCTTGCCGAGTTTTACAGTCGGATCGCTACGGCGTTTTTGGCTGCCGGGGACGCGCAGACCGCCGAGCTTATTCTGCTTGAGGCGCGCAAACTCTCGCCGGAGTGTAATCCGCCCCTGGAGCTTCTGGCTTGGCTTTACCACCGCCAGGGGCGAAGGCAAGATTGCTTGGCTATTTTGGAGGAGCTGGCCAAGCGGGTGGATTACCTCCCGGGCCAACTTCTGTGTGGAACCCTGTTTAATGAGCTAGGCTTGTTCCATCAGGCCGAGCAAGCCCTGCTCCGTGGCGTTGAATTAGCGCCGCACCAAGCGCCCGGGTATACCGCTCTTGCAAGCTTTTACCTCCGTTGGCAGCGCAAGCTGCCTTCAGCCCGGGCGGCGGCTCTGCGTGCGCTCGATCTCGATCCATGCGTGGAGAACTGTGAGCTTGTGGCGGCCACTTGTACTGCGCTGGGAGATACGGCCTCTGTCCAGGCGGCAAAAGAGCTAGCGGCTGTTCTTAGGCAGCAGCCTCAGGAATAGCGGAGGGAGATATGGTTGACACCTGGGAGGGCCCCGATCGGGTAGTACGATATTAACCATAATACGGGGCTTCAGGCCCGGTCATGACCATTTCCTTAGCCGGACAGCAAGAAGTCGCGGCAAACCCCAGGAGCTGTCTTTCGGAAACCGGGCGAATTTATTGGCCCGGCTGCTTCCCTTCGCTAGCGCGCGAAACCAACTGGCACGGCATCGGGAGGAAAGGCCCCCGTTGAGAGTTTCACTTCTCCTCGTCTTTCCTCCGGCAGGTCGGCACCTTTTCTTTTGGAGGAACTCATAGATCGGTCAAAAGCGGAAGCTGGTATCCGGCCACTCGGGTTACCAGAGGCATTCTGTTACGCAGACTTGTGATCCCACCCGGCAAATCTCAGCTAATAGGGGGGCAAAACCCGCGTTAGGCCGCACTACGACCTAGATTTGCATTGGAGACGAGCTCCGAGCGGGCAAGCGCTCGACTGTTAATCGGTCGCGACACCTGAAAATCCGACATCTATGATCGGTATGCTTGTAAAAAAAGGTAATTTTGCTGACCAGAGTTGGCCCCACGGCAAGTGCGGAAGCGTTGACTCGGAGACAAGACCGTAGCGTAGAACTACTCGCCGTCTAACCTCTCC
The DNA here is from genome assembly GCA_025060325.1 of Thermoguttaceae bacterium. Taxonomy (GTDB): domain Bacteria; phylum Planctomycetota; class Planctomycetia; order Pirellulales; family Thermoguttaceae; genus DTLM01. Next base: position 136,406 of record JANXBW010000010.1, read on the forward strand.
TCCTTTCGGGTATGGAATCTCCAGCTGGCAAACTCGGGCATACGGCGTCAGCGACCGAGCTGGTTCTCAGCCGGTTGGCGGAGGATCGGCAGAGGCTGATCGACTTGTTTCTTGCCCAGCGGGCCCGACTTCACCAGACGCTTGGACAGATTGAGGACTGGCTGGCTGATATTGCTGGCCAATTCCATGCCGTTGAGCTTTCCATACGTCGCCGCCATTTTGAACTTGCAGTCCGCTCCCAGGAACTTGAGCGCCGCGAGCGCATCGTTGCGGAGTTGACGCACAAACTGTATTGTCGGCTAAAGGATTGGGAGCTTCTTCAGGATCGCCTCCGGTTAGAGCAAGAAGCATTGTCGGGCCAACTCCGCGATGCGGAATCAACGTTAGCGCGGGCGGTAAGTCAACTCGAAGATCAGTTCCACAACTGGAATCGCGTTAAGACGGATTTGGCTTCACGAATTGACCAGGCTTGGAATGTGGCACAAAGATTAGGCCAGGAGGAAGGCCGGCTTGCCTCTTGGGAGCATGAGCTTGCTCTCCGAGAGAATGCCCTGGCCGACCGAGAAAAACTACTCGCTTTTCGGGAGGCGCGAACAGAAAGTCAACGGCGCCTGTTGGTCCACCGGCTGCGCACACAAAGGCATGCTCGTAAGGCCCAGAACCCTGGCGGGGAAATTGCCTTGGATTCCGCCGCCTGGCAGGACTTCCTTCGCCGCTGGGAAGCATTTGTGGCTGAGCAACAAAGGGTTCGCGCTTTACTGGAGCAACTTGCCCAGGCGGGATTGGGGAGCTGGGCTGGTAGTAACTCGGGCGTCGGGGTTGAGGCGAGTCCGGAGGGGCTTTCAGACCGTTTCTCTGAGCAGCCCGATTCAGGTAGCTCTGGGCGCGATGTTGTTTGTCCACGCAAACTGGAAGGAGTGCCGACTTCCGACAGCCGGCCTCCCGAGGTGGTCGACTTGGATCCCAAGTCGTCCCCCCCAGAGGGCGAACACC
>JANXBW010000011.1 GCA_025060325.1 Thermoguttaceae bacterium
ATTTCACTCAGGTGGGGGGATCAAGCGATAAATCTCCGCTAATAGACGGCCTTTTTCCAGTCGTCAACGATGTAGCGAACGATTTCGGTGACCTCTTTTGGCTGGAGTTTGGCCGCGGGATTTTGCAGTGTAAATAGTTTCGGCTGGCTGGTGGCGTTTTCCACCACGTAAAGCCAGTAGTCGTTGCCTAGGCGCTGCGCCATGAGCCATTCGTTGGGCGTAAGCACCACGGCACCCGTGGTGGCCCGGGCTTTGACTTCGATGTACCGCACTTGGCCGTCGGGCGCCTGGGAGCGGATATCGTAGCCGAGGTTTTCGCGGGAGACATCGGTGGGGGTACGGCCTTGGGCCCGCTCATAGTCGAGGGCGATTTGCATTCCCAGAGCCTCCACCTCAGCATCCGAGCGCAGAGCTGTATCGCCAGGCGGCTGGGGGATCACCCGGGCAACGCCCAGCACGCGGGGCGTGGACACTGAGAGAGTGGTCTGGGCCTGGATTTCGTTTTCGAGAGCCCGTTTGCGGGCCTCCAATTCCTCACGGCGGCGCTTTTCGTTGCGGATTTCCGCCTCGGGAACGGGCTCTCCCTTGACCTGGCGGACTGCGTAGTCGATGAGCTTGGCCTCCGACTCTAGGAGCATCTGTTCCAACGAGCGGATGCCGTACTTTTGTTTGATGGCTGCGTCGCGCTGTCGGAAGCCAAGCAGCTCCGCCCGGTAGCCATCGAGCACCTGGTCCACCGCAAAAGCAAGGACAAGGTCATCGGACAGGTCGGCTTGATCCGGGGGATCGGACCAATCGGAGGGCGAGGCGGGTACAAGGTCCCAAAGCACACTGCTATTAAGAAGGAGGAGCTGGCCGCCGTCCCGAGGCTGATACACCGCAAATAGCCGCCTGCCAGCGACGTGGTCGCTGCCATCGCACACCTGGCCTTCCAAAAACCACAGCCAGCCGTCGAGCCGGCCGTCCGGGTCGGTAAACACGGCACCGCGGCGCAAGTCGGCGGCGCAGTCGGCCAGGAGCCGCTCGATAAGCGCTTCCAGCAGGGGATGTCCCGGTGCGACAAACACGGCCTCCTGGCGGCGGGCGGTCTGCTTGTCGAAAGCTAGCTTGTGGTACTCCGGGAAGATCTCTCCGTACTGGTGTTTAAAGCTCTGGGGGACATTTCGCAGTTCGTAGGGCACTCTGGGGACGCGCCACAGTCCGTCCCGGCGCTGCTCGACAGTCATGCCCACAAATCGGCAGCCGCGGAGGAAAAACTTTTCGATATATTCCGGCACCAGCCGGTGTTCGCGTGCCCGCCGGTCCTCGCCGAGGACGCCAGTTAAGTCGATATGCCGCGTGGCCAGGGCCTCGAGGGCAGCTTGCCGGGCTTTGCGGACCGCTTCCGCATCGGGCACGGCTTCGATCTCGCTTACGATGTCCTCCAGCGTGCGGCGGCGAGCGATGGCTTCCACGATGAGGTCCTGGAGGGTGCGGCCGGGGATCACCTCGCCGATGACGTCGAAGACGCGGTCGCTGCCGTAGGCTTCGCGGATCCGGTCCAGTTTGTTAAACAGGGCCTGCATCACCTGGCCCTCGCGGGTATCGACGGCCACAAGGTTGTAGATGTGCACCTCCTTTTGCTGGCCATAACGGTGGAGGCGGCCCATGCGTTGTTCCAGCCGGTTGGGATTCCAGGGCAGGTCGTAGTTGACCATGAGGGAGCAAAACTGAAGGTTGATGCCCTCGCCGCCGGCCTCGGTGGAGACCATCACCTGGGCCTGTTCCCGAAAGGCATGTTCGGCGCGGATGCGGGCGTCGAGGTTCATGCCGCCGTGGAGCTGCACCACGTTGAAACCCCAGGCCTTCAGTTTTTCCACCAGGTACTCCAGCGTCTCACGGGACTCGGTAAAGATCAGGAGCTTTTCGCCTGTCTGCTGGATTTTTTCGTCGGTCATGACGCGGCGGAGCTCATTGAGCTTGGTTTCGATCTCGTGACGCTCGGCGTCGCGGGCCAGCCGGATCAGCTCGGCCAGCTGCTCAATCTCGTCCTGAAGTTCCTCGCGAGTCTCACTTGCGGTAAGGCGTTGCAGAAGTTCCTCCTCTTTGGCGAGTCGCTCGGTTTCGGGGGCATCTTCGAGCGCTTCTTCGTCCACGGTGCCACCCTCGGAGAGCCATCGACCAAGGAAAAGCAATTCCTCAAGACGGGTCTTGCGGCGCTCCAAAGAGCGACGGACAGCCCGGACGCTGGAGGCCAGACGGCGCTGAAGGATAAGTAAGGCGAAGGCGACGTTACGCTTTTCGCTAGCAAGGGCTTTGTTGTAGGAGCGCTCCACGTATTCGGTGACGGCGTTGTACAGCCGCTTTTCGTCGTCGTTGAGACGATAAGGCTTTGTGTACACATGTCGGGGCGGAAAGAGGGGGCGGCCTTCGAAGTTGCGCAGATCCTCCTTAAGCCGCCGCAGGAACAGGGGGTTGTCGCGGTTCTCAATCGACTCCAGCAGCAATTCGGTGTTGGCAAACATCCCCGGCTGAAGCAGGTCAAGGAAAAGCCGGAAGTTTTCCGGGTCGCCCCGGTGCGGGGTGGCGGTCAAAAACAACAGGAACTGGCTGGTCCGCGAGAGTAGTTCGCCAAACCGGTAACGCTCCGTCTTGCTTGTCTTTTCGCCGTAGCGGTAGGCGGCCATCTTGTGGGCTTCGTCGACAACCACCAGATCCCAGCGGACCTCGGCCAAGGTCGCCATCACGTCCTCTTGCTTGCCAAAGTCCATGGAGGTGATTACCTGCGGTTGCTCTTGCCAGATGTTCCGCCCCCAACTGGCCTGCATCACGTTGCGATCTACCACGATGAACGACTCGTCGAAACGCTCCTTCATTTCCCGGAGCCATTGGTCTTTCAGGTGACCGGGCACGACAATGAGCGTCCGCCGGACCAAGCCGCGGTATTTGAGCTCCTTAAGCAGGAGGCCGGTCATAATGGTCTTGCCCGCGCCGGGGTCGTCGGCCAACAAGAAGCGGATGCGTGGACTGCGGAGGATGTAGTGGTAAATCGCCTCGATTTGGTGCGGCAGGGCGTCCACCTGTGAGATGTTGACGGCAAAAAGCGGGTCAAACTGATGGGCAAAGCGGACGCGATGGGCCTCGATGCCCAAAAAGAAGGCCTCGGCACGACCTTGGAAATCGCGGCGAGCAACTGGAGCACGCCGGATACGCTCAAGATCGGCCGCGCTTAAAATCCGGGAATAGAACCGCTGAGTAGTCAGGCCGACCCCTTCGAGCTGAGTACAGCCGCCAAGCTGCCTAACGCTAAGCACGCGGACCGATTCCGGCCAAAAAGGACCCTCCAGGATGTCATTCGGTTTGATGTGGGATTCACACATCAGAGCATCCTCCGCTTGGTTCCCAAGCGCCAGGTGAACGATCCTCCGCCCCATCCTTTGCGCGAACTAATGTTCGAAATTTGGGCTAAACGTGTTCGTGTACGGCCCCGAGAGTGGGGAAGTGCTAGGGGATCCCGGCCGGGAATTGTTCCGTGGCCCCGATAAATCGTGGCGAAATGCACTGATCCCCTTTGTAGGCCCCCTCCGCGGGATATTATCCCCAAGTGGCTATCCGCCCGTGTTTGTTCGGGAGCTCCAGGCTCACCGATCTATTTACGAACCTTCGTCTGCGGATTTAACAGTCGGCAATACCGGCGGCCCATGGACGATACGCCGTTTGTTTGCCGCCGTGTGACAGTTTCAGTACAACCGACGACACCCGTTTTGACAAGAAGAGCCAGCTCCCGCGCACTGCCCAGGGGCTTTGGGCAGGCGGAGGAGCGGCATAAGAGGGTGGGGAGTGTCCGGTTGAGTGGCCCAGTTCCTCACCGCGGCGGGGGAGAATTATAGTTTCGGGCAACCGGGCCGAGCCTGTCCTCACCAGTATCGCGGGAGATGGGCACAGACTCCGCAGAAGCTGTTTTCGACATGCTGCGGCAGGGAAGTGCGGAAAAGCTCGCGGGGGAAAAGCCACGAGGGAGGAATTGGGGGACTCTCAACGCGCGGGCTGTCGAAGGAGCTGCGGCAGGCGGTTGGCTCGTTATTTTTAAATCTGCCTTGGGCCGACCAGCGCAGGTGCGCTTGGCCAAAAAAGTTGGGGCCTTTGGTAGCGCCCGACATGTGCGGCCTTCTGGTGAAAGGGCACTTCAGGGAGTGGCTTTGGCGACACAAGTACTCGGAAGGCCTAATTGGCCGCATCAATTTCGCCCGAAGAGTCGTTTGTACCAAGGTTGGGTAGGATCACCGCCGGGCTCGGTCGCGGAGAGATTGTTAAGCTCTGGGGAGCTAGTTGGAGATTGTTCCTCGTCCCCAGCCGGTGTGTTGTTAAAGAGGGGCAAAGCTTCTGCTTCCTCGGTGGAGTCGGTCGGCGCGCCTTCCGACGGAGCCGGTTGGCCTGCCGCAGGTGTGCCTACCTGGGCTTCGGCCGCTTGACCGGCTTGGGGATTTGTTCGCGGACGCCGGCCAACTTGTGGCAATGCATCGATTTCAAGCCGACCCTCAAGCGCCCCTGCTGCCTGGGCCTCCTGAAGCGCTTGAACCACGTCGGGGTAAGTCCCGCCTAGTTCGGCGATAGCGCGGATGACCTCCTCTAAGCGGTCGGAGACCACGCGTCTTTGGTCCGGCTCGCCCACAGCGAATCGACTAACGGTAACTTCGCCAGGTTTTCGGCAGACGATGAGGATGTCCTTTCCGGCCTCGAGGCTGACAGGGCCACGCAACCGTTGATTACGGCCGAAAAGGACAATCTCGGCCTGTCGACTGCGGGCAATGTGGACCATTGGCGGCCCGGAGGTATCAAGCACGTGAAAGCGGAACTGATCGTTGAGGACTTCTCCCTGGGCCACCGGGTGCCGGAAGGGCATCGCCGTCAGCGCTCGGAAAGCCCCATAGCGAGTTTCGGCACTGGGGCAATTGAGAAGTTCCACTAGCTCCTGAGCGGCGACGGCGTCGTCCATCGCGCTTAAGGCCGCCAAAGCTAGCGCACGAAATGCCGGTTCGTCTCGGGCGATTTGGGCAAGGGGCTTTGCGGCGTCGTTATCATCCAAGTAAGCAAGGGCCTCAGCCACCCGAAATCGCACGGTGATGTTGGGATGGTTGAGGTATTTCTTAAGAAGCGGGATGCATTCCCGTCCGATGGCCTCCAGTTGGAGTGCTGCCTCGGCCGACTGGTTGGGATCCTGCAGCTGAGTCTCCAGCTTTGCCAGCCGCTCCTGCCGAATGGTTTCGGAGTCGCGTAAGGCCACAGCACATAACACCCGGGCATAACGAGGAATATTGTTGCGATATCGTGGATGAATCCGCACTTCCAAGTATTCATCGGTTTTGGCTTTGGCCACGCCTAGCTTGTTACCCCGATCGTAAACGTGAAATCGCCGATTGATGGCCGACTCGATGCGAGCACTGTTTGCCACCGATTGGTGCTGTGGGCGAAGGACTAGGAGCAGTGGCCGGCTGATCTTGGAAACACCCCCACCAAGGATCCATCCGCGGACCGTCAACACCGAATCTTTTTTGGTATGGGCGAACGGATCGGTCATGATCGGCCCGCTCGCTTTGCCCATCACATGGCCACTGTGAACCTGGTTATCGGAGAGGACCGCAAACTCTTTTAGCTCGGTCTCCAGGAGCCAACCGCCGCGGAGACTTGTGACTTCATCCTGAGCGGGAACACGGACTTCTACATCGAAGCGATCGCCTGCTTGAATGCCGGGGGGCAAAACCCCTCGAACAAGTACCAACGCTGTGTCCGGGGAAGCCAAAACTGATTCGGGATCCACAACCCCCCGTGCCCGCATCTCTGCCAAAAGCGCTTGACGATAGCCGGACGGCCGCGGATCCCCGCCCATACCGCGAAGCCCCGTGACAAGTCCGATTCCCTCGATCGTTACTGGGTGAAGCCCATACGGGACGGCAAAGTCGCCAACAAGGGGGATGGCTTTCGGCTCGAAGGAGGCCTGCGTGAGTTGTTCCCGTGAGATCTTGCCGAGAGGCAAATAACTACAACCGGCACCCAAAGCCCCGGAAAGGAGAATAAGTAATAGTAGCGCCGCGCGTGTTCCACATTTTTTGCGTGAGAAGGGGAGCGGATCTTTTTTTCGACCGGCAGCCGGCAGCCCACTTAAGGCTGCGCGATAACCCGAAACCCGCTCTGAGAAAAGAGACGGCTCAGGGAGTGCGGTACTGAGTCGAATCGAGAATCGATGAGACATAGATCCGCCTTAAAGCCACCTTATTCTGAAGATGGGCAAACTGGAAAGTTTAGAAGATTTAGAAGATGTATTGTCCTCCGAGGACCTATGTAGAACTAAAGGATGCTCGGAGGATTGGGCGCCGGAGCTATATGCCGGCTTTTCGAGTCCTGCCAATCATCGCGAGAGATTGCGCCGAGCTGAGTAAGACATACGGGAAGTCTTGCCCAAGCGACAGGCGCTCGACTTGGCGCTCTTTGCGGGGGAATATGATGCCCCTTCCCCTGAGGGAATTTGCTGATTTTTGCGCACCACCCCCCCTTGGGAACTAGTGCGTGAGAACGTCTTGCCTTTCCGACTGCCAGAGGGTACTAGGGGACCGGTGGCACTAAGCCCCTAGCGGGTGGCGCTGGAAAAGGCGCCCGCAAGAGGCCGGCGGCCCTTTCAGCGCCTTGGGCAGCAGATCGTCATTCTTGTCTTGCTTGCTCAGGTTTCCGCCGGGCAACAATAATGGCTAGGAAAAAACCCCGTCAATACAGCTTGCCAACACCCCGGCTGTAGGGGTGGGTTTTGCGCCCTGATGAGGGCATGCCGGTATGGGAGAAGTGACTAGGAAGCCGGAAGAATCGTTTGCGCTGGTCGAGGCGGCGATTGCGGCCATCCGGCGGGGGGAAATCGTCATCGTGATGGACGATGAGACCCGCGAAAATGAGGGGGATTTTGTGTGCGCCGCCGAAAAGGTCACTCCGGAGATAATCAATTTCATGATTACCCACGGCCGCGGCCTCGTCTGTGCTCCGATTCTTCCGGAGGTTTGCCGCCGGCTGGAGTTGCACCCCATTGTCGAGCACAATTCTGCCCCGTTGGGGACAAACTTCACGGTCCCGGTGGATCATCGCAGTTGCAGGACCGGCATTACTGCGGCGGAACGGGCCCGAACCATTCGGGCATTAGTCGATCCTGCAAGCAAACCTTCGGATTTTGTCCGACCCGGCCACGTCTTACCGCTTGAGGCGAAGGAGGGTGGAGTTCTCCGCCGGGCGGGCCACACGGAGTGCGCCGTCGACCTTGCCAGGCTTGCCGGCTTAACCCCCGCTGGGGTGGTGTGCGAGATCCTAAACGATAAGGGAGATCGCGCCAGCCGATCGGAACTTTACGACCTGGCAGCACAGTTTCGGCTGGTCATTCTGACGATTGAGGACCTGATTCGCTACCGGCGGCGAATGGAGAAGTTGGTTTGCCGAATCGCTGAAGCTGCACTCCCCACGCGGTACGGCAAAGCAAAAATCATTATTTACCAAGTTAAGTACGAATCTCAGCAGCCGCTAGCGATTGTATTTGGCGATCCGGCAGCTTGTCCTGCGCCACTGGTGCGGCTCCACTCTTCATGCTTCACGGGGGACTTGCTAGAGTCGCTGCGGTGCGATTGCGGCGACCAACTTCACTTGGCTTTAGACATGATTGGCCGGGAAGGCGTCGGGGTGCTTGTCTACTTGCCGCAGGAAGGCCGCGGCATTGGCCTTGCAGAAAAGATCAAAGCCTATGCTCTCCAGGATCAAGGGCTGGACACGGTTGAAGCCAATTTGGCCCTGGGCCATCAGGCTGACGCCCGCGATTACGGTATTGGCATTCAGATCCTTAAAGACTTGGGACTTTCGCGAATTCGTTTGTTGACAAACAATCCTAAGAAAACGGACGCCTGTGTGTACAGTGGCTTTGATTTAGAAGTTGTGGATCAAGTCCCAATCGTGGGGCCGATTCGGGACGAAAATGCGCGATACCTGGCAGCCAAGCGGGACAAGCTAGGGCATATGCTGCCGGGGAACTTTTAAGCCCTAAGCGGCCTGACTTGACACGCGTAAACCAATGCCACGAAAAACCCCAATGGAGTTTACGCGTTTGGGAAAAGTCTTCGTCGACGGGTAAGCCCTCCTACCTGGCCTTAGGCGAAGAATATTGGGTAACGTACAGTGGCTGCCGGCAGGGCACTTAGATCATCGATATCCCGACGGCACTGAGGGTGTTTACAGCGATTGGGATACAGGCATCTCATGAGCCCGTAAACGCTTGGCCGCCACGTTGACGAAGGGAAAACCCGGTGACAAAGTAAGGGAACGGTTGTCTCGGCGCCCTTCCGCGAGAAATCCTTCCCGTCCTACGAGGATAAGCCATGCTACGCATTTGGGAGGTGGCTATCGGATGGGCGTTTCGCGTGGCTGCGAGGGGGCATTTTTGGTTCGGGTTGGCCGGTCTTGCCCTCATTGCTTGGATAGTGGTCACTGTTGTCAAACTTTCCGAGGATGAGTTGGAGCGGACAGCCGGTTGGTGGGGATTGGCCCTAGCTTTGGGTGCAATGCTTGCGGGGCTTTTACCCGGGGCAGTATTGGGTGGAAGTCCTTGGTGGGTGATTTGGTTAAGCGGGATGTTCTTTCGCATGTTTGCGCCACTTGTGGCGATTGCGCTAATTCTCATGGAGCGCGCCGGCCAAGGGGCCGAAGCAATCGCCATTTACACAGCCGCCTTTTACTGCGCTATTTTTTGGGTGGGACTTATTCCAGAATGGCGGCGCTCTCAACGGGCGGGAAAGGAAAGCATCCACGGCAAATGATGATTTCTCGGTGATAAGCCCGGTTGATCCTTGTTTGCTCTAAGAAGCGAGAACGATGCTCAACATCGGCGAGCTTGCAAACCATGTCAAAGACGACGTAGCCTTCCACGTTCCGCAGATAGTGTGGTACTGGCTCCCGGAGGCCTGGCGAGCGGGGGAAACTCATCCGGGGCGGATTCCGTTGCCACGGATCGAGATGCTCGGGTTTTCCTTCCAGTTGACGAAATTTATGGTCCTGGAGGTGGTTGCCGGCCTGATCATGCTTTTGATTTTCGTGCCACTTGCTTGGCGACTAAGACGGATTGGTCCGCCCCGGGGCCGGTTTTGGAATGCGCTCGAGATTCTGCTTTTGTTTATTCGTGATGAAATCGTGCGACCAGCGATCGGGGGAAAGGAAGCCGATCGGTTCCTGCCGTTTGTCTGGAACCTGTTCTTTTTCGTTCTGATCTGCAATTTGCTGGGGTTGGTGCCGTGGGCGGGTTCGCCCACTGGGGCTTTTGCAGTGACAGTGGCGCTGGCTACCTTGACTTTTGCTACGGTGGTCTTGACGGGGATCAGCGTCCATGGGCTGGGGGGATATTGGCTGGCTTTGGTGCCGCACATGGACGTCCCACTGGCAATCAAGGTCTTCCTTTTTCCGCTGATTTTGGTGCTGGAAGTGTGGGGGCTTTTCATTCGCCATGCGGTTCTTGCGGTGCGACTCCTTGCCAATATCTTCGCGGGACACTTTGTGTTGGCAGTGATTGTAGGGTTTATTGCAGCGGCAGCGCCGGCCAATTTGTTCCTGTGGGGGGGTGTGACAGTATTCAGCATCCTGGGCGCGGTGGCCGTCTCTTTGCTTGAATTGCTCGTCGCTTTCTTGCAGGCCTACGTGTTTGCTACGCTTTCCAGCATCTTTATTGGAATGGCCATCCACGCTCATTGACCGGCGAATTGCCTCGGTGTTCGTTCCGATCGGCCCCTCCGAGTTGATCCGCCTTTTGTAAAGGGTCCCTTCTTTCCCGTTTTCCGCGGGGAAGCGGATTTCGACCCAGGGGACTTTTAACTCGCAGCCCAACCCGTTGTTTGAAGGGACAAAGACTGCCCGTGAAAGGGCAAGATCTTATCCGCTCATCGGAGGGGATTAGAATCCTCGACTTGGGAGGATGCCGCCGGCGGTTGACAGTCGGCAGCAATCGAAACATACTTTTCAGATTTGAACTACCAATTCCGCCGAGACGCGTTGGGCTAAAGGAGGTGGCCCTCGCTGATTCCCGGCGTGCCGGGAGCATTCTGCTGCTCTGGCGGAGCATACTCGGCAGCTTTTTGCACTTCCCCCCGTTTGTGCCTTCCTCGACTTGCTGGATGATTTGGCCAAGAGTCCGGGGGATTATTGTTCCGCAGAGTCGACTTGCGAAATGAGAGCCATTCGGTAGGGATCCAGGAAGCAATCGGTTGTCGGAATTACTTGTTACACGGGGACAAGGAGCAAGAGACGGTGACTTGGGTTGGCAGACTGGCACTTGCATGTGCGGTTTTCCTTGCGGTGAGTTTGCTGCCGGTGAGTGCGTACGCTCAGCAAGAGGCCGCGGGAGGCGCCTCGGAGCTTTTGCCGGGGCGTAGCTGGATCCCCGTGGGGGCCGCCATAGGAGCGGGGGCGGTCATTGCCGGAGCCGCCTTCGGCATCGCCCGGATTGGACAAGCGGCGGTGGAAAGCATGGCTCGGCAACCGGAAGCCGCCGGGAACATCCAGACCGCCATGCTGGTGGCAGCTGCTTTGATCGAAGGTGTCACCTTTTTCGCCCTGATTGTGCTCCTTATTTCCCTTTTCCGGGTGTAGGGAGAATTATTGGTCGGGGCATGGACCGGGTTTGGCCGAATTGCCTTGGCCAAGAAGAAACCTAAGGAGACAACTGCCAACTCAGTGGGCCTCGGTGGCGCCGATTAAAACCCCCGTGAGAATCGATGGTCTTTAAAACGGTGCTGGGTAGGATGAAAACGGGTTTAGGCTCCTGCTTAAGTTTTCCGCCGCTTATTCGGCCGCTCTGCGCCGTGCTCATAGTGTTGGGGGCGCTTGTGGCGGAAGCTTTGGCGGGACCGGAGAGCGATGCCGCCGTTGTCTTTCGGGGGGCCGGAGGTGGGGTCTTCCGCTGTGTATCCTCGGCCAAAGGGGCTTTGCTTGCCGGAGATATGCCCTCAAAAGCACCCGGGCTTCCTCGTTTTGGGTTTGTGTTGGGGGCGCTAGATCAACCCGTCTATTTTGCGTTAACCGGTGCGATTGAGCGGCAGGTTGACGAGCATTCCTCCGGGAGGCATGGGGAAGGGGACGTCCCGCTTAATCCGCTTGAATTCCGCACCGACCTTGCTTTGTGGACAGGTGTGGTCTTTATCGTCCTTTTGGCGATCTTAGGGCCACTGGCTTGGTCGCCCATCGCGCGGGCACTTGATCGCCGGGAGCGGCACCTGGCCGAGCAATTTGTTGAGGCCGAACGGCGTCTTCAGAAGGCCGAGGAGCTTCTTCGTGAACATCAAGCGCGATTGCAAGCTGCTGGTGAGGAAGCTCAGCGGATCCTGCAGCGGGCGGTTGACGAAGCGGAGCGTCGGGCAACGGAAATTCTTACCCAGGCACGTCTGGAAGCCGAAGCGGAGCATAAACGGCGGCTGGAGCAGCTGGAAAAGGCAGCCGACGAGGCCTCGCGGCAGCTTGTTCAATATGCGGCCAGTTTGGCGGTGGAAATCGCGGGTCGCTTGATGCGATCGCAACTGGATGCCTCAACGCATCGTCGCCTTCTTAGCGAGGCACTAGGTCAAATTGCTCAAGTTGCCAGCGCAAACTCGGAGGACGGAGTGCACGCGGGAATGGCCTCGGCGGGAGGAAAAGCGGGAGTAGGAGCCGGTTGAGGCTATTCCAGCGGGGCCGGCAGTTTACCGGGAAAATTTTCTCCGCCACCGATGAGCGGCGTACCTAGTCGCCCGGCTGATTTGGGCGAAAGTCTAGTTGGAACAATTGAGGTTTTTCAAGCCAGAGAATGGCAACGGATTATAGTTCAAGCCATGCCCGGTTTGCTGCGGCTTTTTGGGCACAGATTCAAGCGGAGCCGGTAGCCCGAGCCTATGCGAAAGCTCTCTTTGGGGCCGCCCAAAATGCCGGATTAGTCGACAAAGTACTTGAGCAATTTGACTCTCTTCTTCAAGAGGTTTTCAAAGAGTTTCCGCAGTTTGAACTCCTACTGGCTTCGGCTTTTATCCCGTTTGCGGAAAAAGAGGCGGTACTCGACCGAGTGCTGGGGCCTCAAGCTGTGCCGATTTTTCTTAACTTTCTTAAGGTGGTGGTGCGTCGTGCCCGGGTACCCCTCCTGAGAGAGATCTACCGGGAGTTCCGCCTTCTTGTTGACGAAGCCGCTGGCCGGGTGGCCGCCGAGGTTACTACCGCCTTTCCCTTGGACGCTCAGGAGCAAGCTCTAGTGGTCCAAGCAGTGCGGGAAATGGTGGGGAAGGAGCCGATATTGACGTATCGAGTTGACCCGCAGCTTATCGGCGGAATTGTCGTTCGCATCGGCGACAAAGTGTACGATGCTTCCGTGGCAGGACAGCTGCGAAGTCTAGCCCAACAAATTGTGGATAGAGCGGTCCATGAGATTCAGAGTCGACGAGATCGCTTCCGTTCTTCAGCAGGAAATTGAGCATTACCAGTCCCGAATCGAGGTTGCCGAGGTTGGTCGTGTCCTCGAGGTGGGCGACGGTATCGCCCGCGTGTATGGCTTGCCGGAGGTAATGTCCGGCGAAATGGTCCGCTTTGCGAGCGGGGCTATGGGACTGGCGTTTAACCTGGAAGAGCATTCTGTTGGCGTGATCATTTTGGGCGATTGGCTCTGCGTCCGCGAAGGCGAAGAGGTCCGGGCCACCGGCGAGCTTCTGAGCGTGCCAGTCGGTGAGGCCCTCCTCGGCCGAGTGGTGGATCCACTGGGTAACCCCTTGGACGGGCGCGGACCGATCGAAACCACGCAGCGACGCCTGGTGGAATCGCCAGCACCTGGTGTGGCGGAGCGTCAGCCGGTCAACGAGCCGCTCCAGACGGGTATTAAGGCCATCGATTCAATGACACCGATTGGACGCGGCCAGCGGGAGCTTATCATTGGCGATCGCAAAACCGGAAAGACCTCGATTTGTATTGATACCATCATTAATCAAAAGGGGACGGGTGTTAAGTGCTTCTATGTGGCCATTGGCCAGAAGGAATCGACCGTGGCTTATGTGGTGGATGTGCTCCGCCGCTACGGGGCCATGGATTACACAACGGTGGTGGTGGCCTGCGCGAGTGATCCAGCCCCGCTTCAGTACATTGCCCCCTATGCCGGCTGCGCGATGGCGGAGTACTTCATGTACAAAGGGGAGCACGCCCTTATTGTTTACGATGATCTTCTCCGCCAGGCACAGGCCTATCGGCAGCTCTCGCTTTTGATGCGGCGTCCCCCGGGGCGGGAGGCCTACCCCGGCGACATCTTCTATTGCCATAGCCGACTGCTCGAGCGGGCGGCCAAGCTGAGCGACGAGTTAGGCGGTGGTTCGTTGACGGCTCTGCCTATTGTGGAGACATTGGAAGGTGAGGTCTCCGCCTATATTCCTACCAATTTGATTTCCATTACTGACGGGCAAATCTATTTGCAGACCGATTTATTTTTCGCCGGTCAACGGCCGGCAATGAATGTCGGCATTTCCGTCAGCCGAGTGGGCGGGAAGGCACAAATCCCGGCGATGAAAAAAGTGGCAGGTGGTCTGCGACTGGACTTGGCCGCCTTCCGCGAGCTGGAGGCGTTTACCCAGCTGCGCACGGAGCTCGACCCGGCCACCCAAGCCAGGTTGGAACGCGGTTATCGTATGACCGAGCTCCTCAAACAGGGTCTTTTCCAGCCGATGCATGTCACCGACCAGGTTTTGGTGATTTACGCTGGCACTCACGGCTGGCTCGATAGGATACCGGTGGAAGAGGTGGGAACCTGGGAACGAGAATTCCTCCGGTTTATCCACGAGAAAAAACGGCATATTTGGGAGCGTATCACCGAGACTAAGGACCTGGACTCCCGCACCGAGGATGAGCTGAAAGCCGCCTTGGCCGAGTTTGAAAAACAGTACCAAGAATCCAGAGGGCGGGCACGGCCAAGTTTGGTCCGGGCCTAATGTGGTGTTGACAAAAAACGGGGATGGGGTCCATGCTTAAAACACGTGCCCTGGCTAAACGTCGCCGCGCCGTTCGCAACATTTGGAAAATCACGCGAACGATGGGCCTCATTGCCACAGCGCGGTTCCGCCGCGCGGCTGACCGGGCGCTGGCTATGGCCGATTACACTGGTCATTTGGAGTCGATCCTGGAACATCTTCGCGTGGCCGACTGGGCACACAAGAGCCCATATTGGCGGGCACCGTCTGGACCCGAGGCTTGCCGTTACGTGCTTCTTATCGCTTCCAACCGCGGGCTATGCGGCGGCTATAACACCGCGCTTGTTCGCGTACTGGCTGCCTACTGGCAAAAACATAACTTGGCAGGGGATGGGAATCGGTGGCGGCTGGAAATAAGTGGTAAGCGTGCCGCTAGCATGCTCCGCTTTAGCGGAATTACTCCAGCGGAGATATACACCCATTTCGGGGAAAAACTACGGGCCGAAGATGTCGACGTGCTTGCCGGTCGATTTTGGGATCTGTATCTCACGGGGGCGTTAGCCTCGCTTGATGTTGTTTACATGGCACTTGAGACGCTTAGCCGGCAAACGCCGCTTGTGGAACGGCTGCTGCCGCCGGCAGAGGCAGGCGGGCGGATACACAAGGAATCCGCTTGGGAATTGCCAACTTTTTTCCAGTTTGAGCTTTTGCCTGAGGCAATTCGAGCAACTAACTGGCTGATCCGCGAAGTGTTTTTTGCCCGGTTGAAGCGGGCTTTCTTTGATGCGGCAGCTTCCGAGCAAATTGCGCGAATGATTGCCATGCGAGCAGCCACGGAGAATGCGGAGAACATGTTGTCGCGGCTGGCCATGATGTACAACCGTGCTCGCCAGACGCAGATTACCTCAGAACTGGTGGAGCTGATGTCAGCCGCCGAGGCTCTACAGCGCTAGCGGCGGAGGAGGATCTTGCCCGAACTAGCGCTTTGGCCGGGCGTGAGTGCGACGGCATCATCGGTTGGCGGCGAAGACCTAGTTGCCAAGTCGGCCTGGGGAAATTTTTGGCCGCACAATGCGGGAAAGTCGGGGAGCTATTTAGTTTCTGTTGACGATAAGAACTGAGAACTCCGGAAACGGTTAGTTACCTTCCGGGTGAAGCTTTAGGGTTGGAGCCGGAGAGGCGATGTCTGTAGAGGTGACGGAAAAACGGACCGAACAAAGCGTGGGTCGGGTGATTCAGGTGATCGGGGCGACCTTTGATGCGGCTTTTCCGGAGGATCGCCTGCCGGCCATCTATAACGCGGTGCGGATCGACGAGGATTTTAAAGGGCGGAAAATTCGCTTGACTGGCGAAGTGCAGCAGCACCTTGGAGGTGGACGTGTCCGCTGTATTGCCCTCGGAAGTACCGATGGCCTGGTTCGGGGAATGCGGTGCGTGGACACAGGCGGGCCGGTAAAGGTCCCGGTGGGAAAGGGGATCTTGGGCCGGGTGTTTAACCTCCTCGGAGAGCCGATCGACGGCCGAGGTCCTGTGGAGGCGGAAGATTGGTGGCCAATTCATCGACCTGCCCCAGCGGTGACCGAGGTGAGCACTAAGACGGAAATTTTTGAGACGGGTATCAAGGTCATCGACTTGTTGACACCTTTTGTCCGCGGGGGAAAAGCCGGGTTATTCGGCGGCGCTGGTCTCGGCAAGACAGTCATTCTGACCGAACTGATCGCCCGGATTGCCACGAAGCACGGGGGATATTCTGTGTTTGCCGGTGTGGGGGAACGCACCCGCGAGGGAAATGACCTGTGGCTTGAAATGCAGCGGACCACGATCGGCTCGACTGGCCGAAAAGTTATCGAGCAGACTTGCATGGTCTTTGGCCAGATGAACGAACCGCCCGGGGCGCGGCTCCGGGTGGCCTTGTCGGCATTGACCATGGCGGAGTATTTCCGCGATACTACCGGCGCCGATGTCCTCTTGTTTATCGACAACATCTTTCGCTTCTCCCAAGCCGGTAGCGAAGTGTCGGCCCTTTTGGGCCGGATGCCTTCCGCCGTAGGTTACCAGCCCACGTTGGCCACGGAAATGGGCGAATTGCAGGAGCGGATCACCTCGACCTCTCGAGGGGCGATTACCTCTGTGCAAGCAGTTTATGTCCCTGCTGATGACCCTACGGATCCGGCACCGGCCACGGCTTTTGCGCAATTGGATGCCTTCATATACTTGGATCGGTCGATCGCCGAAAAGGGTATTTATCCGGCGGTGGATCCCCTAGCCTCATCCAGTCGCGTGTTAGATCCGCAGTATGTTGGCGAGCGACACTATCGTGTGGCCCGACAGGTGCAGATGGTTCTCCAGCGCTATCGGGAATTGCAGGACATTATTGCCATTCTCGGCGTAGATGAACTAAGCGAAGAGGACAAGCTCGTGGTCCATCGGGCGCGGCGGATCGAGCGGTTCCTTTCCCAACCCTTCTTAGTGGCCGAAGCATTTACCGGTAAACCGGGGCAGTTTACCCCACTTGAGGATACGATCCGGAGCTTCGAGGAGATTTTGGAAGGCAAGTGGGATCATTTACCGGAACAAGCATTCATGTATGTCGGTCCGATTGAACAGGCGGCCGAACAGGCCGAGCGGCTCAAACGGGAGGGCCGGCTGTAAACGAGAGGGCTAGCTATCGCGCGATGATTCGCCCTGGGCCTGCGCCAACGAGGTGGCCGCTTGATCGTGATTGGTGGAGACGTCCGGACACCTAACTTGCGATGACTGAACGCGTTTTGCAATGTGTTGTATTGACGCCGGATCGTGTGATTTTCTCCGGTCCGGCCGAGTTTGTCGTTGTGCCCTTAGAAGACGGGGAACTAGGTATTGCCCCAGGTCGGCAGGAATTGGTCGCCGAGCTTGCTCCTGGCGAATTGCGGATTCGCTCCGGAGGAGAGGTGGCCCGGTACTACATTGAAGAGGCCATAGCCGAAGTTATCCGCGACCGGGTGCGAATTTTAGGGCGGAAAATCCTCAGGCCGGAGGAGATCGACGGCGAAGCAGCTCAAGCGATGCTTGATCAGCTCCTTTCCACGCGATGCCGGTCGGACGAGGAGCTGGCCACTCGCGATGCGCAGATCCTCCGCTTAAGACGGCAACTTCGCATCTACCGAGCTTAGGCTGTTGCGGCCAATTGGTAAGGCGCTTGGATCCTTTACAAAGCCACCCTGTTCCCTTAACGCTGGCACCGCGCCGCAAGTTGCTAAACGCTTTGTCCCCTCAGTCTCGAAGTTCTCTCCCAGGCTTGACCTAGTCGGTTTCTTTTCTTGCAAGTCAACGGGCGGTTGCGCGAGGTGCTCTTACGGAGCAATTTCTTATCTACATTGCTGCCGGTCCGCGGCAATAACGGGGTTGCCGTCGTGCTGGTTTTGTGTTTCGCCGCGGAGGTTTGTTTAGCCTCTTCGAAAGCCAACAGGCGGCTGTTGACGCTTGGTTCTTGGCGTACACAGCTGTCATCTAGAAAAAGCGAAGCCGCTTCGGCAGCCACTCCCACATCCGCATGAACGGACTTGGCGACTGCTGGGTTTCTGGTGTGGAAGGAGTCGACGGCGGCACCTCGGCCACGGTGGGTACGGGCTGCGGCAGACTGATGCCCGCCGGGAGGATCACATACTTTTTCAAGAATCCTGACCACGGCGAATCAAGGAGCCGAAGCGGCTCGGCAAATTTGCCTTGAGCGACTTGTGCTTCCGCGGGGGCTACAAGCTTCATTAGTTCGACAAGTTCCACCCGGCTAAAAGCTACTTGCGACAGGAGGACATCGTCAAGCCACAGTTCGCCCGGGTCAAGAAGGTCAACGCGTAAACGGACAGCTTGTAAATCGGCGGTGGGGAGATCGGCTATTTCCAGGTCAACAAAATGGAATTCGCCACTTGCGGAGTTCATGCCTGCGGCAGGCCCGGCCAGGCTAATCGTCTCGCCAAGTACGGTAACCGCCCCCGCCGTGGTGCGGCCTTCTAGGGCGAGTCGAAGACGTGGCACGGCCGACCCGGCGCGACAGTACACGCGCACAGCAAGCCGACCGGTTACTGGCGGCTGGAATGGATGGCTGACCACTGTTGCTCCGGCCCGAGGGGAGCGTAAACGAAGGCTGAAATTTCCGCTCCGTTTGACTGCGGGGTCTAATTCGGCGGTGGCCTCGGGCGGACCAAGAAGTAGCCAACCGACCGGCGGGGAGCCAACTTGCGGGGGCTGCTCAAACCCGGGGTTTTGAAGAATGGGCCACAAGGGGGGGCTGCGGAGCATCGCTAAAGCGGTGGAGAGTTGCTGGATTTCCCGGGCCAGTTGCTCGCCGGTGCCTGGCGGCCATGTCACTTCCGCACTTAAAACGTTTACGTTTGTCTCGGGGAAGGCGAGGACCACCACCTGATAAGGTTCGACTGTCCCGGCAAGGATCGCCCCTTGTGGATGTGACCGGAAGGAAATGGTGGCGGCAGGGGGAAAGATAACATCTGGTGCCGCAGTCGCCCCAGCCAGCCGGACGGATATTCCGAGGGCAAATCTTGTAGGATTGATCATCGAGAGGACGCTCCCCTGCCGGCTCGGTTGGGACCGGATGACCACCGGAATTGTGGATCCTTGGTCACTTGGCGTTTGAGAAATTGCCTGGGCGCTTGGCGCCATTTGGCCAATGGCTGCTAATGTCTCCGCCCAACAGTCTTCACGAGTTGTTGATGGCTGCCACGTGCCGTCGAAGATGACCTGCGGATCTAAATCCGCAAGAGCCTCAACAAGCGGGCGACGAACTTGGCAGCCGGCCATCGACCACTCGAGAATGGCGGCCTGAGGGAGTGGGCTTTGGAGCACATGCTGGAAGGAGCCTAGCTGAGCGGTAACAGGACGACGGAAAAGAAGCGCACCCCGCCTCGGAAAGGCCGCCAATAGGCGGTCGTAGTCCGGCAGATGGGCAAGTCCGGGCAAGGGGAAGTCAACGCCGTCCCCCGATGGAAGGACGTAACATTGCGGCCGCAGGAGGACAACCGCTGTTTGCTGGGCAAGGATGTTGACATCAAGTCCCAGAAGCAGGTAGGCATCGGCCAAGGTGAGCTGCTGCGGCAACCTGGGCCGAAGGTGATGGCGAAGCTCGGGCGTGTCGAATACTTCCGGACCCACGAGGAATAGCGAGGCTGTGGACTTTCGCGAGGCAATCTTGGCGGCTAGCCGCCCATAGAACTGGGTGAGTTGCTTTGCCCGCCAGGTAAGCCACTCCTGGCGAAATTGCGTCGTCAAGAGCACTGCCGGAGGAGTGGCAGTAGCGCCGGTTCCTCCTAACTTTATCCCTGTTGCTTCTTGAAATTGTCGCAGCGTCGACCCATCGAGCGGCCAGGATAATCCGGGAAAATGGGTAAACGTCTCTGGGGTCAGTTGGATCGCAATTCCGCAAAAGGACACGTGGTCCGCATAGCGGTCGAGTAGTTCGTCGACAGCCCGCTCAATGACCGCTTGAACTTGTGGATGAAGGGGATTGTACCGGGGATGAGGCCCACTGATACCGCGAGGGACCGATGGTTCGCCTACAAGAAGGAGGCCTTCGCTTTCCGGGTGCTCATGCCGGAGGAGCCACTCAAGCTGCGGCAGGGGTGCTGCCAGCTCTAAAGCGGGGATAAAAGCAAGCCCTGTTCGGTCGCATAGGCGCGCAAAGAGTTCAACCACATCCTTGCGAACCGGATCGGTCCCGGCCTCGGCCAATGGGCCGGTGTCGTAACGACAATTTGGTTGAAGGACTTGGCTGGGGTAAAGGCCGCCGCCTTCGGCGTAGACAGGAAAGCACACCGCGTTATACCCCTGAAAGCGTAGATAATCCACAAAGTGAATTGCCCCTTCGTAAAAGGATAGCCAATCGCGAGCGGCCCAGTCCTCTGAGGTCCGGACGCTTGCTCCGAACATTTCGGGTGACCACGGCCGAGCGGAATACGCGGCAACTATCCGTCCTGTAGGGCGCCCCACGTCGATCTCGCTTGGCATGAGCCGCCCGAGCGTTGACATCAGTGCTATTTTCCCCCACCGGGCAGGCCGGGAGAAGCTCAGATTAGCAAAAAGGAGAAGCGGTTCCTTCGTCCGTGGCCAAAAAATGACTTGATGACGGCTTGCTTGCGCCGAGGTGGAAGCCTGGACAGGGTCTTCGGGAACCAAGATGGCGGAAGTTGCCACGGGCCAATAGCTTCCGGCAGCTGTCAGTTCAAGAATGTAAAGCGCTAAGATCTGTGGATGGTTGTCAGGGATTTCAACTTCCAGGAGGTGCGGGATCCCGGTTTTGTCGATAGGAAGGGTCACCAAGTAGTAGTTGGCCTCACCTTGGGGACTTGCTGGTTCAAGCTGGGTCCAGGTCGCATCACCTTGGCGAACAGTTTGAGCCCCTCGGGAGACAACGGTGGGCCGGGTAAACGGTAAAAGGCGGTGGGGCTGGGGGAGGCCGGCCAGCCGTTCTCGCCAGCGCGTAGCCCCGGGTTCAAGCTGGCCTATTTGGCGCCAGGTTGTGCCGGATGATGCTGGCTCCGATTCTACGTCAGCTAGCACAATAAGCTGGACTCTCCGAGTGGCGAGGGGAGCTTTTGTCCAAGGCGGCTCGGGGAGAGATTGAAGCGGGGGAAGTGTGGGCAGAGTTGGCAGGCCTCTAAGCGTCGGTAGCGGTACCCGAGGGGTTGGTTCGACTGTGACGATAAGTTCGTAAACGCCTTCTTCATTTGGAAGTCGCACGGCAAAGGGTAGGGATTGCGTGGCCGGGGCCATCTCCGCGTCTTGTCGCCATTGTTCTTTTCCGCTTGGCAGATGAACAAGGCGAAGCTGAAGACGCAGCGGCTCCTGGCCGCTTTTATGTTCCAACTGAGGCTCGATGCGGAAGGAAAATGTTTCCTGTGGCCTAAAGACAAGAGATGGCTTGTGCACGTGGATTTTCAGCTCATCGTCTGCCCGGCGTTTTGCAAGCAATCGCAAGCCGTATTGGGGGACTTCGAGCTCCTTCGGGTGGTCGGCCAGCTCGCTAAGAGCAAGAGTGAGCCAGGCACGTTCTACTGACTCGTGTGGTCGAAGTCCAACGAAGAGTTTTGCATCTTTTGGAGCTTGAATTGTCAGTTCAACCCCATCGACCCGGCGGAGGAAAATTGGCTCGACCTTTAGGGATGTCGACGAAGCGGATAGTGTGGCCGACATTTCGGGCGGAAGATCGGCCACCGAGCCTAGCGGCTCAAGCCACACGGAGGCGGCAGCATCTGGCTCAAGGGCAAGAGGCTGAACGCTTTCGATTCTCCCGCGGTCAAGGAGAGCGATGGCATGCCATCGGCCGGGCTGATCCCCCCACCAGGTGATCCTTAGCGTCATGGTGTGCTGCGGGTGGGTGACCGGGGGTTCAGGGCAAGCCTTTTTGCCCACGGCCCCAACAAGAGTTAACCCAAGCGGAAGGCTTAGCAAGAACAGAAAGCAAGCCCCTCGGTTTTGACCCCGAGGCAAAAAAGCTGTACGGCGGTACTGGCTCGGACCTCCGTGTCCGAACATGGAGAACGACCGATTTGTGATTTGCCCATCCAGCCTGGGAGAACGAGAGCTCGGATTCGTAAGGAATTGGCGGCAATTGTAGTGCCCTGCGACAACCAGGGCCTAGTCGAAAAACCGGCGGCAGGGAGTGAGTAAGGGGTTTTCCACAAAAACCTTCCCTTTTCAGGGGTAGGATCTCTGGCAGAGCGGAAAGAGATTCTGGGCCCCGGTTAAGTCTGTGGCCTTCCAGCGCGGGAAACGGGTAGCCCCTGGTAACAAGACAATTTATTTCGCATGAAAAACTTCCATCCGGGGAAACAGGGTGGCCATCGCGCCGCGTGAATTGCACCGTGATTACAGGAATCGCGACTCGGTTCCTGGCTTTTCCCGCGGGTTTGGACTTGGCACCCACCCGCCCGGTATCGGGTATAGTTGGCCTTCCACCGAAGTTAGGTGTCAAAATGGCAGATTTGGGCTGTTTAGGCTCCGATATGCACGACGCAAGTTTCGAAAATTACGGAATTTATTGTAAATCTGGTATTTAGCGATTCGTTCGGCACATGTGTTGCTGGTGGGTTCAGATGGACGATCTTGCGAAAGCGAGTGGGCAATCCCCCGCTCTTGAGTTCCTAATCTTTGGTAACCTGATTCGAGCGAATAGCTGATTTTTCCGTTTGGCGAGGGTCGGCGAGGAAGATGACCCCCGGACTTGAAGATCCCAAAAAGAAGGAACACCAGAGCCCTGCAGCCGGGAGCGCCTGCCCTGCCGGTCAGCCGGAGCTGTCGCCGCCTGCGGACGAGCAGCTCAAATGGATGCGAGTAGCTCGCCGGCTTAATGAGGCAGCGGGGTATCTGGAATTAGGGCTTCCGGAGCGGACTTTGCAGATCATTGATGAAATTGGTGATCTTGGTCCGTTTGCTCCGGGCGCGGCGCTTTTGCGGGGGGAAGCGCTCCGGCTACAGGAGCGATTCGCGGAGGCCGGTGCGTCATTCGAATGGGCAGCCCGGTTTATACCGCCTCCGTTCGACCGGCCGGCTTACCTTGCCTCCAGCATGTGCTATAGGCAGGCCGGGGAGTTACATCGGGCGATCAATTTACTTGGTTTTGCCCGCGGGGCATTGCCGCCCTATAAAAAGATCGTCATCTTGCGTACCGCGCAAAACCAGCGGTCTGAACCGTTTGAGGGAGGGCAGAAATCCCCGGCAAACTAAATCGCTATCGCGGCCTTTTGTCAACGGAAGATTTGGGAACCTTCGATTTTTCCAGCTTTGACCGCCGGAGGGACTGAGGCGGCAAGGGGAGCACACTTTTCTTGGCCGCCAGAGTTGAGGACGACGGATCGTATCTTGGACGTACGCCGCTAGTCGCCGCCCCGCAGAAACAGTGAAGGTTGTTTACGGGAAAAGCGCCGCACAGACCCCGGCAATATGCTCGGTAGGTCCCCACCCCACGGCGGGGGCGCTAGGTGGCGGAGCCAACCGCGGTCCGTTGATCCGAGAAAACAACTTCGCGGAGCACAATTTCTGGAATCGGGTTCTCGTCTGAGGCTTCCTGGAGGCCTACCACTAGGAAGTTCGGAGGCTCTCCTTCCCGAAGCCAGTCCTCACTAAGTCCAAGGAGTGTGGCCGGATTTTTGCTTGCCATGGCGAAGGCCACTGCCCAATCAACCCCCACGTAAGCCCGCGCAATGGCCACTCCACGCAAAAGGGGCGCGGAGGCTCCGGCCAGGTATTCCCGTTGTCCAGGCACCACTAGCCGACCGTCAGGCAGAATCTCCACGTCACAAAACGGGCTCCGATAGACGCCGGGGGGTTGCCCCGCCTGACCGGAAAGATCGCTAATCAACACGGAGCGGCTCGGCCCCTTTGCCCGGATCATACTTTTCAGAACCGGGGCCGGAAGATGATGTCCGTCGGCAATAAAACTTGCGATGAGCCGGTCTTCTGCCAGCTGAGGCCATATGGGATTGTGATGCCGGTGCATCTGGGCAGGACAACCGTTACCAAGGTGTGTGCTCAGGCGAGCACCGGCCTCGACTGCGGCGCGAATCTGTTGACTATTTGCCATCGTGTGGCCAATTCCGACTATCACCCCGCGCGCGGCCACCTTTTCAATGAAGTCGGTTGCTCCCGGTAACTCGGGTGCCAGAGTGACAAGTCGAATTCGTCCACCGGCTTTCTCCTGCCAGCGGCAGAAAAGCTCCCAGTCTGGCGGCTGGCACCATTCGCGAGGATGGGCCCCGCGAGCGCCGTCCTCAGGAGATAAAAATGGTCCTTCCAAGTGGATGCCGACAATCGCTTGACGAAGCCATGGATCGCTTTCGCAAGCGCGGGCAATCACGGACAGAGCTTTGTCGAACACTTCGGGGGGCTGGGTCGTCAAGGTCGGGCAAAATCGCGTCACACCAAAGTGGAGGAGCTGTTCGGCGATCGTGCGAACTTTTTCCTCTGTTAGATCAGCCGATGCAAACTCTTGGCCTCCATATCCGTTGACTTGAATGTCCAGCAAACCGGGGACAAGCCAGGGAAGTCGTGTTGCCAAGGTTGTCTCCGGAACACGAGCGGCTACAAACCGCACCCGTCCTTGTTCAATGGTCACTCGAGCCGGCTGACCCGTGTCGTAGCGGATGCCCTGAACGATCACGGCTCTAAGCCCTTCGTACAAAGTGTGTTCGACCAGGAGAGATTGCTGACAATCCGACCGCTGAGCCGAAGTTGGGTTGCCTTGGCCACGCCGCCCAAATGTGCACATTCCTCAATCCGGTGGTCAGATTTTAATAACTGACAGCTGGCTATTCGAGAGTGGCGATGACAGAAAGTCGAAAGAGCGGCGGGAAGATCCGAAAAACTCCGGGGACGCCGGTGTTCGGCGGCCCATGGGATAGGCAAGTCTAACGGAACAGAAGGCCTGCATAGCCAACCACGGCTCGGCGGTCGCCACTAACCTCCCCGCTTGTGGTATACGCCACCCGGTAGCACTCACTCAGTCGCCCGAGACTTCGAAGGGTGAAGAGAGCCGCCACAGTGGGAATTAGCCCACAAATTGAGATCTGTTTTTGGCGCACAATCTCGAAAAGTTCCTCCGGCTGACATCTTTCCATGGCCTCGATGGCTAGCTTGTCCAGCCGGCGGGCTTCATCCTCGGGCACATAATGGCTGAAATCGGTCGAAATAACAATCAGGGGAATAGTGGCCTCCTTGCTCAGTACGGCGGCAGCCTGTGCGCCAAAACTTTCCAACTCCTCGATATCACCTCCTCGCATCACAATGGCCACCACTCGGACGTCCGGCTTTAGAAAACGGAGCATCGGAAGAATAACCTCGACGGCATGCTCCTGAGCGTGGGCAGCGGCGTCCAAAGCCAGCCCGGCTACTTCCTCCGCGAGCTTCTTCGCCAAACGAACATCACCGCTCACCTCTCCATCCGGCAGGAGCCACCGTTCATAGGGTGCGACCGCCCACGAGGCACCTTCCGGCCGATGCTTTGTAGCGAAGATGAGGACAGTGCCCGGGATCTCCACGTGGCGCAGTGTTTCGAAGGCGAGCCTGCCGGAATACATCCAGCCGGCGTGAGGGACAAGCGCCCCGGCCCAATTTTCTGGGACGACCGGTCGGGTGGCCCAGCTGGAAAGTTGACTTGTGATGGATTCGGCAGTGGCCGGGTAAAATCGCCCAGCCACCACCGGTTGCCGCACCGTTGTCACTTGCCTTTCCGGTTGCCGGCGGATTTCCCACTCCTTGCGAGTGCTTGCCACCCGGAACGAATAAACGAAAGCTTCCTGTGGACGTCGCAAAGGAAGACCGTGCATAACCGTCGCAAGGATCTGGTCTGGTGCTCGGCCCGGTGAGTAGGCAAGCCCCCAGGCATTTTCCGCGATGACCATCATCGCCCGGCGGCCAGAGTCGAAGCCTGCCCAATCCGGCCCGGCGACCGTTCGGTGGGGCAGCACATCCCACAGCACCGCAACGTCCACACGCAGTTGGGGAAATACCGTCGGGGTCAACTGCCGGGCGAGCAACGCCCGGCTTAAGGCTTGGGTGAGATCGTAAAGCGTAGACTGAAGTGGTACATCCGGCCGGAGGTGAAGCCTAAGTTCTTGAACCGGCTCTTTCCAACCCGGCAACTCGGCCCACAGGACAAGCCCGCACACCTGGCCGTCAAACAGTTGCGGATGGTAAAACGTGGGGGTGGCTCCGGTGAGAAGTGCCCACACATTCTGCCGAACCACCGCCGCAAGCTGATGAAGCTCGTGATCTGTCGGGCCGGGCAAGAGGGTGTCTTCTGGTAGGGGGCTAACCAGCTCGGCTAGCCGCCCGTGGAGAGCATAACCTTCGAATGTGTACACCTGAACATCTTCAGCCTTCCACGCCTGAGCCGGCAGCCCCGCCTTGAGGCACGTGTGTTCAAGAAAGCTCACGGGATCTAAGGCGTACTCCACAGCCACACCCGGCAAAAGGAGTCCCCGTGCCGGCCCGCGGGCGACCAGCAGACCATGGCGGCCGATTTCCACCTCGTTTGCACGTGCTTCGCCTCGAGAAGACATCGGGCGATAATTCCACAGCACCCACACTTCGATGTCCAAGTACTTCAATTCCGCGGGGGAAATTGGGGGGAAACGGTAATCTTCTTTGGCCGCCCGATAAGCAGCCTGGTCCACAGCCATCGCCAAGCTAATTGGTTCTCCCAGCGCTCCACAACAACTGCGGAGTTGCCCATGCCGTTTGAGACTTACGAATACCCCGTAAACAGGTAACTGACCTGCCGCCCCAAGAACGCCAGCGGCAGTGGGCAAAGTCCCACCGCAGACGGCCGCCGCCACGCGTTCGGCAGCCACGCGGAGAAGTTTACTTTCTTCCTCCGCCGAAAGTCGTGGTCGCTCCGGCACGACTGCGGATTTTGGGTTCCCGAAGGCTCGTGGTCCCGCCGGAGGAGCCGTGCCGCACCCTTGTGTGCCTGGGTTTCCGGAGGGCCAAGGTTCACTGGCCCCGCAGTGGGAGCTCCCGCTATCTTTTGCCCCCGGCCCAGTGGAGCCGCCGGGCGTTCCGGTGCCGGCTTCCTTCATCTCCGACGAACCGTCCGAACTACTCCCGTTACCCCCTTTCTCTTTCGTTGCGGAGAGGGAGTCATTCGAACGATCAGAGGTCCGGGACGTGGCAGCTGCCGAGGCCACTTCCGCACAACCTGGATGAGAGCTTTGCGTTGATGGCCGCTGCGGCGGATTAGACCGAGGACGCCGGGGGATCCGGATCGGTTGTCGACGTCCGCCCCAAGCGCCGACTTCATCAGCGTAATGACCGGCGATTACCGTCTCGCAAAAGGCGCAGCGGTTGCCACGGAGATGATAGCCGCCAATGTGGTAGCCCTGACGCTCGATAACAGCCTTGCCGCAGCCAGGACAATAAGTAGCTTGAGTGCGGGGATCAAGGATATTCCCGGTGTACACGTAGTGGAGACCCTCTTGGCGAGCAATGTCGTAAGCCATCAGAAGCGTCCGCGCCGGCGTGGGGGGATGATCGAGCATCTGAAAGTCGGGGTGAAAAGCCGTAAAGTGCAGCGGCACGTCCGGCCGGAGTTCCTCCCGAATCCACCGGCACATTGCCCGAATCTCGTCGGGAGAATCGTTAGCCCCCGGGATGAGCAGGTTTGTGATTTCTACCCACACACTGCTTTCATGTACAAGCCATTTGAGCGTATCCAAGACCGGCTGCAAGTGCCCTAGACAGTACTTGCGGTAGAACTCCTCTGTGAAACCCTTTAAATCCACGTTGGCAGCGTCCATTAGGTCGAAGAAAGGCTTGCGGGCCTCCGATTCGATGTAACCGTTGGTTACTGCAACTGTTTTGATGCCTAGGCGCCGGCAAGCCTCAGCCGTATCCATGGCATACTCGGCCCAGATGATTGGCTCGTTGTAAGTGAAAGCTACGCTTGTACACCCGTGGGCAAGGGCTGCTTCGGCGATGGCTTCGGGCGAGGCTTCCTCGCACCACAGGTCGGTTTGCTGCGACTTTGTGGTGGTCCAATTCTGGCAGAACTTGCAGCCGAGATTACATCCACCGGTACCGAACGAAAGAACCGCCGAGCCGGGATAGAACTGGTTAAGTGGCTTCTTCTCAATCGGATCGATGCAAAAGCCGGTGCTTCGTCCGTATGTTGTCAAGACAATTTGTCCGCCCCGGTTTTGTCGCACAAAACAAAATCCGCGGGCACCTTCTTTGAGGCTGCAATGGCGGGGGCACAGGTCGCACACCACCCGGTCGCGTTTGTCGTCTTTGTGCCACCATCCCCCCACTTTGCTGCCATCGGCAAGAAGAGGCACATTGGGCGGAAGGATCACTTTCTCGGCCATGGACAAACCTCTCATCCGCTACGAGAGCCAAAGATCAACACGGCTGCCCACTCCCATGCGCCGCTGGCCCCTCCGGCGTCGTGGCCACCCGCACGCGAGGATTAGCTGCCGTGGCGAAAGGCAAGTAATAAACCTCCCTGCATGACTAGTATCCCAGCCGCGTATGTGTCGCTGGCCTATCACAGCATGGTTACGCTAGTTGCATGCGACGGCAACCCAGGCCTATAGGCGGTAAGGCATCATTGCTTTAAGGATCCCGGGCCTCCCCGGCGCTGTTACCCGCGCAAACTCCCCTTCGTCTACGGCACGGCTCTTTTACTGTCATTTCGTTGCGATTGCTATGTCAGTGGGCTTTCGCGAGAATGCTTCCGCCACCCACTACCGCATGTTTTGCCGGGAGCACTCACGCATGAGCTTTCGCAGATACGGCCCGGCACAAGGATGTTACGTGCAACCTTGTATGGGCCAGCTCCGCGGGGACTGGTTTGGTGAGGCCGGCGTTCTCGTCCGGAGGTGCGGCTGTTCCCCCCTTCGCAGGCCAAATATGTGATCAAGAAAACTGCGGATAACGAGTTTCGGGTTCTTACTAACTCCAAGGAAAACCTTTTCCACCTCCTGTGTGCCGAGGCGCCCACCGGGTGCCATTCTGGCTTCAGCTTACAAAGCTAGCCGTTGAGCGAAAGAGCCCCTGCGATAAATTTTAGCAGTTTTCGAGCGTTTTTTCCGCATAGCGTATCCGGTGGGGAGAGAAGGGGTGCGTGCCAAAGGCAAACCTCATGACCCGTCCCAGGGCGAGGATTCGTCAAAACCCTTTATCAGAACATGTAAGGCTGCTGTCTCAATGGGTGGACACAAGCTCTCGAAAACTCTCCTAGGGGCGAAGGCGATGGATTGCCCTTCGGAGGCAGATTGGCTCGAAGGACGGCTCAACGAATTTCGGCGGCGGCTTGTCCACTGGTTTCGAAAAAATGCCCGCGATCTGCCGTGGCGCCGCGATCCCACGCCCTACTCCGTCTGGGTTAGCGAGGTGATGCTTCAGCAGACGCAAGTCGAGAAGGTGGTGGGTTATTATCAACGCTTCCTGGAGCGATTTCCCCGGGTAGAGGTGCTCGCAGCGGCACCGCTTGAGGAGGTGCTCCGGTTATGGGAGGGTTTGGGGTACTACCGGCGGGCTGTCAACTTGTGGAAAGCAGCCCAAATTGTAGCGAAAGATTTCGCCGGCCAGATTCCAGCTGATCTCACACTCCTTTGCCGACTGCCGGGAATCGGTCACTATACCGCGGGGGCGATCCTCTCCATCGGGTTTGGCAAACCGGCGCCTATTGTGGAGGCAAATTCCCGGCGGGTGTTAACGCGCCTAACGGGCCTTGGTAAACCTTCCGCCGGCAAGGATCTGGACCGGAAGCTGTGGACGATCGCCGCGCAACTGCTCCCCCGGCGCCATCCGGGGGAATTTAATCAGGCTTTAATGGAACTTGGCGCCCTGGTGTGTTTGCCGGAAAAGCCCTTGTGCTTGATTTGTCCTGTGCGACAGTTTTGCCGTGCGTACCAGACGGGCCAATTTGATCTGCCCGCGGCAAACGGCGCTCGGCCTGTGGAGCACCAATCGGTCGTGGTGCCCGTCGTTATTTGGGGGCGTAAGCTTCTTTTGCGGCGTTGCGGTCCGGAGGAACGATGGGCATTCCTGTGGGACTTTCCGCGACTATCGGACGTAAGCGCGGAAGACCCTGCGCAACTTATCCACAAACATCTGGCAGAACCATTGGGCTTAAAAATTCGGAAAGTGACCGACGCTGGTTCACTTGTCCACTTTGTCACGCGCTACCGGATCAAGGCACGAATAATCATCGTCGAGGTTTCTCCACAAAGTAGGCCAAGTGCTGGTCAATTAGGGAAAAGGGCAGCTGGACTTAAAACCGCGACCGGTTCGGCGAACCTGGCAGCGGGGTCAACAACCGACGGCAGCATACCTGCTTTGGACACAAAAGCGAAAGCGGAGGCTCCGCAAGCGGGGCCAGTTGCGTCCGAACGACAGGCCCTGCCTCGGGACAGCCAGTGGCAGTGGATAAATGCCGAAGAGCTGCACAAGTTGCCCCTCCCAGCCCCTTCGCGAAAGATATCGCAGATTGCATTAGATTTCCGTTTCGGGCATGGCCAGCCCCAGCGAAAGATCTGGCATGATCAGACGCGAGGTAGCCCGAAATAAGCCTCCGACCGCATGCTCCCGGGCCTTAGCGCGGGCGAAACCTCGCGTAAACCTGTTGACGGAGCTTTCGACAAAGGCACGCTCAAACCGTATTTAGTAGGTTCAGAGGGGTGGCACCCGCTACTTCGGTTGCCCCGGAATTCCAGAGGATTAACTTGCCGCAGGTGGCTGAGGATTGTCGTCGAAGCCTAAGAGGTGGCGGACTGCCTGGCCGATATCCGGGGCGGTCATAAGGGTTTCGCCCACAAGCACCGCGTTAATGCCGGCTTGGGCCAACCGTTCGATGTCTTGCCGCCTGCGAATGCCGCTTTCTGCGACCACGACGACCTCCGGGGGAATCTTCTCGCGGAGGCGGATCGCATGGTCAAGATCCACGGAGAACGTGTGCAAATTCCTGTTGTTAATTCCGATAAGTGGTGGCTTCAGATCGAGAACCCTCGGCAGATGGGCAGGGTCATGGAGTTCCACCAATGGGATCATCCCCAACCGGAGGGCGGCTTCGAACAAAGTTTTCAGCGCGCGTTGATCGAGGCAATCGGCAATAAGAAGCACTGAATCCGCTCCTGCCGCCCGGGCTTCGTAAATCTGATAAACGTCCACAATAAAATCTTTGCACAAAAGCGGCAGGTCAACTCTCCGCCGAATCTGTCGGAGGTGATCGAGGTGGCCCTGAAAGTACTTTTCATCGGCTAGGACGCTGATGGCTGTTGCTCCTTCGGCGGCATAAATCTGCGCAATTGCCACAGGGTCGAAATCTGCCCGGAGCACACCCTTGGAGGGACTTGCTCTTTTCACCTCGGCGATCAGATGAATTTGTCCGTGATCGCAAAGTCGCTCCAGGAACGGCCTCAGCCGGGGGCCGTGACGTATCTGTTCCTCCAACTCTGAAAGCGGGACGGCGGCCTTTCGCTTGGCTACCTCTTCGCGCTTGTGGGCAAGGATTTCGGTGAGAATCGAGGGTGTAGCAGCTGGGACAGTCATACGCGTGCCTGTCTGTTTCCCAAACAGTTCGGAAAGTAACGCCTTAACCTCACTGCCTCCGTTGCGCCGTTCGATAGCGATCTAACTTTTCCCAAAACAGTGGCAAGGCAAGTGCCATGTTAAGCTTAACCTTACCCACGGGCCCGCACGCGGCGGTTAGGAAGTTCCCTCTTTTCCGAAAGATGTCGGCTACAAGGACTCATTCGCCGAATCCAAGGTTGGTCTTGTTTTCTTGGAAGCTCTGGCGTCAAAAGGGCGGCAGCCTGTTCCTCTTGAGCCGCCGGCTAGGGAGGCGCTTTCCACCGCTCAACAAATTCGCGCCGGCCAGCTGTCGCGGTTTTTTCACACTGTGTCCAGCATTTATGTCTCAGTCGGCGGGGAGACACCCCGTGCCAACTTTTCTTTCAAAGCGGGCCCTTAAGGAAAGGCGGGTGAGAGGATGCGCTTTACTCACCCGGCCCCCACAATTAGCGTAGAACTATGACCATGTTTACCGGGGTTGTGGCTGTAGGCAAGCAATTGCCGGCGAGAAGTTTTTTGCGGGGATTTCGCGCCTAGCCGCTGCCGACCCCGGCTGATTGGGCAGGGGGAGGCGGGGAGGTGCAAATCCTTATCCGCAGGTTTCCGGCTTAAGCGATGTCCATCATTCGCCCGGACAGGGAAATGCGCCTCGGTTAGCAAGAATAGGTAGATTTGTTGATCGCTGGAGTAAGGTTTATTTTCCCGCCCTTAAATGTGACCCCGGAAACCCCCTTAGATTCCCTTACTTGCTCGCAAGACGAAACGCATTTCGGAGGTATGCGGTTAGCTTTCCACCCGTCTGAGGGGTTACGTTGCCGCGCTGCACTGCCACCGGAAACATTAAGTGGGCACCAAGGGAAGCCGGTTTTGCGTTTTGGGTAGACCAGGCCAGCTTGAATGGGGTCCCCGGGCAAGAGGGCAAGGGGAGCGAATTCCGGCGGTCATCTGGAAGGGGTCCTCAAAAGTTCCGGCATCCGTGAGATGGCCACACAATGTGGGGGTCTCCCCCGAGAGGCAACCGCCCGGTTAGGAGGGTGCCAAGCCTCGCTCCTAGGCAGATCCCGTAACACCAGCTTTCGTTGGGACATCTTTGGCCGAGTCTGGGGGCGAAAGAAATCCTTAGAAACGCCCTCATACTCGGGAGGAAGTTATCTGCTTGGGAGGTGGTTTACCGCAAGGCCGGCAGCAGCTTTCTGAACGATGGGCTTAGCAAACTCCGGTCCCTAGGAGTCCCGCCATTAGTCAAAGCTCCTTTAGCTCCAAAAAAGTGCTGATGCCCGTAACGATGGCTTGGGTGAGTTTCCGCTTGTCATTCCCTTGCCTTTTGCGGCGGTCAAGAAGCATGTTGCCCTGCCGGAATTCCCTGAGATCCGTCATCCGGAAAGGAGACGGGACCATGCTCGAGCGTCTACGGAAAGATAATCCCGGGAAAAGAACCCATCTGGTCCCACTGATGAGGGGCCTTCGGTATGCGGCGATTATGAGCGTTTTGGTGGCTGGGGGGCTTTGGGCCGCCGCGCAACAGGCTTCAGCGCCCCCAGCTCCTGGGGGGGAAGCCAAAACCGAAGCCACCCCGGCTCCTGCCCCTCAAGGGTCCCAACCCGCTGCCGCTCCTCAGCCGGATCAGAGTCCTCCGCCGCCTGCGCAGGTGCCCAGCGAGGTAGCTCGACTAGAAGAGTTTGGCCGGCCTGAGACGGCAGACCGGCTTAAGCTAAGCGGGCGGCAGCAGGTGGAAATTCGGCGGCTTTTAGGCGAATTCCGCTCAAAAGTTGAAGGAGCTGATACTGCCGCACAGGTCCAGCTTGCGAGGGAGTTCCTGCCGCGGGTGCTTGCCGTTTTGACTCCCGAGCAGCGGCGGGCTTACGAGGAAGGTCGGCCAGTGCCGAGACTGCGCTTTCAATTTCGTTTCCAACGCTGGGAGCATGTGCTGGAATGGTTGGCTGAGCAGGCTGGTCTGTCCTTAGTGCTTGATGCCCCACCGCCGGGAACTTTCAATTACACGGACACGCGCGAATATACCCCCACTGAGGCCATCGATCTTGTCAACAGTGTCTTGTTGACGAAAGGTTATGCCCTCATTCGTCGCGACCAAATGTTGATCCTTGTTTCGCTTAAAGGGGGGATCCCCGAGGGGCTGGTTCCCTGGGTTACGGCGGAGGAAGCCCAGCGGATGGGGGCATACGACTTGGTGACGGTAAGTTTCAGCGTAGGAAGACGAGATGCCTCGCAGGTGGCCGAGGCGATTCGGCCGCTCCTTGGGCCTTATGGTCGGGTCCTTCCCATCCCGGCCACACGGCAGGTGGTGGTAACGGATCGAGCAGGGCTGATGGCCACCGTTGATAAAGTGATCCAGGCACTTCCCGAACCAAGCCCCCCGCGACAGGAGCCACCGCCCCGAGAGCCAGAGCGCCAGGAGCTAAGAATTTATCCTCTTGGCAAAGTGGATCCTAGTGCGCTCCTTAACATTCTGAGAGAGCTTTATCCGGCAGCGCGAATCGTCCACGACACAAAGCTTAATCAGCTCAATGTGCTCGCTACCCCAAGTCAACATAATGGTATTGAGACTGTCATTAAGAAGCTGGAGTCCCCGGAAGCCCCGGAACGGATGCCCCGACTCGAGGTCTATCCGCTTCCTCAGGGAACAAACGTGAGCGATTTGGTCAACAACTTGCAGTTTGTTGCTCCCGGGGCAAAAATCCGTGGCGATGAGGATGCCCAGCGAGTTATCGTGTGGGGAACGCCGGCCGAACAGGCGCTTATTGCCGAGGCTTTGCAGAAACTCCAAGAGCAACCTGGCGCTCTGGGCACACCTCAGGTGGAGACCTATCGGCTCCGGCGAAGCGACGCCCGCATGGTGGCGTACATTTTGGAAAAATTGGTGCCCAAAGCGCGGGTGAGTTACGACTACTACGGGCGGAACCTCGTTGTTTACGCAACGGCGGAAGATCAGGCCGTTGTGCGAAGCATCATCGAAGAGATCGAGCCCCAGGCCGTCCAATCCGGCGACATCGAGGTCCGGGTATATACACTTCGGCGAGTAAAGCCGAGTAGCTTGGTGGAGATGTTGCAGGAGACGCTCCCGGCTGCCAAGTTTGCCGCTGACGATGCCAGCCGGCGGCTGACGGTGGTAGCTCCTGCTTCGCTGCAAGCACAGGTGGAAAAGGCGGTAAAGGAGGCAGATGCCCCGGCAGAGGGCGAAGCCGAAGCGAAACTTCGCACCTACTCCCTGCCGCAGGCTTTTGGGGATAGTGCGTCCACTCAGGTGTTGATCAATTTTCTCCAGCAGCTTTTCCCCCAGGCAAAGTTTACGCCGGATACGCGGCGGGGACAGCTTGTCGTTTACGCCACGGATGAGGAGCAAAAAAGCATCGAGGAAATCCTTGCCGAGTGGACGCAAGGCGCCCGGCCGATGGAAGGGAGCCTGGAGGTGTACTCAGTCACGCCGGAGGAAAGATCGCGCCTGCAGGCCTTGTTGACTAATCTTGCTAGCGAGTTGCCGAGCCTCCGCGTGTTGCCCGACGGAGCTCCGGGAACGATTGCCGTGTGGGCTCGGCCCCACGAACATGAGCTGGTTCGGCAGATTCTAGCGCAGCTTCGGGAGGCCGAAGGCATAATCGGTTCGCGGAGCTTGCGGGCTTATCCGCTCAGTGTGATCGAACTTTCCGCCGCGCAAGAGACCGTGCAGAAGCTTTTCCCGCAGGTGCAGGTGGTCGTCGATCAAGCTGGTCGGCGGCTGCTCGTGTGGGCTTTGCCAGAAGAGCACGAGGCAATAGCTCGGACACTCAAAGAGGTCGACGCTCCGGCGCCTCAGGAGACGCAGCCGCGTTTTGAAATTTATCCCATCCGTGGAACAAACGCGGCATCGGTGCTCAGTACTTTGCAACAACTTGTCCCGGGCGCTCGGCTGGTGGTTGACGCCAGCGGGCGGAAGATCATCGCGTGGGCCAGTCCGGCCGAGCATGCCAAAATCCAGGCCGCCCTGGCTGAGCTAAGTCAGGGGCAAACTGCCGAGACGGCTCCGTATTTGGTGGTTTATCCCCTGGGAGGCCTTAACGCAACGCAAGTGTTGACGCTTCTTCAATCTCTTGTGCCGGATGCCCAGCTTAGCGTGGACAATCAATCCGGCAGTATCCTGGCGGTTGCCGTTGCGACCGATCACGAGACTATTCGAGCCGTCTTGGATCGTCTGACGGAAGCCCGCCGCAGTCTGGGCGGGACGGAAATTCGCTATTACCCCTATCAAGTGCCCCCCTCCAGTGGGTTGCTTGAGATACTTGCTAAACTTGCTCCCACCGCCCAGGTGACTGTGGACAAAGAAAACCGCCGACTCATTGTCGTGGCCAGCCCAGACGATCATAGACTGATCGAGCAGACGCTCCGCGATTATGAGCAAAAGACGCCGGCGGTCAGCGACCGCCAGCTTGTGGTTTATCAATTGTCGCCGGTGGAGCGCAAACGCTTGGAGGCGTTATTGCCGCAACTTCAAAAGCAGCTGCCGGATCTGCAGCTTTTGCCGGAGACTGTCCCCGGAGAGGTTGCCGTCTGGGCTCGACCGGAAGAACATCGCCTCCTGTCCGAGATAGTAGCGCAGCTACGTAAGCCGGCGGAACTTGATCGGCCATTTGTGCTGATCGCTCATGGCGTCCGATCGGCCGATCCTAAAAGCGTTGTGGAAATGCTCCAGAAACTTTTCCCCGACGCCCAGGTCGTGCTGGATGCGCGGGCACGCCGTGTGCTCATTTGGGCGCCCGCTTCGGCAGAACAGCAAATTCGTCAGATCCTTGAGGAGCTGGACACCGGGGCACCCGGCCAGTGGCAGGAGCAGCTGCGCGTCTATCCGGTGATTAAGAGCGATCTCCAAGTTGCCCTGCAGGTCCTTCGCGAGCGTTTACCGGATCTTCGCATTACGCCGGATTCGCGAGCCAATACCCTGCTTGTCTGGGGCACCGAGCAAGATCATCAGGAGGTAGCCAAACTCTTGGAACAGCTCGACAGTGCTGTGGACGAGAAACATCGTCCACGGTTGGAGATCTACCCAGCCGGGGGATACGACATGACGGCACTCAGCACGCTTTTGCGCACGCTTGTGCCGGATGCCCGGTTGGCGGTCGATCCCAAGACCGGTGGACTGGCTGTGCTTGCCAGACCCGAAGATCACGAGCTTGTTCGTAAGACGCTGGAGGAACTTAGTCGCAAAGACCTGGGCGGGACACCGGAGGCCCGAACGTACACCGTAGCCGGCGGCGGAAGTGTTTGGGGTGTGATCAATATTTTGTCCACGGTTTTTCCCACCATTCGCGTCACCATCGGCACGCAGCCTAACCAGATCCTTGTTTGGGCCCGTCCGGAAGAACACGAACAGGTGGCCAAAGTGGTCGCGGAACTTGGGAAGGAGGAGCCCCCGGAGACGGCCCCGCGGCTTGAAGTTTACACATTGGTGGGGACAAACGCCGCTGAGGCAGGGCGAATCCTCCGGTTCTTTGCCCCAGAAGCTGTTTTCACCACCGGCCCTGACCCGCAGCAGCTTCTCGTCTGGGCCAGGCCGGCCGATCACCAGAAAATTCGCGAGGCACTTGCGCAGTGGGCAGAGGCTGTCCGCAAGCCGGAAACCCTTCCCGAATTAGCTGTTTTCAATCTCAAGTACCTGTCGGCCTATTCGGCCGTTCAGGCCCTCCGCGGTGTGGTCCCGGAGGCTCAGCTCTCCGTGGGGGCAAGCGACAGGCAGCTTATTGTGCTGGCCCGCTCTGGTCAGCTGGAACGAGTCCAGGCAGCCCTGGAAAAGCTGGATGTGCCCACTCAGACCCCAGGAGAACTACGAGTCTATACCCTGGAAGGGATGAGCACCATGCGGGCGTTTTACGCTACCCGCCTTCTGCGGGAAGCAGTCCCGGAGGCGACATTCGCCCTTGGCGCTGATCCCAGTCAACTTTTGGTCTGGGCAACGCCCGAGATACACGAAAAAGTCCGAGCGCTTGTTGACACACTGTTTCAGCGACCGCCCCCCGAAAAGGCTCCCCGTGTGGAAGTTTATCGGCTAAAAGCGGTTACAGCTACTACCGCCTCGCAAGTTCTTCGAGCCGCCGTTCCCGAGGCCAATTTGACGGTGGATTCGGCAGACCCGTATAAACTTACCGTTTGGGCCGCCCCGCAGGAGCATGAGCTGATCGCCCGCATATTGGAACAAATTGATCTTCCTGACCAGGCCGCGGAAGAGTATGTGGCTCGTTCGTACACAGTGGAGGGAGTATCCTCTTACTACGCAATCCAACTTTTGGGGCGGATGTTTCCAGCAGCTCAGTTTGTTCCCACGATGGATCCGCAACAAGTGATCGCCTGGGCCAAGCCCGAGGAGCATGAGAAGATTCGCCAAGCTCTTGCCGAGCTTGCCCCTTCCGGTGAGGAAAAGCCATCCCTCGTCACTTACGATTTGCAAACACTTGATGCTCGCACCGCTAGCAGTCTCATTCAGACGGTTGCCCCTGGGGCAAAGGTCACCGCAAGTTCCGACGGACGCAAGCTCCTCGTTTACGCCCGGCCCGGAGAACATGGACGAATCGCGGAAGTGCTCAAGGCAGCCGACGTCCCGGGCGAGGGGCCGGCTCTCCGGATGGAAGTCTATCCCGTCCGGGGGGTGGGAAATGCTTACACGGTGATGATGTTATTGCGAGAGGTGTTTCCGCAGGCAAAGTTTAGCATTGGGGCGAACTTGCAACAACTTGTTGTTTATGCCTCCCCAGCCGATCATGCCCAGATTGCCCAAGCGTTGGAGCGGTTGGCGGAACTGACTCGTGGTGAGCAACCGGAAGTTGTTGTTTACGATGTCGGGACCGCTGATGCCACCAGGCTGGCCAGCATGTTGGAGACGGCCTTTCCGGGCAGCCGATTTGTTGCCGGCAGTGAGCCTGGCAAACTCATCGCTTGGGCACCACGAAGCGATCATCAACTTATTGCCCAAGCAATTGAAAAGCTCAGGGCGGAAACCTGGGGAGCGGAAAACCGTATCCTCAGCGTCTATCCCCTCCGGCGGACCGACGCCCAAACACTTCTGCAGGTCCTAACACCCGTCCTTCAGGGCAATGCGCAGTTTGTTGTTGACAGTAGTCGTAACAGTCTCGTCGTGTGGGCCGATCGCCGCTATCATGAGGCCATCCGCCAAGCGATCGAGCAATATCTCTCGGCCACTGACAGGGTTGGAGAGCTTGAGCCCCGCGTTTACCGCTTCCGCTATGCCGATCCGAGTGCGGCCATGACCGTCGTTCGTTCGCTTGCTCCGGATGCCCAAGTGGCTTACGACTGGGCTAACCAAGCGCTCGTAATTAGTGCCTTGCCGGAGGATCACCGCAAAATCGAGCTAGCGCTTCTGCAACTTGATCGATCCGATGTGGGCGGTACGCGTCCAGTTTTGCGGGCCTATTCTGTTGAAGGAGTGGATCCTTCCCAAGCTTATAGCAACCTCCGCCAAATGTTCCGCTACGATCCGAGCGTTCAGCTGTCGCTGGATGACAGTAGCGGTTCGGTATTCGCGCTGGCTCCGGAAGGTAAACACGAACAAATTGCCCGTGTCTTGGAAGAAATGCAGCTCGTGGCCAGGCAAGGCGGCGGGGTCGTAGTGCAGACGTATTCCTTGCGGAATACCGATCCTCAGGCCGCTTTGAGCCTAGTACGGAATTTGGCCCAGCAACGCGGTTTCCGCGCTGATGCATCGCTCGATTCCCGAAGTAACTCGCTTGTTGTCATTGCTCGGGCGGAGCACCACCGGGTCATCGCCGAAGCACTTGAGCAAATCCGCGGCGAAGAAAGGCAGCTGGAAATCCTGCAGCTAGAGGAGCTTGATCCATATTCAGCCCAATCAGCGATTCGTCAACTGTTCGCTGATGAAGCTCACCCACCCCAAGTGGACATTGACTATTCGGCCCAGCAGCTGATCATTCAGGCCACGGCTGAGCAGCACCGGCGCATTCGCGAACTCTTGGGGAAGATGGGTGAAACTCGCCTGGCTGTGGTAAGTGCCTTAAGCGGCGGTAGCCCGCGTGTGATTCCCTTTGAAGGCAATCCGGCAGAGGCGCTGCGGGAAATCGAACGGGTTTGGTCCCAGCTTCGCCCCAATCCGTTGCGAATCATCGTCACCCAGCCCGGTGGTCGGTCACAGGCCCCGCAGACAGAAAGAATTGGGGCGCCTCCTGAAGATAACCCGGCGCCTAAACCTTCAACTTCAAACCAAGCGGCACCTCCGGGAGGCAATTCATCCACTGGTGCCCCACAAAATAACTCAAGCCAAGACACCCGGGACAAAACCGCTGCCAAAGAAGGCTGTGGTCCCCTCCGATCAAACGCCGGTAGCCGCCTAGGCAAAGACGTGGTTGTATGTACACAAGGGACAGGCGGGGGAGGCCGATTCTTCTGGCAGCTGGCCGTTATCCCGTGGGTGGGTGAAGGGACAAGCGCGGAGGCGTCGGCCCCTTCGAATGATTCCGGGGACAATTCCCCGGCAACTCCGCTCCAGACGCCAGCGCCAAAAGATGATGTCTCTGGCGGGGCCGACGATCGTTCCACCGCAGGATCGGGTCCACAGGAAGCTACTTCCGGCAGAAGCGCGGAGCAATCGCTGGGTAGGTCTTTAGAGGTTCCGGACACCGGAGGCACTCAGCAACAATCGGCCACAGCACCGACAGCCTCGCAGGCGGGAGGACGCACCGACGCTGCAAGCATACGGGGAGAGGAGGGCAATTCCGCAAAACCGGCCGCCGCCGAGGTCCAGGAGGAAAAGCCTGTAGATCGTTCACAAGTGGCGACTGCCCCAGGAGGACAACCACCTTCTCCCCCTCCTGTTTATGTGCTCGTGCAGGATGGTGCGGTCACCGTCGTGTCCGAGGATCCTGAGGCAGCTGCCGAGCTTGAATCTCTTTTGCGTACTTTTTCCGCCCGGGCCACCCCCTCGCCGCGGACGATCACCGTCTACGAATTGCGCCATGCTAACGCGTCAACCGTGGCCGAGATAATCGAGGATTTCTTGCGGCGATCTAACTGGGGCTTCCGTCGGGCGCTGGGAGGGCTTGTCATCATCCCGGATGACCGACAAAACACGCTACTGGTCCAGGGGACCCGATCGGATCGAGCGGTAATTGAGGATCTTTTGCGTGTGTTGGACACGCCGCAACTCCCGGAGGCAGTGCGGGCTAATCAGCCGCGGATTATTCCCCTGCGGAATATGGACGCATCGCGCGCTGAAGAAGTAGTGCGGAATGTATTTCGGGTGGTGTTTACGCCGCCGCAACCGCGATATACTCCATGGGGGACACAGCGACAGCCGACGCCCGGTGTGCTTACACCTCAATTGGCTATCGATCAAACCACCAATAGCCTTATCATCACCGGCCCGGTGGCCGTGGTTGAGCAAATCGCCGAATTTGTGGAACGATTGGACAAGCTGGCAGCCGAGGATCCCTCCCGGCAGTTGATGATCATCCCGCTGAAAAAACTCAACGCCGCGGAAGTGGAGCGTGCTGTTCGCGAACTTGTGCCTCGCTCTTATTGGCGACGCTACTAGGAACGGGATGGGCGGTGACTTATGCGGTATTCTGTTGACTTCTTCTTCCGGCAAGACTGACCTAACGAGTTTGCCGCTCTGAAGGAGCGGCGGTTTCGGAGGCTCTTTCGCCAGGGGCAGAAGCCGATCCTTGTGCGCTTTTTGGACCGGCGAGCACTTCCTGGGGTGTCAGCACTCCGTCCCCGTCGAGATCGTAGCGGCTGAATTCCTCGATTCGTTGCGGACCACCTTCGGCCAGGAATTCTGCCGTCGTCAGTTGGCCATCGCCATCGCTATCAAGCGAGGCGAACCAACGCGGCAAGGCCGAGGGAAGACTCTCGGGCGGGACATAAAACTTAGGCGTTTTCACTCGCTGACTTCCGACGGCACTTGGCGCCGGTTTTCCGGCTTGGGTAAGGGGCGGTACCAGGACCGGCGATCCCTCCGGGCTTTGCGTCGGCAAGGGACTGGAGGGTCCGGGGGGAGTTTGCTTCGCCTCCGGAGGCGCGATGAGGCTACTGAGAGATCCGGTAGGAAGCTTGAGCCGAATTCGCCGACCGGCGGCGTACCGAGCAAGCCAGTCAAGATACTCCTCCCGGTCTACCGTCCCATCCTGGTTTCGGTCAATCTCAGACCACACCTCCTTTGCCTCAGGCCACTCCGACTGAGACAACTTGCCATCCCGGTTGGTATCCCGCTGGGAGAACCGCAAACTCGCCAGGCGAACCAGTTTGAACGGAATTGCCTTTACGACGAGGGGTGATTCGTTACCCACCTCATCGGTGGAATCGCCCCCTCCCGATTGATGGAATTCTGGGTCAGAGGCACTTGCCGATGCCCCACGGTCCAGAAAAGCCAAAAGATCAGTAAGTCGACAAATAAAATGATTTTGGTCTTGGGGACAGGTTAAGCCTGGAGTCCGGGTAAGGGAGGCGGGGCTCGGTGGTTGTCCCAGAATCACTGCACACCCAAAAGAGGCCGGAATGGCGGCAACGGCGGCCAGGGTAATGCGGCCCAAAGCGATTCCTAATTTCGGGGCGAAAAGTCGTTCAAAAAGGTCAGATGTTTCGTGGCGGGAAGTCCGAGGCATATCCGAGTCCTAACGAAATCTGAATTAGTCAACAAGCAGGAAACACTCCGCCCTTCATATTTGCCCCAATTTACCATCTTACACTAGCCGGTCCTGTCTTGCCCAAGCTTGTCATTTGCCTGTCTTGGGTGAAAACAGTTCCTCGGAAGTTCAACAGGTGTTTTTCCGTACCGTTAGGGCGGAAACACTGTCCCAGCCCCCAGGAAGTTGATGAGATGCACCGTTTGCAAAGCCAACCCTTGCGACACACACAGTGCGGCCGTTTTGCCCCGGCGTGGAGGAACGGGCCTCGTTAGAGCATAATTCGCTAGATTCAACGGCTAGAGATTCCCAAGAAAAGTGTATTGTAAGGTAATATTTATGTCAGTTTTGTCACTTTTCGGCTTGACCGGGGGGCTGGGACGGATAAAATCACGGGTGGAAGAATGTTCTCACTCTGATAAAGATTAGTCGCAATCCCTCCGGCGCAAACGAAGTCCGCGAGCCCGCCTTTTGCCACAACGATATATCCTGCCTGAACCTTGCCTTCCTTGGGCTGAGGAAGTCTTTAAGGACGTGTGAATTAGTTCACGGAGGAACGGAGACCGGATGTCCGTCTCAGGACGCTTGGGGGACGAACTTCCTCACGACATCGCGCAGGGACCTCCTATGATCACCACCAAGACGTTGCAGCGCAGTTGGACACTTTCCGCCGAACAGCTGGCTCGCGCGCGGGAGTGCCTTGAGCGGGAAGGGAATTTGGAATCGTTTGCCATCGAGTGCGGAATGGCAAGCGAAGAGGAAGCGTGGCGGGTAGTCGGCGATGCGCTCGGCATGGATTTTGTCGATTTAAGTTCCGCCAGAATTGACCTTTCGCTCCTTCAGGATTTCCCGGTTCGTCTTATCCACCGGTACAACGTTTTTCCCATCGCTTTGTCCGGTGGCGCGCTGGTGGTGGCTACCTCCAACCCATTTGATCTCCACGGCATCGACGCGGTAGGTGCTGCCGTTGGGCGCAGCGTCCTTCCGGTCCTGGTGACGACAAAGGAACTGCAAAAGCTTATTAAAAGCCGGCTGGGCGTAGGCGCAGAGACAATCAACAATCTGCTTGCTCAGGAAGAGGAGGCTTCCAGCGTTGAGTTATTAGATGAGCCGGAGTGGGACGCGGCGGAGGCGGCTGAGGCTCAAGAGGCGTCGGTCGTTCGGCTTGTTAACGAAATCCTGGTGGAAGCGATCGAGGCTCGGGCAAGCGACATCCACTTGGAGTGCCAAGCCTCGGGAATAAAGATTCGCTACCGCATTGATGGTGTTTTGCAAACACAGCCGACGCCGCCTCAGATTAATCGCTTCAAGAATGCGATTATCAGCCGGCTGAAGATTATGGCCCGGCTGAATATTGCCGAAAAGCGCTTGCCCCAAGACGGGCGCATCAAACTGAAAGTCAACGGTCGGGAGGTCGACATCCGTGTCTCCGTTATCCCCATGCTCCATGGCGAAGGTATTGTGATGCGAATCCTCGATAAGGATCGCATGGAGTTTAACCTTCGCGGCCTGGGGATGGAAGAAGATGTTTACGAGCAATTCCAACAGCTTATTCGGCTGCCGCACGGCATTATTCTTGTCACCGGGCCGACCGGCTCCGGCAAGACCACAACACTTTATAGTGCGCTCAACGAGATTAAGAGCGAAGCCACCAAGATCATTACCACGGAAGATCCTATCGAGTATCATTTGGAAGGGATCAACCAAATCCAAGTGCATCCCAAGGTAGGGCTAACATTTGCCGCCAGTTTACGAAGTATCCTCCGCCATGACCCGGATGTTATCTTGGTCGGGGAAATTCGCGATCTGGAAACGGCAGAAAATGCTGTACAGGCATCGCTGACTGGGCACCTGGTCTTCAGTACACTGCACACAAATGACGCGGCCAGTGCGTTTATGCGGCTAACGGACATGGGTGTGGAGCCATTCTTGGTCTCCAGCACCGTGGAAGGCGTAATGGCGCAGCGACTTGTGCGGACGTTGTGCAAGGAGTGTCGCGAGCCCTATTATCCCTCCGAGGACGAGTTGCCGGATGATTTCCCCCGGCCAACGGGCCGGCGCCTGCCGGTGCT
The DNA here is from genome assembly GCA_025060325.1 of Thermoguttaceae bacterium. Taxonomy (GTDB): domain Bacteria; phylum Planctomycetota; class Planctomycetia; order Pirellulales; family Thermoguttaceae; genus DTLM01. The sequence goes on from JANXBW010000011.1 coordinate 43,720, forward strand.
TTATCGGGCGGTTGGATGTCGGCACTGCCGCAACACAGGCTACCGGGGCCGAATTGGTATCTTTGAACTCTTGGTCACCACCGACGAGATTCGCCGATTGGTCGGTGAGCGAACACCCACCCACGTCATCAAAAAAGTGGCCATGGAGGCCGGCATGCGGACCCTGCGTCAGGACGGTTGGCTCAAAGTCCTCCGTGGTCAGACAACGATCGAGGAAGTTCTTCGGGTCACCAAGTGCGACTAAAGTTGCCGTCCCGGCTTGTTCTGACCGACGTGGGGAACCCGTCGGTGTACCCCTTTAACTGGTAGTCGAGATCCCAACCTCTACGCACCACCGGGGAAAATTGCCGGCACTACCTTGCTAACCGGTCATGCCTGAATTTGCGTACATTGCTCGCTCCGCTGACGGTCGGGATGTCTCTGGGACATTGGTGGCAAATAGTTTGCGCGAAGCACTCGCCGCTTTAGCCGACCGGTCCCTCTATCCGCTAAAGGTGGAACCTCTTCGGGAGCGACTAGGCTTTTGGGTTCCGCGGCGTGTGACCTCTGCCCAGTTGGCCACCACGCTAGCTCAGCTTGCCGACCTGCTTCAAAACGGCGTTCCCCTGCTTGGTTCGCTTTCGGTCCTAGCCGAGCAGGCTATCCATCCAGAGCTAAGACGTGTTCTGGCCGACGTTCGCGACAAGGTGGCTCAAGGTACGGCAATTGATCAGGCTTTGGCCGCCCATCCACATGTTTTTGGCGAGCTTGTGGTGAGCATGGTGCGAGCCGGCAGCGAAGGCGCCTTTCTGGAGGATGCTCTCAAGCGGACGGCCAACTTCCTGGAACTGCAGGAAGAGATTCGCTCCCGCGTCAAAGGCGCGATGTTTTATCCGGCTTTCCTTGCTTTTGTGGGCACCGTGATCACCACGGCGCTTATAGTATTTTTCGTGCCGCGGTTTGCAGAGCTGTTTGAGAAGCTTGAGCGCGAGGGAGGCGGACTTCCCTTTGCGACCGTGATGCTTTTGGGTTTGAGCGATTTCCTGGCACAGTACGGCGTTTTAGTTGCGATCGCTTTAACGGCGGTTGTTTTGATAATTCGGCAGTTGACGAAGTCACCACGCGGTCGCGAGTGGGTGGATCGGGTCAAGCTAAGGATGCCCGTTCTTGGACCGATTTTCCTTCACTATGCGGTGTCGCGCTTCTGCCGGGTGCTGGGCACACTCCTTCGTAACGGTGTGCCGTTGTTAAAAGCGCTTGAAATTAGCAGTCAATCGGCTGGTAACCGTGTCCTAGAGAAGGCCATCCGCCAGTCGGCAGAGAATGTGTCGTCCGGCGAAACACTTTCCCGACCACTTGCGCAGTGCGGTGTCATTCCTAAGCCCATTATGGCAATGATTACGGTGGCTGAGCAAGCTAACAACTTGGATGATGTCCTTGTGCAGATTGCCGAGACAGTCGAGCGGCGGATGGCCCGGCAGATCGACCTAATGGTCCGCATGGTCGAGCCGGTGATGCTTTTAGTTATGGGCACATTGATCATGTTCGTGCTCGTGGCGTTGCTCCTGCCAATAATCGAAATGAGCACGTCTCTATAAATTGGAAACAGGGATCGTCCACATTGCGCAAGAGGTTTCTTGGTGTTGACCGGTGAAGCTTGGTGCGGCATCGACCGTGGGCCGGTGGTAAAGAGATAGTGTTCAGTCGCGACTTGCTTCGGGCTAGGCTTTGCAAGTGCCCGGAGGGATGAAGGCCGAAATTGGGCTAGCTTGGTTGCAGTTCGGGTATTCTTGGACAGCCGGTTTTGGCATGAGATCTCGGTCGCCAGGTTGGAAGAAAGGCGGAGGAAGTCAACGCTCGGAAACCGAGGGTGAAACACCTAGAACTTTCTTGAGTAAAGGATTTTATAACGAAAGGAGGCCGGAACCATGACAAATCAACGCAAAGCGCACAACTTTATCCGCCGGCCAAGGTGGCGCGGCTTTACCCTGATGGAAATGCTCATTGTTCTAGGGATCTTGGTGATGCTGATTGCGCTGGCGGCACCGAGGTTCTTGGGCGCGCAAAAGAAAGCGGACATCCAAACCGCCAAGACCCAAATTGGGCTTTTCCGGGGGGCCTTGGAACGGTATGCGCTTGACATGAAGACTTTCCCCACGACCGAGCAGGGGCTGGAGGCGCTCATCACCCCACCGGCCACCGCGGAGGCAAGTGTCCCGGAAGGGACGGGGGCTACGCCGGCTGCTCCTGCTAGCAAGTGGGATGGGCCGTATCTCAATGTCAGCCAAATTCCGCTTGATCCTTGGGGAAATCCTTACCAGTACCGCTATCCCCCCGAGCGAGGGACCACCGACTTCCCGGACATTTGGTCATACGGACCGGATGGCCAGGACAACACGGAAGATGACATCTGTAGCTGGGGGGCACCGGGGCAAGGCCAAGCAAGTCGCGAACCGGGCGCTGGGACGTTCGACCGGCCGACTGCACCCACCTCGCCTGCTGGCCCACCGGGTGGTCCGGTAACCCCACCCCCTGGTCCGCCACCCATGCCGCCCTCCCGACCGGCCAATATTTAAGGGTTAGCAAGCTTTCCCGATCGGGTGAATTCTCGCTACCCCAAGGTGCGGCAGAAGCCGGCTTTCGATGGCGGCTCTCCGGCGGGATTGTTCCGCATGGGCCGTTACGTTTTATCAGGAAGGGGCCTTCCGCCGATTTACTCCCCCGCTAGAGTGCTTTTTGCCAACGTCGCGTTAAAGAAGTACCTGGACACCGACCGGTATTGTCTACCAAGTTCCACATGTCCGAGCGGCCTTGTGGCAACCGCCGAGCTTACACGCTGACCGAGATGGTCATCGTGCTGGCCGTGGTTGCCGCTCTCATGGCGCTTGCCTGGCCCTCCCTCAGCCGGCCGTCTTCGAGATCTCAGCTTCGCTACGCTGCCAAGTACCTACGTGCGGAGCTTGCTCAAGCTCGGCTCGAGGCTATTCGGACCAACAAGCCCTGGCAGTTCTGCTACGCTCCGGGCACCGGGCAGTACATGATCGGCCCGGTGGAGAAAGCAAATTCCGGCGATTCTTTTTCCGAACTTGGGAACAATTTGGGCAGTTTGGAAAACGCCGCATCGGCACAGTCTTTGGGACAACCTCGGGCTCCGGGGAAAAGAGAACTTCCCGGCGATGTGATATTCGAGTTCCCGGAGCCGATCGTATCGGCTTCGCGGACGGGCCGTCAGGCTGAAGTCACATCCGGGACATTCGACGCACCCGCAGGCGATTTTTCGGCCGAGACTGTTTCGCCTCCTGAAGATGGGGTGGCAAATTCGCCGGAATCACCAGCGGTTGATGCTGGTGCTCAGAGTTGGGAGCGAATTGTTTTTTTGCCCTCTGGGAGGTGTATGCGGAACTATCTTCTGATGCTTCGTGGCCCGCACGGGTTTCAGTTACCGATCGTGGTTCGCGCCGTGACAGGGACCGCTTTGGTAGGCGAGGTGATGGCACCTTCCCGACCTCCGGCTGATGGCTCCTCGATGGGTCAGACACGGCAACTTGCGACGGTGGCGGGTCCGTAAAGATGCCTCCGGCAAATACCCGCGGCTTTTCGCTGTTTGAGGTTTTAGTGGCCGTAGCAGTTCTGGCCGGCTGCGCTGTCATTCTTGCCCAAATCGCAAGCTTTTCGAGGCAGGGGATTGAGAAACTGCAGTACCGCACGCAAGCGCAAATTTTTTGCCAAAGCAAGCTGGCGGAAATTCTCTCTGGGGCCGAGCCATTGGAAGCAGTAAGTAAGCGGGAGCTGCCCGACCAGCCAGGATGGTTCTATTCCGTACAGGTGGAGCGGCGCGAGTCTGACGGCTTGGTGGCTGTAAGCGTCCGGACCTGGTTGGAACGCGGCGATACCACAACGGGGACAGAAGGCTCCGGGACCGTTTTGGCTGAATCGACCCTTGTAAGGTGGGTGCGAGACCCCCAACGACCGGCTGTCACTCGGCAAGATAGGCAAGTGCTTGATGAGGGCGGCGGAATGGTTCGGTCCAGCGCTCCATCCCAGGGCCGGATATCCGGAGGGCGGTCCCGGCAGGGAGGCTTTTCCAGGAGATTTGGCACCGGCCTTTATGGCGAGCGCCGCTTTCGCGGGTCGCCGTCGGAGGAATAAAGGCTCGAGTATCCTCCCGCTGCCTCTTTGGGTCGCAGCGGAAGATTCGGCCGGCCTGCTCAACCAGGTAGTCATCCTTCGTGTAAACGAAACTGTCTAGGCAGCGTTGGTGTATGCGATTTTGCTTGTGTTTGTACGAGCGTTGAGAATCTCTAAGGTCCTTCCCCCCAGGATACCGCGGTATGTGATTGGCGGGCTTTTCGCCCGAGCCAACCGGTCCGCCCCTAAAGTGTACAAGCCCTTTTTCGGATTTACCCTCCTTGAGCTCCTGATTGCCTCCTTCCTGATCTCCGTTGTGGTTCTTGCCCTTTGGGGGTTGTTTTCTGTTTACGCTGGGCTAATGGATGCGGGTTTTCGACGCGTGGAGCAAACCCAAGTGGTCCGCGCGCTGGCTGAACAGCTCCGCTCGGACCTCCGCCACGCCATCCAGGATCCCGTCGGTGGACTGCGAACGCCGCGAACGGGTGCGGCACCTGTTCGGCGATTTGGCTTATGGGGAACGTCAACGGAATTACGCTTCGATGTCCTGCAACCGCCACCGAGTTTTGACCTAGCCGGAACCTCGGGCCAGAAGGAGGCCGGCTTTGAGGGAGACACGGCGGAGCGCCTTCCCGAATTAAGGACCGTATACTATCGATTCTCCCCTCCCCAAGCCCCGCAGCTTGAACCGAGATCAGCCCAGTTCAGCCAGGAGACTGACCTGGGAACCGACCAAGACCGCGCGATAAATCTTGATCGGGTGAATCTTCCGGGACTCCTTCGCTGGGAAAAGGACTTCGAGACACCGGAGGGCAAAGCAAGTTTGGAAGAGAGCATTACAGGTGGGAGCGCTACCGGCGAAACGTCCCTCGTCGGCGTTTCTAGATCGCTCACCCAGTCAGGGGAGCAGGCCACACTGCCTGCACTTCATGCACAGCTTCAATCTCTTTATGGCCCGCAGGTTTTGTATATTCCGGAGGTTGTAGAGCTAGAATTCCGATATTTCGACGGACGGAGCTGGTCCTCTAGCTGGGATAGTCTTTCCCGGCAAGCGCTGCCCGTGGCAGTCGAGGTGCGATTCCGCATCGACCCGGATTTTCGCGCAGAAGGAGCTGCGGGTCCGCAAGATGGGGCAACTCAGTTGCTGCAAGCCGGGGAGAATGAGATGCCGGCAGAACGGCCGCCAACTGCCGGCGAGAGCTTCCGGGTAGTGATTGACATTCCTGGATCACCCCGATTCGAAGGACCGCGATCCCCTGCACCCGCGGAAAGTCCACAAAGCCCACCCCTTGTCACTCGCCCAGTTATTCCACCGCGGCCCTTGCCGCTTGCCCGACCGGTGGAACCACGGCCACAACTTTTGCCTTCTGATCAGTGGATGAGGGTTTCTCCGTGAACCGTGTCGCCCGGCGGAAAAAAAGGTTGCCTGCGGTAACGAGCCATGACGGAAGGCTCCCTGAAGCCATGGTCCCGGGGCCTGTCAGCCAAGGGCGCCGGGGGGAGGCATCGTCGGGGATGATCCTGCTTGTCGTGCTTGTTGTTCTGAGCATGCTCACCTTCGCCGGCCTGGCGATTGTCATCAATATTTCAACAGAGACACGGGCCTTTGTTTACGAAAGTAATCGGCTGCAACTGGAGCAGGTTCTTCTATCCGGCGTGGAGTATCTCAAGGCTTTTTGTGAAAAGACCCCGGCAGAGCAGTTTGCCGCGGGCGGTCCGGACGATAACCCGGCTCGCTTTTCCCGAGTGCCCGTGGCCGCTCCGGGTGGGAGTGCTCCCCTGGGCTATTTCAGCGTGCTTGCGCCGCGGCAGGAAGCCGATCCGAGCACTCCCGGCGGACGTTTCGGTCTGCAAAGCGAAAACGCCAAACTCAACTTGCGGACGCTTCTTTTGTGGGAGGAAACAGGTATTGCGCGGGCCCGGGATGCGCTTATGCTCCTTCCGGGCATGACCGAGTCGGTAGCCGATAGCATCCTGGACTGGGTCGATGCGGACGAAAGCCGTCGCCCTTACGGTGCCGAGGCCGATTACTATGCCACTCAGCGACTGCCCTATCGGCCCCGAAACGATGTCCCCGTGGCCATCGAAGAGCTTCTCCTAGTTCGGGGGGTCGAGCGGTATCTGCTGATTGGTGCGACATTCGGCCAACCGAGTTCGGCGGGGCTATCCTTAGTTACTGGTGGGGGAGGCCAATCTGAGGCCACGGCTTGGGTCAACTATATCACGCCCTATAGCGGCGAGCGGAACGTCAGTAGCGACGGTCTGCCCCGAATCAACCTTAACGATCCAGAGCTTGCTCGGCTCCATCAACGGATTGCCCAAGCGTTTACAGAAGAAATCGCGGACTTTGTGGTCTTTTATCGGCAGTTTGGTCCGGCTACTGAGGAGGTGGACAGTCTTTCCGATGCTCAGGCAGCCCCGGGGGATCTTGCCCCCGACTTTAGCCGATCGGCCGCACATGCTTTTCGAAGTGTTTTTGACATTTTGGACGCCTCTGTCGAGGTGGAAGTAGCCGGGCGGGACCGGGTGGTAGTTCGCTCACCACTGTCGGCGGATCCTGAGCTTGTCCGTCAACATTTGTCCAACTGGATCGACCGCACAACTACCACTGCCGACCGAGTCCTTTATGGCCGGATCGATATTACCCGGGCCCCGCGGGAAGTTCTGTTGGCAATACCGGGAATGGATAGCACAGTTGCCGAACGCATACTTGCCCTTCGTCAGCAGGGGACATCAGGCGGGGAGGAATCGCCGCTTGCCCGGCTGTATTTTGAGGGGGCAATCTCGGCGGAACAACTTCGGCAACTTGGTCCCTTTGTCACCACTCGCACTGACGTGTGGACAGCGGAGATCGTGGCCGAGGATGCGGGCAATCCGAATCTTCGCCTTCGGGCGGTGGTGACCGTGGATGCTACCGCGGTACCAGCTCGGCAAGTATACTGGAAGCATATGGGCAGTGGCCCCAGTACCTAATGGCTTAACCGACCGTTCGGCGCACCGGTCTGCGAGGTAGTCGATGTCGCGGATCTTAGCCCTCGATTGGGATGAGCATGAGATTCGGTACCTTTTGGCGACAGCTCGCCGAGGCAGGGTGAGCGTTCAAGCTTTTGGATCGCAGCCACTTGTCGACATAAGCGAGGGGGGTGAAAAACCCCGGCCGGATTGGGAAGGCTCCCTCCGAGCACTCTTAAGTGATCGGCAGTTCAGTGGTGCTCGAGTGGTGGTGGGGATAGAATCCGCCCGAGTGGAACTCTTAACGCTTGATCTGCCGCCGGCCGAAGATCATGAGCTTCCCGAGCTGGTGCTCCTGCAGGTTGTGCGTCAGTTACAGCAACCCCCGGAGAACCTGGCTGTGGACTTTATCCCCTTGGAAGGGGATCCTCGTTCGCGGCGGAAGGTTTTGGCCGCCGTCTTAAACCGGGAAGAACTGGATCGCATCTCCTCGCTCTTTAAGCGGATGAAACTTAAGCCGGCACGAGTGGTGTTTCGTCCACTGGCTGTAGCCTCCCTTTTGAAACGCCTCGTCCCCCGGCTTCCCAGTCCGTGCCTTGTCATCAACAGGATTGGCTTGCAGGCGGATCTGACTTTACTGGTTGATGGCCGGGCAATTCTTTTCCGCAGTATTCGGCTTCCGGAAGCCCCCTTGGCTAGCCAGCTTAGCCGGCTTGTTTTGGAGGCCGAAAGAACGGTAATGGTCGCCGCAACCTCATCTTTGGCCGGCGAAAAGCTTGCGTACTGCTATGTGTTTGGCTCAGGCGAGGAACACGGGGATTTGGCGGAGCGGCTGGCCGAGCATTTGTCAACGCCAGCCGAGGTGATCGATCCGCTGGGGGCCGTCGACGTTCGCCAGGTGGAAATCCCCCAGAATTTGGGTCGTTTTTCCGCGCATATCGGTATGGTAGTGGACGAAGCGACCGGTGCCCGGCCGGAAGTGGACTTTCTCCACGTCCGCCGACCCCCGGCGAAGATCAAGAGGGCCCATGTGGTGGCAGCGGTCTTAGGGGCAGTAGCGGTCATCGCAGGAATTGGCCTTTGGAGCTTTTGGAGCCAGTACTCGGAAATTGCCTCAGAAAACGCCGCGCTTGAGGCGGAACTGCGGGAATTAAACGAAGCGGTCAAGAAGGCCGCCCGGACCGGTCAATTGGTTCGAGCCGTGGCCGATTGGGTGGGGACCGAAATTGTTTGGCTGGACGAATTGGCGGATTTGTCTCTTAAACTCCCTGGAGCCCGCCACCTGGTCATTTTGCGTCTCACCGCGACAACCACCGGAAAAGGAAGTGGCAGTATTTTTCTCCAGGGTGTTGTGCGGGATCCCCGAATCCTTCAGCAAATGGAGTCGGGCATTCGCGACAGTCTCCGCCGCGTGGAGACGCCCCGGATTTATGAGCGCGAGCTAGGGGGTGAAGCCACTTGGAGCTTTGAATCCTCCGTTGTCGTCAACAGGCGCGAGCCGAGCCAGTACCTCCTGGCCTCGCTGGGTGGGGAACAGCCGGCTGAGATGCCTCAGAGGGAAGCTCGCGCGGCGGAAAAACCGGAGGTAGCTTCAAGCAAGTTGCCAAACCCGCAGAGGGTGGGCGCAAACCCGGCGATGGCCGCCCAGCAAACTCCTCAGCCAAAGGCGCCTTAAGGCCATGAACCCGAAAGTTCGTCAATATATCCTGGCGGGCATCTTCGGCCTGATGGTGCTCTACTACCTGGGGGGAATGCTGTTTGAACAGCTCGTCCAGGGGCCCCTTCAGGCTGCCCGGGGTCGCACCACACAGCTTCAGCAAAACCTGGAGCGACGCCGCAAAGAGCTTGCTGCTGCCCGCCAGGCAGCTGAGTGGCTTGCCTATTGGCAGCAACAGGCCTTGCCGCCCAATCGGGAACTAGCCCAATCTCTCTATCAGGCCTGGCTTGTGCAACTTTGTGACGAGGCAAAACTGTCCAATCGCAGCATTAACGTTGGCGCACCACGGTCTCCAGGGGGTCAATTTCAGGTGTTGACATTTTCCCTCCGCGCACGGGCTAGTTTAGAACAACTTGTAGACTTTTTGTTCGGTTTTTACCGCACGGATTTACTCCATCAGATCAGAACGTTGACAGTGACACCCCTCGGCAGTGCGGAGGAATTTGATATCTCCATGAGTATCGAGGCTGCCATGCTACCGGAGGCCTTTGGGACTTTAACAGACACCGAGCAAATCCTCCGCGAGTTTACTGCCCGCACGTGGCGTCCCTCACGGAAGTTGGCCGGCCCAAGCGCCGAGGCCTACCGCCAGGTGGTGGTCGGTCGCAATATCTTTCGCTTAGATCCCGCGCCAGACCCGCTGGATTATACGTTTCTTACCTCGATTGTCGAATCCAATGGTCAACGAGAAGTCTCGTTTGAGGTACGATTGACGGATACCCGTCTTCGCCTAAAGAAAGGAGAGATTTTGGAGCTGGGACAGTTTCGGGCCATTGTGTGGGAAATCTTCGATTCCGATGTCCTTCTCCAAGCAGATGATGGGCTGTGGTTAGTCTCTTTAGGTGAGTCAATTTCGCAGGCGGCGGCAATTCCCCCACAGTTTTAGGAGGATGAAATCTTCGGCCGATGGTGCTGCTTGTTGAGGATCCACTCCCTATCCTTTTCGTGGGCGTGCTGGCGGAGGCTTTGCTTGGCCTTGCCCTGCTTCATACAGGACGCATGTACATCGTTCCCGGCATGATCGCCGTGGCAATTCTGACGGGCGGGGCGATTATTGCCGAGGCACTTATCGTCACTGACCGGGAAGCTATCGAGGCGCAACTAGAAAGAGGGGCTGCCGCTTTCGTCCAGCGTGACTGGGCGACCATTGATGCCCTTATTGCCCCGGATGCTCAGACGACGCGGAGTCGTGCTTCGTTTGTGCTTGAGCACCTTAAGTTCCATTGGATTAAAATCCGGCAATTGGAGATAACGGTCAATCGGCTTACGAGCCCTCCGACGGCGGAAGCGAAGTTTCGGGTGGCTTTCCGCTTTGAGGAAACGACGGGCCAATATCCTTATCGGTATGACGAAGTGGGGCTTTTGGTGGAATTGATGTTGACAAATCAAGGTTGGCTTGTCACCGACCACATCGAGGCGTATGAAATTCGTTAGACAAGCGGGCACCCGGTCGCCCCGGTAGACGATATAAGAAAACCTTCTCCGTACTGCTACTCCGGCATTTATTGTCAACCCCTCTTCCTGGTCACGTTGACCATCCGCCGGCAGAGGGCAAAAACCATCGGTGCTTCCCGATTAGTAGCCGATCTCCTCTCGCGGCGCAGCCGCCGTAATCAAACGAGTTATCGGTAATAAGCTTATCGGCGGCCGTGAAAATATAGGCGTCCCTGCGGAGCGATATTTTCCTCGCGTGCATCTTATCAACAACATCCAGAAGGAAATGGCAGTAACGAGTCGATCTATCGCGATCGCCGGAGAAGGTAGAGACAGGCCAGGAAGTCGTAAACGCCGTGGGCGATCACTGCGGTTAAGAGGTTCCCAGTAAAGAAATAAAGCCCGCCGAGGTAAATTCCCATAGCTGTGGCAAAGAGAAGGTAGCCCGGCGAAACGGCGTGAAAAAGCCCAAAGAGGATTCCCGCCCCGATTATCCCAAGCCACCGGTCGACGGCTGCATCGCCCGGCCCCTGAAGCACATGCTGCATTACCCCGCGAAAAAAGACCTCCTCGCCAAATCCTGCAAGCGCAGACAAAAGGGCGATTTGCCCTAAGCTCCAATGGCGTAAGAGTGGAACGAAAAAGGTCTCTATGATGCTAATAATCTCCCGCAAGAATCGCAACGGAATCCGAAAGAACAGTGCCAATAGCGCAAGCGGCGGAATTGCCCCGAGAATACCCCAAACCACGGCTGTGGACGTCAATGTCATTGCGGCGATCGGGTGCGGAAGAGAGAATAACTGAGCCAATACGATTCCCACAAGCACCAGGCCGCCCTCGAGGGCAACTCCCAGGAGAAAAGCCCGCTGCGCATGCCGGGCGTCAAGACGCCGACTGTCGTGATTTTCGCTCATACCCGGGGGGAATCAACCGACTTGACACTGTCAACTCGGGAACTGCTTGTTGTTAGGTTTGTGTCTTTCGCGACCTACCGGTGCCGTTTGAATGGCGCCATGGTCAAAACGTCTATCCGCCGTTTCCGTCTTCCGCGCGAGAGGTATTTTGTAAACTTACGGCTTCTGGCCCTACGACATACGTCACACCTGGCCCAAGCGAAAGTCGGAGACGACCGTCCGCTGCGGCATGCTCCTTGGGATTGCCAAGATGGTCAACTACTCGGGAGACTGCCCCGCGTGTGGTAAAGGACACCTCTTGACTTTCCCCGGGACACCACAACGCCCAAATCCGAGTTCCTTGCGGATCGTCCCAGCTGCGACAAAAAACGCCTCGTTCCTCCCAACCTGCCACAATTTTCGAGCCGGTGGGCCGCAAACTCGTCAGTGTCCTATACGCCACGTATGCTGGTTTCGGGCGCAGGTCTCGATGCACAATCCCAAAGTGGTCCTCATTGTAGTCCGGTTTTCCTTCGGGAGCTTGGAACTCGTACCAAATCACTCGTTCCACACCCTCATGAAGGGCAAGCAGGTATGCCCGGGGTAACATCTGAGCCTGCACCTCTTCGGAAACCCCTCGCGGTCCGACGTGGGTAGGCCAGCCGATTTCCGTGATCCAAATCGGCTTTTGCCCATCCCCATACTGGCTCATCAATTGGCGAAGCCGCTGCAAATCCTCAACAAGCCGTCCTTCTTCGGGTGCCCGCGGATACCGGTAGGGATGAACGTTCATTACATCAAAGAAATCTTTGCCCCCAGCTTTGTAAACACCTTCCAAATACTCCCACGGTATTCCTGCCATGCCCCCGAGGACAACCACCAGATTTGGATCAATACGCTTAATTTCCTGATAAGTTGCTCGGAGCAAACTCACATAGTTGGCTGGATCCGGCTTGTCGCGCCAGAAGCCCTCCAAATTCGGCTCATTCCAAACCTCCCAGTAGCGCAGGCGGCCTTTGTATCGCGAGACAACCCGGCGAACGTACTCCAGCCAAGCATCCAGATGTTTGTAAGCTGGCCTTGCCCAGGGGACATCGTAGTCTAAGATAGGGAGTAAACAAATGCCGGCTTTCTCCGCCCAACTGACCACGACATCCAGGTGATCAAAAGTCCAGTTGCCCCGGGGTCTTTCCACACCGGACCAGTCAAAGTCGGTCCGCACCCAGGCAATGCCAGCCTCACTCATTAACGCAAATTCCTTCTGGGCAACCGGGCGTTCGTCCCCTCGGGAAACATGCGCGCAAACTCCGTAAGGACTTTCACACGCTTCGCTTGCTAGCATTAGTCCGGAGGTTGGGAGGGCATTAACGTAAGAACAGAAAAGATATGCAAGCAGAATGTGCCAAAAGCCACTCAGCCTGTTGACGAATCGGCCAAAGCGACAGCTTGCAGGTCCAGTGGATGTTCTTCCGTTCATGCTTTAATCTCCACAGCCGGCAATTGTTCAAGCTGGTCCTGCGAACCAATTTTCGAGCGTTAACTACGCACCTATTTGCCGCCACAAGGGGATTGAGCTTACCACCGGGGAAGTCAAGCCTGGCGCGAAACCCCCAATATTAGACCCTTCCCGGGAAGGGCACAATGGCGAGCCGAAGTGAGGCAACTTCAGCGGCGGGCTAAAAAAAGCAAGGGTCGGCGCGGCTTCAAGAACCGAGGCCACCCCAATCTGTGGCTTATGGGCTGGGAAGATCCCGCATAACGCACCACGTTTTAGTCCTGTTGCGCGTATTGCTTGCCCAGTCGGAATTACAGACTGTGTGTGCGTGGCGGGCAAGCGGGGCAGACTGGAGACGGGAATTCCGACGGTAGGGGCGATTAGGCCGGCTTTCGCCTATCACGGCTAGCGGATCGGGCGGGTTTGACTGGCCCCGGCAAAGAGCTACAATAAGTTTCGTGGATGTTCGTTGCTTGGGCAGGCGGTTCGATCGCCGCTTGTGCCGGCCGACGGCAGAGTCTTCGCCCACGTTGCCCGCCTTTTTGCTCCGCGAATAGGCATTTCCTTTACGTGAGGACCTAACTCATGGGATGCGTGCATAACCTGGCATACCTATTTGGGTCGCCTGGCCCAATGGAGCTATTGATTCTAGCGATTGTGATTTTAATCTTGTTCGGCAACCGACTGCCGAGCGTGATGCGATCGCTCGGTCGAGGGGTTGTCGAATTCAAGAAGGGTCTCCAGGGTATCGACGACGAGACCTCGACCACTGAAAAACCGCAGAAGACCGAAAGCTCGAAAGAGAGCGCTTAGTCGGCCGGCCGGTATTTGGGGCCGGGAGGGGGTCGAGGGCTCGCGCACCGCTGCCCGCTAGAAAGGAGTGGCGGCAATTAATTAGCGTGATACGACCGAAAGTGGGGTGAGCGGCGACCTGAGAACACTTGCCAAAGCCCATAGCGAATCGGGGTGACGTCCGAGTAAGCCCCGCGTTGTTAGAAAGGATTGTCGAGCCATGTTCTCCCCAAGTCCAGGCGAGATGATCATCATCTTGATCATCGCCATATTACTTTTCGGGGAGAAACTGCCCCAGGTGGCAAGGTCTGTGGGCAAAACCTTCATGGAATTTCAGAAAGGTCTTCGAGGCCTAGAGCGGGAGTTCCAAGAATCGTTCAGGGAAGCATCGGAACCCCCGAAGCCGAAGGTGGAAAAAATTGATAATCTTGATCAGGAAGAAGCTACCGCCCCGAAATTTGAACCGCCGCCGGCGTAGCTGGGTGAACGGTTTCGGCTGGAAGAGATTTGCGTTTTCTTTCCGCGGCTTTGGGCGGCCGTTGAATAAGGGAAAAGGGGTTTCAAACTTCGCGGGTCAAGGGGTGGGTCCTTTCGGCGGCGCTGGTGGAGTCGGAAATTGCTATCGCGATGGCAGGGAGGTGAATTGGCCGACTTGCCTCCGGTGGTGAGGTGGATTCACAGAGAACGGGGTCGGGCCGCATGCCGGAGAGGCAGATCGGGAGGCTCCGCTGGAAAATTCCTAAATGGTCGCATTTGCTAAAGGCGGTGGTTCAGTCGGGTCAACCAGTAGGCTAAATAGCTCCACATGGGAGAGATATCGCAAGTACCTGAACTTGATCTCGCCAGATGAGAAGGTTCGGCTTTCTTTACGACCTATGCTAGCAATCTGCCAAGCGCTGCAGTCCCGGTGTGGAGCTATTCAGTCCTAAGCGGGGTTCACCGAGCCCAAATCAGGTAAAATAGGTCGGAAGGTCACGAGCTTTCTCGTCTGTAGTAAGGCCGAAGGAACGGCCCACGAGGTGTCTCCCGGAGCGTGCGGGGCAGTCATTGGGCGGCTAGCTCAGTTGGTTAGAGCGCTACCCTCACACGGTAGAGGTCACTGGTTCGAGTCCAGTGCCGCCCACTTCGCGAGACTTCACTCATCAGCCCCTGTTGGTTGTGTCGACGGAGAACTCTTCGAACAAAGCAACCGCATGGTTCGTGTGCTAGCCGGTGCTTTTCTAAGCACCCCATTTTTCACCGGTTTTTACCGGATTCTGTGCCCAGACCGTGCCGGCTAACGTGCCCAAATTTTGCTTTTAAGTAGCTCCACAACGGAAGTTTAGCGCCCGGCGGCTTACTGGTAAGAACTCACACAAGAACCCAGTCTGCCGCGAGAGTCGGGCCCGGGAGCTGCCCCCCATGAAAACGAATACACAAGTGGATTAACGACCAGGAGTAGTCCGAAAGGATTAGGTGCGTTGGTCTCTTGCTGCCTTCCCGTTTGGACGCCGGGGAAATTGTTCGCCAGAGTCCGCGACCAATGATCGCGGGTGAGTTCCTGAAAGCCAAGCTGGCGGTTTCGGTTTTGAAGAGGATCTTTTGAGAATGTGAATCGGTGATTGAAACGGGACCGCGGCGGGGAACGCCACCGCAAGCGCGGACCAGTAGTTCGAAATATTCGCGGTACCCTCCGTGGCTACGCTTGTCAACGCAAGCCCAGCCGGCTCTTTCCGGATAAAGGACCCAATCGTTAACGCTTGGAGAACTGAGTGCCCCGGCGAGCGCCGTGGAGACCGTATTTCTTACGTTCTTTCTTGCGGGCGTCTCGGGTGAGGAACCCTGCTTCTCGGAGGACCGAGTACAGCGAGGGATCGTAAAGCTTAAGCGCTCGGGCCACGCCCAAGGTACAGGCCTCGGCTTGGCCAGTCAGTCCTCCGCCGTCCACCCGGATAACCAGGTCAAAAAGCTGCCGGCGACCGACTAAGTCCAGTGGCTTGGTCACCGCAATCTGGTGGTATCGGGAAGGGAAGTAATCTTCGAGAGGCCGGCCGTTAATGGTGACATTCCCTGAACCAGGGCGCATTCGGACCCGGGCTACGGCCGTCTTACGCCGGCCTGTTGCCACGTATTCGCCTGTCGGGAGAGGCACTTGCGGCTCTTGGACCGAGGGCTGTGCCTCAGGGGTAGTTTGTTGTTGTGCTTCCTGAGCAACAACGGCTTCTTGGACCATACCCACCATATAAGAAACTTTTTCCTGTCGGTTTGAAAGGTCACTTAGATCTTGTTAAGTACCCCAGTCGCCGGAATGTAAAGCGATATCCTAAATTTGCGGGCCGTTCTGAGCGCCCAGGCCTCGAATTAGGCGTCAAAGCTCGACAATGGTTAAGGTTTCCGGTTTCTGGGCCTGGTGTTTGACAGCCGGGTCGATACGAGTCTTACTCGAATAAATTTTTAGCCGGGCAAGCATCCTCCGGCCTAACTTGTTTTTCGGAAGCATCCGGCGGACGGCTTCTTGGATGATCAGCTCGGGATGGCGCTCGAGCCGACGCCGGGCGGTTTCAACTTTCTGGCCCGGATAACCGGTGTACCAGCGGTACTCTTTCTGGTCCCACTTTTTGCCGGTAAAGACCACCTTATCCGCGTTTTTCACGATAACGTAATCGCCGCAAAGCACATGGGGGGTGTACTGCGGTCGATGTTTTCCCATCAAAATCCGGGCGATCCTGGCGGCCAGACGCCCCACAACTTTTCCATCCGCGTCGATGATCCACCACTTTGGTTGGATTTCACCCGGTTTTGCCATGTAACTCTTGCGCAACATTTGCTAAGGTTCCCAATCTTCCTAAATCACCAGATATTTCCGAAGTTTCCCGCGCATATTGATCTCTTGCAAAACTAAGCCCCATTTGGCCCCACGCTATGGGACAGTGATTTCCCGCCTCGCCCTCCCGCCGAGACTTTCTGGCCCGCGATCTCGACCAAGTAGACCCGGTCCGAACTGTCCCCCGCCCCGATGGCCCACGACCGCCAAGTTTTAAGGCGACTATGAATCGGCCGGATGCGACCCGCAAGGACCTCTTAAGCGCGGGACTATATTATTAACCCCAAAATTCGGCAATTATGTAAGCTCCGCCAACTCGCGAGACGGGAAGTCCCCGCCAATCCGGGGGCTCAGCGTCGCTGAAGGCTGCAAATCATAGATGCTAGCCGCCTCGCGGATAAGGGGCAAGACCCAACGGCGGAGCTTATCTGGCGCCGCCAGGCTCACCCTAATCTAAAGATTGTCTATCGATTTACCGCTGGTTGCTCTTGCTCTGCTCTAGAATCACACGAGTCCCGTGAAGGCTTGGAACAAGCCCGCCGGGAAAGGGCTGGCTCGAAGGCACACAGCCGGATAAGCGGACTGCCGAACAGCTCTCCCCTCTAATGTCCCAAATTAAACCCTCCCCCGGGGGTTACCGCTTGGGAATGGCGTTAAAGTCTGCCAGCAGCTTTGCCGATCTGGAGTGAGGCCTATTCCGCCGCCGGCTTTTATCCGATCTCGGTGGATCAGCTTTTTGATGTCCCTAGTCGGTGAGGTTCCGTCAAGGCCGCATTTGGCCCTGAGCTCAACCGCTTTTCAAACCAGGCTCCTGTCGGAGCGCCGCCCGATGCGCCGTGTTATTCGGCGCCTGCAAAACAGCGACTGACTAGCTGGATTCGGCTTCGGGTGTGCGCTCCTTGGCGTTGACGAATTTCAAGGAGATCTCTGATCGTGCACGGGTTGTCGCTCCGGGTAGGAAAAGGGTCCACGTCGGGGTGGGTCTGTCGGCAGGTTGTGCGAAGTGTCCGTCTCGGACTCACGGGGGAACCGGCGGTTCTTCGGTTACTGAAAGTGGGTACCGCGGCGGTGCTTGCCCTCTCGGGTTGTAGCCGGGCGCACTACCGCCAGCGGGCGGACATGGACGTGTATGCCACGGTGCGGGAGCATGCACAAGATCCCCGCTGGGAACTCAAGAATTTCACGATTGAGCCATCGCCGGCATCGCGTTTTTATGACCCCCATTCGCCAGACATGCCTCCCATGCCCCCGGATGACCCTGCCTCGCATCAACTCATGCATCAGGTTTTTGGCAAACGCGGTGCGCCGTACGAAGCGCGATATGGCTGCACGCGACAGGTTGAGAATCCGGATTGGTTGGACTTCCTTCCGTGGGGGAGCGACGGGACGATTCGGCTTGATCGGAAGACTGCCATTCAGCTTGCGCTTCTGCATTCGCCGGTATATCAACAAGAGCTAGAGGACATTTATCTTTCGGCGCTTCAGGTCAGTTTGGAACGGTTCCGGTTCCAGGTGCAATTTTTTGGGGGCAACGACACATTCTTTACGCGAAGGGGCCCGCTCGGTGGCCGAGGGGCGGATGCAAGCACCCTCCAGACGTCTACACCGATTTCCGCCCGGCGGCTGATGGCCACGGGAACACAACTTTTGATCGAGGTGGCCAACTCGGTCACGTGGCAGTTTTCCGGCCGAGATGGCTACACCGCTGTCACTCCGATCAGCTTATCACTTGTTCAGCCGTTGCTGCGGGGTGCCGGACGAGCTGTTATTTTAGAGAGCCTCACGCAGGCGGAAAGGAACCTTTTGGCCAACCTCCGCCAATTTGAACGGTTCCGGCAGGGCTTCTATCTGAACGTGGTGGCTGGACTAAGTGCCGGGCCAGGACCTTCTCCTGGGGGGATTGCCTTAGGCGGTGCATCGCCTGGTCTGACCGCAGGGGTGGGTGGCTATTTGTCGCTCGTTGAGCAGGAGCTGCAGATCCGTAACCAGCGGGCCAACGTTGCCTCCTTGCGGGATAGCCTCGAGCGGATCGATGCCTTTTACGCTGCGGGGAGGATTAGTCGCCGACAAGTGGACGAAATCCGGCAGAACCTCTACTCGTCTCAGCTTCAACTTATCGGCCGGCAGAACACTTACGCTAATCAGCTAGATGCCTACAAGATCGCGCTGGGGCTGCCGCCGCATCTTCCGGTTCGGATTGAGGATCCCTTACTTGAGCCGTTTGACCTTTTAGACCCAGTGTTGACGGATCGCCAGGAGGAAGTCTCGCGGCTTTTAAATCCGGTAAGAGATATCTGGGCAGGGATCCGCGACGCCTTGGCGGCTGCTCGGGCGGTTGGCGAAGCCCGAAGCCAGCTTAAGGATATTGCCAACGCGCAGGCAGCAGGGGACTGGCGATTGGCGACCCAAGCGTTGATCCAAACGGGGGAAGCAATCTTACGGGCCGCCTACGCGCTACGTGACAAAGCCTTAGCTAGCTCGGCTCAGGGGTTTCTGAAAGAGGCTGAGGCGGCACTTCTTCTCCCGGTGGCGGAAGTTGGTCAGCTTGTAGACAAACTGGTTCCCCAGGCTACGGATCTGACAACAGAAACGGAGCGGAAGGCCCAGACATTTGCCGAGACCACCTTGCCCCATGCTGCCGGCTTGTTGACCAAAGTAGCAAGCGTTCTACCGCCGCTAGCTGATCAGTTGGAAGTCCACCTAGCTAAAGTCGACCGGGACCTGGAACGCCTCGTAGCGGCGGTGCCGGCGCGTCAGGAATGGCTTGCGCGGCTTGCTTCGCGACGGGAGTTTCAGGCCGGCGATGTCGACCCCAGGATTGTTGACCAATCGGCCTTCCGGCGCCGCGTGGTCGAACTTCATGCCGAGTACTTGGGCAATACCGCCCCGGAAGTGGTCAAAGTGGCAAATACCCTTCTTGTTGACGAACAGGAAAAGCAGTGGTTTGCTAACTTGCGAGAGATGCCCGGCCTGCGCCATCAGCTTGAAGCTTTGGCCGATTCGCTTCGCAAGCGGGCCAAGGAATTGGAACAACAGCGGCAGGCTGCCGGAAGCGATCTTGGCAAGTGGAACGACATCTTTCAGGAGCTCGAAAACGAACTTAACACGCTTGCTTCCGGGTTGATGAGTCTCTCGCTGCTTCAGGCGCGGGTGCGGCTGGAAATCCCCGTGCTTACCCCGATCGAGCTTGACTCGGAGGAAGCATTCCGGATCGCTCGAGAAAATCGCCTTGACTGGATGAATATGCGGGCGGCTTTAGTCGATCAGTGGCGACAAGTAGAGATTGCGGCCAACCGGCTCAAAAGCGACCTGAGCCTGGTCTTTGACGGAAATGTAACCACAACAAGCGATACCGTTGGCTCGGTGCACAACACGATGGGCACTGCGCGGGTGGGCGTTCAGTTTGATGCGCCTCTTACCCGTCGAACGGAGCGAAATCAGTACCGTCAGGCCTTAATCCAGTATCAACGTGCCCGCCGGGAATATTACCTGTTTGAAGACCGTGTACGCCAAATCTTGCGGGAGAACCTTCGGGCGATCGAATTGGCTCAGGTGCAATTCGAACTCCAACGAGCCGGCGTGTTGACGGCAATTGGCCGGGTGGAACAACAACGGCTGGAGCTGATGCGGCCACCTAGGCCCGGCCAAGAAGAATTTACGTTGGGGGCTACGACGGCTCGCGACTTGGTCACCGCTCTTGACGCTTTACTGCGAGCACAAAACGAATTCCTCGACGGCTGGGTGCGGTACGAAGTGCAGCGCATGGTTCTTGACTACAACCTAGGGACCATGCAATTAGATGAGCAAGGGATGTGGATCGACCCGGGTCCCATCCGCGGCTCTCGATCGTCCAAGCCCGGTCCCGACCAAGAAGGCAAACCGCCTGCGCCGGCTGAGGAAGACCTACCGCCTGAGATTAGCGCCGCCCCCGAGCTCCTTCTTCCTTCGGAGCTTGAATGGGTGCTCCCTGAGGAATTGCCGACCGGAGAACCGCAGAGCGACGACCGGCCCCCGCTATCCAGTCCTACCGCCCGCCGAGAAGACTCGTCGCCTTAGAAACTTTCTTCCAAAATCTCAGACGCTAGCCGGCCTCGCCCGAATTACCACGGGCCTTAAGCCTAGAGGTCAAGTCACGGGATGGCCCAGCCAGGGGTGTCTCATGCGGTCGGGAGGGCGCGCGAGCCATCATTCGCTCCTCCTTGGAGAAAGAGGCGCCACCTAGGAGCATTTTGGAGACAGGTTTTCAATTCAACTTTAAAACCGGCTTTAACCAATCGCCCGCAAACCAGGAGACTTCCCTGTTTGGAACCCGCTTGGGTGGCGCGGAGGTGGGTTTTCGCGCCTGGTGGAGAGGGTTTTCCTTTTTCCGGGTAGGTTCCCGTCCTATCATTAGGGTTTAGACCTGGCAGTGATTGCCCCGGCTATTTCAGACTGCATTAAGCTATGCGCCCGGGAGGGATTTCCCCAGTTATTGAGGGATTTTTCGGCTAATTCTAGAGTGTCCCGAAAGCTTAGGTAGGGCCGTGCGCGCGAATGAGGTGGGACCGGTGGTCACGTCGAGGGTAGCCAAGGCACTTTGGGCGCGCCATAGTCAAACCGGCAGTGTGTCGGCGATAAAAGATGGGGCAAGTAGGGGGATGGAGGTCGGGTCGGTTTATAGAGGCGGAAATTGGCTCTCAACAAGGCCGTTTTCGAAATCCGGGTGGATTAACCAGACCGCGAGGGATCGCCAGGGGCACTTCGCTCCAGGGTTACCCGGGAGACAGGTGTCGTCACGCGGGCAAATGTTGACGGAAGGCGCACGCGTGATTGAGCGGTCGGGGTAGGCTACCTGCGAAGGTGCGTTTCTACCAACAAGATTTGAAGACACAACCCAGTTGTAACGACTCGGGTTGAGCGGGGATACCGGGTTAAAACGCCGGATTAATTGCGGAGAGCTAGATATGTGCCAAGGTTTAGGAGCTCCCTTGGTCCACCAGCGGGGCAGAAAAGTGAGAATTGTCTGGTGGCGACGCGATCGATTGCCGCGGTATTGTGGGCTCATTTTGGGGGCGGTCTTTGGGGTGCTCTTTTGGTTGAGAGTGGGGGGCGCGTTGCCGGCGATTGCCCAGCAGCCCGTGCCTGATGATCCGCCGTGGAGTCCGAGCGAATCGGACGAGCTTTCCCTTGACCCGGACCAGTTGGGTTTTGAGGAAATTGTCTTTGTCAAACGCCGGGTTTACTCTTCGAAGCACTACTACACGGATATCGACGAGTGTACGAATCCGGACCGCTTCGACCCGCGAAATGGGATCTATGTGTACAACTTGCGCACCGGGAAAGAGCGACCGGTAATCACCGCAGCCCAGATGCCTGGGGGAAAGGGGCTGATTGGTAAAATCAGCCTTTCGCCGGATGGGCAGAAGGTTGTCTTCGATTTCCGGGAAAAGCCGGGGGCAGGCTACCGGCTCTGGGAGGTTTGCCTTGATGGAAGCGGGCTGCGCCAGTTGACTTTTTCTCCGCCCGATGAAGCGGAAAAGATCGCGCGGTGGGGCCGGCCTTACCATATTGACGATATCCACCCTGCTTACCTGCCCGACGGATCAATCGTGTTTGCCTCCAATCGCTGCGAGCACACCATCCTTTGCGGAGGCTCGGCCCACCTGTCGGCGCTAAATTTGTACCGGCTGTTCCCCGATGGGCGATTGGAGCGGCTCACCTTTTCGCCCGTCAGCGAGTTTTGCCCGGTGCCCATGTTGGACGGCCGGCTTCTTTACCATCGGTGGGAGTATGTGGACAAAGGTGCTCGAGTGGCTAAGACGCTTTGGTCGATGAACTACGACGGCACCTTCCCGCAGGAGCTTTACGGCCTGGCGGATGATACGACGACAATTTACATGTATCCGCAACCGCTTCCCGGACGAACGGACCGATTTGTCTGCGTGGGCACTTGTCACTTTCCTCAAGGAGGATGTTTGGGGGCCATTTTGCTTGTGGACGCTGGCCGCGGCCCGCGTCAGCCGGGGGTGCTCCCTAATGAGCCCGGGTTTAAGGAGAGGGATTTCCGCTATCCTGTTGTCAACATTACGCCCCATGTTTGCATTAGTCGTCGCATCGAGCCAGGCTGGTTTTTCCGAACGCGATCCGGTCAGTACGTCTATGATCCGGAGGGAAAGCGGGGCCACCTGTACACCCACCCTTTCCCGGTGACGGAGCGGCTTTTCCTAGTTGTTTACAAGGTGGATCCCTATGCCCACTATCAGGATACTCCTAATGCATATGCGATCTACCTCCTGGATGTGGAAGGTCGGCATCGCCGGGTGCACGCCGATCCGGAGCTTTCTTGCTGGCATCCGACGCCGGTGAAGGCTCGGCCGGCCGGTGCTGGCCGAACTGTGCCCCGCGATCTTTCGGTAGCCGCCAGGAACGAGGCAATTGTGATTGTGACCAATGTAACCGACGGGATGGAAGGCGTCCGGCCGGGAGAGGTGAAGTGGCTTCGTGTCAACGAAGTGGTGCCGCGCTATTGGTCAACAGGTCGGCGGTGGCAACCGGCGATAAGCAGCTCGGAATGGAAAGCCGCCCTTTGGCCTCGCGTCCAGTGGGGGGTTGTGCCGGTGGAGGAGGATGGATCGGCCCATTTTGTTGTCCCTGCCGGCCGAGCGATTTTCCTTCAAGCCCTTGATGAGCAGTTCCGGGAAATCCAGCGGGAGCGGACCTACGTTAACTATGCACCTGGGGAAATTCGCTCCTGTAACGGCTGCCATGGCCAGCGGAACCGAACGCCAGCAGTGGCCGTACGGAGTGTGCCCCGTGCGCTTCGCCGGCCGCCCAGTCGGCCCATGCCCCAGCCGTGCGATCTGGTGGAAAACGGCGGCGATGGCAAGCCCGGTCAGGTGATCCACTACCCGACGGACATTCAGCCCATCTGGGATGCCAAATGCATCTCCTGCCACGGGGCAGAAAACCCGGCGGGGGGACTTCGCCTCACTGGCGAGCCAACGGTCATGTACAACGTTTCTTACGAGGAAATCGCCAAACGGGAGTTGGCGGGCCCGTTGATCGCCGAATTTACTTCGTTCCTGAAAGGTGATCAGGGCAACTACAACGGCGCATATCTGCCGCCTCGCAGCTTGGGCTGCGCGGTCAGCGAACTTGTCCGCATCCTCACGGACAGGTCGCATCCGAAAAATGCGACGGTGGATCACACAGCCCTCCTAACGCCGATGGAACTTATGCGTCTGTACCGCTGGGTGGATTCCAACTACCAGTTTTACGGAAGCTATTACGGGCGGCAGCACGTGCGGTGGGTTGCACCTGATCCGAACAATCCCCTTTACGACCCGAGGGATTTCCGGCGTCGGCCCACCTTCGAGGAAGCGATCAGCTTCTTTGCACCAGACTGGCACAGGTAACAAGTGGGGAAAGATTGTGTACAAAAAACAAAAGAGGTTTGGCCGCCTAAGGGTGACTTCTTTTGTTAGAGAGCAAGCGGACTTAGGACGCAGGTGAAGAACCAGGGGCGATGCGGGAGAGAAGATCGTTGCGGATTAGGTGTAGATGACTTTGTTCAAAAACAAAAAGGATCCCTCCCCCTCCGCTTGCCCTCGCATCCGCACAAACCGTAAACGACCGACGAGCGACGTGGCAGCGCCTGTTGATGCGACGGGAATTACAGCCTCACGACTTCTTGGACGTTTTGACGAACACGGCGCTTAAAACTTGCGTGACCTTGGTGCTGCCGCACTTTGGGCACTTCACCTTTTTCTTGCCGTGTTCCTCGAAGCTCATCTTTTCCGTAAACGTCTTCTTGCACTGCGAGCACTCGAATTCATATGTGGGCATGGCATTCTCCTTTTGGGATTTAACAACGATGCCGAAGCTTCACCTACCGCGACTAGCCTACCCAACCAGAATCCGAGCTTCCCCGACACCCTCCCTCATTATTCTACGCTAGCAGGTTTTGCCCGCAAGCAACCGCCCAATTGCCCCGTGCCCTCCTGGTCGAAATGCCGCAGCTCCGCACTGGCGGAGGCACTCAAGGCCGGGCGGCACAGTGTTTTCCCGTTGGGAGGCGCCTGACCAGCAAGAAGGGGACGGCCTCCTGAACCTCTTATCCGCGGAGTAAGGGCCGCCTGGTTCTTGGGAGCTTCTTCCTCCCGGACAAACCCTTCAACTCTGAGTTAGGCACGGCACCTAAGGTGCAGGCCCGTGATGGCATGCTAATTGGCTCAGGAAGACCGGGGCGGTCTTCCCCGCTTGGGGCAAAGAGATAAATCGTCAAATTGGGTTTGGCGATTCAAGGCCAGAGAGTGGGATTGTCGCCCGGTCGATTTCGCGGCGGTTAAGATCAGGGGTTTGGGATCTCGTCCCGGTAGTATCCCTTGGAACCCTGGCGGCCGGTTGGATAGGGCTCGACCGTTATTTTCCTCAGGCCAGAGCTTCCGCGCGGCTTTTCACTTTATGGGCAACCAGTTGGGGTCTATGACGAGCGGACGATTCGCGGGCCTGGATCGCGCGAGGAACCCGTTTCAAGGAAATAAGCCGCGCGTAAACCTCCGGAATTGGCTTTCCAGGAGATTTTGCCGCGCCAAGTTGGGCGGTTGCCAAAAGCTAGGAAGTCTAGGCCGACCCAAACGGTCGTGCGAATTTCTCCGGCTTTTCTGTCCAAAGCCGGCCGATTTTTCCTGGGATGACCGGGTGCCCCGACCTTTTAGCAACATTGCCCCCCGCCGGAGCTGCCGCACGGGTACGCGCCGGCCGCGATTCGTTACCAAATTTACGCCATTTTGCCCGCAGGCTGGCCCGGCGTGATGGAGGTGCCCGTTTTGTAAGGAGGCTAAGCGGAGTTGGCGGTCCGCCCAAAGCAGCTTCCGCGCTAAGCAAACCCACGTGCCCGGAAAGGACTTGCTCCCGATGAGGTCACGCTATCGCAGAACCACCGTCCTCTTTATTTCCGCCTTTTGGCTGGGTGGGATCGGGCTACTTTGCGGGGGAAAACCACTACCGGTCCAGCCTGCGGCGGTGGTCCGCGACGACTCGGCTGCTGAACGAGATCGGGCACCGGTCCTGTCGGCAGTGGCGATTGATCCTTCAGGATCATTCCTTGCAACTGGGGGCGACGACCATTTGGTCCGCATTTGGGACGCCCACTCACTGAAACTCTTGGCCCGGCTCGAGGGACACACAGATTGGGTCAACGCGGTAGCTTTTGTCCGGGGAAGTAACCGTCTGGTGACAGCCGGGCAGGATGGCCGGGTGATGTTGTGGGACCTGGCCCAGCTGAGCCGGTCCGGTTGGTTGGGCGGGGGAACAGTTGTTTGCCGGCTTGATGACGCGGTCCGATCGCTTGCGATCTCGCCAGACGGCCAGTTGGTGGCGGTGGGTACCTTCGCGGGTGTAATTGGCGTTTACAGCGTGAATAGCCTCCAGGCTGTCAGGTCGCTTGCTGGCTCAAGCCCGGATGTTCGGGCACTCTCTTTTTCCCCCGATGGCCAGTTGCTCCTGGCGGGTGGTCGGGATGGCCGGCTCCGCAAGTGGAGCACTGCCAGCTGGCAAGTCGAGGGCGATTTGGTGGGCCATCGTGGACGAATTCGAGCTATAGCTTTTAGTCCCGACGGGAGGCAGTTGGCGTCAGCTGGCGAGGATCGACAGGTCCTTTTGTGGAACGTTGCCGAATCCCGCCCGGTGGCCGTGTTCGCGCAGCCCACGGTGGTGGCAAGTCTCTGCTGGTTTGGGAGTGATCGACTTTGTGTGGGCGGCACGGATAACGTCATTCGGATTCTCCGCCTGCCGGAGGGTCAAGAAGCTGGTCGATTAGTCGGTCACACCGGGACGGTCACGGGCATCGTTTGTCGGCCTGAAGTAATGCAGCTTTTCTCGATAAGTTACGACACAACCATTCGCGTCTGGTCGGCCGAAGCCCGCGAGAATGTCGCCTTGTTGCCGCGGTGAATGAGGTGGCCGCCTTAATCCATGGAGGGATAATCGGTCGTGAAACGGTCGATCTGGCACTGGCTCGGCAAAGTGGTGTTGGGAAGAGGGGGCGTTCCCGCGGAAGGCCGGGGAACATTCAAAGCGGATACGGTTTCCCCAGGGAAGAATTCGCCACGCAGTGCGAAAAGAGCTTCCGCTTGGGGGAAGGCTCGTCAACTATCGTTCGAGCCGCTCGAAGATCGTCAACTGCTCTCGATCCAATCAGTCACGTTGGGGATGGTTTATTTTGAGCCTGCCGCCGGCGAAGATGAGCAGCCTAACGTGTTCCATCTTAGCTTTTCCGGCGGGGCACCGGGCACAAGACTAACAGAGCTTGTCATCGACACTGACAAGCTAGGGGACGGATTGACAATCGGGGATGCCCTGTTTGACACCGCGCCGGGGGGTGGGCATGCATTCGCATCGGCTCCGCTGCGGATTGTCTCGCAGGAAGGTATCGATCGGGTTACGGCCGAAGTAAGTGACGGCGGGACGAGGTTCCGGCTTGTCTTCGACGGGTTTGAGGCCGGAGAGAAACTCGTCTTTTCCATCGATGTTGACGAAATGGGTTTTCTTGGCCCGAATGCGGTGGTAGAGGGAAACGAGTTTGAGGGATCGCTGCTCTGGGCCCGGTTTGAAGCGCCTCACTATTACGCTGCCGCCGGAACGGTTCGGTTCTTTGATGCGTTTGAGTTCCCGGCGGGGGTGGCCCTTCCCCTTCCCCCGGACACTTATATGCCGCCTAGCGAGGTGCCGCTTCCGGTCCACACGGCAGGGGCAATTTTGGCGTTGGAACAGCTGCCGCTGCCTGCCTCGGTGGAAGGTGTAGTTTTTGAGGACGTGGACATAGATGGCCAAAGAGACGCCGGGGAGGCCCCCATCGCAGGAGTGGTGCTTGAGCTATGGCGCAAAGAGGGCGACAACTACGTACCCACGGGACGCCGGGCCACCACAGATGAAAATGGGCATTATGTTTTCCGGGATATCTGGCCCGGTGTTTACCGAATTGTTGAGGTGCAGCCGGCCGGCTTTTTTAGCGTAGCGGCGATCCCGGGCAGCGTGGAGGGCCGAGCCTCAGGGAGGGCGGCTACGGTTAACGAAATTGTCGACATCGAGCTTCTCGGTGGCGAAAGAGGCGTGGACTTTGACTTTGCCGAGGCCCGACCGGCCTCCCTGCAAGGGGGTGTGTTTCACGATCGGAATGATAACGGCGAGTGGGATTCCGGCGAAGAAGGAATCGGCGGCGTATTGATTGTGGCCGAGTACGGGGGTCCGCTTTCCGGGGAGGACGTCCTGCAACGAGTCGAACTTCGCACCGGTCCGGATGGGGCCTTCCTGTTGACGGGACTTGCCCCTGGTTTGTGGTCACTGCGGGAAGTTGAGCCGAGCGGTTACTTCGACGGTAAAGATCACGTGGGAACAGCCGGCGGTCAGCGCGTGACAGGTGTGGACCAAGTCGTGGACATTTGGCTTGCCAGTGGTGCTGCCGGGCAAGACTATTGGTTTGGCGAACTTCTTCCGGCTAGTGTTAGTGGCCGGGTCTTTGCCGACCTTGACGGGGACTGCAAGCAAGGCCCAGGGGATTACCCGCTTGCTGGGGTGGTTATTTGGCTTCTTGATGCAGACGGTCTGCGGCTGACAAGCACGACGACTGATGCCGAAGGTCGGTACGTGTTCGATGGACTTAGCCCGGGAAAATACGGGGTTGAAGAGATCCAGCCGGCGGACTATTTCGACGCCGGTGTGTGTATCGGTTCAGCCGGCGGTAGATTGGCTGCTCCGGACCGAGTTATGGATATTGTTCTTCCTTCCGGAATAAGGGGCACGGAATACAACTTTCGGGAATGGCCGCCGGGAAGTATAGCTGGCTACGTTTACGAGGATAGTAACGCCAACGGCCGCCGCGACCCTGGGGAACCGGGCATCGCAGGGGTGCGAATTCTTCTGCTTGACGAGACCGGTCGGCCTACCGGCCGAAAAACGGTCACCGACGCAAGTGGTGCCTTCGGGTTCGACGGGCTTGCCCCTAACCAAACTTATGGGCTTCAGGAAATCCAGCCGACCGGTTACTTCGACGGCCGGGATGCGGCGGGCGATGGAGGCGGTAATGTTGATGACGAAAACGACCGGATTACCGGTATCAGCGTCCCACCGGGCCAACATTTGCGGGAGTACCGCTTTGGGGAATTTCGACCGGCTTCCCTTTCCGGGTATGTGTTCGCCGACAGAAACGGCAATTGCCAGCTTGATGTGGGCGAACGGCCGATTGCCGGGGTGACGGTCGTTTTAGTGGATGCAAGGGGACAGCGGCTAGCCAGCATAGTTACCGATCAAGCGGGCCGGTGGGGGTTTGAGGGACTTCCTCCCGGTGTTTACGCGGTGGAAGAGATTCAGCCGGCCGGTTATTTTGATGGGCCGGAATGTGTCGGTTCGGTAGGAGGCTGGGTAGACGGCAACGACCGGATTGCCGGCATTAAGCTTCTGCCCGGGGCTGCTGCGGTCAACTACAAGTTTACGGAATGGGAACCAGCCCGAATCTCCGGATATGTGTTCCAGGATGGACCGGCGGTCCTATTATTCCCCGGTGCCACGCTTGATCCCACCCGCTTGGGCCGCACGGGTCAACGGGGACCCCAAGCAATTCCGCTCTCTGGAGTCATGCTTCGGCTAATGGATGCCCAGGGAAATCCCGTCCGCGATGGTGCCGGGCGCGAAATAACGGCCACTACCGATGGAAGCGGTTACTACGAGTTCGCTGGCCTTCCCCCGGGTACATACTGTGTTTACCAAGTGCATCCGTCAGGGTATGTGGACTGGATAGATACGCCGGGGACGCACGGGGGCCTGGCCGTCAATCCGGGGCAACCTCTCGATCCGGCGATTCTGGAAACCTTGGCCACCGATCCTCGCAACGACGCAATCTTGCGGGTGGTATTGCGGCCTGGGGATGATGCCCAGGAGTACAACTTCAGCGAATTAAGCACGGCCCCTGTGCCCTTGCCAATGGAACCGCCTTTGCGGCCACCTGTCCCGCCAATTGTGACATCTTACTTGCCGTTTGAGATAGTCCGTCGACCAAAGCCGCTCGCCTCGCCCTCGGAAGCCGTCCCGCGCCTTGGCCCCGGGGCAGGTTTGATAGGCTCAGGCGGCCCGGTGGAGGCTAAGTGGAGCTGGCACTTAAGCGTTGTCAACGCGGGCCATCCCCGTCAATCGCCTCCGCCGCGGGCTACAATTCAGGAGGTGGCCAGTCGGCTTGAAGCAGCCTCGTGGTCCGAATGGCAGTTGGACGCCGGCCTGTGGATGATCTTCGATCTTAAGACTGGTCAGGTTCTCCTTCAGGCAAGCTTTGGCAGACCGGGTGCTCTCCCCGTGGTGGGCGACTTCGACGGAGACGGCGTCCATCAGGTTGCAGTTTTTGTCGACGGGCTATGGTTTGTAGATCTTAATGGCAACGGGGTTTGGGACAACGAGGATCTGTGGCTCCAACTGGGGCAAGCGGGGGACCGACCGGTCACTGGCGATTGGGATGGCGACGGGAAGACGGATGTGGGGATCTTCGGGCCGGCTTGGCCCCGGGACGAGCAAGCAGTTGCGGTGGAACCAGGTCTTCCGGATGTCCAGAACCGCCGGCAAGGCCCGCCGAAGAATCTGCCTCCCGAGGGTTCGCCCCAAGTGCTGGGAACCCGTGCGATGCGACTGACATCGCATGGGCCATTGCGCGTGGATGTCATCGATCATGTGTTTTTCTTCGGCGGATCGGGGGCGGTGCCGATTACCGGCGACTGGAATGGCGATGGGATCACCAATATCGGCATCTTTGCGGATGGCCGGTGGATTCTCGACACGGACGGTGACGGCCGGTTGACGGCTACTGATCTGGTGATCGAAGGCTTCGGTCAGCCAGGCGACTTGCCAGTCATCGGAGATTGGAATGGCGACGGGGTGGATGATCTTGGCCTCTGGCGCAGCGGTGTATTCTATCTGGACAGCGACGGCGACCGACAGCTTGGCGCACAGGATAAAGTCCTGGCCCAAGGTGAACCGGGGGATATACCCGTGGCGGGCGATTTCAACGGGGATGGGACAACCGAGGTGGGTGTATACCGGCCTAACGGCTTAAAGTCACCTCGCGTTGCCCGAGAAGCTCCCCCGCCAGCCCCCGGGTCCGCATTCTAATTCTGCCCGTGCTCACAACGTAGTAAACAGTTCCTGAAGACCAGCGGATCACCGGCTTTGGTCAAAATGTTTGACAATCTCTCCCGGAGACGGGCGGAGATTTCCTTTCCTTAAACAAGCCGCGGATTCTCCAGGATTCCGGATGTTGGGCCGGGAAGGGGTCCTCTTTCCCGGGATTTCGGTGCGAGCTACCGCCTGAGGTGCTTTGCAAAGGACTGCTGGACATGCGTCCACATAGCCGGTGTAAGCACGTGGCCCGCATCCTCCTCGATGAAGTAGCTAAAATTCTCTGGCACGCCCGCTAGGTGGTAGACCCTGGCAATTCGGGCGACCGCCTCGCGGACTTCTTCAATGGGGCTACCCTCGTCCTTGGCACCAAAGTTGAGGTGAACTGGCTTCGGACAGCATAGAGCGACAATTTCCGGCGTGTCGGCATAGCGGTACCAGCCGGGAATAAAGTTGGGAAAACAATGCAGCAGTTTGTGTTTATGAATGCCCCGGTAAGTGGGAAGGCAACAATTGCCGACGAGACAGCGGAGGCGGTCTTCCCAGGGGCCGACAAGCCAGGTGAACGTTGAACCCATCGAGTGTCCGTAGCACCCGATCCGTTGGGCGTCTACGTCGGGCCGGGTGCAAATGTAATCCACAGTGCGGCGCATGTCGAGGATATTCCGCCACGCCATGCACTTACCGCTCACCACATAGCGCAGGAATTCAAATCGCTCGTAATCCCCGCCGCGAAGGTGCTCGTCCTGACGCTCTTCAAAGCAAAGGGCATCGGGGCAAACGACCACATATCCCTCACGGACCAGGGACACACCGGTGTGATGCATGGGATTGCCCGCAAGACCAGCCGGCTCACTCTTCCCGAGGTGCCATTCCCCATTATGTTGATGCCACACCGCTACAGCCGGAGCGGGAGTTGTCGCCGAAACGCCGTCGGGCACAAGCACCAGGGCCGGGATCCGCTCGCCGGGGACCGGTTCGAAGGTCACCCTTTCGATCCGATAGCCATCCTTTTGAATAATTTGTTCAAGCTGGGGTCGCAGATCGCCGCCTTCTGGCCAAGGACCTCCTAGACATTCCAGAAGACGCTGGCGGAGGAATTCCCGGCCCGCCGGCTCGAAGATCATGTCGCGGAAATACGGCCCATCGAGGATCGGGGAACCTTCTAAGGGGCGATCCGGATGCATCATCTTAGACCCGTGGCTATCTCTAATGACAAAGCTAGCGACTTGGATCTGACACTTCCCCACCCGTGCGGAGCTCAGGACCGGCCTCTATTCGCGGGGATTTGCCCGACGTTTGGTTGCCCTGGGATCATCGCCCCGCTATGTTAAGGCCTTGCCGAGCCTGCACCAAGCCTGCCTTTTTAGGATGTTTGTACCTTCCCGCTACAGGTTCCGGCGAGCCTTCACCGGACAAGACCTATAATCCTTGTGGCATCACTGTAGACGAGGACACGTATCACCCGCGAGCCTGTGAAGCTCTGTAGGTTTTCTGCCAAGCGAAAAGGGTTTCTGCCATGAACCGTGCTTTGCGAGTGTTCCCTTGGAGGGGGATATCCCGCCGTTTGAATGAGCGATTCCTTTCCTCAATTACTTTCCCACCAGCTCGAGCCGCCATTTACGTTGGGGTGGTAGTGCTTCTTGCAGGTGTGATACCGGTCGGGCCGGCTGTCGCCCAACAAAATCAGAGTGATCCGGCTGTTTGGAAAGTCGGCCTTGCGCGCGTTGACATCACTCCCACTGAGCCTATTTGGCTTGCCGGCTATGCCGCCCGAAACAAACCTTCCGAAGGCGTTCTTGCTCCGCTCTTTGCAAAGGCCATGTTGCTAGAGGATTTTCAGGGCAATCGGGGCCTGATTATCACGTTGGATATTATCGGCTTCCGGGAGAATGTTGCTGCGGAAGTCGCACGGCGAATCGAAGAAAAGACAGGGCTCAAGCGCGAACAAGTTCTAATTTGCTTTTCGCATACTCACACAGGGCCAATTGTCAGCTTGGGAGCGGTCGCGGGTTATTCCGTGGATGAACCGAATCGCGCGGTAATCGAATCGTATACCCGTCGGCTGATTGAGCAGCTTGGCGATCTGGCGGCCTCCGCGGCTGAAAGTCTGCGTCCGGCTGGCCTCCAGTGGGGTGTCGGGGTAGCTCCTTTTGTGATGAATCGTCGGGAATTTATCGAACGGGGTGTGCGAATTGGGTTTAATCCGCGGGGTTATGTCGACCGCAGTGTTCCGGTCTTGAAGGCCACCAGCCCGGAAGGCGAGAGTCTTGCCGTTCTTTTCGGTTACGCTTGCCACAATACGACTTTGACTGGTCAGCACTATGTTATTTCCGGGGATTACGCGGGGTTTGCCCAGGCGAAGTTGGAAGAAGAACTTCCTGGTGTGCAGGCGATGTTCGTCACCGGCTGTGCAGCTGACGCCAATCCGCATCCGCGGGGTGAGATCGAACATGCTCGTCAGCACGGGTCGACATTGGCGGCGGCAGTGCGAGAGGTTCTCGGCGGTCCAATGCAGCCGGTGCGCGGCCCGCTCAAGTTGGCCTACCGTCGCGTGGATTTGCCCCTCCAGCAGTTTACCGAGGAACAGTTGCGGGCGATGGCCAAAGGGCCTGATTATTTGGCCGGCAATGCTCGCCGGATGTTGGAGATGCTTGAAAAAGGGGAGCCGTTGCCAAAGACTTTTCCGGCCCCGATTGCGGTTTGGCAGTTCGGTACCGATTTGACCCTAGTGGCCCTGCCTGCTGAAGTGGTGAGCGACTACGCTCTCCTTTTGGATTCTGCCCTAGGCCACCTCAAGCTGTGGGTGGCAGCTTACTGCAACGAAGTTTTCGGGTACATTCCTTCCGCGAAGGTACTTTCCGAAGGCGGATATGAATGCCGGGGTGTGTACGTCGCCCCGGGATTCTTCGCGCCGGAGGTGGAAGAAGTCATTGTGAAAGAAGTTCGCGAAATGGCCGCTGGATTGGGACGGCCTGTGCCCGAAAACTGGTATCGATAACCCCGGCAGCAAAAAGCGACTCAGCGCCTGAGTTGGTAACGCGGAGTGGCACCTCACGGGTCAAATCCCTAAGAGGGAGCAGTGTCTGCAGAGCCGGTTGGATTCTTCTCTTCAGCCGTCGGCTGGGCCTTATTGTCCACGTGGATGAGGGTCCGCGATCGAGGGCCCAGCGCGTGGAAAGATCGGCAGCCGGGTGAAAAGACAGATGCCAAGCGCCGCGGTATTTGCCCGCGAGAGTGCCCTTTTTGTAAGCAATCGTGTCCCAAGATGTTTCCGGCAATTGTGCAAGTATAAAGCGAGGCGGGCCAAAGGTCGCCCGCTTTTTACATATGGATTCAGACCGCGAACGATTTGAATTTGCCGTGCAGATTGCCCGCGAAGCAGGGCAGCTAACGCTCAGGTACTTCGGGCAGATTGGGCTAGTCAGCGAGCAAAAGGCGGACGCCACCCCCGTTACCGAAGCTGACCGCGAAGCGGAGCTACTGCTTCGAGAGCGAATTGGGCAGGCTTTCCCGGAGGATGAGATTCTCGGTGAGGAATTCCCGACAAAGCTGGGCACAAGCGCCTACCGCTGGATTATCGATCCGATCGACGGAACAAAGTCGTTCGTGAGAGGGGTGCCTCTTTACGGCACGATGATCGGCGTGGAAAGGGAGGGGCAACTAGAAATTGGGGTTGTTCACATTCCGGCGACGGGGGAGTGTGTCTTTGCTGCCCGCGGCATGGGAGCATGGTATGAGGATCGTACCGGTAACCGCCGGCGGGCTAAGGTTTCGACCGTGGATGATCTTTCCCAGGCACTGGTGCTGACCACGGACATAGCTCATTTTTGCCAAATTGGCCGTCCGGAAGTATGGGACCGGTTAGCCGGAAGGGTTAAGATGACCCGGACCTGGGGCGATTGTTATGGGTACCTGCTGGTGGCGACGGGTCGAGCCG
This sequence comes from Thermoguttaceae bacterium, assembly GCA_025060325.1. Classification (GTDB taxonomy): domain Bacteria; phylum Planctomycetota; class Planctomycetia; order Pirellulales; family Thermoguttaceae; genus DTLM01. Next base: position 77,989 of record JANXBW010000011.1, read on the forward strand.
AGGTAATGATCGATCCCATTGTCAACGTGTGGGATGCCGCCGCGTTGGTGCCCATCCTGGAAGAAGCCGGCGGATGCCTTACTGATTGGCAGGGCCAGCGAAGGATCGATTCGGGATCAATCCTCGCTACCAACCCCGCTTTACTCCCGGCAGTTTTGGCAATAACGCGGTTAGGCCCGTAATGTCGGCACTGTTTGCGGCAAAGGGGTCAGGGCCTTCGAATGGCCGTTCGTTGTGCACGAAAATTAGGGAGGATGGGTTTAGACGAATGGCAGTTCACCGATTAGAAGCGGGGAGCCAGCGCCCTTGCTCTTTGAAAGTTCGGGGTATGCGTCATGACCAAACCGCGATCAAGCCGCACGATCCGTGAAGAATGTACCGGCCGGGGGAAATCCTGTGGGCATGTGTCCCAGATTGGGCGCCGAGGCTTCCTTCGCCTGGCAGCGGTGGGGATTTCCTTGCCCCACCTGGCCCTGGGCCTTGGCCGGAGGCTTTCGCCGGCAGAGTTGCCCGATTTTTCTTGGCTTCCGTCGGCCCCACCGCTTCCCCCGCCAGAAGGCCAGATTATTTACGTCAAGACAGTGGACGAGCTTTTTGCCGCGGCGGAGAAGGTTCGCCCTGGCGGTACCATCCTGTTAGCGGATGGTGTCTACAAGATGCCGCGGTATTTCGAGATCCACACGGATCGGGTGACGCTTCGCAGCGCTTCGGGCCAGCGCGATCAGGTTATCTTGGATGGCTCGGAAAGTCGACATGGCGAATTGGTGGGCATCAGCTACTGTTCTGGTGTGACGATCGCGCACTTAACTATTCAGAATGTGCGTTTTAACGGGTTTAAGCTTAATTCCAATTTGAAGGCCCACGAGGTAACGATTTACGACTGCGTCATCCACAACGTGTGGCAACGAGGTGTGAAGGGGCCAGCCGTTCCGGAAAAAGATGCCGAGGCCCTAAGTCCCCGCCGCTGCCGCGTTCAATACTGTTTGTTTTACAACGATCGGCCGAAGCGCTGGGAGGACGACCCCACCGACCGACCCGAGACCTTCGGCGGTAACTATGTAGGCGGCATCGATGTGATGCAGGCGCGGGGCTGGGTTATTTCTGATAATGTCTTTTGGGGGATCCGCGGCCGAACGGGTGAGGCCCGCGGCGCCATTTTCTTGTGGATGGACAGTCGCGATTGCGTCGTTGAGCGGAACGTAATTGTCAACTGCGATTCCGGCATTTGTCTTGGCAACAGCCACCGAGCACGTTTCCCCATCCACTGCGTAAACTGCACGGTCCGCAACAACTTTATCGTTGGCGCTCCGGAAAATGGGATTTTAGCCGATTACACCCAGGACTGCAGAATCCTCCACAATACGGTGCACTGTCCGGATTCAAGGCTAAAGCGTCTCATCCGACTGGTGCACGATAATGAGGGTTTGGTTGTTGCCAACAATTTGCTAAGCGGTCCGGAAATGCGCGTGGAAACGGAAAGCGCCGTACTCTTCCGGGGCAATCTCACTCGCGTCGTTCCGGAGTTTTTCCGCGATATCGGACGGGGCGATCTTCACCTCCTGCGGGCTTTGCCCGATCCGGAGGCCGCGGTAGATAACCTCCCAGAGGTACCGGAGGACTTCGACCGGCAACCGCGAGGCCACCGAACGCACGTTGGGGCGGATGATCCCATCGGGGGGACCGCCGCTTCCGTCCGCACCGCACCTGGCGAGCAATTGGAAAATTGCCGCCGGCTGAAAACCTGGCCCGGGTGTGGCTTCCAACTTTACGGCTAACTCCGGGATAAATTTTTCGACGAGGACTTCCTAGGCTAGCCATAAGGCGGGTCTATCGCCCTCCCTGGAGTGGCATGAAAATCGATAGCAACGGCCCCCTTTTTAAGCGAAAATCATGTGGGTTATTTCTCTCGAGAATCTATGAGTAACACGCGCGGCGGACAGCCAAAGCGGAATCGTGCAAAGGAGGCCCCGGTCCGGAAATTCACATGGGAGGAATGACCATGGGCGACTACTCTGATCTCTACCAGGCCATTCTCGAAGGCAATGCCAAGAAAGCTAAGGAGGCCACCGAGCGGGCACTGGCGGAGGGGGCCGATCCAAACGAGCTTATTGATCGATACATGATCCCTGCAATGGACGAGGTGGGGCGGCGATTCGAGTGCCAGGAGTACTTCGTACCGGAGCTCCTCATTGCGGCACGAGCCATGGAGACGGCCCTTCAGATCCTCACGCCCCGGCTGGCCGAAGGTGGCGGACGTAAGGCTGGCAAAGTCATCATCGGCACCGTTAAGGGCGATATCCACGACATTGGCAAGAACTTGGTGGCCTCAATGTTAAAAGGCGGTGGCTTCGAGGTGTTGGATTTGGGCGTGGATGTCCCGGCCGAAAAGTTTGTCGAAGCCGTCGGCAATCAGGAAAATGTCATTGTCGCCATGTCCGCGCTGTTGACCACAACCATGGGGTACATGCGCGAGGTCATCAACGCACTCAAGAAGGCCGGGATCCGTGACCGCGTCAAAGTTATGATCGGCGGAGCGCCCATCTCACAGCGTTTTGCTGACGAAATTGGTGCCGACGGCTACAGCGAGAATGCAAGCGGGGCAGTGGTCTTGGCTAGGCGTTTGCTGGGGCTAGCATCGTCAGCTTAAAGTTCGCCGAAACTCATCTAGCGGGCAGCTTGTCGGCTGGTTGGCGGTGGCTAAGAGGGTGGCAAGGTCCGCTTTTTCGAGAGGATCGCAAGCCCATGTCCGGAATCCCTGGGCTAATCATCATTGGCGAAAGCTTAAATGACTCTGTCCCCAGCACGCACGAGCTGCTGGAGCGGGGCGATTTCGACGGGCTTGTAGCCCTGGCATGTAAACAAGCAAGCGAAGGAGCCCACTACGTTGATGTCAACGTGGGGCAGCGCCAGCCGGAGCTCATGGCCGAGCTTGTCCGCCGCCTCCAGCAAGTCCTGGATCGACCACTGGTGATCGATTCGCCGGACAAACAGATTGCGGAGGCAGGCTTGCGAGCATACGATCCCGCTCGGGCTCGTGGCCAAAAGCCGATTCTTAACTCCGTGGCTCTGGGGCGGGTGCATATGCTCGAATTGTTAGCGATCCAGCCTTCGAAAGTGGTCCTTTTGGTTTCGGAGGCTGTCGCCGAGGGCCGAACGGTCCCTTGTCGAACGGCCGAGGAAAGCTATCAGGTAGCCAAAGAACTTGTCCGGCGAGTTCGGGAAACCGGCTTTCCCATCTCCAACGACGATATCATCATCGATCCCGGGGTGGTACCGCTGGCGACTGATTCCACCGGACAGCTAGCACGGGTACTGGAAACGATTGCTCGCATTCGGGATGACAAGGACTTGGCGGGTGTGCACTTTGTTGTGGGGCTTTCCAATCTCACCGTAATGCTACCGTCCAAGCGGGCGGATGGCTCGCCGGTTAAAGGTCCCCTTCAGAATGCCTTTCTGACCAAGGCGGTTCCTTTGGGTTTAGACATGGTAGTGGCCTCGACCAGCCGGCAGTACCAGTTCTTGCCCGCCGATCATCCGGCCATGCGGTGCCTTGAAGAATGCCTCGCCTGCCGGGGACCGCGAGCTATTGTCCGAATCCGTCAGTTTTACACGTCGGCCGGCTAGGGGGATTGGAGGAGGCTTTTCGTATACACCTGTGCCCAGCAAGAGAGGGCGACTCTCGCAAGATTTGCGAAGGGGCTGGCGACGTCGAGCTATTTATCCACTGAGGAAGAGTCCTGGCTCAGGTGAGAACGCGTTCTTGCCGCGGGGCCTTGAGTGCTCGACCTTTTGCCGGCCATAAAAAGGGGCGGCAGCCCTTTGAAGCCTGGCCCGCTCGATTGGCCTTTTGCAAACCAGCGATTTCTGGGCGGGCACACCGAAGGACAACCCTTCGGCCATAGCCGGAGGGACAAGATTTTGGTTCAGAGAGAGGAAGAGGTGTCTGGGGCTTATCAGATTCTTAAGGGGGAGTTTTTCCGAGAGATTGGTGGGTATCTGTGGCTTAGCTGAGCGAGGTTCAGGCATGCATCCTGTCATCAAGCAATTGACTGCCACTGGACCGGTAGTTTTGGACGGAGCTTGGGGTACGGAGCTTCAGGCGCGAGGGCTTCCGGTAGGAGTTCTGCCGGATATTTGGAACGTGGACAATCCTCAGGCGGTGTGGGAGGTCGCCCGAAGCTACGTGGAGGCAGGGAGCCAAATCATTTTAACCAACACGTTCGGCGCCAATCGGTTTAACCTGAAACGCTATGGCTTGGATGATCGCCTGGAGGCGATTAATCGACAGGGAGTGGCCATTTCCAAGAAGGCAGCCAACGGGAAGGCTAAGGTCTTTGCGTCGGTCGGGCCTTCCGGGGCGATGCTTGTTTTGGGTGAAATCACTAACGAGGAGTTAGAAAACATCTTTGGAGAGCAGACCGCGATCCTCGCCGAGGCCGGCGCCGACGGCATCGTCGTGGAAACCATGTCCGATCTCACAGAGGCCCAATTGGCTGTTCGCGCTGCCAAGCGGACAGGGCTCCCGGTGGTTGCATGCATGGCTTTCCAGGCAGGCAAGAACTTCGATCGGACCATCATGGGCGTTTCCTGCGCTCAGGCGGCCCAAGGTCTGCTTGAGGCAGGTGCCGACGTGATCGGGGCTAACTGTGGTCGCGGGATCGAGAGTTTTGTTGATCTTTTGCGGCAATTTCGTCAGGTAACTTTAGCTCCGGTGTGGCTGAAGCCCAATGCGGGGATGCCGGAACTAGTTGAGGGCCGGCCGGTCTACCGGACGCTTCCCGAAGAGTTTGCCGCCCATGTTCCCCAGCTTGTGGCCGAAGGGGCCCAGTTTATCGGTGGCTGCTGCGGGACCAATCCGGAGTTTGTCCGCGCCATTTGCCGAGCGCTTGGCCGATCTGCTGCCGGCTGTGCGTAAATCGGGCTGAGCATTGTTTTCCGGGGAGGGGTATTCTTTGATGACAAGCCGCGAGCGGGTTCTTACCGCGCTTAATCACCAGGAGCCGGACCGCATTCCGATCGATTTTGGCGGGACACGCGTCTCCGGCATTGCCGCAAGCGCCTATTATCGGCTTAAACAACACCTGGGTCTTCCTGGTCCGGCTCGGGTGTTTGACCTTTTCCAAATGTTGGCCGAGGTGGAACGGCCCGTGATGGAGCGCTTCGGGGCGGATGTCATCGGGATTTACCGGCCGGTGGTGGTTTTTGGGATCCGCAACGAGCGCTGGAAGCCGTGGCAACTTTTCGATGGCACACCGGTGGAAGTGCCGGGCGACTTTCACCCGGTCCAGCGCGAAGACGGCAGCCTGCTTATCATCTCACCGGACGGAAAGCCCCTAGCGATTATGCCCAAGGATGGTTTTTACTTTGATCGGCTGGAGGTTTTCCCGGGCGCTGCTCACGCTGATCCGGAAACGCTTCAGCTTCCGCTTCTCACCCAGGAAGAATGTGACTTCTTGGCCGCTCAAGCCGAGGCTTACTACAACAACACGGATTTTGCCATTATCGTCCATTTGGGGCCACCGTATGAACTTTTCTTTAATTTGGGCACCGGCGATTTTGCCGCGTGGATGATCACCTTGGCCACCGAGCCGGATTATGTCCGCGCCTTGTACGAGCGGCTGGTAGAGACATGGCTGGAGAACCTGCGGCGCCTCTATGCGGCTGTGGGCGACCGCGTGCAAATCATCCAGTTTAACGACGACTTAGGAACCCAGACGGCTCCCTTTATCTCCGTGCGGATGTTCCGCGAGCTCATTATGCCTTATTATAAACGCGGGCTCGACTGGATTCATCAACACACGCCATGGAAAGTGTTCATGCATAGCGACGGGGCAATTTTCGACTTTATCCCCAGTTTGATTGAAATGGGTGTGGATATCATCAACCCGGTGCAGACAAGCGCAAAGGGGATGGACCCGGCTCGGCTGAAGGCTGAATTTGGCGAGCGAATTGTATTCTGGGGTGGTTCGTGCGATTGTCAGCACACGCTCCCATTTGCTAGTCCGGAGGAAGTTGCCCGGGAAGTGGAAGAGCATATTCGCATCTTTGCTCCCGGCGGCGGCTACGTTTTCGCTCCTGTTCACAACATCCAGGCCAAAGTCCCGCCGGAAAACATCGTGGCTTTATTCGACACTGCATTACGCATTGGTCGCTATCCCATCAGGTAACAAATGATAAACCGCCGATGCACCGGCTAGCGGCGCAACAAACCAGAGAAGAATGGCCGCCTGAAGCGATAGCCCGCCGGGTACTTTGCAAGATAAACACAGTGTTATCGGGGAGCTCCATCACAGGATCGTGCAGGCCGGAGCCATAAAACCGGCCCTTGTTGGAAATGAATGTGTAAAAAAGTCGGCGGCGATGGGTAAAATTGAAGAGCGAAGCAACTTTCGCGGGTCAATTGGCTGGGTTTGCAGATAACTTGCCGATTTGGGCCTGTGTCGGGCGTGGCCACCTCGAGCATAAGTAGCGTCAGGTAGCCCGGGGTTTACGCTTGATCGGGAGAGACGAGTGCGCTTCAAGCTTATTGCATGCGAGATTTTATATCGGGAAGTATGCTGGGCGGTTTCACGCTCGCCCCATCGCGTGGACGTCACCTTCATGCCGAAAGGCCTTCACGACCTGGGGCAACCAGGGATGTTCTCCCGGCTGAAAAGCACCCTCGATGGCCTCGATCTGTCCGGGTACGACGCCCTCCTTTTAGCCTACGGTCTTTGCAACAACGGGATTGTCGGGCTGGTGGCGCGAGAAATCCCCCTCGTCGTTCCGCGGGCACATGACTGTATCACGCTCTTTTTCGGCAGCAAGGAACGGTATCTGGAGTACTTCTACTCGCACCCGGGTGTTTACTTTAAGACGACTGGATGGATCGAGCGCGGCGAATCCTTGGAGCAGCTCGGACCGCAATCGGTTCGTCGTCGCACGGGACTTGACATGACTTTTGAGGAAATGGTCGCCAAGTACGGAGAGGACAACGCTCGATACCTTTGGGAACAACTTCAGCTGTTCACGCACCGCTACCATACCTTGGTTTTTATTGAAATGGGTATTGAGCCTGACGACCGCTTTGAACAGCAGGTGCGGGAAGAAGCGGCCCGCCGCGGGTGGAATTTTGAAAAGGTGCGCGGCGATCTGCGATTGATCCGCCAGCTTGTGGATGGCCAGTGGGACGAAGCGGATTTCCTCGTTGTGCCGCCTGGCTATGCCATCGCACCAAGCTTCGATGAACGAATTGTGATCGCCGAACCGGTGGCGACAGCCTCGCCAAAACCTGCCGATTAGCCCGGCATTGGTTAAATCCTCAGCTCACGGTAACGACCAAGGGCCCCCGAATAAAACCAAATGTGTATGTTAAGCGCTCGGTGCAAGTCTTGCTGGGCGTTCCGATCATCCCTAGGCCGAAGTGCCGCGGTTAAACCTCATAAAGGAGTTGCTAGCATTCTGGGGAAAGCTGAGGTTGTTGCAGAAGGAGAGCTTTTCTGACAGGTAAGGAGCTAGCTGCGCCCTCGCGGCTACCGAGAAAGCGCCAAAGCTTCCGGCTCCCAGAGGAGGTGCGAAAGCACCATCAGTCGGCTTCCTCGGCAGACGACGTACACAAACTCCCTTGTAGCTTATAGTGGCGTAAAACTTGTGCCTCGCGGAGGTGTACCTGTTTACTGGGGCGTACAAAGTAATTATCCCATAGCGCTGCGGTTCGGCGAGGAAGTCAGGCGGCGGGAAGAAGCAAGGCCAGAGGAGATCGAGGCATGAACGGCTACGAACGGATGAAGGCCATGCTGGAAGGTCGGCCTGTGGACCGGCTGCCGTTTACACCCATCACCATGATGTTTGCCGCGGACCAGCGGGGCATTCCCTACGGCGAATATGCGACGGACTATCGCAAATTAGTCGACGCTCAGCTTTACACGGCGGAAAAGTTCGGTTTCGATTCGGTGATGAGTATCTCCGATCCGGCCCGCGAGGCTGCCGATTTAGGGGCGGCTGTATGCTTTTTCCCCAATCAGCCGCCGGCTCTGGACGAAAGTCATAGCCTCCTCCTGGACAAGAAGAAACTCCTCGAGCTAAAAGTGCCCGATCCTTGGTCGGGTCGCCGGATGCGGGATCGTCTTGAGGCCATTCGTCTGTTCCGGGAGAAGGTAGGGGGCCAATTATTTGTGGAGGGATGGGTCGAAGGTCCAATGGCCGAATCGGCCGATCTTCGCGGCATCAATCGTATTATGACCGACCTTTATGACGATCCTGCCTTTGTTCGGGATCTTTTCGAGTTTGTTGTGGAAATGGAGACGCGATTTGCTTACGCCCAGATTGAGGCAGGAGCCAACCTGATCGGGATCGGGGACTCCGCCGCCTCTCTGATCGGTCCCCGCTTCTATCGCGAATTTGTCGTGCCTTACGAAAAGCGTTTGATCGACAACATTCACCAAAAAGGGGCATGGGTGAGGCTTCACATCTGTGGCCGAACCGGTCCAATCCTTGCTGACATGGGCCAAGTGGGCGCTGACATTATCGATCTTGATTTCCCCGCATCGATGGCCGAGGCTCGCCAAAAGATGGGACCTCGCCAGATCTTGTGTGGGAATATTGATCCGGTACGGGTGCTCCGCGACGGTACCCCGGAGCAAATCAAAGCTGAGCTTGAGCACTGTTATCAGGCCGCTGCTCCCCACTACATTGTCGCCGCCGGTTGCGAGGTTCCTCGCGATACCCCCGAGGCCAACATGAAAGCCATGCTCGAATTTGCGAGGACTCATCGGCCATACGAGTAGGTTTTCCGTCCAAGGCTTAGTTGCCTGCTGAAAAGACAAAAAGGGGGCTTCGTGGCGTTTTACCGTCGACAAGTTGGCCGTAGCACGGGGAGCACAGGTAGAAGTTTGGCTTTGCCGGGCGATCGTTTTCGTATGCGCAGGACCCGCTAGGAAATTTTTTACGAGGTGGTGGTCGTCGCTGGTCGAAGCCACGCTGTGGTGATAAGCCCGGGCGGTTGCTGGCCCCGTTCAAACGCTGAAATGTTGGCCAGCGTTTCCTGCGCAATAGCCTCCATCGCTCCCCGGGTAAAGAAGGCTTGATGGGCAGTCACAATAACGTTGGGGAATGTCAGCATCCGGGCGAAAGTATCATCCTGGATCACTTGGTCGGAGAGATTTTCATAAAAGAGATCTGCTTCTTCCTCGTAAACATCCAGTCCCATTGCTCCGATCTTCCCGCTTTTCAGTGCCCGAATAGCCGCCCGAGTGTCGATGAGGGCACCTCGACTTGTGTTAATGATCATCACCCCGCGCTTCATTTGCGCGATAGCTTCTTCGTTGATAAGGTGCCAAGTCTCCGGGACAAGCGGGCAGTGCAGCGAAATGATGTCGCTTTCGGCGAATAGCTCAGGCAACGGGACGTAACGTAGCCCCAGCTTCTCTAGCTCGCTATTAGGATGAGGGTCGTAACCCAATAGTCGGCAACCGAAGCCTCGCAGCGCCTGGGCCACGCACACACCAATCTTGCCGGTTCCGATTATTCCCACGGTTTGCCGATGGAGATCGAAGCCCAAAAGGCCATCCAATGCAAAATTGCCCTCACGGACGCGGTTGTAGGCCTTATGGAGTTTTCGCCCCAAGGCCAGGATTAGTGCCACCGTATGTTCCGCCACCGCCTGTGGCGAATACGCTGGCACACGGGTCACCGTTAGCTCGAGCTCCTCGGCTGCCCGTAAATCGACGTTGTTAAAGCCGGCACAGCGTAAGGCGACGAGCTTTGTGCCGTTCTTCGCTAAGCATAGGAGAACGTAAGCATCCAGCTCGTCGTTAACGAAGACACACACCGCTGGGAACCCTTCTGCCAGTCGGCATGTCTCCCGAGTGAGCCGGGGCTCGAAAAAGACAAGTTCGTGACCGAAGGCCTTATTGGCCGCTGAGAGAAATTGTCGGTCATACGGCTTGGTACTAAAAACAGCTACTCGCATCGAATCATCCACAAACCTTTACCAATGGGACGGGGCGGTAAAACCCGCCACTCAAAAATTTTCGAGCCTAAGAACTAAAAGACCCTCTGGATCCTTCATTTAAGTCTACGTTTGCTGGCAAAAATGGATCGGCAGGAGCTGCTTCCCGGTCTGGCCACCCAGGAATCTGCGGGGAAAAGCTTAGCGAGGTCAGGTAGGAGGGCGGATCGAGCCAAGAATTTGCATCGCTAAGGCAACGGACATGCGATTTTCCGGAAAATTGGCCCCGGTTCAGAGGGTCTGCTTTTAGTTTTTTTAATGCTATCCTTGCCTTCGTTCATAACAGCTTATAAAATTGAGGCGTAGGTCGACCCACCGGTGGAGGTACCTTTGTCCGGTCAGCCCCACTCCGGAGCGGTACCGCGGGAAGTTCGGATCCGACCGCACCGACGGGGCTGGAACATCGCACGGAATCCCGAGGATGGTTGCGGCCGAACCGGCTTCGGATTCCGTGAACACAGGCTTGTTTGCCAAAGTTACTAAAAGTTTAGAAAGGAGATCGGAATGGAGAAACAAGTACTGATTATGCCCTGTTTGGACATGCAAGCCGGGCGCGTCGTAAAGGGTGTCAAGTTCGTCGACATCCGCGACGCCGGCGATCCGGTCGAGTGTGCTAAGGCCTATTGTGCAGCCGGTGCTGATGAGCTTGCGATGCTGGACATCACGGCCACTGTTGAAAACCGTCGGCCGCTGCTTGATGTGGTCAAGCGCGTCGCAGACGTCACGACTGTGCCATTTACGGTGGGCGGTGGTATTGGCGACATTCCCACGGCTGTGGCTGTGATGGAATGCGGTGCTACCCGAGTGTCGGTGGCTTCGGCGGCTTTCCGCCGTCCCAAGTTCATCAGCGAGCTGATTAGCGAGTTTGGCCCCGAGCGGGTGGTTGTGGCGATTGACGTGGACCGCAACCCCAATCTGCCCTCAGGCTACGAAGTTTACATCGACGGTGGCCGGACTGCGACCGGAAAAGACGCGGTGGAATGGGCGAAAGAGGTGGCCTCGTACGGTGTGCGGATCATCCTGCCGACCAGCAAATTCGCCGACGGCATGCAGCAAGGTTTTGACCTGCCTCTCATCAAGCTCCTCAAAGAAGCCACTTCGGCAACGATTGTCGCCTCCGGGGGGGCCGGGAATATGGAGCACTTTTACGAGGCCGCCATGGCCGGCGCCGAAATCCTTTTGGGTGCTTCGGTCTTCCACTTTGGCATCGTGAAGATCCCGGAACTCAAGCGCTACTTGAAGTCGCGGGGAATTAACGTCCGGTTTAACGGCGCCTAATCGCCGCGGAAGCGACCTCTCCTCGGTTGCTGCCTGTAGCTAACCTCTGGTTGCTCCGAAGCGTCCTCGCAAGCACGCAATGAGTTTGCATCCTTGGAGGCGAGGGCGTTTTGGCAAAGTCTCCGGGGCCCGGTCTCCTGGCCGGGCCCCGGGTTGCCTACGTGGGTGGGCCTTAGTTTTGCCCAAGTAAACGAGTCGGTACTCGCGGCCGAGGTTTCGCAGCTCAGCTTTGTGGCTAAGCGGTAGTGTCGGGACCGGTTTCTGTTGACTAAACACCTGACCAGCTGGTCGATCGCCCTTAAGGTGGAAAACTCGGTCGGATGGTCTTAAAGCGGGCCAAGACGCCAAGGTTACCGAGACTTGCAGCCTGGCCATCACCCTCGGTCAACACCTTTCGCGGATTTACCACGAAGTCCTGGCCGGATTGGGCGTGCCGAGTCGAAGGGTATCCGGGGGTGAGGCCGGCGATCTGGCCGCAACTGCCGCTGTGTAACGCTGCGGCTCGGCGTCGAAACGGCGTAGCGTTTCCTCGTTTGCAAAGAGATACATCCGGCCTTGATACCACCCGCCGAATTCTCGCCGCCCAGGTACCAGCACGCCTTTGTCCACGGCAAGCACCACGTCATAACCGGACAAAACTGGGGCAAAGCGCTGCGGGTCGGAGGCAAACTTCGCTTGTTCCGCCGGCCCGGCGAATAGGTAAAGCCGCCCTTCGTGGATAAGCCCCCATTGCGGATTGCCTGGCACCCACCTGCCGAGCTCCGTCACGCTAACTGGGCAAAACCCATCGAGCCCGAGAGGCGGCAATCCTGACAGGAAGCCCGAATTGTTGGTTTCCAGAGGCCTCGCGGGCTGAGCTCCGCCCGGATTTATTCCGGGCGTACCGGCGGCGCTTGTGTCAGCCCGACGGCCGGTGGGGAATCCGGATGCGACTTCCCCTGGTTGCGGCAAGTTTTGCCCAGTCCCTCCTGTCAGTCCACCGGCATCCGGGGGTTTGGGGGCGGTGGCAGGTGGCGCGGCCGGGATTGCCCCGGTGGCACCAGCGGGACTTGGTACGCCCTCCGATTGCACGGCCTGAGGCACGGGCTGTGCTGGGAAAGGTCCTCCCGCGAGCTGGTTGGTTGGGGCCGGGTTCGGTGGCGATGCGGCCACAGCGTCAATGGCTCGAGGATTGGTTCCGGAACCTGGGGGCTGATGACTGGGGGGCCCTTCCGCCCTCGTGGGTACAGGGGAGGCCTGAGGGCTGGTCCCCGTCGGCTGCCCAGCCAGGTAAGACTCGGGAGGATATATTCCAGCCGCGGGCGAGGGTCTCTGTGGACCTGGCGAGGGTTGAACCGCCGGCGGGGGAGCAGTGGCTACTTGCGCGGCTCTTGTCCGCCATTGGTGATTAACCTGCGCGAGCTGCTGAAGATACCGCTGCGTGTCGGTGGCGCCGACCCATCGTTGCAGGACCTCGCCGGAAGGGGAAAGGATGACGCACGTGGGGACTGCGTTGACGCCAAACTGCTTGGCGGTGTAGGGGAACTGTTCGACATTGACTTTAACCGGCTCGAAGTTCTCCGAAAGGTATTGCACTACCTGTGGATTGGTGAGGACCCGGTCGTTCATAAAACGGCAGGGTTGACACCGGGAAGACCAGAAGTGGATCAGGATGAGTTTCCCACTGGTAGCGGCTCGTCTTTGGGCCGTGGTCACATCGGAAAGCCAAGGCCCAGGCGGCGGGTCGGCGCTTCGTACCGGGCTACACAGGAACGCATAAACGGTCACTAGGAGACTGGCCGGGAAGATACTCCTAGAAAGGATCCGGCTACGCCGTGGGCCAGCAATCCGCGCGGTCATCCGACATGGCTCCGCTAAGAAGCTTTGCGAACATTCCGACGAGAGCAAACTCCGGTTCAAGTTCCGAGACTCATGGGTTGTGGGAAAAGCAAAAGCTCAAACGGCAGAACGTGGCTGCGCCGGCGGTTAGACTATTAAGACCGTACCGTGTGGCAGAAAGTCTTTTCTATCTCCGCTGGTGGCAGTCCGGCCCGTAAGGGCTTTTCTCGGTCTTTGGGTCTTCTTTGCTCACCGGGAAGGAAAGCCGCCTGCGACAGTGAGGCGAGACCCACCCCCGAATGCCCCGGCTAACCCGGTAGTGTCCTGAGCTTTAACGAATTCCCGGGACTCGGAATCTTTTTCGGCAGAAGATAATGGTTTTCTTCACAAAAGGCCCGCTACGGAGCTAGCTTGCGTAAAGCTGGACGGGCCAATATGGTGGTGGCAGAGAAAAAAGCCAAAAATTGGCTTGCAATTGGCGAACTCCGAACGTATAGGTTAAGTGGAGGGCCAAGCGTCCTGCCTGTCGACCGAGTATTTCGGTGGGGCTTGCTTGATCTTCACCGGCAAGTTATTACGATAGGGCGTTGTTCCGGACGCCTAATTTCCCGGGCTGATTGTGGGGGAGGGCAAACCCGGGGGCGAGAGTGCCCACGGACTTTTCCGCGGTCACCCATCAGCCAGCTACCTCTTTGGCCACCCCGGCAAAAACCGGCGTTTTTACAGGGGATTCATTCCGAACTGGGCCGATTAGGGTATTGGGCAGCTTTCGCGGCCCGGACCGAACAGGTTTTTTGGCATCCGGTTGGAGGCTTCTTGGGGGCGCTTCCCCCAATTTACTTGCCCTATGGGGTGAATTTCCGCCTACAGGTCGGCTGTAGCTCGTAAGACCTCGATCGCCAGACGGCCACGCAGACGTTCATTTCCGCGTCCGAATAAACAAGCGCGAGCACTACCGCTTAGCCGACAGTTCTTTGACCTGGCCGGCAGACCGCAAGCGTTTCCGGTGGGCCGTTCCATTGGTGGATGGTCGATCATAAGAAGTTGTTTGACCACCGGCTCATGTTGATAAACACAGCCGGCGCTCGGTAGGGGTAGGTCCATACACTTTGGATTTCTTCCGCTCCCAAGCGGCGTAGGTTTCCCCGAGGGCAAACTTTCGGAGATTCTCCCGCCTTTGTTGACGCCAGAGTATCTTGGTTTGTTGTTTATTAAGGCTAATGTTTCGTTCATCCACCTTCGGAATTTCTATTCCGTTTACTGATATGGGTTGTTGAGAAGACCTATGGTGCAGCATGTGACACGGCTTATGAGAGGGCAGCAGCGATCTGGATCGCGGAACCGGAATTCCTCCGCGCAGGAAAGGACGCAGCAGGTGCGGCGTGATGGTCGGCCGGCTAGGGTGCACACCCGGCCGGCGACGACTACTCAGCCCACCAACGGCGACGGGTACGGTCCGCTCGTCCCAGCAAGCGGTGTCCTCGAGTTGCATCCCAGCGGATACGGTTTCCTCCGCGATCCGGCGGCCAACTATGCGCGCCAGCCGACGGATCCTTTTGTGCCTGGTCCAGTGATCGACAGGTACGCACTGCGACCCGGCGTGTTTATCCGTGGCTTGGTGGAAGCGACCAAGAAACCGCAGGGGCCCCGGCTCCGCGAAATCACAGAAGTGGACGGTCTTCGGCCGGAAGAGTATCGGTCTGTCAAGAGTTTTGACGAATTAACTCCGGTCAATCCGCACGAATGGCTTCGGCTGGAGACTGGACCCGAGCCGATCAGCACCCGGGTCATGGACTTGCTTACGCCGTTGGGTAAAGGGCAGCGGGCACTTATTGTTGCCCCTCCGCGGACCGGTAAGACTGTTCTTCTTCAACAGATTAGCCAAGCAATTGCTACTAATTATCCACAAATTAAACTCATCGTGCTCTTGATTGACGAGCGCCCTGAGGAGGTCACGGAATTTCGCCGAGTGGTCAAAGGAGAGGTTGTCGCCAGCAGCTTGGACTGCGAGGTAGAGAGTCACGTCCGGTTGTCCCAGCTGATAGTGGAGCGGTGCAAGCGGCTAGTGGAACTCGGGCACGATGTGTTTTTGTTGATGGACTCAATCACTCGGCTAGCCCGGGCCTTCAACAAGTGGGTAGGGAGCACCGGCCGCACGATGACCGGTGGGCTTGATGTTAAAGCGATGGATGTGCCGAAAAGACTTTTCGCTACCGCAAGGGCCTTTGACGAAGGCGGTTCGTTGACGATCGTGGCCACCGCGCTTATTGACACCGGAAGCCGGATGGACGAACTTATCTTCCAGGAGTTTAAAGGCACAGGCAACATGGAGCTTGTGCTTGACCGCCGGTTGGCTGATCGACGGATTTGGCCGGCCATCGATATTAGCCAATCCGGCACACGGCGGGAAGAGCTGATCTTGCCGCCCGATTACCTCCGCGCAGTGACTATCCTCCGGCGGATGTTGTCGACTATGCACCCGGTGGAAGCGATGGAGCAGCTTGTGGCCAAACTGCGGAAATTCCCGTCGAATAAAGAATTCGTGGATCTGCTTACTAGCGCCCACGCCACAACTTAATGGCTAGCAGCATGCGGTAACGTCCGAGTGCCAAACTTTTGTTTCTGGCGGAAAAAAACCAAAGGCCACACGGGATCAGGTGCAACCTCGACGCGAAAAGTTACCCAGCTGAGTTTTCATTCTTAGGCTCGTGGCAGGGCAGATATTAGGCCCGTCGCGAGGCACATGGGCAAAAATTGGCTACTCGAGAAGAAAAGTTTTCGGCTGGCTTTCAAAAAAGCCTCATCTGCCGCATGAGGCGGTGGCGGCCACGACCCGCGCAATAACTTAGCCAAGCCGTAACCCCCCCATACGGCCGGCTTTAATCGGACGAAGAGCTAGTTGCCGTGCTGCTTTCCTCGCTTGCCACCCACTGACGGCGCTGCCGGGAGCTGGGGATCTTCATGGCTTTGCGATACTTAGTAACGGTGCGGCGAGCCACGTGAATTCCCTGCTTGGCCAACTCTGCCACTATTTCCTCATCACTTAACGGGTTGCGCTTGTCCTCTTTGTCGATGATTTCTTTGAGCTTAATGCGAATGGCATCCCATGCTACTTGGTCGCCGTCGTCGGCCACCGTCCCGCCGCAGAAGAACTTTCGCAGTGGATAAATGCCGCTTGGGGTTTGAACCCACTTGCCATCAACGGCCCGACTAACTGTGCTCACGTCCACGCCAACCTTGTCAGCAATTTGCTGCATTTTAAGCGGTTCGATATAAGCCGGGCCTTTTTCCAGAAACTCCCGCTGGTGATCGATAATAGCCTGAGCGATCTTTGCCAGCGTATTGCGGCGCTGGCGAATAGAGTCAATTAGCCATTGGGCCGAGTTAAGTTTTCGCTTTAGATATTCTTTGGCTTCGTTATTAAGTTTACCGGCGGCCAGCAGCTGCCGATAAAATGGACTTATGTACAGCGAAGGGATGCGCCCTTCTTCCACGCGCACTCGGTAGGTCCCGTCCTCGGCTTGTTCGACGAAGATATCCGGCCGAACCGGCATGGGCTTTTCTGTGTCGAAGTCTGCCCCCGGCCGAGGATTTAGTTTACGAAGTTCCGCCACTGCCGCCTGGACCCGCTCTAGTGGAATGCCCATTTTCTTGGCAATTACCGGCAGCCGGTTATTCTCTAGCTCCTTGAGATGTTCGGAAATAATGGTCCGGAGTTCCTCGTAATAGGGCATCCCGGGCTGAAGCTGCAACAGCAGACATTCGCGAAGATCGCGGGCTGCCACACCTGGCGGGTCCATTTGCTGAACCACCCGCAGGGCCTCTTCCGCCGCGGCAAGATCTTCTGGGGTGGCATCGGCTGGCAGCAAATCCCGGAGCGGCGTGGGCAGATAGCCGTTGCGATCTAGGTTGTAAATGATTCGCTCGGCCATTGCCCGAACTTCTGGCCGGACGTCAAAGTAACTGAGCTGGTGCATCAAATAATCCTGGAGGGTCTGCGGATGATCCTCTTGATTTGCCAAGAGGTCATGGATCCGCTCCATCTCCTCCTCGATGCGGTTCCGCGACGGCCGGAATTGTTCGTCAAACTGCTCCGGGTAAAGCTCCTCAAGTTGCATTAACCTTTCGAAGTCTTGAGCCAGCCCGTGCTCTTCGTCAATGACAAGGGCCTTTTCATCTTCGGTCACTGGCAGGGGCGGCTCAACTTCTTCCGGAGGCTCGAAAGTTTCCTCCTCCGGCTCTTCGCGGATCTCCAAGACGGGATTTTCCACAAGTTCTTGCTGCACCCGTTCTTCCAGGGCCAAGATCGGCAATTGGAGGATTTCCATGGACTGAATCATCCGCGGTGCAAGAACTTGTTTTTGCACCTGGCGGAGATGTTGACCCAGTGACATCCGCATGGCCGGCACCTCCTTTGGCCCCTGGCCCAAAAAGTTATGCCCTGGAACGGGGGCACAACTGAGTTGTCAGATCTTCTGCATTTTGCTCGCTGCCCAAGAAGCCAATCAACCTCGGGCCGTGTTCATTTGTCCCCTTGTTGACCCGCAGCAAGACCGTCTTCCTCACAATGCTTGCCGACCTTTCAAAGCGTCGGTGAGCATCTCCCGATTGGCATGCTCAATCACGCTCCCTGTCGTTAAGCCGCGGGCCAACCGGGTGATCCGCACAGGCAATCCGCTTAGCTCCTGCGCTATGTACAGGGCCGTTCCGTCCCCTTCAACCGTCGGATTGGTGGCCATGATAATTTCTTCAAAGTGTCCCTCCCGAACACGCTGGACAAGGGCCTCAATCGTTAACTGCTCAGGACCAATTCCCTCAAGCGGAGCAATTCTCCCCAAGAGGACGTGATAGAGTCCCCGGTAAACACCGGTTTGCTCAATCGCAAAAAGATCACGATGCTGTTCGACTACGCAGAGCTGCCGGGAGTCCCGACTGGGATCGGCGCAAATTGGGCAAAGCTCACCCTCTGCTAAATTGTAGCAGACACGACAGTACCGGACGTCCTCTTTAACGCTGCGAATAGCCTCAGCCAGAGCGATAGCTTCTTCCCGCGGCAGCCGGAGGATATGGTAGGCGATGCGCTCCGCGGACTTTCGGCCGATGCCCGGCAGCTTTTCCAGCTGGTCGATTAACCGTTTTACAGCGGGACTGAGTTCAGTTGCCATTTCTTTCTTCGGTGAAATCCCGGCGACACGGGTTTGCCGTACCTGGAGAGCTGGTCCTCAACCAGCTATTCTCGATCCAGTTTTCACGAAGGTTAGGATCCGCGGAATCGAATGCCGCCGGCGAGCTCAACGGTCGAGCTCCGCTTAAGAGCACCGTAAGATCTCCTCGGACCCTTCGGAGCATCCCCAAGGTGTTGTGAATCCCGACTTGCCAAAATAGGTGTTCCCGGAGCCTTCGGATTGTAACAAGGGTTGGCTCAAGGCCCTCTCACCTGATTTTCCCTCGGGGATCTAAGCGTGTGTAGGCAGAAGCTCGGAGCCGATTGGCCACGCACCCCGCCAAAGTTAGGAGAAGTAAGGACCTATCGAAGGGCCGCAGTACCCTCTGCCGGCCCCCCGGGCGGCCTGAGCTAGTCCGGCAGACATGCGGCCGAAATGGTTAGGAGCGGCTGGCTGGGGGAGAGGAACCGGAACGCCTACTCGACCGCCGGCCAAAGCCAACGATTTAACCCGCCCCAAATTTTTTCCCGAAGTCCGCCTAGGATGCGGGGCAATTTCGGGACCTCACTCGGCCGCCCGGTGGCTCGTCATGGGAAATCCGTCTTAATCCCCGGTGCAAATGATGATTAGAAAGATAGTCGAGATACCGATATTTTTTTGGGCGGGTTCGTACCCGATAATGGTAGCCGAGGCGGATTCTGCTCTGTCCTCGATTTCCGGAAGTTGTGGCTTTTTAGGCTTGCGGTCGGCTAAAGATCCCGGGGTAGCTCCCCTTTTTAGGCGAAGCTAGCTGAGCCAAAAACAAGCTCGTTGAGGTAAGAAAGCCGATGGAAGTACTCCTCGATTTTGGCCGGCAGGGATTAAGGGTAGATCTTCCGGAGCGGAATCTCGTCAAAGTGCTGGGCTATCGGCCTGCCCAGCCCTTAGCTGATCCGCGGAGCGTCCTCGCGGAGCGACTGGAGAATCCTCGGGGCACCCCGCCCCTTGTGGACCTTGCCCGCGGTAAGCGCTCGGCCTGCGTGGCGGTATGTGATATCACTCGGCCGGTGCCAAACCCGTTGATCCTGTCGGAACTTCTCCCGACGCTCGAAAAGGCCGGCATTCCCCGAAGCAATATCATCATTCTCATTGCCACGGGCCTCCATCGACCCAACGAGGGACGCGAACTAGAGGAGATTCTTGGCCGGTGGGTGCTGGAGAACTATCGGATCGAAAACCACCACGGCCAAGACCTCGAGGAGCATGCCTATCTTGGGGAAAGCCCACGCGGTGTGCCTGTGTGGATTGATCGCCGGTGGTTGGAGGCGGATCTAAAGATCGCCGTGGGGCTTATTGAGCCTCACTTCATGGCCGGGTATTCCGGCGGTCGCAAATTGATTTGTCCCGGGCTGGCTGGTCTACCGACGGTGCGGGCATGGCATTCCCCGCAATTTTTGGAGCATCCGCTGGCACGCAGCGGGGTGCTGCTGGGCAATCCGGTCCATGAGGAGAACACATGGATCGCCCGCCGCGCTGGCTGCGATTTCACCGTAAACGTGGTCTTGGACGAAAAGCGGCGGATCGTCCACGTAGAAGCTGGGGAAATGGAGGCGGCCTTTTTGGCCGGCGTCCAGGTCGTGGATGTGATGGTACGCGATAAGGTACCTCAGCCTGTGGATGTGGTGATCACCACGGGGGCCGGATATCCGCTTGATGCCACCTTCTATCAGTGCGTCAAAGGGATGGTGGCGGCCGAGCCTATTGTCAAACCGGGGGGAACGGTTATCCTTGCCGCCGAAATGTCCGAGGGAATTGGGAGTGGCGAGTTTGCGCAGATCTTCGAGGAAAATCACTCGGTGGAGGAATTCCTCGATCGGATATCGGGCGGGGAGTACTTCCGCATGGATCAGTGGCAACTGGAGGAGATGGCCAAAGTTAAGCGAAAGGCTCGAATTGTCGTGGTGACGACTGGGTTACCGAAAGAAAGGCTGTCGCGCCTTTTCGTGGAACCTGCAGATTCGGTTGAAACGGCCGTGGCCGACTGCCTTGCGCGTTATGGTCAAGAGGCCACGATTGCTGTCATGCCTAAAGGCCCGTATCTTATCGCCGATGTAGCATAGGCGGTTGGCCAAGACTGTTGACTTTTCGACTAACCGCAAAGGCAAAAGGTAAACGAGTCAGCGCCTTAGGCCTTACCGGTAACGAACGCACAACCTGGGCAAGTGGTTGATAGAGCCGTCTAAATCGTCCGGAAGGATGCGCGGCTTTGACCTCGAAAAGATGCAATCTCAGGAAGATAACTCCACCCTAATCCAAGGTCATGGTATAGGGGCTGCGATAAAACCGGGAATCGAGTTTGATGCGACCACGGATAGGGACCTTGGGTGTCTTGACCGTCACTGCCCGGCAAAAAGAGCTGCGGTACCAGTGAGGTTGCTCGTCTGCCTTGGCGGGGAGGGGGGCCTCGCGAACCAGTTTTGTTTTCTGCCACGCCTGCGGGTTGGCGAGCGAAGCATTCTTGTAATGGCTGAAGTTGCGAAGGATGTCAGTAAGCACAAGTCCGCAGTCCACTAGGAGCCGCTGGAACTTGTGCCAATAGCTTGGGGGGCACTCAAGCTCGGTCAACCCGAAGTACACCGCCCCGGGATGGCGAATGGCCGCCAGGCCGCGGGACAACCAGGCCGAGAATCCGGAGACCGTCTCTACCGGATCCATGACAAAGACATCGAACGCGCGACGCAGATGGGCGGGCAATGGTTCGGCCACATTGTAGACGAAAGCCTCCACCTTTAGGTTGCGTTTTTTAGCCTCCGCATTAATGAAGTTGACAACGCGTTCGTCAATTTCGCCCACGACAATTCGGCGGGGAAGCTCTGTCAAACCGGCCGCCAACGAAAACAGATCGTCGTCGCCCAGGACTAGAATCGCCCGTTCAAAGAGATCGCCGCGTTCATAAAGAAACTCTACGCGACGAACGACGTCATCCGGGACAATTGGCTCTTGAAAGAATTGGGTTGTTGGCGCAGGGCATTCCCCTGCCACACCCCGGAATTGCTCCCGGTGCTGCTCAAAGTCCACACGCAAGGCCTGTGTCCAGTATTTGGGTAACCGGCCAAGCTGGACCCGGCCATCGCGCTCCACAATCCAACCGCGCTCGCGGAGCCACCGGCACGTGTCGTAAATGTCGCGGATGGTGCCGTCCGTGGAACTCAAAATATCCCAA
This sequence comes from Thermoguttaceae bacterium, assembly GCA_025060325.1. GTDB lineage: Bacteria > Planctomycetota > Planctomycetia > Pirellulales > Thermoguttaceae > DTLM01. Next base: position 99,440 of record JANXBW010000011.1, read on the forward strand.
AGACAACAAGGCCGGGAGGCAACTGCCCGGAGGATTTGGAAGGCGGTTCTTGTCAACGAGTGATTACCCGCTTGGTGACTTGTTGTGGTTTGAGGTATTGACATAAAAGATCAAAGGCCTTTAGAGCGTTTCCTTCCTCGCCACAAGTAAACACATCGGCAGCGACAAGGCCTTTTTCCGGCCAGGTGTGGATGCTGAAATGGGATTCGGCCAAGACCATCACCCCAGTGACGCCGTGTGGTTCGAACTGATGGAAGTTTTCCCCGACGACGTGGAAATTAGCTTCTTGGGCGATGGTTTGCATTAAGGGGCGGATCGATTCCACACGGCGGAGAAGCTCAGGCGGGCAACCATACAGTTCGCCAAGGACGTGGGTTCCCACTGCCATAGCCGGCCTCCCAATTTCGAGTCGTTGTGCACTTACCCGAAACGGGATTTTTTCTCACACCGAGCCGACCCCGGCTCGATGCACCAGCTTCCCGCCCCGGCGAACCGAGATTGCGGTGCGGACGGTAGCCGGTTTAGGGCTTTTAGCCGGCCTGACGGCCGTTTGGGTATGGTTCCACACCGCCAAAAATTGGTTCGACCGGAGCCCTCCCAAACGAACCTGGGAACCAGGTTGCGAAAACGATGAGGCCAAAATAAAAAACCGCCTCGCAAATAATTTGTATGTTAATTCTCGGCAAATGGTTCGAAAAGTACCCGGAAACAATTTGTTGAGCAGAGCGCGACAACTTAAGGAACAGTCAAGCTGTCGCCAGAAGATCTGTCAGCTTTAGAAGAAGCCCTTTATTGGCCGTTCAGTGGCTCGTAACTGTCGTTGTCAATGTCCGGGATTTGCCGAGGGTGGGCATATGCACGAGGTTGAGGGGCTATCCTCAGTCGGCAGATAGGCTTTTAGGCGGAAAATCTAATGTAAATAACATCGTCATCTTGGACGACATAGTTTTTCGGCTCATGGCGAATTAAGTTCTGTGCCCGAACCTCTCGTTCCCCGCCTAGACGGACAAGATCGCGGACTGTCATAACTTCCGCTCGGATAAATCCGCGTGCCATATCGGAATGAATTGTGTCTGCTGCCTCCAGGGCCGTGCCGCCTTTGCGGAGAAGCCACGCGCGAACTTCCTTGGCGCTTACCGTGAAAAATGTCAGCCAACCGGCGGCATCCATCATTTGTCGAAGGATTCGCTCGCGAAGATCGCCTTCCAACTGATAAGCGGCGGTCATTTCCGCCCGGTCTTCCGGGCCAAGCTGGGAAAGCTCAAGTTCTAAGGCGGCTGGGGCGGCGACAACCGGCACGTCCGCGGGCAACCCCTCGACCCATTGGGGAAGAACTTGGGCCGAGTCTTTCGTGTTGAAGAAGACCATCCGCGGCTTTTCCGTAAGCAGCCGGAAAGCCCGGGTGACCCGAAGCTGTTCTTCAGTCATGTCCTTTTGACGCAGGGGGCGGCCCGCTTCCAAGGCGCCCAGAACATCCCGTAATGCCCGAAGTTCATGCTCCAGCTGTTCATGCTCTTGGCGCGGAAGTGGCTTCTTAAGGGAGGCCTCCACCCGGGAAATTCGCCCCGAGACCACCTCCATGTCCGCAAGAAGTAGGTCCTCTTCGAACGATCGCCACTCCGCAGCGGGGTCACACCCGTCAAACGCTGCCACGACCAACACTAGACAATCGGCCTCCCGAATGACGGCCAGTTTGGCCGCGTTTCCCTCATGGGAACGGGAAAGACCGGGGGTGTCCATTAAATCCAACGTGGCGGGGGTGACCTTCTTCGGTTGGTAAAGTTGCCGAAGCTGCTCCAGCCGCGGCTCCGGGATCGGGACGCTTGCGCTCTGGCCCATTCGAGCCGAGGGATCAGGCGGACAGCCGCTTAGCCAATGGAAGACAGTGCTTTTTCCACACCCCTGATAGCCCACCAGCCCAATTCTCATGCTTTGGCTCCCAGTGGTCTGGGATTGTCTACTAGAATTAGCAAGTTAATAATTATTAGCAGGTTAGGCTATTCTCCGGCCTCACTCTGCGCCCCCCGAGTGGTCCCCGGCTTAAGTCGTCCAAACAGCAGGTTGCCTGGCGTAACTTGCAAGCCCTAGATGCAGCACCCTCCACTTCCGCAGTGGCAAAACGAATGCGCCACGGGTTGGCGGCATTTATCTGCGCGCCTTCATTAGTTTACCGCCGGAGAGGGTGGAAGAAATGGAAGGGCACCTCGGCGGCAAGCACCCCAAAAGCCCCGTGACCGGCGTCAGAAAAGCCTGTCGCAGCGACTGCTAGGTCGTGCGGTAATGACGTGTAGGAGACAATGGTTCCCCGCATTCAAACTTCCCTGGCGGCGGTCGCGGAAGCTAGGGCCAGCAAGTTCGAATCGGGGCAAGAAGGCAAAATAATCGGAATGCTACTGAGCTTTTTCTCCAGCGAAGCTGACTCGCTTGGAAGCCTCTCGGCCAGCCCATAAATCATTGCCTCCACAATCCAGCGTAACCCCTTTGCAGTTGGCCCCTGGGTCTCTGATCTGCTTTTTGCCTGGGCAACAGTGTCTTTAAATAGGTCGGGAACTAACCGTAAAATGGCAGACTTGCTGACCTTTCCTCGCTGAGCGAAAGCGACAGGGTGTTTGCGCGAGCCTTGGCGGCAAGCCCCTTTTAGAAGAGGCTATAGGTGAGCAGGCGGCCAAAGACCATCGGGAGTCGGCTCGGCGCTAAAGCTGGAGGAAAAGGATTCGCTGCCGGGCTGTCCGAAAAAATTTGGAGTGCGTTTATGGACCGGCCGCGGACACTGGGCTGCCAGAAGCCCTGCCGGTTTAGCAGTCCTGTGCATATTCGTTCTTCGCGATTTTCAAGGCGGAATTCGGAATAAACAAAGGAGCGAAGGCTTTGTACAGAACTCACACGTGTGGCGAACTGCGTCCCGCCCATGTCGGGCAGAGAGTGACCTTGGCTGGTTGGGTGGATACTTATCGCGATCACAGTGGGGTGCTGTTCGTTGATTTGCGTGACCGCTATGGCAAGACGCAGGTGGTCTTTTCCCCGGAGAAGGGCGAAGGGTTAATGGCGGTGGCGAAGATGCTCCGCCCGGAGTATGTCGTAGCGGTCACTGGCACGGTCGTAAGGCGCCCAGAAGGGACAGAAAACCCGAAATTGGCCACAGGCGAAATCGAACTTCGGGCCGAAGAAGTCCGGATCCTCAACAAGAGTTTAACGCCTCCATTCCATCCCTCGGCGAAGGACTTGCCTGGCGAAGAAGTGCGCCTGAAATACCGCTACATCGACCTTCGCCGGCCGGAAATGCAGGAGACGCTTATCCTTCGTCACCGAATGATCAAGATCATGCGGGACTACTTCGATGCACTTGGCTTTATCGAGGTAGAAACCCCGATGCTCGGCAAAAGCACGCCAGAGGGGGCACGCGACTATCTCGTTCCCAGTCGCATCCAGCCGGGTTGCTTCTATGCTTTGCCGCAGTCACCGCAGCTATATAAACAAATCCTGATGGTGGCGGGTTTCGACCGCTACGTGCAGATTGCCCGCTGCTTTCGCGATGAGGACCTTCGGGCCGATAGGCAGCCGGAGTTCACCCAGCTTGACCTGGAAATGTCCTTCGTTGAAGCAGAGGATGTGATGGCGGTTGTGGACGGGCTAATTGCTCGGCTGGCGAAGGAACTCCTGGGCCTGGAGGTTTCCCTCCCCTTGCCGCGGATGACTTACGACGAGGCGATGGAGCGCTTTGGTCACGACGCACCAGACCTGCGTTTTGGGATGGAGCTTGTTGATGTAAGTGAACTAGCCGCCGCCACCGAAAGTGCGGTTTTCCGTCAGGCAGTGGCAACCGGAGGTAAGGTCCGGGGCATGACCGCTCCGGGGGCCTCTGCCGTGTTGACGCGGAAGAATCTGGATGAGCTGACCGAATACGTTGTACACGATTTCGGGGTCAAAGGGCTGAGCTGGATTAAGGTGGAATCGGACGGTCAACTGGTGGGACCGGCCGCCAAGTTTTTTGAGGGCGACTTTCGGTCGCGGCTTCTGGAGCGAATGCAAGCGGGGCCCGGTGATATCATGTTCTTTGTGGCCGACCGCAAAGATCAGGCAGGCAAAGCACTGTACGGGCTGCGGCGGCGGCTGGGAGCGGAGCTTAAGCTCTACGATCCGAGCAAGATGCACTTCTCGTGGGTCGTGGAATTTCCGATGTTTGAGTTTGACGAGACGGAGGGTCGCTGGGTCGCCATGCACCATCCGTTTACATCTCCCCGACTCAAGGATATTCCTTTGCTTGACACCGACCCTGGTGCGTGCCGGGCCCAAGCGTATGACCTTGTCATCAACGGGTATGAAGCCGGCGGCGGGACTATCCGAATTCATGATCAGGAATTGCAACAAAAAGTATTTGGGATCCTTGGTATGGATGCCGCCACGGCCAAGGAAAGGTTTGGCTTTCTGTTGGACGCACTTCAGTACGGGGCCCCACCTCACGGCGGAATTGCTTTGGGTGTGGACAGGTTAGTGATGCTCTTTTCCGGCCGCGACAACATTCGCGACTGCATTGCTTTCCCCAAGACCCAACGGGCAGTAGACTTGATGACGGGTGCTCCCAGCCCGGTAGATCCCAAACAGCTGCGGGAGCTGGGCATCCGCTTGATGTAAACACCCCGGGCGTTGGGGGGCCCAGCTCGCCTAAGCGCAGGGAATGCGGCAAGCGACCGACACCGGGTATCCTGTGGAGAACCCGGTTCTTTTTGCCTTAGCAAAGGAGCAAGGAATGGCTAACCACAATGCCCGTGGACGAAAAGAGTGGGTTTGGGCGGCGATCCGAAGGCGTGGGGCGACTGGTTGTGCCGCCGGAGTGGTGATTTCTTGTCTCTTCCTTTTGGGATGCCGTCAGGCTGAACCTGAAGCGGCAACTCCCGGCCCCCCAGTCCGACCAGAGGCAGTCGCCGTGACCCCGAGTAGACCTTCCGAGCCAGCGGTTGCGCCTCCGGCGGCATCTGAACCGGCTCAGCCTGCGGTTGGACCGTCTGCACCTTCGGAGGCTCCGCCCCCACCGAAGCCCACTGTTCCCGAGGTGGTGCTGTCGCAATCGCTCAGGGCAAGCTGCGTGGTGTGGGTTGGGGATACCTTGCCAGGGGCACGGCTATGGGACTTAGGCGGGCAACCTCAAATGGTGCGGGATCACCTCGGGGCCCGACTGACTGTTGTGCTCTTATGGTCTGCCGGCCAAAGTCGGCTTGCCCGTTTAGCCGCTCAGAAGCTGCTCAGTGATCTTCAGGAGGAGGTCCTCAGGCCGTTTGGTTCCGACGGCGTCAAGGTGGTAGCGATTCATGTCGGTGAGGCCGAGCCGACCGTCAAGCAATTGGTGGAAGAAGCAGGCATCAGCTATCCGGTCCTCGTAGACCGCAATCGGGCTTATTTTGCACTCCTGGCCAAGGAGTATTTGCCGCGGGTCTATCTAGTAGACGCCCGGGGCAAAGTCCTTTGGCTCGAGTTGAACTTTACCGAGCTTTCCGGGAAGGTCCGGGACGACCTTATCCAAGCGATTCAGGCGGCATTGAGTGTGGCTGGTTCAGGGTAGGGGAGGTACTCACCACGGTTGAAAGGTGGCCATTTTTTGCCCCGTTTGGCTCGATTGGTACTCCTCGAACCCCAGTTGCCAGAGACAGGTCTAGAGAGTTTCCGAAGCGGTTTCCCGCGCCCGAAGGGCTCAGCTCGTCACGAAAAAGGGTTCTGGTCGGAAAATGCACTCTGAAAAACCCCGTCGACATTTCCGTTTTCGAAATGGCTCCACACGGGAACGATGCGCAAGCACCGGACTTTGCTCTCGCCAGATATAGATGCGGGGCGCTCTCTATGACTCCTAAAAGCAGGCCCCCCTGGCGCCACACTTCCGTTTGTGGAGCTAATTAGTTCCAGGACGTAGTTAGCGACAGGATTCAGGACGTACAGGTCCGGCGGCTTTGGATGGGGGCGGTAGAGCCGGTTTTCCCTCCTGATGATGCCCCCAGCACTGGGAAAAACCCGCAGCCGGGGACATTTTGCCCGTGGGAAGTTGTAAGAAGGCTCCCAGCGAACCAGAAAAGGAATTTAATGGGGACCGGCGCGGGCGTTTCTTTGTCCAACTAGCGGGCCGGTCCTAATCGCCCGGATTTGAAGGCCAATCCCTGGCCGTCCGGCCTCGTGAAGGACGTGGGGCGAGGATTTCTCCCACTCGGGGTAGCCTTCTTATGACACCCTCCCAGGGCGTTAACTATTCCTGGCCAGTGACCCCACCGTTGCGGTTTTGTTGGAACCCCCCTTGACACGGCGGAGATGATAAGATAAGCTAATTGTTCTGCGCTCGATGATAAGCAAGCTTAATAACCCCTGTGCGCCAAGAGCGTTGGAGTTTTCTTGTAACTAAAGGCCAGCATTGGGAAGTCTAGAAGAAGAAGCCACAATTGCTTTGGAGTGCAACGTCACCTCACTTTGACAAATTGGCTCCATGAACAAAGCCTTTACGAAAACCCGGGAGTTCTTGGGAGGCTCCGCCAGTCGGAAGGCGGACCTTCTTTCCTTCCGCCGCCAGTGGGGTTAGACGACCATCCGGTAGTAACCCGAATGTTAACTAACGTCTGTCGGTTAGAAATTGAAGGAGGTGAGAAGCGTGGCGCCCAAATTTACAACGGCTCAAGAAGTCGTGGCGTTCGTCCGGGAGCGGGGAATCCGAGCCATCGATCTCCGTTTCATGGATTTCCCGGGGATCCTGCAGCACTTCACGATCCCGGCGGAGGAACTTACCGAGGAAACATTTCGCGAAGGTTTGGGGTTCGACGGATCGAGCATCCGCGGCTGGCAGCGGATCAACGAAAGCGATCTGCTGGTCGTCCCCCAGCCAGAGACGGCAATGGTGGATCCCTTCACGACTCTGCCTACCCTGGCGATGATCTGCAACATCTTGGACCCGGTGACCCGGATGGACTATAGCCGGGATCCTCGCAACGTGGCTCGCAAGGCGGCGAATTACCTCCGCGCCACTGGCATTGGTGACGTGTGCTACGTTGGCCCGGAAGCGGAATTCTTCATCTTCGACGACATCCGCTATGACCAGAGTGTTAACTGCGGTTTTTACTACATCGACAGCTGCGAGGGTCAGTGGAACCGGGGACGCGACGAGCGGCCCAACCTGGGCTACAAGCTTCGCTATAAAGAGGGATATTTCCCGGTGCCGCCGGCTGACCAGTTGATGAATATCCGTAACGAAATGATGCAGTGTCTTATCGACTGTGGTATCGAGGTGGAAACTCAGCACCACGAGGTGGCTACCGCCGGTCAAGCCGAGATCGACCTCCGCTTTGACGAGCTTGTTCGGATGGCCGACAAACTGGTCACTTACAAATACGTGGTGAAGAATGTTGCGCGACGCCACAATAAGGTGGCCGTGTTTATGCCAAAGCCCCTCTTCGGCGACAATGGTTCAGGGATGCACTGTCACCTGTCAATTTGGAAGGACGGTCAAAACCTTTTTGCTGGTAACCGTTACGCCGGCCTAAGCGAAATTGCCCTGTATGCTATCGGGGGTTTGTTCCGCCATGCGGCCGCCCTCTGTGCGTTTACTAATCCTACCACCAATAGCTACAAGCGACTGATCCCCGGTTTTGAGGCCCCGGTTAACTTGGCCTATTCGCGTCGGAACCGCTCGGCTGCGGTGCGTATTCCAATGTATAGTGCCTCACCGAAGAGCAAGCGCATTGAGTTCCGCTGTCCCGATCCCAGCGCTAACCCGTATTTGGCATTCGCAGCCATCCTGATGGCGATGATCGATGGGATCCAGAACAAGATCGATCCCGGCGAGCCCTTAGAAAAGGACATTTACGATCTTGAGCCGGAAGAATTGGAAAAGGTTCCCAAGACGCCAGGCTCGCTAGAAGCGGCGCTTGAGGCCTTGCGACGCGATCATGAATTCCTGCTCCGCGGTGATGTCTTCACCCCCGACGTGATCGACACCTGGATTTGGTATAAGATGAGCCGGGAAGTGGATGAAATCCGCCAGCGGCCTCACCCGTACGAATTCTGCCTCTACGCCGACATCTAGCCCCAAAAGCTTGTGAGCGTTCGCTCTCCGACGAGGTTGCACAAGCCGGGGTGTGAGGATCTTTCCGACCGCCCAAGGTGCCCCTGCCGTAAAGGCTCTTGGCTTGCCGACAAGCGGGAAATCCCATTAACTTGCCCTTGGGTTTGGATTTGAAGCCGCTTAAAAGGTCCATTTCCGCGCGCCGGCCTAAATCACCTTCACACTTCACTTGGGCCCTCGGGAGCCGGGTGAGCTTGCGCGGGCGGATGCACTCCGGACGGGTGCTACTCTTACGTCGAGCTTGTCTCCGGCAGCCTTACCCCAACGATTTGTCCCCATGCCGGGCCCGGCAGGTTTTCTTCTTGCCTTCGTCGCGCCGTTGTCCGAGCCGGGCGGAGGTTTATCATTTAAAAAGCGCGGGAGCACCCTTAACGGCGAGCTTCCGGAGGTTTGTTTCCTTTGGGCACTTCAAATTCATCCGATGCCGGTCATGCGGCTCGTCCTTTGATGTGGCCAAAGGCCGGCTCTTTTGTGACAGAACAACCCCGGAGAATTCTGCTGGGTTTAGGGATAGATCTGATGCCAACCCAAATCGAGTCGGCGAAAGCAGGTGTTATCACCCCGGAGATGGAGCAGGTTGCCGAGGGCGAGCATCTCTCCCCGGAACTAGTCCGGCAGGAGGTGGCCCGAGGGCGAATGGTGATACCGGCAAATCGAATTCATCTCCAAAAGGGACTTCGGCCCATTGGCATTGGCCTAGTTTGTCGGACCAAAATCAACGCCAATCTGGGTAAATCTGCCCTGCAGAGCAGTGTGGAAGAGGAACTCGAGAAAGTTCGCTGCGCTATCGCTTTGGGCGCGGATACCGTGATGGATCTATCCACGGGAAAAGATCTTCCTTCGCTCCGTCAGCTGATCATCGACAGTGTCCAGGTCCCTGTGGGCACAGTTCCCATTTACGAGGTGGCGGAAAACCTGGGCGATATTGCGGAAATGACTCCTCAGTACTTCCTGGACGTGGTTGAGCGTCAGGCGGCCCAGGGCGTGGATTATATGACTATTCACTGTGCGCTTCTTCGTGAACATTTGCCACTGGTGGAACGTCGCACTACCGGCATTGTGAGCCGAGGCGGCGCCCTTATTGCCCGCTGGATGGCCGTCCACAAGGCTGAGAATCCTTTGTACACGCATTTTGATGAGATCTGCGAGATTTTTCGCGCGTATGATGTTACGTGGAGCTTGGGGGATGGTCTTCGGCCGGGCTCGCTGGCCGATGCGACGGATGCGGCCCAACTTGCCGAGCTTCGGGTTATGGGCGAGCTGACCCGACGTGCCCGTCAACTAGGCTGTCAGGTAATGGTGGAAGGCCCTGGCCATATCCCCCTGGATCAGATCGAGCTAAATGTTAAATTGCAGCAACTGTGGTGCGATGAGGCCCCGTTTTACGTCCTTGGGCCGGTGGTTACCGACGTGGCCGCCGGCTATGACCACATCGCAAGTGCAATTGGGGCGGCGCTTGCGGCCTGGTATGGAGCTTCCCTGCTCTGCTATGTGACACCGAGGGAACATCTGGGACTTCCAACCCTGGAAGATGTTCGTGCGGGAGTAGTGGCCTTCAAAATTGCGGCCCACGCTGCCGATGTGGCCAGAGGGCGCCCAGGTGCCCAAGACTGGGACAACCGGATGAGCCGGGCTCGGTTTCGTTTTGATTGGGAGGAACAATTTCGTCTGGCCATTGATCCGCAGACGGCACGCCGCATGTGGCAGGAGGTCGCCCGACCAGGAACGACGACCTCTGCTCAGTATTGCAGTATGTGTGGCCCCAAGTTTTGCCCGATGAGGATTTCCCATACAATCCAGGAAGGCTCGTCTGTAGACGAACCGCTGGCAACTTCCGCCGACACTGCAGCCCCAACAACCCCGGCCTCTTGTCCGCTGCAAGCTGGCAGGTGATCCGACCCCTCCGAACGGCATTGTCCGGCCGAGCCCAGAGGCTGTTGACAAAAACTCTCTCGGCAAACCCACACGCAACCCGGGGAACGGTCGCAAACTTCGTATCCCCGGGACAACAAGTCCACACTTCGGGGACCGACCCGCTACACCGGCTCAATTCGATCTAAAGCATGTGGCCAACTCCCCGCGAGGCTTCCCACATGAGGGGCCCCCTTAGGGCAAAGGGCGGTATCAACCGAACACCGGCGCTCTCTCCAGGACGGACAGGCTGCGCGCGAGCCGATTGTTTTTTCCTATTTGATATGCGACCTAAGCCCTCACGCTGCGTCTTGGGCCAGTCTGAAAATCCAGGAAGCGGAAAAGTTGTGGGCAAAATCCTCGTGTTAAAGTTTCCGGAAGCGAAAAAACTTCGCCAAGAGACCTCCAAATATAAACGGGCCTCCGAAAACCGACTAATGTCAAACCGCCCCCCAGCGGTACCCACCCAAGTTATATGCCCTAGCTTTTCGCGTCTGCTTCGAGTGAGATCCAGGGTCACCTTTATCTGGGCTTTGTAGTTGTTCAACCCGAAGTTTTGCCTGGAAATTTCAGCGTGGAACTCGCGCCAATCCCTCTTTTAGCCCCGATCCCAGTTTTGCCGCGCCATAAAGCCCATCAAGCGGCGGGAACCAAGGCAAGGTCCGGTAGGTCCTCGGCTGGGATATACCCCCCACCGTCGTTGAAAGTCATGCCGTTTGCCTTTGGGAACGGCCTGTGCTGAGCCTATCTCGCCGCCTGCCTTGAGGAGCCTTTTAAACCAGCCGCTTGATTCTCGCGTGCCAGGGCGTTAAATTGGGGTTCAGTTGGTGAGCGCGGTCTACGCTTCTACTGGGTTTGCTTCTTCGCGCGCGCTATTCGGGTGTCTCTTGGTGTAGTTCTGGTTCGGTGTTCTTGTGATTGGGGGAGGTTCAGCCATGAAGTCTAGGGTCCGAGGCTTCACCCTGGTCGAACTTTTGGTCGTTATTGCAATCATCGGGATCTTAATTGCTTTGCTTCTCCCTGCAGTGCAAGCTGCCCGAGAAGCTGCGAGACGGTCTCAGTGCACAAATAACCTACGTCAGCTTGCTCTAGCTTGTCACAACTACCTCGATAGGTCGAAGTGTTTTCCGCTTAATTACGGGGTGGGCAGCAACATGTGGTCGACGCCACCCGGCACGGATTATCGCGCCACAAGCTGGATGACCCAGATCCTGCCTTTCATCGAGCAACAACCTTTATACAACATGATCGATTTCTCGTATGACGTGACCCTCGATCCGCGAAGTCCGAACTACACTCAGCCGACTGCTCCCAGCAATCCGTACGTTGCTCAGCGAGTTATAAGCACTTTCATTTGCCCGAGTGATGGCGAAAACCAAGGCGGTGTGATGGGCAGCCGGGCTAATCGAAGCGGCAACTGGGCCGTCAATAACTACAAGGGCGTGTTGGGGGCCAATTGGCAGTGGGGTAACTTCCAAGTGGTGCCTCCCTCGCCCTTGGCAAATACCGAATGGGGAGCCAGCGGCCACGGTTTGGATTATCCCAACGGTCTTTTCTGCCGCTGCGCCGGTCGGGTAGTGATAAGGACCGCTGCGAGTGTCACAGATGGCTTCAGCAACACGCTAATGCTGGGCGAGGCGGTGCCGCGTTGGTGCACGCACACATGGTGGTTCCACTTCAACGGCGTCACCGCTACCTGTGCTATACCGTTGAATGCCCCCGCGCAATGTCAGAATACCGGCAACCGGAAGGCAGACCTGGACGCTTGCTGGGGTGATTGGCCGAATAACTACTCGTTTATGAGCCGGCACCCCGGTGGGGCGAATTTTGCCCTTGTGGACGCGAGCGTGCGCTTCGTGTCCGACACGATCGACCTCACTTTGTATCGCCAGCTGGCAACCATCGCGGGTGGCGAAAGTGTCACAATCCCCTAGACCGGGCCAATCTCGGGTGTTAGGCGGGCGGCTCGCGCCTGATGGTTGTTTGCCGCAAGGGAAAGCCGGTCTGTGGTGGAACGAGGTCGGTTCGCCTTCCGTTTGGTAATCCAGCGAGGTCTAATCAATGTTGGGAGGGGAGGTTATGCGCGCTTTTTTAGTCGCAGCTCTTGCCGCGGGTGTGGGACTTCTGAGTGGATGCGGTGGGCCGAGAGCGGTCCCGGTGTCTGGATCCGTGACCTACCGCGGCACTGGGGTAGCAGACGTTAACGTTGTGTTTTATGGGCCAAACAATGTCATCGGCCGGGCTTCCACGGACGCCCAGGGCAATTTCGCATCAGTAACATGGCAACGGCCTGGGGACGGCTTGCCGCCTGGCACGTACAAAGTTACCGTGGTTCCTAAGTCGGAGACCAAGGAGGAATACGGCCCGCCGCCGCCACCGCCGTTCCCAAAAAAGTACGTCAGCCTTGAGACGACCGATTTATCGGTAACGATCGCTCCGCCAGCTTCTAAGGTCCAGTTGGAGCTGAAAGATTGATGGGAGCGCAGAATTCGCCTTGCCCAGCAGGGTTTACCTGCCCCCGGTTTTGGCTGGGGAGCGAGCCCGGGATGGGCTAACGACCTCCAATGGAAGGGCCATTCGCGGCAAAGGCGGAGCGATGCGGTTTCAAGCGCATGAAAGGCGCCGGTGAATCGGAGTCGGCGAAGGCAAAGTCCGGCTGGGCGGCAGAAGGACCGGTGTTTTTTAGGCGAAAATGCGCTTTTAAGCAGGATGGCAGCAGGGCTGGGTTGGCAAGAAAAACTCGGAGTTGGAGACGACTCTGCCGGCAGGAGTTGGAAATGCCGGGACAGTTGCTTAATTTGTCAGAGGTTGTCTTCGACTCCTTCAAGCTTGAGGGGACGCCAGCAGACCTGCAGAAGTGGTAAACCTTCTCGCAGTACTGACTAAGGTACGTTGCGGCTTCCCGCCGCTTCGCACAGGGTGATTCCCCGGCCTAGAGCACGTGAACCGCGCTTGTTCGGCCCGGTCGGCTTATCCCTCTAGATGCTCACCGAGTGCCCTAAGGGCTCAGCGCGAAAACCACTTGTACGTGCCAGCCCAGAAAAGGACTCCCTGCCAATGCGTCCCTTCAAGATGGCTCTGTTGTCCCAGGCCGGCTAGGCAGTGTTCTTTGCCCTGTCGAGGGCTTGTTGAAGGCGTTCTTTTGACTGGACACCGATGAAGCTTTCCACGACCTGGCCGTTTTTGAAAATAAGAATCGTGGGAATGCTCATGATGTTATACTGTGCGGCCAGGCGTTGATTGACATCGACGTTAACCTTGCCGATTTTGACCCCCGAGGGATTCTCTCGAGCCAGCTGCTCAATCACGGGAGCGATCATTCGGCACGGGCCACACCAAGGAGCCCAAAAGTCCACAAGGACCGGTTCCGCCGACTGAAGCACCTCCGCCTGAAAATTTGCTTCCGTAAATTCCAACACTTGTGCCATGCCAGTTTTCGCTCCTATTTTTGCTTGTTCGTCCGCAAATGTGTTTGTTTTCCCTTTTGGCCCTTAACCCCGATAAAAGAGCCGCCTAATTCGCGCGGCCATTGATCCCAAAGAGACCAGCCCCACGCGCAGAATAGCTGAGTCACGCCGGGATACTCCGGCAATGCGGTACCATTTTACGAGCGAAGAAAACCGGGTCTACCCCCGGGTAAGATGTTTTAACTTGGACTTGCTTGACCCCCCACCAGTCGAGACTACCCCGAACAGTGTCTTCCAATACCGCGAAGGTCCGCTCTATCTACCAAGCTGAATCTATGGGGTTTGGCTGCCGGCTACTGCGATAGATCTGATTGGGCTAGCCGGCCCTGCTTAATCCTCACGTTGCAGCAGTTCAGCCACCAGGCCACGAAGTTTACCCAACGTAATTGGCAGTGTTTGAACGATCCGCTTGGGCCCGGTCTTAACCTCATCTAGCAGATAGGTTTGAGTTTCGTCCACCAAAAGGATAGCGGGTCGGTCGGCAGCTCCTTCGATTTCCTCTAAACGATTGAAGGCAGCCACCGCCGGCTGACCGATATCCTGCGCGTTAATGATCACGCACTGAGCCACTTGGGGTTCGTAAGCTAGGCGCTCAAGCGCCCGTTCCGGGTCGCTAATAATCAAAACGCGGTAGCCGGCCCGCTTGAGGCCCTCGCGGAAAATATCCTGCATTTTGATATTGGCCTCAACCACCATGATTCCCACCTGCTTAGCGGTTGTTGTTTCGGCACTCGGGGCATGCTCGGCAGCGGTTTGCTCTTCGATGCGGGCGGCCAGCTGACGTTCTTCCACCGCTTCCCCGGAAAGTTCGCGGTGAGCAAGCCCCAGGTCGAAAAGCATTTCGCTTGGCGTCTGGTAGCGGCGGTCGGGGTTAACTTGCATCGCTTTATTGACAACAATCGCCACGCACCGGGGAATTGTCTTGTCAACATCCTGGATGGGCAGCACCTCAATAAAGCGACGCTTCCCGAGGCGCTGGTTGCGATCGCGAGGCTCAGAAAGAGGCCAGCGACCGATCAGCATGTTGTAATAAATGCATCCCAGGAAGTAAATGTCGCTTCGCGGATCGCCTTTTTGTCCGCCGCCGGCCATCTCCAGTGCCAAGTAGTCCAGTGCCCGCATATTGAGCGTTCGGTCGGGGCTTTCCTCTTCCTCCATAGCCGCCAGACCAAAGTCTACAAGCTTGGCTTGCCCTTTGGCGGATACCAGGACGTTGGTCATCTTCAGGTCACGATGGGCCACCCCGCGTTCAAAGGCATACCGCAGTCCCTGCGTCATGTCGATCATAAGCTTTGTCGCTTGCAGCGGATCGAGCTTCTTCCGGATTTTGACAAAGTCGCGAAGTGTATTGCCCTCCACAAATTCCATGACCAGAAAATGTGTGCCGGCGATGGATTGAACTTCGTAAACAGGGACGATGTTCGGATGCTGGAGCGTCTTACCGATTTCCCCCTCGCGGAGGAAACGGGAGACCATCTTCTCGTTATCGCTAAAACGTTGCCGAAGAACCTTAACTGCCACCACCTGGCCGGTTTCTCGATGGACGGCACGGAAGACCCGAGCGAAGGTGCCCGCTCCCACCATATAAAGCACTTTGTAGTCGCCGTAGAAAAAGCCGGTCCGCTTTCCCTTTAAAAGGAGGTCCACCTGATAGTTAGTCAACAGCCCCCGGCGGATAAGATGCTGTACCAACGCATCGAGGCTCACGGCATGACTGCCAAAATGTGCCCAAATTTCCTGCAGCTGCCGTTCGCTTAAAAGACCCATGTCGAAAGCGGCATCGGCAAGTTCCGAGGCGGTTAAACCCGGCATAGAACCCACTCCTTACGGAGAACAGGAGCTTTGGGTGATTCCAGTTTCGGACAGAGGAACCTGCAAAATTTTAGAAAGGCCCTTTGCGCCACGTTACGGCGACGGCCAACGCGCAATTTTCTTTTCACTAGTCAGAAGGCGAGGTCTTTTCGGCTTGCCCCATGCCAGAGAATGTGCGCGGGCAAACTCCCAACACCCACCCCCCGGGAATCCTTATGATTCTCCCTCCATCGGTAACTCAATTTGATGACCAGTTCCATCATCCTAATTGGGGGGATGACCCTGGGCAACCGAGGGCTGCGAGTCGGGATGGGGACCCGGGGTGCTGGAGGGGGCTTCGAGTGAACCGCTTGCAAGATTCCGCCCAGAATGAGCCTGATGGGTCGTCCGCTTGCAACGTCGGACTCGAGTCGGCAGCGGCTTAGGTCGGAAAGGTTTCTGCAAGGCGGCAACGCAAATTTCCTGCCGATTAAACTGAAGCTGCCGGGCTTGCACCCTGTTGAAACCCCAACTGCGGATTCGGTCCAGGTACTGGTCGATGTGCTCAGCCTGGCCCCAGTCGAGGAGCTTAAGCATCAAGATCATCCCGCGGATGCTCACGTGTTGGTTAAGGACGATTGATTCTACCACCTGCAGGGTGTAATTCGGTGCCACATTCATGTCGGCGCTTAGCCAACGGATCTTTCGCAACAGCCGCCGAGGGACCCGACTAATCCGTTTGCGAATGTGGGTGAAATT
Source organism: Thermoguttaceae bacterium (assembly GCA_025060325.1). Classification (GTDB taxonomy): domain Bacteria; phylum Planctomycetota; class Planctomycetia; order Pirellulales; family Thermoguttaceae; genus DTLM01. The sequence continues at coordinate 115,460 of JANXBW010000011.1, forward strand.
AGGGTGTGCCAAGATTCGCGGGTCCACTTCCGCGGGGTCAACCCCGACGACGATCTGACCCGTTTCGAGGAGGGCTTGGGCCGACCCGCCGGGGGCGCATCCGATCTCGAGCCAGCGTCCCCCCGGCCGGAGGGGGAACTCGGACCAAAGGAGGGCTTGTTTCATTTTGAGGTAGGCCCGGGACACGGCCTCCGGAGGAAGCTTAAGAGGCATGAGTCCCCCCGGATATCGGGACGGGACGTCAGATGCCACATGCACCCCAAGAAACCACTCCCCTTCGCGGACAATTACACAGTCCAATACCCAGTCGCCACGGCGGGCAGGGACGGTTGGGTCGTCGGCCCCTTGTGCCAGCTGATTTGCTCGAGGGCACCGCGAAAGGAAAAGGGCATGGACGCTTGCTGCTTCCGGTGTTAACTGGGGTTCGAAGTCGTAATCACCCGCAGGGAGAGGGTCGGTGGGCCACACGTGTACCCAGCGGATTGGGTACGCGGCGACCTTCTCCCAAGCTTCTGCCACTTTGGTCTCGGGCGTCTCCCCAGTTAGCTTGCCCAAGGAAAAAGCCCAGGCGCGAGCGAAGGTGCTTTCGAGCCGAAAATGCGGTGTCAAAAGGGCCCCAGTGACCTTGAAAGTAACGAACCCCGGTCGGCCGTAGGCTGGGTGAAGGCTTGGGTACCGCTTGAGGACCTCGCGCCTAAGGGCAAGCTCGGCCCCGCGTTGACAAGTGGCCAGCAAAAAGCCGAAGAGGGGCTCTTCCATTAGCGAGCTACTCGGGACAGGCATTTGCCCGGAAAAACTAACCTGAGGGCGCGAACGGGAAGGATCGGCTTCACCAGCCCAATGACCGCCCCACCCATTGGCATCTAGCTAATCCAAAACTTCTTGTCCTTCTCTGTGGGATTAATTGGGCTATTTGAGCCGCTCCAAAATGAACTCCCCCACTCGGAGGGCATTGGCCATCGCGGTTAGCGATGGATTAACCGCGCCCGAGCTGGGGAAGAAACTCGTGTCGGCCACATAAAGATTATCCAGTTCGTGAGCCTTGCAGGTGGGATCAAGGACGGAGGCCTTTGGATCGGTACCAAATCGGCAAGTGCCCAGTTGGTGGCCCACCGCGCTAAGCGGTATTCGCTGCACGGCAAATAGGTTGTAATGGAGCAACCCTTTTTTGGCAGCGATTTCGTTGAGGATAGCTTTCAATTTCCGCTGAAGTTGCCGCATCGCCTCGAGGTTGTTTGGCCGATAAGTGAGTTTAATTCGACCGTCACGCGTGAGTGTGACGCGATTATTCGGATCAGGCAAATCCTCGGCGAATAGAGCGAACTCTAACGCGTGAGCCGCCGCCAGTTTAAGCAGAGGCTTTGGAACCCAAGGAGCGCCTTTCCCCCGCAGGACTTGCCAATTGGTCTTGTCCAATAGCTGAATATTGCCCATTGGATACTCGAAGCCGGGCATGCCAAAGTAGAAGTCATTGATTCCCAGAGTCTTTTGGAATCGGGAATCATTCCGCCGAATCGAAAAAGCCACTAACACCGCGATGTTATGGTACATGTAATTCCGCCCGACCTGATCCGAGCCATTGGCCAGACCTTTCGGATGCCTGTCGTTGGCGGACAGAAGGAGGATTCGGGCGGTGTTGGCTGCCCCCGCGGCCAGCACGACGATATTGCCTTGGAACTCCTCGAGGCGATCTTTATGCCTCGCAATGACCCGAGTAACCTCCCGGCCGGAAGGGCTGGTCTCGAGCCGAATCACTTCATGTTCGGTAAGCAAAGTGACGTTAGGATATTTCAGGGCAGGGCGAACGCCGATGATCTCTGCGTCGCATTTGGCCTGGACGAGGCACGGATGGCTGGAACAGATGTCGCAACGGATGCACCGGCTTTCAAGCGGGCGGGCCTCATCGAGCATGATGCCCAGCGGCATGGGAAAAGGCCGCAGCTTTAACGCCCGCAACTCTTCTTCCAGCTCGGCGATTCGAGGCGCGTGACTTACCGGCGGAAAAAGGTAAGGCCCAGAAGCCGGCGGTTCGGTGGGATCGACCCCGCGCTCGCCGTGGACCAAGTACATCTGCTCGGCTTCGGTGTAGTACGGCTCTAGGTCTTCGTAAGAAATCGGCCATGCCGGCGAAACCCCGCCGTGATGGTGGATAACACCGAAGTCCTCTTTTCGTAAACGAATAAGCGCCACGCCGTAGACCTTCGTCGCCCCGCCGACCCAGTAGTAAATGTCTGGCCGAAACGGGCGATCTTTCGCGTCGTACCAGATATCGTGGGAGATGTAGCGACTTTTCAACCACACTTCGTTATGGTCGAAATTTTCTTTCTCCCGCGGCAGAAAAGGCCCCCTCTCAAGAAGAAGGATCCGCTTGCCACTGGGCGCCAGCTTGCGGGCAAGGGTCCCGCCGCCGGCGCCAGTGCCCACAATGATGACGTCGAATTGTCGCTCGGCGTTCATAACGGTCAAAAACCCCGCTGGGGGATATTGTCCCAGTTAGCCTAAAGTCCAAAGAACCTGTAAAGTAGCTTGAGTGCCGGCATTTTACCGTTTTCGCTTCGGGCCTTGTAAGCAGGAAATAGCGCGGAGTGCTACGCACCGTAACTGGTGCTTGACGGTGCGGCCGAGCCGCCGGCCAATTGGGCCAAGTCCCGTCTTTCTGCCAGAAGCTCTTGAGGTGTCATAAGCCCCTGCTCTAACTGCTTAGGAGATCTCTGGTGGACTTACCCGGCGAGAGTTCCGTGGGACAACAACTGCTCTACAGCTTCCCAAGCGTCTGTCCGGGAGCTTAATCTTGCGGATTAGCCGGCGGGAAAGCATCATTTAACTGGCTCGTTAGACACCCGAATTGGGGGGAGACGCATGGCATCCAGCACACAAGGCCGCGGAAGGTGGCATCCTGGGCGAGAGCTTTTGTTTTGGCTTGTAGTTTTAAGTGGACTTGCTTTCTTTTGGCCCGATCTCTTCCGCGGTCTGCCGGATCCGTTTCTAAGCACGGGGGACTACCTCGACACCCTCATTATGCTCACCATGCTGGCCGTGGGGTCTCTTCTACCAAGGGATGAGTTGGAACAGCTTGCCCGCCGGTGGCCCATGGTTATTTTTGGAACATTTGTCCAGTATACGACTATGCCGCTTCTTGCCTTTGGGACGGCGCTGGCGGCCGGTTTGCCACCGGGATCCCCCTTGATGATCGGCGTACTGATTGTTGGGGCTGTGCCGGGTGCAATGGCCTCTAACGTTCTCACCTTGTTGGCTCGAGGACATGTTAGTTACTCCATCAGCTTGACAACCTTGGCGACCCTCATTTCGCCCTTGATGGTCCCTACCATCCTTTGGCTAGCGCTTAGTCAATGGGTAGCGTTTCCGGTGCTGCGAACCGCTCGCGATTTGACTATCCTCGTCGTTTTGCCGGTGGTGACCGGCTACCTCCTTTCTCGGTATTGGACATGGTGGCAGAGCTTAGCTCGGACAGTTGGCCCGTTAGTGGCCAACTTGGCTATTTTGTGGATCATTGCTGTGGTTGTCGCCCGCAACCGAGGCCGGCTGGCGGATATGAATTGGGTGATACCGGTCGTGTTGATTGTGATTAATTTGGGTGGGTATTTGGCCGGCTATCTGGCAGCGGTACTCTTCCGTTTGCCGGTGAGCATGCGGCGGGCACTTTGCCTTGAGATTGGTATGCAAAATGCGGGGTTGGGAACGGTGCTTGCCCTTCAACTTTTTGGACAAGGTTCGCTGGCAGCGATGCCTCCAGCTTTGTACACATTTGTATGCATGTTCACCGGCACTGCGCTTGCCCGTCTTTGGTCCCGCGTGCCAATCCGGGAAAAGCTCGTCGACGGTAAGTCACAGTCGCCCGGACTCGAGGAGGAAGTAGGGGCGTGTCATCCGGTGAAGGTCGACTAGTCTGGCCTGACTGCCGAGTGGTGGATGTCGCTCTTTGCTAACGTTTAGCGACGTTTACTCCGGGGGGATGCGGCCGGCGTCGAATTCCTGCCAGAAGATCTGAGGCGGCATTAAGTTGCTTTCCAGACCCCGATCCTCTTCGCCGAAAGCCGTCCCGATTTCACGAATTGTCGGCATCTGGCGAACGACTTCCAAGCCGGCTTTGATCCGCCCGGGCGAAAACACAAGTCGCGTCAGGCGAAGCCAGGCAAGCGGGCGGAGGTCTTCCACTGGTGTCCGCGCAATATGGAGCCGTTCAAGACGCAAACCCTTAAGCGGGGTCAAATCAGCCACCCGTGTCCCGGCAAGCGTTAGACTGACTAGGTTGGGGCAGGAAGCAAGGGGGCGAATATCCTCGACCGGCGTATCGTTGAGCCAGAGGGAATCGAGATAAAGGGCGCCAGCCAGCGGGGAAAGGTCGCGGACACGGGTCCGGGCCAAGTAAAGCCGCCGTAATGGTGCCCCGGCCAAGGGTGAAATGTCCTCAACCGGCGTTTCGTTTAGGCGAAGCTCCACAAGCGGCATGCCCTTTAGGGGTCGGAGATCCTGTACCCGAGTACGCTCAAGATAAAGCACTTCAAGCGGCATACCCTGGAGCGGGTACAGATCCTCCACTGGGCACCCGGCGATATCGAGGAAACGAAGCGGCAACCCTGCCAGGGGACTCAAGTCATGAAGATTCTCATCATGGATGGCTACGCCCGCCACTCTGTCATCCACGATTTCTGCCCGCACTTCGGCCGTCATGAGAGGATTCTTCTCGCGGAGCCGAGCCTGGACTTCCTCCGGCGTGGAGGGAGGCTTGGTCGCCGGTGACGGTAGTTCAGGGGCTTTGTCCAATCGGGGGTCTGCCGGGCTACTGGTTTGTTGGCTGCCCTCGGTAACCGCGGCTTCCGGCGAGGGCGCCTTTGCGGCAAGAGGTTCGGCCGGCTTTGTGGACGATTGCCCGCAACCTGCGAGCCCGAACAGGGCAAGCCCGACAAGGACAAGAGTTAGAGAACGGTTGGTCCGGCTGAGTGAATGCACGGCAGTACTCCTTGCCGAGTGGGAAGCGGACGCACTTCTGGGGATCTTTGAGCCACCCCTCGGTGATACCTATAATCACGGCTTGGGTTTAGCGGAAGTGGCCGGGAAATACCATCGAAGTCAAGCACCAGGCACTTGCCGGCGCAAGGGGCCGGGGTTGCTGGGAAAGCTTTATTTTCCCGAAGTCAAAGTTCGTCGTGTGTGATGAGTCTCTTGCGAGCTTATGCCGCGATAGACGGAAACCGGATGTAGGAAGAAGATGATCGATCGGCCAGTAGCGATTGTGACCGGTGGCTCCCGGGGAATTGGGCGAGCTATCTGTTTAGAGCTCGGTCGTCTGGGATGGGCGGTGGTGATTAACTATGCTACCCGGCCGGAGGCGGCCGAGGAAGTGGCTACGCTCCTTGGACAGGTGGGGGGTGTGGCGACTGCCCTCCAGGCCGATGTGGGCCGAGCCGACGATCGGCAGCGCCTTGTGGATAAAACCCTCGAACAATTTGGGCGAATTGATCTCCTTGTCAACAATGCTGGCATTACTTCCGTGGGACGGCGCGACATCCTGGAGGCCACGGAAGAAAGTTGGGAGCAGGTATTCGCTACCAATTTAAAAGGGCCGTTTTTCCTCACCCAGCGGGTGGCTCGGGAAATGATTCGGCTCATTCGCGCCGGGCAGATGGCCGGCGGCAAGATTGTCAACATTTCCTCAATTTCCGCATATACGGTGTCCACAAACCGGGCAGACTATTGCATGACGAAGGCCGCCATGAGCATGATGACCAAACTATTTGCCGTTCGCCTGGCCGAGGAAAAAATCCAGGTCTTTGAGATCTGCCCGGGAGTTATCGCTACAGACATGACAGCGCCCGTTAAAGAGAAGTACGACCGGCTAATTGCCGAGGGACTTTGGCCGATCCGCCGTTGGGGACAGCCGGAAGACGTGGCCAAGGCGGTAGCGGCCATTGTGCAGGATGCTTTTCCCTTTAGCACCGGTATCCGTATCGATGTGGATGGCGGCTTTCATATCCGAGTGCTCTGAATGTGATCCCCAGATGAAAGCAGCCTTGCCAAAGGGGTGTGCCACCTGGCCCTTATTGCCAACAAAAAAGGCCGGCACAAGCGCCGGCCCTGCGTGGCATTTAGACCCCTCCGCTCAAGCGGGACTAACCGGATTTTAATCCCCGGCCAACTTTCGGGGCAGCAACGAGCTGCCGGTGAGACAAAGATTGCAAACGGCTAAATTAGCCGAAGCTTCAAAAACTTATCTTTTGATCTTCAACACCGGGCTACGGTCAAAGGTCGAAGTTTGCCTCCTTCGTGCCGCCTGCCGGTACGGTGAACTCCAGTGCCGGATTCTGCGGGTCGGTGTACTTGGACGGGATCGGGTTTTCAACTGGGGGAAGTTCCACCGCTCCGCTTGCCAACGCCGTTTCGTCTACCCCTTGGGGCAATTCTCGCACCACGGAAAAGTAGATCTTATTGACGCCCGGCAGGGCCCCGTTTTCCAGGCTGAAGGTTCCGTCTGCCGCCGTCTTTCCGGTCCCGACGTGGGTTTTCCCGACCGCCATAAAGTGGACAATCACGTTGCCCACAGGTTTGCCACCGACGGTCACTTTGCCAGAAACAGGTACAGGCTTGTCGCCCCCACCAGCGCATCCACAGGTAACCACCGCTAAAACCAATAGGCCGAGCATTGTCAATAGCGCACATGTGCGGAACATTACGCTCCCTCCCGATGTTTTAGCTGGTGCGGCACTGTGCCTCCACATGTCCACAAGCCACTGAGACCACCATCAGCTTCCATGACAAATAACGGACGGCCAACAAGACCGTCCGCCCAAAGCGAGACAAATCAAGTTACGTTGTTGATAATCCACTAGCGGCCGGAGGGACTAATAAAACGTTACGCGACAACCTACGGTGAACGCGAGGCCTTATGGCACAGATACCGGCTCCCCATCACGCACATAAGCAAGCCGGCAAAGAACAGCGTAGTCCAATGTTTCCGACAGGAAACGGACCGAACCATCTGCTAAGCAGAACTGAGCGCCACCGGGGTGAGCGCTATTGAAGTTCCACGCGTACGAGCCTGTGTACCACTGACCGTTCCATGAAGCATAAAACCGCTTACAGTTGATCGACCAATTGTTTGCGTCATACCACTGATACGTGATGGGAGGACTGGAGCTGGAGCTAATGATCCGACCGTGGCAACAAGTGTGAAGTCCGCTTAGCCCATACGGCCCATAGAGGGAACTCGTCTTAATCCGTGCTCCGCCCAGACCTTCCCCGACCGCCAAGGTGTTGCTTGTCCCATCTGTGATCCCGGATATTCTGGCTGCTCCGTTATTGCCGAACACACCCTGACGGATATCTGCGTTCCACCGTTCGTACGGGCTGCTCCGGTCCTCGGCCTGACCAGTGGAAAAGAAATAGTTGGTACGATACACACCTTGCGGTGGAGTGCTGTAGTAGTCGTTGGAGCTAGGAGCATTGCGGAAAAGCTCGCCAAGGGTTGGTGCCGACGGACATTCGAGAACGGCCAACCTCGTGGCAATGAACGGTCCGTTGATGGTGTCCGTTCCAATCACCTGCATGCCGGTGTTTTCACCAGGCGGGTTAGACATGCTGAAACACACATTGAAGTTCAAGCTCTTCCACAAGGCCTGTTGTTCCAGGAACGGCAGGAGCATCGCCCAACCAGGCGTGTTAAGAACACCCGGTTGATAAAAGTTGTTGGCCGCCGCGTTGGTCATCCGCCCAGAGTTGAGAAGCGCCGGCGGAAATACCCCGTAAACGTCGTGATAGTTGTGCAAAGCAATTCCGATCTGCTTCAGGTTGTTAGCGCACTGGCTTCGGCGGGCAGCTTCCCGAGCTGCTTGGACAGCCGGTAAAAGCAAGGCAATTAGGATACCAATAATGGCAATGACCACCAGAAGCTCCACGAGCGTAAAGGCTCTCCGCTTCATGAGAGGACCTCCTTAACAGAAAAGGACCTGAACCTCAACCGATCCCCCGACGTCGGATTGACCACTCCGAGACGACTCTGCGCTGCCAGCAGAGTTGGCCTGGGCTTCGCGAAGCACTTTAAACTATATCCGAGTCTCCCGACAAGTCAATGAAATTGACCACAGAAAATGGGAACAAAAACAGTCTAGGATCCCGAGGAATCGACGTTCTAGGAGCTATTGTTAGACACACCAGTGTGGGATCCCAGAATCCGGTGGCGCCGGCCGTCTCCCTCCGAAGAAACTCCTCTCCCTGGTGTCACAAAATAAGGGTTAACGAAGCGGGATTTAAACCCTAGCTCCTTTTACGGGCTGTTAAGTAACCGCTTATCAAATCATCCGGAAGCCCTTTTCTCAACATCCAGTCCGGCCGCCGGCGGAAGACCTGATTCGGCAGTCAGGGCTCAACACGGTCTTTTTGTCGGATCTCGCTGTCAGAGGAAAAGATGGACGCGCCTAAGAGAGCCAGTAAGCCAACTTCTCCAAGATGGTGGGACCATTCCCGCCTATGGTACTAGCCGATAGTCGGTAACGGCGATTCGAATCGGTCCCTCCAGCCTTTGGTTGACGGGCTTAAAAGGTTTCGCCGCTCATCGGACAGGCACAACCCTCCCCGGCGGCCCGGAGTGTCAAGGTCGGCAAGGATCCCGGTCTCTGAACAAAAACTTTGGAACTTTCCCTGGCCGAAGCGTCACTAACACGTAGAACGCAATCGCCGATCGGTCCCAACACCAGTCGTCGGTGGTTTACGTTTCTTGGGTGAAAAACCCTTTTCCGTTTTGCTCAAAATAATCGTCCCGCGTGTGGTGGAATTTTGCCGCCGTCGTTGCCGGTGTAAGATCCTCCATATGAGTGCAGTCACGAACCAGGTGGGGATGGCTTCCCGTCTGATGCGGAAATCTTTAAGGAGAGATTCCATGACCCTCCGGGGTGTTGCTTTCCTTTGTGCAGTGGCTTTTTTGGGGGCGGGACTATTGCTGGCAGTGGGGCAGACGGGGATGAGCTTGCCCCAACAGGAGGACCAGATGGTCAAGCGGGCGCAGGAATTACAGGATCAAGGTAACTATGCCGAAGCTTTGGAGCTTTACCGGAAGTTAGTGCTTAGCCCGCAGACGTCGGCTCGGCAAGTGCCGCAGGCCCTGCGCCGGGCGTGGGAGTGCCTCGCGCATTTAGGTCGTGAGGATGAACTGGATGGTCTGTTAGAGGCGGCGGTTGCTACGCATGGCCAAAACTGGCGGCTACTGAGGGCGGCGGCCCAGCTTTACTGGGAAGCGCCTCATTTCGGGGTGATTATTGCCGGCCAATTTTACCGAGGCCAACGGCGCGGCGGGGGCGAGTTTGTTGGCTCGTTCGAGCGCGATCGGGTCCGGGCCCTGCAGTTGATGCAGCAGGCGATGCCCCTTGCACTGGCGGAAACGGAAGCTCGCGCGGAGGTGGGCGGGTTCTTCCTTGAGTTTGCCGAGATGATTCTCGGCGGGCGGTTCGGTCGGGGGGCATGGCGACTGCAATATCTAACCGACCTGGCGAAGCTGCCTGACTTTGAACCGGGCAGGCTGTGGTGGGGGGATGACGCTCCGGAAGGAGCTCCGGTGGATGATCAGGGCAATCCCATCTTTTATGCGGTTCCTAAGAGTTGGGAAGCGGCGGAAAACGACGGTCAGCGGTGGCGCTGGTGCCTAACGCAGGCAGCCGAGTGCGATGCCAAATTGCTTCCGTCCGTTCAGCTCATGTGGGCGGACTTTCTCCGCAGTCAGTTCGATGTCCACACTTTGGCCTTCTTCCAGTGGCGGTGGCTTGAGGAACCGGATGAAAAGCAGCCCGAGACCGGAACCTTCGCTTTGCATACCTTGGAAGAGGACGAGACCATTTGCCGGCTGGCCACCGGAGTAAAACGGCTGCGGCTACCAGCCGAATTTAACTTCCTACGCATTTATCAACAGCTGGCGGAGACGGCCCCAAGGGAGATTCAGGCGGAAGCTATCCGCCGCTTGGCGGAGAGTTTTGAAAACCGCCGACAGTATCCAAAGGCGGCCCAGTGGTGGAAGAAGTTGCTTGCCATTGTTCCGGCGCCCCAGCGCGACGAGGTCACGCAACGAATTAAGCAAATCGAAGGGAATTGGGGTCGATTTGAGCCGGTGCTGCGGCAACCGGCGGGCAAGGGGGCCGAGGTGGAATTTCGTTTTCGCAATGGTCGCGAAGTTCAGCTGACGGCCCAGGAGATACTTGTTGACAAACTTTTGGCCGATATTAAGGATCGCATTAAGCGAGGGGGAAGGGAGCCTGATTGGCAATTTGGCAACTTCGAGCAACTAGGTTGGCTGCTTATCCACCAAAAGCAGGAGCAGTATGTCGGGCCAGTTGTTGCTCAATGGACGGTGCCGCTTGAACCTCGGCCCAATCATTTCGACAGTCGGATCACCATCGCCACACCGCTGCAAAAGCCGGGCGCCTATCTTTTGACCGCTCGCATGAAGGATGGCAACACATCCCAGATTGTCATCTGGGTGGTAGATACTGCTATTCTGGAAAAGCGCGTTGACAAAGGAACGTGGTATTATGTGGCTGATTCGCGGACCGGCGAACCGATTGGCCGGGCCAATGTGGAATTCTTCGGTTATCGAGTCAGATGGGAAGATCTGGGCCGCCCACCGCGAGTTGACTTCAAACAGTTTGCCGAGTTGACCAACGCGGAAGGCCAACTGGTGCTCACGGGGGATCGCCTCCCCCAGGATTATCTCTGGCTGGTGATTGCCCGAGCCGAGCCGAGGCGGATGGCGTTTCTTGGTTTTTCGCACGTGTGGATGCCGGATTGGGCGGAAAGTTTTTATGAGGCGGTTAAGACGTTTACGATGACGGATCGCCCCGTTTATCGGCCGGGACAGACCGTACACTTTAAGGCCTGGATTGCTCAGGCCCGATATGACGCTCCCGATCGGTCACCTTTTGCCGGCAGGAAAATTCACGTTGAGTTGTGGAACCCCAAGGGCGAAAAAATTTGGGAGAAAGACCTTGAGGCGGACGCGTATGGAGGGGTTGAAGCCAGTTACGATTTGCCAGCGGATGCGACGTTAGGTGTTTACGGAATCAGGATCGGAGATTGGGGCGGCGGGTCGTTTCGCGTTGAGGAATATAAAAAGCCAGAGTTCGAAGTGCTTGTCGAAGCGCCCGAAGAGCCGGTCGCCCTCGGAGAAGTGATCAAGGCCAAAATTAAAGCTAACTACTATTTTGGCGCCCCTGTCACCGAGGCAAAAGTTAAGTACAAGGTCTATCGCACAAGCCACACTGCCCGCTGGTATCCGCCGGCGCCGTGGGATTGGCTTTACGGCCCAGGATACTGGTGGTTTGCCTATGACTATGTGTGGTATCCCGGCTGGGGCGATTGGGGCTGTCCACGGCCGATGCCCTTCTGGTGGAGGGGTTCGGCGGAAGCTCCGGAGCTTGTCGCTTCTCGCGAGGTGTCTATCCGCCCGGATGGCACTGTCGAGGTCGAGATCGACACTTCCGTCGCCAAGGCCATTTTCCCCGATCGGGATCATGCGTACCGCATTGTCGCTGAGGTGACCGATCAGTCCCGGCGGACGATTGTCGGGGAAGGGACAGTGTTGGTCGCCCGCAAACCGTTTAAAGTTTACGTGTGGATTGATCGGGGTTACCTCCGCGTGGGCGAGGTGTTCACGGTTTCCGCGGTGGCACGCCGGTTGGACGGGAAGCCGGTGGCAGGGGAGGGTAAACTGGCTCTGTATCGTGTTCGTTATCTGGAGGCCAAGCCTCAGGAAGAACTGGTGTTTGAACAGGGAGTCACCATTGACGAATCCGGCCAGTGGTCAACGCAGCTAAAGGCCGGCAGTTCGGGGCAATTCCGCCTGGCAGTTCAGGTCAGCGATTCGCAAGGCCACACTATTGAAGGTGGCTATGTGTTTACAGTGATTGGGGATCAACTTCGGGCGGAGGAATATCAGTTTAACGAGCTGGAGCTTGTCCCCGACCGTCGCGAATATCAGCCGGGCCAGACCGTACAGCTCCAAGTCAACTCCCGACGAGCGGGTGCGGCCGTGCTTTTGTTTATTCGGCCCGCCCGGGGGGTTTATCTGCCACCGCAACTTCTCCGGTTGCCTGCCAAATCGCGGATTGTTCCTATCGAAGTCAAGCCCGGGGATATGCCCAACTTTTTCGTGGAGGCTGTAACCGTTCTTGATGGCCGAGTGTACACGGAGGTTCGCGAAATTCACGTTCCGCCTGAAAGGCGGGTCATGGAGGTGGAACTTATCCCCTCCAAGGCCACTTACCGACCGGCAGAACCAGCCACAATTCAACTACGTGTACGCGATCTGCACGGTAAGCCGGTGGTCGGCAGTTGTGTGGTGACGATTTATGACAAGGCCTTGGAGTATATCGCCGGTGGATCCAATGTGCCGGCGATCAAGGAATTCTTCTGGAAGTGGCGGCGTCATCATCAGCCGTGGACTCGCAACAATTTGGATGGTGTCGAACCTAACCTTGTGCCACCCGGAGAGCCGGGTATGGCCAATCTGGGCCTCTTCGGGGAAACGGTGGTCGAGGAGCTTGCGGGTGTTGTCCGCCGGGATGAGGCGTTCGCCTTTGGCAAAGCAGCCGGCCGTGCCCGTCGGGCAGCCAACGCCCTTGGAGCTTTGGAATTGCGGGCTGCCCCAATGGCGGCGGCTCAGGCTCCCCCAGCACCCGGAGCCGTGGCGGAGCGGCAAATGGCTGCTGAGGCCGATCGTGGCGCGCTGGCCGGTCAGGGGGGCGCAGCGCCACAAGAACCGGCACTCGTTCAGCCCATGATCCGTCAAGCCTTTGCCGACACCGCCCTGTGGGTCGGTGCCATTGAAACCAATTCGGACGGCATTGCCGAAGTCAAACTGCAAATGCCGGAGAATCTGACCACCTGGAAGGTCCGGGTGTGGTCCATGGGGTTAGGAACGCGGGTCGGCGAGGCCACCACCGAGGTCATCACTCGCAAGGATCTCATCGTTCGCCTCCAGGCGCCACGCTTCTTTGTGGAAAAGGACGAGGTCGTCCTGTCGGCCAACGTCCACAATTATCTCTCGCAGGAAAAAGAAGTTCAGGTAGCACTTGAGCTGGAAGGTGGGACCCTGCGGCCAATCGTGCCCGATGGAACCCCTGAGGAAGCTTACGTCGTCCGCAAGGTGCGAGTACCGGCCGGCGGCGAGGTGCGCGTTGACTGGCGCGTTGCCGTGGTGGCCGAAGGCCAGGCCACTGTCCGCATGAAGGCGTTGACCGACGAAGAGTCGGACGCCATGCAGATGAGCTTCCCCTGCTACGTCCACGGGATGCTCAAGATGGATAGCTTCTGTGGCGTCATCCGGCCGGAGGAAGAGCAGGCGGTGGTCACCTTCCGTGTGCCGGCGGAACGTCGGCCTGAGCAAACCCGGCTGGAAGTCCGCTGGTCACCCACCCTGGCCGGAGCTTTGGTGGATGCACTGCCGTATCTTGTGGACTATCCGTACGGATGCGTCGAGCAGACGCTCAACCGCTTCTTGCCGACAGTGATCGTACAAAAGATCCTCATCGACATGGGTGTCGATCTGGAGGCCGTTCGCAACAAACAGGTCAATCTCAATCCGCAGGAGCTTGGTGCCGCAAGCGAGCGGGCCCGGCAGTGGCAGCGCTACCAGCGCAATCCCGTCTTCGATCGGGCCGAAGTGGACCGGATGGTCAAAGTCGGCGTCCAGCGGCTCACGGAGATGCAACTTTCTGACGGCGGGTGGGGGTGGTTCTCCGGTTGGGGGGAATATCCGAGCCCCCACATGACCGCTTTGGTCGTCCACGGTCTGTTGTTGGCTCAGCGCAATGACGTCGCAATTGTCCCGGATGTTCTGGAGCGGGGCATTCAGTGGCTGGTGCGATATCAAGAGGCTGAGCTAGCAAAGCTGGAAAACGCCTTAAAAGATCCCAAAGTCAAACCGTGGAAAGATCAAGCCGATAACATCGATGCTTTGGTTTACATGGTGCTGGTGGAAGCCGGCCACGACCAGCCACGAATGCGGGAGTTCCTCTATCGCGATCGGTTGCGGCTTACCCCGTATGCGATGGCCATGGTCGGCCTGGCATGCGACACGGTGGGCGACGTCGAAAAGCGGGATATGATCATCCGCAATCTACGGCAGTTTGTCATGCAAGATGACGAAAACCAGACCGCTTGGCTACGGTTGCCGGGTGGCATCTGGTGGTACTGGTACGGGGATGAAATCGAAACCCAGGCCTACTTCCTCAAGCTCCTGGTGCGGACTGAACCTCGCGGCGAACTGGCACGCCGGTTGGTGAAGTACCTACTCACCAATCGGAAGCATGCGACCTATTGGAATTCCACCCGCGATACCGCCGTGTGCATCGAGGCGATGGCCGAGTTCCTCCGCGCAAGCGGCGAGGCTAAGCCAGAAATGACGGTGGAAGTCCTCCTTGATGGCAAACTCCTGAAAGCGATCGAGATTACCGCTGCCAATTTGTTTACCTTTGATAATGCCCTGGTGCTGGAGGGCGAAGCACTGACTACCGGCGAACACCGGCTTGAGTTCCGTAAACGGGGAACCGGCCCGCTCTACTTTAACGCCTACCTGACTAACTTCAGCCTCGAGGAGTACATCCCGCCGGCAGGTCTTGAGATTAAAGTGGAGCGCAAGTACTACCGCCTGCGGCCGGTGGACGCCGAACGTGTTGTCGCCGGCGGTCGCGGACAACTTGTTCGACAACAAGTGGAGAAATACGAGCGCGAGCTTCTGCCCGATCTGAGCCTGCTCAAGTCCGGCGAGCTTGTGGAAATCGAACTGGAGATCGACAGCAAAAACGATTACGAGTATCTGGTGTTCGAAGACATGAAACCGGCCGGCTTCGAGCCTGTTGACCTCCGCAGTGGTTATATCCCCAATCCGCTGGGGGCCTATATTGAATTCCGCGACAATCGGGTGGTCTTCT
>JANXBW010000012.1 GCA_025060325.1 Thermoguttaceae bacterium
GTCTTTTCGGGATCTCCTCCAGCCGGGTTAGACCTCCGGTCCTGACGGGCGTTGCGTCCAGCGTCCATCGGCGTCGCCGCATCCAACGGGTCCGGCATTTCGGGCAGCGGCGCAACTTAACTCTGTAGTTAGACATTAACGTCCTGTCGAACTCGGTCCTTCAAAGTCACCGTTTCATCAGCGCAAGCGGGGCCAGAGGACCCTCCACGTGGGTGAGTTTTCCCTCCTTTGTCCTACCACTTCGGGCCAGCACCGCTCGGCGCCGACGGCTTTAAAAGCTGGCTTGATGGAGCTGCCACCGAATCGCCTCAGTGCTGAGCCCGATACCATCATCCACACGGAGCGCCGTGGCCAGCATTTTGCGAGTCGACCACCAGCGGACCAGCCCGAAATCGAGGGGCGTCTTGTCCACCAGCCAGCCCACCACTCACCCTACCCACACCGGCAAGAGCCAGCACCCTTTGGCCGGCTCCCCTAAGGCTTGTGCCAGGCCCCTTTGACAATGAGCTTTCTTGACCGGGGAGATGGTGTTGGCACTGACCTGAAGGCACCGGGCTGATCCGCCACCAGTTCCTTCAGTGTTTGCCAGCCGTAATGGCCCCTCAAGTTCCCCCGGTTGCCGCATCTGGGCTCCGGCAAAAGGAGCAGGAAGGCCAGGTGCACCTGGGGATCGCGCCGGAGGACACCAAGACAGATCTTGCGGTCTTCGGGCAAAAGGCGGATGGTGGTGCTGCCTTCCATAGCTCGGCCCCTGAGGTTGAGGGTCTTTTTGCAAACATCTCTGTCCCGACCTTCGGGCAGAGCCTTCTTGCAGAACCTTCTTATTTGGCAAGATCAACTCAAGGTGCTTGCGCTATCCTTCCGGCGTGGAGCTATCTAGTCTTCGAGGTACAACAAGGTATTTTTCCCACCTGGCCACAAATCCCCCGGAAAATCGGGCTGGTTTTCGCTCCTCCAATACCGCTTACCCTCGCCGGAGGAGCTGCCAACGGGGCAAGAGGGTGGTGTCAGGTTGCGATGCGGAAGGGCAGAGCCTTACTGGACACTTGGGTTGAGCTAACTGCGCGAACATTTCGCCCGGGCTAGCTCGTATTAGTGCCATGACTCAAGTAGGTTGTTCTGCGGCTATTAAGCAGTTGTCTATTTCCTCTAAAGCCCCCATTTTCCCTGATCGATACGCTTTACTAGATAGGTCGTGCCGTGTGACGTGGGGTTTTGGGTTGGAAACTGGGGCGTTAGACGCGCAGGCAATTTCTTCCAGAGGGGCTGGTGTGGGTGACTGAGGCACGACTCGCCCCGGCTTAAGCATCCTCGGGCCTTCCCTGAACTTTTTTCCGGAGCTATCCCCTTGACGGACTGATAAGATATATTGGTAGTTTTCCAAACGAAATAAGGATTGCTGACCTAACGGTTCCTGCGAACGTATTGAGGGGAGGGCGATCTCGGATGAATTCGGCGACGGTTGGTAACTTAGCTAGCTCGGCGTTGCTGGCAGATTCCGTGGATTCAGTGGCGCACAGGCATTGGAGCCAGGAATCTCAAGCGACCACCACTGTGATTGTGCCAGAAGCCGCTGGGGACGGCTCTAACGGGACGAGCGATTTAGAAAAGCGGATTGCGCGGGCACTTTTCCGGAATCCGTACCTGCCGAAGCACCACTTGCGGTTCGAAACTCATGCCGGCCGAGTGATCCTCCGCGGCGTGGTTCGCTCGTACTTCCAGAAACAGATGGCTCAGGAAGCCGTTCGCAAGGTTGAGGGCGTTCAGGAAATCTGCAACGAGCTTGAAGTGGTCGGGTAGTCTCGGCAATTCGCATTCGCTTCTTTCTCGCTGGTAATTTCTCGGTTTTTTGGAGCTTTGAGGCCGGCTAAAACCAGCCGGCTTTCTTTTTGCGCGCGGGAGTCTCTTATTCTCCCCCCAGGCCTGGTAGCGTTGAGGGCAAATCCGCGCCTACCGGAACGATCGGGTTCTTAATCCCTGGGTTATGGCGGGCTGTTTCCCACCTCCGGCAGAGTTGCGCGTCGCACCGAACCTTCCGCTTAAGGTTTGGGCGCTTCTGAGTAGACCGGGCCTACTAAATTCCGCAGGCTAACAAAAAAGATGTCGCTCCGTATCTCCCGCCACACTCACTGCCGGGGTAAGAGCTAGTTGCTAACCGGCCGGGGTACAGCGCGAAGTCCTTCGGCACCTAAAAAACGCGCTTGCGAGTCAAACCTGGCAAGCCAAGATGGCCTGGGCCAGAACGCCGTAAAAGGTGTACTCGACATCAGTATCTTGATCTCTCGGGCTTGCGCCGTATCCGCCCTCGGGCTTTTCGCACATTGCCACAAATTTGCCGGCCCGCCAGCGTTGCTCCCAAGAAAGCATGCCTCGATCATGTAGGACTAGAAGGGCTACCGCTGTAGACAATAGATCTGGCACGGGACTCGTCGGGGCGGCAAGAAACCCGCCGTTTTCCTGCTGCATGGATGTAAGGAACTTACACGCTTTTTTGACAGCCAGATCGGGGCCGCTCTCCAAGAGGCGAAAAGTTGCCAAGGCCGCGGCGGTTGCCGGGGTCCCCCCGCACGGCACAAAGGGTGCCTCGGCAAATCCCCCGTCAGCCCGCTGCCGGCTTAGCAAAAAGTCAACAATCACCTCGCTTGCTTTGCCTTTTTCGGCTAAACTCCCTGCCGACCCCGGCGAGGGTAGGTCAACAGCAAGTAGAGAGCACGATTCGGCAACGAGGTAAGTTCCGTAGACACTGCCAAAACCATGTGCAGGAGTCAGTGCAAAACCTCCGTCCGGCCGAGCTAAGGACGCAAATTGGTGGGTAACGTCCCAATCGGCAAGAAAATGCTCGCCCAAAATGGGAGCCGAAAAGATGGCAGCGAAAAGATCAGCTGGCGGCAAATCCCGGGGCTTAAGTTCGGCAAGAAACCGGCGACACCTGCGGCAAAGATCTTCATCGACAGCTCCAAGGAGAAAAAGTCCCCGAAGGCCGAAGCTGGTGTAGTAAGCAGAGGCTGGCCCCTGCCGGCCGGCGAATCCTCCGTCGGGAAGACAACTCCGAGTTAAGAACTGGCTGTGTCGGAGTCTCCAGTCTTTGGGGAGTCCTTCCACAACCGCCCGAAGCTTCTCAAGCCACCCATGCAAAAACCCGTTGCCTCTCATTCGAGTCGTCCATACTGCGGGAGGTGCATTGTCCATTATTTGACCGCATTATAGCGGGCCAAAACCGCACGAATGGACTGTGAATCGGCTCCCAGGAAAGGAATCGCGTTCGGAGAAGGTGCGCGTGGCGCAAAAAGGGGAAGATATGAGAGTTAGCGTCGGCGTCGCGGGTGATTTCGTTAACGCGATTGGTCTTGGGAGGGTTTGTTGCCGGCTGTGACAGACAAGCAGGGGGACTCCGCGCAGCGACGGGCATCCGCTAAGAGGGCCGGCGCGCCCGGCCGCAAAGGCCATGCCGCTCCTTCGCGCCCGTCGCAAGCTCGCTGCTTGATTAACAGTGGAGAAAATCAACGGGGCCTACTTCGGTGGGCTTAAAGCGTGGGCTTTCTTAGCGGCGCCGATCTTACCACGCTTAGCCGGTCAATGCGACACCGCGGAACATAAAGAAGGCGGCGACCACTAGGCACACGGCAGCTGCCACGTAATCCCAGCTGATATTTTGCCGCATGTACACCGTACTAAAGATCGCAAACACCGCCATCGTGATAATTTCCTGCATCACCTTCAGTTGGGGAAGCGTGTAGTACTGCGCCCCGATTCGGTTAGCAGGCACTTGCAAGCAGTATTCAAAGAGCGCCACAAACCAACTGGAGAGAATGGCCACCATAAGCGGGGCATGCTTTAAATCCCGCAGGTGTCCGTACCAAGCGTAAGTCATAAACACATTCGAACCAAGCAACAAAAGAATGGGAATGAGCCTTTCCATTGCCTTATGCTTGCCCCAAGAAGCGCGACACCCCTAAGCTGCTAACTTCGTGGACTTATCGAACTTGCCCTTGCACGTTCACACACCTGGCATCCGAGTCAGTCAAGTCTGCGGTGGCAAGCCTCACCTTCTTGCCTACATTGCCAAAGACACGCAAATAACCGCTAGCGTGTCGCAAAGCGGCAACAAAGGGACCGGGAAATTCCACCGCCAAGCCTATGCACAAGAGACGAGCCGCCGTCGGATCCATTTTAGAAGGAGCGGTTCCATCCTTGGTCGAATAGAAACAGGCCTCTCGGGTCGAAAGAGGCATCGAGTTAGTTGACGGAATTCTACTCAAACATGCCGGGCGTCCGCAAGGTTTGTCCTCAGGGGCCCCGGCGAGATCTGACTAGCCGCGGGTGAGAGGCCCCGCCTCAGCGCGGGGGTTAGCCCTTGGGACAAACAGAAGAGCTATCTTGCGGGACAAGCCCGCACCATCTAAGCCCGGATCAACCCGGCTAGGACGCCACAGGTTAGGCTCGGCAACCAAGCTGTGGCGTTTTTGCCCACCATTTGACCGGGGGAAAGCCGAGACCTTACCCAGGGCTGGCCGTTTACTCCCAGCTAGAGGGGATCGTCGGTCCCCTTGGCCGGTGCTTGCCTTGGCCTTAGACAGCTCGAGCGACACCTTGCTTGGGGTGTGGCCTGAGTCGCAAAGTTCGGCAGCTAAAGAGTGCTGCCCGCTTCTTGCGCGAGGCCAAGTGGGATCCGCGTCGCCGGGGCCTTCCCCGGTTTTCCGTGCGGGCGGTTACTGCAAGCTCTTGTAGGGAGATCCGGCCGACTGGGGCTGCGCCCGTTACCGGGAGCGCCCTTCCGTCGCGGGCAGCACCTGTTTAAAGTTGTTTACGGTAGTCGAAAACACCGGGCATGCGGACAGGGTAGATGCCGTTTTGGTCGGGCCGAACCGGCGGTTCCGTGTTAAAGTCCGCTTCCTCAGGGCCGTGACGGAACTTGGTTGTCAACACCTCCTCCCAAGTGACTTGTCTCCCCGAATATGCCGCCAATTGACCCATGAGCGCTAGCCGGGTGCTGAGGATCATGTAATGGCCGTTGTTGACGGGATTGCCGGAGCGAATGGCCCCGAATAGGGCTTGGTGTTCGGCCACGTACATGTTGGATTTCGGCCCCTTATATTCCCATTTGATTTTTCCGTCGATGCGATGCCGGAGGAGGTCGCATTTGCCTTCGGTGCCATAGAAGATATCGCTTACCTCGTTGTAACAGTTGTTAATGGCTCGGCCGATAGCATACATGCGAACACCGTTGGGGTATTCGAACACGATCGAAAAATGATCAAAACAGTCGCCGTACACGCGGCCTACGCTAGCAGCCCGACCACCCACACCGTAGGCCCACAGCGGCGGAATATCGCCGAGCGCCCACGATCCCTTGTCCATGCTGTGGATGAGTGACTGCGCGATGTCGTCGCCGGAGAGCCAGACGAAGTGGTACCAGTTGCGGTATTGATATGCGATTTCGGAAAGCCCCTCTTCAAACTCGATAAGGCGGTAAGGTGAGCGCATGTAGGTTTCCTGGATGGCTACGATCTGGCCGATAGCCCCGTCGTGAACCCGCTTCATGGTTTCGCGGACACCCTCATGATAGCGCCAGCACAGCCCCGAGACCACGCTGAGGCCTTTCTCCTTTGCCTCGTTGCAGGCCTTTTCCACTAAAGCTAAATCGGGAAGTTCCGTGGCATGGGGTTTTTCGACAAATACGTGTTTTCCTGCTGCGATTGCTGCCGCCATATATTTGGGGTGAAATTTGCTTGCACAAGCAATGAGCACAACATCCACGCCGCTTTCGATTACCTGGCGGTAGCCATTAAAGCCCACAAAACAGCGCTCATTGTCAACAAGTACCCGATCGGGATATTTGTCCTTAAGGAGCTTTCGGGCAGTTTGGAGGCGATCTTCGAACACATCGGTCATTGCCACCAGGACGGTTCCGGGGTCAGCTTCGAAGGCATCGCTGACGGCTCCGGCACCCCGTCCGCCACAACCAATGAGCCCAAGACGGAGCGTTTCACTTCCGGCGGCGTGGGCAGCCCGGGCCACCGTCAGCCCGCCAAGCCCGACACCGCTAATCAACATCGAGTCACGAAGGAAGTCCCGCCGCGTTTTGCCCGAAGATGTTTGTGTCGCTTTGTTCATCGGCTTGCTTCTCCATGTCGACATACCCGGGGCGGACAACACAGATGCTAAAGTTCACATGAAACGTCATTTGAGCGGGTACACCAACCAGGGCACCTACGGATCGGCCATATTTCCCATCGGCTTCCGCACCTCATAAAGCAAAAGTTTACGGCCAAGCTAACTCAGAGGAAAGGTTCGAACTCTCTTGCAAAGCAATGGAATCCTTGCCCATGTTGCCTTTTTAGGAAAACTGCCACACGCAAAGCTCGCTCGCGATGGTTACTCCCCGGCTCCCTACTGCCACAGGGACTTGAGGGCCGCGACCGACCGATCGACGAGGATCTGACCTCCTTCCGGACCAACTGGCGTACTTTGGGGGACGGCCCCGTAGCCACCGCCGCGGACAGCCCTTTCGGTGGGCAAGTAGCCGCCGCTGCCCGTCAAGGTGACCACTAATGTTTGCACTGCGGGACTGCGGGCCTTGATCTGAATCCCATAGTCCGTGTAAAGTTCGAAGGGATTGGTCACAAGGCCGACATCCTCCAAGCGAATAGCATGGAGCTCGAAGACAAACATTTCGTTCGCGCCAGCTTGCTGCCGCTCGAATCTTTCCACTACCCGCTGGTGCCAAAGGTAGTTCCACCTTTCAGCGGGATTGTTTGCGAATTTAGCCGCTTCGGCCGCTGCCTGGGCAGCTTCCTCTTTGGTGATCCGCCGGTAAGGGAGGCCGACCTCCTGAACCAGGTGCCGAAAAACCACGTCGTTCCGCTTGTCTTTTTCCGCCACCTCCAAAGCTTCCTCCACAGCGCGGACCAACCGCCGCGCGATTTCGCCAAGCCGGTCAAGGCCGCGAAGCTTCCGCGCCCGCTCATCGGCTGCATGCCCGTACATGAGATGCGGCGTCACATCTCCACCTGCTCCCGTTAAAGCAACAACAGCAAGTTCGGCACCGTATTTTTCCCGTAATCTTTCCCGGACCGGGTGCCAAAAATCAGCATGAATGACACTCAAACCTTCCACCTCCTGGGCAGGACAGGCGATGTTGATAGCCACAGCCTTAAGCCGGTCTTCATTGTCCCAAAAGAAAAGCACGTCCACGTCATGATCTTCCATACTTTCGAGCCCCCGGAATTCCGGTACATCGGTCCTGCCGTACATCTGGGCCGAACCGTCGGCATAAACGGCGCGGCGATTGCGGGCAATGACCGCTTGACCTTGACCCCAGCCTACCCGGGTAGGTCTGCGAGCCTTCCAAGCCTGTGCAACAGCCTCGGCCATGCGACCCGTCAGCCACTCGGCATATTCCTGCGGCTGCATTACGTCATCGCCCGGGATCGTATACCGCCCCTCTTGGGTTACAGGCGCTGTGTGGGTGTGTGTGGCGCAGAGGATGATCTTGTTGACGTCTAGGTCCGGCGTTAGGGTCTGGACCTTCTTCCTAACGGCCTCCAGAATTCCATCGCGAATGGTCACAATATCGCACGAGACAATGACCGCTTGCTCTGTGGGCTTGCCTTGCCGCTGTCCCTCAAGGGCAAGAGCAGTCGCCGTGATGGGGGTGGCCGCTTGCCGAGCAATCCGCACATGGCGCTGTCCGTCTAACGCAACCGGGCGGCTGGGGGTGATATCAACAATGGCCGTGCCAACCCACAACTCATCCGCCCACAGATGGGCTTGACCCGCGAAAAAGAGCCCAAGCAAAAAGGCTCCGATATGCCGTTTCACAAACATTACTCTCATTACGTGCAAATTCCTTAAGCCGAAAGGCGACGGCATTGCGTAATCCCACATCGGGCTGGAAGCTTTTTGGCCGGCAGGTTCAAGTGTCGGCCTTTTACTCCGCCTAACCCGGAAAGCCATCGTGTTTTCCCCAATTTGTCCTCTCGGGAAAGCTTTCACCATAAGCCAGGGACACGGGCAAGGCAAACCCCTTAGCGGGGCGGTGCTCAGTGCGGCCGGCATCCTCTCTGCGGATCGATTGGGCTTTTCAGTTTTGGCCCCGCTTGAGCAAACAATAGGGGGACCGACCGGATCCCATTCGGCCCCAGCGAGCCGCGAGGACCAACCCGCTCCCTTGATGTTCGAGGGCCCTCCCCGAGAACGGAGATGGGATTTCCGCGTTGGCCAAACAAGCTTGGCGCCGCTTCGGCGGCACTTGCCTGACGATCCACATGGGCTGTTTAATGAATGGGGTGGGTTTCAATCGCTTCCGGACCGGCTACAGTCGCGCCGAGACAGTGCTGAGCTCAGGGCGAATTATTGCAGGAAGGCGGTATGCGCACGGGTGAAAAAGGCTGGCCGAGTTTACTTGCGGCAGGCCTGGCTTTGGCTCTGCTGGGACCAGCGGGGTGCAAACGGGGCGATCCGAATTTTGCCACCGTTTACGGGGAGATTCGCTTAGACGGACAGCCCCTGGCCGGCGCATTGGTCGAGTTTGATCCGGAAAACGGTTCGCCTTCCTATGGGATTACCGATCCTTACGGCCGATACACGCTGCGATTTAATCATCAACAGGCTGGGGCGCTCATTGGCCGACACACGGTACGTATCACAACGCGGCGAACGACTGTGGACAATAACGGCAGGACGATCATCCTACCGGAAAAAATCCCCCCGCAATATAACTGGCGTTCGACCTTGTCGGCGGAAGTGCGGCCTGGCTCAAACCGCTACGATTTTGACCTAAAAACTCGTTAAACCGGGAATTCCTACCTGAAATGGTGCGGGGTGCTCGCGCGGCAAACGCATAGGGGCCTCTCGCGGATGTTTCTCCGGACTGCCCTCTCCCTGGGATTTCGGCGTGTGTATGCTTCCCCGCCCATACCAGGAGCTTCTTTGTTCAAGTGGCTTTCTGCCTAAGCCATTGAAGGCGCCAGTTAAACAATTTCGCGAGCCACTAGGAGGTTTGATCGTCGCTAAGCCATTGCCGGGGGATTTGCCAAGGGAATCCTTCCTCCCGCGATTCTGGCACGTTACCGCTCGGCAAAGTACACAAATTGAGGCTCAAGAAGCCGCTCTTCGCCCGGAGATCGCAGGGCCACCTGAAAGCCTGGCCGAAGAGCAGCCGCTCCCCACGCGCCGGTGGCACTTAGGACAATGATTGCCGCCTGTTTATTTTCCAGGTTGGAAAAGCTACCGACTATTCGCCGAATTACTTCCGCGGCCGCTTCCTCAGCCGTCGCTCCCCGGCGAAGACATTCCACAGCCAAAAAGGTGCCGCAAACGCCCATCATCAGTTCGCCATTTCCGGTGGCTACAGCCGCTCCGACGTGCGGATCGACATAGAGTCCGTGGCCCACGATGGGGGAATCACCCACTCGGCCGGGCAGCTTAAACGCAAGTCCACTTGTGGAACACCCGGCCGCTATCTGACCACTTGAATCTCGTGCTAGTACGCCGATTGTGTCATGGGGTAAAGCAGCTTGGTGGCCACCAGAGGTTGTTGATAAAGAATCAGCCGGGAGGGCGTCCTCGGTGGGCCCAAGCTCGTCTGTGGGTTGGGGTTGCCCTTTCGAACCCATGGTCGCGGGAGGGACAAGAGCAGAATGCTCTTTAGAGAGAAAGCTGGCCGGACCGGTCGAAGCCCTCCCGCCCTCCGATTGGTGTTGTTCTGCGAGCCAGCGGCGCCAAGCAGCCAGTCCACGCGGTGTCCGGAGGTCTTGCTCCTTACATCCAAACTGTCGGGCGAATCGCTCAGCGCCTTCCCCCACTAAGAGCTTATGCCAGGAGTGTTCCAGCACGAGCCGGGCAAGTTGAATGGGATGGGCAAATTGGCGAACAAAGGCCACCCCGGCGCTTTTCTCCGGCGAAAGCATCACCGCCGCATCGAGGGAGACCTGGCCGATCGCATCTGGCAGCCCCCCGTAGCCCACGCTAGTGACTTCCGGGTCAGCTTCTACTGCTTGACAACCAGCGACCACGGCATCAAGGGCGGAGCCCCCTTCTTCCACCAACACCTTCCACGCAGCAGCCGTGGCCTTAGCCCCAAATTTCCAGGTGCCCAGCACAATCGGTTCCCAGATCCCCATTCGCGAAACCTCTCGTCCACAAGGGCCTGCCGCCCAGAAAAGTCAGCGTCTATCTTTCCGATCCCCTATTTGCTTCCCAAACAATCTAGAAACAACAGCGCGAAAGTCGATTTGGCGATTCCCCCCGGAAGGCAAAGTCCGGCTTCCAACCTGAGTATATTTTTCCAGGCTTATCCGCCCCGGTAGGCAGGGGGGCTTCTCAATTAACACCGGCAAGTATCGCACCCATCGTAAGCAAGCTACCGCGGTAGTGTCTGCTAGTCCCAGCGCCAGTACCGCAGGATGCACCAAACAGCATGTACCGCGTCGCGAAAACGAATTTTTTTGCCTTCGGCGTACGTTCTGCCGAAGTAGCTAATTCCCACTTCGTAAATGCGGTAACGACGCCGGGCTACTTTGGCGGTCACTTCGATTTCGAAGCCGAAGCCTTCCTCGCGAAGTGTCGGCGCAATTGCCCGGATCACATCCCCCCGAAAGGCTTTGTAGCAGGTTTCCACATCAGTGAGGTTTAGGTCTGTAAACATGTTGGACAAAGTCGTAATGATCCAATTGGCCACCGCATGCCAAAAGTAGAGCACCCGGTGAGGGCCAGCCGGCAGAAAACGAGATCCGTACACCACGTCGGCCACGCCACTAACAATCGGGTGGATAAGTTCCGGGTAATGGACCGGGTCATACTCGAGGTCAGCATCCTGGATGAGCACGACGTCCCCTTTGGCTGCGGTAAGCCCGGTGCGAATGGCCGCCCCTTTGCCCCGATTGTGTTCATGAAACAATACGCGAAACCCTGGCCGGGATTGCCAGTGGCTCACAATTTCCCGCGTGCCATCTGTGCTGGCATCATCCACGATAATGATTTCTTTGGGGATCGGCACAGCCTCTACACGCCGGACAACCTCCTCAATGGTTGCCCGCTCGTTGTAGACCGGAATCACCACGGAAAGCAAAAATCCGGGGGGAAGTTCAACAAGGCCAATCATCGGCCCAAAGCGCCGGAGGAAAACTCCCAGTGCCGGAGGGCGATCTCCGGGCCGGAGGGGGGCACCACAAAGCGGACAAGAAAACCCCGGCGCCTTTTCGCCGCCTTCCACGACTTCCTGGTTCAATCCTGTTGACGTAGACGAAGAAGATCGGTGGTCTGACGAAAAGCTGCAGTTTGTCCCGACGGTGTCCGGGCTGGAGCTTGACGCAGGACGCCCGGCCGGACCGCCAGGCTCATCCGGAGGCAACTTGCCAGTGTCTTCAGGATCCTCTGAAAGCTCAAAAGCTTTCATGGCAAGAGAAATCGACAATTCTCCCAAAACTAAATCCAACCTCGTAGGTGCACCCAGCCTAAGCCTTTAGGATTGCCGACCAGTGACCCTGCCGCGGCGATTTCGCGTAAATCCGCTGGCTCAACTTGTCCCGCCTCTTACCCTGGGAAAAGTCAACGGCGATTGTTTTGTAGACACCTCGCTACGTGTGCCCCCAAAAGGGTAAGAGTGATCATTTGGCTTGCAAGATTGCCCCTGGGAGAAACAGCTCACCTGAATGCGAGTTGTTGACCTCAAAAGGGGCAATCCGCCTTACCGTGCCTGGGCGCTTAGCTCGACGGCTTGCGGAAAAAGTTCGCGGGTCTTGGCGGTAATTTCCCAGGGGAACGGCTTACCGGCGAACTTGGCCAACACGGCAGTTACTACCTCCGGCGGCAGGAAGCGTGCTAACTCGCGTTCGCCGGCGACCGAGGCAATCTGCTTAATTAGCGAGCTTGACACATGAGCCAACTCACCGTCGGCTACCATGAATAGGGTTTCCACCTCCGGGGCAAGCCGGCGATTAGCCATCATCATCGTCAGCTCAGCCTGGATATCCGTAATCGGCCGAACGCCGCGGATCATAATCTGTGCCCCGCACCGCTTAACGAATTCCACCGCCAACCCGGTGAAGGTCCGGATTTCAATGTTGGGCAGATGCCGGGTGGAAACGCGGATTAATTCCACCCGTTCCTCCGGCGTAAACATCGGTGTTTTTTCAATGTTGACACCAACACCGACGATCAACTTCTCAAAGAGCCGGCTGGCACGTTCCATCACGTTTAAATGCCCGAGGGTAATCGGGTCAAATGATCCCGGATAGACGGCCAGCCCCGCTTTAGCGGGAATGATCCGCTCCGCATCGCAGTGCTTTAGGTCATGATCTGCCATTGGTGTCAATCCGTTGCTGCCTTGGTGCAAATAGAAAGCCACCGATTTGCCGCCGAAAACAACCTGTTAGTTTTTCGTCCTCCTTTGTGGGATAGAAAGAAAATAAACGTTCTTGGTATCTTGCCATTCTTTGATTGCCGCTGATCGGCTCGCTTCTTGAAGTGCGGGATCCTTGGCGACAATCATCACTCGGAATTCTCTCTTACCCTTTCAACCAGCAAGGGAACTTTTGATCACTTCGCACAGCCGATCCAGATCTTCCTCGTTATTGTATGCGTGCGGACTGATTCTTAGCCGGCCTGCTCGCACGCTTACGACAACACCAGCTTGGCGACATCGCTCCTTCAGCATGACCGGGTCAACGCCAGGAACTTCAAAAGCCACGATGCCACTCTTGGCCTTGGCGGAACGGTCCGACACGATGGAGGCTCCCAGCGACTTCAAGCGTTCGCAAGCGATGTCGGTCAGATGGAGGACCCGCTCGGCGACCCTGGCGACGCCGTATTCAAGAAGGAGGCGAAGGCTTTCCCCTAGGCCGATGAAACCTACCGCATTATGGGAGCCGCCCTCAAACCGGGCCGCCGAAGGTTTTAGCTCCAGCGCAATCCGAGAAAAGTCCTGGGCATGAACGACGCTGTGCCAGCCTACCCCGATGGGCCGCAAGCGGTCCAAGTGTTCTCGCCGGACATAAAAGACCCCGGCCCCTTCCGGCCCAAGGAGCCATTTATGACCATCGGCGGCAAGGAAATCGACCGGTTCATGCTCAACATTTAAGGGGAAAACCCCCAGGCCTTGGATTGCATCCACGCATAAAAGTGCCCCAACTTCCCGAGCAATCTGACACGCCTCTGCCAGATCAATCCGGTAGCCGTCGGAATACTGGACCCAGCTAATGGCTACTAAGCGGGTCTTGCGGTCGCAGGCCTCCCGAAGGAGCTCAAGCAGGGATTTGCCCGGCTGGGGCAGAATCCGCCGTACCTCCACGCCTTGGGCCGCCAGGGTCATCCACGGGTATTGATTGGTGGGAAACTCGTGTCCCGGAAAGACCACGTTGTCTCCCGGGCGCCAATCCAGTCCAAGTGCTACTATGTTGATTCCGTAAGTGGTGTTGGGGACGAGGGCTACCTCCTCCCCATGGCAGCCGATCAGCTGGGCAGCTCTTTGGCGGCACTGCCGAAGCGCTTCGTACCATTGCGGGCAGGAAAGCTCACCCTCTTCGGCCGCCTGAGTGGCCCAGCGCTGCACGGCCTGGGCGGCCGAACCTGGGATCGGAGCCACAGCGGCGTGGTCCAGGTAAGCCCAACGCTGGGCCACAGGCATCTGCCGCCGAAATTTTTCCCACCAAGCTTCAGTGACCGTCACGAGCTACCCAAGGTATCCAAAGACTCTCGGCTTGCCTGGAGCATCCACTGCCCGGCACGTGCGGCAAAAAAGAAACAAGCTAAGTAGGCGCTATGGGATCGCATGGGCATGCGACCAAAGCAGGCTCTCTAAAGCCCCAGGGCGGTTTCGGTCGCTCTTCCTCCGCGGTTTGGGCGAAATCAGCAACCATCCGCTCGCTGATTGCCTAGCCACCCTGTGCCAGATGGCGGCCGCTAGGATCTAAAAATTGCCGAATTATACTTTCGAAAGCAGATCCCAGAGACCGGATAGGCCCTGCTCAGGCGATTGAACCGGAAAAAGGGCCGGACAGTGGGGGCTCTGATTTTGCCGCCCACTACACTCGTGAGTTGTTCGGTCACACTCGGGTTCTTGGCTGAAAATTGTGCGGGGTTTTCCATCCGAGTTACGCAAGCACCGTGCGATTCCTTCACTGGTAAGGCCAACTATCGACCTGGGAGACCATGGCTGTCGGGATTGCATCTATGGGGAAGGGCCTCTGCATCTTCGGTCTGGTGACCGCTGTGCTTCTACTGGTCTTGTTCGGGCTCGATATTGCTACGGGACTCTTCCGAATCGGCAATATCGTTGTGGACATCATGTTCATCATCTGCGCTGCCATAGTGGGCTATTTAAGTTGGTCGGCGTTGCGCGAGCAGTGGTAGGTTTTCGGGAATCGGCGGGCGGCAGACCGAGAACAAAACTTCTCTTTGGAATCGAAAGGGCAAAATTTCCCGGGACCTAGCAGACTGTGACCCGTCGCCAACCTACAGATCAGACCCGCATAAATCTCAACTGTCACCCGGGACAACAAGCCGCCACGCAAGGTGCATCGACTGCTCGGACTGGATTCGGGATAAGACACAAAAACCGAAGAACCCCGGCCCCTTCGTTGCGGAATTGGTGGATGACGCCGGCAGGAACAAACACGACACTACCCGGTCGCAAGGGATAACGGCAGTCACCGATTTGGACGGTACCCTCTCCCTCCAAAATGTACACCTCGTGTTCGTAGCCATGAGAATGAAGCGGTGTATGACCGCCGGCGGCCACTTCGAACTGTCGCATCGTGAAGTTGGGCGCGCCGTCTTCTTGCCCCACTAAAACCCGCAGTTGACAACCCACTGCCCCTTCCATGTCCACCGGCCGAAGGGGCACGTCCTCAAAGTGAACCACTTTCACGCCTGTCGTACCTCTTTGGAAAACGGGCAATGATTGCGACGAACGTCTCTAGCACAGCTTGGCCGGCTTTTGCCGCCCCTTATTGAGCGGAGGTAGCTGACTTCTTTACCGACCGCCGGAGCCAGTCCACAAGAACGTCCAGCTCTTCTTCCGTCAACAGGTTTTTGGCGCTATCCTCAGGAAAGGCCCGATAGGAAGGCATCCCGTCATTTCGGGTACCGTAGAATCGTTCATGCGCCGGGTTGGCCAAGATTGCCTTCGTCCACTGACGGGAAGCGTATCCGGTCAAATCTGGTCCGGTCCCGCCGCCCTTCCCGTAGAAAGAATGGCAATCGGTGCACGTGAAATCCTCAAAAAGCTGGAGGATTTCTTCGTCGATCTGGTCTTTGGCTAAGGGGGCATCCCGGGCTGCCTCAGCCGCCAAAGCATCGATGAGCTTGTCGAAACTTTCTTTGCCAACCTCGACGATTAGCTCCGGCAAAGAGGTGCGGACAAACTTCACCATCGAACCGGAGGCAAAAGCCGTCGCCCCGAAGTACCGCGGTGTGGCCACTAACTTCCGGTCGAACCAACCGGCGATCCACTCCCGTGTTCCGTAGTTGCCGAGGTCGGCTCCGGCCGGCTTAAAAGCCACGATGTCCGCCTCACCTGCCACGCCCGTCATGCTGTGGCATAGGGCGCAAAGCTCCTTTTGATAGAGCCATCGGGCCCGACCGGCCGGAGAATCTCCCGGGGGAACCTCTGCAGGTCGCTTCCCCTCCCATAGACCGGCCACAAAAAGGAATGGCTCGCGAACCGGCGGCGCTTGTCCCCGCTCAACCCATTCCCCAAGCAGGAATCGCGACAAGACCGCAACGTCATCCCCTTGTAAACGATTTTCGCCCGGGTCAGTGGCACTTAGCCAATAGCTGGGCATCCGGTCGTTGCGGGGACCATAGAATAGCCCATTGGTCGGATCCGCGATGATCCCGATAAGCCACGCGTACGAGCCGTAGCCATCCAACGTTGGCGTGAATCCTACCGGTCCTACCCCTTCGTATTGGTGGCACTGAGTGCAATGCTCCCGAATTAGCTGCCGCCCTTTGGCAACAACTTCGTTTCCGGGGCCGGTAGCAAAAGATCTGCCCTTTGCCTCAGCTGCTAACGCCTCGATGATAGCCTGCTTTTCCTCTTGAGGTAGCTTGCTCCAGCGTCCCTCGACATACCGGACCATGGCGCTAGCGGCAAAGCGAGTGTTGCCGAAGTATTCTGGCCCGGCGACTCGCTTGGGATCAAAAAGCCCCTCAAGCCAATTCTTGCTCGCCACACCATAAAGCTGCGGAGCCGAGGGCTGTTCCGCCCGAATCGCCAACTCCTGTGGACCGGGATAATCGTGGCAGATGGCACAATGTGTCTGGAAGAGTTTCTTGCCCCGAGTCTTAGGATCGCGATAAAGGAGGCTTAATGCTCCTTCCGGGGGAATCCCCCCGCCGGCCAGCGCAAGGATCTTCGCCCGGGAGGCCATCTCGTTTGCTTCGGCCACCGCCTCCTGAAAGTGTTTATTCGTAGCATCATGCCAGTACGAAGCTGCCGATAGCCCCACTAGCGCCACCGTCACCAGTGACACCAGCACAATGTTCACGAGGTGGCCGCCGCGGACCAGGGCGATAAACGGCATCGCCAGGAAGAACAACCCAGCCAAACCCGGTAGCACGAAAATGGGAACAATCTTCCAGGAAACCCCCAGACCAAAGATCGACCCACCGGGAAACATATTGGCCAGTTGATAAAGTCCGCGGAAGCTCCATTCCGGCCGGGCCGCAGAATAAAACGCAGCAGGATCTGGATCCGCCGGGGCAAGAAGTCGTGCGCCGTAATCGCCCCACTGTCCGCCGACGCCGCCCTCGGGCTTTTTCCACGGATGAAAGACGAGAACCAAAATAATCGCCATTAACACCAACCACACGAGCGCATTGCGCCAAAACTGACCGGGCCAATAAGGTTCGTCCGCGTAAATGACAGATCGGTCGGCCGGTGATGGGCCTACAAGCCTGCCGGTTTTCCAAAAACCGCGCAGGTAAGCACACACTGCACACTGCGGCAGGGGGCTGGAGCTAATCCTCTCGGCCCGGCGCAAAAGCAGAAGATGACAAATCAGCACCAGGAGAAGGCCGCCGGCCATCGCCCCCACATGGAGGGTGAAAAACCGCGTCAGCGTATGATGTCCAAAACTTGGTCCACCAGCCGCCAACCGAAAGAGATCGTCACCGATGCCCGGAATGAGTGTCAAAAACCCCACGCGGACCTGAGTGGCGGAAAAACCGTTGATGTCCCAACTCAATAGGTCGCCAGTCAAGCATCCTCCAAGCCCAAGAACCAGAAGAAGGAGCGCCGTCCACCACACCCATTCCCGCGGAGGTCGGTAGCCCCCGGAAAACACCAAATGGAGGAGGTAAAGGCCGGCCACGGCCACCAGAAGCTGGGCCGAGTAATGATGGATACCCCGCACTAACCACCCGCCGGGGAGTTGATACTGGATGTAAAAAACACTCTCCCAGGCCGTTTGCGCACTGGGGCTATAGTGCATCCACAAGATGGCGCCGGTTACCACTTGGAGGATCGCCAAAAACAAAAGAGCGCTTGGCCAAACACGACACCAACTTACACCCCCTGGCAGGAGTCGCCCGCTGGCCCGGCCGACGCAGCTTACCAGACCGGTGCGATCTTCCAGCCAATTACCCACACCCGTAAGAATCTGGCTCACTCGGCATTGACTTAGCTGACGTTCACTAGCCGAGGTATTCTCGGGAACAGCGGATTCCATCGACATTGACCCTAACTGCCCAAGTTCATCACAAAGCGGCGCGCGTTACCTTCCGAAAAAACCCATTGACAAAACGGATAACGAAGCCTTCGGAACCTTTCCGGCTTAGAAAAATCGGTTTCCGTTGACGGACTCGATATAGATAAAAGCGGCTGACACCCCATCCTCTTCGGCTAATCCCAGTCGTTACCCCGGTGATCACTCTGGTACCTTTTCCGGGGTTCCGGTGCGGAAGTGAGTAAACTGTACCCAAATCTCATTGCCGTTTCGCACTTCCGCCGGCAACGTGTCCAGATCGCGCGGACTGGGGGAGTTGGCATCAAGCCGGCGACCATCCAGGTCGAAGCTTGCTTCATGACAGGGGCAAAAGAGTTTTTGGTTACTCTTATCGTAAACGATACTGCAGCCGGCATGAGGACAACGGACGTTAATGGCCTGAATACTTCCGTCGGAACCCCGCCGCAGAAAGACCGCACCAATCGCTTGCACGGGGAAGCGTGTCCAGCCGTCAACGCGATCGGCGAGGATCGGGAAACTGATGGGAGAACCGTCGGCAGGTAGCTGATCAAGTAGCGCCACTCGGCGAAATTGGCCGCCTTGGGCTTGTCCACTACCAGCCGCCGCCAGAAACGCCCGCAACGCGGCACCTATTGGTGCCAGGTAGGCCAGGATGGCAGCACCCCAACCAATAAGAAACCCAAAAAGCCCGCGCCGCTCGACGAGAGTACTACCAGGGCCGCAGGAAGTAGGGCTTTCCTGGGTTTCCGCGCCGCCCGAACAACAACCTGCTAAACGTTCCTGACTAGCCGTCATCGAACAAGGACCTCTTATCTGTCAACAAGCTCGGTGGGCAATCTCTTTGTTTTGGAAAAAAACGAACTTGCACCCCTCCAGTCGCCGGTGATCCAGCAAATACCGACAGAACCAGTTGTGACAATTCTGCCAAACAATGCGACAAAATTATGCCATCGCCCGACGGATAGCGTCAAGAATCACGCCCCGCAGCCACCGGCGAGGTTCTTCCTCGGGCGGAACCGAGATGGGCCATGGGTGGGTAAAAAAGATCCCCGCCGCGTTGCGATGGCCCCCACCCCCGAATGCAGAGGCAATGGCCGCGCAATTCAGGTTGTTGCGGCTTCGCAAGCTGATTTTCATCGCCCGGGTGGGTTGCTCGATGAATAGCACAGCCACTTCCACCCCCTCTACGGCCAGCATCAGGTTGATGATGTCCTCACTGTCGCTGGGAAGTGCCCCGGTGTGCTCGAAATCTTCGCGATCAAGCCAGCTGTAGATCAATCGCCCGTTGCCATCCACCTGGGCACGCCCCAAGGCTTGGCCGATGAGACGGATTCGGCCCAAAGTTTCGGTCTCGTAAAGCTGCCGGTAGACCTCGGCGGCACTGACGCCGTAGGTCACAAGCTCTGCTGCCAGTTGATACGTGGCCGCGCTTACCGACGCAAATCGGAACCAACCGGTGTCTGTGGCTAGCGCCAGGAAGATGTACCAGGCAAATTCCGCGTCAACGGGCATTCCCACATGTTTAGCGAGGGCATAGACCAATCGCCCCGTTGCTTCCGCCCCGGGATCGCAAAACCGTTCGGCACCCATATCGTCGGCCGTCACATGATGGTCAACAACCACCTTTCGGACGGTGCTTCGGCGGACCACCTCGGCCATTTCCCCTAACTGGGCCCACGCAGAGGTGTCCAGGATGATGACAAGATCAGCCTTGGGGATAAACTGCTGGCAATCGGCCTCCTCCAACCGCCGCAATTCTCCCCGCCGGTCGACGAAACGCAGATGCCGCGGGATATCAAAGGCGTTGACCGCTAGTGCCTCCTTCCCTAGGAAGCGAAGAAGGCGACTCATTGCCAGTTGGCTCCCCAAGGCGTCACAATCGGGGCGAATGTGTGTGGTCAATACCACCCGCGAGGCATCCCGCACAATTTGGGCGAGCCTGTCGACATCAAACGTATTTGTCACTGGCAATTTGCCGGGAACAGCATCGCCGACGAGAGCCTGTGGGGAGGAGTGACCGCAAGGCTCGCCGCCCGCCACGGGGTGCCTCCTTTCCAGGTAGGAATAGCTACGCCTTGAACTTTCCAACAACGCTGTGCGATCTTAGGCCGGATACGGCCTCACCACCCGGGCCATCGAGTTAATACGACCGCCGCCAACGCGTATGGTTACGCGCGGACAAACTTGCTGGGACGTAAGGTTCCGATTCATCAGCCCGCGTGAATGCGGTCGATCCTCGCGCCTGCCGCGAGACTGTTCTATCCCCAGCTGCCAGATTGTCAAGCTTCGCATCACGTGCAAACGTAAACTTAGACGCGTTTTCTGCTGCCTGAATTTACCGGCCCACCGGTTCACGAATTTCGACAATCTGCCGAACCGCCTCCACGTCGCGCGCCATTTGATCTAGCAAAGCATTCACAGACGTAAAGTGCCGAACTTCCCGTAAACGCTCGAGGAACTCAATCTCCACTTCCTGACCGTACAGGTCCCCCGCGAAGTCAAGCAGATACGCTTCGAACTTGAGCTGATGTTCGGAAAAGGTGGGATTTGGGCCAAGGCTAATGGCGGCTGGATAAACCCCACTCCGTTCGTAAACATAAGCGCGTCCGGCGTAAATCCCTTCGGCGGGAAGCAGCATGGGAATATCCACGAGGTTGGCCGTCGGATATCCCAATGTCCGCCCGCGCCGGGCACCCTCCACCACCCGCCCCCGAACGCGATAAGGCTCCAAAAGCAGTTTGTTGGCTTCTCCCACCTGCCCTGCCCGGAGGAGTTGCCGAACCTCCGAGCTGGAAACCGCCCGACCGTCAACTTCCACGCTTGGCACAATTTCCACGTGAACCTGCCGCACCTGGGCCCAGCTTTGAAGTAATCCGACATGTCCCTCGCGTCCGTGACCGAAGCGAAAATCCGGCCCCTCAACCACCGCCCGGACACGAAGCTTCCGCCACAGGATATCCTCTAGGAACGCATGCCAGGAGAGACTCAAAAGTTGCCGATCGGTCGGATAAACAAGCACAAAATCCACGCCCAGCCGGCCCAGAAGTTCTACTTTCCGAATCCGGTCCGTTAACGGAACGGGGGCTTTATCCGGCTGAAGGACGGCGGCGGGATGAGGATCGAAAGTAAACACTACGCTCGCCAATCCCAGCTGCCGGCCAAGCTCGCAGGCCCGTCTAATGAGCCGCGCATGGCCGACATGCACACCGTCAAAATTGCCCACCGTCACCACGGTGCCAGGGACTGATGACGGTAGATCTTCCGGTCGCTCAAGCGTAGTCACAGGTCACGCTAGGCTTTCTCGTTACTCCGGTTTACCAAGGGAAAAACTTCGGGCTGTCCAATCTGTCACATCTTAAAGGGCAGGGCCTAGCCGGATTCCGTTCCCGTATTGCAATCTTCTTTTTGAAGGCGACGAATCTCGTCGCGCAAAAGGGCAGCCTCCTCAAAAGCCTCGGCAGCGACGGCCTCTTGCAACCGCCGCTGAAGAATGGCAATCCGTGCCGCCACTGGCGACATCTCCCGGGACGGCTGTTCCTGAAGAATTTCCTCGCGCCACTCCTGGAGATTTTTCAATTCCATCCACTGGTCCGCCTGATCTTGGAGGTCGTATTGCTCCAAGAAATGGCGGATGGCCTCGATGGCCGTGTCGATCGTCCGCAAAGCTTCCTCGCGCTTGCCGGCCTCCAAAAGGGGCGTGGCGACGGCGCGGGCGTTCATCATCAGCACATATGGGCGAAATTGATCAAACTGCCAGATTTGCCGCTCGTCCGAAACTGTTCGACGGATGAATGCAAACAGCCGCAAGTTGCGGGCGGTATCCCGAGCACAAAGGTCGTATCGCTTGAGATACCAAAGGCTTAAGTATCGGTGGTAATACTGAATCCCTTCCTGCCACAGGCGAGCAACGGCTTTGTCGTCAAGCTCGAAAGGCTCGCCGGCGGCCCGGGCGCGGCGTTCTTCGGCCTCGTAATAGTCCAGCCACGAGGTGTAGCCCATGGGCCGTTGACCGTCCGGCCGGCCATCGATTTCCATCTGAAGGAGCCCAAGGTCCAGCCGGAGTTGGATCTTCTCCTTGCCATCGTCGCCCACAATGACGCGGACCACGACCTCCTCCGGATCGTAGTCCCACCCTTCAAGAATCTTCGAAATGTCTTTACTCATGGCGTTGCTCCCGCCAAAGCCGGAGCCCCAAAGCCCACATCCAGCGCTCGTCACAGCTGCATACGTCCCCTCCCAGTGGGGAGAAATGGATCCCCGGGTGACTACCTCCGTTGCCCACCTGGCGCGGGGCTTCCGCGCGAATCAGCCTGCCTATAAATCCCGTAACCCCCTTGATGACCCTCTCCCAAGGATAGCGCGGCGAGTTGAGGGCTGCCCGACCGGTTACGCACACCATGTGCCGTGGAGACTTCGGCAATTATACCTTTTGTGAGATTTCTGCGGACCGAGGCCGAGGCTAGGCCACGAGGTCCCACTGGGCGTGAGAAGTCCTGGCCCCCGTCGGAATTTGGGTAAAATCCGGAAACTCCGCAGCCAGGCCGGGGCGCCCAAGGGGAGGCTCTACCGAACCTCACCCGGGCCGCCGGTGTAAAACGGGAGCCAGTAAAAGTAACCACGAGGCTCGCCTCCTTGAGTACCTCGCCTTTTACTTTCAATCGCCCATTTGCTCCCCCAGAAAGTCAATTTCGGGTATCGGGCCTGATGGCAGATTTAAGCGAATCTAGGACTTATCCAACTGAAGCTTAGGTCCCTTGTTAACTCGGCATGCATGGGGCGGCCAAAACGTGGAGCCCGGACGTGCTTTGGGGAGCTTACCTAGATTGTGGCCGAAAAGGCCTAGCGGCGGGGTGCTCAGATACGCGAAGGGAAAAACCAGGGCTTTTTGGATTGGCTTGAGTCAATTCGGGGAGCTCACGGTAGGTAAATGCAGCCCATCATCGGGCCGCCTAGCACGAAAAGGCAAAAGCATGCGGGGACCGTCGGAGTGACTGACCGGAAGGCTCAGGTGCAATCAGCGTGCACTCTCTCCAAGAGATCAAGCCGCTAGCCCTACGAGGTCCGCATCGAAACTTTCTCATCGTTCTTCGTTAGGCCTGGCAGGCTGCTGGCCCAGGGAGGAGCCTTCCCCGCAGCGGCCCCACCTTGTGGTCGTCCGGATCCGGGTAAAAAGCCTTGAAAGAGCCACTCGCCGGAGAAGACCTTTACCGCCCTGGCCATAAGCCGACCCCGCCGCGATCTTTCTCGCTTCGGAACATACTTGATGGCATCGGCACCGCGTTTCCGAGATGAGGTCTTTACGTTCTTCGGGCGAATAATCATTAAGCCGATGAGCTTTAGCAAGAATCGAAAGGGGGCATAGAAGCTGGCAACTTTCTGTCAAGAAAGCCGGGTGGGTTGAGCAAGAGTTTCGCTCCGGCTTAATCCATCGCCTGGTTCCGTCACGGGAACACCCTGACCGGACCTCGAGGGGCACTCGTTTGAGGGAGCGCCGCCTGGTTCCCCTTTATTTGAGACCTTGCCAGTGCTGGGGGCGCTACTTGGCAGGTGGCCGTTCAAACTTGCCCAGCTTAGCCGGGGAATCAAGCATCCAGTCTGAGTCTGATAAGTTCGGTAATCTTCTCCGAATCTTTCAAGCAGCAACTTTTCCTCGCGAGGGATCCTGCCACTCATAATGACCGACCAGCCTCCGACCATTAGAAAGAGGCTGATCGCATTGCCGGTCATCCATCCCAAGCCCAGGAAGAAAAGAAGTGCTCCCAGGTAAATCGGGTGCCGGACAAACCGATACGGACCTTCCCGCACAAGCCGCTGACCCGCCCTCACCTCTACGGTAAAGCTGATATTTTCGCCCAGCGTGACATCCCCCCACCAAAGAAGCACAGAAGCTACCCCGGCAAGCCCGATTCCTGGGAGCCTCATCCACGTGGGGAGCGGGAGACGAGCAAACTCAACCCAGTCGTACCAAACGATGTAGGCCAAGACCCCTACAAGGATTAGGTTGCCACCCAAAACGAGCTGGATCAAATCCCAGCGGTTGCGCCGAAGGGCCACCAGTGACTCCGGTCGAGCTAGGTTCCGGTTCCACCACATCCGCGCAAGAGGCATAAGAAGCAGACAAGCTGCCAGGAGAAGACGAAAGTGCCATTCGCGAGCTAACAGTTCAGCCATTCGTGTCTAACTGTCCGCGTAGCCGAGATTGTCCTCACCGCTTTGCTCTAGAGCAGAAATACAGGACTACAAAACTTTCGTAACTTCGCGGCCCCCGCCGCAATTATGGCTCCCCGATCCCAAAAACCAAGTAAGGGATTCGTTAAGACGGTCTTTTTCGAGTCAGAGGGCATCCCTTACCCCACCAAGCCGCTTTGGCCGGTGTAATGTGACCTTGCGGATCCACCTTCAGCCGGCAAATGCTCCGCCAGGGCTTTCTCCTCTGGCAGGTGGCTTGGGCGCGGACAAGCTGCACTTGCTGCCATCGGGACAAGATGTGCCACTGCCTAGCGGTTTTTCTTTCGAACGTGGATGTCTTGTGGACGGTATGATTGCGGGAAAATAGCGCTAAGACCCACTTCCCAGGTGGCACCCGCTCTAGTAGATGCTAATGCCGGCGGCAGGCAACGCTCGTCCCCTTGCGTCTGCCCACGCCCGCAGAGGTGCCCTCTTTGCGGTAAGGCAAAATCCGCCAGGATCAGATTCGCCTTCGTTTATCAAAACTCCCCGCCATGCCTTTAAACGCGACCTTCGGGGTAATACCCGCCGGTTTTCGGCCTTTTGTCAACTAGTCAAATCCATAGTCGCAACACAGAAGCACTTTTCCCAGGGAATTACGGCACCTCAGGTGTTTCTCTGCCGGCACGCGTTATCAATGATGCCAGCACGAAAGGCGAAGTGGTTTCGCTTAAAAACCGGGCAGAGCCGTCGGCCAAAAGGAAATAACAGCCGCCCGGGTGGAATGAGTGAAAGGAGCCCATCCGAAGATTCGAGCAATTGATGGCGCACGGTCCGCCCCCATTGGGCACGTTCGGGTCGGGACCGTCGAACAACACGCCCTGGATCCAGTGCTCGCCGTTTAAGATGTCACCCCAGCCGCCCCCATTAAGCCCGCCTAAGTTGGCGTAAAGGGGTGTGGTCAAAGGCAAATAGCGACGGTAGATCGTCCCCCCGCCGGTTCGCTCTCCTAGGAGGAACGTGTTGGAGGCCCCGTCCACTATGTCAGCAAAAGAGGTGGATCCTCTAAACGGCCGCAGTAGCATCGGGTGGAAACCCACAAACTGCAGGGCCCCGTCCCTCTGGGAGCCTGTACCCGACGGTGCACCTGAGTAAGCAATCGAAGCAAACGGATCGGTAACGCCGGTAGTCACACAATAGTCGCTAGGTGCCGCTCGATAAGTTGCCGTAAATTGACCAAAAGCTTGTGCACTTAGGCGACCTTGATAAATGCGGGCCTCACCAGCTCCCGGCACCGATGGACAAATAAAGGTTGGGATCACCGTTCGGATGACCGCAAGATTTCGTTGCACCGCTTGCGGATTGAAGCCTAGTCCGGCCGCCTGATCAAACGTCGGAATTCGAAAATCATACTGCTGGGCTAAGGCAGCCTGCTCAATAAACGGAAGGATAAGCACGCCCCACGCCTGAAAATTAATGCCGTTGAAAGTGGGCGGATTAGGCAGATCGAGCATCCACGCAAAGGGGAAGGCCTTGTGACTATCGTGATAGTTGTGGACAGCTAGCCCGAGCTGTTTGAGATTGTTGGCACACTGGGTCCGACGGGCTGCCTCTCTTGCTGCCTGAACGGCCGGCAAAAGGAGCGCAATAAGGATGCCGATGATCGCGATCACCACGAGTAGCTCAACCAGTGTGAAGGCGCGGCGGTTTACTGCCTCCCCCCTGCGGACCTTTGTGGACGTAGCCATCACAGGCAATTCTCCTCGTAAATTGGCAGCCTCAAGAAGGTGACACACTTCCCGATCGTGGCAAAGCCTAACGCGGGCACGAAGCAAAACTGTAACGAGCATCCGGCGGGTTCTTGCGACCAGAGACCGGTACAAAAGCAGGAGGGAAAGAGCACGCCTCGGTTTACTTTTTCCCGATTGTACCCCTTAAGGGGAAAAAGTCAATAGCCGCCAGATGGGTTAAGGTTGCGTTACTCCCTCCCGGGACGGTGGTGTGAAAACCGTTGCGCATGCGTCGACCTTTGGCATTTTAGCCGGACGACAAGCTGTTTGAATCTCACCGGCCACCGCTATAAAAAAACTGACGGTGGATGAGCAAGCCGGAGAGAAAGGGCGGAAGAACAGTGCTAGAAAAAACTGGCTGCGAGCTGGCCGTCAACTTTCGTTATGCTGGGACTGGCAGGGCCGGTTTGAATGCTGGTGTTGGAATTCGGGCCAGCGGCTATCTTGCTTGGGAGGATGTAAACAATGAAGCAGAAAAATTCCCGTCGGGCGTTTCTGCGCCATGCCGGCTACGCAAGTGTGGCGATCTGGGCTTTCCGCAATCGGGCAGCATGGCCTCAGGCAGCCTCCCCCAACGAGCGGCTCAATATCGCTGGGATTGGGGTGGGTGGCCGCGGCTTCGACAATATTGCCGCCTGCGGTTCGGAGAATATTGTGGCCCTTTGCGATGTTGACGAAAAGCGAGCTGCACCAGCCTTTGAGCGATTTGCTGCCGCTAAACGCTTCCGCGATTTTCGGAAGATGTTTGACGAAATGGCCAATCAAATCGATGCCGTGGTGGTCAGCACCCCGGATCATAC
The DNA here is from genome assembly GCA_025060325.1 of Thermoguttaceae bacterium. Lineage (GTDB taxonomy): Bacteria > Planctomycetota > Planctomycetia > Pirellulales > Thermoguttaceae > DTLM01. Next base: position 26,449 of record JANXBW010000012.1, read on the forward strand.
CCACGCCCCGGCCGCGGCGATCGCCATGGCACTCGGCAAGCACTGCTACTGCGAGAAGCCCCTTACTCACTCTGTTTATGAATCTCGGTATCTTACTGAGCTGGCGGCCAAGAAGAAGGTCGCTACCCAGCTTGGTACCCAGATCCACGCTGGCGATAACTATCGCCGGGTGGTAGAGCTTGTCCAAAGCGGGGCAATTGGGCCGGTGGCAGAAGTCCACGTGTGGTTTAGCGGCGGTATTGGTGGGCAAGAGCGGCCGAGCGACACACCCCCAGTTCCTCCGGGATTGGATTGGGATCTTTGGCTTGGGCCGGCACCTGAACGGCCGTATCACCCAGCCTATGTCCCAGCCGGATGGCGGGCTTGGTGGGACTTCGGCAACGGAACTTTAGGCGATTTTGGCTGCCATTACATGGACCTTCCCTTCTGGGCGCTTGAGCTAAGCCATCCGACCCGCGTGGCCGCTTCGTCCCCGCTTAAGCCCCACCCGGAGAGCACACCGCCGGTACTAACCGTTGTGTACGAATTTCCCGCCCGGGGTGACCGGCCACCGGTCAAGCTCACCTGGTATCACGGCGGCAGCAACAGGCCAGAAGTGCCGGAACTAAAGGAGCCTGGCAACTGGCCAAATGCGGTCCTGTTTGTCGGCACTAAGGGCAAATTGATTGTTGACTACGGGAAGCATCTTTTGCTTCCGGAAGAGGCTTTTGCGGACTTTAAGCGCCCCGAACCTTTCATCCCGCCTTCCGTTGGCCACCACCGGGAGTGGATCGAAGCGTGCAAGACGGGCAAGAAAACTACGTGCGACTTCAGCTACTCCGGCCCGTTAACGGAGGCGGTCCTTTTAGGCAACGTCTCCTTCCGGGCACAAAGCGAGCTTCAGTGGGATTGTAAAGCACTGAAGGCCACCAATTGTCCGGCCGCAGACCAGTTTATCCGCCGGCCATATCGAAAGGGATGGACCCTCGAGGTGGCCTAGGCCAACTCCTGTTGATAAGACGCGGGACGGGTCAAGAGAAGGCGACCGAGTCCAAGCTGCGGCTTGGCGGCCGGGAAAAGTTTATGCCGTTTACAATAGAAGCCCGCCGGACGGGCATGCCTGCTTACTCCGCCGGGGAACTTGCCTCCTGAGTCGGCTGGCCTTGTTCCCACGGATTGGGCCAGGTACCCCAATGTTCTAAGTATTTCCGGTAGGCGGGTACTTGGTCCATCCGTGACTCAAGAAAGCTGCGGGCCTCACGGACAAGCTTCTGTTCCTCCTCCAGCGGTAATTCCCCGATTAACACCCGGGTCCGCAAGAAAACAAAGTAGGTATCCAGCACATCACAGCGGCAATAGTCGACGATGGTCTGAAGTTCCCCCGCCCAGTAGAGGTCCTGCACCATTGAGCCTTCGATGCCCATCTTGCCGGGTTTACCGAGCAAATTGGCCGCAAGGTTTAGTCCCCCATAGAATCGTGCCGAGCCAAAATTAGTCAACAGCTCGCACAGATCGAGGTGGGCCTGCATGTTGTAGCGACTCCGCGGCTGATCTTGTGGCCGACCAGCTGTTTCGAACCAACCGGGAATGCTTATCCCATAGCGAAAGGCAGCCAATTCAAGGAGCGGAAGGTCGAAGCTTCGTCCGTTGAAGCTCACCAACGTCGGTTGGCGATAAGCCTGCCAGCCCCGCCAGAAAAGTTGAGTCATCACGTGAGGTCGGTAGTGCGGCTCATCCAGGGCTACTACATCGACAAGGCGGAAGTCGGCCGTTACCTTGGCCACCACGAGCGCCACAGGTATCTGAAACGAATAAGGTATGAAATCGGTGTCATACTTGGCCATCAGCTCTGCGCGGTACCGGCGGACGGCTTCTTCTGGTGCAATATCTTGGCCCGGGTAGCGGAGACGGGCGACAAGCTGCGGATCAGCCACGCTTTCCACATCGAAGACCATGTATCGGATTGGCTGTGTACTCATGACCGAATAGTCATTGGCTGCGCTAGTACATGTCAACTAGTGGTGGCAAAAAACTTGTCGGCTTAGCCGCCTGCGGCACTCCGAGGGCGGCCCTGTTCCGCGGCCGAAGCGCAAACCGCAAGTCTTGCCCCACCTCACCTCCCGATTTGCCCTCGCCGATAGGTTGAGACCCGCAACCAGGAAAGCAAAACCCTTGCGAAAGACCTAGGCCTTGACCCCATTCAAGTAATGATCAGAGCTGCCGAGCGGTGAAAGTTTAAGGGCCCAAAGGCCAACGCCCGAATGAAGGCGAACATGCCCCCCTCTTAATTAGACCGGAGATCGCCGGCCACTGCCAGGGCGCAGGAGTCTCGTCTTTCAGCGGGGAGCTGGCTTGCTCGGAGGTGTACCCTTTTTCGGAGAGTTTCCCCCGGGGGAAACCGGCCTCAAGGAGCTCAATCACAAGACATGGTGGCTAGTCTCGTCCGAGGAAGTTCGCCAAGTTAAGTGGCTTAGTTCCCGGAAATCAGAGAAAGCACCGAGGAGTCGCTTCGCCCGACAACGTCGTGTCTGGATGCCCGGGAGTTCCCTGGTGACCTCCTTAGCAGTATGATCAACCTCGGGTATAGGGGAGCCTTTGGTCTAGTTAAGCGGCGGTGACGGGTACGATCTTACGGGCTGTACCGCAAAAGCGACGCCGGTAGTTGAACGAAGCGGTGGAATTCAAGTGCCGATGTGTACCCCATGTGGACCATAACGCGGGAGGGAGCGACCATGAGAACGATTAAAATCCTCGGAGGATTGTCGGCCCTAGTTTTGGCAATCCATGTAGAACTTGCTGCCGCGGAGAAACTTGAGCGGCTTAAGGTTTCGGAATGTGGACGATTCTTGGTGACGGAATCGGGGGAGCCGTTCTTTTGGCTTGCCGATACCTGCTGGCACATGTTCGGCAAGTCAGTGATGGAAGAAGCAGAGAACCAGCCGCCGGTAACAAGTTACTTTGCCAACCGAGCAAGGAAAGGTTTTAACGTCATCCAATCGGTCCTGGTTCGCGCCCCGATTGGAGGGAGCCTGGCCAACGCCTATGGACATCTGCCTTTTGAAGACGGCGATTTTTCGCGTCCACGTCTAGGTCCGGGGCCGAATGATGATTACTGGGATCATGTTGACAGGGTCATTGCTGCGGCAAAAACGTATAAGCTGTATGTCGCCGCGCTTCCGGTGTGGCTAGAGGATATTCCCCCGGAAGCCCCGATGGAACGTGATCCGGAAATTGCTTACCGCTATGGCCACTTCCTTGGAACCCGCTACCGCGATGAGCCACATCTCATTTGGGTGCTGGGCGGGGATGCATACACTAAAGGTCGCAACGTGGATGTTCCCTCCCGGCTTGTAATGGTGCGGGCGATGGCCGAGGGAATTGCCGATGGGATTGCCGGCGTAGACAAATACGATGGCCAGGCCGACTGGTCCGTCTGCTTGATGACATTTCATCCGCCTGGAGGAGGTCGCTCATCAAGCGAGTGGCTTCACAACGAGCCTTGGCTTGATTTCAACATGATTCAAACCACCACACGGTTTCGCTTTGCCAACTGGAAGACCGTGATGCGCGATTACGCCCTGACGCCGCCTAAACCGGTGTTGGACGGGGAGGTAGCCTACGAGGGGTCGCTTTCGCTGCGAAAGGATGAGCCACAGGATCTCCGGATTCGTCCGCAAGACGTGCGCCGAGCTGCTTACTGGGCCGTTTTTGCCGGGGCCTGTGGACATACTTACGGCCACCGAAGTTTTATTGGCTGGATTCGCAAAGGGGAGACCTACCGCTACGGTGCGTACATCCCGTGGTACGAGGTGCTTGATACCCCTGGGGCATTTCAGGTGGGGTATCTCCGGCAATTGATTGAGTCTCGTCCCTTCTTTACGCGAATTCCCGATCAATCTGTTCTCGTTGAGGATTATGGGGACACCGATGCGCACTTGCAGGCTACCCGCTGCAAAGAGGGTGGGTACCTGATGGTCTACTCACCGCGTGGTCAACCGATCCGGGTCAAAACAGAAAAACTCAAAGGCCCGAGGTTCCGAGCGTGGTGGTTCGATCCTCGCCTCGGCCGTGCGGAGCGAATTGGCGGAGAGAATAAGGAGTTTGAGGGCGAAGTCCTGGAGTTCCGCTGTCCTTCAAGCGGCGATGGCAACGATTGGGTTCTTGTGCTTGATAGCACGGAATACAATTTTGCCGCTCCCGGTAGGAAGCGGGAGTAGTGGAGTCTGTGGTAAATATTCGGGCAGGTGGTTTCCTAGGAGTTTCCGAAAATCCGCAGGAAATCCATGCCGGTGGCCCAAATCATCAGGGTGAGTAGAAAAACAAGGCCGGCAAATGTCAGCGCCGCCACAACCGATTCACTTGGCGGCTTTCCGCGGATGGCCTCGTAAGTCAAAAAGAGCATATGCCCGCCGTCCAAAATGGGGATGGGGATGAAATTGAGGACGGCCAAATTGGCGCTTAATAAACAAAGAAAGATTAAGAAGGCGGCCAGGCCCTCCGACGCGTAATAGTACGCAATGTGGGCAATACCGATCGGGCCGGCCAGTCCCCGCGGCGATACTTGCCCCATCCCAAGTTTTTGCAGCGTTCGGATAATGAAGGTTAAAGCGCTCCATGTCTCTTCTGCCCCAAGCTGGACTGCCGAAATTAGGCTTGAGGCCTTAAGCACAAACGAGGCCGTGGCAAACACAAGGCCCCGATCCGGGAGAAACCAATCCTCGGCCGGCACCGGTTCCAATAGGTGGGCGGATCCATCGGTTAACACAAGTTCGACCTTCGCGCCTCGAGGTAAGTCCTGAAGTAGGAAGTGGACAAATGTCCAGTCACCTTGAGACCCACTAAGGTCGACAATGGCCAGTCTGTGGGAGCGAGCGTCTCCGCCGCTGTTGGCCGCTTGCGGGTCCGCGTGGATCCGTACCTCTCGGATCACCGCCCCTGGCCGAATTCCCGCCTTGGCCGCTGGACTGTCGGGGATGACTTCGGCCACCTCCGGCAGCACTTGAAAGGCGAGGCCCCACATCGGGATGCTGGTGGGATTGCCCGGCACAAGCGCCCGGTCAAACCACTCCGGTTGGCGAAGGGGTAAGGTTTTTGTCTGCTTCCTGCCGTTTGCATTCTCCCAGCTTAAGTCAACAGAGTCCCGCGATTGAGCAAGCTTTCGCAAAAGTTCTGGAAGGCGAATCGGATCGCCAATCGGCTGGCCATCAACGGCCACAAGGCGATCGCCAGGCGCTATTCCAGCCTCCCTAGCGGGCGATCCTTCCTGAACTGCCACTACCGGCCCCAATTTCATCACTAGCCCCAAATGGCGGACCTTCCGCGGCTGGAGGACAACTTCCACCGTCTGCCGGCCCGCGCTAGCGGTGAGTCGTTCCACGGTCAAGCGTAACGGTCGATCCGGATCCTGGGCAAAAAGCTTGTGGATATGGCCGAACTCATTTACTTCTTGTCCTTCGATCGCGACGATTCGGTCGCCAGGCAAAAGAGGCGGCTCCGACTCCGCGGTCGGCACATCGGGGAGAAAAGCCCACCGCGGATCAAGTTGCGTGGAAAAGCCATTGGTGACACCGATCGTTGGAGTGGCGCGGATGCGATCGGGATGGACCATCAGCTCAAGACGGACTGGCTCCCCACCGAGCACCGGTCGCCGGATCGTCAACTTAACCCCGTCGGCAACATCGCCTACTGATATTGCCCGCTGCAAGTCGGTGAAGCGACTGATGGGACGATTGCCCACTTTCTCGATATTATCGCCGGGGCGAATACCGGCTCGCCACGCGGCCTCTCCAGGGAAAACCGCCCCCACCGTCGGTGCTTGTTGTTCCACTCCGAGCGAAAAGGCGATCACTGCCGCAGCAAAAGCGAAGACGACATTCATCAACACCCCGGCGGAAATGATCGCCATTCGCCGCGGCACGCTTTGGGCGAGAAAGCTCCGCGGGTCGAAGAGCGATTCTTCCCTATCGCCCTTTAACGCGAAAGCCTCGCCCCCGGGCGGACGGCTCCTCTTGGCCCTTTCGATTTCTTCGCGAAGCCGAGCGGGGTTATCCTCCTGCCCAAGCATTTTGACATAGCCACCTAGGGGTAAAACCCCCAAACCGTACTCAGTCTCGCCTAAGCGAAAGCGGAAAAACCGCAGACCAAAGATGTCAAACCATACATAAAACTTTTCGCATTTGACGTTAAACCACTTGGCGACAAGAAAATGTCCCAGTTCGTGGACAAGAATTACTAGGTTAAGCCCCAGGAGCACAAGGGCGACATTCCACCAAAAAGTTAACAAGCTGCTGTCGGCCAAGGCCGCCAGGGGCTGGGTTAAGCTCCCAAACCAATCCAACGGGTTACCTCCTCACGAGTCCAACGATCAAGTTCGAGCAATCGTTCCAGGGTAGGTGCAGCTTCAAAGGGATGGGCTTCTAGGGCCCGGCGGCACAGCGGCACAATCCGGGAAAACGGTAGTCTTCCTTTGAGGAATGCCTCTACAGCAACTTCGTTGGCTGCGTTGAGCACAGCGCCGGCCGTACCCCCAACCCGAGCCACCTCCAAGCCTAACTGCAGAGCGGGGAATCGCTCCCAATCCGGAGGCTCAAATTCCAGTCGGATCGCCGTCGACCAGTCAAGCTTCCGAGCGATCGACGGTTGTCGCTCGGGCCAAGTTAGGGCAAGTTGAATGGGAAGCCGCATGTCCGGCTGGCTCAGCTGAGCCAACACGGATCCGTCCACGAATTCTACCAGCGCATGGACCACAGACTGGGGGTGAATGAGCACGCCAATTTGTTCAGGCTGCAAGTCGAAAAGCCACCGGGCCTCGATGATCTCTAGGGCCTTGTTCATTAAGGTGGCCGAATCGATCGTAATCTTCTTTCCCATTCGCCAAGTGGGATGGGAAAGGGCCTCCTCGACCGTCACGGAGGCCAATTGCTCCGGCGAGTGATTCCGAAATGGCCCTCCACTTGCTGTTAGGATCACCTTTCTGAGGTGTTTCTTCCCCCCTGACTGGAGAATCTGGAAGACGGCACTATGCTCGCTATCGACCGGGATGATGGTTGCGCCAGTCCTGTGGGCAAGATCGGTGACGAGCGGCCCTCCAAGGACAAGAGTTTCTTTGTTGGCTAAGGCCACGATCTTCCCGGCCGACAACGCCGCCCAGGTCCCTTCCAAACCGGCCCGGCCCACGATTGCCGACAGCACCACGTCTACTTCGGGGGCGGAGACAACCCGCGGAATATGCTCCGGCCCTACAAGCACATCCACCTCTGGGGGGAAGGTACCCGGCCCCGTTGTTTGCCCGGCCTCCCTGTCGGCTATCACGACCCACTTTGGACGAAGGAGGCGGGCCTGCTCGGCCAGCCCGGCCACGTCGCGATGAGCCACGAGCGCCACAGCCTGCAGACTGTCCGCTGAAGCGGCGATGACCTCCACCGCGCTTCGGCCGATACTCCCGGTTGACCCCAAAATGGCCACACGACGCACTTTTCGTTCCGGAGGATCCGGCTGCCAACAACGACCCGGGCGTCTATCTGCGTGACTCACCCGCGACGGGAAGTCACCATTTACCTTTTACCTTCCCAGCTGGGCTTACCCTAGAGCTTATGAGCCAATGAGTTCCTGCACCACCTCCCGCGCTCAAAGACCAATCGTTTTTAGGAAGATTGGGAATTTTGCGTAGAATGGGTTGCCTAACGGCAATCGGTAATTCGGAAAGAGTTAGCTCTGGAAACTTGTTGCTTGGGTGAAGTAATCCGCCATTTTCTTAAGCTTACCGCGCCCCGCACCCGCCTCCCCCAAAGAGACCATCCCCGTGAAAGGGGGACCTTACCAACCAATCGCAAGGCCCGTTGGCATCACCAACCTGTACCACCAGGGCGCCAGCTAGCGGGGCATAACCCGCGGTTCCAGCTTACCGATTGCTTGCGCTTCGTAACGGAGGTCCATCACCTCTGCCCTACGACGCCGGTGAGCCTCCAAGGCGGCCTTCCTCCAGCGAAAACTGGAAACCGGGCCGCGGAGCTTCCTCCCAACCGTCCAGCACCTACCACCGGCCAAAAAAGGCTCCGTTTTTCAAGTCTGCCCAGAAATGTCACTAAATTGGGTAGTATCACGAAGATATCGGCCGTGCCGCCCAAAATCGGTTTTGGCGCGTCATTATTCGGAGTCGCAGAAGGCTGCTTAAAGCTACCGCCGCTGCCCCGCCGGTGCCAAGCTTCCCGATTCGAACCTCTGGCACGGGGTCTCCGAAGGGGTAAGTTCCTCGGGGTGTGAGCCCCTCCCAATACGCCAACCCTACCGCCGGGTCATTTTGATTCCCTGGGTAAGCCCGCATCAGATTTGACCTAGGCTTATCTGAAAAGTCCGATGCTTCTCAGAGTCCAAGGAGTGCTATTTCGTCCGGGCTCGTCCAAGCCGGTGATCTTGCTGCCGCCGAGATGGCCTATCGGTATTTCGCTCGGCGAAACAAAGCGAGTGCAATTCCAGAGTTGGTTCACAAAGCACCGGACGGCCCCTGGCCCACAAGCTTTTTAGGGCAAAGCCCCAGGGCAATAATGATCATAATAGGGAGAGAAACAGGATAGCACCTGGGCAAGTAGCTGCGGGTGGATGGCGGGAGGGGTTTTTCCGGGCGGCTTAGGCAGAACCCAGGACGGGAAGGTCCTGGCCTTTAAGCCCGGCTTGTGCTGCGCAATGGTGCGACCCGATGAGGCCGGGCGGGTATGCCCGGCCGGCATACCTTTCACTTGAGGCAAAAACCTGCAATTTGTGTGTAGGATGCCCTTTCCTCAAGTTTGGCACATGGCGAACTTTTCGCACTGGATTGACTGGGTAAAGGAGCTGCTTAGGCTCCGCGAGCTTGGCCGCCAGTCGACTATGTCCGACGGCGCGGAACCTCCCAAGGACCAGCAAGGGCAGGCGGGCAAGCCGTCGGGGCCGGAAGCTCAGGGGCGCCGGCCGCAGGGTTCATCTAGATCGTTGTGGATCGGGTTGGCCTTGGCCGGCGCGGTACTGCTTCTCTTTACGCTCAGCGGCCAGGTTAGCCGAGTGGAAATCCCGTACTCCGAGCTTGTCGCCCTCATCGAAAAAGGATCCCCGGATCGGAACCCCAATGCGTTCATCGAGCTAAAAGAGCGCTTTGGCACCCAGATCCGTACGGTGCGCTACTCGGAGCTGTCCGATTTGGTAGTGGGAAGCTACCAGATTACCGGCCGAGTGACCCGGCAAGTGGTAGCACCTCGCCAGGAAGCCCCTCAGCGGCGTGTGCCCTTCCGTACCGCCCGGTTAGGGTTCGAAAACGATAACAACTATCTCTTTTCTCTTCTCAAACAAAACGGTTTTACCAACGTCCGGGCGGAGGATCCCCCAGGAGCCTGGCAATACTTCTTATCTTTCATACTTCCGCTTGTCGTGCTGATGGTGGTTTTTGTTTTTCTTTTGCGGCGATTTGGTGGCCCCGGGGGCGCGATCGCTTTCGGCCGGAGCCGGGCCAAATTCTTCATGCGGGAACAAGTCGGCGTGACTTTCGCCGATGTGGCCGGGATCGACGAGGCTGTGGAGGAAGTAAAGGAAATTGTGGAATTTCTGAAGAACCCGGAGAAGTTCCGGGCCCTTGGCGGCCGAATTCCCAGGGGTGTGCTGCTAGTGGGTCCACCGGGCACAGGGAAGACTCTCCTTGCCAAAGCCATTGCTGGAGAGGCCGGTGTACCTTTTTTCAGCATTTCCGGCTCGGACTTTGTCGAGATGTTTGTGGGCGTGGGAGCTGCCCGGGTCCGGGATATGTTCCAGCAAGCCCAGGCCAATAGCCCGTGCATCGTCTTTATTGACGAACTTGATGCCCTGGGCAAAACCCGGGGAATGAGCGTCCTGAGCAGTCACGACGAGCGGGAGCAAACGCTGAACGCTCTTCTCGTGGAAATGGACGGCTTTAGCAGCACTAGTGGGGTCATTGTCCTCGGGGCGACCAACCGGCCGGAGATCCTCGACCCGGCGCTTCTTCGGCCTGGGCGTTTCGACCGGCACATTCTTGTGGACCGGCCCGACCTCCGCGGCCGGGAAGCAATCCTTAAAGTCCACGTCCGCAATGTTAAACTCGACCCGTCGGTCGACCTTGCCCAAATTGCCGCCATGACGCCGGGGTTCGTGGGGGCGGATCTAGCCAACTTGGTCAACGAGGCGGCGCTCTTGGCGGCTCGCAAGGGTAAGAATGCCGTCACTATGGAGGAATTCGTCGAGGGCGTGGAACGGGTCACAGCTGGCCTTGAGAAAAAGCAGCGGATCATTAGCCCCGAGGAACGACGCCGGGTCGCCTACCACGAAAGCGGACACGCACTAGTAGCGTACTGTTTGCCTAACACAGATCCGGTGCAAAAGGTGTCGATTATCCCACGGGGTCTGGCTGCGCTTGGTTACACGCTCCAGCGTCCTGAGGGAGACCGCTATCTTTTAACGCAAAGTGAACTGGAGGCCCGGATTCAGGTGGCCTTGGCCGGCAGCGTGGCGGAGGAAATGATTTTCCACGATTTATCAACAGGGGCTCAGAATGACATCCAGCGGGCCACTGAGATTGCCCGCGCTATGGTTATGGACTTCGGTATGAGTCGGCTGGGGCGAATCGCCTTCCGCGAGAACCGGCAAAGCGTTTTTCTTGCCCGGGGGCTGGAGATGCCCGAGGAGCACCTCTTTAGCGAGCAGACGGCCCGGGAAATCGACATGGAGATCCGCCGGATCATCGATGAGGCCTTGGCCAAGACCCGGCACATTTTGGAGGTGCATCGCGACGCCCTGGAAGCTTTAGCCGAGCGGCTTATTCAGAAAGAGGTTCTGGACACAGCCGAGCTTCGCGAAGTAATCGAGGCCTATTTACCCTCAAGGAAAGCCCAGCCAGCGGAGACAAGCGCGGAAAAGGTAGCGAAAGATGGCGGCGATGGGCCCCAGCCGGCACCACTCGCGGAAACAGACTCCGACCAAAAGCCCCCGGTGCCAGTCCCGGCCGCGTAGGGGCTTTTGCCGATTGGGCTCCGGAGGCCTGATGACGGCATAAGCACACTGGCGCTCCCGAACAAAGAAGTCGGCTTTAAAAGCCGCGGACACCGAAAACCGAGTGCCACCTCGTTTCCAGGTTTTTGACTGCGTTTGCATTGCCAGGTAGCATCATAAGGACCTAGTTTGGCAGCGTAAACGGTTTCCCGGAATCGACCTGGGCCTGAGTGCCCCCCAAGGTTGCGGGTCCCGGTTGCTTGGGGGTATTAACGGCGGATACTTTCTTAAGGCCCCTAGCTTGCTGTTTGGCGCTCGCGAAAAAGGCCTTGGGTTTATCCGCTGCGATATTGCCGGTCGTTTGAAGGTGTTCCGAAGATCTTCTCCGATTGGGATAGTCGCTGAGGCCAAATCATGCACAGCCGTCCTCGGCTTCATCGACAGCTTCGTCCGCTGGGGCAAGCGACCAGGCTCGGGGTGGTGGCGCTGACCGTTGCCGTCGCAACACTGTGCCTCCCCGCCCGCGCTAATCGCTACAGCCCGGAAAGTCCTGAGGTGCAGGCGATGGTGGACCGGGCGCTTGCTTTCCTGGAAAAGCAAGGGCTCGAAGATCCGCGTCTTGGCGCCGAGGCGCTGGCGGGGCTGGCTTTTTTGAAGGCAAGGAACGATCCTTCCCACCCAGTGGTCCAGGGGGCGGTTGAACAAATAAGAAAGAGACTTCCCCTGGGGCCTGATGATCTGAACCAGTCGGAGATGGTCTACAGTCTAAGTGCGGCCATCATTTTTCTGTGCGAGCTAGATCCGGCGGCTTATCGGCGGGAAATCCAAGAGCTTTTTGCTGGCCTGAGGACGTTACAAAAACCGATTGGCGGCTGGGGTTATCCGGCCGGCCACCTACACGAAAGGACGGGCGACACTTCGATGAGCCAGTTTGCCGTGCTGGCGATGTGGGAGGCCGCCCGGGCGGGCTTCCCAGTTCCAGCCGCGATGATTAACGGTGTGACCATTTGGTTTTTGCGTACACAGGACCCTTCCGGTGGTTGGGGTTACCAGGGGCAAATTGCGCCCGGGTGGGAGCTTGTCCGGCAGACTGACGTGAGACATAGCCTGTCAACAGCTGCGCTGGCGAGTTTATATGCTATTTGCGACCTGGCGGGCATTCGGCAAAAAGGCAAGGATAGGTCAACAGAGGAATCCGGCCTTCCTGAGGTCATCCGCGAGGTTAAACGCGGCTCCGGCGACGTTGGCGATACACAGCTCCGCGTGGACCCCAAGTTGATTCAGATGGCTATCGGCCGAGCCAAAGCATGGCAACAAGCTAACTATACGATCGATCCGCCCCGCTACAAGTATTACTATCTGTATGCCCTCGAGCGGATGTGGACTTTTCGCGAGTATGTCGAAGGACCGGCTCCCGATGCTCCTCCCTGGTACGATCAGGGGGTGGAATTGTTGATGCGGACCCAGGCGCCCAACGGGAGCTGGCACCACGAATGTGGGGTGGTCCCGGATACCGCTTTTGGAGTGCTTTTTCTGGTCCGCTCCATGAAAAAAAGCGTGGAAAAGGTGCGCAGTTTTGGCGAGGGGACATTGATCGGTGGACGGGGCCTGCCGAGAAACACAAGCGACGTGGCAGTCGTGGGCGGCCAAGTTGTAGCCAAGATGGAACTGGCGAACCTCGAAAAACTGATGGCTGCTTTGGATGAGGAAAACCCGCAAGAACTGGATGAGTGGTTAGAGGCCTTGGGCTACCTCCCGCCGGAGGAAACCGGCCGGTTACTTAGTAAACACAGCCGAAAGCTCCAGGCTCTTGCTGGCTCCTCATCGCGACAGGCTCGGATTGCAGCTATTCGTGCACTAGGCCGAGCGGGCGACATGGAGGCTGTTCCTACGCTGATTTTTGCGTTGGGAGACTCCGACCCGGAGGTGGTTCAGGCGGCTCGGCAGGCGCTTCGGCGAATAGCCCGATTGCCCGAAGACTTCGGCCCACCTGATAAATTCACACCGCAGCAACAGCAGGAGGCCATCCAGGCGTGGAAAAAATGGTTTTTGAGCATTCGGCCTGATGCCCAATTTGATTAGCAGACATCGGAGCACCAAAGGGTGTCTCCCAGCCGTCTTGACCCAAAAGGCATGTTTCCTGGGAGAGGGTCTTAGCAGCAGGTATTCCGTTGCTCGGGAAGGTTCAGTGCATAACCGGCATTGGCGTGCAAATCGTTTACCTTTCGTAATTGATAGTGATTGAATACACGTCCGGCCTATGAAAGCAGCTACCAGGCCCGCACAAACTTACTTGTCAGAGCGCCAGGCGGGGTACGAGCTTCGGGTATCGGCGTACGAGCGGGTAACCAGCTGGATTGTTAGTTTACTGATTCTTGTCGGCACATGCGTTTTTGTCCTTTTCGTGCTGTGGATTAGCAGCCGAATCTTTGCCACCCAGGTAGCCGTCCCCGTAATCATGCAGGAAGTGGGCACGGGCGAGGGGGGACTAGCGGGGGGAATGGAACTGGAGGAGCCACCCGCGGAACAACTCGGTCAGGAGAGCGACATCGAGGAACCGCTGCTAGAGAAGACTCTGGCGATCGTGGCGGAGGCCGTGGCCGAGAGGTTGGCGCAGTTGGAAGACCCGCTTGCGACGGAAGACCCTGTGGCCGGTAAGGGCGGTTCTACTGGTCGCGGCGATGCCACGGGGGTGGGCATTGGCGCCGGAGGCGGACGCCGTCGCCACTGGGAGGTCCGCTTTCCGGAGGGTAACACCATCGACACTTATGCCCGGGCACTTGATTTCTTTAAAATCGAACTTGGGGTCCTTTTGCCGGACAATCGTGTCCTCTATGTTTACAACTTAAGCAAGCCCCGCCCCGATACTCGAATCGGGCCGGCCGATCAGGAAAGGCGGTATTACCTCACCTGGCGGCGGGGAACGCTAATGGAGGCCGACCGAGAACTTCTCCGCCGTGCGGGCGTTGATCCGGGCGATCGGTTGATTCTTAAATTCATTCCGCCGGAGCTGGAGGCCCAACTAGCGGAAATGGAGCGGGCCAGAGCAGGGCCGCGACATGACCGGGTGCGGACTACATATTTCGCGGTGGTGCCTCAGGGCAACGGTTTTCGGTTTATTGTGGTTGATCAAGTGCTCCGGTAAATCGCTCACTTAAATTCCCCGGGCGGAGTAACAATGTGCCTCCATGGAGTGGAAGACGGTATTTCCCTTCCGGGACAATTGCTCAATTTCCTAGTGGCGTACCTCAAGGAGGGGCATGTTAGACGCAGTTGCACCCGAGGTCCAAAGCGTTTCGTTGTCGAAAACCTGGTCGATTGACTTGGGTTGGCAGGCATATGGACATTACAGCCATTACTTATGTCGCTGGCATCGTGGACTATTGTGCCCTTGCCTTGGTGGCGCTGTGGGGCGCCTTTTGCGTGGTCATGGTGTGGCGGCGGGTGGGCCGAGTCCGCTTCCGTAGCGAGCGTGACCAGGACGCTTTCCTAAACCAGTTGGACGAGCTCATCTCGCAAGGGGCCATGGACCAGGCGCGGGCAATGTGCGAAGGGGATCCGCGGGCCTTGCCTCAGCTTGTGCTCCTTGCTCTGAATAACCTCGATCTTGGTTATTCCCGTTTAAGAGCGCTCCTTGTGGATCGGTTCCAGCGGGACGTGCTGGCGGACTTCGAGTACCGCCTCAGCTGGATCGCCACGGTCATTAAGGCTGCCCCAATGTTAGGTCTGTTCGGTACGGTCGTGGGCATGATGGGGGCATTTAGCAAGCTGGCCGTCCAGCGCAATGTCGAGCCTAACCTGCTGGCCAATGATATAAGCTTGGCTTTGATCACCACGGCCATCGGCCTTGCGATCGCCATTCCTCTGGTGCTTGCGACCGCAAGTATCAACGTGCGAATTCGTAAACTGGAAGACCTAGTAAGCTTTGGACTAAACCGCTTCTTAGAAACATTGCGGCAGGCGGCCCGTGAACCGGCCTGGCAGCGGTAGGTTAGCTCCCGTTTTCGCGGCCAAAGGTTGGGACCATCTTTGTGGAAAGGGGGCACCAGGACTTGATCGGTCGGTCGTAAGTAAGAAGGTCCCGATTTATGCCAGCGGGGGCAAATGCTCCAGCCGGGCAAGCTCGCTAATCGCGGCCGGTAATGACTAAAACGACCTGCAGAAAGACGGTGGTGAAGTGACATGTCGGAAGGGTTGAGTGTGCCAAGTTTGGCGGACATGCCCTCACCGGCCGTAGAGGAACGGGTGACTTTTCGTCCCCCGCCCCGAGAAACCCCCGAGATGGACATTACTCCCCTAATCGATATGACTTTTTTGCTTTTGATATTCTTTTTAGTCTGTACCACGGCGGCATTGGAAGGAGCGGTGGAATTGCCGCCGGCTCGCTATGGCACGGCGGTCGGACCCGCGGACGCTGTGGTTATCACCGTGGCGGACCGACCAGGGGCGAAGTTGCCGGCTGTGTACTTGGCCGACGGAAAGAAGGGCGATCCTCTACCGGATAATCTCGACACGCAAGAGCAAGCAATCGTCAAGGCGGTTGAAGCCGGGGTAGCACGCGGCAAGTCGATTGTGCTTATCAAAGCGGAACGCACAGTCAAAGAAGGGGAAGTCGTGCGAATCGCTATGGCGGCAGGTCAAGTTCCTGGGGTGAGGCTGCATATCGCCGTCATGGAGGTTGAGTAAAAGTACTCCGCTGGCCCATAGGATAGGCAACGATGTCGGAGCGGATTCGCTTCGAATGCAGTGGATGTGGTCGGCTGCTCAGTGTAGCAGCAGTTTACGCCGGCCGCACGTTTCGCTGCCCCACCTGTGGAGTTGTTGACCGCGTTCCGGGTCAGCGGGTGACCCCTGAGTTGCCAAAAGCCGCTACGCCAAAGGAAAAGTACTCTCAGGCCCCAGTCGTTGCCGAAACTTCGCCCACCGTTTCCCCCGGTACGCCTATTGCTGCAGTTGCGGCTCCTACGCAGCCGATCCCAGCTCCTCCCCAAGTGATCGGTCCCCCTGGGCCCGAGGAACAATTTCAGCCCGTTAGGCTTCGTCGCACGGCGAGGATTGAAGCCGAAATGGACATGACCCCAATGGTCGATGTGACCTTCCTTCTCCTGATTTTCTTCATGGTGACAGCCGCTTATAGCCTGCAAAAGTCGCTGGAAATGCCCAGCCCCGACCGACAGGAGGAAGCCGCCGAGGCTCGGACCATTGAGGAGCTAGAAACAGACAGCGACTACATCATCGTCCGCATTGCCCGCGATAACACTGTTTGGGTTAACGACGTGGAAGCACCAAGTCAACAGGAGGTTTTGGCCCGATTACGCGAGGCTCGCAATGCCACCCCCGGTTCCCGGGGGCCCAGCAACCTGCTTGTCCTGGCGGACCCGGAGGCAAAGCATGAAACGGTGGTCATGGTCTTGGATGCCGGCAATGCGGTGGGCATGGAAAATATCCGCCTCGCCTGCGTCGAGGAGGATGCACTCTAACGGGCTATCCACAGTAGCGGGCATCAACTACCGGCTTTGAAGGAAACAACAAACAAGAGTTGGTGCCAAGTTCTCCGGAATGAAAACTGTATCTGACCGATGAGCACAGCCCGCGAACCATCTGCACGGGAATTCCTCGAGCTCCTTCGGCGGCGAGATCTACTGCCGCCCGACATCCTCGCGCGCTGGGAGCAAGAAATCGCCCGAGCCAAAAAGCCGCTCACTGCCCGCTGGTTGGCCGACCGACTCATTGAACTGGATTATCTGACCAACATTCTGGCCGACAAGCTTCTCCGTGAATTATCTCAGCGGCCTTCGGCAGAGGAGTATCCGGTTGCTCCGTCAACTGCGGCCCCGGCTTCGCGGGAGGCACTGCCGCTTGAAAGCGACGAGCTCGAGCTTGCTCCAATTGACGAATTGCCAACACCCTCCCGGCGAAGTGGGCCAGTGCCGGCAGTGACTCCGCCAGCGGCTCCGAGTCGGCCTCCCGTAACCGAGCGGCCGCCTTCCCCCCCACCGGCTAAGCCGGCGATGCCCCGTCGACCAGCCGTTGACCAATCGGACCTTTGGGCGGAAATTGAGGCCCCAGCGCCAGCGCCGGTGGAGGAAGCACTTGGGCCTGAGGAGCCGGCCGTCATTTTCCGCCGCCGACGGCGTAACGTCTGGGAATCGCCTCTTTTTCTCATCGGCGGCGGGGCGCTAATCCTTCTTGTCATCACCATGCTCTTTCTCCTGTGGGCTGTTCGCCGCCAAAGCGCCGATCAACTTTTTGCCTTAGCTGAGGAAGACTATCGCTCCGGATCCTACACCCAGGCCATTGCCAAGTTTACGGAGTTTTTGGACAAGTTCCCCCAGCATCCGCGGGCTGGGATCGCTCGGGTACACAGGGGACTTGCCCTAATGCGACAGGCTGTGGAGGGGAGCACCGATTGGGTGGCAACACTTTCTGTCACAAAACAAGTGCTTGAAGAAATCAGCGCGGAGGAAACTTTCAAGGAAGAGGCCCGCGGCGAGCTGATCGCCCTCCTGCCGCGAATCGCCCAGGAGCTTGCCAAGCGAGCCTTGCAAAAGCTCGACCCCGATCTTGTGGAAAAATCCCAGGAGGCACTTGGGCTTGTTAGCCAGTACGTGGCTCCGTCGGATCGTCCGGCGGCGCTTATTTCCGATATCGAGGCCATGCTGGCAATCGCTCAGCACCGCCTAACTGCGGGTGATCGTCTCAGGCAGACTTTAGAGGAAATCGACCAGGCAATCGCCAACCGCGACTGCACCAGTGCCCATCAACTTCGTCGACAATTACTCCGCGATTATCCACAGCTTGCTCAAGATCCGTCGGTGGAGGAGGCTGGCCGCCGGATTGTGGCGCTGGAGCGTGAATTAGTATCCGTCCTCCCGGCCGAGGGAAAGGTTTCCGCCTCCGACTGGCCTGCCGCTGCTGAACACCTGCTCCTTGCCTGCCGCAGCGAAACAAAGTCCGCTTCTGTCCCAGCCGGTCAAGTAGTCTGCGCTTTATGCCAGGGCGTAGCTTTCGGGCTTGATGCTCAAAGCGGAAAGGTCCTGTGGCGGCGAGTAGTGGGCGAACATCTGACGGCAAACCGCCTCCCGGCTGTGCCCATCCCCCTTGAAGAAGCCGGACGAAGTGACTTTTTGCTTGTGGATGTACTCCACCAAGCGCTCCTTCGCTTGGATGGGGCGACAGGTCAGCTTCGCTGGCGCGCGGAACTGGATGAGGCACCGGCAGCGCAACCCACGGTTGCCCTTGGGGGCATTTGGCTTGTCTTTCAGTCCGGCAAACTTGTGGAAATTGATCCATCAACGGGCCAAGTGGTAAGAGGCATTCACTTTCCCCAGGCCTTGCGCGTGCCTCCGGCTTTGGATGATCAGGGCCGATTTCTCTTTCAGCCGGGGGAACATTCGACACTTTTCGTGTTGCGGCGGAGCGACGGCTCATGTATCCAGACGGTATACATCGGCCACGACCCAGGGGCAGTGCTCTTTCCGGCAGTGACGTTAGGGAGCTATGTCCTTTTGCCGGTCAACTCGGGGGTGAAGCAAACTGATATCCACATCTTTCATATAAAGGGGGACCAAGCAGAGCCACTCCAACCTGTGCGCACCTTACGTTTGCCGGCCCGGCTTGCCCTCCCGCCACTTGTGTCGGGCAATCGCATATTTGTGGCAAGTCAGGAAGGTCCGGCGTGGGTTTACGAACTAGCGGCGGCCCAATCGGACGATCCCTTACAAGAGATCGTCCGCGGCGATTTAGGATCGGCTGAGCGGGAGGTGGGACCGGCAGAAAAGATCGTCTTTTCCCGATTCGGCCTATTTGAAACGGCGCAGGTGTGGATCGCCGATTATCAGCTCACCTGTTACGACGTGCTTCCGCTGAAAGGAGCACTCCAGCCCAAGGCTATCCGCAATGAGGCAAGTGTCGCTATTCAGCCCCTGGTAGCCATGGGACAATCCCTTTTCCATTTTCGTAAGGTTTGGGGCCTACCAGATCTAGTGGTCAGTGCTTTCCGCGTGGACGATGCCCAACTCCTTTGGGAGACCCGACTGAGCGTCCCCCTTGCCGCCGAGCCTTTCATCGATACTCCGCGCAATATGTGTATTTGTGTGACAAAGTCGGGCTCTTTATTCCGTCTGCCGATCGATAAGCTGCCTGACCTTTCTATTGTGGACGAGCCGTATGTCACGCTCAAGTTAGCTGAGCTTAAACGGCCCGTTCAGTCGGCGGTTGCTACCCCTGAAGGCATAGTCGTCATCGTCTTGCCGGAAGGAAGCGAGCGATTGCCTGTGTACGATCCGGCCGAACCAGTCGCCCGATTCCGCTGGGTCCTTTTGCCTTCACCCCTTGGCGGCCCGGTGGCCTCATTCCGCCAGGGAATTGTCTTGGCCACTCAAGCCGGGCAGCTTCTGTGGATTTATCCCCGCGACGGAAAATTACTTGCAGAACCGTTTCCTTTCCCCTTGCCGGCGGGAGTTGCGCACCAATGGACAGCTCCGCAACCGGTGGGAGAGGACGAGCTTGTGGTGGGTGAACAATCGGGCAAGCTATATCGGCTAAAACTTGTTTCGGAACCGAAACCCCACTTCCGCCTGGTGGCCGAGCGCGGCTGGAAGAATCGCTTGGCCGGGCCGTTAACCTTTGCACGCAACACTTTGTGGACAGTAGACGGCGAGGGGACGCTCGTCGGGTTTTCCCTGCCTGAACTTGAGATCAAAGCGGAGTTAAAACTGGGCGAGACGGCGGCTTGGGGACCCTTTGCAGTGGGCCAACTAATCTTGATCGCCACTGGCAGCGAACTTTTGTGCGTAAACGAAGCAGGCCAGGTTACTTGGCGGTTAAAAACAGAAAGGGGAATCCCCGTAGGCCAACCTTGGGCCGACCAGGCAAGCGCGATCTTAAGTACCCGGGATGGTTGGCTCGTGCAAATCGCCCTGGCTTCTGGCGAAATTGTCAACGCCAAGCGGCTTGATGCCCCTCTGGCCACAGGCCCCATTCCTCTGGGAGATCGGTGGATTGTTGGCGGTAGCGACGGGTGCCTTTATCGGGCGCAGTTGCCGTAATTGGTTGGCAGGGATTTAGGCTAGAGAACCCAGTAGAGGCTGTGTCGCCCAACCGAATGTCTGACCGATGTACTTTGGTAAGGAAAATTCGGTAACAGAATTTCAAGATCCCGTGGCTGCGAACCTCGGCAAACGATGGGCCTCCTAAGCGCACAATTTGGCCAAGGTTTTGGTCACCAGGATTTGCCCGCAAGCAAGCGGCAGTTAACTTTCTGTGCGCTTTTGGCGGTGGCGGCCGCCCTGTTGGTTTCGCCTTGGGGGAACGTTTACTCACAGGAGCCGCTCCCCCTCTATGAACAGGAGGCGTACGACCAGATCACGTTGACCCCGGACGCCGGCGGGAAAGTCCTGAAAGTATTGCCTTTGCCCTTTCCCAACCGCCGGGTGCCTCAGCCGTTGCCTCGAACGGGTAACCTGCAGTTTCGCCTTGTTGACGAGCCAGACGTTCTTTACGAAATTCCCTGGGCGGCCATTGCCCAAATTGATCTCTTTCACGATCTTGTCCTCGCTAAGGCCCGGGAGCTGGTAAGTGAGGGCAAGTTTGAAGAGGCCTTCGATTACTTTGATTACTTGCACGAGAATGACCCGCAACTTCCGGGCCTGCAGCAGGCCTATAACGACTTTCTCTTTCGGGAAGCCACGTGGCATCAGGCCGAAGGCCGCCACGACCGGGCTCTTGCGCTTTTAAGCACCCTATATCGTCGCCAAGCCGATTACCCAGGACTTTCCGACGCACTGGGCCAGAGCGTTGACCATCTGTTTCGAAAGTATGTTGACTCCGAGAACTATTCGGCAGCTCGCCAGCTAGTGCGGACCCTGGAGGGCCTATTCCCCCGCCATCCTGTCGCAGATAAAGGTCGACAGGAGCTTATCCGCATGGCCACCGCCCAGCTTGAAGAGGCGCGGCGGCATGACGACGAGGGCCGCTTTTCACTTGCCCATCGCAGCGTGCGCCAAGCGCTAGGGATTTGGCCTGCGCTAGCGGAGGCGACGCAACTGGCAAGCGAACTTCAAGCGAAGTATCCCCGCGTGGTCGTGGCTGTAAGCGAACCTTTCCCTGTAAACGAACCGGAACCGTTTTCCGACTGGGCCTCCCGCCGGATAACTCGCTTGGTAGCCCGCAGATTACTTGAATTTGCCGGCCCTAGCCTGGAGGGTGGCCGGTACGCTTGTCCTGTGGGCGAAGTCCAGTGGGATCGGAACACTTTGCGATTGACCCTGCGCCTCCGTCCCGGGATCAAGGTGGGCCCGATGCAGGAAGAATTAACGGCCCCTCGGATAGTCAGCGAGCTTTACCGAAGCGCGGTTCCCCAACCGGGTACCGGTGCTAAGGCGGAGTGGGCAAGACTCATCAAGCAAGCCTCTTGCATCGATTTGTACACAGCCGAGTTTGAGTTAGCGCAAGCTTTCCTTCGGCCGGAAGCTTTGCTCACCCTTCCCATCGAACTTACGCCCCTGACCGTCGTAGCTCAAGGCGAGACGCCCTTGGCATTGGCCGAAGGCCTAATTCCTCACCAAGGCGGTAATGCCGATGGCTCCAACGGTTCCCGAGAAGCTTTGCCTCCGTGGACAAAGCGAGTGTGGCTTGGACCTTATCGCCTGACTGACCTTGCCAATAAAGAAGCCGTTTTTGCTCAAGAACGCAGCTACTTTGGCTCTGCGGACAACCAGCCGCGGGAAATTGTCGAGGTACACTATCCTTCGGCGATTGCCGCTTTTCGGGCCTTTCAGGCGGGTGAGGTGGACCTTGTCGACCGCATTCCCCCGTGGATGATCGCGGATTATTCCGCTTTGCCGGGTGTGCTCGTGGAGCCTTACGCCCTACCTCTTGTCCACTGCTTGATCCCCAATACAGCAAAGCCCCTCCTTCGCCGCTCGATCTTCCGCCGGGCATTGCTTTACGGCTTAGACCGACAGGCTATCCTGAGCCGGTTAATGGGTACCCTCAAAAGCGACGCCTGTCGCGTCATCAGTGGTCCGTTCCCGGCGACCAGTGGCCACAGTGACCCACTTGACTACGCCTACGATTCGGGCATTGAACCGAAGCCCTACGACCCTCAGCTGGCGATGGCTTTGGCGCAGGTAGCATTCACCGAGTGGCAAGCCGAATTGCCGGAAAAAGATCGACCGACACGTATTCCCCCGTTGACATTAGGTTATGTGCCCGGACCAATTGCCCAACAGGCTTGCGAAGCCATTGCCGAATCGTGGCGCCGGCTAGGCTTCACGGTGCGGCTCCAGCCGATTGAGACCACTCCTGTCCGGGAAATGCCCGCTGATGTTGACCTCCTCTATGCCGAACTGGCCGTTTGGGAGCCATTGGTCGATGCGGAGAGGCTTTTCGGCCCCAACGGTTTGGTCCAATTTCCTAGCCCGCACCTGGCTCAAGCCGTCTATCGCCTCAATTTGCTTCGAGACTGGAACGAAGCGGCCGCTCAGCTTCGCCGTATCCACCGGCTTGCTGATTTGCAAACGCCCATTGTGCCTCTTTGGCAACTAGTTGACTATTTCGCCTATCCCGTAGGATTTGAAGGAATCGGTAAGCGGCCGATAACACTTTATCAAAATGTGGAGAAGTGGCGACCGGTCTTCCGACCAATCCAGCTTGAATAAAAGCTTCCTTGCATAGGAGAACAGCGTTTTGGTATTGAGCGCGGTTGTTTATAAACCAAAAATTGTGGCGGTTAACTTCCTGGCCTGCGGGCTTGGGTTGGGACCGCTGGCCGCCCTGGCAACCGCTGTATATCTAACTGGTGCTCTTACTGCGCCGGTTGCCATCGCCCAAACTGTTTGGGAACTTCAGCCCTATCGGGTCGAAATTTGGCTCGGCGTAGATGCCACGTTGAATCAAAGACCTAAGCTGCACGAGGAGCTTGTCCGCGGTATTGGCGAAGACCTTGCGCGGTATGTGGGGAGCATTTGGGAGTGGGACATTCGCCCGGTTGAACCTCCCCTGGTGCGGCGGTTTGTTGTCGAAGGGGAATGGCCAAAGGACTTGTGGCCCCAACATTGGGTGGGCCTTGAACATCCCGACAAGGCAATCGTTCTTGCTGTCACAAGATCCGAGGACGGCTTTCACCGGATATTTGCCCGCGAGCTTGACCTCCGCAGCCAAAGCTGGGGCCCCAGGGTTAAAACAGGAGCGGCCACTACGGAAGAAATCCTTCGCGCGGCATTCCCGCTTATCTGGGAGGCTTTTTGCCCCGTTGCTCGGCTAAGCAGCCTTGACCTTGAACGGCGGGAAGGGCAACTGCGGATCCGCGCTGGCGGGTTATTTGTCCGCGATCCGTCTCTCTCCCTTGCCCACACGGGCCAGATCTTTCGGATCTACGTGCGATACAACGACCGGACTGGCCGAGCCGTACGCATTGTCGAGGTACCTTTTTCCTACATGTACGTCAACAGTTTGCAAGAAACCGGGCTGCTGGCCCAGCTCGTCAGTGGTCTGCGTAGTCCACTAAGTGCCCGCCGCCGGGGGAGAACGGAGCAACTCTTTGTCGCCACAAAGCCCTACATGTCGCAGACGCGTTTACTTTTGCGCGACCGCCGCCAACCGGAGCGGCCATTGGTCGCCTATAGTGTTTTTGCCCAAGACCCGTCTGGCGGACGGCTCCAATACCTTGGCCAAACTGATGCGGAGGGAGCGATTGTCATACCGTGGCAGTCTCAGTCACTGAAAGTTCTCTGGGTTAGAAACGGGCAGGTTCCGATCGCGCGCTTGCCAGTCGCACTGGGAGCCGTCCCCAAGGTGGTGGCGGAAATCCCAAGCGACGACGAACGCTTGGAGGCCGAAGGCATCTTGCTTGGTGTGCAGCAAGAACTTCTTGAAGTGGTTACCCGACGGCAATTGCTGATAGCGCGGATTCGCCGGTTGCTTCAGCTGGGTCAGCCCGAGCGGGCCCGGCAGGTCTTCGAGCAATTGCAGTCACTCCGCTCTCGCGACGATCTTCGCCGGTACCTCCTCACCCAGCGGAAGCGCCTCGTAGCCCGCGAGCCAGCTACTCAAAAACGCATCGACCAGATGTTTACAAAGACTGAAGAGTTGCTCAACGTGTACTTAGACCCAGCCCCAATAAACGAACTCGCCGCCAAGCTCCGAAAGTAGGGGGACTCGTGCCCGAAGCCGGTCCGGGCCGCCACGCTGGATGCGCTTAGCAATTGCGTTAAGCCGGCAGGGAGGCACAATGGTAAACGCCGGGGGACCTTGCCGCTGGCCTACCCTAACGTTGATCCGCCCAGACGAAGGTGTGGATAAGTTCCGCCGGTCACCAGCTGCCCCGTCCATTTACGGGGCCCCCAAGCGCTCGCGAAGTTCGGCGACGCAGTCCTCCTTTTTGACTCGCCACTGGCGCAAGCTATCGCGATCGCGGATTGTTACTGTCCCATCCTGAAGCGTCTGGCCATCTACAGTAATGCAGAACGGTGTGCCCACCTCATCCTGTCGACGATAGCGCCGACCAATCGCGCCTTTCTCATCGTAAAAGACATTAAAGTGCCGTTTCAATTCGCCGTAAATCTCGCGGGCAATCTCCGGCATGCCGTCCTTTTTTACAAGCGGAAAGACGGCCGCCTTGATGGGCGCAAGTCGTGGATGAAACCGCAGGACTGTCCGCTTGGTGGGCTGGCCCTTTTCGTCGGGGACTTCATCTTCCGCGAAAGCTTCGCACAAAAATGCCAGTGCTGCCCGATCTGCCCCCGCAGAAGGTTCGATCACATGCGGAATGTAGCGTTCCTGGGTAATGTCGTCGTAATAGGTAAGATCCTTCCCGCTGCCCCGGTACTTTGGCTCTCCGTTTTCATTGAGTTCGACAACAAAGCACCCATCCTTGCGGACTAGTTTGCCCTCCATGTGGCTTCGCAAGTCAAAGTCGCCGCGATGGGCCACCCCCTCAAGCTCGCCAAATTGGCCCGGCGGGAGGAATGGAAAAGCATACTCGATGTCGGCAGTGCCGCAGGAATAATGACTTAGTTCCTCCGGGGAATGGTCCCGCAACCGCAGCCTCTCGCTAGCCAGCCCCAGCTGGACATACCATTGGTACCGCCGGTCACGCCAGTACCGATACCACTCGGCCGAAGTCTTCGGATGGCAGAAGAACTCGATCTCCATCTGTTCAAATTCGCGGGAGCGGAACGTAAAGTACCGGGGGGTGATCTCGTTGCGGAAGCTTTTGCCGATCTGAGCAATACCGAACGGAATTCGCACCCGAGTGCTATCTAGCACATTCTTGAAGTTGACAAATATGCCCTGAGCAGTTTCCGGCCGCAGGAACGTCTTATTCTGCTCGTCCCGGACTGCCCCCACATACGTCTCAAACATCAGATTGAATTCCCTCGGCTCGGTCAAATCCCCCCCGCACTCAGGGCAAGGGACCCTCTTAGCCACACCTTGTTGACTGTCCGCGCCTAGCTCCGCAAGAAGCTCCCAAGGACTCCAGGACTGACTGGTGATCTTGGCCAGGTGGTCAACCCCGGGATTACCACCCGAATCGAGCTCGCGAAGGAGCGAAAGCCCCGGGGCTAATTTCTTGCCCTTTCCCCGAAGCCACCGCAAGAGCGCTTCTTCGTTTACGAGCACTTGTCGGTCATCCAACGAAAAGCCCAAAGCCTGCGTCAAGGACTCGACCCATTCTGACTCGCGGAGAAGTTCAGGAACTTGGTCAGCTCGGAAAAGCTTCTTACATTGCCGGCATGATTGCATCATATCGTGGAATTGGTCGTAATGGCCAGAGCATTTCCACACTTGTGGATGCATAATAATCGCAGCGTCGATACCAACCATCTCGTATGGCGAGGGTGCCCCCGGCGGACAAACAAGCTCGTTGTGCGAGGTAACCATATCGTGCCACCAGGCCTCGCGAATATTCCGCTTTAACTCCACGCCCAAGGGGCCATAGTCCCAAAAGCCGTTGATGCCCCCGTAAATTTCGCTCGACTGAAACAAAAAGCCTCGCCGCTTGCACAAGGCAACCAGCTGATCCATCTGCATCCGGGGTTTTTCTACACTCATCGTGCTCTACCTGATCTTCAAAGCCAGTCTGACGGTCGACTTTTTCAGGTAATTAACTCTTCTGGTTCCTCACCACGCCTCCCGGGATGTTGCCCAGCGACCGGGGCGCCCTACGTTTTTGGGGCAATCCGGATGACAAACTCCCTTGTATCAAGCTCCGGCACAATGTCAAAGCGGTCCACCTCTGCCGCATGATACACGTCTTCTTCGCAGCCGACGGCGATAACATTCTTGCCCCCGGCGGTTTGGCGGAGGCACTGGGCTAACCGGTCTGCCGGTATAGGCTCCGCACCAAGTGCACACGGCAGAGGGAACGCCTCCCGCCAGTTTTCTCGGGCCGTAATTGCCTGGGCATTAAGGGAATAGGTCTCGCCGCTTCGCCCGGCCAATTTTTCCACGATCAGCCCCGCCAGAAGAATGTCATCGCGGCTAAATTCCCCTTTGGTCCCGGCACAGACGATGTGGACGCGGTGCTCGTTCATTAAGCGCTCACATACCGCGGAGACGTTGACGAACCCCGCTAGGTAAACGCGACGAGCCCTTCGGCAGCGATCCATCGCCCGAGTACCGTTGGTCGTCGTAAAGACCACTGTTTTGCCGGAAACAATTTCCGGCCGATATTGGCCCGGCGAGTTGCCGAGGTCAAATCCGTCGATCATAAACCCTTGGCGCTCTCCGCCAAGGAGCACATCTGCCACTCCCAGCCGGGCCGCCCGTTCCAATGCTTCGCTCACTTCCAGACAGGGCACGATCTCCTTGGCCCCAGAGGCTAGCGCATAAACAATCGTGGTGCAGGCCCGGAGGACATCCACCACTACTGCCACATCGCCCTCCAGTTCTGCCGGGTCCACCACATTGGGCAAAGCATACACATTTAGCACACGTTTGCCGGCATCGCGGTCGGTCATAGGACCCTTCTCCGCCCTGGAAAACCGACAAGAGTTGTTAACGCTCCTCCGCCAAGCTTTTCCCCACTCCCCACCACCCAAATCCCCGCCTTGGCCACGCGATCATCCCTTGCCCCTGCGGGAAGTCGTATACCGCCCGGCAGGATTCGGCCTGTAAACCAATCCTGGCAGCGACCCCACCCCCGTTCGCCTCCGGGCCACCCGAATTGCCCGGCCGGTCGCCCCGGCGCCCCACGACGAAGGAGGAAATCGGGCTACCCCGAAACAACACCCTGTCGCTGCAAACTCCGGACGCTTTTAGTTGTCCCCGACCGGTAGAGATTAATTGCCAACCGGAAAACGGTGCGACCGGGCACTAACGCTTTCAATAAAGTATCAGCTGGCCGGGCGGGGGAAACATAGCACCACAGTCCAGTCAAAAGCCGGCGTTCTCTCTCAAGCACACGCACAGTCCCGGAATCCACCGGCCGTCGCCTTTTGCCAGCTGAAGCGGTGGTCCCCGGTTCCCCCCTTAGTCGAGCACCGCAAACCACGTGTCCCATTGATGCCTAAAGGCCCGGGGCCAGCTTTGGAAACCTGTCGCAAGTCTACTGTCGGCTTCTTTTCCCGCACTGTGGTCCCGATCACGGTGTCCGGAGCAGCTCAATAGGGTTCGTATCCACCCCTATTGGGGGCCTATGGATCGGCCCAACAGACCCTCAGCTTCAAACATTCTAATCTTTGTATTTTTAGTCGCGTTCCCTTTACTTGTGGTGGCCTGAAACTGATCTGGCGGCGAAGTTACCGTTTTTACCGATTTTGCTGCCCGTTCTGGAGAGGGAATTGCCGGTTTTAAGTCAATTTGCAGGTGGCGGACACCGAACCGCTTTGGCGGCACACGTATCGCTTTGGCGACGTGTCCGGTCCTTGCAGGGGTCTTATCCTATGCCCCCCTCAGGAAGGTGAGGTAAGAAGCTTCGCGCCGGCCAGCGCGGCTTCCCTTCGTGGGCCATGAGTGGGCTTTTATTAGTGCCCTGCGGCTGGGAGGAGTCACGCCGCGCCGTGCCGCTATCCCGCCCAAGAGGACCCTCCAAGCATCTCACTTGCGGCACCGCCCTTCATAGTGGAATACGCCCTCTTTAGGGGCCACTCTCTCAATAGGCGAAAATTGGCCGGCTTTCCGGGCTTGCCGCCAGCACCGGCTGCAAAGAAGCTCCTTTTTCGGCGCGAAAGCTGCGGAGCCTAAGCCAGGGCTTACCGGGGGAAACCTCCGCCCGACGTCTCAAGCCGTCTGATCACCTGCCCGGCAGTCCTTATTTTGGATTTTCAAAGTTGGATTACCAAATTTCGGATTTTCAAGGCTGGATTACCAAAAGGTTATCAAACGAGCTGTGCGCCGGCCCGTGATCTTCAAAGGGTCAGAGCAAAGTGGGAGGCCAAACGGGCAAAGCCCTGGCCTCCGGCCGATCGGAAAAAACCGCGCCAGCTGCTGCGCTTCGGACGAGCGGTTGATGCCAAACGATTTAGGACTTGGCCTGGCCACTCCGCGGTGACCGCGTCAGCCCTTCCTGAAAGCAGAATCCGGAGGACCTTCTCCCCAATTCCTCCCACTACCTGCAGTGGTTCCCAAAGTGAGGGGCCTCGCGGATACCGCGGGAGGTCCTTCCAGCGCCCCACCACTCCCTCCCGCTATCTCGCCCCATCATCGCCTTTTGCAGTTGCCTGCGCTTAAAGCCCCGCTGGTTTCTGCTATGCTGGATAAACCCCGCACCGACTGCCGCGCAAAAAGGCGGTGAATAGCCGGCCGTAAAGCTAGGAAGTGATGCCCCGGACTGCGGCGCCCACAAGCATGAGGCATCAGTCCCACTGGCTGGACTCCCGGCCTCTGTCGACGCTTCCGGTCAGTCGGAGTGGGCGGTCAGATTCGTAAATAGTCAACGAAATCCCAGCCTTAAAAGACCAGAGGACAAGCTATGTCTTCGGCGACGGCCACGAAGATTGTCGCCTTGGTTGGCGCACTTGATACCAAAGGAGCGGAATACGCTTTCCTTCGTGAATGCATTCGGCGCAGTGGCTTTGGCACCTTTCTTATTGACTTTGGGGTCTTAGGTACCCCGGCAATTTGGCCGGACATTAGCCGTCAACAGGTGGCCGAGGCCGCCGGGGCCGACATTCGGGTGCTTGCTGCCCAGCGTGACCGCGGAAGCGCGATGGCCGCCATGGCCCGCGGCATGGAAATCCTCCTGCCCAAACTTTATGCCGAGGGACGGTTTCACGCAGTGATGGCACTCGGTGGCGGTGGAGGCACCTCGGTGGCCGCTGCAGGAATGCGGGCACTTCCTTATGGCGTGCCCAAAGTGATCGTCTCTACGGTGGCCGGCGGTGATGTCTCCGGCTATGTTGGCGTCAAAGACATCGTGATGATCCCCAGCATTGTTGACATCGCGGGGCTAAATCGATTTAGTCGGCGCGTCTTGGCCCAGGCGGCTGGGGCTATTTGCGGGATGTTATCTGCCGAGCTTCCCCCCGGCGACGACAAGCCCCTGATTGCCGCTACCATGTTTGGCAATACCACTCCGTGCGTCGAGCACGCCCGGCGAATGCTCGAGGAGGCAGGATTCGAGGTGCTTGTCTTTCACGCCACCGGCACTGGCGGCAAAACGATGGAAAACCTAATCCGCGATGGGCTGATTACGGCCGTGCTGGATGTTACCACGACCGAATGGGCTGACGAGTTGGTGGGCGGAGTGCTGGCCGCCGGACCCCATCGCCTGGAGGCAGCCGCGGAGACCGGCATCCCCGCGGTGATCGCCCCAGGTTGCCTCGACATGGTCAACTTTTGGGCGCCGGAAACAATCCCGCCCCAATTTCGCGGCCGGCGGTTTTATCAACACAACCCCAATATCACCCTCATGCGCACCACCCCAGAAGAGTGCGCCCGATTGGGCGAAATTGTGGCAGAAAAGCTAAACCGCAGCAAAGGACCCGTATCAGTGCTCATCCCGCTAAGAGGTTGGAGCATGATAGACGCCCCGGGGGGACCGTTCTGGTGGCCCGAAGCCGACGAAGCCTTCCGCCGCTCGCTCCGGGAGCACCTCCGGCCGGATATCCCCGTGATCGAACTAGACGCCAATATCAACGACCCTGTGTTCGCCGAAGCATGCGCTCGACAGCTGCTTCATCTCCTTGCCCAAAAGACGGCTGCAAAAGAGGGAACGGTCTAGCCGCTTGAAGCTGTCTTGAAACCTTCTTCTCACTGTGTACGGTATGCCCCGCAAATTCTAGTAAACAGAAGTAGCCGGTCGTTCACAAAGGGAGGTAGTTTTATGCCAATGACTCGGCAGGCCATTCTTGAAAGACTCCGCCAGAAAGTTGCCCGCGGGGAACCGATCATCGGTGGCGGTGCGGGCACCGGTATTAGCGCCAAATTCGAGGAGGCAGGCGGTATCGACTTGATTATCATTTACAACTCCGGCCGATTTCGCATGGCCGGGCATGGCTCCCTTGCCGGACTGCTACCGTTCGGTGATGCTAACGCCATCGTGCTGGAGATGGCCCGCGAGGTCCTGCCCGTTGTTAAATCAACGCCGGTATTGGCGGGAGTATGTGGCACAGATCCGATGCGGCTAATGGGTCCCTTCTTGCGACAGCTTAAAGATTTGGGCTTTGCCGGTGTGCAAAACTTCCCCACTGTGGGTTTGATTGACGGCCTATTTCGCGTCAACTTGGAAGAGACCGGCTTCGGGTATGATCGGGAGGTGGAGCTCATTCGCCTGGCCCACGAGATGGATTTTCTCACCACCCCTTACGTCTTCGACGAAGACCAAGCACGTCGGATGACCCAGGCGGGCGCTGACATCCTCGTTGCCCACATGGGATTGACGACCAAGGGTTCGATCGGAGCAAAGACGGCTAAGACGCTTGACGAGTGTGTTGATTTATTGACGCGGATCGCTCGCGCGGCCCGAGAAATTCGGCCGGAGGTACTCGTGCTTTGCCACGGCGGACCAATCGCCGAACCGGAGGATGTGGCCTACATCTTCGATCGCTGCCCCGAGGTTGACGGTTTCTACGGGGCTAGTTCGATGGAAAGACTTCCAACCGAACGAGCGATCCGCGAGCAAACAGAACGCTTTACGAGGCTGAGCTTGCGGCGAAAGTAGGGGCCTTCCGGCCGCGTACAGGAAAAAGGATAGACTTCAGCACGAGGTCCACAGCCACTCTGTTTACGAAGATCCATCTGGATAAGATTGCCAGCCGGCCGGACAATGCGAACGCCGGCAACGGCTGTGCCCGGAGGTAGCGGTGTGCGATCCACTTTGTTTTACATTCCCCACGAATTTCTCGGGATGCCGGTTTTTGGGTTCGGATGGGTGCTGGCTATCTGGGCCGTGGTGGCAATCGCGCTTCTGGCTCAGTCTGTCCGCCGCTACGGGTGGACGCGGGATTTGCTTTCCCAAATAGTCGTGGCGCTACTCGTGGGGGCATTTATCGCGTTTCTTCTGCCACAACTTGCGGAGAAGGAAGGGTTACCCATTCGCGGTTATGGGACGATGCTCCTTTTGGCTACAATAGCCGCAGTGGGCCTTGCCTTATGGCGGGCACCTGAGCGTGGACTAAATGCCGACCTTGTTTTTTCCTTGACCCTCTGGGTTTTCCTTGTGGGAATTGCCGGCGCCCGTCTCTTTTATGTCATCGAGTATTGGGACCGAATCCGCGTTGTGGACGGTTCCGGGAATCTCCTTTGGTTTCGCACTTTTGTTAATGCCATCAACCTGACGCAAGGAGGACTGGTTGTTTACGGGTCGATTTTCGGCGGGATTGTCGCGATCATTGTTTTTGCCCGCCGAACAGGTCTTCCCCTCCTTGGGTTGATGGACTTTGTTGCCCCCAGTTTCATGCTGGGGCTGGCCCTGGGGCGGTTGGGCTGTTTTCTTAACGGGTGCTGCTTTGGTGCGGTATGTGACCTCCCCTGGGCCGTCCGTTTCCCAGCAGGAAGTCTCCCCCATGTGCACCAGGTGGAAAAGGGCATCGCTTTTATCCACGGTGTTAAATTAGCGCCCGAGGATCCGCCGCGGATCGCGGCCGTCGAACCCGCGTCAGCGGCCGAAAGTTCCGGCATCCGTCCCGGCGATCGAATCCTTGCTGTTGACGAGATCCCCACAGCCACCAGAAGCGCAGCGCAAGGGGCCCTAATGGCTGCACACACCAAAGGATCTCAGCTTTGCCTGGCCATTGCCGGCCGCACCCAGCCTGTGTGTTTTGCCATCAGTCCCCCAACAAGCCTCCCGGTCCATCCTACGCAAATCTATAGCGCGATCAACGCATTCCTGATCTGCCTTTTCCTGCTTGCCTTCGAGCGCTTTCGTCAACATGACGGCCAAGTGGTAGCCATGATGTTCACTGTGTACCCACTTACCCGCTTTTTGCTTGAGATCCTCCGGGACGATGAACCCTGGGTGATCGCCGGTCAAAACTTGGGACTGACAATTGCCCAGACGATAAGTCTTGTTCTTCTGGCGGGGGCGGTCATCCTTTGGCTTTACATCTTTCGGACAAAGCCCGGCCGGTGGCAGGCGGCAGCTCCCAGCGCGTAAGCGAACCGGTGGAGCGGCGAGGTTCCGGTTTGGCACGCCTCGCCCAATTCGAAGGAACCCTTGCAAGCCGTTCCCCGTCCCCCATCGAAGTTGAACTACACTAATCGCGCCGGCGGCCTTCTTAGGGGCGATTTAGACGCATCCGGGACGGGCCCCCTTTCCCGGCCACACTTGGCTTCCCCACTGGCTCCCGGCCAACGGTGAACGCTGGATACCCGTTGGCGACTTGCCGCATTCGTTTTCTGCAAATGCGTATTTTTGGGGAAGTTCGAAAGGCACATTCTTACCGGGGCCCAAGTCAAAAGACTGACGCTTCCGCCAGGAGACTGGAGCATAACTTCTACCCCTGCGAGATGCCGAATAAGCGCAAGCGGAGTACCCCCGCCCCGCCAAGTCCTCGTGCTTGCGGCTATTTCCGTCTGATTTAGGCAGAAGTCATCCCGCCTCGCTTTAACTTCTAACTGAGCTTTTTGGCAAAAGTACCCAATTCCTAAGCCTGGGGAAGTCACTAAAGATCATCAAGATTGCGAAATCCGCCTGCAGCCCCTCATGCTGGCTCCCCCACACGCCCCCAACGGTTTGGGCCGAAAAGCACCGGGTTTGCCGCAACAATTCGGCAAGCGACGCGTGGCCTAAACCAATGGGCCCCTGTGCGCGTCTTGGGATCACGCTCTCACTTTGGTGTTGAAGCCAGTTCGGGTGAAAGGCTCTTCGGCTCGAGGCGGGTAAGCCGAGTCCTTGCTGAGGGCCAAACGGTCTCTTCCAAACCACCTTGCCGTGGCGGGACGCGTGCTCCAGCAAGCGATTTGCCCCGCGGCCCCTGCCGGGTAATGAATCTCGGGGCCCTCTGGTAATGCGGGTACCAGGACGCCAGGGTTGAGAGACTCTTTTAGGAAACCTGTGGCGAGGCCTTGAATGTTTTTCGCGCCAGGTTGCAAAATATAATGTGCAGCTCACGGAGGGCCTCGCATAGGCCGAGGCCATTCAAGGACATTGGCGAGGAGACCCTATTCCCCGGTAGCTCAGTTGGTAGAGCGGGCGGCTGTTAACCGCCAGGTCCCAGGTTCGATCCCTGGCCGGGGAGCTTTGTGCTTTTCTAGGGACTTAAGCCTTCAAGTCGGTTGTCCATCTAAAAGCCGAGTTTGTGCATCTCGGCTTCTTATCTTTCTGGCCACCTCCTAACGGTCTCCGGAGATCGGCTGCCGGCCGAAACTGTCTTCGAACGGGAGGAACGGACTCAGGGCAGTGAAAACGCTTGGGTATGCTCCGAACGGGATGGGTCGAGTCGAGATCTTGAGACAGCTAAGGTTAATCGGAGGGGCGATCATTTCGGCACAAAGCTAGGTCCAGGCTCGGCATTGGATGCAGGGACGCGGTTGCCAAAAGTTTTTCCGTGCGAGTTTATCCCTCTTTGGATCACGGCCCACCAAGGGGCCCACGAGCCTGCGATAATCGTCGTCGCGGGTTTGCAACGCCCGGTCGTCTTGACCCTCCCTGCGATGGGGACGGCTGTTAGGGCCCAAAGAATCGCGGAAGGTGCGGGCGACATCGCCTTCAGTTTCCCGGTCAAATCACGGTTGAGGTCCAGGACGACTGTAAACTAGCCCGAATCCTCCTACCGTGGAGGCTAGTGTTAGCTGGACCCGGGGAGCGCAACTTTGCCTTAGCCACCGCGATGCTTTTACTGGACAACTCCCACACCCCTTTTCGGCAAATCCTTATTTGGGAGCCGTTCCGTCAGCACTCCATACCGCTCACGGCTCGCGGTGTTCGGCCAGCGCACCACACCTGTTGGAAGACATTCAAAGTCGATTTCGTTCAGCTGGTCCTTGATGAGCTCATCCACTCTTTGAAGTACATCGGCTACATGTGCGTTTCCTGCGGGCTAGTCAAGTAAACGAGGGATTCCTCTCACCAACAACGCGGGGTGTAACCGTAAAACAGCGGAGAAAAGGGAAGACCTTCCCTGCCCGTTTAGCCCGGATGGACCGTCACCTATGTACCGGACGAGGACTTTCGCGATGTCGCGCTGCTCGGCGGGCCACAGGGCTTTTATTTTTTGACTTCAGTCCTCCCCTTGGAGAAGAACATCACGCCCCGTGCGGAGAGGGTATGCCGGCAGTTGCATCCAGCCGGGTTTTTTGTGCGACGTCGCCCGAGGCTGGTGCTGGCCCGACGTGATCCGTTCAAGGAAGGAAAGCTGGCCGAGCTATGCCTTGTTCGGAGCTGCCTTTTTCCCAACAGGACGGCGGTCTTCGAGCAGTAAGTCGAGCTGCATTTGTGCCCGAAAACCGTGGCCTGCTCAATGCGGGGAAGGGGACAGGGGGATGGTAACTCCGGGTTAGGACCAGAAATGTCACATGGTCGGCCCCTGGGGGTGGCGGGCTGGCCAGCTGATTCAACTCCCCGGGGAACGCCGAGTTGTTTCCGGCCCACATGGAAACGGTAGCGAGCTGCTCGAACGTTAACGGCCGAGCCACGGGGGCTGCAGCATCGCCCGGTTCCAGAAGTGCGGGACAGGAAAAGCCTACTACCCCCGCATTGGTGGCCGGATCTAGCTCCACTTTTTTGCCACGTAGTTACGTAAGCTCAGCGCCCGGGCGCAAAAGTGCTGGCAACTTACTGAGGAGCTCAGTCCCAATTGCCACTCCAGGACTCAGGGTGCACGATCCGCGCGCCACCAAAAACGGCTAAGGGTCCACGAAATCAAACACACCTGAGCCGCTCGGACTGGTACCAATCGGTCTGACACCAGTTTTTATATTTTTGGCCGTGGCTTCGCACTCTTCCCGAAGCTTGCCGGCAGATCGGGTTCTTCTGCGAGTTCTACGACCAAGCCGCCTACCGCCACACTTCCACCATGAAGCTATTTACAAGTCCCGATCGAGGTCAACTCCCATCGTTTTAAATTCGGCCGCAGCGGCTAAGAAATGAGCGGTAATCCACAACACGGTCCAATCCTCGCTATAACCCCCACGGAACTTTCGCAGATCAGAAAGATCGCCCCGCTGGGCGAATTGAGTCTGCTGAATTTGCTCGCCTTGGCTACCCCACGGATCGATTAATTGTCCACAACTGCGGAACATTACTGCCGCTAGCCGCTTCAGTTCCGGCCGGTCAAGGTGATCACCCATCCGCCAGATTGCCGGGGCAATGAGCACACCAAACACATCCAGATGTTGGTTTTGCGCTGATACAATTGTCCAGCCGCGAGTCTTAAACCCGTGATCCCGCAGACGACCTGGCGGCAGATCAATATCCCAGAGAACCGTGTACGTTAACACAACATCCATGGCATGAGCTGCCCAGTCTAGGTATTTCCGCTCGCCGGTCACCTCAAAGGCTGCCAGGAAGGCTTGAAAAGCAGCCCAAGCTCCCTCTTTGTCCTCACACCGGGCGTCGAGTGTTCCGCCCCAATAGGGCTCGGTCATATCGAGGTGGCGCTCCGCATAGTGGTTGGCCGCCTTGAGCGCAGCCTCGCGGAACGTGTCTTGGCCAAAGAGCTTGTATGCTTTAAGTAAAGGGGACACAAAAAACGCCTCGGCGGTGCTTTCCGGCCGCCACTGGGGCTCAAGGATTCGCTGTGAATGGAGTGCGGATGCATTGAAAAGAAATTTTTCCCACGAGCTTCTGTCAACATTGCCGACGGTGCCGGCCGCCATGATGGCCCGAGCAAAATTCTCCATGGCTTGGGCCTGCGAGACCGGATCCTGATGCGACCACTGCCGGCTCTCGGCATGGTAGCGAACAAGAAACCCCTGTTCGTTAAACGGAGCGGTGGCCAAATGATTCATCGCCCGCACAGCAAGTCGGGGTGCCTGTGGATCGTCTAGTTCTTTTGTGAGCAAAAGGAGCGGAGCGGCGAAAGCCTCCGACTGGCCAGCCCAGCCCATAACGTAGTGTGTCCCCGGTAACTCATCGGGGTATTTCTCGAAACCCGGGTCTTCTTCGCGATCGCGAAACCGGGAGCGAGCGAAGCGATACTTGGCCTGGATGATTTCGCCCACAGTGGGCAAACCTTGTGTACAGAAAGGGTTATGGAGCTTAAGCGCGGTGCGTAGCGCGGCCCGAAAACCAGAGCCGCGCGGGACATCGGGGTGGGCTTCCAAAAAGAAAGTCTTCTCCACAATTGCCCCCGGAGGCAGGGTCATCCACGTGTCCGGATAGTTCATGAATCCCTTCTGAAGGGCTTTGACCACACTGCGCCGCCCGTTGGCTGCACAAGGCCCCGATAAGGCGACAAGTTCCGTGGCATCTTCTAGGCCAATAAGCCCCAACGACCACCACTGATCCGCTTGGTTGCCGCCGGGCACGGGGGAAGGGAGTGTGTGCAACGCGGCGCTTTGATACTGGCTGCCTGTTGACCATTCGATGCTCACAAAAGGGGCGGCAAACCGGTGTTCTTCGAAGATCGACTCTTCCCCGGGTAGACCGCGATGAATGGCTACAGCTCCGAAGGCTGTGCGTGCTCCCGATGGATTGCCGTAGTACAAGATGCCTGGCAAAAGCGGCCGAGCTGCCTTGGCCCCGGGAACAAGCCAGCGGACTGAAAGCGTGCACTTCGTCAACGGCTTAGTGCCATCCCAGCGGAAGCGGCGGAGGCATCGGACGATTCCTCGTTCCGGGCGGTACGCGTCTCGTAAAATCAACCTACCTTCCGGCAGGCCAAGTCGCCCGTGGACTATCATCCAGTCGTCGAGTTTCTCTACCGTCTCCACCCGGGCATGTTGCCAATTGCTTGGCCAATTGTCTTGCCAATCGGTTGCGACCGACCAGAGTCCCTCTGGTGGCGAAGAGATCAACAGATCTTTACCCCAGCTAAAGACCACTCTGCCCTCGGGGGCCACGGAGATCTCCACTTGTCCGGCCACCCCCTCGTCCCGCCGATCTGTCGTAAACAACACGGCACAAAGCACAAGGAGATTCCTAAGCATGTCACTTTCTCCCGGTTTAGTGCAAATTTGTCCATGCGCCTGTCCGTGGGTGAGCCGTTAATGCGATTTTTCCAATCTCCGGCCCGTTATTTTACTTAGGCTCCCGACGAGAAGTTAGGTTCCGCGTAAGCGACCGCTGTCCCGGCGCGACATCTTTAAGGGCACCAAGACGACAGGAGCCGCCTTTCCTCCGGTTGGGATGACACAACGTCGACTACCGAGCTGTCGACATTTTCCGTTGTGGGCAGGCCGGCTTCTAGGCCAAGGCCTCTCAGGGAGTTTTAAGCCCAGCATGATTCTGGGGATTATGGAAATTGAGGACTAGATCGCGGCGACCAAAAGGTAAACTGGGTGATAACACAAACGGGCAGGTCTTCGCCGGAGTGGTACCTGGCTTTATCCGGCGCCGCGAGTACGATTAGCAAGTTCGGACGTGCTGCGATGGGTCTTTGCAGGATAAAGAATCAAAGCCGCGGAGAGATGTTGGAGATCTTGCGACGACTCGCTACGGGCCGGCGGGCCAACACGTGCTTAGGGCTGGGGGTAGTTTAAAGCCAAGCAGGTTAAAAGGGATCCCAGAAAGCTGCGAAACCGGTTTCCTCACACCTGGAAATCCCGAGGTTGTAGGGAAATTATCCGTAAGCCTACTTGCTCCATCGGAGTGCTGGCCCTCCGGTGCGAAATTCGCGCCGTTGCCTGATCGCGGCAGCCGCAAAGTAAACTGGCGGTCGATCGATCGCATCAGGCTCGGGGAGGGCCTTTCGCTTCCGCCTTGCCTGGCCGGGAAGGGGAGAATTTGCCAAAACGTAGTAGCTCCCTTGGGAACCGGCTGTGCGGGCTTTCAAAACAAGCCTGCTTTTAATTTCCCAAGGTTACTTTGTGTTATCCGGGGGTAGCTCCCGGATGAAAATGTTTTTAAAGAACAGCGGGTTTCCGTGACTTTGGAGCTCGATGGGACCGGTCGGATAAATTGGTTTGTCCCGCTCCCAGAAGTTTTCCATCACCACATTGTCGACAACAATCTCGCCGTTTAGCCAAACGCTTACTCGCTCGCCTTTCATCACAATACGGAACCGGTTCCATTCGCCGACCGGACGGTCAGCCCGTTTGATAGGCTTATTGGGGTTCTTTTGGTTATTAAAGAGGCCGCCGGAACCCTCCGGATGATCGTTGGCATCCCAAATCTGAACCTGTGGACAACCGCGCAAATAGATGCCACTATCGCCGTGGGGTAAGATCTTCCAATCGACCCAAAGCTCGAAATCGGCGAAATCCTTTTCCGTGCAGATGTTGTCGCCCTTCCCGTCGAAGACAAGTACGCCATTTTCCACGCGCCAATGCTCGCGCATCTTCCGGTCCGCGATTTCTTGAGCGCGAGCAAGTTCCTCTGGTGACATTTTGGCCCGCGTCACCGGATTACCCACTAAACCTTTCCAGCCAGTCAAATCTTTGCCGTTAAAAAGGGCGGTGAAACCAGGAGGCGGAACGTTATCCTCTTGGGCCCGTAGACTCACGCCCGCCCAGACCGTAAATCCGAGTGCAAGACCGATCATTAAGTCTGGCCGACGGAGGGTCATCGCAAGGGACTCCTACTTGCAAAGGGGCAAAACTGGGGAGCTCTAGTAGCATCGATCGCGGCAGTTTATGTTTGCAGAGGGAAAATATCGGGGTTAGAGGGGCGGGGCAAGTGGGCGCGGCAGGTTACATCATAGAAACCATTGCTCCTTGCGAAGCAATTCGCAAGGTTGCCTAATTTAGCCGGCCGCTCATCTTCTTAAGCAACGGAGGAGGGGCAATCTATCATTTCAGCATGAATGTTTCGTGCGCGAAGGAATTACAAATTACGTTTGCGTGGTGGTATCGCCGAGCTTTTCGCCTGTCATCCTCCGGGAGCGATTTTCTCCCGACCGGTCCGATCTCTAACAAAAGCGGCCGCTTGACCCCGGCGCCGGCGCAGTTATTATCACAGAATAACTTGCCAAAAACTTAATTATTAGTATGTGCGTTACTAATAGTTTGTTTTCCTCTTGCGCACACGCTGGCTATTTTGTCGGGGCTGAATTTGTCCGGGATTTTGCTTCCCCGAGAATTGCCCCGACAGGCGGCGATGGCGGGCGGGCAACAGTTGTCTGAGCTGCCTTGAGGTTAGTCCCGCGATTTGTAGTCGAATTTGCCAACAAGGAGAGGCCTACAGAATGAGCCACGATCCGGCGATTTTCCGCGGTATTGGAACCTTGGCCATCCACGGCGGGCAGGTGCCAGATCCGGTCACCGGGTCTCGGGCGGTACCTATCCACTCCACCACAAGCTACGTCTTTCGCAGCACAGATCATGCCGCCAATTTATTTGGCCTGCGAGAGTTTGGCTACATCTACACCCGGCTGATGAATCCGACCACCGACGTATTGGAGCGTCGCCTGGCGGCGCTGGACGGTGGCATTGGCGCCTTGGCTTTCTCAAGCGGTCAGGCCGCCATAACCGCCGCCATCCTCACGATCACCCATGCCGGTCAAAACTTCATCTCAGCCAACAGTTTGTACGGTGGCACCTGGACCTTGTTTACGCAGACTTTCCCCAAACTGGGTGTTGAGGTGCGTTTTTTTGACCCGCGCGAGCCGGAGGCAATTCACCGGCTTGTTGATAAAAATACTCGCGCGGTCTACATCGAAACACCTGGTAACCCCAAGAACGATATCCCCGACTACCAAAAAATTACCGCTATTGCCCACGAGCACGGACTGCCGGCGATTATCGATAACACCGTCTTGACCCCCGCGCTGTTTCGGCCGATTGAGCACGGGTTTGATATTGTCGTCTATTCGACAACAAAATTTATCGGAGGCCACGGTGTGCATCTCGGAGGCGCCGTGGTCGACAGCGGCAAGTTCCCCTGGGCAGCGCAGCCGGAGCGCTGGCCGGAATTTACCGCTCCGGACCCTGCTTATCACGGTTTAGTATTCGAGGAGGCCTTCCGGCCTTTTGGCAATATAGCCTACATTCTGCACATTCGCACCCATTGGCTTCGTGACACTGGGGCGTGCCAAAGCCCCTTTGGCTCTTTTCTCATGCTTTTGGGGCTGGAGACTCTCCACTTGCGGATGGAACGGCATTGCCAAAACGCCTTGGCTGTGGCCAAGTTCTTGTCGGAACATCCGCTGGTGGAATGGGTCAATTACCCGGGCTTGCCAAGCCATCCGGATTACGAAAACGCGAAGCGCTATCTCACCAAGGGGTGTGGGGCGCTTGTGGGGTTTGGCATTAAGGGCGGTAAGGAGGCCGCGATTAAGTTCATCAACAGCGTCAAGCTTTTTAGTCACCTGGCCAATATTGGCGACGCCAAGTCGCTGGTTATTCACCCGGCATCCACGACGCACTCGCAGCTAACTCCGGAAGAGCAACTTCAGACTGGGGTGACTCCGGAATTTATTCGTCTGTCGGTTGGCCTTGAAGATATTGACGATATTTTGGCCGATTTGGACCAGGCGCTTGCCGCATCGCAGAAATAGGATCAAGGAATTCGAGCGTGCAAATTGTGGGCACGGTCCTCCAATGGCACTTAAGCACAAAGATCCGACGCAATTTGATCTTTCCGACCCCTTTGCTAGCAGCGACTCGTGGCGACACGCCCGGCCGCTTCGCTATGCCCAGTATGCCCATTTCCAGGGGCCATTCGAGCTAGAATGCGGCGGAAGTCTGCCGGAAATTACTGTCGCCTACGAAACTTATGGTCAGCTAAATGCCGAGGGGTCAAATGCGGTTCTGATTTGCCATGCTCTCTCTGGCGACTCCCATGTTGCCCGCCATCACCCTGAGGATGACCCGGGGTGGTGGGACATCATGGTCGGGCCGGGCAAACCTATCGACACCGAGCGTTACTTTGTCATCTGCCCCAACGTGCTTGGTGGGTGTCGTGGTACTACCGGTCCGGGAAGCATCGATCCCCGAACCGGCAGACCTTACGGGGCAGATTTTCCCGTTATTACTGTTGGTGATATTGTTGACGTACAAAGGCTGTTGATGGATCGGCTGGGTATCAGGCGACTGCTAGCGGTGGTGGGCGGTTCGCTGGGAGGCCATATGGTGCTCGAATGGGCCCGGCGTTATCCGGATCGCTTGGCCGGGGCAGTTGCGATTGCTACATCTGCTCGCCTGACGAGCCAGGCCTTGGCATTTGATATCGTTGGCCGAAACGCCATCATCCGCGACCCGCATTATCAAAATGGGCAGTACTACGGCAACGGCCCGGGGCCGACAGTCGGATTGGCCTTAGCCCGGATGCTCGGCCATATCACCTATCTATCCCGCGAAGCAATGATGAAAAAATTCGATGCCCGCCGTTTGGAACCTCATCAAATCCAAACGCTTTTTGAGGTGCGGTTTAACGTGGGCTCCTATCTCGCCTACCAAGGGGAGCGGTTCGTCGAGCGTTTTGACGCTAATAGCTACCTGCGGCTGACGCTGGCCATGGATCTTTTCGACCTAGGGGACACGTCGGAGAAGCTGACGGCCGCTTTACGCCCGGCCCAATGTCGCTGGCTCCTCCTGAGCTTCACCTCCGACTGGCTCTTTCCCCCCTTCCAATCCCAGG
Source organism: Thermoguttaceae bacterium (assembly GCA_025060325.1). Lineage (GTDB taxonomy): Bacteria > Planctomycetota > Planctomycetia > Pirellulales > Thermoguttaceae > DTLM01. Next base: position 68,459 of record JANXBW010000012.1, read on the forward strand.
AGCTTGTCCGGGCATTAGTGGCGGAGAATAAGCCGGTCACTTATTGCAACGTGCCTTCTGAGTGTGGACATGATGCCTTTTTGCTGCCGAACGATCTGCCCATATACGGCTCGTTAATCGAGGCATTTTTGAACCGACTTTTGGCGGAGGAAGCCAGATCGGAGGCGGCGTTCTCGGAAAATGTTGACGTCGACGAGGACGAGTCGCTCGGACCTTCTAGCATTTATCGACATCACCGGTTGGATTACGACTGCATCTTGGAGCTGATCCCGCCGGGAGCCTCGGTGTTGGACTTGGGGTGCGGCACGGGCGGGCTGTTGGCTCGCTTGCGCCGGCGGGGTCACAAGAGGCTGGTAGGGGTTGAGCTTGATCCCCAGGCAATTCTGACTTGTGCCCGCCGAGGACTGGATGTCATCCACATGGACATCAATCGCGGGCTGGGAATTTTTGCCGATGACCAGTTCGACTGCGTGGTTTTGTCGCAAACGCTTCAAGCGGTGACCAATGTCAAGCATGTCTTGGCGGAGTTGCTTCGCGTAGGTAAGCGAGGGATTGTGAGCTTCCCCAATCTGGCCTACCGGCGCTGGCGGGAGGAGTTGGCCGTCCACGGAAGGGCACCCCGGATGGGGGCCGCGGCAGGTTTCCATTGGTATGATACACCTAATGTCCGCTTCTTTTCTATTCGCGACTTCGAGGAACTCTGCCAGGAGATGAACATCTGTGTTGAGGAGAAGGTGGCGCTTAACACCGAGCTTGACACGATTGTCACCGATGATCCCAATCTAAATGCCGATGTAGCGGTTTTTGCCATTTCGCGGCGGGGTCGGTAGAAGTTCTTCTTGTCGATCTCGAGTTTGTTAGTCGGTCTTGTTTAGCCGGGGCGATCCAGTTCCGCTTTGCCCTGGGCGCCGACCGAGCTAAAGTTTATTGAAATACAAGCACTTATTCGCGATCGAGTGGTCGGCTTGTTCCGGTTGGACCGTTCTAACGATATCCCGTGGTGCCGATGATGCCAGTTAGCGCACAACTTATGTCAGGAAATGCACAACTTCGACGGAGTGTGTATGCACTGCTAGCGGCACTGGCCTTTGGAGCTTTTCTGGGCCGTCTGATCGCTGTTGACTCCGTTGACCGGCGGGCTTTGGAAGAGGTCCGTTTGCGGCAAATCCCTACAGAATTGGAGAAGTACCGCGCCCGGCTAGTTGCCAAAGGTCTCCGTGCCGATCAGGTAAACGCTGCGGTTGCTGAATATTCCCAGACGCTTTATCGCCAGGCGCGGCTATGTCGGCCGTTTTTAAGCGCAAACGATCGGAGCCGATGGGCTACGGTTCGGGCGCTAGTGGAGCCGGAGATGCGCGTCCCCGGAGCTCCCTACGCGATCGATCGCGTTATTCAGGATCCCTTGTGGGACACGATCGATATGGTCAAGCATGATGGACATCTGTACTCTAGCAAGCCACCCTTCTTAGCGACGATTATGGCCGGCCTTTATTGGCCAGTTTATCATTTGTTCGGGTACTCCCTGGCTGATCGGCCTTATCTGGTGGGTAGGATGCTCCTTGCGCTATTTAACGGCACACTGCTTGTGATTTATTTTTGGATCGTTGCACAATTGTTGGAGCGGTATGGGCGAGACGATTTGTCGCGAATTTTTGTTTTTGGGGCCACCTGCTTCGGAACTTTCCTTACACCCTTTGCGGTCACCTTCAATAACCATCTACCGGGAGCGGTAGCAGCCGCCGTTGCCCTTTACTTTTTGCTGAGAATTTACATCGACGGTGTTTACAAATGGAGTCTGTACCTGGGGTGTGGGTTAGCTGCTGGTCTGACGGCGGCATGTGAAATGCCGGCCCTCGCCTTTGCCGCCCTTTGTGCGGGATTACTTCTCCTGCCGGCCCGGCTGGATGAACGATTCTGCCAAGAGAGCAGGAAGTTGGGACCTGAGGAAAGGGGCCTTTCTGGCACGGCGGCTGGGCCGGCAGCAACTTTCTGGCGACGTGTTGTGCTTTTCCTCGTCGGTTTCTTGCCGGCCTTTGCGGCCGTGGCCACCTTTTACTTCGCCACTAACTGGATTGCTCACCGTTCGCTTCGGCCGCCCTATATGCATCGAAGCACAACTAATCCGGCCGACAATTGGTACGTGTTTACTTACGAAAGGCAGGGCCGGGTCATCCAAAGCTATTGGACCAATCCCATCGGGATCGATCGCGGCGAGCCAAACGCGCTTGTCTACGCAGTTCATGTTTTGGTGGGGCATCACGGGATATTTTCCCTGACTCCCATTTGGCTCCTTGCGGTAGGAGGGATGGTTGTAGGAATTGCTGGGCGGCATGATCCGCGGCTGAGGCTGGTGTTCCTTGGCTTGCTCGTGGTGAGCATCGTTTGCGTCGGGTTTTACCTTGCCCGGCCGCAGATGGACCGCAATTATGGCGGGGTGGCAAGCGGTTTTCGCTGGGCCTTTTGGCTGGCACCGCTTTGGTTATTCGCTATGCTAGGGGCCGTGGAGGTTCTTGCCAAAACTCGCATCGGTTGGGCACTTTGCCTTGCCGCACTCCTCCTTTCGGTCTTATCCGTACACTATCCCACGTGGAATCCTTGGGTCCATCCCTGGTTGTACGACTGGTTTTTCCACTTAGGATGGCTGAGGGAGTAGGGAGCCTGAAGCAAGCGCCGCGGAGTTCGGGGCCTGAATCGGGCCAGATTCCGGCCTATCGCGCGGGAGGACGCTTGCCGTTTTAGGGAGGGGGATCTGCCGAGTGGGTGATCGGCAAAAAGCGGGGGGACGAAATCGGCGTCCACACAAGCTCGCTATTCAAAACGAATGTTTGGAGGCGGCCTTTGTCCGCCTTGGCACCGGGAGTGCCTCCTTCCTTGCGGGACAATACCCCCGGCAGAGGGGTGGTCTTGCCCGATGGTTGTTGGTTTTGTGAATGAGCCGAATCGCCCGGCGACCATTCTCCGCGAGAAGGAGTCTTGCTTGCTTTTGGGGAAAGAGGAATTAAACTTATCGGCCCGCCACCCACCAAATTGGACACGCCGGGCCTGGGGGGACGAACCCCCCCTTTTTTTAGGGTGAAGCCGGGTGCCGCTTGGCCGGGGTCGATCCGCGGCAGCTATCGCTGGGAGAATCGCGGCTTAAGCACCAATAGCTAACCGTGAGCCGAAAAATAATTTTCGCGATTTTGCTCTGGCGAAATTGTCGCCAGCGCGGTAAAATATTCCGGTGCTTCTAGTCCCCTTGTGCTGCGTGAACCGACGGGCGCAATGGCAGGCTCGAAGTTGTTAGAACCCCCGACACACCAGGGGGGACCTCGAGTCTGTCAATGCCACGGGAACGTGAAACTTAGGCAATGGACTTTCATAACGGCTAGCTTCGAGGAGTTGACTTATGCCAGCTGTGGTTGATCTCAACAAGTGCAGCGGGTGCGGTGATTGCAGACAGGCTTGTCCCACTGGAGCAATCGAAATCGTCGACGGCAAGGCTAAGATCGACGAAAGCACATGCGCTGACTGCGGCGCATGCGTTGATGTGTGCCCCACCGGTGCGATTTCTTTGCCATAGTGCTCCTGCGTTGACTTAATCTGGCAGCAAGTCCCCGCAGCGAGGTTAGTGCCGTCGTTTATTTGCCCGGATCTGTGCGCGCGGGCACCGATGATTTACGCGCCCCGTACGCACTTTGCGGATTCCTACGAAACTTATCGCTTGTACCGTACGAGGGGTGGGGATTGTTTCAGTTCCCGGCTGGCGTATTCGCGCTTGGCCGCCAGGTCTTCGTAATCCCGTAAGGGCCTGGTCCGGGACTTGCCCCCTAAAAAATTTGCCGCCGGCAGAGATTATTTGCCGTTTTTCCCGGCTAAGGCGGCGAGTGTTCCGTATTGCTCTTGCAATACGAACGAAGTACTATCGGCACGGGGGCAACCGGCGCTTTTGAGGGTGCCGCTCAGCCCACTGGAGATTTTGTGTCTTTTTTGGCCCTCCACTATTAAGCATGGGCGACGATTGGTAGTCACTCCGCTCATCCTTTAGGACTGTTACCCGGATAAGATAGGAATCGAAAAGGCCGTCCGGAAAGCCCAATGCCGCCTTGAGCAAAAGCCCTCTTCGTTCGCTTGCGGGTTGGGCAGGGCCCAAGCTCGACCAAGCAGGCCGCGGAAGAATCTACGGTGTTAGACCGACCAATTGGCATCGGGTAACCTCGAATCGCGCGATGCCGATGGCCAGGGAACCGCGACAAGCTCATGTTCGAAATTAGCGGCGGTTGGGCCTCTCGGGAGGTAAATGACTAATCAGCTCGGACAAGAGTGCCGAAGCCGGGACTCGAACCCGGATGGGCGCAATGCCCACTAGGACCTGAACCTAGCGCGTCTGCCAATTCCGCCACTTCGGCATGTGGAATCGCAGCGTACCCTCTCGCGGTGGCTACGAGGGTCTTGTAGGTTTCCGCACCTACATCCCACCCATTTATAGCGTGGACTGGTTTGCCCCGGCAAGAGGGCGAAAGGCCCGCCGGCTTTCCGACCGGTAACGGTAGGCAGCCATCGCACCCGCGAACAGCTCATCGGGTTGTCCCGCCCTGAGACCCCTCCAATTTACCCGGAGGCCGGAACACATTCCCCGCAGGCCGGACGCGGTCAAACCCAGCTTTGCCAAAGTCGCAAAGGGCCGGGCTGAACGCTAGTCCTCAGGATTCCAAGCCCCGGCGGGGTCCCCATTATCCCGGGTCGTCAAGAACATATAGAGGGCCACGTCGATCCGATTATCAATGCTGTGGACTGAACCGTCGACGAAAAGGTGATTGGTCACCCCCGGATGGTGGCTACTTGGTCCGTACTTGATATAGTACCCGTAATCGCCAAAGTCCCGGACCATCTGGTCGTCGATACCTTGGTCATCGTAGGGGTACTGTTCATAATCCCAGTTGAGATACGTGCGATACCGCCGGGGTATAGTGCTCTCATCTCCATAAAGTCCGGGTGTGAAGCCTACGGGCGCCCAGTAGTGGCTTATCCGCCCAAACTCAATTGTTGGCGGTAAGGTCACCAAGACCGTCTCCGCGCCTACTCCCCACCTGGCGGCCCGGGGTTCCACTGTCTCGACCACCAGGAAAGTGTGGGAGGTCCCATCTCCAAAGTCTTTGAAACGCAAGTTCGAACCGGGGAAAGATGCCCCGTCCGGCTCGCGATGCGTCGGATCATATCGGCACTGGTACCGGTTCCGCCATGGGGTCGCCAACATCAGGCTTTCAATGTGGGTAGCGCCCACGGCCTTGTAGTTAGTGATCGTCTCCAAGATGGCCGCATTCGGATTTACAAACGGGCTGCCCCGATAGCTCGGGCAAATAAACTCGTGAAGGACCGTACCTCGGGCCTCTTCGTGGGGGTCGATTCCCTGCCTATGAGCCGGCGGATCGGGATGTTTCCCAAGAGGCCGGCCTTGCTGGAAATCGAGCGTAAGCCACAGCTGTTCCCGTTCAAGATCAGGCAGCAGATCTGCGATCCAACTCCAACCGTAAAGATCGTCCACTATCCCCCCGGTTCGTGTCACATGGCAGGACGGCGGAAGTTTTTTATGTCGATCATGATAGTTATGAAATGCCAGACCGATCTGTTTTAACTTGCTGGCACACTGCATTCGCCTGGCCGACTCCCGCGATCTTTGGATCGCAGGTAGAAGCAGGGCAATGAGGATCGAAATAATGGCGATGACCACAAGGAGCTCTACCAGGGTGAAACCGAACCGCCGCAGTGATGATCTCATGGCTGGCCCTCCGGAATGCTGAAACTGGTCGGCGCTCCCCCGCTAACTTGCCCTCCGATGGATGAGATTTGGGAATCGATCTGACGAAATCTTTGCCTGCTAAATCGCAGACCACTTTGTCTGTTAGCCTAGCCGGGGCAATCTTTCTCGGGTTCCGAGTCGGAGCCCCCAGGGCGGCCAACAGTTCTTAAACGGCGCGTCTCCCAACCCTCGGCTCATAAGCTCAAGCTGGCCAGGGCATCCTGCCGACAGTCTTCGCAGAAGCTGCAGCTGGCGAGCGGGCGCTTCGCGCGCATGCTGTGTCCGCAATTCTTATCGCAACCGGCGATTTTAGTCCCTTCCGGGAGCTCTGTCAAACTGATCCAGATACCGCCGTTCTGGCGCACATCGGCCTCTGCCGAAAGCCTCTTAAGGCTCTGGAAAACTTTAGCCCCTGAACACTTTCGTCCGTTTCTCCCTCATTTTTCATCCCGCCAAACGGTAATAGATCGGAGGAGTTGGCCCAAAAAGGCAGAGATGCCAACTCAGTGCGCCCATCCCGCTCGGACTCGTGGTGACCGCCTCAATGGTTAGCCAGCCGGGAGGACCAACTTGGTTTCGAAGCTTATTTGAGGCTGGTTTGGACCAGACGTTTAAAGACGTGGTTCGCACCTCCTGCCAAGTTACTACTTGGCCCGGGTTACTCGCTGTGGTGGCCTTGCGGGATTCATTCCAAGGACCAGTAATGGACGGCGTAGGGCCCAAGCTCGACGTTTAACTCGGCACTGCCCGGGTCGATTTGGAAAAACGGTTCGGGGCGCAACCGGACGTTTTCGTCATCACAGGGAGCCGCCGCGTCAAGCGTAATGTGACGGGCGCGCAGTTTTGCTGGCAGGTTCTTTAGCCGGATGATCGCCGGCACAGTCGCGTCGGAAAAGTTCCATACAAGGAGATTGTACATGCGCATTTCAGGGTCGTGGGTGGCAAAACCGTGTACAGCGGGGTGATTCGACTCTAGTCGCAATCGCTCGCCCTGGAGCCGCGACAAAAGCTTAAAGGCGAAATAGGCCGGCCGAACCCGATTCTGATAATCAAATAGCCCGTCAAACTGGGGCATCCGGTTCCACCAGCGGGCCATGAAGGCAGCCCCTTCCGGCGACATAAAGCGGCGGAACGTTTCTTGCTCCACGTGCCAATCGCGGATGTGAAAGTAGCATGACCAGTCAAGCCGAGCCTCTTTCATCTGCCAGGCGACCTCCACGATAAAGCAAGGCTGGAAACGCGCGTCCAAGGGCGGGTTAAAAAGGTCCATGTTCCACTCGTCGAGCACCAATTCAACCTGCAGGCCGGGAAACTGGCCCAGCAGCTCACGCACGTAGTCGATCGTCCGGCGGATTGCCCCGGGATCGCTGCTGTACACGTGCCAGGAGACAAAGTGCAGCGGAGCTTCGCCAGCCTGAGCCAGCCGCAGAAGGGCCGGAAGGATCGGTGAACGAACATTGGCCAGGGCGGGGCCGCCCACCTTCGCCTCAGGGTCGGCCTCCAAGATGGCTTTAGCGGTGTGTTGATAAAAGCGGCAATAGCTGTCTGGCTGAAACCGGTAAGGACAACCGCCCCACTCGCCGATATCAGGTTCGTTCATTACCTCCCAGTAGCGGATCCCATCACCACGTTTGCGGTAGTGGGAAACTAACTGGCGGATCAGTTCTTCCCAGGCAGCATAGTCGTTCCGTTCGACGATGTCTTGGTTGATCTCTGGGAAAAGCACCGGTGGCTTGAAACAGATGCACATCAACGGCGTGGCCCCCGTGGCTCTGATGACATCAACAACTCGATCCAGCTTGGCAAAGTCATACTTGCCCGGTTCGGGGAGGAGGTTGAAATACTCCTGGATGAACAGTCGGATCATTTTCGGCCGAAGTGCCCGCAGTTCAGGGATGCGACTTTCGAACATTGGTTGCTCCGATAATCCGCCTTGGCCCAGCGCAATGCGCCCAATTTCCAGGGGGCCAAGACGGTCCGCCAAATCGATCATGACTTCCGCCTTCTGGCCGGCGACCGGCCCCACAGGGACTATTGCCAAGACTAAAGCGCCGAACCAGGCAGTGAACATCCATCGAGTCGCCATGGCTGATCTCCCACTCCTGATGCTTGTTTACTTCTTGTGATATAAGATTTGGTTGAAAAAAAGAAAACCTATCGCTTGTATACTCCTCGTTCCATAGTAGTGCAGGCTTTTTCCCTGCACAAGTGGCCGGAGGCTAAGGGTCAAGACCCACGCGGGCCAGTGCTCTCAAAAGTACTCGACCTGGAGAGCCGTTTACAAGCCGCATGTTTCGTCGGGGAACATAAAGCTAGTGAAAGAATGAGCGCTTTTTTGCAGCCACTGGTCACCCGAGGAAGCTTAGTGGCAAGAGTAGAAATTCACTCAATCTTTCGCGCAAAAAGCGCGTAACAGGCACTCTTTTCGAAACCCCGTCAGGCACTCTTTTCGAAACCCCGTGTGGTTGGTTTTCCACCTGGAGAAGCGGGAAAATACCGACTTGGTCAACAGGATGAGGATTATCATTTTGGCGATGCGGAGACTGTGGCGTTAGTGACCTCGTTGATGTCGAATTCGCCGGGGAGCGATTCCTGCCCGGATTTAGCCATGGCCGAGCACTTTAAGGTCGCCCAGCTCAAGGGATCTTCATAAACTGCCTTCCACGGACGAGCTTATTCCAGGGAGGGAGGGCACACACGGAGTAGCCATCACCGGGAAAATCGTACACACGGTTAGCGGGATATCGCCGTTAGCCGAGGTTGCTTGCTAGCACGGAGGATTTATTACACCGGCCCCATGGACTTTTGCGGCAGGTAGAACAGAGTGGCTGGCAGGCGGAGTCCACAGCGCGACTTGCGTTGACCGCTGCAACAGGCCGAGCTCACTTGTTAGCAAGGCGAATTCGCAAAGCCAGGTGCCTTACGGATCGCAAATGACCGCGCGGAGCTGTCGGCAGGTGGAATTCGTCCCCGAAGTCCCAACGAGCATCGCAACAGACGGAGGTCACTTTTCAAAAGGGCGAACCCATTCTTTCAGCACCGCTTCCCGCTCGGCGCTCAAAATACCCCTGGAGGATCTTTCTCCACCGGCGCAACTTCGCCTATCCCCCGATGTTTCCTGCCTTTCCCATCCCCCGCGCTGCGAAGCCATATCATCGTTTATCTGCTACACGTCAATTTGGAGTTAGTCTCCCCCATTAAAATGCGATGGGAAAAACGCTAGCTGCGGCATGAGGCCCCGCTTTTGCGGTACCTTTTCCTTTCGTCAGAGCTAGGCGGTCCGAGATCACCGGCGGAGTCGCAAGAAGAGGCATTGTTAGGCTCGTATGGCCTTCCGACGGTACCCACGGCCTTGGCACCGACATTAAGTCAAGGGGTAAACAGTTATCCACAGGCATTAGCCTCAGCAGCAGCTCCAATCGGGCAGGAGGAGGACCCGAAAAGCCGGCTCCAGCATGCCCCTTAATCGTGTTTTAAGCCCCGAGGCGGACAAGCCTTCCGCCAATAACAAGTGCCTGGCCTCCAAAGCTTTTGGGCCGGAACCCACGGCCACAATTTCGCTCCGGCCGCCGCACCACCGATTCGCCTATGCCAGACCTACGACGGGGCCACGCACATTCCATTGATGAGAGAGTTCCGGAGCATTGCTGCCTACCCCTTGCGCCCCGAGCTATCCCCCTGAATCTTTAAGGCACTCTCAATTGCGGGTGGCTTCGAGGGCGGCGAGGTAAAAGGCGTCGACATTCTGCGTGGGGACGTTTGGGGGCATCCCGCCACCGCATGAAAGGAGCAAGCGCTTGTGGTCATTAAGCGACGCCAGCGCCTGCCGAACGGCCTGCCGGACATCTTCCGGCGTTCCTTGGGCCAAAACCTCTCGCGGGGGGATATTCCCGAGCAAAGTGACCTCTGGGCCTACCGCCGCCCGCATTTCTGGCAGGCTATGTTGATGCGAAAAGTTGTACACATTAAAACCCATTGCCTGTAAATGCCTTCCCGCGATCAGACCGTGGCAATCGTTGTGGAGAATTTTTACGGGAACATCAAGGGCATGACCAATCTCTTTGAAGTACGGGAAGGCAAACTCCTGGAAAGCCGCCTCATCCAGTAAGCCGATGATGTCATCCAAGATCATCAAGCCCCCAATGCTGGGGAAAAGCGTCGCCTGCCACTGCACCCATTCAACAACGAAATCGGTGACCATCCGCAAAAGTTTATGAATCTGCTTGGGATGCGTCTTGATGCCTCCCAAAAGCTCGCTATGGCCAAGAAGGAATGAACTAATGTTCATCGGTCCTCGGCTGACGGCGAAGCGGATGGCATGGCCCTCGCGTTCGATCATTTCCTGACGATGGAGGAGACGCTTGATGACAAATGGGCAAAGCCCATCGGTTCGGCAATTGGGCTTTTTAAGGCGATCAATTTCCGAATAATCCTGAACCACTCGTTCCGCAAAGGGGAATTCATCCTCGGGCCAAATGCAGCGGGCCCCCCAAGCGGCCGGCTCTGTGCACATGCCAAACTCTGCCCAAAAGCCCGGCAAAAAAATCACATCCGGAAACCGCTGCACCACCCGAAAATTCGTCTCCAGCCATAGCCGCTCGCTGGTGTAATAGTCCAAAATAGTGATTCCCGCCCAGCCCGGCAGCCAAGGGCTATCGATGATGAAAGCCACTCGCACCGGGCGAAGCAGTTCCCCCTTGACGACCTTAAGAACATCCTCCCACTGTTTATCCGTCATCGCCGGTGACCCCGTGCTTCAGCTTCCAAACGGCGGCGGTTAAGTTGTGACCGTTGCGGCCAATTGCCAAGGAGGCAAATAGCTGTCCCCCGCGTCTATCATGCCCCGCAGTGCTCCAGGACGCTGTGATTGCGCACCCAAAATTGCGAAAACAACTTTTCCCCTGGGCTACTGCCGGGGCGTCAAGTAGCGACTTCCGGCCGCGTCCGGACGCTTTTCATCTACGTCAAACCCCTCGGCAACGCCGTGCCCGAACATTAAAGCTTTGCTTCCAAAGTAGCGTCAAGCGGGACCGGACCGACGGAAGGCCACCGGCTTTTCAGGGCAACACTTCAGGCTGCTTGGGACCACGCGCCGTCATCCCCAACCCCGCGGGGTAAGAATTGCCGCTTTTGGCGCACTTCGGCACTATTGCGCAGCGATTTGGGAAGCTTCGGCTATTCCGGCAGATAGCGGAGAAAGAGGGCCGCGTGAAAAACGATGCCGTGAATTTTAGCCAGCCCAGGAAGCAGTTCTCCTGACCACCGGCCTCCCCCGATTGTCGCCGTCGCCACCAAAAGAGGGCAGCTCGCCGCACTCAGGGCAAGCAAAAGTGGACCGACTCGCCAATGTTTAGCACCTGCTGCAGATAAAAGCCCAATCGCGGCGAACAAAGCGCAACCAACTACGAGCGGAAAAAGGCTGGATCCTTTCGCCCGTTTATCCGCGCTCACGTGCCGCGGAGAACTAGAAATGATTAATTTTTGTTCCAATATCAACTCAAGTCGCCGAAAGACCTCGTGCCAAGACATGACAAGGATGAGTGTAACAATCAACTCTCCGAGTTTTGGTGAAGGATGCATAAGCGCGGCAACAACGGCAGCCAACCCGGCGATCATGGCCCGCTGATCGGCCGTTGGTCGAAGAAGCTTTCCTCCTATTCCCGCGGTCAACGCGGCACAACTTCCCACCCACACGGAAAGCGAGCTACCGCCGGAAAGACCGCAAAAAGCAGCGGTTGACCCGGCCCAAAAGAGTGCTCCCAGTAAACTTCTGCACAGCTCGCGATGGGTCTCGCTTAAAAAAGGCCAAGCGCCAATAGCCTGGTTGATAAAGACCGCCAGATTTTCCCGCAATATCAACAGCCCCGTCAGCCAAATGAAAACTGCCGCCAAACCTCCGACGAGTACCTCCAAGGGAATGTGCCTGGGAAAACTAGCGGCAAGCCCGGCGAGAAATGCCCCACAACCTGCGAGCACCGTAGTTAAGGGCAGTCGTTTTGATTCGTCAACAACCCATGTCGTCCAGTGGCGGCAGCGGGTATTGACCTCCTTGACAACTGGGATGGTACAGCTTGAAAAAGCAAGCACCACGCCGACGAGGCCCAAAAAGGCGTGTAAGGTGGTAAGAATAATTGGGAATCGAGCGACCCCTTGCAAAGCTAGTTGCCAATTTGCAAACCAATCGATAAACCACCAGGGTACGCCAAACCGCGACAGCCAGGTGGCAGCTCCCATCGCCATTTGGAGCAGAACTATACTTCCTAGTACACGTAACCGGCAAGTATAAGCGTCATCTTTCCGATTTGCGGATCGGGGACTCAGTAAGCCGCCAAGCCAAATGGCTACCACGCCAAGCCCCAAACCGGAAAGAAGGTGGACCCACGCCCAGAAGTTAAACCAAAACGGGCTTCCGGCTGGCGAGGCGTGGCGCACCTGGGTTCCAAACACAGTTTGTAGATAAATCCACAAAGCAAAAATGACGGGAGCGACCCTAAATCGCGACGGGCATCCGATTGCCCAAGAGGGGGGCACAAGTTTGATGCTACGGGATAGAAAGACCCCGGCCCACACGGCGGCCAGAACAAGCGGGGCGGTTCCGGCAAGGAGTTGTGCACTTCCTGCGCTTTGCGTCAACACTCGAAGGCCCCCGAGCGAGGCCTGCACAACAAGCATCGTCGGCATCAACAAAAGAAAACACCTACCTTGCCATGTTGGCAAAGTCCGCCATCTGGCAATCGCAAAGCCCACGGCCAAAACGATGGCCGACCAGCCAGCAAGGCGATGGAGGTAAGCTAACGCAATTTCCCATGGGGAATTAGAAACAAAGGGCAGCCATCGGCCTGGCGGCAGAAGAAAAGGAGGGTAGGCAAAGTTCGTAGGCCAATCCGGGATGGCAAGCCCTGCACCCAAGCTTGCGATGAGTGTGCCAAGGAAGGCCGCCGTCCAGGTTAAAACCCAGAGCAGGTATCCGATTTTGTCCTCAAGTTCCCAAGAGGAAGTTAAACCCTTACCCTGTTGACACGATTCCATCTCGAAACTGTTGCTCAAGCTAAAGTTCAATCTGCGTCACTTGCCCGCAGGCGCGGTTTGCCCGAGTAAACCGAACGCTGTGACCGAAAGAGCGGCGTTGCTGGCCAAAAACTCATCATTTCGCATGCCCTGCCGACTCGAGGCAACGCGGAAGTTGTCCGGAGAGGCTCCTCACGAACCAGACAACCTGCCAAATCTCCGCCGGGTTAAGAACGCCTGGTACCTCCGGGGAGCCCCCAGCGCCGGGCATGGGGGTCCCCTTCAGACCGACCGCGATTCGAAGGTAAAGATCCTCCGGCCGGTTGCCCCCGCGAAAGAGGTCTTCTTTTAGATTTCGCGCTCTTAGCCGCCGCAGTGGAAGCGTGTACAACCTGGCCCTTTTTTCCGTCTGGTTGGCGTCGGGACTCCTCTTAGGGTAGTTCCAATCATCGTAAAGACTGCCGGCCTGCTCCCCATCGCCTGCCCCTTCTAAACCATGACATTTAGAGCACTGGGCGCGAGCGCTTAGATAGATTTCCTTTCCCTGCTGGACCCAAGCCGCCCGCTCTTGCTTGTCGTCGAAAGACGGAGCGCTGGGGGGTTTTACCACTACCCGATCGGGTTCAACCTCTGGTGCGCGCCACTGGCTGGCAATAAAGGCAATATCCTCATTTACGAACCGTTCTTTGAATGGGACAGTGAGAGGGAGCGGTTCTTCTTCATCCACGACATATTGGATAAGCAGAAGTTCTGTCTCCCCGCGAATAGCAAGATAGATGACGTAGTCCACAAGGGCTTCGATCACGTCGGATCCCAGGCGGGAAAAACCCGGCATGCCGCTTCCTGGAAGGCCATCGCGGACCCCGCGGCGGATGTCCTCTCGGCTGGGCTTGGCGCCTGGGACCGTGGAGGTGTAAACAAAAATCCCCCGCCGAAAATCGCGGGGATAGGGATCCATCACCAAAGCGGCCGGGCCAGCTCCGTCTCCACTAATTCCATGACAGCGGGCACAGTAACGCCGGTAGTATCCCCGACGAATAACAGCCGTCCCTTGAGCATCCACGTCGCCCACTGGGTGGCCAGCAGCTTGTTTAAGCCGGCCCAAATCCAGATCCACGCCCGGCGGAAGCCGCGGCTCATCAGGCGTGCCAAAGAGCTCCTCTAGGAACCGTGTGATCTCCTCGCGAGCAAGAGATGATATCTCGGCCGGATCGCGTCCCTCCAAATTGAGGCGGAAAGACGCGCCCGGTGGCTCCTGACAGCCGCTCCCAATCATCAACGTAAGAAACAACGCCACAACCCGCCGGCAGGTGCTCCCAGGACTTTGTGGTCCCCAGAGACGGGCGCTCGTAACAAAGCCGCGATCCTCCGGAAAGTTCATTGCCTGGTGATGCCGACTTCACTGCAACTTGGTTGACAAATGAATAACCCCTTGGCCAGCCACCACAGATGGTGTCTACCGGGAAAATCAACTGCCCCTTGCGGAAGATAAACCGATCCTGAGCCAAAAGCGACTCACACCGTGCTTCGGGGTGCGCCGGCCCACCGTAAGCTTGCACAAAAATAGGGGCCAGTTGCGCCGAGGCAGGACGGCACTCAAGGCACGGCTAGGCCCTGTTTACGTCTGGAAAAGCGCCGGCGGTAAGCGAATTGTGCCCAGATCCACCGTGGTTCCAGGTTTAATCTCAACATTGAACCGTCCCCGGGGCCAAGTGGCGACCTGCAGGTAGCCTATCCGCTCCTGCCAGACCTGGAATTCGTGCCTGCCGGCCGGGAGTTTATCGATTTCAAACGTGCCATCTGGCCGGCTGATCGCCATGTAAGGATTATCTCGAACAAGGATGTAAGCGCTTTCCCAAGGATGGTAGTTGCACTTTACTAAGAAGGGCGCCACTTGTGGGCGGCGGAATTCCCAGAGGGCTTCGGCTGTGGGACCGGGCGGCGGGGTGAGGATGATATTGGCCGGCCGATCTCCTAACGGCGAAAAAGCCACATTTTGAGCCACCGGATCGGAGTTGACAATGTAGAGCTTCTGCCGCGGAACCCAAACGGTCAGACAATGCGGGATAAATATGCAGTCCCGGTTGTCAAGCAGAACTCGCTCGGGAGTTTCATCGGCCAATTCCGGCGGAATGTTCCCGGGACGGGAGCGCAGGTAAACAAAGACGTTAGCCAGGCCACCGTCCGGCCCGACCATAAGCGATTCGTCCCGAATGTCAAACTTTCCGCAACATTCGATGTCTCTGTCAACAACTAATTTTTTCCGTTCAGGGGTAGGCCCATCGTAAACAAATCTGCCCCGCAGGCATCCCCAGGGTTGACTTGCCCCATGAGTAACGCGGGGCACTGCAAGCAACCCCGCGACCAGTGCCCCAGCCCCAACAGCTTTCCTGCCGAAGACCCGCCGAGAAATCTGTCCACGCATTTGGTCTTGCACGCGTCCTTTTCTCCGCCAAAGTAAGGTTCCATTCGGGGGAATTCCGGCGAAAAACCCGCGCCTCACCCACCAGAGGTGTTCCCCGAAAACGTTGCGGTGCTTGTCCATCCCTCATGGAGCTACTTCAAGCCCCATTTTGGAGCGACGCCACCATTCCCGCAAGAAAGCGGGATAGTTGGTCAGAAGATCGACGACCGCTTCGATCTGCGCCTCAGGCGGACCAGGGAGGAGATCCTGCCCAATCGGGGGCCCTGTCGGCGGAAAATTGACCGGCATGGCTGTATAGGGGACATATCGACGGGGGTCAGCAATCCATCGGCGGAGGTAACTTGGGCGAAGCCTACCGGCAACTTCGTCCAAACGGGGGCCAAGGGCAATGGCGGAGAGCTTGCTGGGGGATCGATCCCCCACCAGGTGGCACTTTCCGCAAAATACTTGGCGGTCCACTATCAGGCGAAAAGCTTGGAGTCTTCGCTGGAAAAGCTGATCGAAGCCTTCGCTCAGGTTACCGGCCCCTAATTCCCGCTCCAACCGATCCAGGCGGGCTAACGAGTCTTGGTCTTCCTCGGGCGGGGAGGCCGGCGATTGCGACGGCGAAAAGCTTGCTTGGTGTGACTGGTCCCCCGTGGCTGCCCCCTGGATTGGAGATTGCTGGTTCCCTTCGAGGAGGACGTTACGCGTTAAGGAAAGCGCAGCGTCAATCGGCGCTCCAGCGGCCTGCAAGCTCTCGTCCATTTCCCAGATGAGCCCCCTAGCGCGGCGACGGGTGGACAAGAATTCCAGGCAGGCTGCCAAGGCGTCCGCTTCTTCCGGGGAGATATGGTACCGGGGCATGTTAAGCACCACGCTTGGCCGAATGGGGTACGGGTCGCGAATGTAGTTAGCAGTCCACGTTCGACCGGTGCGCTCCGCCTGATGAATAAGTGGGGGCGGAAGGAGGTTCCACAAGTCGGCAGCCGTGGCAGTTAGCTCCTCGCCCAAGACCGGCACTAAAAGCCATGGGAAGTGGCCGCCGACAGCTCCCCGGGCGGCAATAACGCGCGGGATGTCGGGCGGTTCTGGCAGCCGAGCAAGGAGGCCGTTGGCTTTCTGAGCTGGGAACGGAGAGTCCAGGGCTTGGCCCCCTGGGATGCCATCGCCGGGCCGGTGTGAGGACAGGCCCGATTGAGAGGGCATTCGGCGGTCAAAAATCCTCTTGAAGCGCTCCTGCGCCGAAAGGCGAAGCGAGCCTCCCCTTCGCAGCCAACTTGGATCGACCGGCGCTATCTCCCAGGGAGGCGGTCCAAGCGGCGTGTTTTCCCTGGCGCTGTCCAAAGCTCGCGCAACGATGCTTAAGGAGTCAACCATCGGGACCTGTCCGGCGCCCGGCTCCCAAAAGTGCCAAGCTCCCTCGACCCAAACAGGTTCCGGTCGCCAAGGCGTAACGAAAAATTGCGGCTCGTCGTCACCTAGTTCCTCAATAGGCCGAGACTGGGTATCCCGCTCCACCATTCCCCACAATTCCGCCGGAAGGGCAGGGCCACTTGGGTGGGGAGGCCAGGAGTCGCCTGGCTTAAGCCGCGGGCGCAGCCACGGGAAAGTCTCCGGCGGAGGGGGTGTGGGCAACCGAGCGGGATCGTACTCAACCACAATCCGCTCCCAGTCGAGCACATGACACTGACTGCAACCCAACCGCTCAAGAAGCCGCATCCCCTGGGCGACACGCTCACCCTCCTCGGGGGTTTTCGGGCGCACCTCTTCGGGCAAAGCTCGGCCACTCAAGCCCAATACAAAGGTCATGACAGCAAGCAGCTCATCATCGCGCCACCGGAACTGCGGCATTCGGAGCCACTGGGTAAATGGCTTACGTTCAGCCCGGGTAAAGTCGAATGCTCGCGGGTGCCGCAATTTGAGCCATAACAGCCCCTCCCGCCTCCCCTCGATAAAGGCGGCTGCCAGGTTGGATTCGGTCGAAGGCGAAGTGGCGTTCGGTGCCGAAGCGCTTTCCGTCGCACCATCCTTGGAGGGGTTATGAGGAGCTTCCCCTGGCCGCGGAGAGCCTTCAACCCCCTCTTCCCTTCCAAGACCAGCGATTCCATTTTTTTGGGAAAGACTAGTAGAGTTCGGTTCCGAAAACGATACCGCCCTAGATTGATCATCTCGATAGACATCTAGCCTCGACGTGCCCCCGGTGACGACCTCGTCCCAAATCCGTGATTTCAGTGCCTCCTCTCCAAAATCGAGGGCCTGAGGCCATTTGTCCCCCCAGCCCGTGAGACTTGGCCCGATGGGGTTAGCTAGCTCAAGGCCAGGAATTTCGTGGCAGCCGGCGCACCCGTGGCGTCTCATGGCCTTACGCGCGAGGTAGAGCGTTCGAGCCTCCTGGCCTGGGTGGCCAAGGAAGTCGCGTTCATCCGTCCCAAGCTGGGCAAGTTGTTCCTCCGGCACGGCTTCCAGGAGGAAACGGTCCGCCTCCTGGGGTGGGAAAACTTCGCGCAAGTAAAGTCTAAGAGCCTCCCGACTCATTTCTTCCGACGGAAGGGGCGGCGGCTTTAGCCGGGTTTTAGTCGGCTGCAGTAGGAAAGCAACAAGATCGGCAATGACAACCTCTTCGGGGGTTAAATCGGTGTCGACAGCCGGGCTTTGAGGCGCCCGGGGAGCAGGTGGAGTGGGCGATTCTGAGGAATAGTTGCGGTTAGGAGAAGGAGAGTCTCCATTTGGAGAGCTCCAGACCTTAAAGAGGAGGCGAGGCATGTTCGTCCGGGGGGAAAGCGCCGCCGGATTGGAAAGCCACCCTCTCAGCCACTGTGGGCCTTGTCCTTCGTCGAGCTTCTCCCCCAGACGTGATAAATCCGGGCCAATTGTGGGGCTTGCTTCCGGGAACCGTTCATGCCGGTGACAGGCAATACACCCCTGCCTAACAAAATAAGCCTCCCCGCGCGTAGAGTCCCCCGGCTGAAGTTCTTGAGCCCCTGGGTTGGCCCCGGGTGCGGCTTGCTTTGACAACGAGGAGCGCGCTGCCCGATTGGCGTCGGACGGCAAGCGGCCCGTGAGATAGAAAGTAATGGCCACGATTTCCGCAAGTTCCAAACCCTCGGCCCCCTCGCGCTGCGAAGAGCTAAGGTGGTCGTAAAGCCCGAAAACGCGGGGCATTTTGCTTTCGGCAGAGTAGCTCTGAGGATCCCAGAGGAACGCCGCGACAAAATCCGCAGAGAGCTTCTGCCCAGCATGCCGCAGACTTGGGCCAACTTTTGGCAAGCCACTTCCGGCGGAAAGGTCTTCTCTTCGCAGATCGACAACTATCCTGCGAAGTTGATCGGACAACCCGGAGGAGCTGCCTGCCGCTTCTGGCAGTAAGCGGGGAGGCCGGGTCTCTGCGCCGGAATTCCTGGAAGAGTTCGCGCTACTCTCATCCAGTTTGCCCGGGTTGATCAGCTTCTCTAAGCTCTCGGCGAGTGCCCAGCGGGCGGGGACATTCCACGGGGCATTTCTAACCAGTTCCGCGGCACACCGAAGTTCATCGGTCAGCGCCGGGTGGGCTAACAACAACCCAGCAAGCTCATGATAAGGTCGCTCAAGCCGCAATTCCGGCCCCACCTGCCGTCCCGCCTGGTCGAGACCCGCGATCTCATGGCATCCGTAGCACCCGAGTCGTAACACGGTCTGGTAACCCTTTAACCACAGGGTACCCGTGGTCTCTCCCTCCCACGCTGAGTGGACGAGTTCCTCGGGTTGGTGATGACATTGTCCGCAGCTTGCCTCGCCCAGTCCTACCGGCCGCATGGGCCATGGCCACTCTTTGCCGGAAGACCAGTTGCGCGCCCTTCGGGCCGTTTTCGCGCC
Source organism: Thermoguttaceae bacterium (assembly GCA_025060325.1). Taxonomy (GTDB): domain Bacteria; phylum Planctomycetota; class Planctomycetia; order Pirellulales; family Thermoguttaceae; genus DTLM01. Next base: position 87,505 of record JANXBW010000012.1, read on the forward strand.
GAGAATCTCCAGCCGATAGTGCCCGGCGTTTTCGAAACTAGTAGCCGCCCCCTGACCCCAGTGGCAAATGGTGCAGCCAAATTTGTCCACAGGATGGGGCGAGTCGGGACTGATAAACAAATCCGGCCGTGGATGCGCAGCAAAAGGGTGAGGGAGCCCGCGCCGGACCAGAAGTTCAAGAGTCCCTTGGCGCTCAAGCTCGCTCAAAATGATTGTGGCCGCCTCGGCTGGCTCCGTAGGCTTAGTTTGGCCCACACGCAACAAACGATCCCCCGGCAGAAGCCCGGCCCGATCCGCCAGCGATCCCTCGCGCACTGCCACCACCAGGACTTCGGTTCGTCCACACAGGTGGCCCCGGGCAAGGAAGATGCCTGTTACTGCAGCCAACCGGTCCTCGGGTATCGCGGCAGCTAGTGTGCTCGCTTGTGGTGAATCCGTACGGGAAGCTTCGGCGAGCTTGCCAGTTGGTCCCGATAATCGGACGTGTACAAAACGCTCCTTCTGGACATCCACTTGCCACGGCCAGCCCACATTGCTGGGAGCCATCCCTTGATGACAAGTGATGCACCGATCGATGCGATCGGCAGTGCCAAAATGGAGGTCAAGGCGAATACCCGCCGGGCGAATTTCCTCGACAGAAACCCGGCGGAGAAAGGGCTCGAAGAACGGCCCACCGTAGAGCCATCTCAACCAAGCCGGCGGGCGCCGCGGTGGTTGGAATTTACTCGGGCTTAAGGATGCGGACAAATGGCGGTCAATCTCCGCGCCAAACTGAGTGATTTTGTCCAGCCAAGGACGAATCTCTTCTCGATACTGGAGTTGGTACTTTTTCCACGGCCGGTTGTGATCAACAACAAGCAAAGCGACGGTCGCCACAAGTAGCCCGACTGCCCCCAAAGCAAAAAGATAATGGAGCCTAAAAATGTCGACATAAATGTCGCCTTGCTCCGTTTGAGGTTCCACTTGACCAGGTGAAGAATAACTCATAGCAACACGGAAAGAGCGAGAAATTTAGCTAGATAAACTCCGGGTTAACGGTGCTGAGTCTGCCGAGTTAAACCGGCTTGGGAAACCACTTGCGACAAAGGCCTGTAGACTTGTCAACCCTTACCGGCACCTAGACCCACCGAAGTTTTTTCGGGAGGGTGACGCAGGTGTGTCAATGCCATTAAGCCTTTCGGATGGCGGCCGCGGGAGACACCGGGGCCGAAAGTGCGTGCCTCACTCGCGCGACCCGCAGACCCTCGGGGCTTGCCCCCGCTGGGACCGCGCCGGTGGGAGACATCAGCTAACGCATGGGATGGTCCAGCCCCCTGGGGCCGGCACTTGAAGCATAAGGGCGCCGAGGACCGCCACGGTGCCTCCGCGCCCTGGGGATTGTCATTACTCAAGAGGTTTAAGATAAGGCTTAGCTTGCTAAAGGAGCAACTAAAAGACGCCTTACGAGCTGGCCGGCTGCCCGAGGACTTTCTTGCGGCGAGGGAGGCCTCAAATGCAGCCCTGGGGAATCTGCTACAGAATTTAGGTCGGGATGTCCTCCGGCCAATCCCTTCACTCTGTCCACCCGTCCAGGGGTGTCAAGCCAGTGACCAGTGGGCGTAACTTTGAAAGCTAGACGCAAAGCCCCGAAAAAAAGCTGGGGTGGCCCACCCGGACCACCCCAACTTTGGCAACAGCTATACGCAGAGAGCGCCTCCTGCTTGCTCGGGCACACCCCTGCCCTCAGCGGAGGGCATCCTCGCACCCTCCAACTGGGCAAATTGTAACCGTACTTTTGGCGAGTAATGACTTCCGGCACCTTTAAACACAAAGGCACTAGCGCAAAGTTCAAGGTTGCCGGCGTACGATCAGGAATCGCCTTTGCGGGTAAAAGGCCGCCACGCTTAGCGAGCACGCCGCTTGGGCGCCGCTGCCTTTGGCTTCGGTCGAGCACGCCGACGAAGCGGGGAAGGCCGAATCGGCTCCTGGGTCGAAATCGCATCAATCAACTTGCCCACCTGCTCCGGGAGGCGCTCCTTTAGTTGACGCCACAGTCCCCGCTGCTTCCAGCGACGATATCGCTGATACACAGCATTCCAGTCACCATACTCCGCGGGTAAACCACGCCACGGGCAACCCGTTTTCGCCCGATGAAGAAGCGCTTCAAGGAACGCCCTGTCGGACAATTTGGTCGGCGCGCCCAACCGTGTCCGCACCTGCTTCAAAATGGCCTCGATCTGCTTCCAGGCGCGGTCCGTCAACGAGGGAATGTTGCGTTCTGCTTTTGCCATGGGATTTCCTTTCTCCTCCTGGAACTTTGCTCCGAGCTACTGACTCCGCTTTTAACCTTTCTGAACCTTCACGTCGACACACCAAAAGTCCACCAACCAGCAACGCTCGGGCTTAATCCCAACTTGGGGACTACCTCGATCCACGAGTCCGCTCTGCGGACTAAGCCCGGGGCTTATAGCATCGGAAGTCAACGACTCTCCCCCTCCCCCAATAACATTTAGTTTCGACCACCTGCCCACGTTTTGCCCGCTTTTACAGCCCCTTATCCTCGCCCAGATGTCGGGTTTCTACCGCACCTGTGTTCCTCTTGCGCCCAGCTGACCCCATAAGGGCACACATCCGCGATGAAGCTAACCACTTTGCGCCGGCGCACCTTGTCTGGCCAAGCTGGGTCCAATTGGCCACGGCCGAGTAAGATCGCGGCTCCCTGGCTGTGGTATTGGTCGTCAAACCCCCGTCTTTATGCCCCAAGTGCCCGCAAGAAGCCATCACCGCTAGCCCAAGCGCACTCTGAGCCAGCCCCCCTATAATGATAATAAACACCGGACTCGCGAAATCGGACCGTGTTTATCTAATATTTTACGCTTCGCGGCGTACTGTGGATCGCAAATACTTGCGAAAATAAATGAAAACAGCTATTTTGCCACATCCTCCTTGTAAATACAAGCTATCATTCCGTGCACACCTGTGGAACTTGTGCTACTTAAAGCGCGGGCAGAACCAAGGCGGGCATCTAAGGCAGGCACCGTTCACTGTTTTAAGAAGGCAGGCAGCTGGGGCTTTCTTCAGTTTATCAACGTTGTGGCGAAAACGAAAGGGGGCTTCTCTAAAATTTTTGCTAATTTCGGGGGCGGTTGAACCCATGAGCCAGTTCGTCCATTTCAGGACCTGTGGAATATGTCCGGCGATCGACTCCGTCAGCTGATTGCGCAAGAGGCAGCCCGGTTGATGTACTTTCGCCATGAAAAAGAATACCGTCGGGCTAAGTTGAAGGCTGCCCGGCGGATCTGTGGGCGCCAACCGCGCGAAGCCGAGCTACCCAGCAATCGCGAAATTCGTGATTATATCGCGATGCTGGCTCGCATGTACGAAGGCGAGCGCCGCTCGGAGAAGCTTTCCGACATGCGCCGCGAGGCACTGCGGATAATGCGACTACTAGAGCCATTTCGGCCAAAACTGGTCGGAAGCGTCCTCACTGGCCACGTTCGACAAGGTTCGGACATAGATCTCCACGTCTTCTCCGACAGTGTGGAGGCGGTGTGCCACGTTCTGGAGCAGGAGGGTATCCACTTTGAAGTTGAGGAGAAACTTGTTCGCAAAGAGGGAGAGCTGCGCCGGTACACGCATATCCACTTCGAGACCCGCTACCCGTTTGAGCTGACCGTTTACCCGGCAAACATGGTGGGCCACGTGTTTCGAAGCTCCATCACCGGCCGGCCTATGGAGCGGGCCTCCATTGCCCAGTTGGTTGCCCTCCTGGGCGAGGAGATGACAAGTAAAACTCCGGAAAGCCAAGCAGCAGATCAAGCGGTGGACAATCGCCTGGACCGCTTTCAGGTTTACTATTCTTTGCTTGCCCCGCTGGAAGGCATTCGGGAAAATCCGCAGTTTCACCCGGAGGGCGATCTACTCTACCACAGCTTGCAAGTGTTTGCTTTGGCTCGGGAACGGCTCCCTTACGACGAGGAGTTTCTTCTTGCTGCTTTACTCCACGATGTGGGCAAAGCGATTGATCCGGCAAACCACGTGCAGGTAGCGTTAGAAGCCCTCGAGGGCTATATCACTGAGCGGACAGCCTGGCTTATTGCCCACCATATGGAAGCGCAGGAGCTGCACCGGGGTGGGCTTAGTCAACGGCTTCGCCGCCGGCTCCAGGAGTCGGAAGATTTCGAGGAACTTCTCCTTTTGGCTGAATGCGACCGCGCCGGCCGGGTACCAGGTGCCGAGGTGCCTTCGCTCGAGGAAGCCCTTCAGTATATTCGCGAACTGGCCGAGCAGTTTGGCGAGTGACGGCTTCAGGCGAGTAATCACTTTCGCCAGTCGGACGATCGCCGAGCCTGTCGGCCGCGGGCAGGGGACTTCTTTGCATTAAAAGCCGATGGGTTAGCCGCTGGGCTTGAGACCCGACCAGGAGTGCTGGCAAAGGTAAAAGCCAACTGATCGGCAAGCGGCGGTTCTAAACCTGGCGCGGTGGCCTCCGAGGCCTTTGGACCCGTAAAGCTCGGCTTTCTCCGCCAAGCTTTGTCGACACTCTTCCTTTCAGAGACTGGTCGTTTGAACGTCGCATGGTTAATGACAAGTTGGGGGGCAGACCCCCACGTGATCAAGCGGCCAGTTGCGGTCCCTCTGAGGGCTGCGCGGAGGGCACAAACTGCCATACCGCCTCCATTTCCGGCGAGGACAGCTCCGCAGGTTTTTTTGTGCCGGACGTAAATTAAGTAGGAAATTGGCCAGGCGAAGCTAAAGCAAAAGGCGCTAGGGGTCATCGCGGGCTTGTTTTCACAACGCCACAAAAAAGCTCGAACTGAGCCGGACTGTTTTCCTACGGTGAGGTTTTGTTATTCGGCTTGTCGGGCCCGGATTTGCGGATTTGGGCCAACATGAAAAAGGCAAGCTTTCGCCTGGGCCCTACCTCCCCTCTGCATCGCTAAGCAAAAAGTCGGCAAACCCGCTGAGGGGCGAGACGCTTGTGAGGAAAAATCGGCGAAGAAATCGGCGAGAAAATATCATCCTGCTACCTTGTGCGGAATAGACAGCCGCTTCACTATCCAAGACGGCCGGCGGAAAAGATCGGCGCATAAAGTCTTGGCTCAACGCCGATGGGGAACGACCGTTCAAATGATGTCGGCGGGACCTGCGATAAAACCCGGAAGTAAAGACACAGGGAGGCGGCTTTATAAGGGTGGGTGACGGGGCTCGAACCCGCAACCACCAGATCCACAGTCTGGTGCTCTAACCAGTTGAGCTACACCCACCGTAGGAACGCTCGTTTTTCGAACAGCGGCCCCCTTTCGCCGCTGCGCCACCCGCGAGGTTTTGAACATGGATAGCCAGGCCAGATCGAAGGCGACTTTGATTTCCCACTATCCCTTTTACAGCACTAACCAGCGAGCCGGGAGGTTCCTCGCTTAAGGGACTCTTCCCACTTTGGGCCACCGATAGAACCCCTCGCGGAAACCTTAATGTTTCCAGCGTGTCGCCTCCAAAAGTTTGCGGTGCTGTCGCCCGGCCGGCATAATTTGCGGGAATAATTTCCGCGGGGAAGCTTAAATTATTATCTGCGGGCCTTTCATCTTTGCAAAGCACGCCCCCCTTGGAGCTGCCCACGGCGATTACGCAGTCCGGAACGTTCCTTGCCGCGGCAGTCGGGCATGCCTATAAAGTCGGCCAAAATCCTCCCCACCTTGCTCCAGCTCCAACCTTCCACCTGTAGATAACCCTTGGATCGAGAAAATCAATTTGATCGGGCAACTTAGTGATCTTTGGTTCCGACAAAACCTTAACTCTGCTTTCTCGGTACCCTGGGTGCAAAAGTCTGAGTAGCGCTTGATCGCGAGGTCTGTCCGCGCAGTAACACTGGGTCAATTGCCCGGGTGAACCTCCTTGCTTGGGGCTTCGATTTGGTTTCCTGGAAGCACCGGGACCGAAGGCTTTGCAAATGATGATCACGCGCAATCGGCTGCCAAAATTCCCCAACTTTTTTGGGGATTTTGACACCATCCGGTTGGTAAAATGGGGCTGGGTTAAGATTTGCCCGCGAGCTGAAGATTGACACTTAAAGACGTGAACCCTTACCGTTGGAAAAAACGCTTTCTATAGGCCCGCCCAACGCAACGCATAATACGCAAGGCGAAGGAGGTACCGATGCGCGAGTCCAATGATCGCCGCCGCTTTTTGCTCCAGGGACTTCTTGGCACTGCCGGTGTGGCAGCTTTGGGAGCTGAGGAAAGGATCCTCCTTGCGGCGCTCCAGCAGGGGGCAACCGCCCAACCGGCGCCGCTGGAGGCAGCCCGCCAAATGCCAAAGGGAAAAATCGGTAACGTAGAGATCAGTCGGCTGTTCTTGGGCGGTAACCTCATCGGCGGCTGGGCACACTCCCGCGATTTAATTTACGTCTCGCGGCTATTCAAAGCCTACAACACGGATGAGAAGGTCTTCGAGACTTTCGCACTTGCCGAGTCTTACGGTATCAACACGGTGTTGCTTGATCCGGCATGCCAAGATGTTTACGTGAAATATCGCCAAAAGACCGGTAGCAATCTCCAGTCCATGGTGTGTATCCGGCCCAGTCCGGATGAAAACGACGTGCGGGAGCAGATAAAAACTGTCCTCAGCAAGGGAGCAACACTTATTTACACCCACGGGGAAGTGACCGATCGGTGGATCATGGATGGTAAAGTGAAGGTGATCGCTAAGACCATCGCCTTAATTAAAGAGGCCGGAGTTCCCGCCGGCGTCGGCGCCCACTCCTTAGAGACGCCAAAGGCGTGCGAAAAACACCGCGTGGACCCGGATTATTATGTGAAGACTTTCCACTCCGATCGGTATTGGTCGGCTTCTCCACCGGAGTTGCGAGAGGAATGGTGTTGGTATAAAGGTCTCCGTTCAGAACACGGGCGCTATCACGACAACATGTGGTGTCTCAACGCGGAAGAAACGGCCGCCTTCTTCCGCGGAATTAACAAGCCATGGGTTGCCTTTAAAGTTATGGCGGCCGGGGCAATTCATCCGCGCATGGCCTTCCCCTTCGCCTATCGCAATGGGGCTGACTTTATCTGCGCGGGGATGTTCGATTTTCAGATCGCCGAGGATGTGCAGATTGCCCTCGACAGTCTTCGCCGCTTAGAAAAGCGCGATCGCCCCTGGTGTGCGTAGGAGAGTCGCTTGGTTGCTCGTGGGAACCCTTTTACCGGCAAACGCGGGGGTATTTTTGTAAACAAGTTCGAAGATTGGTCCTAGAAATTCCGAAGAAGGAGCGGCCCTGAGTGGATAGCCTCTAACTAGCTAAAAGGCTCGGCCGGCTGTCCACGCGAAATGCCGTCGACAAATGCCCTCGCTGTTTTCCGTGGGAAGGTAAAACCCCTGCCCCGCGAATTCTTTTTGCCAGCGGATGATCGCCAGTTCCCGCCACATGGGTAACTGCTCGGCGCGCCCCCCTCTTGCGTCACACCGGCCCCCGGCGCCGGGGTTGTTGTCAGCGTATGTGATGGGCGCCCCTTGTCGCTGTGGACTGGTCCTGGCGGCAGTCACTACCGCTTCAACGTGGCAAAAAACGTTATTCCTGCCGCAACTAGCCCCACCGCTACCGCGACAATCGCCGTTGTTGCAAACCGGTACTGGGCGGCCGGGTTAATGATCATCTGTCCAAGCACTGCTAAAACTACACCCATATTAAACGCGATGATCGCATATAGCGCGCTTTGGCGAACCCCCTCCCCACCGGCCGGTGCCTTTGGTGTGGGCTCAGGGGCCGGAGCCGTCTCGGGGGCGGGGGCGCTTGCAGGCCTGGCGGCTGCCTGCCTGGCCACAGGTTGATAGGGCAGGTCCCGCGGATAATACTTGGCGATAGCCTCGTTGAGGCTAGCCGGCCGGCACAACACGGTCCGGATGGCTTTGCCCAAGCGTAAACGGAGCTCTTCCTCCACATCCGGGATCAGCGGGTTGGCGGCCGCCACAATGATGTGTTCACCATCTTCGAACAGTGGCACGAACGAATACTGCCTTGCAAGTTTGGCCGGCACAAGCGGGATTAGGGACTCGTCGATCGTAATGTCCGACAATTCGATATAAGGTAGCCCCTGGGCCTCGGCGTAGGCTAGCATCACTTGTTCCGGCGGGGCAAGTTTCTGCTGCAAGATGGCGTCGCGGAGATCGATTCCAACTGTATCCGCAAATCGCTTTGCTTTTTCCAGTTGCTCGACCGTCAACACCTTGTTGAACAAAAGGATTTGGGCAAAATCCCGCGTTGGCGCTTGAACGACATCGGCACGACCAAGGGCCGCGTCGTACTCCTGTTTTCTTCGCCGGTCGGTTAGGCAAAACATGGCCCGGGCAAGCTCATCGAGCAGCCGGCGTGCTTCGGCCGCATGAGGTCCGCCTAAGTAATTCTGCCGGACATGAGCCGCCAACTTTTGATAATGCGCCCGGATCCGACTGACGTCGTCTTCAAAGAGTCGAAGACGCAAAAGCTGATAATAGTTTAACGGACGATTGGTATCGGAAATCTTTAGCCAATCGCGGTAAACATCCAATTGCCCTTGCGCCATGGGTGCGCACCCCAGATTCTTTGCCTTATAAGAAGTGTCGCTTCCTCCGCCGGTAAGCCCGGACTGTCTTTAGTCGTTAACGGGTATCCCCCTCCACAACCGGACTGGGCCCTAGAGGGACAGTTCTGCCAAACACTTTTTCGCTGACGAGTCTCGAACAACAACGAATTTGCTGCCCCGGGGCGCCACTGAGCAAACCTATTAAAACTTTCTAGCGCAGAAGCTCTTCCAGCGATTCCAAATCCAGTTCAGGCTCAGCGGGCTTTGGCTTCTCCGGTTTCGGGGCGGGTTTAGCCGGTTTTGAAGCAGCTTGTTCTTGCGCAGACGTGCTGGCCGGGGCGGGAGCAGCCTTAGGCGATTCTGCGGCGATCGTTTCCTCGCCCTTGGCCGGCTCTGCCATCTCCGGCGCGGGAGCGGCGGCACCTTCCTTGCTAGCCAAAAGCTCCTCAGTTTTCAAAAACCGGATGCCCGACGCCACTGCTCGCAGATAAGGCTCCCACTGGCCGAGAGTGCCGGCCTCGCATACTAACCGCAAGGTGTAGCGCCGACCTGCAGCGACCGTCTCTAAAGCGAGGATGTCGAAGACCTCGCCCACACGGCCCGGCTGCCGACCCCGGCTCCGGTAGGCTATCCAACTTCGTCCACCAAGTTGAAGGACCCGGTAACTCTTGGGATCCCGTTTCTGCCGCTCGGCCAACTGGCGAATGTAAGCGTTAGCCGTCTCGGACGTTAATGTCGCTGGCTCGTTTACATCTTCTGCGGTCAAAGCGATGACCGGCACTCCTGCATTTTGGCTTTTTTGCACACGAAAGACATACCGCGCACTTCGTGGCGGATAATACCAACCTTTTGGGCCAGCCAACTCTATTCGCCCGTCATCAAGCGGGGGCAATGGACTATCAAGTGCCGGCAGGACTTCCCCCTTCCCCTGACTGCCCGAATGGGATGCCGAGTTGCCTCCACACCCCGGAAGCATCACCGCGAAAATAACCCAACCGACAGCCCCCAAGTAAGCGGGGGCCACGGCGCGAATTCTTGCCGATATCTCAGTACGGATCATTCCAAAGGGAGAACCTCGTTTCATGGTCCCGAGAAAATGCTTCCGGAAATTCTCGCTGGCCACCTACGTTGTTCCCTAAAGGCACAAAGACGCCCTATCAGCCACTGACCTCCGCGCAAAACAACATTATGAAGAACCTCTGACCGGCCGGGCTGACAGAGGCCGTCCGAAGCACCTCCCATTCACGGGAATCGGTCCAACTTCACACCGACCCTATTCGCTCACTACCCGCTTAATTTTTTGGACGAAATGCGGAATCCGCAAGCTGGCGGTGAGCTGCTCGGCTTTCCGAACGGCCTTGGCGTGATCAGCGTAGGCGAAAAGAGCCACAGGCTCGAAGGAGTCATTAAACACGGCCCAAAAGATCTTCAGCTTCGTGCCTGAGCCTGTTTGTCCGTTGACTTTCTGGGAACTACTCCCTCCGGATGACTTAGGACCAACAGCCTCACGCGACTTAGATCCTGGGGCTTGACATTTGACGTGAGCGGAAGCCTGAGCTTTTCCGGTTTCTCCGGCTTTCTTGCGCGGGGACATGATCCACCTCGCGTTTTTGCCTGGACTTAGCAATCGAAGGTAAACGTGCCAACGGCGGGGCGCGGCTTGCCAGCCCATCCCACCAGGAAAGGCGGCAAGCCTCGGAAGCTCACCCAGCGAAGCACCGGCAGAGAATGGCAACTAATTTAGGGGCGGGTCGGCAGCCCCTCAAGCAGCCGCCGGATTTCTGAAAGATTAAAAAACGAAATATCCCGACGATTTGGCCTAAACGGAATTACCTCAGCGTCGGGCCGCTTAAACGAAGCACTTGATGTCGCCTGGGATGAACTCAGGGCGGCTAGCCGAGGGGTGATTTAACCGGCATCGCGGATACGGGTGTTTGGCTTCCAGATCCCTTCCGGCCCAAATCTTCGGCAGTAATTCGGGTGTGGCCAATTCGCGCTACTTTTTCGGCGGCTAGGTTTGCCCTCCCAAAAAGCAGGGTTTCTACTCACCCACCTTGCCAACCATTTGTGGCTGGTAGCTTGCGGGCAGGCTCCGCTTCCTTCAGCCTAGTCGGGCTCTGCAAAAACCGCAAAGGGAAGACCCAGCCAAACAACCCAGGGAGGAAAGCCACCGCCGATTTCCCTCCCCGAGGCCGGTTGAAACATATACCCCCGAGGGGACATGCGATGGGGCTCGCACGCCGGAGACCTTGCTCAGATTTGCTTCTCAGGTGGATCGTAGTCAAACTGAGAACGCCAGCAAGCGGGGATAGCGTCCCCGGGGCTAGCTGCCTTCTGATTCCTTAACAAGCCTCCGCTGTCCGCCCGGCGGAACGGTCCTTTCCCCGCTGGCTGAGGACTCGTTAGAAAACCTCGCGGATTTACCGCCGGACTCTGACCGAACCGGGTTGCGCGCTTACCCCATCCAGGGGAGTGCCCGTCTGCGAATCATTTGGCGTCTCATAAGCCTAGGAGTATTGCCTCGCGCGGTTAGCTCTAGATCACCCGGCTCAATGATGACCCGACATCGCGCGACGACCTTAAGGAGAGTCCCAGGGAAATATTACTTGTGAGCTAAGAAATGGGCCAAGTTCTATTGGGGGGATCCGTACGGATGGCCGCGATCGCAAGACCATGAGGGGCGCGAAAAACCATCAGACCGGTTTTACGAGCTTCTTGAAATTTCACTCCTCCCGCGATAAACAGAATTTGTTTGAATCTCGCTGCTTCTGAGTTGCCCCAATCTCACGCTTTTTGCTCCGGGTCGGGTCGGTTTCCGTTGCTGGTGATGGTCCTAACGGAGGCTCAAACTATTTTTGCCCCGCGAATGGTTAACATTTTTGTAAGGAATATCTGGTTTTAAATTCGAGCTATGTGTGTTTTGGCGATTCATTTTCAGGCAATAAATGAGGCCCCCGTACTTTTGGCCCACAATCGGGATGACTCCTATGAGCGGCCGGTAAGTCCGCCACGGGTTCACTATGGGCGACCGAAAGTCATCTGCCCGGTAGATCGAAAGGACGGTGGGACTTGGATCGGGGTTAACCAGCACGGTTTGGCCGTGGCGGTAATTAATCGGGGCAGGCCGGGGGCCGAACCGCCTGATGCCCGCTCGGTCTTTGTGCTGTGCCGCGAACTCCTTAATTGTGCTTCCGCGACCCACGCCATTTCCAAGTGTTGTGAGGAACTCCAAACAGGTAAGTACTCGCCTTCTCACTTCCTGTGTGTAGATCGCCGGTTCGGAGCAGTGGTGCACTATGGGGGGGAGATCAATGTGGTGCCTCTACGGCCGGGGCTTCATTTCCTGAGCACCGCTCCCCTCGATGATCCCTTCGACCCCCGACAAGAGTTTGCCCGCCGGATGCTGACTTTGCAGCGGCTTGACTCGCCGGTTGCTTTTCTGGCAGCGGCTAGCCGCGTTTTTTCTCGTAAGGCCGACCCGGAAGGGAGACGGGGACTGGTCATTTCGGGGCCTGGATTCGGCACGGTGTGCTCGACGCTTGTCGCGTTAACAAATCGGCCGTCTCACGCAGTTTTTCACTTCGCCCCCGGACCGCCTTCGGAAACGCCGTATGACGATTACTCCGCGTTTTTGCGCCAGGTACTCTCAGCCGAACGAAACGGCCGACCCGCCCAAAGCAAATAATCCCTCGTAATCTCCGGTCTCGGTTGGACCGCCACCGCTTTGTCCTGGTCCTTTGGGGGACTAGAAACCCGGCGCTGTGCCGGGGGAAACGCTTTCTTGCGCCGCGAAGGCGGAAGTTGATCTCCGGCATAGGAGGCTCCCTGGACGCCCCGGGCACCCGGCGTACCAAGGAGGGCCTCAAATCCGTTTTGGCCGGATTGTGCAAGCTTTCCGGCCTTGGGTGCAGGAAAGGCAGCAACTGGAGGCCCGGGATGATCTAAACTTGTGGGAAGGCCGGTCGGGCGCAACCGGCTGCAGATAATGTCTTTAAGCCTAGCAGATTGCTGTCCTAAGCTGAGCCTTTTGATGATCCGATTGATCCGACCGCCTACCTCCGGCCTAGAAACCTCAGGAATTTTGCCAGTTTGCTTGGGGATTTAGCGGCGGCTACTTGAGGGTCGTTGGCTGGGGTTTGGGGACCCAAAGTCCCCTTCCGAAAGCCGCCCGCAAATAGAGACCAACCGGTGCTTAAAGGCTTCACTCCAGCCAGCTCGGAAGGTGGCGACAACCCGCGTACGATAAGGCCTAGGATTTGCCACCATGGGGATGGTTAAACGGATCCTTGTCACAGGTGGGGCCGGTTTCCTCGGCTCTCATCTGTGTGAACGATTAGTGGAAATGGGCCACGATGTCATCTGCCTTGACAACTTTTTCACAAGTCAAAAATCCAATGTGGCTCATCTCCTTGATAAACCCAACTTCGAACTAATCCGCCACGATATAACGCTGCCGATTTACCTCGAGGTGGACGAAATCTACAACCTTGCCTGTCCTGCCGCCCCAGGCCACTATCAGTACAATCCCATTAAAACGATGAAAACATCCGTCCTAGGGGCGATTAATGTCCTAGGCATGGCCAAGCGATGCCGGGCTCGAGTGCTTCAAGCTTCCACCAGTGAGGTCTACGGCGATCCGGAGGTTCATCCACAGCCGGAAACTTATCGCGGAGCAGTAAACCCGATTGGACCGCGTGCTTGTTATGACGAGGGCAAGCGGGCGGCCGAAACGCTCTTCATGGATTACCACCGCATGAACGGCGTGGACATCCGTATCGTGCGGATTTTCAACACGTATGGCCCGCGAATGCACCCATTCGATGGCCGGGTGATCTCGAATTTCATCCGTCAGGCCCTTAGGGAAGAACCCCTGACTGTGTATGGCGATGGGACGCAAACCCGCTCGTTCTGTTATCGCGACGATGTTGTGGAAGGCATGATCCGGATGATGGAAAACGAGGAGGGGTTCATCGGGCCGGTCAATTTGGGCAATCCGGAAGAGTTTACCATCCACGAACTGGCCCAGCTTGTGCTGGAGCTGACTGGATCCCGCTCGCCAATTGTTTACAAGCCTCGGCCGGCCGATGACCCTGCTCGGCGGTGCCCGGACATTACTTTGGCAAGGAAAAAGTTAGGCTGGGAGCCGACCACGCCCCTTCGCGAAGGGTTGATGCGGACGATCGAATGGTTCCGCAGCATCGACATTAGCCAGTACCGCCCACCCACGCCGAACTATTAACTGAGGCCCGAAGGCGGAGGTCTAAATCAAGGCCTCACTAACCGTTGGGTTCCCCGCCACAAACAAGCGGATATTGCGTGTCCACATTTCCCCCTGGGCATGAACTCCGCGGGCTGGACGCAATCGGCATTGCTTTTCCTCGGAAGTTCACCATGGCGGTTTGCTAGGCCGATTCCTCGTCAGGGTGGCCATGGGACCTTGCCGCAACAGCGAAGTTGGGTGGGTCCGGAACAGGACAACCTGACATTATTTATCGGGGTGATTTACAAGCGATCGTTGCGCCCTGGCGGGGGAAACATGATTTCGATCGATGCCCGGGCTCATTCGGAAGCGGTTGAGCCACGACAAGCCGAGCTTGCAGCGTCCCACCGGTGTGGCTGCGATTTTTCAAGGCACTCGATTCCTGGCCAGTGGGACAAGCCGCATCTTAGTGGGATTCCTCAACTTACCCCATCGGAGACGATTGAAAGCTTCTCGAGCAGCACCAAACCGCTGGCCCAACTTAAGGTACCCCCTTTGAATGCGGATTCCCGTAGTGTCGAGCTTTCGGCAAAGTCCCGGCCAGTAGCAGCCGAGATGCTCGGCCAAAAAGGATGCCCTGGGACAGACTCGAAGCCCACCGGATAATGAAGGTTTAGTTCATGCTCGCAGAGAAGACGGGATGTCCCTTGGAGAAATGGCGCACAATACGGCAATCGCTTTGACGAGGAACGCATTGTGACGTCGAAAATTCGCTCCCCGGCAGTAGCGGGGGTGTTTTATCCAGCCAATCGGGAAAGCTTAATCGCTACCGTCGATCGGCTCCTCAGTCAGGCGCCGGATCTTGGGCTGAGTGGGGTTCGGGCACTTATTGTGCCTCACGCGGGCTACACGTATTCCGGCCCTGTGGCCGCCGTTGCTTACCGGCAGATTCGAGGGGCCCCTTTTCGCCGAGTCGTGATTCTCGCCCCGTCTCACTTTGGCTTATTCCGTGGCGTGGCTGTGGTCGCTGAGGGAGTTTTCAGTACGCCTTTGGGAGACGTGCCCATTGATCCCCTCGCCAAAAAATTGGCGGAGTGTGCGCCCTTTTTCCCGGAACGGCCGGTGCCTGCAGAAGTGCCTGGCTGGGCGGCCTACTGTTTGGGAATGGTCCCCCGGCAAGAGCTCCCACACCGTTGGGAGCATTCGATCGAAGTGCAATTGCCCTTCCTCCAGCGCTGTCTGCAGGAGTTTTCTCTCATCCCTGCACTTCTTGGCGAGGTCAATCCGCGGGAAGTAGCCGAGACGCTTTCCCCCTTCGTTGATGAAGAAACGCTGCTAATTGCTTCCTCCGATCTTAGCCATTACCTGCCGCAGGAAGAAGCCAATGTTGTCGACCAAGCCACCTTAGAGAAAATTCGCCGCCTAGACACGACTGGTGCGGCCGACTTAGATGCATGCGGTCGATTACCGATCGCCACCTTGCTCCACCTGGCCCAACAGTTTGGCTGGCAACCGCAGATTCTCGAGTACAAAACAAGTGGGGATATATCCGGAGACTATAGTGCTGTCGTCGGTTACGCAGCGGTGGCCTTTTGTGGGCTAAGGCGTGATTCCGCCGAAGCCGCCGGGGAAACGACAGAAGCTGCCGCTGGCCCCCCGCTCCACGACTTACGGGAGGGGAAGCGGACATCTTTGCCAAAGGAGGACTCCTCTGCAGTCAGTGTGCGCGATACCCCCCGCCCATGGGGTTTTTCGCCACAAGAAAAGCAGATCCTTCTTGACCTTGCCCGCGAAGCTATTCGCCGCGCAGTTTGTCAACTGCCGCCGCCTCAGGTCCACCCCGCCGAATTGCCGGAGAGGCTCCGTCGACCCGGGGCCTGCTTCGTCACTCTTAAGGTCGACGGCCAATTGCGTGGATGTATTGGCACTCTTTCACCGAAAGAACCTCTTTATCTGGCTGTCATTCGTCGAGCGGAAGCCGCAGCCACCAGTGACCCCCGGTTTCCCCCGGTAGGACCGGAGGAACTTGACAGGCTGTCGGTGGCAATAAGTGTGCTGGGAGAATGCCGACCGCTTGAGGCGTCAACGCCGGAAGAGATCCTCATCCGGCTTGAGCCGGGTAGGCATGGCGTGGTTCTCCGGGTGGGGTCCCACCATGCAACTTTCCTGCCTCAGGTGTGGGAACACTTTCCGGACAAAATCATCTTCTTGGAAAAGTTGGCGGCTAAGGCGGGACTTTTTCCGGACGCGTGGCGCCGGCCGGAGGCAAGGATCGAAGTTTACGAAGCGGAAATCCTCTCCACCGATGACGAAGCACAGCCCGACTGCGGGCTAGATACAACCGCATGACTTGCCGCTGAGTCCCCGGGATAAGAAGACCTCCAAAATGTGGCCATCCCGCCCCTACGTCTGGCAATCTGGCGGCAACCCTACGCTGGGAACAAAAGGACGACGATTCTTCCCGAGCCGGGTTGTTTGGCCTCGTGTCATTCCCGCCAGTAGCCATTCGGGTGGTGGTTACCGGGCAGATTCTCTGCGGAAATCGGATTTGTTAAGCGGCGGCCCGCAAACTTGATTGAGTGGCAAGAAGTGACCTAAGCCGGCTGATGACGAAGTCTTGTTCTTCCGGCGTCATATCCGGATAAAGGGGCAGGCTAAGGACCCTCTCCCAGACGGCCGTAGCCACAGGAAGATGTTCCGGCTGCCAACCCAATTTATCGCGGTAGTAGGGATGTAAATGAAGCGGTCGCCAATGAACCGAGCATCCCACGCCGGAACGGCGAAGGGCGGCGATAAGCTCGTTGCGGTTAAGCGGCGACTTGCCCGGATTAATCCGGATAATAAACAAATGCCAGGCATGGACCCGATCCGGGGCAGTGGGTGGAAGCTCCACAGCCTCTAGCCCGGCAAGCTCCTCCCGGTAGCGATACGCCAGGCTTTCCCGCCGCTTACGAAGCTCTTCGGCTCGAGGAAGTTGGTGAATCCCAATCGCGGCGGCCAAATCGGTGAGGTTGTACTTATAACCGGGAGCAAGGATCTGATAATCCCATGGCCCGTTGCCGTTATATCGCCCCCAAGCGTCCTGAGAGAGTCCATGGAGCGACATTTGTCTGATCCGGTTGGCCAAGTTGGGGTTGTCGGTAACGGCCATGCCACCCTCGCCCGTCGTGATCGTCTTGTTGGCGTAGAAGGAAAAGCACGTAACGGCGGCCGTTTGTTGCCCCGCCCGGCGCCAGCGGCCAAGACGGATGCTCCAATAGGCCGCGGGAAAGGCATGGGCTCCGTCCTCTACCACCCACAGCCCGTACTGACGGGCAAAATCGTCAACTTCGTCCATATCCAGCATCAGCCCCGCCACATGAACGGGGATGATCCCCACTACTTCCGCCCGGCGGTCAATAGGCAACTTGCCCTCCCGAAGGTGCCGGAGTTTCGCCGCCGCATCATTCAAGTCCAAATTGAAAGTCAACGGATCGCAGTCAACAAGTAGCGGAATGGCGCCTAAATAGCGCACTACTTCCGCGGTGGCGGCAAAGGTGTAAGTGGGTACCAGGACCACTTGGCCAGGGCGAAGTCCAAGCGCTTCGACCGCTAGGTGGAGAGCAGCTGTGCACGAATTTACCGCGACCGCATACTGAGTACCAACAGCCTGGGCAAAAGCCGTCTCGAATTGGCGAACGCGGGGGCCGGTAGTAAGCCACCCCGATCGGAGGCAAGCAATCACCTCCTCAATTTCTGCTTCTGTTATCGAAGGACGGAAGAACGGGACCTCCATGCCCCAACTCCTTCCAAGCTTTTTCTTTGCGTAAACGTCTGGACCGGACGGAAAAGACCATGCCCCCCCAAGACGAGCCGGTTTAACCACAAGCGCCGCAAGGCTCTGGAAGCGCCGCGATCACAAACTGGAAACTTAGGCTATCGAAAAACCGGAGGAAAACCTCCAGTCACAAAATCCCTTACCTCCCTAGGCGGTCCGAACTTGGATTTCGTCCACGCTGGGGCCTTCACGAGTAGTTTGTCAGCCTGCTTCGGCAAGCGATGCTGGCCCGCCCGTTTGTCCAACGCTCACGTCGGCCGAACGTACCTTTGCCAAAAGAAAGAACCAGCTTTTAACGAAGATGCAGTAAAGCGTTCGAATAAGCACCCAGATATCGACAAGAAGCGACATCCGGTCGACGTACTGGAGATCTTCTTCGAGGCGGCGCGGCAACAAGACTTTCTCGTAGTACTCTTGCGGGTCAACACCGGGCGGTATACAAAACTCAAGTCCAGGGAAATATTTCACTTGGACGGTGCCGGTTAGGCCCGGCCTGGCCGAAAGCACCCGAAGCTGTTCTCGGGTATAGCAGCGCTTAACTACGGAAAGTTCCTCCGGCCGTGGCCCTACCCAGGACATTTCCCCTCGCAGAATGTTGATTAATTGCGGCAGCTCATCAATCCGGAAGAGGCGGAGCACTCGCCCCACAGTGGTGACCCGAGGATCCTCTTTTCCCGTAAATGGCCGGCGGTCGTGGTCAACACGCATGGTGCGGAATTTAAGCTGCCAAAAGGGCCGACCACGTAACCCTGCGCGCAGTCCGCGATAGAAGATCGGACCAGGGGAGGAAAGGCGCACGGCAAGCGCCGCAAGAAGAAAAAGGGGTGATAGGATAAGAAGCCCCAGGACCGCCAGGATGACGTCCAAAAGACGTTTGCCCGGATAGCTCCGGACGGGATAAGGAAAATTTGTTGATAATCCCTGGTCGTAATCTACGTCCAACGTTTGCCTCCGATCCCTAGGTTGACTTTCAGAGGATTCACTGACCTAGACTCACCCTGCCGGACATCCCCCGGCTACCCCCAACAACTAGCTTCCGTGCTTGCAGCCGCAAACATCCTGAAGATGCGAAAATCAGCAAAGTGGCTCAATTTAGGCAAATGGGGCAAATAATCCTTCCGTGCATCCCCGCAGCTTCCGCATGAAAGGTTTTGGGCAATGTTGCCATCATGGCACGAAAGCGGTAGTTGGTTGCTTGGCTTGCCAACTTGGTGTCTCAGTGGTGAGTTGCGTAAGCAGCTTCCGCTAGACACCGGCTGTAAATCGTTAGCCAAATCCTGAAGATCCGATCAAGCGAAAATTTGCTGCGTACATCGGCGAAGAGATTTTCCCCCAGCCGGAGCCGAGTATCTTCGTCCGTAAGGGCAAGCTTAATTATTCCGGCCAGTGTCACCGGATCTTTTGGGGGAACAAGCCAGCCGTTTCGTCCACAGTCAATGACGTCGACGCAGCCGGGCACTTTTGTCGCCACCACGGCACGGCGACATGCCCCGGCCTCCAGGATTACCCGCGGTATGCCTTCGCCGTAGTAAGTGGGAAGAACAACAAGATCGGCGATGCTGAGAAGCGCCGGCACATCCTCCCGTCGGCCAAGCCAGGTGACATCGTCAGCGAAGGATAAGATTTCCTCCTCACGCAGGGTCTGTCGGCCGGCTGGTTCGATCGCGCCTACGAGGTAAAACCGGGCAGTCGGAAGTTGGTGGCGGACCGTTCGCGCCGCCGTGAGATATTCGATGACTCCCTTCTCCCGCAGTAACCGGGACACCATCAGCGTAACGGTTTGGCCCGGGCCGGCCAGCTTTCGCCGAAGCTCCAGTTGATCTTCCTGATCGGGGACTTGCGCGACAAACGCCTCAAGATCAATCCCCGAGCCGGGAACTAACACGGCTTTGCGTGCAGACGTCAAGCCCCGAGATACCGCAAATTCAAGATCATCCCGATTATAAAAGGCGGTGACGGTGGCGCACTTTCCGGCCAGTTGATGCATCCACCGAAGGAGCACCCTCAGCAAGCGGTTTCTTAGGCCTTGCTCCACAAAGATGCTTCCCCGGCCGGTGATCGTGCGAATGCGAATCGGTACGCCGGCTAAAGCGGCAGCCCAAATGCCGTAAATACTCGGCTTAGTATCAAATGCGTGGACAATTGTCGGCCGGATCCTGGCCAATAGCTTGCGGAGCTCGTCAAGTGTGCACAAATCGGCGACAGGGTCAACCGTCCGTTTCATCCGATACTCGACGAAGGAAATTCCATCGCTTTCAAATTGTTGACGACGGGCAGTGGCGACTGCTGTGACATCAAGCCCGGCTTTCTGCAGGCGCTTCAAGAAAGGGATGCGCAAATGAAGATCTTCGCCGCCAATAACACAGATCCGCTTGCCACGAAGAGGCTCAGCGCAAGTAACTGGCGAGTGGTCTTTTCCTTCTTCGCATGGAAAATCCCAGGGTAAAGTAGAAGCCGATATTGTCAACCGCACCATGCTTGCTCCTTCGGGCGCTCAGTGCGAGAATACTTACATCTTAGAGGTGTAGAAAACGGTTGATTTGCCAGTACCAGCTTCGTCTGAACACGCCCGTTGCGCACTGGCCGAAGCGTCCGAGTCCAATCCGGAACGAGTAGAACACCTACCAATTTTTTTCGCCCCTGATGACGTATCCCCAATCGCCAGGGAGATCACTAGAGATGCGTGGCACCGGCCGGGGTGTTCACAGACCCTGTTTTTTTGGGCCGCCGGGTTTTCATGAAACCGTTCTCGAATGTCCTTCCTCCGCCATCCTTGCGCAACAAGCAAAGCCGCGAAGCTTCCTTTAACGTGGTGTCGACAAATGTCGCTGGCAATCTGGCGCCCTACGCCCGGCCGGTATCGTCGCACTTTTGTTTTTCAATCCAGCACAACCAATGTGTTCTGAGTGGTCGGATAGCCGAAAGAAGCATGTACGGTAGAGGCCCAAAGCGGGCCACCACCCGCGCAACTGGAGGCATGGGAGTAATGCTCCGTTTGTAAACGCAACCAGCCGGAAATAGTCGCCTGATTTCACCAAGGGGAATGGGAACCACGTCGGGATTCCACGGGTTGGGATACCGCAAGTCGTACCAGAGGATTGCTCCGCCCGGTGCAAGCCACGTCCACATCTTGCTGGCCAAAACATGCCTAAAAGCCGGGTCAAGAATCGACGAAAACACCGTGCTTTGAAGCACAATGTCGAAGCTTCCCGGCTCAAGGTCGAGAGCCGCGGCATCACCGGGTAGCAGATGGACACCCCGTGGAAGCAGTTCTCGAGCGATTTCCAGGCGGTCTTCCAAGAGCTCGTTGGCGTAGAGGTTTTCCGGTCGACAACCCCACCGGGCAAATTGGAGCAAATTTCCGCCATAACCGCATCCTATTTCAAGAATTCGCAGCTCCCAAAGGGGCTTGGGTGCCCTTCGGCGAAGAAACCGCAACACCGCGCGCTCCCGCTCTTGAAAGCGGAACAGCCTTTCCGGATCAAGCAAACTGCGAGCTTGATGGGCAAAACCATCTCGCCGTCGGGCATACCGTGCTCGGATGGCCGCAAGTTCGGCTTCAAAGGAAACGGACGGACACATGTCTACACCTGCCGGGCTCTCCGTGCGTTGGTATGTTCCCACCCTGAGGGCGCGTGGACAAAGCGGGTCGTCCACATCGGGACGGTCGGCCAGTTTCGATCGAACTTCAAACCCATCCTGGTACCCCTGTGCGAAGCGTACTCGTAAACAGATCGCCTTTTAGTAGCCCGTTGACGCAGCAGAGGAAATGCCCTCGCCAGATCCTTGCCTCAGGGCGCTGCCCGAAGGGCAAATCTGTCCCTCTGTAAACGCGATGGCGGTATTTTTCCGTGGTAGGCGGCTAATCCAAAACAAAGCAGTCAGGAGCTCCCCAAGGGCACCGAAAATCGTGGCCACCGCTGCACCGTTTAGACCTCCGACCGAGATAGCAACAGGCAGAGCAATCACAAGCACGAGATTGCCGCAAGCGTAGGTTGACATCACTTGCGTAAATCGTCTACAGCCCTGAAGAGCAGCGATTGCTACTGCCGCTACAAAATGGAGAAGTACTCCCCCGGCAAGAATAAGCAATAAACCGCTGTGCTCCGCATAGGCCGGCGTATAAATCACGCTTAGGAAAAACCTACCTGCAAAGGCTAAGAGAACGAGCAAGCCCAGCGAACTTCCCACCGCAAAGAGGAGGGCTTTTGCAAGCAAATGGCGAAAGGCCTGCCATCTCGCTTCCTTGGCCAACAATGCTAACCGCGGCAAAATCGTGTGGATAAGTGGTAAATAAAATAACCGTGCGGCAATGCCAACGTAGCTTAGGGCGGCAAAAATTCCAAGCTCGCGGGGACCAAAGTACGCATCCACAAAATAGCGCGGTATGTTGGCCGATAGTGTGTTAAGTCCTACCGCAAGCCCAAGGGGGGCACTTGTCCTGGCAAGGCTTAAAAGCCCAGGAGACCTCGCTGCGCTCTTACCGGTCCTAAATCTCGCCTCCGAAGCCTGAGCCACTGGCAAGTCGTGCACAAAGTACACAAACCCCCAGAGAATTGCGCAGCAAACGCTTGCCAGTACCAGGGAGCGAGTCATATAGAATACGCCGCAGACCCCGGCGAAGCTGAGCAGGCCTCGCAGCACCTGCGATCGGGCTACCCAGTCTAACCGCTCCTCCCGCTGGAATCGGCCATGACAAATTAAGGAAAGTCCTTCGATGACTTTCGCAAGACACATGGCCAGTGTAGCCGCCATAAACCACGTCGGCCTGGCCCCCACAAGCATGATCCCAAACACAACGGCAACTGCTAGGACCCCACTTAAGGTTCGAAGCCGGAGGTACTCGCCCAGCCTATACTCGCCTTTGGCATCGGTAGCCTGCGCAACATGAAGTTGAAGGCCGGTTAGCTCAACCACCGGCGCTGTCAGCGAAATCGTCAGGGCGAAGTAGCCGACCGTTTCCGGTGTGCCCAGCTTGGCAAGCCCCGCCAGCGTGCCCCACTGACTAAGTGCGTAAACTCCCTGACCAATGGCGGCGAAGATAAAGCTCCGGCGAAGCGGTACGTTCCGCGGCCTGGCAACTTGACGGCTATCGCCGGGACAAGCGTCGCTTCTGCAGACTACTACGCGTCTTGCTTTCGCTAGTGGGGGTGTCAACAGCGAAGTCATTGAGCCGGGCTGGTGACTAACCTCTTACCTCGCAAATTCACCTGAGGCCTAGCCAGAAAGTGCGGGGACAAGGAGCTCCTCTGACCGACTAACCTTTGAGACTCAGGTAATTGCTGGGGACGATGGCGCTCCAAATATAAACAAACCGCAAGAGCCGCGATCATCCAGAACTCGCTCTGGCGAATGCCGTTATGGGTTAGCCCGTATGCGAACGCCGGCAAAAAGCCGATGGTATTCGACCAGCCACATCGCCGGAACAGGTTCCAAAAGAAGGCGCAGATGATAACAAAACCTACAACTCCGTATGACATCAGAATGTTGCCAAAGGTCGAGTGGAGCTCCTTACCCCATAGCACTTCAAATCGCTCGTAGGCTCCTTCGCCCGCTCCAAACAAAAGATATTCGCGGTTTTGCCAGATTCTCGCATACCCGCGATATGCTAGCTCCTCATCGAGGGACTTTTGTTTTTGCTGAACTCGTTCACTTATCACCTGAATCAGCTGGTCGCCCATGGGAGACCGGGCAAGCAAGAAAAGTAAGCTGCCAAGCAAAATCCCAGTCGTAAGCCGTCGAATGCTAAAAAGCCCCACAATGAGCCCAAGACTAGCAAGCCCAGCCCGAGATTGCGTCAACGCGACGATATAACCAAGCTGTGCGAGGAAGAAGGGCATCCACAGCCGGAGGAAGTAGGGCAACAGGTTCGCCCGTGCGCAAAGCAGCATAAAGCTACCAACGAGCACAGCGTAGTAGGCCGTCTGGTTCGGGTTCTTGAAAAGCAGGGTTGCCCGAATGAAATCGTTTAAACTTATGTCGACGATCTGGAGCGAAACGACCACCTGAAAGAGTGCGGAAATAGCAAAAGCGCAGCATGTTAGGCTTATGAGAGATCTTCCGAGCCACGTGTACAAACTAAGAAAAGTAGCAAACACAATACAGTTGAAAAAGTAATAGAGGCTGGGAAGTAGGAGGCCAGAATCTCCAACCTTTAAATACCACCAGCCGTTGACGATCGCGGTATAGGTCGCCAGGGCCACAAGTAAACCGAGAAAAGGCAGGCCGCGACGCGGGAGAGGAAACCCGCGAAAAAGAAGCACCACCAACGAAAGAAAAACCATTAGGAAGTCAGCCGGTTGCGGCAAACCAGATTCGAAAACATAAACTGGCGAAAGGAGAATCTGGGTAAGCCAAAGGATGCAAACAAGAAAAGCCTGTGGCGTCAGAGCAGGCTCGGCGCCAGGCCACGTGTTGTTATCTTTCGCCCTGAAAGGGCTGCGGAGCTCCGGCGAGGTCTCAGCCGTGGCTACTTGCACTTTAGCGGAAGCCGATTCCCGAGTCGCCATCTGATCCCAAGCTTGCACAGGCAAAACCGTGACCGGAGCACCGAATATTTAAGCCGGCCAGATTCCCGGTACTTGCCGGCCGCAGAACAGTTTTCCATGTGGGGTTTATGCCGGGCTAGTCTCGAACTAGATCGCAGAGAACGTGAGTCCCCTCGAGAGCTTTCTCGTGGCAAATAGAAACCCCGGCGCGTTTTAGGGGAAAGTAGCCTCACCGGGAACTAGTTAGCAATCCCAAAAGGCTGCGCCGGCTTCGGATATCGGGTGCGCCGGGATCCCGAGGGGCCGGTAGTCCGAACAAGAAGAGTTTGAAGCCAACGCGGGAGGGTAAGCGGGGCCAACAGCAGGAGAGGCGTTCGGTGAGGATTCCCAACCGGAATCTTCCCAACTGCAGCCAGCTCGCCGGGGAGTAGGAAATCTGCCAGTTGTGGCGCAAATAGCTGGTTTGGATAAGCCGGGAAGGGTGGAAAACTTTCTTCCGAATGTTTCAACAGGCGCAGTCGGGTCTCGGGTTCGTCGGCTATGTTCCGCGTGTCGTGTAGAACCCGAGCGTCTGCATTGCAAAAAGATGCTCCGCGCCGGGAACCTAAGGCCACCTTGGGCGGGGTTCTCCGGGGTTTGTCTCTCTCGTGTGTGGGCCCTGCCTCGTGTCTCCAAGGAATGCTTTGCGAGTCCAATAAGCACAGCTAGGCTCGAGCGCCAAGGCCCCGCGAGCCCCTCCTTGCTGCTTACCTGCTTTTCCTGCTCGCCCCCACGGGCGTCCTTTGCGCTCGGGAGAGTTCGCCAAACCGCGGAGGGCGACGGATTGCGTCGGCAAAACGTCGGTCCTGTCCCCAAATAAGGCCGCACTATTTCACCCCAGTGATTCTTTGGGATCGGGGAGCGACGGGTTCGAGCCCCTGGCAAGAGAAGATCCTTGCCCAACTGACTCTCAGCCAACCACCCGGCAACGGGGACTCACCCAGTATTCAACCCTTCGCTCCAGGCTTAGATCGAAGACCTCACTGAAGACAACCTAAAAAGCCGAAGTGCCGATTCTGTAGTAATCCTACAAACGTGCTCGTATTCGAGCTTTACGAGGCGTGCAAGGTACCGCAGAGTTTCCACGATCAAGGCGGGGCGATTCCGTTTGAGCTTGCCCCGGTAAGGCTCCGGCACAAGGTGGGGCGAGTCGGTTTCCACAAGAAGCCGGTCCGTCGGCACCACGCCCACTGCTACCCGCAAAGGGTCAAACTTCTTATTCCGGTACGTCAACGAGCCGGCAAAGCTCACGTAAAAGCCCATCCCCACTACCGCCTGGGCAAGCTCCGGGGGACTACTGTACGCATGAACCACACCAATTATTCGGTGTTGCCTTTGGGCCTCTTGAAGATGCCGCAGCACGTCTGCCTCGGCCTCACGACAGTGGACGATGACCGGGAGATCCTTCTTCCCCGCTAGCCACAAATGTCGGTCGAAGTACTCCTCCTGCACGCTCCACGGCGTAAAGTCCCAGTGCCGATCAAGGCCAGTCTCACCGATTGCTACCACTTGGGGCAAATCGGCAAGCTTTTCGATGGTTTTCCAATCGACCGGATCGGCCTCGCCAGCGTAGTTAGGGTGAATACCCACGGCCGGTGCGATGATTCCGTACCTTGACGCAAGCTCGATCACCTGGCGGCTGGAGTGGGCAGAGGTACCCGGGCAAACGATCCACTCAATGCCGGCTGACTGGGCCTCGCTTAAGACCTGAGGCAGATCGGGCGCAAACTCGGCACTGTCAAGATGGGCGTGGGTATCAACAATCATGGGCCAAGGATGCCTGTTTGCTTAAACGGAGGAATAAACAGATATCTCAAAATCGTTTGGCTAAGCTAACGCACCGGGAAGGAAACGGTGCTAAGCTTGCACTTCCGACTGGCAAACAAGTGCTCTAAGACTGAACCGCTGACTCGCTTAAGTCGGTCCGGGGTAAAGTCGCGTTTTTAAACGAAACTTACCATAGCCGACAACTTGCCAACTACCCGCGCACGGATCGACAGCGCACCTGTCCCCTAGGTTGTCTGGCGATTTGTTTATCTCCGTGTCTTGCCTCCCTATCCCAGGGCAAGAAGAGACGTAGCCGCCCGCTCACAGACGGCGAAAAGTCCGCCCCACCAGATGCCCAGGATCACAAGCGCAGCTGCCAGTCCTAGCAGGAATGCCCGTTGTGCCCAACTTAGAGAATCGGCGACGCTTCCTAACATGCCCCGTGGCTCGTCGATGGCTAGGACTCTTACGATCCTCAGGTAATAAAACAAGCTAAACACAGTGTTGACGACACCGATGAGGACAAGGGACCAAAAGCCCGCGCGAGCCATCGCAGCAAAGAGCACAAATTTGGCCATGAATCCCGCAAGGGGCGGAAGCCCCGTGAGACTAAAGAGAAACACCGTTGCCGCCACGAGAAGTGCAGGATCGTCGCGACCACCCCCGGCCAGGGCATCAATCTCTTCGGTGCCAAACTTATTCCGCAAGAAGGCGGTCGTGGCAAAGATCCCGAGATTCATCAACAAGTAAACAGAGGCGTAAAAGATCACGCTAGCCAGCAACTGCCGGCACTCTCCGGAGAAGCTCGGCAAAGTTCCGGCCGCAGCTCCGATTCCCATGGCCAAATAGCCAGCATGGGCTATCGTCGAATAAGCCAGAAGGCGCTTAAGATTTGTTTGTCCGTAGGCTGCCAGGTTTCCAAATGTACACGTTAGGGCGGCCACCAAGCCTAGCAGATTGCCCATCGTATTGGCAGGACGAAGGGGGACAAAGGTTGGGCTACCTTGCGACGTGGAAGGGTCGGTGGCAAGCAAACAGAGCGAAACATCGCTTGCTACTCCCACTTCAGCCTGTGCAAGAGGTGCTCCCCAAGCGACAAGTAATCTTGTGAGCAAAGCGAGGGCGGCTAGCTTAGAGGCCACCGATAGGAATCCGCCTACCTCCGCCGTCGCCCCTTCGAAGACATCGGGCGTCCAAAAATGAAAGGGCACTAAGGAAAGTTTAAATCCCAGCCCTGCCACAACGAAAATAAGTCCCAGTGTCAGGGCGGATAGCTCTGCTGGACGGTTGAATAGTTCGTTACCCATGCTTGCCAGCCGGGCAGTCATCGTGGGAAGATGGACGGCTCCGGTTAGCGCGGCCAACAGGCTGAGGCCGAAAAACATAATACCGGAAGTGGCAGCTCCGAAAATTGCATACTTCAGGGCAGCTTCGGTAGCTAATCGGTCTTGCTTCTTAATCCCCACGAGGGCATAGCCGGGCAGACTGGCCATCTCGGCGCCCAGCATGACCATCACCAGATGGTTGGCTGTCGCCATAAAACACATGCCCAGCGTCGCGCCAAAGACAAGTAGGTAAAACTCGGTGGCAACGACCGGCGGCGGTATTCGCGAAAGTGACGTAAACACTACAAAGAGGACCAAAGCACAAAGCAAAAAAATACGGAACAGCCGGCCGAATTCATCGTGAACGAGCACCCCGCTGAAAATCTCCCCAACGGGGCGAAGACCCGCACCCAAAGCTAAAGCCACCGCGAGGAAGGCCCCGGCCATCGCCCAAATATGGGCACCATAGCGGAAGCGTGGGAAAAGCATCCGGCTTATCAAAAAGAACACGATCGTGCCGGTAAGCGCAATTTCGGGCGCTACCGCCTCAAGCCAGCGGAGAAGCTCGCCGGAGCTAGTGGACCACTTTTCCGCTAGTAAACGTTCCATGAAGCCTGGGCTTATGCTCCCCGACTTTTCCCGAAAATGCATTAAATCCCTTCGGGTTTAAGCTTGATCTTAATAATTCATCAACGAAGCCCTAGGACCACAAATGCTAGTCCATAGGGAGAGTCCGTTTCGGTTTGTTTGTTTCGCGAGTGTCAATAGCGAGAGATACGCAAAAACACTTTCCGTACGGTTAAGTCCGCATCATGCTTAGCTTAGCTATCTGTCGGAAAGACGTCGATGAACCTCCCACCTCCGCTAGTGAAAGCCTATCGACGCCCCTCCACAAGGCCGGTTCCCTTAGGTTGGTCGGCACCGGGTCGGACTATGGCTTGATCTAAAACGCCTTCTGGCCGCTGACCGGTCACCGTGGACCCCTCCGCCAGTGGTGAAGGAGCAGACGCACCGTCCGTTTCCGTCGACGAATTTTTTGATCCGTCCGGCCGAGCAGGGCCTCCGTGGGGCAAGGAAGGGTGGGCCAAGCCTGGGCTAGTTTGAGATAGGCTGGCGGCCGAGGAAATCTGGGAGGGAACAAACTTCGTTTCCCCCAGTGGCTTCGCCTGCGGGCCGGTTGCGGTCGTAGATGTTTCCAGATGCCTATCGGCCCATGTTGCCAAGTGATACACAGTCCGCGTCACACTCGGCTGAAAATACCCAAGAAGCAGCTTTGGATAAATCCCGAGGATAACTGCGGTCACAGCCAAGGGGATTGCCACCCATTTCTCCCGGACAGTCATATCCGTCAACGCTTCCGGATGAGGCCCCCGGTACTGAGGTCCAAAAAACACGCGGGCAACTGTCCACAGGATGTAGCCTGCCGTCAGAATGACTACGGAGGCGGCCACCATTGCCACCCCGGGGTAAAAACGCCAAGAGGCAACGACAACAAAAAACTCTCCGATAAATCCGCACAAGCCCGGAAGACCCATGGCGGCAAAGAAAATGATAAGCGAGACGGCGCTATAGAAAGGCATTCGGTTGAATAAGCCGCCAAATTGACTCAAATCGCGATGATGAACCCGGTCGTAAACCACACCAACGAGGAAGAACATCCCGGCTGATGTGATTCCATGAGCAATCATTTGATAAACGGCCCCGGACATCCCCATCGTCCAATAATGGCGCGAGCTTGGGTCACCAGGGACAATCGTCCACGCCGCCAAGCCGAGCAGCACGTACCCCATATGGCTTACCGAACTATAAGCCACCAGCCGTTTGAAGTCACTTTGCGCCATCGCAGCCAAGGCCCCGTACACCATGCTCACAAGGGCAACGGCGCAGATCGGCCAGGCAAACTGATAGGCAGCGTCCGGGCAAATGGTATAACACAACCGTAAAATCCCATAGCCTCCCATTTTCAACAGCACCCCGGCCAACAACATGGAAATTGGCGTCGGCGCCTCCACGTGGGCATCGGGAAGCCATGTGTGGAGTGGTACCGCTGGTAACTTGATGAGAAAACCAATCATGAGGAGCCAGAAAATCCACACCGACACCGGCAGGCCCCAAAAATCCTGGTCAAACGGAGATTGCGGCAGCCGGGCAAGCTCGGCCAACGCCAACATATTGAACGTGTGGACGGCTTGACCCCGCTTACCGGACAGCACGGCTGGATCGATTTGGCAAGCGCGAAGGGAAACCTCGTTCAAAAGTCGCAGATCGCTATAAAAATAAAGCAATAAGATTGCAACAAGCATGAGCACGCTGCCGGCCAAAGTAAACAGAAAGAACTTGATTGCGGCATATTCTTTCCGCGGCCCACCCCAGACGCCAATCAAGAAATACATCGGGAGAAGCACCACTTCCCAAAATACATAGAAAAGGAAAAGATCAAGCGATATAAACACACCTAACATTCCCGCATGGAGCAAGAGAAACAAAGCGCAGTAAGCACGCACCTGCCGGTCAATTCCAAAACTAGCGAGCATCGCCAAAGGGCCCAAAAGCGCCGTCAGAAGCACCAGGGGGAAATTAATGCCATCTAGGCCCAGGAAATAGTAAACGCCGAAGGCCTCTATCCATCCCACCGAAAACCCGTACTGCACCCGGCCTTGGTCCCACGGCAGGCTCCCTAATCGCCCATCAACCGCCCCAGGAATCGCTAGCCATAAGACAAGAATCAGCACGAGAATTGTTATCCAAAGAGAAAATATTTTCGTTTCTTCCTCGGTGAGGCGTGGGGCCACGGCAACAGTAAGCGCGCCAAGGAGCGGCAAGAAAACAATCGCGCTAAGGATAACAAACGGGCTTGTCAACGCTTCCGCTAGTTGCTGCATTGGTGATCGTCAGATTTCCAATAAAGCTCTCCCCACCAAGGCAAGAGGAACCGGCTTGTGCCTTTTGGTCACAGGAATTGCACAAGAACGAAAATGACAATCGTTCCGACCACTACTGCCAAAAGGTATTGCCGCAAAAGCCCCGTTTGAACTTGCCGCAGTTGTCGCCCCAACCCATAGATCCCCTGGCCAAGACCGACCAAGCTTCCGTCAACAACTTTTCGGTCAAGCAAATCGCCGGAGTTCGCCACAGCCACGACGGCTGCCGCGAGCTTCTCGGCCAAGTTATCGATTATCTTCCTATCAATGAGAGCTGCCCAGCTTGCCAGGTGAAGAGCAGGCGCAACGAAAAGCCTCTGGTAAAGTTCGTCGATAAAGAAGCGCCGCTGAAGTAAGAGGACCAAACCGTTTAGGACTCCCACCCCCGAAGGAAGGCGGAATAAGCCTGTACCGTAGAAAAGCGTGGCTAGGACAAATCCAACTGCCGCTGCCGTAAACGCTAACCAGGAAACAACCACGTGGATACTATCTTGGTGGGACTCGGCCTCAGGCGGCACGACCCACCATGGCCACCACTGGCCCGAAATGAAGCTGATAGGCCGGGCTTGCTCCAGGGCCGGGGCTATTCCCCAGCCAAGTCCCGGGAGCCTCCAACCGGCGATTATCGCAAATACACTTAGGACAACAAGCGGCACGACCATGACCGGGGGTGATTCGTGTGCATGATGGAGTTGGTCCAGGCTCCGGGGCCTTCCCCAGAAGACAAGGTACCACAGCCGAAACATGTAAAACGCTGTCATGGCCGCCCCAATCAAAGCGAGGCTAAAAAGCAAGTGGCCAATCCCCGGGATGTAATTCATCAACAGATAAGCCTGCGCAAGGACCGCATCTTTGGAATGAAAGCCACTTAAACCAACCCAAGGTGGGATACCGGCCCCTGCTATCGCTAAGCAGCCGACAAGCATCGTGCCGGCTGTCCAAGGGATTTTTCTCACGAGGCCGCCCATCTGTCCCATGTCACCTGTGCCCACGCAGTGGATAACCGATCCTGCTCCTAAAAAAAGAAGGGCCTTAAAGAAGGCATGCGTCAACAAGTGGAAAAGTCCTGCCGTCCAACCGCCAACCCCCAACGCAAACATCATTAAGCCAAGTTGACTTATCGTGGAAAAAGCGAGAACCCGTTTTATTTCCGTTGCCGCCAAAGCCATCATCCCAGCAAGGAGAAGACTTGCCAGGCCCACGACGGCAACCACCAAAAGCACTTCCGGCGGGAAAGCTGGATAGAAGCGGCCGACCAAGTAAACACCGGCAGCTACCATCGTGGCCGCATGGATAAGCGCACTGACTGGGGTGGGGCCTTCCATCGCATCCGGAAGCCACACATGAAGCGGAAACTGCGCACTTTTCCCCACGCACCCACAAAAAACTCCCAAGCCGCCAAGCACAAGAAGTCCATAAGCAACCGGTCGTTCTGGATAGTCCGGATTGTTGACGACCTGGCCGGAGGGCTGTTCCCGGATCCCGGGCGAAACGACTTGGCCAGTTCGGTTATGGTCCAGTTCAGCTTGGGCCACCCGGCTAAAAAGTCCGAGGCTGCGCGGGCTGTCGGCAAAGTGAAATGTTCCGGCGGCGCCCCACCAGGCGGCTAGCCCCACAAGCATGCCGAAGTCACCCACCCTGTTGACAATAAAGGCCTTGCTTGCTGCTCGGACAGCCTGGGGTCGTTCCAAATAAAAGCCGATTAGCAGGTAAGAGCAGATGCCCACCAACTCCCAAAAGATAAAGATCATGAAGAGGTTATTCGCAAGGACAAGCCCCAACATGCTGAAACAAAAAAGCGATAGGTACTGGAAGAATCGAGCAAATCGGCCGGGCCGACGAATCGGCTGCGGTGGGTCGCCCGCCAGGATTTCTTGGTCGCTCACCTCCGGGTGGAGTTCCTCATGCATATACCCTAGCGAATAAATATGGATGAGCGTCGCCACTAGGGTAACCATGAGAACCATTAAAATCGTAAGCGTATCGATGTAGTAGCCCAACGTAAGCCGAAGATGCCCAAATTCCGCCAGCACATACCAATCGCCCGTCAACAAAGGCACCGGGCCGAGAGGCTCGCGAGTAGGAGAGTTGGCAAGCTCATGCCGCGGACTTACTCGGGATGCTTGATCAGGTCTGGAAGAGCGCTCTGTTGATCCGGACCTATCCGAAGGTGCGTTCCACAATATCAGCTGCGAGGGGCCCTGAGTTTTCGACGCTGCTTTGCCCTGAGTCCAGAGGCCTGGCGCAGAGGCGCTCTCACGGGCCGAGGGATCGGCCAGTCGGGTGTCTTGCGAGTGGGGTTGGCTTCCGCTTGCGCCATAAGGAGGATGATGACTTTCCGCCGATGGAATGGGGTATTTTGTAAACCACAGGGAAGCTGCCGCAAGCGCGCAAACGAAAGAGGCCGCGATTGCCACCGTGGCCAACAACCCGGCCGCCGATCCGTGTTTGCCAAGCCGGGGTGCCCAAAAAAGGATGGCAAGAAACGACCCCAGCGGTAAAAGCCAGGCTATAGTCAGCAAAATGGGAATCGACAGCACAACTGGTGGTTACCCGTGAAGTTCCCTTGCTTCGTCCACGTCAGGCGCACGATGCAAATGATAAAAGCTTAAAGCAATACCGAGCGCAAGGGCTGCTTCCGCCGCAGCCAGCACGATGACAAAAAGGGCAAGGAGCTGCCCGTCGACCGCCGCATCAACCATCGACGCGGGCCAAACGCCTAATGTTGCAAAGTTGAGGCTAGCTCCATTTAGAACAAGCTCCGCCCCGAGCAAAACGGCAATAATGTTTCGTTTGCTGAGAATGCAAAACAGTCCCGTCACAAAAAGGACACAAGCAACAACGTAATAGTGAAAACAGGTCACAGCGTTCATTACCTATTCGCTACGGTGGCTTTCCGATTTGCCGGTATCCCCTCGCGCTTAGGCACAAAGCTCTTCGTAGAACCAGGGATCAACCAATGTTTTCAAACGTATGTTTCTCGTTTAGTTGGGTGTCTGCACGTTCACTACCGAAAAGCTAACGGAAGGTCAACAGACTTTTGCCCGGCGACATCCGACCCGGGAAGAACGCCTAAAGTTCGTGGCCAACTGGGCTGCACTTTTGCCCGCCCGGTTGACAAATTGGAGCTCCTTCCCTACTTTAATCGCACCGCTGCCGTGGACAATCGCCCGCCCCCAAGCTAACAAACTTTGTCTCTAATCGTTTTTGTCTCTACCGGCGGGGCCCGAAGCTTCCGTTAACGGCGGGAGATTTTGCACGCGGCCGAACTGAGGAAACCGTGGCCAGCGCGCCCGCGCCAAATAGGCTGCACCCACGAGAACCACCAGAAGATGAACCGACACCACCTCGAAAGCCAACAGGTAGTCGGTCAGCCCCGCAGGTGCCGCCCGCCGAAAGTCAATCGGTATCCTTATGCCTACTAAAGCCCCGGCCAAAGTCTCGGTCATTGACGAATCGGTCTCCGGCACAGCCAGCCGGTGCCGCGGCCGTGGGTCCTCGCGCGAAAGCTCAAGCGCGTGAGAGCCACTCCAAAGCAGGATGCCCAGCAAGCCCAGACTGGCCGCGGCGGCGAGGACGACCTCCGCAGCTTTCACCTGCAGCTGCCCGGCCGCCTGGGAGGAAGTTAACATGATCCCGAAAACTAAAAGCACCAGAGTGCCGCCAACGTAAACAAGAAGCTGGACTGCCCCAAGTAGGCTAGCACCCAGTTGGAAAAACAAACCTGCCACTCCCCCCAGGCTAAGCATGAGGCAGAAAGCACTGCGGACCAAGTCGCGGCCAACGGCCACGCCTATCGCCCCCCCGCAGGCTACACCGGCAAAAAAGTAAAAAAGCCACAAGTTGACAATCTCTGACATCATCACCCCGCTACCGGAAGGTAGTCGTAAACTCAGTCCTGGTGGCGGCTTTTTCCGTTAGCGCAAAAGTCGAGCCATACCCGCTGCGTCCGTTGGTCCCCCCTTGCGGCCTGCAGCACTGCCAGCATACTTCGCTCTTTCCTAATCCCACCTGAGGCGCAAGACCACGGCAGGTGGCGACCACTCGCCCCTCTCTCCGTTGAGAAAGCTTCTGCGACCCCCCAAGCCGGCTAAAGGCCTTCGGGTCGGTTTTTCCGCCGGTATTCTCCGCAAGTGGCGAGTCGTGCTTTAGAAATCCAACGGGGCAAGGGCCCCGTTTCAAGCCCAATCGTTATAGCACAAATTGCCATGCCCAACTATTATCTCCGAGCCACCCTCCCAACGCCCTAAGAAAAAACTGTTTGCCAAAGTAAAGTCCCCACGAATGCAGCCGCCGCAAGCGGCATGCAGTACTTAAGACAGACGGTCATGACGTGGTCGATCCGCAAGCGCGGGAGGCTCCAGCGGACCCAAATCATCACAATAACGCCAAGCATCGCTTTCATGCCCACGGTCAGGGCGCCCAAAAGATCGTCGAAGCCGTTCGCTGAATCGCTGCCAAATCCAAACGGCTGGGTAAGCGGTATCGGGCCGTACCAAGCCCCGAGAAAAACGATCGCCCCCAGCAACGAAATAGCGAACATGGCGATATACTCGCTTAGCATAAACGCCCCCCAGCGAAAGCCCGAATATTCTGTCATGTAGCCGCTGACGAGTTCACTTTCTGCCTCGGGCAGATCAAATGGAGCACGGTTGAGGCTAGCGGTCGCCGCCGTTACATAAACCCAAAACGCCAGGAAAGAGAACGGATTACGGAACATGAACCAGCTCCAAATCCCGCCCCGTTGATGTTCCCCAATGGCTACCAAGTCCATAGTCCCGCTTAGGATCACGGGCACGGCAAGGCATAGCGCAAGTGGTATTTCGTAACTGATGACTTGAACCGCCTCGCGCATCCCGCCGATCAAAGACCACTTGGACCCCGAGGCATACCCGCCAAGGAGAATCGCATAGATTTCGAGGCTTCCCACCGCCAATAAGAAGAGGGCTGCTACCTCTAGGCGAGCGGGGACCAAATTTCGCGAAAAGGGCAGAGCAATGTACCAGGAAAAGGCTGCCACAAAAGCAAGATAGGGAGCAGTGCGAAATAGGATCGGGTCCGCCTGAGTGGGGATGATGTCTTCCTTGGTTAGCACCTTGATGGCATCGGCCACCGACTGCAGCCAGCCAAATCTGCCACCTACACGCGTCGGACCCAGCCGATCTTGAATCCGGGCGGCCACCTTGCGCTCGGCCCAAATCAGAAAGGCCGCAACAGTGATCACAAAGACCAAAAGGACCGCGCAGTTCACAAGAACCATTGTTTTCGTCTACAGCTGACCCGTGCCGAGCCTTGTCGATAATCGTGGCGGTTACTACTAGTTTCACACCCCCCACCGACACAGAGATCCCCAAAAAATCTCTACGACAGCAAGGGTTGCTTGCCACCCTCCGAATGAGAGCCGGCACAAGATGTGGAACACAGCGAAGCTCGATTGCTTAATCCCGGCTTTCCGTAGTCCTAAAGATGGACGCCCGAGCTGGGGGCTCCTTCCGGGCGATGACTCCCCTTCCTTAGCGGTCCACCTCTCCCAGCACGATATCCAGGGAGCCCAAAATCGCGGGAATATCTGCAATGAGGGCACCCCGGCACAATTCGGAAAGAACCGAAAGGTTGCAGAACGAGCTACTGCGCGCTCGCACTCGGTGGGGTATCGGAGAGTCATTTCCCACTACGAAAAACCCCATCTGGCCTTTGGGGCATTCCGTCTCCAAGTACGCCTCTCCCCGGGGCAATTTGTGTGTATGCTTGATGGGCTGGCCAACCGGGCCTGAGGATGCCGTGTATTTATCAAGGGCTTGCCTCACGATCTTTGCCGACTGCTCCATCTCGTACATCCGGACAAAGTACCGGTGCCAACAATCGCCCACCACAGCCTTTTTGGGTGGCGAGGGCAGTTTTGCAGCATCCGGATATCGGCCGGTTGCATCCGGGGCTGCGATCTGGAACTCGTAGTCCTGGTACATCCGGGAATAGATCGGCTCGCCCACCCGGCGCAAATCCCACGCCACACCGCTCCCGCGCAGCACAGGCCCGGTGCATCCGTAGGCGATTGCCGTGGATGGGGCCAAGACCCCAACACCTGCTGTTCTGTGGACGAAGATGGCATTCGTGGTCAGAAGATCATGAATTTCCGCAAGCGCCGGACCCAGCTCATCGAGAAATTGATGACAGGCCTCCACCCAACCGCTGGGCAAATCTGCCCGGGCACCGCCAATGGCGATGAAGCTATAGGTCAGACGAGCTCCCGACGCCCACTCGAATAGGTTAAGAATCTTCTCCCGCTCGCGGAAGCAATACATAAACGGAGTAAAACTCCCCAGATCAAGCGCGTAGGTTCCCACCGCCACTAAATGGCTTGCGATTCGGTCAAGTTCCACCAAAATGACGCGAAGGTGGCGGCCGCGCTCGGGAACCTCTAGCCCTAACAGCTTTTCCACCGTCAACGCCCAGCCTAGGTTCATGTTCATGGCCGCCAGATAGTCCATACGGTCAGTGTACGGAATCCATTGCTGGGCGGCGACATTTTCGCCGATCTTCTCGGCGCAGCGGTGAAGGTAGCCGATGTAAGGCACGACTTCGGTGACAACTTCCCCGCGAGCCCGCAGAACAAGCCGAAGCACCCCGTGCGTACTGGGGTGCTGGGGACCCATGTTGATAAAAATCTCCTCTGTCCGGAGTTCAACCGGTTCCCAGCTTTCCTCTTCAAGTAAACGCCGTAAGGGGGTCATGCGCAGCGGATCAGGTCGGTTCTCGTTGCTTACTTAATTCTCCATCTGTCCATGAGGCCTAAAAAGTGATTCCTTTAGGCCCTAGCGTTTCCCGGCTTGAACAAACGTTCGGCGCAAATGCCTCCCAGACGTCACTTGCGGGCTGCGGGTTGCCAAGAAAGTTAACGTAACGGAATGCCGTGATACTCCAAAGGCATTTGGTAATCTTTTCGTAACGGATGACCTATCCAATCTTCGGGGCAAAGAATACGTCGGAGATCCGGATGCCCAATAAAATAGACACCCATCAGGTCAAAAATCTCCCGCTCGTGCCAATTAGCAGTCGGCCAAATATGGCTGACAGTAGGAACTTGAGGCAACCGGCCCGTTTCGTTGTCCTGCCACCGCGGAATCACTGTTTTTAAAACAAGCCGGCGGACGAACCGAAGGCTGGTAAGGTGGTAAATTAGCTCAATCCTACCTTTCTGGACATCGGTCCTCCCGCCCGTCTCTGGGAGATAGTCCACAGCCGTGATACAGTTAAGCATTTCGAATGCAAGGTCCGGCTCGTCTTTAAGGAATTTGCACGCCTCCGGCAAAATTTGTGGGGAAACCTCAATCCACGGATCTACATTTTCGGTCTGCAGCCCAATAATTCCCTCCCCAAACTTTTCCCTAAGTCGCGCGAAAATTGCCGCAATTTCCATCGGCCGACTCCACTAGCTTTTGACCTCTGCAGGATGCTTACGCCCGCTTTCTCAAGCAAAATCTAAGCTCCGCTTCGTTGCCGGGCTGGCTAATCACCCGCACCCTCTGGGTACAATCCCCAAGCAAATATTGTCAACAAGCGGGCTTTTTATATCTTGCCGGTGGTCTGGGCAATTTCCGGCTGGCCGGAGACTGGCGCTGGCCTTGCAACCACTAGGATATCCGGGCGGGGCGAACCCAGTCCAAGTCTCCGCACGCCCACAGGTAGGCATAAGCCACCAAAAGAACCGCGAAAAACAGGGCAAGTTCGATGGCAACTGCCCAGGCCAATCTGTCAACAAAGGCCGTAGTTACCTGCGGGCGTGTCCGATCAAGAGCGCCGTCGCCAAGTTTCGTCTCCAAGGCTTTGCTTACGGGCTCTACGGCCGGCCCGTCTCCTACGGAATTTTGGTCCGCTAGAGGGCTTTCGCTGGGCCCGCTTGCAGATTTCCCCGCCGAACCCGCAAGAGCTACTGTGTCCTGCGGTTCTAAATGAGATCGTTGATCAATCCGTGGGGCTGATGGTTCACTTGGGGGACCTTGCACTTCGGCGGTAAGCGTAAATTTTCTCGACAGCGCAGACGACTCCAGCCCAGATCTCCCAACGGTTTTCTTGCTCTCCGCCCGCAAGTTGTTGATCTTGCCTAAAAACATCCCGGTCGGGAAAAGTAAGGCCACCTCGACATCGAAGATGACAAAGACCAAAGCGGCCACGTAGATTCGCACATCGTACTGAACTCGACTGGTTCCTACTGGTTCTTCGCCACACTCATAAGGCCGGAGCTTTTCCGGCGTGGGCCTTGAAGGGCGGAGCAAGCGACCGACGACAAGCCCCAGCCATAATGTCGCCAGGGCCGCCCCCGTGAAGATTAGCCAAATTCCGGCTAGCTCCTGAGGACTAACCACCGAAAGAGGGGCTCCGAGACACTTAAAAACAAGCGCAGCCGGTTGCTGAGCGGCTAAACGACTCCAACACTTAAACGCTAACCATAAAGCTGCGCTAACCGCCCGGAACACATATCTTGGACGCGAATGTCGTAAGCGGCCATTCTATCGCGATCACAACCCTTGGCCAACGCGCAGAGCTTGCGCAACCGCTGACCCCAGCTGATCCCTTGTTCTAGTGCGATCGAAAGTGACACGACATGTCCGGTGATCCGCCCATAGCGCCCTGGCAGGCAATTGAAGATCTGCCCAACGGAAGGCTAGCGCTAGGCGGCTTGCTGGAAGAACTCGTAGAACAACCCGGTCTCTCGGGAATTTGGGGTGACGCCCAAACCACTCATAAACGTCAGCGACCAGTTCTTCCAGCGGCTGGCGGCGGTGATTGCGGGTCAGTTCCTCATGCAGATGTTACCCTACCCGCTTCATGGGATTGCTCTCCGGCGAGTAGCTCGGGGAGGTAGTGCAGCCAAATCTGCCCGCCGATGCCGGCCAGCTGACACTTCCGGTTATGAGCGGGCGTTGCTACGAGCGCTTCCATCCCCACCCGATGCAGCGGGTCCGAATGTTCGGGGAGCGACCCGCCTAGACTTCGTTAATCAGTACTGCGCCCTCGCAGTTCCCTTTCGAACAGCACGGTGCATCGGAGGAAAGCAAGGACCCAGGGCATCGGGGGACGATTTTCCCCCTTTCGCTGGCTCACTTTTGGCTAGCACTG
This sequence comes from Thermoguttaceae bacterium, assembly GCA_025060325.1. Lineage (GTDB taxonomy): Bacteria > Planctomycetota > Planctomycetia > Pirellulales > Thermoguttaceae > DTLM01. The sequence goes on from JANXBW010000012.1 coordinate 126,716, forward strand.
GTCGGGCCCACGCGGCACAAAGGCCGGTCGAGGCAGGTGTTGGCAGGCGGTCTCGCCGGTGACCGCGAACCCTTTTTCCCCGCGGAGCACCGTGCCCGGGAGGTGACAAATCCACCGCCAGTGGACCAGCCCAAATTCGCCGGGCGTCTTCTCCACCAGCCGGTCCTCCACCCATGCCACCCCGTTCCAAAATGCAGATCTCTTTGGCCGGCTCGTTTCAGGGAAGGTTCCACGTGCCGCTAGCGACAGGCTTTCTTGACTGGGGAGATAATTTAGGGCTTACGTGATACCACCCAGCCACCCGTCAGTAGCTGCATCCGGCCTCCAGAAAAGGAGTACCAAAGCTGCCTTCACCTCGCGCCAGGGACGTACCACCCCCATACAGGTCTTGCGGTGTCCAGGCGAAAGGCAGATGACGGTGCTACTTCCCAAAGCTCGGCCCCTAAATAGCTCCACGACGGAAATGTAGCGCTGGGCCGTTTGCGGGTAGAAGTCAGAGAGAGGGTCGAGCGCTCTTATTCGGCAAGATCAACTTTAGATGCTGCGCTATCCCTCGCGTGTGGAGTTATTTAGGATCGTGGAGGTTTTTTCAGAGATTTGTCGGCGACCTTAGAGCCAACCGTTTTTATTTGGCAGGATTCGGGTGCGACCCCTCCTCTTCCTGCGTGGGTCTATTTCGTAAAATGGTGAGCTTGAGGATGCTGCCTTGGACTTCGAGCGATTTTCGCCCTCGGCCGAATAGGGGCAAATGGCCCAGGAGCCTGGACGGACTAAACCGGCTTGATGAGTTTGCCGCGACGGTTGGCCCTAAGTGGCAGGCATGGCTGCTCCTACGAAATCGACGGAAAGTTGATTTTCTCCACGAGGGTAAATTTCAATCCCTAAAAGGGCTGCTAGGTTTAGATGGGTCGAAGGCATGGGGAGATCTCCCTGGTGGTTTGACAGCCTTGCCTGGGACACCAAACTTATTAGGTGACAGCCTCGTTTGAAGTGGTCCTCGGCGGTCCCCTGCGATTGAGGGGTCTGGCACCCGAGGCGTTGGAAAATCCGAATGGCGATCGAGCTTAAAGAGGGGACGAGCCGATAGGTGTGGTGGGAGTTGCACGGGAGAGGAAATACCGGCAAAAAACACTAGCACGTCATAGGGTCTGAACGACGGTTGAGTCGTCTGTTGGGGCGGTAGCTCAGCTGGGAGAGCGCTAGAATCGCACTCTAGAGGTCGGGGGTTCGAATCCCCTCCGCTCCACCTTTGGGGGTATGGTTCTCCATCTAGTGGCACCAAGTGGCACCTAACACAATGTATGGTATCTTTTGCCCTCTATTTGCCTGCTTGCCGTTACTTACGGGGCCACCTGTGGGGCCACAAGTTGACGAAAGTCTGAGAACGAAAGGGTTAAAAGACACCCCCTCGAGGGGTGACCTGGTCAGAATGCTGGCCGAAAGGGGCTGCCAGCCAGCCGGCCCAAGCAGCTTCCCCAACTAGTACCTCATCACCGACGTTAATGGCGACGTTAATACCTTATCAGCGACGTCAATTTAGTGGCGAATGATACTCATCCGCTGTTTGCCAAGCCATCGGGTTACCGCGGGTAAGGGGTTCGATTGACCAAGGTCAGTTTCGCGACTTTTCCTTCGGCCATGAAACAAATTCGGCCAGGGGGAAGCGCCGAAATACCTCCACAACTGAAGGATAGCCCCAGGCGGCTTGCTGGTAGAAGTCGTAGAGGAACGCGGTCTGCTGACGAAAGTTCGGCCGGCGGCGGGATTGTTCTTAAACGTGCCGCAGGGTTTATGCCAGAATGGGGCAGCGATAGTAGGCCCGCTTCCGTCGGCGACGGGTCCCTTCAAGGTTTGGCAGCGGTCAGTGCCGGTGATTCCCTCGGGGGCATGCCGCCACACGCCGCTCCATGGGGCTGCTCTCCGACGAGTAGGTCGGTAGGTAGTGCAGCCGGACCTGCCCGCGGGGTGGTCCACCAAGGCCCGGTAGATGGCCAAAGGGTCGGCGCATCGGTAGGTAAGGCCGTCAAAGTAGCGGAAAAGATACCCGGCTTTGATAAGACGCCG
>JANXBW010000013.1 GCA_025060325.1 Thermoguttaceae bacterium
GCAACCCACCTGCTTCCATAAGCAAGCAGCTATGGGCTTTCCGTCGGCGCAATTAGCCTTGGCTTTAGCCGCGATTGTTGCCGGGCTACCAAGCGGAGCGGCCGAATCGACCGCTGGCATGCCCAGTGAGCAAGGGGAGCAAGCTGAAATTGCTGTTAACTTCTCGCTCGGAAGCTCCGCCTCGAGCTTTGAGTGGTGCGACACCTATCTCCTTTTCGCCAAAAGCGAAGGCTCATCGCCGGGCAATGCGCCTAGCTCCTTGGGTCCACAAGTATTGGTGCTGAAGCCAGCCGGGGAGATCGTGGTGGCACTTCCCCCTCAGGGGATTGTGACTGTCACCCTTGAGGCCAAAGGCTTGCATGCCAAGCGGCTAAGCTTTTGGAGTGAACCTCTCTGCGACCTGGGTGGAAAGATCATTAGTGAACCGGCGATCAGTGTGCTCACTCAAATTGGCCCATCGCCCGGCACAGGGGGCCAGCCTTCCGTAGCCCCCGCCGGATCTCCGGAAACTAGTGTCGTTGCGGAAGCTTGTACACAGCGCCGCCGCTCCTGGTCGCTTCTATTCCCCGAGCTGTCCGACCAGCGCGCGCCCGTGCCCGCCGTTAAACTAACTTCCGGTCAATTTCCTTCGGCGATCCGGCTTGGAGGGTTTCGGGTGGACGATCCGCCGGGACAGTGGACAGTGAGCTTTCATCCCCAAGCCTCGCCGATTAGCTTTCCTCCGCCGGGATTACCGCCCTACTTTCCCGCGATTGAGGCTGCTCTTGTCGAATGGGACTGGCGACTTCAGGACGGGATTGGCACGCCGCGGGAACCGGCCACCTTTGAGCAAGCTATTGGCATACTCCTTGAGCGCATGGAAAAGCTCGTTGCTTACTTGGGAGCCGCCAGCACCGAAAGAGCCGATCTAGCTTCGGTGCGAGAAGATTTGACCCAATTTCGTCGACAATTGGCCGCCTTTGCCGGCAGTCAGCAGGTATCCCCCCTTTGTTGGCAGGCATTTTGGCGGCAAGTTCACTGGTGGAGGCGCAAGGTTCTTTTTAAAGAGCTCCTCCCTCCGGAGACACCTCTTGTCTTTGTTAAGCACATTCCGTCGGCCTTTAGTCACCAGCTGACGCAATACTACGGCCGGGATGCACGACCTGGCGGCGGGATTTTCCTCTTGCCCAGGCCGGGCACCTCATTTCTGGCCGTTGACCTTCTGCGAGGAAGACTTCCCGTGGGAAGCTACCAACATCTTGATGTCGCACCTAGTGGTGAGGCGCTGGCCTTTGCTTTCTGCGAGGTGGACAAACCTCCTCCGGATCGGGAGACGCATAGCGATCGCTTCTTCCACCTTTACGAGCTGGATCTTCGGGGCGACAAGCTTCGGCAGTTAACGTCAGGACCTTTTGACGATTTTGCCCCCCGCTATTTGCCCGATGGAAGGGTTGTGTTTATTTCCACGCGGCGGGGCGGGTTCCATCGCTGTGGCCGGGGACCATGCCCAGTGTACACATTAGCAATTCGTCAACAAGATGGCACAGTCGAGGTTATCTCATTCCACGAAACACATGAATGGGACCCGGCGGTGCTTCCGGACGGCCGAATATTGTACACGCGCTGGGACTATGTCGATCGCCATGCGGTTTTTTACCAACAGCTGTGGACAATCCGGCCAGATGGATCAAACGTTCAGGCATATTATGGCAACGGGACGTTTAACCCCGTGGGAATTTGGGAAGCGGTACCCATCCCCGGCAGCAAGCGGATCATGGCGACAGCGGCGGCCCATCATGCCATGACTGCCGGATCGATCATCCTGCTTGACGTCCTCCGGGGCCGAGACGGTCCGGCGGCCATCGAGCGCCTTACCCCCGACGCCCCCTTCCCGGAAAGCGAGATACCTGTCCTTCGGGAGCCGGGAGGCACATGGCACATGCCGGTGGGCGTGACACGAACCGGCTCGCTTCCGATTGAGGCCCGCCGCTGGCCTGGCCACTGCTACCGGTCCCCCTGGCCTTTGACCGAAGACTACTTTGTTTGTGCTTATAGCTATGATTCACTGATCGGCGAGCCGACAGCAAATCCACCCAACATGTTCGGACTGTACCTAGTCGACCGTTTCGGAAATAAAGAGCTTCTTTATCGGGATTTGAATCATTCCAGCCTCTGGCCAGCTATGGTTGCCAAAAGGCCCACGCCGCCTGCAGTCGCGTCGGTGCGCTTTTTAGGCTTCGAGGTGCCGGCCCTTAGGCCGCCTAAAACCGTGGGTTCTCCTCCTGACGCCGGGGTTGCGGATCGCACAGGCGAAAATTACCCGCAAGGGGAGCAAAATAACCGAAGGGTAAGCCGTCTTCCGCAAGGCGCTGGGCCGATTGGTGAGGGGCTTTTTATCCTGCAAAACGTATACGATGCCTGGCCACCGTTGCCGGATGTCCGCATCACCCATCTTCGCATTGTGCAAGTGCTTCCCAAGTCAACGCCTCACATCAACACGCCACCAGTTGGGCTGGCCAACGCCTCCCCCGGTAAACAGGTATTGGGCACTGTGCCCGTCGAGGCAGATGGCTCGGCTTTCTTTATGGCACCGGCGGGAATTCCGATCGCTTTTCAGGCACTTGACGAGAAGGGCCAGGCGGTCCAGATAATGCGCAGCGTCACCTATCTCCAACCAGGCGAGGTCGCCTCATGCATCGGTTGTCACGAACCGCGGCACAAAGCCCCGGCAATAGGCTCGCTGCCGCTTGCCCTTCGCCGTGGGCCTTCCCCCATTACGCCAGGGCCGAAAGGTTCGCGGCCTTTATCCTATCCTTTGCTTGTCCAGCCCATTCTGGATCGCCACTGTGTACGCTGTCACAACGACGAGCGAGCCGATGGCGGAATCAACCTCTCCGGTCGCCCAGCCGGTCATTTTTCGGTGTCTTACCTGGCCCTTGCGCCGAGGGTCCGGATTTCTGCCTGGGACGGTCGGCCGGATTTCACAAAGACAAATTGCGAGCCGTACACGGTACCGGATTTTTTCGGCGCTCGCGGCTCACCCCTTATGAAGCTTCTCCTTTCCGGACACGGGGACGTGACTCTCTCGACCGAAGAAATTGCCGCCTTAGCCACTTGGATGGACACCAACGCGTTATTCTACGGGACCTTTGACCCGGCGGACCAAGCGCGGCAATTGCGCGGAGAAGAAATCGCCGGTCCTGCCTGGCAATGATGTCAGCCGGCCCAAAAGGACCAGCTCCCAATGGCGATTTTGCTTTAACTCAGAGAATTGTCAACAAAGCAAAAAACCTGGCACAGAGCTCCGTTATCGTCCCCCCAAACTAATTCGCTCGCCGACGCGAAAAACATCGTCGGGGGGCTCTCTTCGCCAGATAAGAGCAATCTCCCGCACCGGAAAAGTCAACGGCTGCCATCGCTCGGCAAGCTCGGTGAGCACACGGTCCCGCTCCGCCTGACCGCGGACCTGACCCACGCTAAGATGCGGCCGAAAATGCATCCGGAAAGGCCCCCGCCCCCACGGAATACCAAGCTGCTGAACACACAGGTAGTGAAGCACTTTCAGAGGCTCAGCCGGTTGAGGGTCAAGCCACATGGTGTACTTTCCTCGGCCGTGATCAAACGTGTCAAACCGGGCGAGGGTCAGTTCGAAAGGAGGCACCCCTTGACAAGCAGGCCGGAGCAGGTCAACGGCCCGAGCAAATTCTTCGCACGGCCAAAAGGGATAAATCATTGTGATGTGCGGCATCCAGCGGCGAACTTTTTCGTCGTACCGCAGCCGGATCGCCTGAATAGGGGGCCATACATCCTCTGGCGGAATGATCACGATAGCGGATGTGTAAACAAATGGGCAGGTCTTCATCCGCTGGGGTGCCCGCAAGAAATTCTCAAGTACCGGCCTGACTCGTTTACTGGATATTGGGCCGATGTCGCCCCACGATGGCGGTTATTTGATCCACATCTCGGGGGTCCAAAGTCACATCACCCGCCCGGGCGTTTTCTTCCACCTGTTCCGGCGTGCGGGCCCCGCACAGAGCATGGGTAATTCCGGGCTGAGCGATTGTCCACGCAATTACAAGTTGGCTTAAAGTGAGTCCATACTTTTCCGCAAACGGCTGAAATTCCGCCAACATCGTCTGGATCTTGAGACGGTTGTCCCTGGAGAAGCGCGGCTTAGTACGGCGCTGATCGCCTTCCGGGAATTCCCGCTCCGGAGGCACTTTACCAGTAAGCAACCCTTGGGCTAGGGGCGAGTAGGCCAGCACGGCAATGTTATTGCGCCGACAATAGTCCACCAGCCCGCTTTCCACAATCTCCTGATCGATCATGCTGAATTTTTCTTGCGTCGAATCCACGGGCCCCAGCTTCCGATACCCTTCCAAGAGGGGGACGGTAACATTAGAGGTGCCGATTGCCCGGATCTTGCCTTGGTCTTTGAGCTTCAAAAGGCAAGCCATCGTATCTTCCACTGGCGTAGTGGCGTCGGGCCAGTGAGTTTGGTAGAGGTCGATATAGTCGGTTTGCAGCCGGCGAAGGCTCTCCTCGATTTCCCGGCGGATAGAATCCGGTCGCAAACACCGGTAAATCTTGTATGGCCCGGGCCCCGGGGTAATGTTGTAATCATCCGCATAAAAGAAAAATTGGCCCTCTTCCCGATCCTTAATTAACCCGCACTTGGTGGCCAAAACCACCTTGTCGCGGCGATCCTTGATTGCCTGGCCGATGACCTCCTCGGACCGGCCGTAACCATACATCGGCGCTGTGTCGATAAGATTCATCCCGAGATCGATAGCCCGATGAATAGCCGCGATCGATTGACGGTCGTCCGCCCCACCCCACATCCACCCGCCAATTGCCCAAGCGCCCAGTCCCACTACCGACGCCTCAATCCCGGATTGTCCAAGTGGACGCATCTTCATCGGCAAGTCTCCCCTTGGGTAAGAAAGCGTTACCAGATTCTCGCTCGGAAATTCCTCCCCTTTTTGTCGGTAGGATCTTAAGACCTGACGGGGCCACCGGCTGTCGCTGGTAGCACGTTTACAGCAACCGTAACATCGCCGAACAACGCCCCTCTCCTTCGTGGAGCGGCTTAGCTGCACCGGCAGAAAATGCTGAATTTTATCGAGCACCCAAAGTCCCTCAAGTCTGAAGGCCAGTCGAGCGAATTCATCTGGAACCGCCCGCTTATGGGAAGGATTCGGGCACCGAGGTATCTCCCCCCGTTCAAAGCCCCTTTGACAACCCTCAAGGCAGAAAGGTCCCGAACCACCTTCCGGGGCGGGTTGAAAAAGCGCTTTGGGAAGGTTTAATGCACCCTTAAAATGGAAAAATTTCAGTTGGAGCTTTCTAAAAAAGTTCGTGCGGGTGGAGGACCTGGTTGGTCCGGCGTTGCCGCCCCTTTCCGAAAAGCGGCGCCCTGGTCCGGATGTGCTGCTTGCGGACGGAAATCACACACGCGTTCAGTCGAAGCTAAAGGAGGATTGCTCATGGTAGATGTATCTCGCCGCGGGTTCCTAAAAGGCTTAGCCGGCGTCGCGGGTGCGGGGCTTCTCCTGGGGCATGCGCGCAACGGCTTGGGTGGGGCAGTGCGAATTAGCTCCGGCACCGATGTTGTCCCTCTGGGGCAAACCGGCATTCGCACGAGTGTACTGGGAATTGGTACGGGAACCAACGGGGGCCGTCAACAGCGGGATTTGGGCACGGAAGGATTCACGGCGCTTCTGCGGCATGCATATCAATCAGGCGTGCGGTACATCGACACAGCTGACGCGTACATGATGCATGTTTACATTCGTCAGGCGATGCGCGGACTGCCCCGCGAGGAGTTTTTCATCTTGACAAAGACGCGAGCGCGTCATCCGGAGGTGGCCCGGGCCGATATCGAGCGATTCCGCCGCGAGCTTAACACCCCGTATTTAGATTGCGTGTTGATGCACTGTATGACCGAGGGCAATTTCCCCACGGAAATGCGGCCGGTATTGGATGTGCTCTTGGAGGAAAAGGCCAAGGGGCGCATCCGGGCCGTGGGAGTGTCGTGCCACGGCTATGAACCGCTTGTCGCTAGCGTGGACTGCCCCGATTTGGACGTCCACCTTGTGCGAATCAATCCGTTTAAGCTTCACATGGATGAAGAGGTAAATAAAGTCGTGGACGAAATGAAAAAAATGGCCGCCAAAGGCCGGGGTATCCTCGGCATGAAGATTTACGGAGAAACCGGTTACGATACTCGCGAAAAGCGCTACGAAGCGATCAAGCTGGCGCTGAGCCTCGGTTGCGTCCACGCCTTTACGATCGGCTTTGTTAAACCGGAGCAAATCGACGAAACGCTGGAGCTTATTTCCCAGGCCGCTAAGGAGTTGACGTAGGCAACCTGGCCAACCGACGGTTTTCCTTCGGGCCGAAAAGTCACCCTTGAGCTAGGCCTTGGCAACGTCGAAGAAGACCAAAAGCGATTCAGTAGGCCGATTTGAACCTCGGCAATTCTCTGATTGGGCAAAAGGCGTGGCCTCGGTCATGCGGTGCCCTAAAAGCCTTTTGGGCTTGGGCGCCTGCGCTGGGGATGTGGTTTGCTGTTGCGCTAGCTCTCCCTATCGGAGATACGTCGCAACCCAGGGACCAATCGGCACGCGCTGCCAGTTTAGCCAGTCAGGCTGAACCCCCGTCTTCTGGCACTCCGCCCAGCACTGAACCAGTTGTGCCCGCCGATCTCCCCCCGGCAGAGGCCGAGGTCGCGAAGTGGGCTTTGAGCATCGGCGGTTTCCCGTTATTTGAGCCCACAGCGCGTGGGCAACGCCTCGTCGGTCTTGACCTTAGCGGCACAAAAGTCCGGGATGCGGATCTTGTGCGGTTAAAAGATCTCCCCAAGCTTCGATTGCTTAGCTTGGCGGGGACAGCTGTCGGCGATGTAGGGCTAACTCTTGTCAACGACTGTCTAATGCTTGAGGAGTTGAATCTTGCCTCTACCTTAGTGACCGACGCAGGTCTTGCGCTTTTGGCATCACTTCCACGACTGCGAAAATTGCAGGTGGAAGGAACCGAGATTGATGACTTCGGATTAGCTGAGTTTGCTGCCGCGGCCCATCGATTCCGACCTCTTCGATTAGAAGAACTTTACCTCGGCCGAACTTCTATCACCGACCGAGGCGTGGCCAGCCTCACCCGTTTTGCCCGCCTGCGGATTGTGGATTTGAAATTCACGGCCATTACCGACCACGTGGTGGAAGACCTTCGTAAACTACCCGAACTTCGTGGACTTAATCTGCTGGGGACCAAATTAAACGACCAAGCGGTGGCACGTATCCTCCAGGATGCACGACTGGAAGAGTTTTACGCACCTTCAAGCTTCGGAACCGAAAGCCTTAGGGCTTTGGTGCAAAATCGCAATCTTCGCTTTCTTGGGCTGATGGGTACGGGTGTAGACGATCAGGCTTTGGGGGAAATTGCCCAGTTGTCCAATCTCCAGGGGCTTAACCTAGCTGCGACTCAGATTTCCGATCGGGGCCTGGAAGCGCTAGCGAAGCTGAAAAAGCTTGAACTTCTTGACCTAAGTGGCACGAAGATTACCGCAGCCGGGCTTCCTCACTTGGTGGCGCTGGAGCATCTTAGGGTGCTTGAACTTCGTGACACACAGGTGGATGACCAGGCCTGGCCAGCTTTAGGAAGCATTCGGTCACTGGAGATGCTGGGACTTGCCGGCACAAAAATCACCGGGCAAGGGCTTCGCCATCTTGCTCTCCTGCCCCGTTTACGCCATCTTATCTTGCGGAAGACCCCGCTGGGGGCAAGTGCCGTCGCCGAGCTGCGGGAACTGAAGTCTTTACACCTGCTGGATCTTTCGGAAACAGGTTTAGAGGCTAGGCAGATCGAGGAGCTCCGCACGGCCTTACCCACTGCCCGAATTGTCCCTTAAATCCTAAAGGCCCCCCAAGCGCGGAAGTGCCATCCACTAAGACTGGGTGGGCCTTTTCCGACGGGGTTTCGCCTCAGCGTGTCCGTGTCGCGCCGTGCTTGTGAGCAGATTTAGAGCTTGAGGAAGATCACTGCTGGCGAGCCTTGATCTTGAGAATCGCACGATGGTGAAAATACCCCAAGGATTTACCCCGGAAAATTGGCGCGTGGTAATCACCGGAGTTGGTTTGACTTGTCCATTAGGTAATTCATTAGCGGAATTTCGCCAGGGACTGCTTGCGGGCCGGAGCGGGATCGAAAGATATGAGATTCGCTACTTCGGCGCGACACTTGCCGGCATCTGTCGTTTTGACGAAAACAAATACCAAAAGGCGAAAGATCGGCGGCGGGGTACTCGGGCCGGAAGCATCGCCATTTATTGCAGCCAGGAGGCCGTCCGTGATGCCCGGCTAGATTGGCGAAATGTGGACAAATCGCGGGTCGGTGTTTACGTCGGCGTGACTGAACACGGAAACGTGGAGACCGAAAACGAAATTTATCTTCTCAGCCAGTATAACTACGACCTGCAAGTGTGGTCCCACTATCACAATCCGCGGACGGTAGCTAACAATCCGGCCGGGGAAGTAACGCTCAATATGGGTATCACCGGTCCCCACTACTGCTTGGGCGCTGCTTGTGCTGCTGGTAATGTCGCCCTTATTCATGGTGTACAAATGCTCCGGCTTGGGGAAGTGGACATCGCCTTGGCAGGCGGTGTGTCGGAAAGCATCCACACATTTGGTATTTTTGCAAGTTTTCGCAGTGAGGGGGCATTAGCCTGGCACGAAGATCCCACGAAAGCTTGCCGACCTTTTGACCGTGACCGAAACGGTATTGTCGTCTCCGAGGGTGGATGCATGTTTGTGCTTGAACGACTGGGCGATGCCCTCCGCCGCGGCGCCTTCATCTACGGGGAGATTGTTGGCTACAGCCTGGCAAGCGATGCCCATGACTACGTCTTGCCATTGCCCGAGCGGCAAGCAGAATGCATCCGCGCCGCCTTGCAGCAGGCAGAGCTTGAGCCAAGCGAGATCGACATTGTCAGCACTCACGCTACCGGCACACTTGCCGGAGATGCCCTCGAGGCGCAGGCCCTTCGGAGCATTTGGCACTCTCCGGGTCGAACCCGATTTAACAACACCAAAAGCTTTATCGGTCACGCCATGGGGGCGGCCGCTGCATTGGAGCTGGCTGGCAATCTCCCCGCCTTTCAAGACAACATTTGTCATCCCACGATAAATTTGGACAACCTTGATCCGGCATGTGAACTCCCGGGACTGGTAGCCAACTATCCTGAGGTCCTCGCCGAAGTTAGAACGATCCTAAACCTTTCCTTTGGCATGCTGGGCATTAATTCGGCGGTCATCGTCAAAAAATGGGAAGGCAAGTAAGGGTTCCGATCGGTGTTCGGCGGCTAAATTTCACCGTGGTCCGAGACTTCAGGCTCCCTCCTGGCAGCGCTTACCCCCTTTGATCCACAGAAGGACAAACGCTAGTGAGCCCGGTTGCAAACGGCCATTATCAAAAGCAGGGAGGAGCTTGGTTGCCGATGATGAACTTTGGCTGAGACCCATCGCCGGGGTCCGGCTTTCCAGAGTTTATAGCCGTCCTACTTGATGTCCATCGGATATCACCAAGGCGCGGAATGCCACCTTGGGAGACCCTTTAGGCCTGGAAAACCTAATTGCCTTGCCAACGATTGGAGGATAGTTTTAAGGGGACCGATTAGCAGCTGTTAGCTGGAGTATAAGCTTTGCGCCCATCAGGTAGGGGCCAGTTTCCCGCGGCGAAGTCGAAGTGCAAGACATCATGGCCAACGTGGCCGTTTACCTATTGCCGACCTTACCCAAGTGTATTTTTCGCGACAACTTAATAAACACCGGATCGCGGGAGTAAACACCGATGCGTCAACGGATCGAAAACGCGGTGGCATCCCAACTTCCCGGCGTTTGGTTACGCATCCTGATATTAGGCTTTACTGGGTGCTTTGGCCTTGCAGGTGCTTTAGCCCTCATGGCCCCGGCATTGGCACAAACTGCCCGCCCTATCGTATGGATTGAAGCCGAGCATTTCGAGAATTTGGGCGGTTGGGTGAACGACGCCCAATTCGTCGACCAGATGGGATCGCCCTATCTATTGGCTGTTGGACTATATGGTCCAGTCGCCGATGCGGTGACGCACGTTGTCGTCCCTGAGGCGGGGAAATATCGTTTGTGGGTCCGCACTCGGGATTGGACGCCGGAACATAGTCCTGGGCGCTTCCAGGTGGTTTTGGGCGGCCGCCTTGTAGAGAAAGTCTTTGGCCAGAGCAAAGAGCCACGCTGGATTTGGGAAGACGGAGGCCAACATGATCTGCCGGCAGGCAAATTGGAGGTTCGTCTCCGTGATCTCACCGGGCATTATGGCCGCTGCGACGCCTTGATTCTTGCTGCGGATCCCGACTTTAGACCGCCTGATGATTTAAACGCGTTGGCCCAGGCGCGGGAGCGTTTCGGCGGCGTCAGCCGCAGCTGGACTGAGTTGGGGCCTTATGACACGGTGGTAGTGGGGGGTGGGTTAGCCGGCACATTTGCCGCTGTAGCCTCGGCAAGGCTCGGCGCTAAGACGGTCCTCATCCAGAATCGCCCGGTCCTCGGCGGCAACGCTAGCGAGGAAATTTTGGTCGAACCTCAGGGCGACACCACGCGAGAGCCTCTGGACCCCCGCGAAGGTGGCATCATCGAAGAAGTTCGCGGACCAGTGGAGGGATATTCCCAGCGCCTTTTGGAGCTGGTCAAAAAGGAGCCAAATCTGGACCTATTCCTCAACACCCATGCCACAGGGGTGGAAATGGCCACGCCACAAAGAATAGCTGCGGTAAAGGCCCTCAATGTCAATACGGGAGAGAGGCTCCTCATTCGTGGACGAATCTTTATCGATTGCACCGGCGATGGTTCGATCGGTGTCTGGGCCGGGGCTGAATATCGCCATGGTCGAGAACCTCGCTCTATGTACGGCGAGACACGTGCTCCGGAGGTCGCCGATTCTCGGACGATGGGGGGAACCATCCGCTTTGCCAGCCAGCGGATGCCAGCACCGGAGGGATTCCACGCCCCACCGTGGGCACGGAAGTTTGATTCCTGCGATGACTTTAACGTCGGCCGCCATCCCCAGCTGCAATTCGGCGGGTGGCAGTGGGTCATCGAGTACGGGGGCATGCTCAATACGTACACCGATGCGGAGGAAATTCGCGACGAACTTCTGCGGATTGTCTGGGGACTTTGGGATCATCTGAAAAACCACTGCTCTAAGTATGCGGAAGAGGCGCCGTACTATCGGCTCACCTGGGTGGGTCATGTGGTAGGCAAAAGGGAGTCGCGTCGACTAATTGGCGACTATGTGATGACCGAGCATGATATTGCCCGGCAAACTCTTTTCCCGGATCGGGTCGCTTACGGGGGATGGGGAATTGATCTTCATCCGCCGGGCGGTTTCTACGATAAAGATCCACCCGCCGAATTCTCCCACCGCGTGAAGTTCTCCATTCCATTCCGCAGCCTGTACACGAAGGATATCGAAAACTTAATGATGGCCGGCCGATGTATATCGGTTTCGCGGGCGGCACTTGGGGCCACCCGGGTCATGGTTACCTGTGGTCTGCAAGGTCAGGCGGTAGGAACGGCGGCCGCCTTGTGCAAAAAGCACGGTGTCTTTCCGCGGGAGCTTGGACAAAAGTTCATCGAAGAACTTCAGCAACAACTCCTTAAGGATGGCTGCTACCTTATCGACTTGCCGAATAAAGACCCGCGCGACCTTGCTCGGCAAGCGGTGGCAGTGCGTGCTTCCAGTTTCTCACCGCCGGTGAGCATCCCGGCCCCTGAGTCTGCTAATGTTCACAGGATGGATCATGACCGGGCTGTGATGTTTCATTTCGCCGGGGGGAAACTTGACTCTATCTGGTTAGCCCTCATATCGACGTGGCGAGTACCCCAAACGATCGAAGCCACCCTTTGCAGGGCCAATGCTCTCGGGGCTTTCCAGCCGGCGGAGACGATTGCCAAAGCCAAGGCGGTTTTACCGCCCAAATCGGATAGTTGGGTTGAGTTTCGCTTCGAGCTTGAGCTACCCGCAGGGTACTACTACGTGTGGTTGGCCCGGATGGACGGTGTCCAGTGGCGGTTATTCCCGGTAGCACCGGAAAACACCGCCCGAGCCTATCGGGGACAAGGCGGGCAGTGGACAACAATGAAGGATTGCTACATGTTCCAGCTAACCTTGCCCAAGGAACCGCCGGCCAAAGTTGACCGTGCCGGGCAGCAAGATCCGACAAAGATGTTTGTTCCGGAAAATGTGATCAACGGCTTTGCGCGGGCAATTCGCGGTTGGCCGAACTCATGGCGGCCTGATCCAAACGCTCCCCTTCCTCAGTGGATTGAATTGGACTTCGGTAAACCGGTGACCTTTGATACAGTGCACGTCTGTTTCCAGACCGAAACGATGCGCGCAAATGCGTTCCGCCTAGAGGTGCCCGAGGGAACCGGCTGGCGAACGATTGCGCAGGTAACAGATAACAAGGCCCGACGACGAGTAATTACCTTTGCTGAAACAACCGCAGCCCAACTGCGACTGGTTGTGGAGGCGGCTCAACCGGAGATGGGCATCTGCGAAATTCGCGTCTACAACGAGCCGTAGCTCCCGGTAAAACGTAACACCTTTCAAATTACGCAAATGGTGCCCTTTAAAGGAGGGACGGGCCAGTGGTCTTTTAGGGCGCGGGCGCTTGGTGCTCTGCCACAAGCTACGCGTTCTGGTCTTCAACCTCCACAAGTCTCGACCAATCGTCGCGTAACTGATGAGCTTTGGCAGCCGGAGCCCAATAAGCACCACGGAGCTTACAATTTGCGTTGATGGTGGCTGAGATCCCAAAAGCCGCTTGGAACACCCTGTGCGCGCGGACCCCCTGTTTCTGGTACTCGGTCAACGGGCATTGTTTATCGGTAAGCCGGACTATTTATCAGCCTGTGCCAAATTGCCTTCTCCCAGGGAGCCTTCCTTCTTGCTTTAGCCCTTAACATTAAAAGTGAAATGGCATTTTCCGCGCGTCGTTCCCCGAGCTGGCCAGCCTGGGAGCCAAGACTCAAATTCGTAAAAGCAGGTCTGGTCATTTTTCCGGCGGTGACATACCTAGCCCTGCGTCGGCCGGTTTTTGGGACTACTAACGTCAACAACTCGCAGTGAGCACGAGGGCAAGAATTTCATGCACGGCCATCACGCTTTTGGTAGCAAACCTGAACCCATCGAAGCTCCGTACCGAGTGGACGATTTCCCCATCGCGCCCATGCTTTTCTATTACGAGGTCACCCAGGCATGTGACCTTGTGTGTAAACACTGTCGTGCTTCCGCGCAGCCAATGCCTCATCCCGAGGAACTTTCCACCGAGCTTGCTCTTGCCCTTTTGGAGCAAGTGGCATCATTTCCGCGGAAGCCGACCGTCGTGCTCACAGGGGGCGATCCCCTCAAAAGGCCGGATTTGTTCGATCTCATCCAGTTCGGCACCTCCCTAGGACTCGCCATGGCGTTAACCCCCTCGGCGACCCCCCTTGCAACACGCGAAGCCCTCGAGCGAGCATTTCAAGCGGGCATCCGCGCTTTAGGAATAAGCCTGGACGGCGCTGATGCGGCCACGCACGATGCCTTTCGCGGCTGGGAGGGGAGCTTTGAGCGCACCCTGCGAATGATTCGAGACGCTCGGGAGCTGGGGATCCCCGTCCAGGTCAACACCACCATCACCCGGCGTAATGTGGATCAAATCGATGCGATGGCCGCGCTATTGGCCAGTCTCGGAATTCAAATGTGGTCTGTCTTTTTCCTCGTCCCGGTGGGAAGGGGAACTCAGGAAGAACGGATTAGCGCGGCAGAATATGAACAGGTGTTCGCTCGGCTATGGTACCACGCCCGCTTGCAACCGTTTGCTGTCAAAACGACGGAGGCGCCTCATTTTCGACGCTATGTTCTCCAGCATGGCGGCCATCCCCTTCACCCTCGGCCTATGGAGAAAAGCGAGGTGTCACCAGCCTCGCCGGAGAAATTTCCTAGGCAACAAGACCTGTCTTTCGCGCCGGTCATGCATCGGGCACCGCTTGGTGTGACCGACGGAAAAGGCGTCATGTTCGTGAGTCACACGGGCGAGATTTATCCCGCAGGGTTCCTCCCCTTGGTCTGCGGACGATTCCCGGTTGATTCGGTTGTTGACGTCTACCAAAACCACCCGCTCTTTCGGGCCCTTAGAGACCCTGATCGCTTCCGGGGGAAGTGCGGGATATGTGAATATCGGTATATCTGCGGGGGAAGCCGCGCTCGGGCGTATGCCGTGACGGGAGATCCCCTTGAATCGGAGCCAGACTGCATTTACCAGCCACGGCCGGGAATTCCCCCAATCCTACCGGAGGACCTTACGCCAAGTGGTAAACCGGCACCAGGTCCGATGTCATAGTCGGGAAAAACCCTCACCACTCCTCCGCGAAAGCGGCCCCGGTCGGTCCCTGTATCTCTGCGCCAAAAGTGGCAGTTTGAGTAAACGCGCGAAGCAACGCGACAAATACCGGCAAGGCAAGAAACCGCGACCGCGGTGAAAAGAGCCTAAAAGACTTACTCTGCTGCCCGCAAACGGATCGTGAGTCGGTAAACCGGTCCCCCTTGGGGTGCGCCTTGTGCCGACATTGTAGGAGTGGGAACTGGTCCGGCCTGGGTGTCTTCCCGGTTCGGAGTCCTCCGAGCCGCGGCCGAGACCGGCGGGGCAGCAAGCCCCTGTGATTCCACCTGACGAGCCTCGGCCATCTGAGGCAACGATCGAACCTGGGGCGTAAACGGGGCCTCTGACCGTTCCTGCGGAGCGGGCATTGCCGCCACGCCGGCCGTAGGCGCCCCCGCAGCTAAACCCTCCGGGCGCTGCGGTACGAGCTCCCAAACTTCGTCCTTGCTTTCTTGAGGAAGGCGTCTCAAAGTAGCCGAAAGGGCCGTGGAAAGGTTAAGCCCAGTAACTCGAACTAAAACGATCTTCAGTTGCCCCCGATCCCGAAGCCACTCCTGGAAAAATCTATCTAACTGAGAGTCGGTACCCGTCAAAGTCAGGACCATTTCCGCCCGGGTGGCCCTCCTGGGAGACCAAGAAGGTGGGATGGCACCCGGCTGAGCTTCCTCTGCACCGAGTCTCCCCGGAGCTTCTCCTGCTCCCTCCGCGGCAGGTGCCCTCGATTCCAACCCAGGAGCACCGGCAAATGCTCTACCTCGCGCCGGAGCAGGCAAAACCTTGTGCTCCGCTTCCGCTGCAGCCGAATCGAGCGGCTGTAGGCCACTATCGTGAGCAACTTTCAAAAGTTCGGCCCAAATGAAATCAAACTGCCGCTCAGGCGCCTCGATCCTAAGCTCAATTTCTCCGTCCAACTTCGTCGCCAAAACGGTCAACTCGTGGCGCGTCGCTGCCGACCCAATCGCCTGGCGGAGGAATTCCCTTGCTTCAAAGCCCATTTCCCCCGGCCGAGCTTTGGCTGCCAAGCTTCCCGAACCGGCTTCCTCGCGCCACTCCGGGAGGCCAGCGGCTCCGGTCGACCGAGCCGCCTCGGCTTCGCGCGCAACGGAGTCGGCAGCGGACGCTGGTCCAGGCCCCGCGAGAGGTTTAGTAGCGCTTCCGGGTCCTGCCAGCCCGGCCGAGAGGGATTCTTCAAGCGCTTTCTGCTGTCCCTCATCGGGGGGTATAGCCCTCCGACCGCCTTCTTCAGGGGCCGGCATAGCTGGGGCATCTGGGCTGAGGAGAAAGCTCGCGTCGGATGATGGCTCAGGTCTAGCAAGTTCGGGCTCGACTGATAGCCGCGGGGCAAGAGCAAAGTCATGGTCGAGCTTCACTGACGGTAAGACATAGGAAGAGGGAATTTGACGGACCAATTCCGGCGGCCACCAAGCAAAGAACAGGGCGACCAGTACTGCCACGGCCGGCCAAACCCAAATCCGCGGATTCTTTAGCCTACCGGGCAACTCCAGCCACCAGTGCGAAAACTCGGGCTTACCCTCTCGCAAGGGGGGAGAGTAACCAGTCCAGGAGGGACTGCTATCGGAGCCAGGCTTACCCTCTCGCAAGGGGGGAGAGGGTTCTCGGCGTAAGGGCGGCTGGGCGACTTGTGACTCCTGAGGAGTCCCCTCCGCGGCCATGTCTTGAAGCTGCTGCGAGCCTTCTTTACCCCCATCCTGAACTTTCTCGCGTAGCAGCGTTTCCAGTCCCTCGAGTGGGATGGGGGAACATAGGACACATCGATCCTCAGCTGTGTAAGCTCCGGCGGCTTCCAAAAATGCCCCGGCCAGATCCGCCTCAGACTGCACCGGCGGAAGCGAACGGACAAGGGCGCGCACCCGACCCAGTTCCCGAAGCAGGCGACGAAGACGGGGCTCCCGAGGGAGCCGGCTTTCCAATTCGCTTCGTTCCGGCTCCGTCAGTTGCCCATCAAGAAATGCACTTACAAGCTCAATGTCCCGCCGGGAATACGAGGCCATTGCGCATTCTCAGCTGCCATGTCTTAGAACCCCACTTCAGTACCAAATAGGACCGGCTTGGTCCCAGAACCTTCAACCCCGCCAACCCACCCAGTCCACCGCTATCCCGCCCCCTAGCCGAACTCAGGCGAGGATTTCCGCCCTGACATCATCTACGGGGCACCCCCGGCCCTTCGCCAGGGCTGCCGCGCATCTGCTAGCCAAGCCAGCCAACGGAACCTCCCGCAATACGGGACCCTCAAAGTTCCCTTCATTGCAAAGGTCCGCCATTTCGCCCCTTTTTTCGCACTCTTTCTTTTCCGCTAGTCCCAAATTTCCCTTAAATCCTAAGGCGCGTTCCGGAAAGCTGTCCGTAGCTGGTACCCAAATTCACCGTTCAACCTCCCATGCCCAGCTCCGTTCACCACCCTACGGCGTTAGGACTTCATTCTTAGCCTCAACCCAGAGCCAACAATCGGCGCACGACCACCTCCCTCTGCAATCTCCGGGTGTTACCCCTCGCTTGCCAAAAGCGGGCGCAACTTCCGCCGCAATAGCTCGCGTGCCCGGGCCAGTCGGCTGCGGACGGTATTTATGGGGATCCTCAAAACCTCGGCCGCTTCCGCGTATTCCAGACCGTCAATGTCGACCAGAACCAGCACCACGCGATATCGCTCCGGCAACTGCTGGATTGCCCGGCGGACTTGGCACACGGTCTCGTGACGAGCCGCGCTGGCAGCCGGATCGTTACCACCCTCATCTTGATTGGCGGGATGGTCGGGCTGCGCATCGTCGAATCGGGGAGGGTTCTCGCTCAACGGTCCCGCCCTTATCCACCGGATAGCCACCCGAGTTGCGATTGAGCAAAACCATGTATAAAGGCTGCTATGGCCACGAAAAGTCGAAATAGCTCGGTAGGCACGGAGGAAAGTTTCCTGGGCGATTTCTTCAGCGTCGTCTTGATTGCCCACCAAGTGGAAAACGAAGTTGACGAGTCGGCCCTGGTAGCGTTCGACCAGTCGGCCGAACGCCTCCACGTCCCCCGCCATCGCCTGGGTTAGAAGTGCCGACTCCTCGCTCACTTGGCTGCCACTTGATTAGAGCCCAACTCTCTCGAAGAAGTTCCCCAATCCCAAACTCGCCCTGCCTCTATCCATCATGACCGATTCAGGCCAAAGAGCCAAGGCTAAGCTCAATTCAGCCAATCACGCACCGATTGAGCCTAACCTAGATCCTCTGAAATTTAATCCGCTCTGCCCAAGGCCCCGAAGTCCACGTATGATTTCCTGACCACTTATGATTTTTTAACCACAACCGCTTACCAGAATAGCCAACGAAATTTCAAGCTAGGGCGGCAGCGAACACGCTGTCGAAAAATGGCCGCTACCTAGCCTGGGGCTCGACCCGAAAGCTTGTGCAAGGGTAGCTCGACCGTCGAACTTATCGTGTTAAGCTCCACAACCATCCCAAGCCTCCCGCATCATTGTCCCGTTTACGCCTGTTAGCGCACGGGGCTGCCACCGGGCCATGCCTCCGGATGCGGAAGCACTTTGCCCAGGACCTCGCGCCGAACAGCCCCCTCCGGAGGTGTTTCATGTTCGAGCAAGTACACATGCGATCCACTCGGCAATTGCCATTCCGTTAGCCGCACTGGCGAAAGCTGCGGAAACCGGCTAAGAGCACCCGTCCGCGAAGTTCCTTTGCTTTCCTCCCTGCCGCGGGCGGCAAGTGCCGAAATCACCTCCCCGGAAAGGTCCGCCTCCGGAGAGAGAATGTAAAACGCTGGCTCTTTTGCGCCTCCGACTTCGGGTGGCTTTGTGACGAGCCGATAGGAGCTGTCCCCCGAGACGACTTCGTAAACAGGAAGCAGCTCCCGGCCGCCGCGATCCCAAGCCCAAAAGTGCACTGGTCCCAAAGGACTAGTCCGAGGTTGTCCCCCGGGGGCGGCTTGCCGCCGGAAAGACCAGCGTGTTGACCAATTGAAGCGTCCTCCCTGCTCCAGCCGATAAATAGGCACCGGCAAACGCAACCGTGGACTACCCAAGTCCAAGCGATACATCACCTGGTTGTAGTCGTAATACGGGGTGGGGAAAGGAGCGCTCGAAAAGGTCGCCGAATAAGTCCCCTCGAAATAAATCACCCGGCCGCCTTCGCGATCAAAAAACGGATGATGTTTTGGATTGTAAAAACTGTAGCGATCATGAGTCACAATTTTCTGGGCATAACCCCAAGGTCCAAGAAGCGAATCCGCCTCGGCGTACCAAACCTCGCCAAGGAAGGAAGTTCCTCCGATTTCTGTGAAAACAAGTACAAAGCACTGGCGATACTCATTCCAGGCCATTGAGCCGCGATGGGCGACGACCGGTAAGCCCGAGAAAACATCATACACAATAAATTTGGCCTCTTGCGGCGAAAGAAGCCCTTTGCCGACAAACTCTCGGAGCTGAGGCGGACCGACGAAATCGGTGCTCTGCTTCCAAGCCCATTGCACTTTCCCGGCCGGAGAGCGATCGATTTCGGTGCTTCCCGGTGGCGAGCCGGCCACAAGCGGCGAATAAGATTCGTACCGCCCCGGATCTTGCAGATCCTGCACGTTGGCCCGCACTCGCAAGAGAGGAAATGGGTTGCAGAAGTAAACAAACTCCCCTGTCTCATCCGAGAGAAGGATGGGGTGTGCTCCGTCGGGGAAGATCGCCTCTTTAGAAAACGGTATCAGCTTTTCAAAGCTTTCCGTCTGTGGATTATACACGGCCAAGCCGCGCTCCAGCGCCGCAAAGCTTGAACTTTTCGGGTCAACAACCATATAGTGTGCAAACATCTGTTCTTGATTTTGAGCATCGCGCAGCACCACGGGGCCATTCAACCACACCGGGCCATCGCGACTAAGGGGCGCCATTCCCCGGACGAACCCATCCTCGCCGACAAAATAATCAAAGGGGATGCCCACATCTGGATCCACGCGCGGATCATCCGGCAGCGGGGAGGTGGCACCGGTTGTCCAAAAGTTGCCCAGGGGATAGCCGGCCCGGTTGGTGTCGCCCCAAAACCAGTAGAGCTTGCCGCGATAAAGAGCACAAAGAACACTGTCGCAGCCAATCACACCGCCAGCCAACCCTCTGAACCACGGCGGCACAGGTTGACCCAAAAGAACACTATCGCGATAAATCCCCTGCCCGGTGATACGATATAGACGTTCAGCAATATTCTTCCGCTTGATGCGAATGATCGCCGTCTGACCGGGGGTGACCCGCAGCCGGATACCTGCAAAGCCGAATCCATCCTGGGGATACTCGTAGCCATGCGATCGTACATAGAAAAAGACGTCCTGTCCGGCCAGATCAGGCTCGTAGAAAGCAACCCAGCCGTTACTGTCGGTCACCAGGCGAATGCCGTTTACGGTCGCTAGTTCGACAAGGGGAACCCCTCGACCGGTGCTTTCGTCTACAACTTGGATTCCAAATGGCCGGAGGACCAAAGTACTTGTCGAACCGGCTGCAATTTCGGCCGGCAGCTGCTTTTCTTCGCCCACGGCAGAAACAATGTCTCGGTAAGACAATTCCTCGGCACAAGCGACCTGAGGGAAAGTTAGCTCCAGTCCGACAACTAAGAGAAAGACCGATGGTAGCAGCCGATGGCTCCTTACCCAGCCGAACCCCTTCGGCCCAACCTCGCCAGACCTACCAGGGCACGCAGTAAGCCGATGACCATCCTCTTCCCATCGATGTTGACCGGAACAAATCATCGCACTCGGTCTCCCTACAAACAACAAAATCGGGGTACGGCAGAGAACCGTACCCCGGTCTGACAAGATAAGCTCATCAACCGGCTAATTGCTCCGCTTGCGCGACCCCCTAGAAACTCCCATTCAAGGATCGCGCTTTGTCGGCAATTTTCATAAGGGCTACGTACCAAATCATCAACGCGCCCGTTTAAGCACGGCCTTTGCCCGCTTTTGGACTTCAGGATCCTTGGATCGTTCAAGGATTTTCTGAGCGGCCTCGCGGACAACAGCAGGCTGGCTTGCCACGAGCTTTTCGCATACCGTCACAGCAGCCTGCTGGGCATCTTGGCCAATTTGTGGATCATCCAAAAGGCTGAGCAGCAGTTCCAGCGACTCCGAGGTGATCACGCGGCCCAAAAGCTCCACCACGAGCCGCCGTTCCGCATCGCGGGTGGCGACCGCCAGCGCTTGCCGGGACATCGCCACGCGCTCCGAATCGGACAAATCAAACTGCCGTACGATACGAATGTATCCCCGCAGAGCCCGGATGCGGAATCGTTCGGGCAAATCGCTCTTGGCCAACTCTAAGAGCGCCGGGGCGGCATCCGTGCCCATCCATTCACCCAGGACCTGTGTGGCCACGTCCCGGGTAGCTTCGTCACCCTCGCGGCATTTCTTGACCAGTGTCTCCAGAGCCGTCTTCCCACCGACTACACCCAAAAGCCGCATAATCACCGGCTTCACATCGGCAGGGGCCTTCTCAAGGACCTCCACCAAGTGGCCGGCACAAGCCTCCCGTTCCGGGATTCGCGGACAGGCCGCCCGGAGGGCTTCTTCAAGCGCCGCCCTCTCAGCCGCATTGGAAGTGGTCAACAAACGGCCGGTAAGCACCGGCAAGTCTTCAAGCTTCGTTGTGTACCCGAGAGCATGGATGGCGGCCATGCGGATCTCTGCCTCTGGGGCTTCCAGCGCCTTGCGCAATCGAGGAACCGCTGCGTGGATGTAACGCTGAGCGGCAAGCCGCATTGCCACTACCTGGCGAGCCTGACTGCCAGCGCCAAGCTCGGCGACAATTGCTTCGTCAATTTCCCGCCCCGGCAGGCTGGCCAAGACAGTTTGCGCAGCTTCCGCCAGGGTAGCATCAGCCCCGCTTGCCACTTCAAGCAACGCGGGGACGGCCGAGGCATCGCCCAACTTGCCTAACGCCCGCACCGCCGCAAGGCGAACTTCTTGATCCGGGTTCTTAAGCGCGCCGAGGACTGCGGGGCGCGCCGCCGGATTGCCCCGATCGGCAAGCACGCTCAGGAGCTTTGCCTGCCGGGGGGGCGGAAGCTCACCCATAAGCCCCACCAGCTTTTCCGTCAGCCCAGCCGTTTCCGGAATTTCCCGGGCTGCTCCCAAAGCGGTGCGGAAAGCCTCCTCATCTTGCGACCGAAGCTGCTCAAGGAGCAACGCCACGCCCGTCTCGCCCCGCTGCAGAATCACCCCTCGAAGACCCGCCATGCGGATATTAGCCGGCACATCGGCCCGCCAAATAGCCTCGTAGAGGCCCAGAGCAATCAAAGGTTGACCCGCCGCTAATCGCTCCGCCGCAATTAGCGCCCCCCGTGCCGCTGATTCCCTTTTGACAATCTGGGGCGATTTCATCGCCACTTCCAGCCGCTGAGCTGCAGCAGGTGTTCCGATCCGGCCGAGCGCAATGGCAGCAGCTTCCACCACTTCCTCATTGCCGCTTTCAAGGAGCTTTTCTAGGAGGGGCACTGCCTCCGCATCCCGGCGATTGCCGATAGAGTCAAGGACGCCAACCAGAAGTCGGCCTTCTAGTCGGCCGGCTGCCTCCCGCAATACCCGGTCAACTTCCGGTGAAGGGATCGGCTCTAGTGCGAAGCGGGCGTAGTGGGACAACTGTGGATCACTTAACAGCTGACCCAACACCTCGATTGCCCGAGCCGTGCCGATCACGGCAAGCTTCTTGCAGGCCATTGCCTTCTCGAAAAGGGGAGCTTCGGCCGACTTAAGAACGGCAATAAGCTGCGGCTCCTCTTCCGCCCTGTAAATGTTCTGCTGCGCCGCCAGCTGGGTGCCCGCAAACAGGAAAACCGTTTCGAGGATCATTAACACCGCTAGCAAGCGGTGAAACCTGTGGCCTTCCACCATGTCGCAAGCTCCTATGCTTTCTTGACTCGTGATCGTAGTTTTAATCAAGCTGACAAACCGGGAAGGTGTTTACTTTACTCTTGGCAGCGCTGCTGACAGCTGCCTATCAAATCCGGTCAACATATGGAAATGCCGACAACATCCGCCCAGGATTTGACCCATGCCGGGTTTGCCGCAATGGGACTAATTAAATGTGCCATGGCTCGCGAATTGCCCGGGAGCGCATGCGATTGGCTTCGTCATCACCGATAAACTCGTCCTTGGCCGGGTCAAAGCGGAGTTTCCGTCCCAATTGCCAAGCGATGTACGCAGCATGACATGCAATGTGCGACTGGCATGCGACATCGGCATTGGCCGCCGGTTGAGAGCGAGTCTTGACGCAGTTGAGAAAGTCGCGAATATGCCGCCGGGGTGCCGTGCCAGGTTCAGTGAAGACCGGTACTTCGCCACGCAAAGACTCCGGCCAGACGACAATTCGGCCCGTATCGCCGGTTTCAATCCAACCTTCCTCTCCTTCGAACCGTACACTACAGGTCCCGAGCCCCAGCCAACCGGTGTCTCGCATCACCAAGCGAACACCGTTGGCATAAAGCGCGTGGACATGATTGCCCACCGGCTCGTACTCGATGGGGGCGGTATTGTCGGCCTTATTCGCCCACTGACACAAATCAACAGTGTGTGACCCCCACTCCAAGATCCCACCACCATGGAAGTCGAAGAAACCGCGCCATCCGCCGCGGACGTAGCGGGAGTTGTATGGCCGCCACGGCGCCGGGCCAAGCCATAGATCCCAATCCACCTCTTCTTTCGGCGGGAGTGGCTCCTCGGGCAGCCATTCGTGCGTCGTCGCTGGCGGAAGCGTGTTGGCGTGAACGGTCTTCAAAGCTCCCAGCTTACCGCTCCACACAAGCTGGACGGCAAATATGAAGTTGCCGATGTTTCGCCGCTGAGTGCCGGCCTGATAAATCCGACCATAGCGGCGAAAAGTCTCGGCCAGGGCCCGACTTTCCGCGATGGTCATCGAGCAGGGCTTTTCGCAGTAAACATCCTTCCCAGCCCGGGCAGCCAGGATCGACGCCAACGTGTGCCAGCGGTCACCTGTGGCAATCAGCACCGCGTCGATATCTTCCCGCGCTAATAATTCAAAGGGATGCCGATACATCACGCAGTCGCTGTTGCCATATTTGCGGTCGACAATCTGCTTGACTTGTTCCCGCCGTTCCCGCTGGGCATCGCAAATAGCGACAAACTGGACGTCGGGCTCCTCCAACATATTGCGGAGGTCTTCCTGGCCGCGGGGCCCAAGCCCGAATCCGCCCACCACAATTCGTTCACTGGGTGCGACCCGGCCCTGAAGACCCAAAGCACTAGGCCTAATGTATAGCGGAAGCGTCAACCCACCGGCAGTCGCCAAACTCTGCCGCAAGAACTGCCGTCTTCCGATCCGCGTTTTCAATCGCTTTTTCATCTCGTCCTCCGTTACTTGCCAATTGCTAACAACAAGTTTGTGCCAGATACCCTAGGTCCTCAGTCCAACGGCCCGTTTATGAACAAATTTCACCATCAATCGGCTGGAGCTGTAGCGCCTGTGGGGCTGTCGCGGCCCCGCCACCGAGCCGCCGACCGAGGCACAACTTGCACCCAGCCGAGCGATTTCCCCTGCCAAAAGCCCCGCTTGATCGGCTCCGAAACTGGGTCCCCCGAAGCTCAACCGGCTCACTCCCTATTCGGTGACCAACCGGGAACCAAGCTCAGCCAGCGATGTTTGACCCTCAAAAATTCCCGAGTGTGCCAAGCTTGCAAGGCCGGGCTGCTTTCGCGCACAAGACAGGGTGGTCATGCACCCCTTTTTCCGCGGTATGACAACCGGCGCTTCAAAGAGCGGGCACGGGTACCCAAGCTCTGACGCGCTCTTCGTGCAAAGTGGGTAGTTGTGCCTAAGGGGGATAGTCTCCCGTTGCAACGGAACCGAGTCAATATGCCGGACTGGCACGCAGGCCTCCCCGCGCCGGGCAATCCAGGAAAGAAGTTGCGGGGCGCGAGAAAGACGTCTCGGAAACCCGTGCTGGACAAATTCTTCTAGATCCCCCAATTTGCCCAGCCGATTTAGCTGAAAAAACCGGGAAAATTCTCAAGTTCGGCAAAACCCTTCCCGATAAATCGCAAAGCCCGCAAAAGGCTGCCAGTTTCCGCGCACAAGGGGGCGCCATGGAAGAACCCCACGCCCCGTTGGACAAAGATGGTGCTTCTTTCATAAGCGAGTCCAAACTTCGGCTGACGGATGAGTCCCGGTCACCGATTCGTCGATAAATTGCCCAGTCGGAGAGTTGATGTTGACATTTGAGCCGGCATAAGCCGGAGAAGGTCTGTCGGTTTCGGCATGAGCTGATCGTTGGCACTCGATACTTGCCGACCGAAGGCTAATTTGTTTGAGGATCTACTCCATGCAATCGGTGAAATCGCCCGGCAGAGAGCTGGCCGAGAAAATGTGGCGGGACGTAACAGGCAGAGTCCCCTCAGTCCCCAAGGATAGCCCGAGCGTTGAGTCGGCCTCCAGCCAGCCAGAACCCGGTACCGCACCAGTATTAGGAAGCTTCCCGGACCTTGATCAGCCGGCGCCGGCTGATTGCGGCCCCAAAGCTTCATCTATGCCCATCCCGAAAGAAATTTCTCCGATGGCCGTTGCCACGCTCGTGGCTGGGTCCCTCCTGTGTATCCTTGTGGTTTGGGTTGCGATCTTCGCCCGCCAGGATACCCCCGGTTTGTCCACAGGAACTACTGCCGGCTCTACCTCCCTGACCACCCCCGGCAGACAGTCGCTCCCAACCGTTGATAAACCAACGGCGGATACACTTCCTTCCGATAAAACTCTGGCAGAAAACCAGCCTCAACCGCGGAATCAACCTATCAGTTCAAGGGGACCAGCGGCGAGTGTGTCCGCCCCGGGCTACTCCGCCGAAGCCTCTTCCGAGGGCTGGGCCATGGAGGGAACCCCGCCTTCCACTGCCCCGCAAGCGGCCGGTGCCACAACGCCTCCGTGGTCGGCTCGCGACGCCCTGGCCAGCCGGACCCAGGCGGAAGCGGCAGCCATGTTGACCGGCCAGGAACCGCGGGGGGAAGTCCAGCCTCCGCAGCCTGCTCTGAGCCCCGGTGCCCCCGCGGAAGTTTCCTCCGGAGTTGCAGCGCCCGGGGTTGAAGCACCTTCCCGGGCAGACCGGCCGCCGGCCTCAAACTCCGAGATTTTCGCACGGAACCAGGCACCGCCATCTCCGGGGGCCACCGGGGCAACCGCGCTTACGGAACCGGCCGCTTCGTCGGATTTAGTCAAGTCGCGGGAAATTGGGACCGAAAGCGTCAACCAATCCGCCCTGGCCGATCCGTCTGCTCAAGCGCAGCCGGCGCCGGGCGGGGGTGAGATCCGTGGTACGGCTTGGCTCCGCGGGGAAAAAGAATTCATCCCGCG
Organism: Thermoguttaceae bacterium; assembly: GCA_025060325.1. Classification (GTDB taxonomy): domain Bacteria; phylum Planctomycetota; class Planctomycetia; order Pirellulales; family Thermoguttaceae; genus DTLM01. The sequence continues at coordinate 25,770 of JANXBW010000013.1, forward strand.
CTTGTCGGCTTTGCCGGCCAGTGGCGTAGCCGAAAATCAATTTGTGGCGGGAAGCCCCCAAGGATCTCCACCCACAAGCCTCACTTCCGCCGCTCCGGTAACCCCCCAGCCTGCAAACCCAACCTCGATTGCCACGAACCGGCCTGGGGAGCCAAACGGCGGAACACCGCCGTCCAACGGAGCTCCGGAGACCCTAGCCCATATCGCAAACCGTCCACAAAGCGCCGCGACCGTCAGCACGCCTCCAGCGGCTCTTGTCTCACCCACAGCCAGCCCAGGGTGGGGAGTCGCCCCAAACATCCCGCCGGTAGCTGGTACCTCTAGTCCTCCCGGCCCACAAATGATCATCAACCCCACCGTTGTTAACCCAAGCGTCATCCCCGCAACCGCCTGGCAGGCCATTGACGCAAGTAGCTTTCGGTGGGCAGGTTCAGCCCAACCGCCTTATGCCCCTCCAACTACCCCGAGCTATCCCCCCAGCAGTGGGCAAGGAATCGGGTTTGGTGGGGGAAGTCTCCCGACAGGGGGTGTGGGCTTAAATGTCGGGGCAGCTCCAGGTATTTCAGCACCCGCGGGGTGGAGTACCGGAGGTACTCCGGGATATGTTGGCGCTCCCACTACGGCAAACCTACCACCAAATACGGGAACACCGTATTCCCCGAGCACTCCGGGGGTTTACCCAGCTCAAGTTCCGGCCACTCCCGCTCCAGCGCCGGTTTGGGGAACAAGCACGGGATGGTATCGTTAACGATTTGTTGTCAAACGGGGGAGGAGGAGTAAACCGCGGTCCCCTCCGATAGGCACCGTTTATCACCCCGACTATAAGTTAACGTTTTTCGCCCATTTTAGAGCTCCAAAGACAAGTAGCCCTTGGCTATGGCAACAATTGATGACGCATTAATAAAGCTATCGCAGCGCAGCTCAGGAAAGGAACCCAGACGGCCACAGGTAAGCCGCGCGTCTCCGCTGGGTCAACAAGAACCCCAGTTAATTATCCAGCCGACAGGCCAAGCTGGCAGAAACCTGGGACCGTCCCCCCAAGCTAACTCTTTACCACCGGCCGAAACGGCCACCCCAGCCGAGGAACGCGGCGGCGCTCAGCTGGAGTTGCCGCAGGGCGGGCCTGACCACCTGCCCTCCGCGCCCTCTGGCAACGGATGCCCCTGGGGGCAGGCTATTTGTGGAGCCTCCGTAGACGAAACAGTCTGTATTATTGCAAGCAATCTGATTGAATCACCTTGCCAAGTTGTCGACACATGGAGCGTGTCCTGCGACTGGCCGCCTTCGGCAAAGGATAACCTGATTGGTTCACCTCAGACTGGCCCCGCGAAAACAAGTGCCGAATTAGCATCAACAAAGAATCCGATTTCCGGGCCGGATGCTGGCCCGAAAACCGACACAATCGGTAGGTGTACAGTAGTCCCCCGCTGTCCGGACCTTGCTGGGCCGCACTTTCGGATCACGCCCGGAGTTGATACCGCCCGCTGTTCTGTCGACAGATCAGGCGCTAGCGAGTTAGCTCCTAGCCGCTGCTTGAGTGAGGCGACGGCAATCAAACCGGCACTTTCCGATGACTCGGCCGGCAGGTCCACAGCCGCCAACCGAACCCAGCAAGATGTTCCGCTTACCTCACCGGATGCCGCAGATAGTCAGGCCCCTCGTCCACCCAAACCTTTGTTGGCAGCTGAAGGACCGCATTTTTCGTTAGCAGGCCAATCCTCGGCCCAGACATGTCCTGTCACCGCGAGGACCCAGTCGCCGGGCCACCTCGAATCGGCTCGAGCCCGCGATCCTCGAACCGGGACACCGCCCCAAGCGTCGATCTCGGAAAAGTTAGACCGCGGCGAAAGCACCCCTCCGTCGGTAGGCTTCGTCCCTGGAACCGCCCCAGTGGCGGAAGAGAAGACGCTCGGCACATCCGACTGGACTGACAAGGCGCGTAGCTCCCGGTTGGAAAGCCCCTCCTCTAGGGACTGGACGCCTGCCTACTGCGTCGATCGGGTGCTGTGGCCCAGTGCAGTCATCCGCTTGGCTCTGGCCGCCTCACCGGCCATCGAAGCTATCGCCACTAAGCTCGAATCAAGCTTGAAGGGGCCAAGACGCATCGTGGGATTTGCTTCCGGCGCCCCCGCTCAAGGAACCACCACATTGATGCTAGCCGTCGCCCGACACTTTGTCCTCCGCGGAGAGAATATCGTCTTGGTCGACGCTGCCTGGCACCACCCGGTGCTATGTCAACGCCTTGGCGTCATACCTGAAGCCGGCTGGGAAGCGGTCCTAGCTGGTAGGCTTCCCGTTCCCGAAGTAACCATCCGTTCCGAAGCAGAGCCCCTGCTCCTCCTGCCGTGGTTGGGGTCGGCCGATTCCAACCTTATGCAAACCTCGGAAAGATCCCTTTCCCAAGTGGCCAATGAGCTTTTACAGCCCCTAGCGGAAAAAGCCCATTTTGTCTTTGTTGACATAGGATCTCTTGATGTTGACAAGCCAACAAGCGCCGAGCCGCGGTGGGAGATGCTCGGGTGCTTAACCGGGGTGATTGGCGTATGGGATGTGCGGCGGACCGATGCAGCTACCCGCTCCCGCTGGGAAAGACGCGTAGAACTTGCAGGGGGGCGGCTCTTGGGCACTGCCGAAAATTTTGTTCTGCTTCGTAAATGTGCATAAACCGGGTGGGATAGCTTGGCAGCTATCGGGGAAGACTTGCCAAATAAACACTGAGCTCACGCAATGTACGAGGCATACTGGGAGCTAACAACGCGGCCTTTCCATCGCGGGTGGGATCCGGACTATTACTTCCCAGCCCGAGGACATGAGGCATGCCTGGCCCGGCTTGCCTACTTGATCCAGTCCCGCGAGGGGGTGGCCGTTTTGCTTGGTACTTCCGGCGTCGGCAAAAGCACAGTGGTGCGGATCCTTTGGAACCGGTTGTCAAAAAATATCTCGCCGCGCGTTCACCTTTGCGTTGGGGGACTTTCCGCTCAGGACATCCTCGTTCTTTTGGCCAGGCATGCCGACGAGGAAGAGGTCCCGTGGACATCAAGCCCACTAGAGGCTGCCGAATTTCTTAGGGAAACCCTTAGCCGGAATGCGGCAGCGGGCCGTCACGCTGTAATTGTTTTAGACGATGCCCATCTGGCCACCGATTCCCGCCTGTGGGAATTCTTACACAGCTTAAGCGACCTCCGCGACAGAAACGGGGCGATTGTCACCACGATACTTGTCGGTCAAATGGAACTCGGTCGCCGACTGCTTCAGGACAGCGCGTGGGAGGAGCGGCTATCGACGGTGAGCATCCTTCGCGCTCTAAGTCGACGGGAAACCCACCAATACGTGGAGAAGCGGCTAACGGCGGCCGGAGCCACACGCACTATCTTCGTCTCTCATGCCATTGATCGAGTGTACGAACTTTCCGGGGGTATTCCCTCCAAGATTAATCGACTCTGCGATCTTGCCTTGCTTGTCGGAGCGGCCGAAGAGGCCGAAGTGATCCTCCCCGAGCATGTCGAGGTCGTTGCTGGCGAAATCACACCGGGCGAACTCGACCGGGGCGAACCGCCTGCCCTTGCCGCGTGAAATTCACCCGACGGCCAGCGGTAAAATATCCGCATGAATCGAAAGGCAGGGTATCACTCCCTAATTTCCCCCATTTGCGCGGTTCGAGGACCCCGGTTGGTGCATTCCGCTGCCGCGTTTTTCTCGTCAAGAAGCAGTACTCTGCGGACCAGTCTTGAAAGCCTGGCCGTCGCTTTTGTGGTCGCCATGGTTCTTTTCCTGACGGCCAGCGATCTGCCGATGGTTTGGGACGAGGGGAACGCCATCTGGCGGGCAGAGGGGATATCGGCCTGGTTTAAGAAGTTGACGAGCACCCCGCCGAGTAAGTGGAGCGCCCTCCTTTCGAGGGAGGAGATCGCGCACTACTGGCGATACACTGTGACCTTAGAGGGGCATCCGACCTTTTATGGGATTGTGATCGCCGTTGGCCGTGCTTTGGCCCCGCCCGGTTGGCCCCCATGGCAACAGGCCCGCTTTGGGCCCATCCTTTTATTTGCCGCGACCGCCGGGTGCGTTTACGGGTTTTTTGCCAGCCAACTTCCCCGACAATACGCTTTGGGGGCAGTGGTAGGGATACTTTTCCTGCCCCACGTATTTGCCCACCTCCATTTTGCTACTCCGGATAACCCCCTTTGCAGCTTGTGGCTCCTGACCTGGATGGCGTATTGCTCCGCTAGTTCCGGAAGCTTACTCCCGGGACAGCCTGCCCCGCTTCAACAACACGCCGTTTCCCCCTGTAGACAGATTTTGCGATTACTTATCCCGGCGAGAAAGTACATTCCTTTCGCCATCCTGTTGGGGTTGACCCTTGCCACGAAGTTTACCGGCTGGGTTGCCCCCTTGCCCTTTCTCTTGTGGACAATCATATCTGCCCGGATTAGAGAAATTTTAGGGCTTGCCTTTGGTTTAGCACTAGCGCTGGCTGTTTTTGTTCTAGTTAACCCACCTATCTGGCACGACCCCTTAAGCGGGCTCATCGAATTTTGGATGCGCAACCTCGACCGCTCGGCCTACAACGTGAGCATCTACTTTTTTGGCCGACGTTACGATTTGTACCATCCCCTGCCTTGGTATAACACGATTGCGTGGCTTTTGGTCACTGTTCCGACATTCCTCCTTTTCTGCCTATTTTTGGGACTGATTTTTTGCTGGCGTTATCGTGGGAAGTCACCCTGGGTCGGCCCCCTTATACTAAACATGGCATCACTACTTGTGGTCCGAGCAACTCCTTGGGCGCCGCCCCATGATGGCATCCGCCTTTTTCTACCCAGCGTGGCTTTCGTAGGAATTGTTGCGGGATTGGGTCTTGGCCACTTGATCCGGATCACTCAGGAACTTTGTAAACGGAAAAGCCAAGCCGGAAGATCCTCAAGCCGATTGGTCGCCGCTTTCGGGCTGGCAACTTTCAGCCTCATCGTGGTTGCCGGCTGCGCTTTAAACTTGTGGTGTTATCATCCGCACTGGCTTTCGTTTTATAATGCACTTATTGGTGGCCCAGTAGGGGCGCAAAACTGCGGCCTAGAGGTTACCTACTATTGGGACGCTCTTACACCGGAGGTCATCGACTGGCTTAAGCAGAACACCTTAAGAGGCGAGAAGGTCCAGTTTGCGGCCGGCCCCCACGAAAATCTCATCCTCATGCAGCGCTGGGGCTACTTTCCGCTGGAATTTCGGCCGGAGCGCCCCGGTCAGCCGCGGTGGTATGTGCTTCAGCATCGATTCGGCCTGTGGCAACCCGAGGACTGGTGGCTGGTCCACAACCGAAAGCCCGCCTTCTCGAAGACCCTTTTTGGCCGCAAGTCGGTCTGTGGTCATAAAGATGTCGTCCTGCTAAGCGTTTTTGACTGGCAGGACTATCTCGAGGCCAAAAAGGCCACCCAGGCCCCAACAGGGCCATGACTTTGCAACCCCTGAGGCATTACCCGCGGCAGAAAGGAGCGGCTCTCATGCGGGCCAGGCTTTGTTGACAAGGAGAGGAAGAATTTCCCCCGCCCGTCCTTTTATCCAAATATCGCCAGCGGGCTCCTGAGGGTCAACGTGAATCCATGCTGCCCCCTGCCTCTTGGCTTCCATCGGCAACATTGCCGCGGGAAATACCTGACCGGACGTTCCCACACTAACAATCACCTGACAAGAACGAACCGCGTGAAGAGCGTGGGTCCACTCGGGCTCGACCATGGCATCTCCGAAAAGGACCACATCTGGGCGGTAAAGCCCCCGCCATCCCACGCCGAAAATCGGCTGCAAGGCAAGCAGCAATCGCCGAAACGACGGCCTACCAGTTTGGCAAAGCTCCCCAAGTTTGTCAACAATTGCCTTAAGTTCCTGCCGGCTCAAGTGAGCTTTGACTGTCCGATCTACTACCCACACCACCCGCAGAAGGGATCCGTGGATTTCGACGACTCGGCTCGAACCGGCTTCCGTGTGGAGACCGTCGATATTTTGGGTCACCACCGTTACCCGGCAAAAGCGTTCCATATCGCGCACAGCCCGATGCGAGGGATTGGGACGGGCTTCAGCAACCGGCCGCAGCCGGGTAACAAGGTACTCCGCGAGCTCTCGCGGCCGATCGCGTGCAAGCGCCAACAAACCTGTCCACGTCCCAAACTGCTCAACCGGGAAGCGCTCCCACCACCCGCCGCTATCGCGAAAGGTAGGGATACCACTTTCCGCCGAAATGCCCGCCCCGCTAAAGACCACTACAGACCGGGCTTGCCGTAGAAGCCGAGCAGCTTCGGCCACAGCTTGTTCCGTTTCCTGCATCCGGATGACCCTCCCGCCTTCGGCGGCGCCGTAAAGGCCTCAACGCTCATATTGAGGACCTTACGTTTCGCCGCCCAGTTTAAATCTGTGCGGAACGAATCGGGCCTCAACGGAGCACCGAGGTACTGGCCAATAGGGACGCGTTTGCCGCAGGGAGATTCGTTTACGGCCGGCGAGCCACGATGACGCAATTCATATCTTCGGTTTTGACGACCCACTCGGGCTCCTGCCACCCGGCAGCTTCCAGATCCTCGGCATACTCCCGAAAAGTGTAGCAGTTTCCCCCCGTGGTGTTAGCCAACATGTTTACAGCAAACAGCGCCCCTTGAATCGGCCAGATCCGGTCCTCCCGAAGAACAATGTCGCGAATGGCGATGCGACCGCCGGGCTCCGTGACCTCCAGTAGTTTACGAAAGATCCGGCGATTCTCCTCCCGCGAATGCTGGTGACAAATAGCACTGACCCAGCAGAAATCCACCGGCCCCGGAAGCGGATCTTGCAAGTAATTGGCCGCCACAAGCCGAATTCGGGATCCGAGCACCTCCTGCGCCAACCGCTGGCGGGCTTGCTCGATTACAATCGGTAAATCCAGAAGGATCGCCTCGGAATCAGGCACAGCCTGCAAGAACGCCAGCGTCCACGTTCCGGTAGCGCCTCCCAAATCGAGAAGCCGGCGAAATGAAAGCGGACAGAGTTGACGAACAAGCTTCTCCGCCACCGGCTGAGAAACCACGTGCATAGCTGCCGCAAACGCTTCGTAATCTGCGTGCGGTCCACGGATGCTTGCCGGCCGCGGTGCCGGAAAGCCCGCTTTCACCGTCCAAGCCAGCATCGTCCACGACCGAGCGACATTCATGCGGTGAAGGAGCATGGGGAGGACAGTCTCCGCCCCGGTCGATGTTAAAAGTCCACGCAGGGTAGCCGGAAGCGCGTACCTTTCTCCCTCCTTACTGACAAGCCCTAAGGCCGCGAGGGCGTCAAGGAGAATTCGCGTGCCGCGGAGACTTCCTCCGATCCGGGAAGCCACCTCCTCAGCCGTGAGCGAGGCTTGATCCAAAAGATCGAAGATGCCTAGCTCCGCGGCTGTCCCTAAGACGCAGTTTGTCATAAAGGCACCGGAAGCATCAAGAAGCGTTTCCCGCGTCCAAACAGGAGTCATCGCTCTATCTTCCCCTAAGTCATTTCAAACATAGAGTGAGCCAAGTTTTTCATTTTCATTTAATTTCCAAGCGCCTTCCTGCGACAGTTGTTTGGTCAACTTTTCCGAGGCGAGCCGATGGTATTCCGCCAGCCACAAGTGCGGACGGAAAGCTTTGGCCCTGTGATCACCCGGTCGTCGGGTCACCGGTTTACCTTCCCCCACGAGTCGGCCCCCGCGGCACGCGGCTTGAGAAGGCTCCGGCGGGCAACGGGGCACCAGCCTCGCGGCTCCGACCGGTCCAAAAGGACATTTATTGTACGAAACGGCCGGCTGGTTTCGATCGTATCGGCTGTCCCACTCGAGCTTGATACGGCGGGCTGTAAAATTGGACAAATCGGAACTCGTGCTGGGTACCTCGGCGCATGCCCTCGGCTCAAATTTCACCAGGTTCAGGAGCGATATCGACATGACCAGCGGGCGGAAGATTTCGGAAGTTCCGCTTTCGTCTTACGGGAGGCTTTCTAGCGTGCTTTCCCCTGTGGGGCGGATGATGGCCCAGTTTGCCGCCGACTTTCGCGACGGCGTGGACATTAATTTAGGCGTTGGTTATGTCAGCGAGGAAGCGATCCCATACGAAGAGGTGGCCGAAGCATTCGCCGCTATTCGCCGGGATCCAGCGCGGTACCGCGTGCCTCTCAACTATGGCGGCCCAGCAGGTTCGCCCAATTTGATTCGCTCCTTACGCCGATTCTTGCTGCAAAACCACATTGGCGAGTTGACATCGGAGATACTCGACCGCTACCGGATTATCATCGGCGCAAGCGGGGCAAGTAGTCTCCTGGAAGGCGTGGCCGAAGTTCTGCCGCCGGGCATCGTCATCACCAGTGACCCCCGCTACTACATTTACTGCGAAATCCTGGAGCGACACGGGTACGAGGTGTTGGCGGTGCCTGAGGATAAAGAAGGAATCAGCCCAGAAGCCGTCGAAGCCGAGCTAGCACGTCTTGGTGATCGGGTGGGGGATGTAAGATTCTTTTATGTCGTAACTGTCAACAACCCAACTTGCCGGGTTCTTACTACCTCCCGGCGCGCAGCGATCGTGGCAATAGCAGAAAAGCTCTCCCAACAGCTCGGACATAAGGTTCCTGTCATTTTCGACGGGGCGTACGAGCTTTTGATCCACGAGCCGGGTTTTCCCCGGCCGTGGTCTCCGCTTCATTTCGACCGTCTTGGGATTGTTTACGAAGTTGGCACTCTTTCTAAGATCGTTGCTCCCGCCTTACGAATTGGGTTTATGATTGGCCCGCCCGGTCCGCTCATGGATGCCCTCGTCCAGCACACATGCGATGTCGGGTTTAGTGCCCCGCTTTTTGCCCAGGAGATTGCCAGTTACTTGCTTGACCACAAGGGGGACAAACGGCTCGAGGAGGTGCGAAGCGTCTACAGACACCGCGCTTTGGTGGCCCGCCAAGCGATCGAGCGTCATTTAGGGTGGGCCTTGGCCGAAATAAGCGGCGGGGAAGCGGGTTTCTACTACTTCCTGACTTTTAAAGATGTCAACACCGGCGAGGCTTCGCCCTTCTTCCGCTTTCTGACCCGAAGCACAGGCGATCCGGCGATTGACGGCCCGGAGGGTGAGCCTCTCCCCCGCGTCTTCTATCTCCCCGGCGAACATTGCGTGGATCCGCACGGCAAGCTTCGGGAATTGGGTCAACGGCAACTGCGAATCTCATATGCCTACGAAGATCTATCGCGGATCGAAGAGGGCCTCCGCCTCATGGGCGAGGCAGCTCGGTATGCAGCTGGCCTAGCTTCCTGAAACGACCGCAATAACGATAAGCACTTATCTCCAGCAAGTGCCCAAGCGGCGCAAGGCACGGGCCCGCGTCTTACGTCCGAAGGGCTATCAACGGGCAGTTGCGGCGCAAGCGGTTGTAGCCGAGGGCACCTTTCTTCGGAATAGGTAAACGACTACCAAACGCGAGGAATCTTTTACCCCGGCCCGCGGGACTTAACGTAGACAGCAAGCGACTCTTCATCCAGGAGCCCGAGTCTCTGGAGCTCAATCGGGCAAAACCGGAAGCACCGGCCACAGCAGTAACACTTGCTTCGCTCCGGTTCGTACTCGTCCCTGCGAGCTGGTGTTTGCAATTGAACTAACTTTGTCGACGCCACAAAGGCCAACCATATGCCCACCAGAACCGCCCCAAAACGATAGCGGTTTTCGATGGCTGCCGCCTGTTGATAAAGTTCGCTAATCGGCGTGCCCGACTTACGGAAAACGTCCGAAGCATCCGTAGTCTCGGCGGCTAGCCCGCTTTCCTCGTACCAAATCTGCTCAGCCAGCTGAACCCGCCAGTCAAGCCGGGCAAGTACCGGCCCCAAAAGAAAGCCACTGACTGCTCCGACGGTCCATATCGCACCGATTAATAAAGCGACCACCAAGGGGGAGGTTTTCACGGGGATTTCGCTTGCTTCGGGTGTTTGTCCCGTGGCCCGCCGAATCGCATTATAGGGGCAAACATCCTCGCACAGCCGGCAGGAAATGCACCGGGAGGGATGAATCTTCAGGTGCCAGCGCGAAAGAGGGGCAACAATCCGAAAAATTGCTCCCAACGGGCAAAGGAATCGGCAGTAAGGTCGGGCAACGATGATACCTAAGCCCAAAAAGGCAAAGCTAAAAAGCCAGACCTCGAAGTTAGCACCTAGTCGGAAAAAGCTCACAAACGGATCATATTGGCAAATGAGGAAGTAGCCACTGCACACAGCCGTCAGAATCCCCAACCCCAAGTACCCGTAGGGTAAAAGCCCCAGGACCTCGTCCACCCAGCGAGGAATCCGCATCGGAAGGACGGCCACCAGCTCTTGCACGGCCCCCAGCGGACAAACCGCCCCGCAAAATGTTCGGCCAAAAGCAAGTGTCAACAGGATAGGCGCCACGAAAAGCACGGCGACTGTAAGCGGAAGGCTGTAGCTGGGATCCGCCAAAGTGAGCGCTACATTCTGGATCGCTCCGATCGGGCAGATGCATCCCTGGCGGACAAACCCAAGCCAAAAAAGGGAAATTGCCGCTAATATAACAAGCCCTCGTCGCGATCGCGCCCTAATCGCCAGGTAACTTGCCGCCCCGATAGCTACTACGAGAAAACCCACATCCACATAATCCCAGACCGGGTTTGGCGCAGTGGCTTCTTTAATTTTTGCCCGCCAATCGGGGGTTTCATAGCCGGGCACGTGTGGACGAACAAGCTCGGTCTGGGCCAGTGCTGGCCCAAAAAGGACAAACCACACCCCTATAGCAAGAATCCCTATCACCCAAGGGAGCATGCCCACACCAGTTGCATTCAGCCCGCGCCGCGGCATCAGCTTGTTGCTCCCAAAACGCCCGCTTCAAGTATCTGCCGGGCCTTCCGCTTTAGCAGAAAAGGCTGGGAGGCTGGCACACGGCGGAAAGCACGAGTTGGACAAGCCCGAGCAATTGAGCAGTCGTTGCAATTAACACATCGGTCATGCTGGACTTGGAGGAAAAGCGAGCCATTCATCATCGCGCAGCCCCGAACGCATTTGCCGCAGCCAATGCACAGCTCCCTGTTGACATGGTATTCGAAGCGGGGTACCCCGGCCTGGTCGGCAATGAACTGGCGAATTAAGGCACCTGTCGGGCAAAGCTGGTTCTCCGCCCCTGTGTCTAACCGGCGGTAGGACACGTCGAAGTAACCGGTGCAAATATCGCACATTGCGCACAAGGGGTAAAACTGAACCGCCTTCACTGCTGAAGGATGCAGTACGCAGTTAATGGCGCACTGTCCGCAACCGATGCAGCGGTCCGGATCTAATTGCCACACAAGGTCGGTCGGCTGACCTTTTCGCCCGGCAATGTAACCTACCCCAGCTGCGGCAAAAACAAGCCCAGCCATGCGAAGCGAATCGCGGAGGAACACACGGCGCGACTCGCCCCCGGCGGCCGGCGGAAAGGTGCTAATCCCTTCGTCTTGTCGCCCTAAGACACCAGCCACAATCCACTTCTCCAAGAACTTAAATAGCCCGTGCCCGGCACCGAGCCTAACCCGCTCTCAAGACTACATAAGCAAATTGAGACAACTTACCCTTCGGTTTAGCTGGGATGACAGCTCTTGCGCCATGGGCAATCGAGGCAAGCCCGACTTCTCACTAAGACCAACCACCCGGCGGTCTCCTGGCGATCACATCCCACACAAGCCGGGGCGTTCAAGCAGGGCGGAAGCCCGCCAAGCTCGGCCGGATTACCCCGGTGTACCGAGCGAGGCGCCGATCCTTTGACAGCGGTCAAAACAACTCCACCACAGCTGCCCAGCACCAGCGCTCGGCCCAGCCTAATAAAAAAGGCCCGCCGGGAGCCAATCCCGCGAGCCTTCATCCGCTCCTCTAACCGGCTGCTGTCACTCACCGATACTCAGTCCCACTCAGGAGGCCCGACCGACCGATATTTAGCTTAGCCGGGCCTCTTCACCCATATTGCCGGCGAGAAAAACACACCCATGCTCCGCCCGGGTAAATGCTCTTCCTGGACGGACGTTTATCAGACACACCGCACCGCACTCAGCCGAAGCGGCTACTGGCCTGACTTATAGTTTGGCTAACTTTTCGATCAATTCGCCGGTGCGGACGCTGTAGGCCCACTCGTTATCGTACCAGGCAAGGACCTTGAGCAGGTTGTTGCCCACGACCCTTGTCCACGGCCCGACGAAGATCGCGCTGTGCGGGTCGCCAATGATGTCGCTTGAGACCAACGGATCTTCCGTGTAACGCAGGATTCCCTTGAGCTTCCCCTCGGCCGCTTCCCGCATCGCGCTATTGACGGCATCCACTGTTACCGGCTGAACCGTCTGCACCGTCAGATCCACAACGCTACCGGTGGGAGTGGGAACCCGAAGGGCAATACCGGTCAGCTTGCCTTTCAGTTCCGGCAAAACCAATCCCACAGCCTCGGCCGCGCCGGTGGTGGTAGGGATGATGTTCAAGGCCGCCGCCCGAGCACGATAGGGATCCTCGTGCGGATAGTCGAGCACCACCTGGTCGTTTGTGTACGAGTGAGCCGTGGTCATCAAACCGCAAACAATCCCAAAACGTTCATGAATCACTTTCGCCACAGGCGCCAGGCAGTTGGTGGTGCAGCTGGCATTAGAGACGCAACGATGTTCGGGCCGAAGCTGATCATCGTTCACACCGATAACACAGGTAATATCTTCGCCCTTGGCCGGAGCGGAAATGACAACCTTTTTTGCGCCAGCCTCTAAGTGGCTGTCAAAACCCGCCTTGTCACCGCTTGCTCGCTTGCGGAAAACGCCGGTGCTTTCGACGACGATTTCCGCCCCAAGCTCCGCCCAGGGGAGCTTCCGCGGATCTTTTTCCGCCATGGAGCGGATCTTCTTTCCGTTAACGATCAAATGCTGATCGTCGTAATCCACCGTGCCGGGGAACTGCCGGTGAATACTGTCAAACTTCAGCAGCGTTGCCAAAGTGCGGTTATCGGTGAGGTCATTTATCCCCACTACCTCAAAGGTGTCCGGTCGGCTAACCAGGTAGCGGAAAACCAATCGACCGATTCGTCCAAAGCCGTTGATCCCTACTCGAATGGCCACTTTTGCGACTCCTTTGTCCCCTACAGACCTCTCGTTTAACCCAACTCGTACGAACCCGATTGCCCGGCTGACTCAAACAATACGGGCAGGACCCGCAAAACCGCTTGCTCCACTCGCGTATCTTCTCCGCATTGTCTCCCGAAATATCCGCAGTCCAAAAAGCCTGGAACATTTCAAGCTTTTCCCAGGGGCCATCAACCTACCCGGGCTCAATCACCATAAGAAAACCAACCCTCCCGGCCATAAGTCGCGGAAGCCTGTAAATCCAGCTTTGCCAGCTTTAACCCCCATTGAGGCGTGGCTAGCCCGAAGCGGCTTGCCCTCCCACCCGTTTCCAAGGGAACAAAGCCGGGACCGCTCAGGCCCAACTACCCGGCGCCAACGCCGAGGCGGGTAAGTGCGCCGGCCCGGAACCTTCCCTCGCGCTCACGGCGTCCATATGGCTTGGAGGGCCCGCTGCCAAACCCAGGTAGTCATTAGGGGTAGGATTCAAACCCCTCCGGGGTGAATACTACCGGGGAAATGCCGACTCCCCACAAACCGACCAAAAGGCAAGCGCTTTGGCGCGCTGAACCAGACCGTAAGAAAAGCGACCAATTTTAACGGCCAATTCAGTATGGGAAAAGCCCCGCCGCGGATGTACCCCCGCTCGCGCCAAGCGAACCCATAAGGCCCCAGCAACCTGTCCTTAACCCCAAGGGCAACTCACTACCGTTTCTCGCCTGAAAGTGTCGCAATCCCGCCAGCTGCCCACTACCGGGGCACTTGCGCGTATTCCCTAAACCGCTGAAAGCTATGAGCAAGCCAGTCGGTTTCTCCCCAACTATCTAACGCCCACCAAAAGATCCTCCTGACAAGCACGAGATTTGGGCTTCCCCGGCCCACTGATCAGCCGGGTAAATGAAGCTCGCCATCTGCACGGTCCACTTAAACCGCGGGGCAAACCGGGTTCTCGATCCTCGCCTCAATCCTCGCCTTTCCTGCGGTCTCGCCGTAGTGCTTCCACCAAGGGCAGCCCGCGACTTGCAGTCTTTTGATCCCGCCGACGGCCGGAGGTTCCCGGGTTATCGCCTTAGTACGTCGGCCTCCGGAGTGACCTCAAGCAAATTTGGGGGCAGCTCTATATCCACGCGTCTTAATGTCCAGTCGAATGCACCCATTATGAGCGTCTGGAAGAAGCGATGCGTCCACACCGCCTCTGTATGGGCAAGGGATGTATAAAACACCCGCCCTCGCTCGTGGTGGCGTGCCCAAGTGCTCGGGAAAGGCGGGCGATTGTAACATTCGCCTTCCATTCCCTCCGTTTCTTGGACGAGGATCACGTGAAGATCGCGAGCAAAGTTCTTCAGCGCATACCACTCGTCGAAGAGACGAATTTCGCCGTCCGGCGAAAGCTGCCTCGCCCGAGGAAAAACCTCCGATATCACCCGAAGCAGCGCCTCCTGCTGGGGCCCGTGGGCGATGAATTCTCCACCAAGCATCGCGATGAAGGGATCAACCCTGGGGCTATTTTCGTAAGCCGGCCCGGGCGTTCGCCAACAGGCACTTGTCGAATGAAAACCAATAAATCCCTTCCCAGCAGCTATTGCCTCGAGAAGCCGCCTCTTGCCCGCGGGCGACATCGGTGGCTCATTTTCTGTGCCGGGCTCTGTCAGATCCTCGTTGCAATAAAACGCAAATCCGTCGAATTGGTCGAGATCTTGGTCAAATACCCGGCCGTCTTTCGTACACAGGACCTCAACATTTGCCTTTCGACCCAGCTCGACGAGCACCCGCTCGGCGAAGCTATACTCATCCGGTTTCTTGCGGCGGACAATTTCGTGGTAGTAACCGTTGTTCTTAGTGAAAAACAAAATCCGCTTTGGCTCGCCGGAAAGAGGGGCACCGCGGCTGGCCGCCGCCCGACTAAGCTGCCAAAATGCTCCCAAAACACAAACCAACGACCCTTTCATGAAGTCTCGACGATCCATGATCGGTTCCCCACTGCCGGATAGAAGTGTAAACACGTCCCTATTCTTAACCTCTCGTAAACCTTCAATGTCCACTTAAGAGCCAAGATAGTCCACGGAGCGTCCACCATGTAGCGCATCGTCCTTCGTTTACCGGCCCAAGATCCTCCAGGGCACAGTCCGAAATTACGTGCGCTAAGTCATGGGCGACTAGCTTAGGCGGCCTGCATGGTCCAGCCTTCCAGGAGCACTTGGGCAACTCTCCGAAGCCCCCGGGTTAGCTCCCGGCTTGCAGGCGCAGCTTGGCCTGTGCGGCTCTTTGTTGGCTGCGCTACGTAACGGTGAGGATATCCGGCCTCCAGCAGGCAATCAAGCGTGCGACCATCCTTGAGAAGCCGCATGGACTCAAGCCTCGGGACGAATGTTCGCCTAGTCGGCCAGCTTTAGAGTCGAAGCGGCCTTTTGAAACTGCTCTGCAGCTTTTATGAAAACGTGAGGCTTTACGGAGGTAAGAAGCACCTGTCGCCTTTGGCGAGCCGACTTCCATGCAGCACTGACTAAAGAACCTTGGAGCCTCAGAAATAGGCCTATCGCTTGGGCGATTCGTTTGGCTTTGAGTGTGCCAACTTATTTGTCGACGCATAGTCTTTTGATGGAAGATATGCCGACAAAGGACCGGTCGGGGCGCGAGGGGCTTTTCTCACTTAGTCAGAGGCACGTTGGCTAAACAGTCGAAAGCCCAGGAATTGACAGGGCCTCGTTTCGGGAATACCCTGGACCGCCAGTGAGAACCCACCAAGACGAAGCCGGAAGGCACATACGGGGCAAAATCGGGCAAAAGATGCTTTCCTTGGCAACAGCGGTGTGTACTGCTCACCGGGTCGTGGTACCCCGACTTACCTGCGGATCCACAAGCTAGAGGAGCTATGGTCATGAATCTCGGGCAGATGAACCCCCTTCGCACGTGGCTTAGTGTACTGGCGATCAGCTCGCTCTTAACTACCCTCGTCTTTTGCGGAATGACATCGGCACAGGAATTTCGCGGGAAATGGAAGCCGCTTTGGGACGGCAAGACCTTTACGGGTTGGCATCCCATTGGGGTGGGACAGTGGACGATTGAGGATGGGGCAATCGTGGGGCGGAAAAAGGCCGACGAAAAGGAATATGGACATTTGGTCAGTGACAAAAGGTTTGGGGATTTCGTGGTTCGGCTGAAATTTAAAGCCTTGCAAGGAAATAGCGGCTTTTATTTCCGGGTGGAAAAGGCGGGCTTTAGCGGGGTGACTGGATTCCAAGCGGAAATTGAGCCGGGGCCCCTAACCGGCGGGCTTTATGAGACCAATGGTCGCGGTTGGGTTGTGAAACCCTCCCCAGAGATTGGCCAAAAGGCGTTCAAACCCAATGACTGGAACGAAATGATAGTCGCCGCCAAAGGAGGGGACATCACCGTATGGGTAAACGGCATCAAGACCGCCGAGATAAAGAACGACCCCGGTCGTCGGGAAGGGCACTTTGCTCTTCAACTCCACGGCGGCAACGATATGCTGGTGATGTTTAAGGACATCGAGATTTTGGAGGAGACCCCGTAACCACAGTTCCTACCGGAGAAGGCCAGCCTTCGGCATAGGACCTCGACTGGCCACCGAGGCGGTATGGACCTTTCCACAGCGGGGGCAGTTCCTGGAGAAATGCCCCGACGGCACACTTCTTTTGGAACCCTGCGACTTAGCCCCGGGTTTGGCGCCTAGCAAGAACCCCCGGCCTAAATTTGGCCGTGTTATCACCGGCTGGCGACTTTGCGCGGCCTTTGCGGAATTGGATACCTGTACCCGTGTCCCATTGATTGCTGCGCAAGACTCGCAGCCCGAGGAGTTAGGCTCGGCAACCGGATCAGACTGGGCCACTACCTCCGGCAGAGCATTTACCCCCGCGGGCTGTACCTGGGATAGATGATGCCACGGCCCAATCCAATTGCCGCATTGGTCGCACGGTTCGAGCCCTCGCGGCCGCTGCGGCCAGTCGCCAAAGTACCAGTCGCCACAACCATTGTCCGGATACCCCCAGCAGAAAATCGCAAAGAGGGGGCTAAGAGGTCCCCATGTCGGAACCGGACAGCAACCGGCTACTCCGCAGCAGCAGGGTTCGCACCCATCGCAGCAGTCGCACTCTTCTCCGCAGGGGAGATCGCACGGCCCCAAAGCTCCGCCGGGAACACATGCCCCCGGAGCAATCACTCCGCAGGGGGCAGCACATCCGGCACTAAGAAAGGCTCCGAGGAGCAGCATTGCCAAAAGCGCCCACGATTTCATACGAGAATCCCCCGATCATGAGGTCATGCGACCAGTACCGTGGCTTACAGCCGGCGACAAGTTCCGTAACTATGTCACGAAGAAAAGCTGACTAACGGGCGATTTCCGCTGGCAGAAACTCGGCCCGCCTTCCTGAATGGAAGACCCGGGTCTCGAATCCTTTGTAGAAGAGGGGCGCACTTGGGCCCTGGCCACAAAGGGAAAACAAGTATCCGTGGCTTCGTAAGTATTTCCGGACCAAAGCGATAGCCGGTACCGGCGGCCTTCTTATCGGCCGGCAACTCGCAGAAACTTCAGGGAAATCCACCCAAAGCAACCAAGAGGGGTTCCTTTGTCGCTGTCTCGGCCGGCCACTTGCCCGTCGGAATTAGTCGTATTCCACCGGCTCGCCAAAAATGTGGGCCAAAAGCCTCCCCACGTAGCTATTTGCCCGAGCCGGGGCCAACGGATCCCGGCGAGGGATACCTTTTAATTGCGGATGGATAGCCGCCGCTTTGGCGCCTAGCGTGTCGATGACCCACACGGCAAAAGCGGCGGTGTAGGCCCCATTGCGATCTGCCGGCGCAAGTTGAAGGAGGCAATCAAGCGCCTTTTGCCGAGCCTCATTCGGGCCGAATTCAGCCAAAGCCCACGCGGCCACAATGCGCACCGAGGGAGATTCGTCCTCCAACAGCGCCTCCAATTTCCGCAGATTGGTGGCGACGGCTTCTTGCCCTCGGATGAGAAGCCCCATGGTGGCCCAATACCGTACGCCGCTATCCGGGTCCTCTAGACCACTGATTAACCGCGGGATAGCCTCCCGGTCATACCGAGCAGCTAACTCGGCCATGGAGTAAATCTTTTCCAGGGGATAACGCGCAGGGTCGTGAACGAATTCATAAATGGTTGTGGGCGCTGCGCGGCGGTGCATTTCCGGCTCGGGCAAAAAGCCACTGTCGCGAACTGCAAAGATATGTTCGCGCAGTGCAGACCGCAGTTCCTCCAAAATGCCCCGATGATCTGGACTGTCAACCAGGTTATTGATCTGATGAGGATCGGAGCTCAGGTCGTAAAGCTCTTCAGGGGGTTTGGATTTCCAAAAGGCAGCCTGCGCTGGCTGAAGCTTTCCCGCATCAAAGAGCGCTTTCCACACCTGGGTCGTAGGAGTCTCGAACATATAAGCCAGGTGTTGTCCGTAGGGAAGGTGAGGCATGTAGTTGCGGATGTAGAGATACCGGTGATTGCGTACAGCCCGAAGGAAATCGAATCGCTCATCCATCCGCCCTCGAAAGCCAAAGATGTATTTTTGCTCCGGCGCGCAGAACTTGCCCATGAACGCCTTTCCGTGCATCCACTGCGGTGGCTCCTGTCCAATGAGGCTTAACAAGCTTGGTGCCAGATCGACAAAGCTCACCAATCGTTCACTTACTCCACCGGGACGGTACTCTGGCGGGGCAAGATGGCGGAACTTTTCCGGAATGTAGACGATAAGCGGCACCTTCAGTCCTGATTCATACAGCCAGCGTTTATGCCGGGGCATGCCACTGCCATGGTCGCTGTAAAAGAAAACGATGGTGTCTTCCGCCAAACCTGCCTCCTCCAGCTCCTGGAGCCTTTCGCCGACCAGCCGGTCCATCGCGGTGATGTTGTCGTAGTACTGAGCCCAGTCGTGGCGCACTTCAGGCGTGTCCGGATGATACGGCGGAATAGGAGCCCGCGACGGATCGTGGACAAGTGTGTGCGGCCGCCGGCGAATTTGACTTTCGTGAGTGACAGTGAAATTGAAGATGGCAAAGAAAGGCTTACCCGGCGGACGATTCTTCCAATGAGCTTTATTAGAAGACTCGTCCCATACCCGGCCCGGCTTTGTCAGATTGTAATCCTCCTTAACATTGTTCGTGCAGTAATAGCCAGCGGCTCGTAACAGCTGTGGATACATCGGCATAAAGGCCGGCATTTTCACCTCGCTTCGCATGTGCTCGGCCCCAAGGCTAGTCGGATAAACCCCGGTGATGATGGCCGTTCGCGCCGGAGCACAGACCGGGGCGTTGGACCAGGCATTTAGGTATCGAAGTCCCTTGGCCGCCAGGCGATCCAAATTGGGAGTTGTGGCATAGCTGTCCCCGTAACAGCCGAGGTTTGGCCCCATATCCTCACAGGTAAGCCAAAGAATATTGGGCCGAAGATCCTGGGCAATTACTGCGCTTGTCAGGGCCGCAGCCACCAAAGGCGCTAAAAAAGCTGCTCGTGCAGGTAAGCAAAGAGCATGCCACTTCATCAGTCTTACCTCCTCCTTGCGTTATCTGTACGGGCGTACTATATATACTAACGTGCGCTTGGTTGGTTGATGCGGTCGGTCGTACGGTGATGTTTCGGGCGGCGGGTCTTGCGACAGCCCCGATTGTAAGTCAGGAAGGCCGGCCTTCAAAGCGGGGAAGAAGCATCCGGAGAATCTGTCAAGTTACGGGTCCAAACCTCAAAGCTTGGAACTTTACTTGCCAATCGAGGAATACATTCGACAACAGTTGGCGGCCGATTACTTCCGCCGAGGGGTCATTTTTTGGCCTTTCTTCCGGCAGAAAGAGGCTGATCTTGTGTTTGCCACTCCAAACTGTGGCCAAGGGGAGGAACTTCCATGTGGAAGTCCTGCCACATGCCGGTGGCGGGCAATTCCGCGCAAAAATCTCTTGACACCCGGGGGAGAAGCGGTACACTTACCCGCCACAACATCTTGTGACTGCATCTTGCAAGGGATACAATATATTGTGGCTGGGCCGTCTGGGTTCCGTGGAACCTGCATCTTGACGTAGGAAAAACCTTCGGGGAAACCGTACCAGGCGGGAAGTCGCCCTTGCAGCCGGTGCGGGATCGAGTCAGGTTATCGGCCAGAGGGAGTCCGCTCGGGCAATCGGTCCAAGGCCCGTCCACCAAGTAATTAAGGGTTGTAAGTGGGGGGTAAGACTCGTCGAGGGAAGGCCAGTACAGAGCAGCGTCGCGATCGATTTGTGATCGGTTGGCAAAATTAACGACAACTGGGGCTGCTTGTAAGTAAACGGAAGGTTTTTGCGCCAAATGGAGGAAAAGCATATGGCCAATCGGATGGCGACAACCGGACGAAAACTCGTGATTGAACCGGTCTTTTGCCCGCCGGGAGTGACCGATCCGTTTGCCACGGTGGAATGGGAGGAGCGTACTGCCCAGATCAAGGATGATCGAGGACAGGTTGTCTTCGAGCAAACGGGGTGCGAATTTCCCAAATCGTGGAGTCAACTGGCCACCAATGTGGTGGCAAGTAAGTACTTTTACGGTGAGTTGGGGACACCTCAGCGCGAACGAAGTGTCCGCCAGCTCATCCACCGAGTCTGCCGAACCATTGCCGATTGGGGCATTGCCGACGGCTATTTTGCCTCCCCAGAGGACGGGGAGCGCTTCTACCGTGAGCTGGTTTGGCTTTGTCTTCATCAACACGCCTCGTTTAATTCCCCCGTTTGGTTCAATGTGGGACTTTATCATCAGTACGGAGTAAAGGGCACCGCGTGCAATTGGGTTTGGGATCCGGTTACCCAGTCCGTTCGTCAACCGGAAAATCCTTATGAGCATCCTCAGGCTTCCGCCTGCTTTATCCAGAGCGTGCAGGACACGATGGAAGATATCATGGAACTTGCCCGGAGCGAGGCACTCCTGTTTAAGTTTGGCTCCGGCACAGGGACGGATCTGTCGACACTTCGCTCCATGAGGGAGAAGTTATCCGGCGGTGGTAAGCCGTCTGGTCCGCTCTCCTTTATGCGTGTTTATGACCAGATTGCTGCCGTGGTCAAAAGCGGGGGAAAAACCCGGCGAGCTGCCAAGATGCAGTCCCTTAAAGTCACTCATCCGGACATCTTGGAATTTATCGAGTGTAAGCGAAAAGAGGAGGAAAAGGCTAAGGCACTAATGGCCGCCGGCTATTCCCCGGAAGAGGCCTACAGCTCCGTGCACTTCCAGAATGCCAACCTATCGGTCCGGGTCACCGATGAATTTATGGAAGCGGTCGTGGCGGATCGACCCTGGACCACCCGGTGGGTGACCGATCCCTCCAAGCCGGGTCCTACGTATTCAGCTCGCGAACTTTTCCACAAAATGGCGGAAAACGCGTGGGCCTGCGGGGATCCGGGGATTCAATACGATACGACCATCAACAAATGGCACACGTGTCCCAACTCCGGGCGAATTAACGCCTCTAATCCCTGCAGTGAATACATGTTTCTGGATGATTCGGCCTGCAACTTGGCCAGCTTAAACCTAATGAAGTTTCGGCGGGAGGATGGCAGGTTTGATGCCGAGCGGTTTGCCGCCGCTTGCCGAATCATCTTTATCGCCCAAGAGATTCTTGTTGACCATGGGAGTTACCCCACGCCGAGAATTGCCCTGAATAGCCACCGTTTCCGGCCGATCGGCTTGGGGTATTCCAATTTGGGAAGTCTGATTATGGCCTCGGGGCTGCCGTATGACTCCGATGAAGCTCGGGGACTTTGCGCGGTCATTACAGCGATTATGACCGGTGCTGCTTACCGCACCAGTACGGAGCTTGCGGCTGCTGTCGGGCCGTTTGAGGGCTTCGAAATAAACCGCGAGCCAATGCTCCGCGTCATGGAGATGCATTGGCAGAAGGTCGAAGAGATCGAGCATGCTCCGGAGGAATTGAAGAACTTCGCGCGCAAGCTTTGGGACGAAGTTCTGGCCCACGGTCGGCGCTTTGGCTTCCGCAATGCTCAGGCTACCGTGTTGGCACCAACCGGCACGATCAGTTTCATGATGGACTGCGATACGACGGGAATTGAGCCGGAACTTGCCCTTGTCAAATACAAATTCCTCGCTGGTGGGGGAACCTTCAAGATTGTCAACCAGACCGTGCCGCTTGCTTTAAAGGCGCTTGGATACACGCCGGAGCAAATCAAAGAGATTGTTGCCTATGTGGAGCGGGAGGACGGGATTGAGGGAGCACCGCATCTTCGGCCGGAACATCTGCCAGTGTTCGACTGTGCTTTTCCGCCGCCAAAGGGGACACGATGTATTCCCTGGCGGGCGCATTTACGAATGATGGCGGCTGCCCAGCCATTCCTTTCCGGGGCCATTTCAAAAACCATCAACATGCCTCGGGACGCCACAGTGGAGGATGTGGCCAACGCGTACATGGAAGGCTGGCGGCTTGGGCTTAAGGCGGTGGCCATTTACCGGGACGGGTCCAAAGGGTTTCAGGTGCTGGCCACCAAGAAAAAGGAGGAAGCGGAGAAAAAGTCAACGGAGCTTCCGCCCCCTCGCCGGGAGCGCTTGCCGGACACCCGCCGCTCGATTACCCACAAGTTCTCCGTGGCCGGGCACGAAGGCTATATCACCGTGGGACTTTATCCAGACGGTCGCCCAGGTGAACTTTTTATCACCATGGCTAAGGAAGGTAGCACCATCGGCGGCCTCATGGACTGCTTTGGCACGGCTGTCTCGATGAGTCTTCAGTACGGTGTTCCCTTGGAGGTTTACGTCAACAAGTTTTCGTACACGCGGTTTGAGCCGTGGGGTTATACCAACAACCCGGACATCCGTGTCGCCACAAGCATTGTCGACTATATCTTCCGGTGGCTGGGGATCATGTTCCTCCCTGGGTATCGCGAACAGCTTCGGTCGCGAACGGGCGGGGGAGCCACGGCACCGACCCCTGGCGAAAAAACCACCTCCCCTGCCCCAGGCGGAGCGGCACCCGCTCCGACCGGAAGCCCCGAAACGGCCCAAACCTCCGCCCCCGTTCCGCGGACCTCGTCAGGGGAGCGCCCGGCGGCCGAGCTGCCCTCGGGCAATGGGGAATTCCGCGCTGCCGGCAAGAGTATCCCTGTGCCGCTATGGGATTATCCGGTTGAGACCTCGCCCCCGACGCGGGAAAACATGCAAACGCTTGTGGGCGACGGTTTCCTTCGCTATCAAGACGATAACCCAATTTGCGACAACTGTGGAGCGATCACCCGGCGCGCTGGCAACTGCTTCCTCTGCGGTACCTGCGGCACAAGCATGGGGTGTTCCTAAGCAGAAGCAGCTTCGGCCGGAGAAGGTGGTGGGCCGGTTTTTCCGCGAAATGCTTCGCATCCCGGTGGCCGACTAGCCGCCTGGATGATGAATCTTGATTCGGGATTTATCCGTTGGCGCCTTCCGCGTCGACGTTCTGAGGGAAGCTGAGGCTCCGCTACCACAGAGTGAACTTCTTCGGCTTTAAGCAGCCGCTGCGTCTGACGCAATTTACGGCAACAATTGCTTCTTTGCAAACGCCGGAACCTCGGGCGAATTATTTGAGGAATTTAGCGGGCAACTCACAAAGATGAGCTGGCCGATTGTGCCTTGGTCGGCCGCGCCGGCTGTACTTGGCCAAGCTGGGAGCCCTCTGGCAAAGCCGCTTTCCAGCCAGCATGGAGAAGCTCGGCCATCTCTTTCCGGACCTCAGCGTAGGCCGGGTCGTCCACAACATTGACCGTTTCCCACGGATCTTTCTCTAGGTCGTAAAGCGCGGCCTTCAGGGCGCCCCGGCTAAATTCCATGTAGCTATATTTTTTCGTCCGCACGCACTGGCCGAAGGCATCGCCATCGTCTTCCACAATGAAGGCGGCTTTTTTCCACGGCCGGTCGGGGTCAACAAGCAGCGGCGCGAAGCTAATGCCCTCTAGATTGGGCGGAAGCTCAAAATTCAGAAGCTCGCCCAGTGTAGGCACGATGTCGACAAACTCCACAATTTCCCGGCAGACTTTTCCGTTGCCTGGCGCCCCGGGCACGCGTACCACAAGCGGAGCACGATGAGTCGCTTCCAACATCGAGTATTTCGACCAAAAGCCGTGGTCGCCCAAGTGGAAGCCATGGTCCCCTAAGAAGATGACAATGGTGTTCTTATCGAGGCCGGTCTCCTCGAGCGTTCGGAGAATTAGACCGATGTTGTCATCCACAAAAGTAAGGCATGCGTAATAGGCCGCTATCGCCTCCCGGACTTGCTGATCAGAGGGTTGCTTGAGGGTGAAGATGTCCGGATTTCCCCCCACCGCCCGCTTCGGATAAGGGAAATTAATAAGGGTCTGAGGCCGGGCCGGTGGCAGGGGAATCTGGGCCGGATCGTACATCTGGATATATTCCTTGGGACAGACAAGGGGTGTGTGCGGCCGGGATTGCGCCACCGCTAAGAAAAATTGCTTCCCGCTCCCGGCAAACTCGCGAAGGAGGGCGGAAGCGACAACGGCCATCCGGTAGTCGCCTTCGTCTTCTCGCGACAAGCCTGAATCGCCATAACGGTCCGAGCGCCGGCGCCGCCATTCACGATACTCGGGGCTTTTCTGATCTTTGGGCGGAGGCTCCCAGTGCGGTGGACGCCGGGCCGGTGGGAACTTCACCACAGGCCCGGGTCCCTGCCAACCCGGCGGAGGTGTGTACATTTCGATCCGGTGAAACACCGAAAGCTGCTTTTCCGCATAGTCCGTCCGGTGGAAAAACTTGCCAATGACCGCAAGGTAAAGTCCCCGCTTTTTCAGCATCTCTGGCAGGGTGACCACCCATTCCGGGAAATAAGCGTCCATCTCCTGACCGTTGTTGGTCACGCGATTAGTCAACGGGCGAAGACCTGTCAAATATGAAGCTCGCGACGGATTGCAACACACCCCTTGCACATAGGCCCGGTCAAACCGAATCCCGGTGGCGCATAGTCGGTCGAGATTCGGCGTCTTACAAATCGGATTGCCGTAACAGCCAAGTGCCGAGGCGTTACAATCCTCGATGTTGATGAAAAGGACATTCATCTTTGTGGTATCCGGCAGACTCGGGACCGCCGCCTTAACTGCGCCACAAAGGAAAAATAAAGCGAGGCAGCCGGACATGGAAAAGAAAGTTCTCCGCATGCCTGCACCCTCCCAAGGTTTTTGAATTGGCACTTTGCCGAAGGCAACCGAGGTCTTTCCACCTGGCGGGATTGAGCCTTCCGAAGGACAAGTGCCCCACGGAACTCCACGCCCTCCCACGGCCACACTGCCCTTGATGGGTCCCCTCGTCAACTTGACGACGTATTAGCTCCAACCTGATGGCAGGCTTGGGAATGGTACCGGGAATCCTAGCCCACTCGGCCGAGAAATTCGCCAGTTCGGGTATCCACTTTAACTTTGTCCCCAGGGCTAAGATACTCGGGGACCTGAATCACAAGGCCGGTCTCTAATTTGGCGGGTTTGTTGCGCGAGGTGGCCGAGCCGCCTCGAACAGCCGGGGTACACTCCGCGATGCGAAGCTCGACCGCCACAGGGAGCTGAATCGCCACACAACGCCCTTCATAAATTAGCGCAAAGACGCCCTCGAGCTCCTCGGTCAGGTACGGCCGTTCGTCTTCGACTTCCTCGTGCGTCAACGAGTACTGTTCGAATGTCTCTTGATCCATGAAGTGGCAATGGGTGGCGTCGGCATAGAGAAATTTCACCGGCCGGCGCTGGAAATCAGCATCTTGGAGCTCGTCCTCACCTCGCAGCGTAATGTCAACCTTCCGTTTTGTTTTCAAATTCCGTGCCCGGAACTTATAAATCGTTGCCACCCCGCGGGCCGATGGTGTCTGTACGGTAACAGATTCAATAAAGCATGGAGCGCCCTGGTAACCCACTACCATGCCCGGTTTAACATCTTTAGCCAACATGGTCGTTTACCACTCCAAAAAACTGACAAAGTTCGCGCTGATCGGCACGCTCGAGAAGGTCCCCAGTTGGCCTTACCCTATCATGCGGCTTGGGCCTACACGCACCCCTCTGTTAACTAGCAATTACCGCCCTCGCGTTTCCCGCCGATTCGCCAATATCCTCGTTACCGCGGCTTTCGGGCCGACGGAGGAGGGCACTTGGGGCCTTCGATAAATATATCACGGCCGTAAGGCTCCACTCAATTTGCCGGCAAAGGCCGGGGCTGTTCTAAAGAAATTCGCCCCAAGTGAGACCGGAAAGAAGCTAAGCACAAGGCCGGCCCTCGCGAGCCGCCGAAAGAAAGCTCTCTTAGCCGGCAGAACGTTTCCTCGGCACCTCGGGCACCCCTAGACAGGAATAACTCCTACTCCGCTTCCGCGGCAAAAGTTACTTTTGCGCGGCGGCTGGTTGGAGTTGGGCAACCTTTCCCAACCTGCCTCGGCAACCACTAGCGGAAAGACCAGTACCAAGGAAGTGACCTTGCCATCAAACCCCGGCATAAGCGGAAAATCCCCCGTCCACGGGAATGATAGCCCCTGTCACAAAGGCTGATTGGTCATCCACAAGCCATAGGAGGGTACTTATAAGGTCGTCCGGTTGGCCGTATCGCCCGGCAGGCGTGTGAGCAAGAATGGTTTGTCCACGAGCGGTAGGCCGGCCGGCCTCGTCAACCAAGAGATAACGATTCTGCTCGGTAAGGAAGAAGCCCGGGGCAATTGCATTGACGCGGATCCGCGGCGAGTAATTCTGCGCCATGTGGACAGCAAGCCATTGAGTGAAGTTGGCGACCGCCGCCTTGGCCGCTCCGTAAGCCACCACCCGAGTCAGTGGACGAATAGCCGCCATGGAGGTGATGTTGATCACGACTCCGCGACCTAACTCCACCATGTCTGGCATAAATACTTGACACGGCAAAATGGTGCCAAGGCAGTTGAGGTTGAAAACCCACTGGATCGCTTCCACCGGGATATCAAAGAACGATTGATCGGGGCCGGCGGTGGCCTGCGGCCGGTTACCACCCGCTCCATTAATGAGGATTTCCACTCGGCCAAAGCGCTCGCGAATGGACTGACGAGCCCGACGGAGGCTATCGCGACTAAGTACATCGGCTGCTACTGCCAAAGCTTCCCCGCCGTTTTGTCGAATCTCCCCGGCCACCCGATTTGCTGCCTCGAAATTTAGATCCATCACCACTACCCGGGCACCGTGCTCTGCCAAAGCTTTGCACATTGCGCTGCAGAGCACGCCGCCTCCCCCAGTCACCACTGCCACTTTTCCCGCCAAACGAGCCATCGCTTCTCCCTCCGAAAAGTTATTCGCCGCTAAAGCCTGCCTTCGTTCTGTTTCCAATTGAAGTCCGCAGCATCTTACCGGGTACGCGGTTCGGCACAAGGTCGCCGATTGGCAGAGTTCCTGCCCGTGAACCTGGTGCCAGGCGGCGATTTGAGCGAACGAAAAAGGAAAGCCATAAAGCGCAGTCAGAACAACCCCACCCCCAAGCCCTCAAGTCGTGAAACCTCAACAGGCGAGGGATGACGCGTAGCAGCAATCGCACTAGAGCTCACCGCAGCACACGCGGAGGAAAGACAACCGGACGTGCTGGGAAGGCAAAAACTCCTCGATTCTTGCGGGCTCCCTCCCATGGCCTTACGCTCAAGCCCCGAATTTGGTCGGATTTCCACCGGGATGCTCGGCCTGGCACAAATATTGCTGGGCCGCGTTTCTTAGGAAATTAACGGGATGCCGTTGTGTTAGCGGGAGCGCTATGGGGGAACCTGGCTCTTCGCCCACTTGGCGTCAAAGTTTCTGCCTGACCGAGAGAAAAGAGGGTTTGGAGTAAGGCGGGCTCGATAGCATTTGCCCGAAGACGGTCTTTTTGGCTTGGGGTTTCTGGGATGACATATCGCGACCTAGCGCTTCTGGCTTTTTTGGTGGGCCGAGAATCACCGCAACTTCTTTTCGGGGGCACACCTTCTGTCGAGCTTCAGATCGAGTACTGGCTTGCTGGGAAGACCCGCAATGACCAGTGGATGCGATTACTAAAAGCCTTGGAACAAGATCTACACTCTTCGCCCGACCCGCCCGGCGACCTTCCCGCGATCACGCTTGCCGAAGCACTTATCGCGGAAATCCTAACCTCCGAGCTTTTGTCCCGGGTGTGGGCCGCCATTAGCTGCGGCTGGGATCAGCTCGCGCATCATCCACGACTTGAACCCCTTGCCCATAGCGTGCTTATGGGGCACCTTCAGGCCTCTGCCCGGGCAAGGCAACTTCAATCGCAGATGAGCCAAAGCCCGCCAGTCGCCAAGGTAGGATTTGAGCTTGCCGACGCAGTGGCTGGGTGGAGCGATCAAATCATCGGTTGGATCAGCTCCTGGGTACCCGTCACCCAATACGCCGCCGAGCCGGACCGGGCCGCCGAATTCGCCCGCGAGTGGCGAGAGCAAGGGGCCGATAACTCTCTCGTCTGGAAGCTCCTGCGAAACCTGATGACTCACCGGCTATCGGCCTTGCCGGAAGGCCCGCCAACCACCCGGGAGATTAATCGTCGGTTAGGCTCGGTAATACTGGGGACAATTCCACGCAGCATCGTGGGCGACCCGGAATTTGCAACCTCCTTCTGGCCATATTGGGTTGACCGGTTCGTCGACCGGACTCAGGAGCTAGTGGACCGAGCAGTGGGGGACTAGCCGGGCCGATGAGAGCGACCGCCGATTTGCTCGCCCCTGCCCTTCGGGTCGAAAGGTCAGACCGACGGATTGGGAGCTACAGTCCGGTTTTGTCGGCGGCAGCGCGACGAGATACCATTCGCGTTTTTGCGGGCCCCCTTTTTCCTGCGCCATTAAAAGAAGCTTGACACTTAGCCTGTAACGGCGGCTCATCGCGAGGAGTTTTAGGCGCCCACGGGCGGGGGGAAGCCGGTTACCCGCCGGGGATCCAACGATCGCTCCCAATAGCGCGCCCGGTTAGATCTTGGCCTCCCAGATTTCGGGCGCAAATATCTTGGTGAGCGGGATTCAGCACCTCCTGAAGTTCCTGGCTTTTTTCCGGAGCGCTTCAGTCGGACACACAAGTGCCCACGGCGCTGCGAAACTCCATCTTTTTCGTCGAGTTACTTCTCTTTGCTGAGCCAGGGTAGTTACGCCGCCAGCAAAAAGCCCGCTAGGCCGCTCTTGCAAGTTGTTGTTATCTAACCGTAGCGCGGGCAAGTCATCTTAGCCCGGATAAAAAGCAGCGCGTTTCGTCGGCAGGAAAGGTTGGAATCGCAAAGAGTGCCTCTATGCCCGAGCGGCGGGGACTCGGCGAACGGGAGCCTCATCGGGCAAAAGGTAGCTGAACCGGGGGTTTTTCCCATGGACGCCCAGCCAAACACGGAGATAAACGGCATACAACCTGTGGCGGGAGGGATCGAAGGTTCCCCGCAATCTGAGGACACAATCCGGCGTCCCTGGGAGAAAAAGGGGGAGGAGGAAGGCGGGTGGACTCTGAGTTTTTCCGCAGTCACCGCTTCTGCCCTTCTCGCCGATGTGCTTGTGCCCGGAGGAGTCCCGATACCGCCGGAGACCATCGTGACGGAAACTAGGGTCCGCCATCAATTAAGCTTCATCCCCCGCGCGGTCCACCGTGCGGCTGCGCTATTTGATGACACCCCTAAGGCCGAGCTAACCCGCCCAGAGAAGCAAGCTCCAACTACGGTGTCAGCGCATGGGCTTGCCCGATTTGATCCGCCCCATACACAAAAAGCTCCCCACCGCGGCGAGCTGTATCTCCCCGCTGCCGGCCAGCCAAGCACCAACAACCGAAACCTTACCCAACTATTCGGCAGCGCGTGTGTAGCCTCCGGGCTTTTCGTGGCAAGCCTAGCCGGCACTTTGGCGCTTGTGGGCGGAACGGACAAGCCCCAGTGGTGGGTAGAACTGGCAATATCAGCGGCCGGGGCTTTGATTGCCCTGCTCGGGCATCTCATTCAAAAAAGAGCTTGCCGGGTTGGGCACAAGGGAATACGTCCTACGAACGGCCCCGGGGTTACCCAGGAGTCCCAAGACCCACCCGTAACCTCCGGGCAAGCAAACCCGTGTTAAGGTTAGGCCTTGAACCGTCGGCTCAACCATGCAAGAAAGCGTACCTGAGTTCCTCCGATGATTCCGCTCCGGCCAAGCTGGGTCAAACATAACCACGTTCCCAATTGACTTGCTTGCGAAGCGATCGATTCGTTTCGGCTTCTGCGCTCAAAGACCTTGGATGAGCGCATGTTTCCTGTGGACGAAATTTGCATCGCGAATTGGTGACCATGCACGGAAAGCTAACGTACCTAGCCGAGAAAGCCCTCCTGATCCTTGTCGACATCCTGTTAGTTTCTGCGATTATCTGGATCGTTTACGTGGCGCGGCTGCCGGAGCTTCCAGTCTGTGGGGAAGAACCTCGCCGAGCCGAGGTGGCGCGGGAGATGATTCAGACCGGTGATTACATCGTTCCTCGTCAACAAGGACAAATCTACACAAGTCGCCCCCCGCTTCAAAATTGGCTGATTGCTTTTATGGCCCATTTACGAGGCAGCTGGGACGCGTGGACTATTCGCCTACCGAGCGTTATTGCGACAGCCGGCCTTGCTGCCGCCACTTATTTTTACGCCCTTATTCAGCTGGGGCGGGCGGCGGGGGTTTCGGCCGCCATTGCCTTTGCGACCATGGGTCAGGTGATGCAAATCGGCGGACTAGGAGAAACTGACCCAATTTTTACCTTTTTGCTCGGCTCAAGCTTGTTGCTTTGGCACGGACTTGTCAACACAAATTATGCCCCGTTAGCCGGCAGCATTCTTGCGGGAACACTTGCCGGCCTGGCCGGGCTGGCAAAAGGCGCCCAGGGACCGGTATGGTTTCTCGCGGTGATCATCGCATGGACAATTATCGACTGGTGGGGCAAACGACCTGTGGGACGGCAACTGTCGGGGATAGTCTTAAGCGCACTTCTGTGCGGCCTGACCATCGCCGCGTGGACAATCCCTTATGCCCGAGCTACCAGCCCCGAGCATGCCTGGCAAATCTGGTTCGGACAGATTGAATCGCGGATGGATCTGGGAGGCTCCTACCGGCATCTTTTTCTGCGGCCAATCGAAACGCTTGTTTGCTGGTTACCGTGGACGCCGCTTCTCCTCGCTTACACGCGGGGGGAATTTTGGCGCCGATTGGATCCAGCCCAGCGAAGGATCGCTCTGGCATGGATTGTCGCGTTGGCAGTGACCTTCCCGATGGTGTGGTTCGTTCCGGAGGCGCGGAATCGCTACTTTCTTCCCCTGTATCCAGCCGGGGGGGTGCTTCTGGGGCTTTTGGTGCAAAACATTGTCCGGGAGGAGCTCCCGTGGCTTCGGAGACTATGGGGACGGTTTGTCGAGGCGATCGGACTTGTGGCCGTAGTGGTGTCTTTCGGAGGGTTGGGCCTCCTCCTCGTTGAGCAGTGGGTCCCGTTTTCGGTGGGTTGGGACGTGCGGACCGTCCTCGGGTTTGTCGCGGCGGTTGCCGGTTTTTGGATGCTCATCGAAATTCTGGAGCATTACCCCGACAGCGAGTCGGGCAGTCCCGCCACGAATCGGGCGGAAGCCAAGCTAGTCATCACGACCGGCGCGGTCGGCCTCATTGTGGGGCTCACATATACGAACTTTATCCACGGAAGCCGAGTTGCGGCTGCCCAAGATCCTTCCGGGCAAATCGCGGCTATAAGGAACACCCTACCCGAGCCGGAGAAACTTGTGAGCTTCGGGCCGGTTTTCCACCGGTTTCGCTACTATTACGGCCTACCCATTCGGCTGCTTCGCCTGCCCCGGTCACACGATGAGATTCCACCGGAGGTGACACATTTTTGTCTGGAAGGGGTGCTTATGCGGAGGGCTGGAAGGGATATGCCGGCGGGCAAAGTGGCAGGTCATTCGGCAAAGCCGGGTAGTGTCGCAAGTATCCTCACCCATGCAGAGGCTGTCGGCGGCGGCTCCACCTCTAACGTGCTCGTCTTGGAAACGCCCGACGGTGGCAGACTGGAAGCTCCTGCCATCCCTTGCGAGTGGGAGCTTGTTGCGGTCGTCCCCTGTGGGCGAAACCGCAACGAAAGGGTTCAACCGGCCGTTATCGTGGGCAGGGTGATACGAGAAGCGCCTTTCGTCACTCGATCTCTCGCTAATGCCCCCACGGATACACCGATTCGGGAATGACGGGCAACTCGATGCTTGGACCGACCGAAAATTCTCAGCCGCCAATTTCCGCTTGAAGGATCGGTACGGGGTTAATCCGGTATACATGACTGCAATTTCGGTTCCCGCGCGGCAATAATGAAGACAAGCGGCCGGTGCTGAAAATCGTTTATTTTACGATGATGATCATCAAAGTAGTTTTCAGCAAGCGTGGCGGCGACCGGTTGTAGGGCTCAAACTGCACTATTTCGCATGGTTCAATGTCGATCATTTCGCAACTCGGATCCTCCTCATTTGGCACATCTTTGGAACTGCTTTTGGGAGGCCTGCGGTAACCGCGTCCGTCTTACTCCCCTGCTAATCGAGCGATTTGTTCTAGCCAAGCTTTACTTCGACCCCCGGGGCCTCCTCGTGGCCATGGACAACGATCGGGCGGTGGGCTTTGCCCACGCGGGTTTCGGCCCAAGGACGGAAGAAAAGGTACTTGACCCAACAGTGGGCGTGATCGCAGCCTTTGTGGTACCTCCCGGGCCAATCCGAAGGGAAGTGATGCAGGTTCTTCTATCGGCTGCCGAAGAATATCTTCGTATTCACGGTGCCTCCGTGATTTTTTTCGGCGGCAGTAGCTTCCCGGAGCCCTTTTGGCTGGGGCTAGCTTACGGGCCGCGGCTCCCCGGGGTCGCTGACAACGACCTGGAACTACGCGAATTTCTGGCAGAAGTCGGTTACCAACCAGTCGAGTCGCGAGTGGTCCTCGAGCGATCCCTCCGCCAATTCACGGTGACCGTAACCCCGGAGCTTGTGCGGTGTCATCGTGAGCTGACTGTCAACTTTACCGGCGAACCGCTTCTGTCCAATTGGTGGGAGCTTACCACGCTGGACCCCTTCGAGCTGCTATCATTCGAACTTGTTACGCGAATCGGCAACTGCCGAGTCGGCCGAATGCGCCTTTTCATCCGAGAAATGGCGGCTAACCCGGCCGGCTGTTATCCGATCGCACTCTGGGACATCGATCTCGTAGGCACGTGTCCCCTTTCAGAGGCCAAGTGGTTTTTCTTACAGCAAGCCACGCGAGAACTTGCCCGCGGAAATGCCGCAACCCTCGAAATCCAGGTTTCTTGGCCCATCGGCCAGCCTGAGCCGACCGACTTAGCGCACCTGCGAACCCTACTCGGCATGACGCCCCGCTTCCAGGGTACAGTCTTCCGCAAAGATCTTTTGTAATCCTGGCCACGAGCAGTCCGTCCTGGGGCAACGCTATCCACCACCGAACCTGCGGAAAAGGCTTGGCGGCCGTTGAATTGCGCGGATGCCCTTAATGCAAAAGGTGCCCTGACCCTTCCTGTTACCGCACACTCAAGGATTAAGGCGCAATAGTCCCGGGGCCCCCCACCCGTGGACAAGATCTTGCCCCGGGTCGCGCTGCGGCGGTTCCCCCCTAATCCTCAGCAAGTCTCGCTAACGCCAAATAGGACCGCAGGTCTCTGTCGGTTATAAAGCCCGGGGACGAAAGGAAAGCTATTAACTTTCGGGCTTCTGCCCCTTGCCGGCCAAAAGCCATTTCGCCTATTCCGCGGCCGTCACGAGCCGGGTCACCCACCGGCCTCCAGCGAAGGACTCCACGCGAAGTCTGTGCTCGGGGCTTCTTTCAACCGCCGTGTGCACGTTAGCGCGCTGCCCGCGGAGACAGTCCTCCGAGCAACTTCCGCAACTGGCCTCCCAGACAAGCCGGATGGCACCATGCAGCCGCGTGTGAAATACTTTGGCGCCTCGCCGAGCGTAAGCGATAAGCACGTCCGGGCGAAACCACCTCGCACTCCCGGAAATCACCACAACTGCCGGCGATGCCCATTCCACCAGACCCGCGGGGTTACTGGACTGACTGCCATGGTGCGGAGCCAGGAGGACTTGAACACGCTGTGGTTCCAGGGCAAGTAAACGACCTGTGCCGGGCGGCTCCAAATCTCCCGTCAACAAAATCCGCAACCCGTCGTATTCTACGGCGACCACCAAACTATTGGCATTATCGTGTACTGAGCTGGAAGCTCGGGACGAAGAACCGCCCGAAGAGCCACTCGGCGCTAGGGCA
Source organism: Thermoguttaceae bacterium (assembly GCA_025060325.1). Classification (GTDB taxonomy): domain Bacteria; phylum Planctomycetota; class Planctomycetia; order Pirellulales; family Thermoguttaceae; genus DTLM01. Next base: position 60,068 of record JANXBW010000013.1, read on the forward strand.
ACAAGGCGCAGTTTCCCGTCAGCACTTAGTAAACTTTTCCCTCGCTCGAGCGGATAAACCGGAATTGCTGCCTGCCGCAGAAAGTTTCGCAAAGCGTCAACGCCCATTTCGGGCGGCGATGAGGCAAGCCCTTCGGCATCCGCCATGGTGTGCCCTACTGCCACAGCAGTTGCGGGAAGAAAGCCGGCCCAGCGGAAAGATCGGAAAAAGTCCCAAAAACCCACGCGCCCAATCTTATAAGGACTTTGCCCATCGATCGGTCCTGGGTTCTTGAACTCGGGTATCGACTCAGCGCTATCTAAATGGCGGGCAAGATCAGGCGGCGCACAAACTTTGTCCACAGGAAAACGCTGGGCAATCTCCGGCACAAGATTGTAGTGATCGCGATCGCCGTGAGAAAGCACAATGGCACCAATTCGCCTGACGCCCAATGCCCAAAGGGCCCTACTTATCCGCGCCCCTGCTTCCACTGGGTGACGGACCGAACCGGCATCGTACAGAATCGCCGGCGTTCCCGGAGCTTGGATGACCACCAGCAAACCATGTCCCACTGAAAGAAAGGTGCAGCGAAACTGTCGCTTGATCGCTAGAAACTGCGATCCAATAATCCCGAGCAGAATCCACAGCCCAAGAAGCCCCACTGCAAAGCGCGGCTGCCGCAAAAGGCGGACCGAGGCTATCCCTCCGAGGATGGCATAGTAACCCAAGATCCACCACTCGGGCGACCCGGGGACCCAAAAAAATGCCCCAGGAATTTCTCGTGCGATTTGGACGATTAATTGACATGCCTGGGCAGCGAGTTGACAAATTCCGGCCAACAGCCAAGCAGCAGGCGGAAAAATGGCATCCACCAAGAGAATACCTAGTCCCGCCACCATGGTGATCAAAATCACCGGCCACATAAGCACCGTAGCAAACGGGGCAATGATTGAAAGGATATGAAACTTCCAGGCGAGGTATGGGCCTGTTATCAAACTAATCCACACGCTGGCCAGGAAGACTTCAGTGAGGACTTTGCGAATTCGATAAGTGTAGACGGCGATGCGTCCCGGCCGAACGGTCAGCCACTCCGACGCGGACATCTGCCGCGGGGCAAGGGGGCCGCGATTAAACCAAAGCAGTGCCGCAGCGCCCAGGAAGCTTAAATGTGCCCCAGGGTTAAAAAGGTCAGCGGGGCGAAAAGCAAGAACTGTCAAACCTGCAGCACCCAGGAGGTTAAAGTCCCAAGGCACTCGGCCATAGAGGGCTGCCACACATCCAAAAAGAACCAAAGTGCCCGCTCGGAGTACGGACGGCCCCGCGTCGGCAAGAAACATGTAGGCCACCACCGCAGCAGCGGCGGAGGTGACAATCATTCGCCATCGCCGGAAGAAAAGTGCCGCTCCGGCCACTGCCGCACCCGCCATTAAACCAACATGTAGCCCGGAGATAGCCAAGAAGTGGAGAAGCCCCGTCTCCACCATGGGACTTGAAAGTTGCCAATCAATCCCCTCACGAATCCCTAAGATCAATGCCGCCACCACTGCACGGGAGCGACCGTCCAAATATCTTTCTAATACCCGGTTGTGATATCCCCGCGCGCGGGCAATAAGAAGGGGCAGGCTCAATTTGTCAACATGCCCCACTTTCTGCACACATTCCGGCAAGGGTACCCGCAGGACGCAAAGCTGGCGCTCAGCCCGCCACTGGGCAGAAACGTCGCTTTCGCCGGGATTTTGGGGCGGATAGCCCCGGAAAAGAAGACCATAAGCTTCAACCACATCCCCTGCCCGCAGTCCGCGTAATTCGCCGTTGACCACAAGGAGGAGCCGTCCCGACACACTTCGCCACGATGCCCCGTCGCGAAGGGCCCTGGCTTGCAACCCCACCACCGTGCTGGGCGTATCGCCGCTATAACCGGTGGGCATGGCCGGAAGGGCCGGACGAACCCGCGGTTCCTCGATCACCACCGCCTTGAGGCAAGCCTGGGGCGAATTGGGCGAGGCGAAAAACCCTATATCGTCGGAGGGAAAGTATCGCCAAAGGCAGTGGTGATGAATGGCAAAAACCCCGGCTGTGGCGGCGAGAAGATATGTCCCTGCCCCGCCCTCAAGCCGGCATAGCCACAAACCGAGCCACCCTAACCAGAAACCAGCAGTCAGCAAAACCCAAAAAAGGAGCGGAAAGTACACAGTACGATCTAAAAGGATCCCTGCCGCAGCAGCCACCAACAAAACAACAAGTGGCGGCGGGCCACCACCGAAAGTTTTACTCCCACCCAGCTCAGCGTGAATTGTCGCCCGATTTGCCGCTTGAGCCGTCATTCAAAAGTACTTGCTCCATTCCACCGGAAACCCATCCCATTCCGCCAACCGTTGAGGATGCAAGTGACCCCTCAAGTAGATGCCGCTACGCCATATGCGGACCGAGGCTTTTCCTTTGGAATTGCGGATCTCGAAAATAGGGGACTCTGAGCTAAAGATTTGGGGATCTCTTTCTGCGAGCTGCCTCGGGGAAATTAGTTCCTGTTATGACGGGCAGGCGCTTGAGGTTCAACAAAGTTTCAACCGGACAGCGTAGGTTTTCGCTTAAGGTTTGAGTGGACGACCGGATGATCAAAGCCCACCGTTGACTGAACGGGATTCGAATAGCTCCCCAATCCCCGAGGTTTGGGGCCCGCTTCGCGGGCGAGTCGCCACACCTGTCGCAATGGATTTGGAGGGTGAGCGTGCCGCGTTCCTGATAAAAGTTCGAGGGCCTAGACTAGCTTTTTTGGCCTGCACCGGCCGCTGGGGTCGCTGCCAGTAAAGCAATGGCCCCGGCAATCCCCACACTCCAACCCCATGCTATCCGGAGTGTCGATTGCCAACCTGTCCCCCTCGTCGCGGTGGTCCTTCACCAGGAAAGTCTTAACGCGGCTACAACGGTCGAGCAGCAAGCCCACCCCTATGTTCATTCGCGCGGAATTCGGGCAAAAATCCTCCAGGAAAAAACAGGAAAAATTTTCGGACCCATTTGTTCAATAACCGGTCCCCAGTCCGTAATTAGAACTGGGCAAATTATGCGCATCGGCCCCGCTAATGACCGTAGGCCTCAAGTTACCACCCTTGAGGGGGCGATGGAAAACGGAGAGGTATCCCTTGACAGCGTCGCCGGGACGCCAAAAAGCGTGCTAGAGAGGCCGATGACCTGACAAAGCAAGTGAGCCCAAAGGCCCATCCGAGGCAAGCGGGCCGCCCGACCCAGCGAGATCTAGGGGGAATCGATAGGGTAGTCCGAGGCGTTAGCCCAGGGGTCTTGTAAAAGCTCTTCGAAATGGGAACAAACTCGGTTCGTGATGTGTCTAAGAAAATTGGTTGGGACCGTCAGAGCGTTTGGCTACGACCAACGGGATAGTTAAGAGCATCTAAATGGGTGGGTTTTCGCCAATCGCCCGCTACCGAGTATTTTCTAAAAGTTCCCGGTCGCCCCTTAAAATTCAGCGTCCGTAGGGCGGCACCCTGGGTAAACAGTTTCCGATGGCGGTAGGACGCCGCGATACAAAATCAGAAGTGGCGTCTAATTAACTTGCGGTCGGGGCTTAAGGCGCACTCAAAACCGGCATCTGCAACCTGCAAGATCTTTAAACTCTACCCAGCCCCTAAGCCCGCTACTCATGAGTTTTGGCAGGCGAGGTAAGAGGGCAGTAGGCCGGTCAATATTAATCGACCCTGTCCTATCACATCATTAGTCCTTCCTCAGGAAGGAAGCAGTTACCCATCGGTTATCGATATCCCTATCTCCGGTATCTGGCTCCTACGTCGGATGCCTAGATCTACGTTGTCAACGCCGGAAAGACCGGCACCCCTGCGGATCACTCGCGGCCGGAGGGCCTTGTGTATTGATTCGCTAAAGGCCCTCGCAAAAAATCACGTTCTGAGTGCTTGCATCTTTCCAAACCAAGCCCGGAGAGTTTTGCATGAACAACAACGTTCTGGATAACAATCCGTGCTGCGACCAGGCCACATCTGAAGTAACAAAGCTGGCTATTCTGGCACTTATCGAGAATGACCGGGATGCTTGGGAACAACTATTGCCACACATCGACGCAATTTCAAGGCTTGTCATTAGCCGCGGTCGCCTCCGTCGTGATAAGGCGGCTGTTTTTCAGTCCGAGGCATATGGGGTTATCTTTGAAAAGCGCCTTTCCTTTGATCCCAAGGCGGGGTCGTTCGAAGGGTGGTGCTACACCGTGCTCTACAACAGGGCCGTCGACATTGCCCGAAAATGCATAGCGGATAACCGACTTCGGTCAGTCGCCGCCGAGAAGTACCGGGAAAAGCAAGAGGAAAGTGCATCGTCCGAGGAAGCTGACTCATTTGCTCCGACCATCTCAACTTCCACCGCCGCTCGCCCCTTCTGCGACGAGCAATTGAGTCATTTGGAAAGACTTCCTCCTAAACGGCGGGTGATTGCTCTGGCCGCCGTTAACTTACACCGGCGCGCGCACCAAGATTACTGGAACAAGTGGCTTAAGGAAGCGGGAATCTCTCCCCCGTTTCCCCCGCAGTTTTCAGCGAAAAGCCCTAAAGAGATCTTCGAATCGTTAGCTGCTGCGTTAGGACTTAGTCCTCAAGCAGTCCGGCAGCATGTTTACCGAGCGCGGGATGTCCTTCGCGAAGTTTTGGCAAAGGACCAGGAATGAACCAGGGCAGCCTTTGGGGTGAACCCATACACACCTATCGGGACCTTCCAGACCCCCGAGATCCTAATGCCCCTTCCGGGGCGCGGACAGAGCTAGTGCTCTTTGAGGACTACTGGCGAAAGATTATTCTCAAGCACATAGCTGAAGACCGCGAGCCGTGGCGGGAGGTTTTTCTGGCCGACGAGCGGCGGGCTTTAATTAAGTGGGCTGAGGGTGGGCCGCTCGATCAGGAGGAATCCGCCCGATTTGAAAAATGTTTGGCACGGCTGGGGGAAGAAATCCGCCGCGCTTTGGCCCGACCGCTCGTTCTTCTCAGCATTCGCAAGTATTCGGGCCGCAAGCCAATTGTAAGTTGGTCCATTGTCTTGCCATGCGGGGCGCTAGTTTGTGTGCACTCGATAAGTTGCCCGCCCGGCGACCAGGAGAGTAATGTCCTAAAAACCTGTTACATTCCGTGGCGTGCGGCCGTAAAACCTAGTGAAGAGAGATGGCAGCAAGTAGCACGATTCCTAATATGGGTGTACGGTGAGAAGCGGGATCGCCGGATTTATCCCCCGGAACCCAGCACCATGGTGGTTAGATACACCCCCTCTGGGGTGTCAATTTCGGATCGCAATATCAGATTTGTGACCCTTGAGCAGTGGGGATTTTCGCTGGGCACGCCGGGCAATCCGTGGAGCGGGCGGCTTCCCGACTGGGAAAAAGAAATAGCTCCCAAGGAGCAAAGAAAGCTTCGACAACTTCGGAAAAGGCGGAAAAGCCAGACCCCATGCCAAGCGGCGGGAGATCCCAATTCTGCAGGGGAACCGGGGGAGCGCGGCGCTTTTCCGTTGTGATCCTGTAAGCTGGCGATTCCCAGTTTGGTAGCCTGACAAAAACCTTCCGTGGTGGGATTTTGCGTCACGGAAGGCGATGAATTTTCGCCCTTAAAACGACGGGAAAAAGTTGAGAGCCACTTCGTCGAGAAAAAGGCCGCCAGGTCCGCAAAAATTAAAAAGTCTTCGAGAAGCGAAGGACATTGATTTTGGAAGCTATACAGATGAGCTCACTGATTTGCGGTTGAGCTCGCGATTGAAATAAGACCAGTTTGCTTTAATGAGCTATGTTTGGGTCAACCTGCAACCGGGAAAAAGCGTGTTCCGTCAGCTCCGGCATCTAAATCGAGTTGCGTGTTTACGTTTTTAACGCAGGTTGGCTATTTATATGGACACTATTGAATTAGCATGTTTATCGAAGATCAAAGATTGAGATATGGTGAAAACATTTAACTGCTTCAGCAGCGCCGAATTCTATGAGCTTCTCCGGACCGAACTCATCGAGGCCCTAAGCGATCCCCGGCTCGAGGCGTTCGACGAATCACCGTGGGATGTTTCGCCCGAGGCAGAGGCCGCCGCTTACGAGCTTGCCCTTGCCCTTGGCAGGTGCGCTATCTGCGGGGTGGATCTGCCCGAGGAAATTGATGGCACTCTTCCGGCCCCTGAGGCCACGGCCGCCGCAAGAAGGCTTGCGGAGGTCTGCAAAGACTTGTGTGAGCTGATCAAAACCTTGGGGGAGCGTTGGGAGGAGGCGGAGACTCCAGAGGAAGGCGAGCTTTTGGTGGCGGAGGTTTTCGAAGGCCTGATGGAAACCTATGCCGTCATGGAGGCCCTCTCCCAGGCTTACCTTGCGATGGAAGAAGACGACGATCCCAATCTAAGAAGATTCATCATAGAGTTTGATCGGGCGGCAGAGGCCATCAGGCAACTGGACGAGAAGGCCCAAGATCCGGAAGTCCTTCCGCTTCTTTCCATGGTGGTTGACCTTCCGCTTTATGAGAACTGGAAAAGTTCTCTGGCCAACTCTTTCGCAAGTGCTCCGCCATGGTGGCTTTCCGGCATACTGGAAGCAACAGCGGAACAGGTGAACGAAGAGACCGATTCCTTGGTGAGGGAAGCCATTCAGCGCGCAGGGGGCATTGTTCCGCCGGTATCCGCGATTTCCAGCCACAGGGTCATTCCGGAGCAGGTCTTCCCCGCCAAGGTGGTGAGCCTTGCCGCCGCAGGCCCTTCCGAGGTAGGCAGCCGTAGGGAGAGCCGCTTCTGGTGGCGGTCCCCAGATGGCAAATTTTTCGCCCGATTGACTATTCCCCGGCAATATCCAGAATCGGGGCGGGTGCCTGTGGAAATTCTCGGCGCGAAAGGCCTCTTGGCGCGGGAATGGGCGGGGCAGCCGGTCAGATTAAACGGCGTGGAGGTTGATGCTGACGAGAATGCTATAGCCCGGTTCCCACTTGAGGAAGTTCGCAAAGCCGTCGAGGATGCCGGTGGACAGCTCACTCTGGAGGTAGGCGCCCCACCTCAGCTATGGGAGTCGATCGAGGAGCCAAATTTCGAACTTTAGCTGCCCGAGGTTAAATTCCGGGTGCCGCCTTGACAATTCGTTGACTACGCCGGAGGGGGCTACTAACAACACCTCGTTGCCTTCTGTCAGATCCCCGTAGGCGCCCACAAAGCGAGGGTAAACAGCCTACGGGGATTTTCGTTTGCGCAAGCGGCCCCTAGGCCGCAATTTTTTGGCAGCTTTCAACTTTTCTCTCTCCGTCCGGGTGATTCCGCAGAGGGCGTCTTGGTAGCCTGGGTGCTCGGTCTTGCCGGCTGCTTCGTAAAGAAAGCGGCTTGGGACACTTTCCACAAGCTTTCCCCGCTTAAGCCGAGCCACCGCAAAGGTCAAAAATAGCTCGCGCTTTGCCCGGGTCATGCCCACGTAGCAAAGCCGCCGCTCTTCCTCGAGGGATTCCGAGTCCTGCGCGGCCAGGTTATGCCGATGGGGTAGAATGCCCTCTTCCATGCCCACAAGGAAGACTACCGGAAATTCAAGCCCTTTGGCCGCATGAAGTGTCATCAGCGCCACGGCGTTACGTCGAAGCTGGTCCTCAGGGTCAGGAGCATCTTCCAAGCTTTCTAACGTAACATTGTGCAAAAAGCCGGAGAGGCTTGGTTCATCAGCATTTCGCCAGTAGGTCTCCAAGCTCTGACAAAGTTGATCCACTGTGGCAAGTCGGGCCTCCCGCTCTGTGGGATCCGCATATAAGCGCTCAACTTCTTGACAATAGCCTATTTCATCCACAAGCCCTTTAACAACTGCCGGTCCGGGCGCCTCCTGTGCCCTAGCGGCAAATCGGGAAATCAGCTCGCGGAACTGTCGCAGCTTCTCCCGAGCGCTTTCAGCCAAGGTGGGCGAAAATTCCTCAGCAACAAGGACCTCCCAGATGGCTTGGCCCCGACCGAGCGCTTGTTCTAGGATGGCAGTCACCGTTTGCCGGCCTATTCCCCGCGGAGGCGTGTTGATAATCCTCAGGATCGCCAAATCATCTTGTGGATGAATGATTACTTTAAGGTAGGCAAGGATGTCTTTTACTTCCTTTCGATCGTAAAAGGATTGCCCGCCCACTAGCACGTAGGGGATTCTCGCCTGGCGCAGGGCGATTTCAAAAGGTCGCATTTGATCGTTTGTTCGACAGAGAATGGCGAAATCACGGGGCTGCGCCTCCCCCCGTCGAAGCCGGTCTGCTATTACGCTGGCCACAAGCTCCGCTTCATGATCCCCGTCGGAGGCTTGCAAGATCCGCGGCTCAGGCCCTGACCGAGGGGAAAAAAGCTCCTTGACATGTCGGCTTGTGTTGAACGAGATAAGTCGGTTGGCCCAAGAGAGGATCGGCCCGGTACTCCGATAGTTTTCCCGAAGGATGACAACCTTGGCGTCTGGCCAGTCCTCCTTGAATCGCAGGATGTGCCGAGGCTGGGCTCCCCGCCAGCTATAAATCGACTGGTCATCGTCGCCCACGACACAGAGATTGCGGTGCCGCAAGGCAAGCGCCCGAGCGATGCGGTACTGCACATCATTTGTATCTTGATATTCGTCGATAAGCAGATGATCAAAACGGCCTGACTCCTCGGCCAAAACCTCCGGGAACTCCCGGAACAACTTGTCGACAAGGACAAGCAGGTCGTCGAAATCAACTATCGCTCGAAGGCGAAGCGTCTCCGCATATCGCCGATAGGCGCTGGCAGCCAGATGTTCCTTATCACAAGCTGCACGGGCCGCAGCCTCGGCGGGATCGACGCCTTCCGTCTTCCATCGGCTTATCCACCAAAGCATTTCTTCCGGGCTGAGGGCGGCACTCCCGCTTCGCAACTCGCGAAGTACTAGCCGCGCAATCTCCACCTGTTCGGCCCGGTCGCAAATGGAAAAATGCGGGGGGTATCCTACCCGATGAATGTGCCGCCGCAAAACTTGGAGACCATACGCATGAAAAGTCGCCAGTAGTGGTCGCCCCATCTTGGCTGCCCGCCCCCGGCCCGCCAAACCGGACTCCTGGAGAAGGGCACGCGCCCGCTCCAACATCTCGTGAGCAGCTTTGTTCGTAAAGGTTACCCCGAGAATCCGCGAAGGCGCCACACCGGCTTTAATCAGCTGGACAATGCGGTACGTAATCACTCGCGTTTTGCCCGTGCCCGCTCCCGCAAGAACAAGAAGCGGACCGGACAACGTGTTGACAGCCTCCCATTGGGCGGGATTTAGTTCGCCGTCCGTGGTCATTGGCCTCAATCAGCTCCCGATTGGTCAACACCCTCAAAAAGGCGTCTATTGCCGAAGCTAAATATTAGGCGAGGCGCAGTTATTTCACGAGGTGCGTTCGACAGGTATTGGGCCACTAGTTGTACTTGCCCGGTCCTTGTAAATGCAAAACAACCCCGGAAGCCCCATCGCCCTTGTGCTTTAGCGACCATGAAGCCGCCAAGCCTCGCCCAGCTTTATCGTGGCAAGAAACGGCCAGTGTACATCTGAGGTTCAGCCTCTGTGGCTACAGCTCCCGACCGCTCAAGTGTCTCAGCTTCGATCTCTCAGAACCCCCTTTTTCACCCTTCCTTTGCCCGACATTGCCGTGCCGTGGAAGCCCGCGGGTTTACCTGTCGCCGTCTTTTTGCCCAAGTGCGCTTGCGAATCCTGCGAAATCGCAAGGTCAGCTGACTCTGTCTCTTGGGCCATTGGGTGGGGGCAAAGTTGTATGCTTCCGCCAACCTTGCTTACAAGGGGGGCCGGCTTGAAACTAATTGAGCTGCCGGGGTTAACGAGGAGCCAAAGTTTCCTTACCCAAAAAGAAAGTCACCCCTCCCGGTTTTCTAAGCGGCAAGAAACCCAAGAGTTTGATGCTCCGCCTCCATTGGTGGCTTGGTGTTCCTCGCCGTTACCGGGAGGGAATGAGCTCCTCCGACGAGGCACGGTGGTACGATTAGCGGGAGGGAACACTTCCGGAGACGTGGAGTGCGAAACAACGCTGAGTGGAGAGAGTGAGGCCCCCCCTGTGCGAGATTCAACTTGGAGCACGCTATCGGTGCAACCATCGCAACCATCGGGTTTCGACGCGGTATTTCCAGCGCCAGATTTGGACGCAACTTTCCCATCGCCGGAGCGTTCCGAAACCGCGATCCCCGTTGCTTTCGAGAGGTACTGGGGTGGTCTTGGAATTGATGGCCCTCTTCCCCCCGATAGCCGGCGAGGGCTCCATCTGCATACGAATCAACTCGCGCCCCTGCCCCAACTTATCAATTGCCTCATCTTGGTAATCAGTGTTCTCGCAAGCATCCCTGGCGAGAACCCCCACGCATTGGGCCAGGTGGTCATTCCCCGCCTGGATCCGGTCTTACAAGTGCCGTTCCGGTACGAGCTCGGCCAGGCCGCTCAGTTTGACCTGATCGACGGAGTCACCCGGGCCCGCTTAGCCCTGCTCGATGATTACCTTCGAGAGAAACATTGGCAGGAAGCGCAAACAATCCTTCGCGAAAGGATCGAGGAGAACGATCGGCGGCTTATTCCGGTGACGCCTTCCCGGCTCATCCCCGTGGCAGATTGGTGCCGGATCCGGCTGGGGCACCTGCCGCTCGAAGCCTTGAAGGCTTACCGAGCACAAATAGACCCCGTGGCCGAGCAGCTTCTTGAAGAAGCCCGCCGAGAGCATGATCCGGATCGGTACCAAGAAGTTCTGGATCGCGCTTTTGCCAGTACTGCTTCTGCCGAGGCGGCTCTCGCTCTGGGTGACCTTGCCCTTGAGCGGGGCCAATACTGCCTCGCCAGGGCTTGGTGGCAACTTGCCCTCCCGCCTCACATGGCGGAGGATCCCTCCGCTGGTCGGTGGCCATCCATCCCTGCCCCCTCCATCCCCCCTGTAGCCGTGCGAAGCCGGTTGGTTTTAGCGTCAATCCTTGAAAGGGATTTCACTCGCGCGGAAGCGGAGCTTAATGCCTTCGAAAAGCTCCACGCAGGAGAGGAAACATTTATCGCCGGGAAAGTGCAACCGGCCGCCGAAGCACTCCGTCAGCTTCTAGAACAAACCCGAAACTTAGGCGACCAAATTGACCACCGAAGCGAAGTATCCCGGGCGGAGGTCTCCACCTTCGCCGGCGGAGCGCATCGCTTTTCCCCGGTAAGGGGGGATGTCCTGCCGCTGGCGCCAGTCTGGCGCAAGAAACTGCCAGCTCAATCGTTGTCGACCAGCCTTGTGGGCATCATGTCTGAGCGGACCTTTCGCTCCGCCGGTAATTCTGCCCAAATGCCCCTTGGCTACCATCCTTGCGTGGTAGGTGGCCATGTTTATCTCGCCACGGCAGGGGAGATTCTCGCTTGGAAACTCGCAAGTGGCGAGCCAGCCTGGCCCGGCGGACCGTCCATTTATCGCGATCCGTCGCTCGATGAACCCTTCCTGTTAGACCAAACTGGAGGCTATTTCGGGATCCCGCAGTTCACTCTAACGGTTCAGGGGAACCGACTATTTGCCCGGATGGGAAGCCCAGTGACTATCCGCTCCCCGGAGACCCGGACTACCCCGGTCGCAACAACCTCGCTTGTGTGTCTTGACCTTGAGGCGCAGGGCCGGCTTGTCTGGCGGCAAGTTCCTCCCGACCCACAAGGCTATTTCGAGGGCTCGCCGCTCGTTGATGGTGACCGTGTGTTTATCCTGGTGCGCAAAAACGAGGTTCATTCGCAACTTTGGGTAGCAGCTTATGAGGCAGCGACCGGCCGACTTTTGTGGAGAAAACTCGTTTGCGGCGGCGAACCATTAGGGCGGCTTACCATTCCCGAGATAAGCCATGTTCTCCTCACGGCTGCTGAGGGACATCTATACTTTTGTACCAATTTGGGTGCACTCGTTGGTATGACAACGGAGGGAGACATTCGGTGGGTAGTGACTTATCCCCGCAAACGGCGGGTTGATCTCAGCGATTTGCCGCCACACTGGTTGCGCCAGCCCAATTGCGTCCTCTATCACCGTGGTGTTGTGTACGCAGCGCCGGCTGACTGTGCAATGATCTTAGCTGTGGACGCCATGACGGGCCAACTCTTGTGGCACACAGGGGAAGAGACCGGCGCCGCGACATTCCTCCTTGGGGTGGTTGGAGATCGACTTATAGCTTGCGGGGGCAAGATCTTCTGGATCGCTACCTCCGGGCCGGAGATGGGCCGAGTGGTAGCCGCCTGGCCTGACAGTGCGGAAACGCCAGGTTTTGGCCGAGGAATACTCGTCGACAAATTTGTGCTCTGGCCAACAAAGGACCGCCTCTATGTCTTCGACCCGGCAACGGGCCAACCGAAAAAGGTCCTGCCTCTTGCGCCGTGGGGCACAGCTGGGGGCAACCTCGTTTTGGCTCGGGGACACTTGCTCATTGCTGGCCCAGCGCAGCTTACGGTCCTCCGAATCGGGGCGCAAATCCCGGCAGAACCTTCTTCGGAGGTTGCTTCGCTTTTTGAACGTTTCCCTAGCCAGTTATCGACGAATCCCAGCGGCAGCTTCTTCCAGTTTTGCCGGGCCCTGTGGCCACCTGAAGAAGCCTTCTCCCGGTGAAGGCGTTAACTAGCCTCACCCGGAGGAGTTGGGGAAGCAATGCGGATTAGTCAAGAGCCTTTTCGGGCCAAGTACCCTGGGGCGCTTCCTTCAACGCCAAAGGAGGCAATCATCGGGTTGAGCGGGCCCAGGCTTAATCCTATTTGCAGTAAGTGCTTAAAGCGGCGGTGAAGGGAGAGGGGGTCTCGTCGAAAGCGCTTCAGCCAGACAAGTGCTCGTTTAAATGGCCAAATGTAATAAGGCGAGCTTTTCCGGATCACCGTACCCGCCCCAATTAGGCGGTGCTATTCGCCCCGCCGGGACCTAAGCTGCGGGTTGTAAATCGTAGGCCGTTTTACTCTTGCTTAGCTCCCGAACGCTGACGAAGCTGCACAGCCTCGATAGCAGAACGGATATCACGATCTTGTGGATTAAGTGCGGCAGCCCGCTTTAGCGCCGTCTCCGCCTCGGCAAGTTTGCCGAGATGGAAAAGGGCAACGCCGTAGTTGTACCAAATTCGTGAATACTCCGGACGAAGATCTGCGGCTCGTTTCAAGCAATCGGCCGCTTCTTCCAATCGTTGTGGATCTTCTCCCAAAAGAAGCCCGAGGGAATACCATCCGTCCGCAAACAGGGGATCAATTTGCACGGCTTGCCGTAGTTCGTGTTCAGCCTCTGCCTTTCTTCCTAAACGATCATACAGGATGGCTAGGTTATTCCGCGCCGGGATAAACATGGGATCAATTTTCAAGGCCCACTGGTAAGCTTCTTCTGCCCGCCGGAAATCACCGAGATTGGCGAACACTACGCCCATGTTGAGATGAGCGGCCGGTTGATCGGCAAGGGCTTGTTGTCCACGAAGGTACTCCTTAATTGCCGACTGAAAAAGCTCCTCTTCCCCTCGGGCAAACTCCTTTCGGGGAAGCGAACTGAGGATGCGGGCGGCTTCCATCCGCACCAGCCGAGATGTGTCCCCTAACCGTGGACGGAGCCGCCGCTCAAGCTCCTGGGGAGCCACCGAAAGCCCCTCACCAACCGTGCGAACAGCTGCCCAACGGACAAGCGGCTCTGGGTCGTCCAAAGCCCAAACGGCTGCCGCCCACCCTTCGCCATGGGTCCCTTCCTGGCGGACGGAATTTGCCAACAAGAGTATGGCACTTGAGCGGACAATGGCCGATAACTCCCGACGCCGTGCCAAAGTAGCCAGGGGGCGAAACGCCACTACCTTTCCTTCTCTGCCAGCGGACAAAGTGTACGCAAAGTGGTCGGACCACGTTTTTCCGCCGTACCACTTTTCCACCCACTGGGCCGCCCATTCTGCCGTCTCGCCCTTAGCCGGATCATTGTGACAAAGATTGCAGGCATTAGGGATGCCTAAACTCATGGTCAAATGAGGCCGAGGCACATCAAGTTTGTGATCCCGCCTGCTGTCGACCACCATGTACGTGGTTTCAGGCATGTGGCAGTCAACACACTGCGTGCCCGGGCCGCCACTGTTGGGATGAAAGTGGTGCCGGACCGTGTCATATTTGCTTGGCAAGTGGCATTGTCCACAGACACGGTTATCTGGAACCTGGGGCCGCGGCTGGAACGGATCCTCCGTTTTGAATCGTAGCGCGTGAGGATCGTGACAGTTGCTGCATCGAACGCCTTTTCGGTACATGAGGCTCTGGAGGAACGAGGTGTATTCGAAATCTTCCTCCAGGATCTGTCCGTCCGGATAAAACATCGGCCCATCGAGAAGTTCCGGCAGATAGTGATCCAGAAATTCGCTCCCCGGACGAAATCCCGGATAAACCTGTTGACGACGAGCATGGCACGGGGCACATGTGTTTATCTCCGGGCGAGAATCCGGACCTTTGAGGCTGGGAAGACCGAAGCCGACCCGGCGGTCCCAAAACAGGCTTCGAGCCTCGGCCAGTTCCACATGGACACTTCCTGGGCCGTGGCATGTTTCGCAGCCCACTCCTAGCTCGATCCAAGTGGTGCGGTAACGCTTCTGCGGCAGTTCGAAGTTGCGCTCGTACCCGGTGGTGTGACATTCGCCGCACATGTAATTCCAGTTCTGTAAAGGCCGCGTCCAATGGAGCGGGTCAGTATGAGGAATCCGCTCTTTGGGATAAAGATGGAACCACTGCCTTTTTTCGGTGTCCCACGCCAAAGGCAGACATTGGACACGCCCATCGGGAAATTCGACCAAATACTGCTGTAGTGGACGAATCCCCAACACGTACCGCACCTCGAAAGTCTCCAGCTTCCCCTCCCGGTTGTCCGTGGTGACGTAGAATCGCCCCCCCTCACGAAAAAGCCGACTAGTGACGGCAAACCCAGCGGAAAGCCGCCCTTCGGCTTGGAGCTTTCGTGCGCTTTCGGCAATTCGCTGTGCGGCCGCAACAACATCGCACGGGCGGATGACCTTCAGGTGCTTATCCCAAAGGAGGAATAGCTCGCGCTTTTCGGGGGGCAAAACCTCAATAAGCCGGGCACGAAACTCCGCTGGCAGTTCCCGCACCACATACGCCCAGTCCACAGGGGAGACATCCTCGACCAGGCCAGCTAACTCCGTGTCGGTCAGTCTGGGAATATCTTCCAAAGCGATATGCGTAAATGACTTGTTTGCGAAGTCGCCCAACACGGTTTCCGCCGTGGCTACACCCATCGCCCGAGCATGGTCCGAGAGCATCCACAAGTCCCACTCTTTTTCGTGGCAATTGCGACAGGAGCTACTCCCGACATATGACGCTTTTTGCACAGCATCAGGGGGCAGGCAAAGCCACCAGTCGAGGAACACTGCTCCCCCAGCAAGTGCCAGGGCGAAAATTCCCAGCAACAAGCCACATAGCCACGGCCGCCGGGCAAGTTGCCTGCCCATCTGGAGGACGCTTCCAAATGCCGCTTTCATTGAGGCGGGCCACCGCGTTGATTTGCCTTTGGTAGGCCCACTAGAGGCATTCATCCGGCAAACACCGAGTTGGAGATCTTCGTCCGTTTGGTCTCACAGCCAGCCAGAAAATCATCCGCCGCCGTTGCCGCAGAACCAGCCAAACAAAACAGAGAGAGGCTGTCCTTGGTCCAATAACTCTGCGGTTCGAAAGGCCGGGTAGACGGTGCCCTCAACTCGAAAGACCCACACGCCCTTGTGGTCTACATTAACGAGGCATCCGGCAATGTCCTGAGCTTCGAGAATGCATCCAGCCACAATCAGTCCGAACCACTTCCCGGAGGGTTAGATTAACTTCCGCCGGATTTCCGTGAAAGAAGCCAAGTTGGCTTTCGAGGCGGGCTAAAACTAGAGAAGAATTAAATGGCCTGCTTGAAAGCAAGCGCAAGGGACGAGGTAATCAAGATACGTCCTCCCAAAGCCGACAACTGTCCGCACGTTCACCGCCGGTCCGAGGAGTCGATACAGAATTCACAGCAAAAATGTCCGTCATGTCGCGAGGTTACCTGCCGGACGGGCACCCCCAAGACCTGGCCAAGGAGCTCTCGATCCACTGCGCAAACGCACCGGGCCTCCTCAAACATGCTAATGAAGGCGCAGCTTCGCTTGCGAAAGATCACAGACCCGTTGCCGCTGGGCACGATTTCCGCTACGCCACCTTCCTTTTGGATTAGCTCGCACAACTCACTCAATCGCGCGACCGGATCGGAGGCGCGAATTTGCCGGCTGTAATAATCAGCCAGGGTCTTAGCGGCCCGTTTCAGGATCTTGCGACGAAGGGCGTCCCCAGCCAATTCTTCGATCGCCCGAAGCAAGGCTGGCACCAAAAGATGCTGGTTTCCCTGAAACAGGAGGCGCAACGCTTTTTCCGTCAAGATGTAGCGATGGCGCGGGCGCCCCCGCCCAGGTAGCCGCTCAGTTGTCCTCTCCACCAGGCCTTGGGCGCTCAGCTCCCCCAGCTGCTCCATGATTGCCGTGCGCGTCACCCCCGTGGCCTGCATCAATTCGGCAATACTCTGAGGAGGCCTACCGACAAGGTGGCGGACGATCCGCATTGCCGCTGGACTGACATGAAGTTCCGACATGGCTTCGTCCCCCTAACGCGAAAGCAGCCCCCCACGTAAAACCCCGCTAGGGTTTATTGGGAAAAAACGTCCTCTAACAACCTTCCCGCTTCGACCCAAAAACAATTGCCGAACTCTGAAGTGATGTCGCGGCGATCTCTCAGAAGCCTGATACGGGAGCAACGTTGGCAGGAATGACCCCGCCGTGCGGTATTCCGCCCGCTCACCAAGCCTCATTACCGGGGCAAGACAGGCACAGACAAATTTTCGCCAAGGCGGACGGAAATTTTTGCTACAACTAATATTTTATCCTCACCTTCCGGCAAAAAACACTCCTGTAAGTGCCATAGGAAATCAAAGAAGCTAGCCACCTAGCCTCGCGCCAGCAGGATCCCCCCTTTCGATCCAAGATGAACTGTCCGAAGGCGGGAATGAGTCAAAGTTTACCAAGTTAGGGTAGTATTGCAAGGCTGGGGACCAGCTTTAAACAAGCGCATTCCACCCGCTGCCGCTTCAAGAAGGGCACCCCACCGGACCCAACCGCGCGGTCTATGCTTTCAAACCCCTTGCCTCGTAACCCACCGGAGGGCCCACATCCCATCGCCGCCTGGGGAGCCCTCTCTGGCGCATCGGACTTTTACGCGCCGGCCTGTCGCCAAGATGAGCATGACCGCCCGTATCCACAGCACCATGTGTCACCAGGGTTTTGGGTCCCCGGTTTTGCGGGCCGAAAGCTTCGTCAAGTCCAACCGCGCCGACACCTCCAGCGGACTTGCCGCCTCACGAAAAGACCAGCACAATCTGCCCCCTGAAATCCCCGCCGTAAACCGGAGCAGAAGAACGAAAAGAACAATTGCCCAATTGAGGGGACAAGTCATCTCCGAGACACCGCAAATAAGGGCGAGGCACTCGCGCGGTCTGTGGGCAGGAGCTTCGCTTGTGGAAATCAAGTATCCGACAATCCACTACTTTGATGCCTCCGACGGCTATCGGTTCGCGGTGCGAGTATGGGACCACCCCGAGGGCAAGGCCGATGTCGTCGTCCTCCATGGCATCGTGAGCCACGGGGGCTGGTATTTAGCCAGTTGCAGCTTTCTTTGCGAACATGGGTTTCGGGTGCATTTTCTGGACCGGCGCGGATCCGGTCTCAACCTGGGTGCTCGAGGCGACGTGCCCGATCTGGACCGCTGGCTCAAGGACGTGGCTGAGTACCTTCTCCGCCGGGCCACTATTCGTCCGCGTATCCTCCTTGGGATAAGCTGGGGGGCGAAGCTCGCCATTGCTGTGGCCAAACAGCATCCAGAGCTTTGTGATGCCTTTGGTCTGATCGGGCCTGGGCTTTATGCGTACCAACAAGCGGGAACGGCTAAGCAGGTGCTTCTGCGGCTCCTCCGCTCCCTGGGGCTTGGTCTCCTTCGAATTACCATCCCACTCCAAGATCCCCGGTTGTTTACAGAAAATCCCCGGTGGCTTTGGTACCTGGCGACTGACCCGCTGTCGCTCCGCAAGGTGACTGTTCGCTTCGCTGTGGAAGATCTCAAACTAAACCGATTGGCCCGAACTGACCCAGAGAGCGTCGCGCAACCGGCACTTTTGATGTTAGCCGGCCGAGACCGAATTACCGACAATGCCCGGACGCGACGCTTTTTCCAACAATTGGGCGGAGATAAACGCCTGATCGAATATCCAGCAGCCCATCACACACTTGAGTTCGAACAGGACCCAAGTGGGTATTTCCGCGATCTCGCCGAGTGGGTTGATAAACAAGTCATAGCCTTCCAGCGGCGGTCGCTGCCACGCTAAGGGTCCCGCGTCTTCGGCTACGCTCGGGCCCCGCAGCAAGCCAGCCTGGAGAAGCACGGTGATCACCGTTGAACTTCGTTAACGACCAAGAGGTTACTGCCCAAAAAGCTTGGGCTGAAGCCTGACCGAGAGATTCGGATGAAACACAAATCCAAACCGCCAGTTTCCATCCTTTTAAGCGAAGGTTCGAGCACGTCGGCTCGGCAGACGCTTTACGCTCTGGGGGGGCGCTACCGAATTGACGTGGCCGATTCCGCCTTTTTCTGCCAATGCCGATTTTCTCGCTTTGTTAGCCGAGTTTGGCGTGTGCCGCCATTTCGCACAGATCCGGAAGGCTACCTGCGGACAGTCCTCACGCTTATTCGAACACATAAGTACGATGTGCTGTTCCCCACCCACGAGCAGGTCTACCTCTTTTCCCGTTTTCGCGACGAGATTAGTCGGCTGGTCGGACTTTGTGTCCCACCTTTTGAGGCAGTGGAACGAATGATCAGCAAGAGGGGATTCCTCGAAGTACTTGATGAACTGGGGCTGCCTCACCCTGAAACACGGTATGTTTGCAGTCGTCAAGAGATCCTCGCTGCCGTTGACGAATTTCCGATCTTCCTTAAGGTCGACCACACCACTGCCGGCGAAGGCACCTTCCGCGTGGAAAGCAAAGAACAACTCGATCAAGTGCTCGCCCGCATGGACAAGCGGGGTTATCTGGACGGCAAGCACACGGTGCTTGTTCAGAAGCTTGCTCGTGGACAAAAGGGGGCGGTGGCTGGCGTGTTTCAAAATGGTCGGCTAATAGCTTATCACTGCGACAAGGCTATCGCCCTGGGTATCGGTGGTTCAACCTTGTGTCGGGTCACCGTAGACGATCCACTAGCGGTCGAACACCTCCGAAAAATTGGTGAACATTTACTCTGGCACGGACCTATGGCGCTTGAAGTATTCCGCGATCCGCAAACCGGCAATATCGAATACGTCGAATGCAATCCTCGGGTGGGCGAGACCGTAAATCCAACCCTCGGCGGCACCAATTTTTGCGAAGCAATGGTGCGAATTTCTCTGGGGGAAGAGTTGGCTCCGTTTCCGGCACCCCGGCCGGGCACGCGGACGCACCAAGGGTTCCTCGGACTAATGGCGATCGGTTGTCGAGGAGGCAGCCGCCGCGAGGTGGCAGCGGAGCTTTTTAGATGGCTTTTCGGCCTGGGGACATACGCCGGTGGCGAGGACGAAATTACTCGCATGAAAGAAGACTGGCTTAGCCTAGCGCCGGCTTTGGCCATGAGCCTCCAGCTCTTGCTTTGGCCCAAATCCGCGCAGTGGGTTGTAAGCCGCACGGTGGCCAATTACGCTTTGTCCACTGAAACTATTGACAAAATTCGCCAGATGAGTTTTCCGGTTTGACCAGGCCCTAACGCGGAAACGGCACCCCTCATGACCAAATCGGGAAAAGCTACAGAGTCGACGAGGACTAAATAGGCTCGACATCCCATTCGTTTATTTCGAGCGAGGCACCGCGTTGCAAAAAATCGATGGCTAAGACCAGCCGGCAACGATTTGCCCGATAAATCACTGTGCCTTCGTAACCGACGAATCTCCCTGCGATGACACGCACCCGCTGGCCTTTCTCCAGTCGTGGCTCCGGGGTAAGTTCTGCACCCCGTTGCTCCGCGTCCCAGATCTGCCACAACTGACTGTGTAAAAGTAACTGATCGTGGGGAAAAAGGATTCGGCTCACACACTGGGTTTTCCAAGCGGCGTCTTTTGCGGAGCCGTCGCCAAAGAAGAACACATAACCCGGAAATAGAGGCAGATATGCCTCCCGCTTACGCCCGCTCGGCGAATACCACTGTCGCCGGTAAAGAGGACAAAAATGCGCGACACCTCTTGCCCGAAGCTGCCGCACTAACTTTTTCTCCTGGCGGGCCATCGTGTACGCTACCCACCAGGTCTGCCCCTCGCTCCCCGGCGAACTGATGACCGAAAAAAGATCATCCGGGAAAACGTTCGGCTCTTTTGCCAGAATCGGCATGTGCTCCTCTCCTACGTCGCTTTCGACGCCAGGCGACCAAGTCCCTTTGCCTTCGCCCCCCTTGGTCCGGGCTCCTTAAGCGATTGGGGGTAGTCCGCGCGATGCTGTCCCCTTCCGTAGGGATGAGCGCTGCCAGATAGGAGCCAACTCCGGCTTACGGAGATGCCCAGCTTCCATTGCAAAACGGGCGCCGCCTTAGGCTGGCAAAAGCTCTTGAAAAACCCCGTGGGCCACTGCCCAATTTAACCCGATTGGGACCTCACAACCTATTGTCCCAGCCCGCGGGTTCCTCCGCGTACTTGAATCAATGATAGCTCAGCAACCCCTATGCAACACCTACCAACCCCAAAAGGTGGGCTATGTCACAGGCAAATATCGCCGGTGCATTATCCCAAGCCAATCGGCGGGGTATCCACATGCAAGTCCCGCGCCAGCAAGCTCCGATTAACTCGTTTTTTCGTTGAATTGAGCAAGTTTGATGCTGTTCGAACTACCGAATAACTGCGAATTGCAGCTGCCGGGGGTCATCCCGAGGGTGAGTGGACCAGCTGTGGGGCAAAATTGATCACACAAAAAGGCGAAGCCGCACCCCCCCTTCGGGAGTTCTTTCTTGGACCCGGATCTTTTTAACAGCTGGTTCCAGAAATAATACACAGCATCGCGTCAGAATCCTCACTGGGGGAAAGGACACCCTCCCCCGACCTCAAAGAATCCCGCAATCCGATTCTGGAGATGGAGGAAAGTCCCCGTGCCCCGAGCATTCCGCGCCAAATTCGGGCAACGCACCAACACTATCCCGTGGCCGCCCGGCTAATCCCCCGCTGGGGGATACCCTTCTCCACTCTCTCCCGAAGAGCTCCGCTTGTACCCACCTTCGGAGGGACGCACCTTTCTGAGGCCAATGGTTACGGCATGGAGACTTGAGCTACCCCCACTGGCCCCGGGGGACCTGCGGCCGATTTTCCGGCCGCGAACCGAAGGCGAACTGGCCGCCGCGGGGGATGCTGCGGGATTTGGGCGAGCTCCAAAGACCCCCCACGTGCTGTACTTGCGATTGACCTAGTCAGCTTCCATTTCAAACCAGGTCGCTTTAAAGGAGCTACGAAACGCTGGTCTCCAAACAACCCCAACACCCTCCGGTGCGGAAGCACATGGGAGCCCATTGCCACCAAGTACGTTTTTGCTGAGGTCTCCGCCTTTGAGCGGGGGCAGATCGTTGGAGTCCCGCGGGCAACTTGCCTCCTCAGGGAACACACCCCCCAAGATGGTTCGCACATCCGCCAGAAATCTGGGAGCCGCGCCCCCAAAATCCCGACCTGCCTCCACCCGGGCATCATTTTTCAGAGTTTGGCTAAAATACGTCGACTAGGCAGGAATAGCAAGACGGGGAGGTAACAGTGAGACCCTGAGAGCTTCCTTTCGAGCAAACCCCTCCTCGGTCCCCACCTTCGAAACTCAAAACCTGGCACTTATGGCCTACCGCAAACTCCGGAACGGTGTCTGGGATCAAAGCCAGGCGATCCAACTGGCAAAGTTTCGGCCTATTCTTGGGATAGAACTAACGTTGCCTAGGCTGCAAGGGCCGTGCGGCGTCAGAAGTTTATGTCTGGCGGCGCCTGTCTGGGCGGCGAGCAAGGTACCACTTAGCTCGAGGCTAAAGCCCCGGCGAGGGTGGGCCCATTTCGGAGGACGGTCTTGTGAAAACTCGCCTCGAGGAGGTGTAGCTGAATGAAGGCTTCCCTCGGCTGGCGCATGTTTGGGGGGATGCCCCAAGGCGCCGGGCCCCGCCCAAATACCCGCCGTCGAGGGCCCGGTCGCAATCCGGATGCCTTCATGAGCGGGACTGGCCGAAAAATAAGGGACGCTCCTCCTCGGCGGCCAATAGGCTGGCCCAATAAGCGGGGGCGGGCAATGGCTGGGAGGTTTGCTTATGGAGATATTATCCAGGCTCTTATGGGCGGGATTGCTCGCTGTTCTTCGCTGAGCGCGTGCTGCCCTTTGCCCAAAAGGTTTAACTAAGGTTTAACTTTCGTAAAGAAGGGCACGAAATCCGGTTCGACCAAGTCCCGGAAGCCTTCCCGACCAAGCGGGTGGCCAACGGCAAACTGCTTTGGGCGAGAGAGTGTTTAGTGTCGACTAGATGGTCCAGGAATTGCCGGAAGC
Organism: Thermoguttaceae bacterium; assembly: GCA_025060325.1. Classification (GTDB taxonomy): domain Bacteria; phylum Planctomycetota; class Planctomycetia; order Pirellulales; family Thermoguttaceae; genus DTLM01. The sequence continues at coordinate 82,586 of JANXBW010000013.1, forward strand.
TAAACTCTTGCGTTGAGAAACCACTTACCCGGCTGGACAACCCTGCGAATCAACCGAGGCTTGTGGACGCATGAGTAGATCTAATTCTTGGCGGGCGCTCAAGCTGCGATTTTTTGGGCATCTTGCCCCGTTGGCCTTCTTGGCCTTAGCGATCACTCCTTTCGCAGGCTCCGCCTTCGCCCAATTCATTCAGAAAACGGAGGGTAAAGGGCCGCAGCTGGGTGAACTGACGACCCAGCGCTGGGTGGCCGGCGTGATCGTCCGAGCAACCGGCGGCAGTTGCAGCGGGATCCGAGCCTATATTCCCATTCCAAGCGATTGGCCGGAGCAAGAGGTGACGACACTAGAGGAAGACTATTCACCCGGCGTCAAAGTGACGTTTCGGACGGTCGAGGAAACCGTTCGCCAGATGGTAGTGGAGATTCCCTACCTTGCCCACGGGGAAGAGGCAAAGGCGTTGATAACGACGGAGGTTCGGCGCCGGGTGATCTTGCCCCCTCCGGATGTGTCCGTGTTTACGCTGCCGGATAGACGCAAACTGCCCCGTGATGTGTTGCCTTATCTTGCTGTTAGTCCGGGGATCGAGGTCACCAATCCCAAGATCCAAAGCCTATCCCGCCAGTTACTTGCGTCCGAAGGATCAGCTTGGCAAAAGGTGGAACGCATCTACGATTGGGTTCGGGAGAACGTGAAGTACCAAGAAGGCGAATTCAAAGGGGCACTTGCGGCGCTTACCGACAAAACTGGCGACTGCGAAGAAATGACCTCGCTATTTATCGCCCTGTGTCGGGCTGGCGGCATCCCGGCGCGAACCGTGTGGGTTCCTAATCACGCTTATGCCGAGTTCTATCTCGTTGACGATGAGGGAAAAGGGTACTGGTTCCCTTGCCAATTGGCTGGAGAGCGAGCGTTCGGACACATAAACGAGCCGCGGCCCATTCTGCAGAAGGGCGACAATTTTCGTTCGCCTACCAATCCCCGCGACCGAAAGCGCTACCTGGCTGAACAACTCACCGGAACGGGCGGCCGACCTCAGGTCGAGTTTGTCCGCCGGCTTTTGGCCCGGTAAGTAAACAATAAGCAGGCACAATATCCAACCGCGTTTCTATCGACAGGCCGCGATAACCGGGTTCCACATTGCCGCCTCAACTAGTAAGAAGTTTACCACTCCGTCCTGGCTGCTAAGAGCCCATCTACTGCTTCGGGTGGATGTCAACCGGCCTGAAGCTCTTCGCGAATCTTGTCGGGGATGCTTGCGGCAAAAATATGGGGCGCGCCGAAGCGGTTCGAATTGAAAACGACCCAGCGAAGGTCGGTGGAAATATACGGGTGAACATGCGTGGCCTGGTCGCTTGTCGGCGAAGTGTGGGAAGCACACAGTTCAACCGTTTGGCCGGTTCGCGTCGAACCAATGACTACCTTGAACGGGGGCTGCCAATCGTCGGCGGAAAATAATCGTCCACAGCGTGTGGCCCCCACATGATTAAACCGGTAACCCCGAGCAACCACCCGGTAGTTCTCGCCCGGCCGAATTCCCAGCAGATTGCCCTTCTCCGGAGAGAAATCGCCACTCCAGGCCACGGAAAACAAGATTTCGCCAGTCGAACCAATCCAGGCCTCATGGCCTGTGCAGGCCGTGGTGTAGGGCGTCCCGACCCGAAGAAGTATTCGCTCCCCTTTGGGTACGGTCAGCAGATAGAGGGTCGCTCCCTCCGGCCCAACCAGGCGCTCTAGTTTGCCGTCGGGTGTATAGCGGCCTCCGCGATTGTGCTGGATCATCAGCCGGCTACCGTCGCCCGGATCAAATTGCGGGTGAGGATTAAGGATGTAAGGGTCGCGATCAATAATCTTTTGTTCACCGGACTGCAAGTCCACCAGAAGGATATCAAAGAGCTTATAGCTTGGATCGGTGCGGGTTCCGCAAGCGTAGAAGCGATGGTCCGAAGTGACCGTGCCAAGGCTTGTCAACGGCGTCCCAGGAGAAATTGCGCAGACTAATTCACGTTTTCCAGTTGACAAATCAATCCGCCAAAGCTCCTGGGGGCTGTCCCCGGAGCGGATGTAGTAAAAGTGTCCGTCCGGTGTGATAGCGCAACCGCTTATAGTCCGGGCCTGATCGAATTTCTCTTGTCGCCAAGAACCGAACTCTACCGCAAGGAGCTCAAGGCGATTAGGCCCAGAAATCTCACGTGGCCGCCGCCAGTACACGAAGTACTTTCCGTCGGCCGACGTGTAGGGGACCTCGCAGTAAATATTGGACTGAGGCACTTCCTCGGTGGTTACCTGCCAGACCTCGACCCCTGAGGGAAGCACCTCCACTTTTCGTCCCGCGGCCTGCGCTGCCGCAACTCCGTAAGCACGTGCGGAAAGGATCTGGAATGAGGGTAGCGCGAAAATTCCTGCGGCACCAAGGCTTGCCCGTCGGAGAAACCATCGCCGGGATTTGCATTGGCAACCCCCCATGGAGCTCGTTTCGCAATGGGGCGCTTCTTTGCGAAAGGCGAAAAGGCTCGGAGAGCGCAGTCGTGCGTTCATAAGCTGGATCCTCGTTGGGCCTTCAGAAAACGGTGGGTTCTAATCAAGATCGGCGGGGAATTGGTTTGCCCGGGTTATTGTCCCGGAGGGAAAGTGGAAGTTCGAGAGGGAAAGTCGGAAGATAGGCAGGCCGATGTACCCGACCGCGCATAAAAGTGCCCTCCATAGGCGGGGCAGGGACCTACGGAGGGCGAAAAGCCGAGGAACGTTCCTCACTTGGCAGTATACCAAAAACAATTGTCTAGTCAAGGCCCAATTCCGAAAAATGCATCCCCACGTTTGGCGTCCGGCGAAAACAGGCCTCCCGACTTACCTACCAAAATTTTCTCGCCGGGTCAATCGGTTCAGTCTGGGCTAGCTGTATCTCACTCTACGACCCCTAGCCGGAACGGCATCAACTTTTCGCACTACGAACGAGCGGGCGGTCCACCTCCTGGCCAAGAAAGGCGACGTCCGGCGAATGCAAAGCTACCGCTTCCTACTCGGGCCTCGCACAGCATGCCTCTTTCAAGCGACCGACCTGGGTTCCGAATTGTTCACTATGTTGCCAAACTCACTTATCTAATTTTGGAAAGCACTAAGTTTGCATGCAGTCTTGCCGCTGCCGGCTAAACGGTGGAAGCCCTTCGGAAACCGCGTTGCCCGCAGGCTAGCGGGCTGGCCATCCTCAAGGCCGGGCAAGCTCAAGCCACTGCAATTCGAGGAGGGAGCCGGTCATCAGGTAAAACGCGCGTGGCGAAAGAAGGGCCAGCCTTTTCCGCAGGTCTGTGAGCGTCACGTCGTACCACTTGGAGCTAATAAAATCACTTCCCCAAATAAGGTCGGCTAGCCCAACTTCCCGTTTGTACCGGATAACGCATACCTGGGAAGGATCAAGGCCGGCAAGCTCGATCGCTCGCTCGACAGCATCTTCCAAGAAACCGATTCGATCCACGAGGCCCAGTTCGAGAGCCTCCTTGGCAGTGAAAATCTGGCCAGTTGCGATATTGTCCAAAGCGGCAGGATCGTCGGCAAACTTAGCCCGGCCGCTTCGGATCACCTCTTTAAATCGGGCCAGGGATTTATCAACGAGCCCCTGGAAGATGCCCCGCTCTTCCGGCGTCATTTTCCGGAAGAGGCTCCCCATGTCTTTCAGGGGGGCACTTGTGATCGGATCGGTCTCCACGCCCAGCCGAGCCAGAAGCTGTTCCACATTCATGTGGAAAATGATCACGCCGATTGATCCCGTCCAGGTGGTTGGTTCGGCAAAGATGGTGTCGGGCCGGTGGCCCACTGCCATCGAGACATAGTAGGCGCCACTTGCAGCCACACTACCCATGCTGACCACAAGCGGCTTCTTATCCCGAAGTTTGCTTAAGTGATGATACAGGAAATCGGCGTCGGTAATCGTTCCCCCGGGAGAGTTGACCCGAAGGACGACCGCCTTGACCCGATCATCCTGAAGGGCCTGGTCAATCTGGCGCTTGACAAAGCCCTCCTCCTCATCGAGGATCATTCCCTCGAGCGTGATTATGGCCACCTTGTCCCAAGCGCGGCGATCGTGGGAAAAGTATTGTTCCCGGACTTTCGGCGGCATTTCCACACGCGGCCGGAAAAGCCAAAAAATCTGCCCCACTAAGAACACGCCCGCCACGAGGCCGAGCAAGGCAAAAAGGCAGGACCGTCCCCAAGAGCCTTGCTGTGTATCCCTTGGGGGTAGCTGTTGATATTCCGGCGGTCCGGAAGCGGGTTGATAAGAAGGAACCGGGGAAAACACGTTACTCATCGTGTGCCCAGCCTCCCTGTTTTCAAAACGCTCGCCACGTAATGTTGAAAGTGTTCCGGAAGCTGCCAAGGAACGGCTATAGCTTCCCCGCCGCGGCCCGACCAGTCAACGAACCGCGGACACGGCCGCACGGCTTATGTCGCTTATTTTTAACGCGTTGTCGATAAAGCTTGTTAACGCAGACCAGGAGCTCACCTGTCCCCGGCTATCCCATGACAAACTTGGGCAATGCATCGACCTTATTTTTTCGGCGGAAAGAAGGGGAAGAGTTTCCGAAGCTCCTCCGCCGTGGGTTGTCGCCCATACTCACAAATCTCGAAGGCCTCCGCGTATCGCACCTTCGAACCGATCTCCGGGCCGTAAAGCTCGATCAACTTATCGCGGAACCGATCAGCGGTTCGGGCAAACCGGGCGCGAAAACTCTCCCGCACCTGACGGCGCCGGGCCTCCCGTTCGGCATCTGTTTTTGGAGCTGTCTCGGCCGAGCCAAGAGCTCCCCCCTCCACGAACTGGGACTCGATAACGAGTAGCGCATCGAGTTTCTGCTCAATCACTTCGTCGATCGCAACCACGATGTCAGCTCGGAACGGCGTGGGACGCTGGAAAGAATCTTCCATGAACAAGAAGACGGGGTTGCGTTTAAGATGCGGGACATCCGGGCACCAAAACGGCACTGTTACCATGAAGGCGGTATCCTGCATCAAAACGCCGACATAGCGGTGGTCTGGGTGATAATCATTAGGCCGGTGGCCGATGACAATATCGGCCTGCCACTCCCTGATTAGGCGAGTCAACAAGCGACGGTTCTCCAAAGTGGGCAACAATTCCCCGTCGTGGATATCTAAGACCTCGGTGGTGATGCCGAAGATCTCGGCCGCCCGGCGAACTTCCTCGGTACGCCGCTGCGCCAGCGGGCCGCCGGCCATGGCCCAATGCCCAATGTCCCCATTGGTTACCGAAACGAACTTGACCTGATGGCCCTGCTTGGCCCACAGTGCCGCCGTCCCTCCCACCCGAATTTCGCAATCATCCGGATGCGCCCCGAAAGCGATGATCCGCAACGGCTTGCTGGCCGCCTCTTGCGATTGCGCTACCGCGTCGCCATTCAGAGCAATTACGAGTACCAAACTGCACAAGACCGCCCACGGTGTCGTCCGGCCCATGTTCGACCTCCTCAGCAGACCTTGATGGTTACCACTTGGCCACTCCGAAACCCCTCCAGGCGGACACACGCCTGCCCGGCTCGATCGAACCGTGGCTTGAAGGGTAGTTCAGCGGCGGGACATAGATAGTCCCCCAATTCCTCGGCGATAGTATGATAGGACGGCATGCTTCAAGCAATGTGGGCGACCCTAAGGGGGCTCTTTAAAGAAAGGGCTTGGGTTAATCAGGGGCTTACTCCATTTGGTAATCTAGGACTTTGGCCAGATTCCGCGGAGCTATCCAGATTGCGGCTGGGAGTACTTAACCGGTCGGTGGCTAGGTCGCGCAGGTAATGCTTCTTTTGAGGGTCTCGGATCTCCGCAAACATTTTGGACCGGAGCCGGTACTCGACGGTGTTTCGTTTGAAGTCTATGCCGGCGACCGCATCGGGCTTGTTGGCCCGAATGGTTGTGGCAAAACCACCCTTTTACGAATTTTGGCTGGTGTGGAGTCGGCCGACGCGGGGGAAATAGAGACCCGCAGCGGGTTGCGGATAGGCCTGGTCGCTCAGGATGCAGAGCTAGACTCTCCCGAAAGCGTTTGGGAGGAAGCGAAATCGGCCCTCGCTGACATCCTGGAAATCCAGGATGAGCTGGTCGAAGTCTCCGCCGCGATGGCCCAATGCCATGACCAAGCGGAGCTCCGGCGACTTTCAGCGCGATATGAGATCCTCCAACAAGAACTCCACCGCAGAAAAGCGTTCCAGGTGGATTACCGTGTGGCCGAGGTCCTGGAGGGCGTTGGATTTCGCCGACATCAGTTTGCCCAACCAGTCCACACCCTCAGCGGCGGTGAGAAGAGCCGGTTAGCCCTTGCCAAGCTGCTCTTGGCCGAGCCCGACGTAATGCTACTTGACGAGCCGTCCAATCATTTGGACGTGGCGGCCACGGAGTGGCTAGAGAAATTCCTCATCGAGTCAAGGGCGGCAATGATCCTCGTCAGCCACGATCGGTACCTGCTGGACCGAGTCACCACCCGAATTTTCGAGCTTTACCAGGGGACAGTTGAGGCCTACCGGGGCAATTTCTCTGCCTATCGGAGGCAAAAAGAAGAAAGGATCCTCGTCCAGCGGCGGACCTACGAGCGGCAACAACAGGAAATTGCTCGGCTGGAGGAGTTTATCCGCCGCAACTTTTATGGCCAGAAGCATGCTCAGGCGGAAGATCGGCGGAAAAAACTGGAACGGATTGAACGGGTGCCGCCGCCCCGGGAGATCAAGGGACCCCCGATGGCCTTTCCGGAGCCGGCTCGCAGCGGGGACGTCGTCTTACGAGCTGAAGGACTTACGAAAGGTTTTGAAAGCCCGCTGTTTACGAATCTGACATTCGAGGTCTACCGGGGGCAACGGTGGGCGATCCTTGGGCCAAATGGGTCGGGAAAAACCACGCTGCTGAAAACGCTTTTGGGACAGCTCGAACCAGACTGCGGCCGGGTGGTTCGGGGGCATGGGGTCAAGATCGCTTATTTTGACCAGCATTTGCAGCAGCTTGATCCGGCCGAGCGAGCAGTGGACGCAGTTATGCCGGCGCACAAGCTCATGGAAGAGCCTACCAGGCGTGATCTACTGGCCCGATTCGGTATCACCGGAGATCTAGCTCTCCAACCGGTTGGGGAACTAAGCGGGGGTCAGCGGTGCCGAGTGGCTCTTGCCCGCTTGGCGACCGCCGAGGCCAATCTCTTGGTCTTGGATGAGCCCACGAACCATCTGGACATTTGGGCCAGGGAATCTTTGGCGGAGGCCCTCCGTGAATTTAAGGGAACACTGATTTTCGTCAGTCACGATCGGCACTTTATCGACCAGTTGGCCGACCATCTAATTGTGCTTGAAGGTGGGGGAAAAGTTCGCGTTTTTCCGGGCAATTACTCTGCCTGGCAATACGTCCAGCAATCAGAGAGGAGGCTTTCGGAGGCCTCGTCAAAAAGCTCCGAGATTGGATCGCCCTCGGGGGACGGGCGTTCCCAAGCGCTGGTCACCGGGGGAAAACCCACCCGTCCCCGGCGCAAAAGACAGTTTCCTTATAGGAAAACGGAAGATATCGAGCGCGATATCATCCAGTGTGAAGCGCGACAAAGAGAGCTTCTTCAGATGCTCTGTGATCCGGAGGTGCTCCGGCATGGCGAGCGGGTGAAAGAAGTCAAAGCGGAGCTGGAAAAGCTGGAGCAGGAGTTGTCCCGGCTTTACGCCCATTGGGAGGAGGCCGTCGAGCTAAATAGTTGAACCGGAAATCTAGCCCGCTAGCCGTTCCGATAGCCGAGAGGACTACCTCGGGGCAACGTTTGAGCTGCGGGCAGTAATTCCGTAGGCAACAGAGACTTAAATAGGCAACAGAGACTTAAAAAGGGCCTTGCAGCCAACGTTGTCGCAGATCCGCCACGAAATGTCCAATTGCGCAAATGATGTCGCCGCTGCCCGCTCCCAAATACCGATTAACTTACCGGGTGGAGTTTTTTACATCGGTCTATTAGGGGGGATTGGGGCCGGAAAGTCCACGGTCGCGGAGGAGTTTGCCCGGTTGGGAGCCGCAGTGCTGGCCGCCGACCCGCTGGTGGGCCAACTCCTGGAAACGGATGAAATTCGCACTATCCTCGAACAAAAATGGGGCTCGTGCATATTAGATAAAGAGGGCAAATTAGACAAGTCGCAGATCGCCCGACTTATCTTTGCGTCCAGCGCCGCTGGTGTGGAAGCCCGCCGATTCCTCGAGGAGCTTCTCCATCCCCGAGTAGCCCAGCTCCTCAGCGACGAGGCTTACCGATTGGCCAGCGAGGGCCATCGGGTAATGGTCCTGGACGTTCCGCTTTTGGCGGAAGTGGGGTGGCACCAGAAGTGCCATTTGTTAGTTTACGTGGAGACCCCTCCAGAGGTGTGCTGGAGCCGAGTGCAAGGCCGGGGATGGACCTGGTCGGAATTTCTTAGGCGGCAAACGGCACAGTTGCCGCCCGAATTTAAAAGACAACTTGCGCATGTGGTAATTGACAATTCCGGACGACGGGAGGGGATTCGCGACCAAGTCGCGTCTATTTGGCGAACTCTGATTGACGGGGCAACCACTCCCCGCTAAATTGACCGTTTGCTATAATTGTCTGTGAAGTCGCAACCAGACCTCGACTGGTCTACGTCTCCGACCGGATTGCGTTTGTCCGCAAGTTAATCCCGTCCGGATACCGCATCCTACCTGTGGGAAGTTGTGTGACTTTTTGCAGGTACAACGTCTCAAGCTTCTAGAACCCCTTGAGTGATCATCCAAACTTTCCGATGCCAGACCGTTATGCAAGCGGTTGGTAAAGGAGATATGCGGAGAACCCACCGCCGGTGACTTCTCCCCACCGGCATAAACAAACCCTTTCTAAACAGCTCTAGCAAAAGGAGAAGTGAGCGATGGCAGAGACCAAAGAACAGCGCACTTCCCGCACACGGCGTACCCCTCGTCACGAAAGTCAGGAGACAGCGAAGAATGTTGACGCTGCCGCCTTGGCCGCTCAACTTGAAAACGAAGAACCAATGACCATCGCCGAGGAGCTTGTGGAAAAAGGTGCCCTCGGTGATGAAGAAGGCGATTTGGAGTTGGAGCGGCTCAAGCTGGCCGGCGATGAATACATTACCGAACTGCAGAAAATGTCCATGGCCCAACTGATTGAGGAGGCCCGTAAAGAAAACCTTACCGACATTGCCGGAATGAACCGGCAGGATCTCATCTTCCGCATCATGACGCAAAAGCTGAAGATGACGGGCCTCATGTACGGCCAGGGGACGCTGGAAGTCCTTCCGGACGGTTTCGGCTTCTTGCGAAGTGCCGAGGCCCACTATCTGGCAGGCCCTGATGACATTTACGTCTCGCCGAGTCAGATTCGTCGTTTCGGCCTGCGTACAGGGATGACCGTGGCCGGGCAAATTCGCCCGCCTAAGGAAAACGAGCGGTACTTCGCTCTGCTTCGCGTGCTATCGGTCAACGGGGAAGATCCAGTCAAGGCCTCGGAGAAAATCCCCTTTGACGAGTTGACCCCTCTCCATCCAGATCGGCGGATCGTGCTCGAAACCACGCCGGATGAAATCAGCATGCGGGTTGTTGACCTAATTGCTCCCATAGGGTTTGGTCAACGCGGGCTTATCGTTAGCCCACCGCGTGCTGGCAAGACTATCCTGTTACAGAAGATGGCTAAGGCCGTGCTGCGCAACTATCCGGACGTTTATGTGTTCATGCTCCTTGTGGACGAACGTCCGGAAGAGGTGACCGACATGGAGCGGCAGGTCAAAGGCCCTAACTGCGAGGTGATCAGCTCCACCTTCGACGAGCCTGCCTCCCGTCACATTCAGGTGTCGGAAATGGTCCTCGAAAAGGCCAAGCGAATGGTGGAGTACGGCAAGGACGTGATCATATTCCTCGACTCGATCACGCGGTTAGCCCGTGCCTGGAATGCTGAGTGTCCACACTCGGGCAAGATTCTCACTGGTGGTGTTGATGCAAACGCGCTCCAGCGACCAAAGCGGTTCTTTGGTGCTGCTCGACAAACGGCCGAGGGTGGTTCGCTTACGATTATCGGTACGGCCCTGATTGACACAGGAAGCAAGATGGACGAAGTGATCTTCGAGGAGTTTAAGGGCACGGGCAACATGGAAATTTGGCTGGACAGGCGGCTTGTAGACAAGCGAATTTGGCCGGCCATCGACATCAACCGCAGCGGTACCCGGCGGGAAGAAATGCTGATGGACCCGGAGGAATACCGCCGCGTGTGCGTGCTGCGCCGGGTGCTTAATGATATGAATCCGCCGGATGCCATGGAGCTTCTGACAAGCCGCCTTGCTAAAACAAAGAGCAACGCCGAGTTTCTCATGAGTCTCAACATGAAGTGATCAGCCGGGGCTTCGGCCCACTTGAGGTCAAAGCCGCTCAAGCATTGCCAGCAACCGGTCGGAAGCCCAGGTAGGGTCGTAAGCTTGGTGCCAATCGTCGACCGGCTCCGCTCGGACCTCCATTAAACCAACCTAAATCGCCCGCCTCTTTGAGGACCAGCGATGGGTCGTCATTTCGATCCCCAAGCCACCCCGCAGGAGAAACTCGCTCGGGCTGGCCCTTTTGCAATTGTCGTCTCGAAGTACAACCGCACCGTCACTCAAGGTCTTCTGGATGGGGCGATTCATACCCTTCGATCGAGGGGTATCTCTGAAGACCAGATTGATGTGTTTTGGGTCCCCGGGTCGTTTGAAATCCCCACAGTGGCAGGTCATTTGGCAAGAAGCGGCCGGTATGTCGCCGTCCTTTGCCTCGGGGCCGTGATCAAAGGCGAGACCACCCATGACCAACATATCAATCGGGCGGTTAGCCTCTCGCTTGCTCGCCTGGGGACGGAGACTGGCGTACCAGTTCTCTTTGGTGTGCTAACTTGCGATACTCTTGAGCAAGCCCTTGCCCGCAGCGGGCCAATTGTGGGCACCCGCGGCAAAGACGTCCCTGAGGGGCGAACTGGCAATAAAGGTGTCGAGTGTGCCGAGGCGGCCCTCGAGATGGTAGCTCTTCTTGAGCAGCTAGCCGAGGCCGGCCTTTTGTGCGAGCGCCCTCACCATTGGCGGAAAGTTGGTGGTGAAAGTCATGCTTCCCTTCGGCCCCGGGCTTTAAGCGCGCCTTTAGCCGAGGCCCAATGCACCGCCAATCCCACCGAATCGGCAAGAGACGAAAAGGGAGTGATGACCTCCGAGAAGGACCAACCTTGGCAAGACGCCTTTGAAGGCTGATCCGTACCGGCAATGGACAGTCCACGCCTAGGGCCAACTTCGAGACCTTCACCATCCAAAGCAGCGAGCGATATGGGAGAGGTCGGGGAGGATAGCACCCGGCCTACTTCCCCCCGGGCACAAGCGCGCGAAGCTGCTTTCCAAATCCTCTTTCACTGGGATATCAACCCCGAATTTGGGCCTGAAGTAATCGAGCGATTCCTTTGGGAAAACGTGCCGCAAGAGGGAGCCAGTGCCTTCGCGAGCGATTTGATCCGCGGAGTGATGGAAATGCGGGAGCGGCTTGATGAGGAGCTTGAGGCGGTGTCGGAGAATTGGACCGTTTCCCGCATGGCCGTGGCGGATCGAACGATTCTTCGCCTGGGTGCTTACGAGCTTTTGTACACCGACACCCCCGGCGAGGTGATTATCGACCAAGCGGTGGAATTGGCGAAGCGGTTTGGCACCGCCCAATCCGGCGCGTTTGTTAACGGGATCCTGGACCGGTTAATGCACAAGGTTCGCCACCAGACGTCAGGCGCGCCAGCCCGCGGCCGTGACCCGAAAGACAAAAAGACACCGCCGGCACTTCGTGAAAGTTAGTCGGCCCTAGACCGCGGCCGAAACTTTCCCCCGGCCTAGCGTTACCACTAATTGAAAAGACAGGCTTCGGATCGCGTTGACGTCCAAAGCAATTGACCGGTTGGGGCTGCCCACTTTGTAGCGGAAAATCATCTGCTGCTCCACACCTTGGGGCCGGGCCAGCCGTCTAAGCCGCACCGCGGGCGCAACAAGCTGCTGCGCCGGAAACTCATCACGGCGTAAAGCATCGCTTTCATCCGGTAACCCAGCGTTTAGTCCACAATTCTAAGCGTAAGAACGGACGCCACCAGGAAGTTATCCATGGGTTGGTGGGAAAAGTTAAAGGAAGGTCTTCGCAAGACCGCCCAGCTCTTGCGTACCGATATCCGGGATCTTTTCAAGCGGGAAGGCGAGCTTGTCGACGATGCCTTTTTGGAAAGGCTGTTTGAGCTTTTGGTTCGCACCGACATGGGCGTCCAAGCTGCCCAGAGTATTGTCAACGAAATTGACCGGAAGTATCGCTCTCGAGTCGTGCAACTGGGCGATGTCCTGGGGGAAATCAAGACCCAGCTCAAGGAGCTCCTCCGCCAGCCGGAAGTGCCCCTCAGCCTCGCCCAAAACGGTCCCACGGTGATCATGGTTTGTGGCGTAAACGGGTGCGGCAAGACCACCTCGATTGCCAAGCTTGCCAACATGTTCCGCAAGGAAGGTAAACAAGTGGTCCTGGGGGCGGCCGACACTTTTCGCGCAGCAGCCACCGAACAGCTTGCCAAGTGGGCGGAGCGCGTGGGCGCCGAAATTGTCACCGGGCCACAAGGAAGCGATCCCGGTGCCGTAGCCCACCGTGCCATTAGCCGTACCATTGAATCCGGTGCCGAAATTTGCATCGTGGACACAGCCGGTCGGCTTCAGACCCACCAGCATCTGATGCGGGAACTGGCGAAAATCCATAGGGTCATCGGAAAACAGCTTCCGGGCGCGCCTCATGAGGTGCTGTTGGTCCTCGATGCCACCACGGGACAAAATGGCATCAGCCAGGCCAAACACTTTACCGAAGCAGTCAATTGCACCGGTATCTTCCTAGCCAAACTAGACGGGACAGCTAAGGGAGGAGTTGTTGTTGCCATTCGGCAACAGGTCGGACTTCCTGTGAAATTCATCGGTGTGGGCGAGAAACCGGATGACATTGCCGCCTTTGATTCCGAGCGATTCGTCGACGCCCTCTTCGAAGGCCTGGAAGTCCCCTCGGCTGCCTAGGCAATCCTCAAGCGTTTCCTCATTGGGAAAACCGAACCATTTGCGCCGGCCAGACTTATCCTGCCAGGTCTGTGGTCGCTGACCATTGGGAGTCATTGCGGGAGGTCACCCATCGCGGGCGCCGGCTTTCCGGCCTAGTCAAGCACCCCAGGAGCTTTGGCCAAAAAGCGGTAATTGAAGCCGCCGTTGACGGGAATGATCTGACCGTTTACAAACGAGGCAGCAGGGGAGGCAAGGAATAAGCAAACTTCCGCTACCTCCTCGGGCGTACCCCATCGCCCAAGAAGGCTCTCTGAACTGGCCCGCGTTTGCCACAGCTGGGAGGCTTTTTCTGCCCAGCCGGTCCGGATCCAACCCGGTGCGATACAGTTGACACGAACCTGGGGAGCAAGCTCTTGGGCAAGCGCCAGGGTAAAGGCCATCACGGCCCCTTTGGCAATGGCAAATGCCTGTGCTGTTTCACCCTCCATTCCCCGGCAGGCCGCGTCCCAACCTAAGGTGACAATCACCCCATGACCCCGTGACTTCATTTGCTGCCCAAGCATCCGAGCCACTTCCACCGCGCCCAGCACGTCGACTTGCCACAGAAGATCAAGCTTTTCTCCAAAGCCAAGCCCCCGGGCCGGACCGGTTAGAATGTTGGCCCCCGCACAGAGGATGCAAATGTCCACATAGCCGAAAAGCCCCCAAGCGCGTTGAGCAAAGGTGCGTCTCTGCTCTGCGGCAGTAAAATCCGCGAGCAATACCCGGGCATCCCCTCCTAGCTGGCTAATTGCCTCCACAACTTCGTTTACAGGCGAGGAGTGGGACGAACCGTGGATGATAACTTTTGCTCCAGCGGCTGCTAGCCGGAATACCGTCGCCCGGCCAATTCCGCGAGAACTTCCCGTCACCACAGCCACTTTGCCGGCCAAAGGGAGGTTTTGCGCGGGTACTCCGGGGACAGGTTCTTCCACTTGACCCATTAAATAAGTTCCTCCGTAGAGCTATTTAAGTCCAGCGTCAAAGGTCAAAGGATTTGGCGGCCTCGAAAGTAGAATACCGCCTTGACGATCAACATCAGAGGAGCCTTGTCCACAGAGAAGCATCACGAGTTAACCAACGTACAAAGCCCGGCCGGAATTCCTTTGCATCAGGCCAATAAGCAAGCCGGAAGTCAGCTCCATCTGACTGCAAGGGAAGCCATTAAGTGCGGATAATCCCGGCGATGGCCCTCCGATCTGTACTGGGCTATGGTGCCGGTCTTCGGCCGGCAAGCACTTCCTCGAATTCATCCTCGGAAAGCACCGGGATTCCTAATTGGCGAGCCTTGTCCAGTTTACTGCCCGGGCTTTCGCCAGCGACCACAAAACTTGTTTTGCTCGACACGCTTGAGGTTGCTCGGCCTCCATGGCGGGCGATGACAGCTTCCACTTCGTCGCGACTGTACTTCTTCAATGTTCCGGTTACCACCACCGTTTTGCCGGCTAAGGTTTGCGGAATCTCTTCCGCTTCTTTAGCCACTTCCATCCGGATCCCCAGCCGCCGCAAATCGTCAATAATCCGGCGGCCGAAATCACTCCGGAGAAAATCATATACGCTCTGGGCAATCACAGGACCGATTTCCGGGACGGAGGAAAGCTCTTCGACCGATGCCTTTTGCAGCCGGTCGATCGTGCGGAAGTGTTCTGCCAACACGGTAGCGACTCGTGGCCCGACATGCCGGATCGCCAAAGCGGTGAGCACTCGGGCCAAGCCCCGATCTTTGCTGGCGGCAATGTTCCGCAGAAGGTTATCGGCCGATTTCTTCCCCATCCTTTCTAAAGGGATTAAATCCTCGGCCTTTAGGCGGTAAAGGTCGCCGTAGGTGCGAACAAGCCCTTTTTCCACCAATTGGTCAACAAGCTTGTCGCCTAACCCTTCGATGTCCATAGCATTCCGGCTGGCAAAGTAACGAATGCGTTCCTTAATTTGGGCGGGACACTCTAGATTGGGGCAGCGGATGTAAACGCCTCCCTCATCGCGGACAAGCCCGGTGCCACATTCCGGGCATTTCTTGGGGAAGCGAAACTCCGGTAGTGGCCCTTCACGCCGGTGTTTTTCCACCCGCACCACGTGCGGAATAATCTTGCCCGCTTTTTCCACCACCACCCAATCGCCCTCGCGAACATCCTTCCGGGCGATTTCATCCGCATTGTGGAGGCTTGCCCGACTGACAATTGTCCCGGCCAATTCAATTGGCTCAAGATCGGCCACCGGCGTCACGATGCCCGTTTTTCCCACTTGTACACGAATCTTCTTGATGCGAGTTACGCCCTCGTACTTTTCGAACTTGTAAGCGATCATCCAGCGAGGGCTTTTGCTGGTAGCACCCAGCCGAACGCGTTGATCAAAGCTGTTGACTTTGATGACAAACCCATCAATCTCGAAATCAAGTTCGGGAACTTTCTCCTGAAGCTCGTTACAATAGGCCAAGGCCGCATCGATCGTCTTAAAGCAGCCTACATAGGGCGTGGTCGGAATGCCGTAGCGGCGAATCATCTCCAGGAATTCCATATGAGTTTTCACCTGGAGGCCTTCGGCATAGCCCAGCCCATGGCCAAAGAACCGCAGTCGGCGAGAAGCACAGATCCGCGGATCAAGTTGACGAATACTTCCTGCCGCCGCATTTCGGGGATTAGCGAAAGTTGGCTCTCCCTTTGCTTTCTGGGCAGCATTGACCTCCGCCAAGTCGGCATTCGTCATGTACACTTCACCGCGGACTTCCAGCACGGGCGGATGATTGGTACCGAGGAGCCGCAACGGAATATCGCGGATAGTCCGCACATTATGGGTGATATCATCGCCCACCACTCCGTTGCCGCGAGTGACTCCGCGGACAAGGACGCCGTTTTCATAAATGATGGCCACAGCCACCCCGTCGACTTTGAGCTCCACGACCCACTCAATCGGTTCCCGTCCCAGCATCCGGGCAGCCCGTTCGGCAAAGGCGCGGACCTCCCCCTCCGTGTACGTGTTGTCCATGGAGAGCATCGGGATCCGGTGCGGCACTTCCTCGAGGCCTTCCACGGGCTGATCGCCAATTCGCTGGGTGGGACTATCGGGCGTGATGAGCTCTGGATGCTCGGCCTCAAGCTGCCGCAGCCGCTGCATCAGCCGATCGTATTCGAGGTCACTTATTTCCGGAGAAGCTTCCACGTAGTACTTGTAGTCGTGGTAGCGGATCAGCTCGCGAAGCTTGGCGATTTCCGCAGCCACATCGTGCTTTTTTCCACCGGCCATTTTTTTTGCCCCCAAGTGCAAATGAGTCCTCTGGCGAAAAGGATGGACGGAGGTCCTTGGCAGGTAGCTTAAATCGCGCCTCCAGGGCTGACAAGCGTGGTTCGGTGGCCCCGGAAGCTCGGGCGGCTTCAAGCGTCCCCCCACCAAGCCGCCGAAACAATTTGAAGCTTCCCCCACGCAGAGGGGGATCTTCTGGCTGCTAAGTCGGTCGGAAGGTGTCCCCAACAAGGCAGGAAAAGCCGGGATACTTCCTGCATGGCCTCTTTCCGGGCAAACTGGTCCAAAAAAGAGGCCGATCCCACCCAACAAAGGGGAAAAGCCCCTGTTGCAGGAAACCTGAGCCGTTTCCGCTCCTGGGACCGCATCTACGTCCTCAAGTGTCCAGCGCGGAACAGTTCAACCCGGACTGGCACAAATCGCCCGCAGCCCTGGTCCTGATGCCTGCAGGGAAAATTACGCGGTCTAACGCCTTCCCGTGGTCGGCGACGGTCCTGCGTCAACCTCTTGGATTAAGTCGCCCCCTCTTGGATTGAGCCAACGCCCACCAATCCGCAGAGTGATCTCGGCAACCCAAGGCCTAGCGTTCCTTTCACCTGCTCAGGGGCCCTTCGGCCGGGCCAGACCGTGGGCCCGGCAGACTTCCAGAGACTTTCACCGGAGCTCGGACGAGTTCGGCAGCTGAGCCGCCATCCCCTAGTCCCGGGGCCATCGGCACCAAAATAGTCTGCGATTGCCTGGAAGGAGCTACCGGACTGCATGGGGCAAAAGTGTTCGGTCGCACCCCCGGGGAAAGGAGCTCCGGTTTGCGGCTGGTTGTTCCGGCGACTTGCCAGGCCTTAGAAAAAGAGGAGTGCGGAAGACCAACCCGGCCGAATGCTTGTTTTCCAGATGCCCTCCAAACGAAGGAAAAGCTTGCCCGCCGCCGGAAGGTTGCGCCGAAACCGGGACAACCGCTTTGCCGGGATGGGCAATCTCAGGGGACTGGCCCAGCGTCACCTGCGTCAAAATTTGCCCCGTTTCGGCCGGCCGGCTGCCGCGTGTAAACTGGTCTTTCAGCCGCGGCACAACCGAAAATTCTTCGTTTCCCGATTTATGCCGGAGCTTCGATGCAACTGGGAGTGATGGTTTTCTGGGAAGATACTGGCTACGCCCGAGTCAGCAGCTATGACGCTTAACCTTGCTCCTGCGCCCCCTGTCCGCTTCCCGAAAAAGGAGAAGCTTCGACTAGTGGTGTTGATTTCCGGTGGGGGCACCACCCTCCGCAACCTCATTCAAAAGATTCAGGCCCGGCAGCTTCCGGCCGAGATCTTGCTTGTCATTTCCAGCACGGCCAAGGCGGGCGGACTCCGCTTTGCCGAGGAGGCTGGAATTCCCACAGTAGTTGTGCCGTTCAAGGAGTATCCCGACCAAGAGGCTTTTAGCCGCGAGATCTTCGAGCACTGTCGGCAGCTCAATCCCGACTTCGTCGTGATGGGGGGCTTTCTTAAACGGCTAGTGATTCCCGAGGACTTCACGCTCCGGGTGCTCAACATTCACCCGGCGCTCCTGCCGGCCTTTGGAGGTCACGGCTACTACGGGCGGCACGTTCACGAGGCCGTCCTCAAATTTGGGGCCAAAGTAAGCGGTTGCACAGTGCACTTTGCCGACAACGAATACGACCACGGGCCAATCATTTTGCAAAAAGCGGTACCGGTTTTAGACGATGATACGCCGGAGACACTTGCGGCCCGGGTCTTCGAAAAAGAATGCGAAGCTTACCCTGAAGCCCTCCGCCTGCTTGCAGCCGGCCGAGTCCAGGTCGAAGGTCGCAGGGTCCGCATCCTTGCCGACTGACTCGTGCAACCCCTTCGGCGGCGATTTCCTGGCTGTTCGGCGAACCACTACAGGGTGCAAGCCAATCCCCGCTAGCACCTCGGGCTGCCACGTCCGCTTCCAGGCCCTAGGTACCTCCGTAAAACAACCTGCCGACGTGCCTTTCAAGGCAAGCCCGTCAACTGTTTCGGAAAGACAAGTGATCCGATGAATAGACGGAGTCAACACCGGCGGGCGGTCAAACGGCCCCTGGTCCCCGGGAACCATCTTGAAGCTCGATCGCCTCCTGAACCGGCACGACAAAGATCTTTCCATCGCCGATATTGCCCTGGGGTCCTGTCCGCGCCGCTTGGATAATGGTGTTGATGGTGCGTTCTAGGAAGTCGTCGTTAACAACGATCTCCAAAACCACCTTCTGAAGGAGGACAGCCTGATACTCCCGGCCGCGATATAGCTCCGGCAGGCCCCGCTGGCGAGCATATCCTTGAGCATCATAGACCGTTAGCCGAGTGACCTCGACGGCCCGAAGCGCCTCGCGGACCGCTTGGAGTTTTGTGGGTTGAATCACCGCTAATACCAATTTCACGCCCGCACCTGCCTCATCACTCAACTCGCCGATATCCCGATAACCATTCTCGGGTGGAGCGCCTGCCTACATCTCCCCCAAAGTGCTTGCCGCCTTCCTGCGGCAGAACCTGATCCCATGCCCACAATTTGTAGTGGCCCTGAGAACACCTCCCACGGCCTGCCGAGCGATTTGGCCGTTCTCGGAAGCACTTCGGCCAACGAGCACCCCATTTGGCCGGCAATTAAGCGAGTGCACGTAGCAGCCGGATTAATCCTCGGCAAATTCTCGCGCTATTTTCCACGATCCATCCAGGGATTTAAAGTTGTGTCCGGTTTGGCCTTCCGACCGCGAGGGGCAACCACGCGGTCAGGCTGAGCCACGTTCGCCCACTCAGCACGCTGTGCCTCATCCCGCTTCCAAACCTTGTTAAATAATGCCGCTAACGAGACCGAAACCACACGCCCTGAGCCCGCCCGAATTAGTGCCAAGATTGGCTATCCCAGAGGCTTTTCCCCGGCGGCAGCGGCAGCTGCCAGCCAAGTCAGAGACAGACGGCGGTGGGAATTAACGAGTGGGGAAGATTTCGCACCCTTTATGGATTTTTCCGCGTCGCTCAGGTACGTCTCTTATGGCCCGCGCGGCCCCAAGTAAAAGCCCCGAATCGCCATCATTCCTTGTCACGGCTTAACTTTTCCGCGTCAAGACGTGTTTAACAAGCCAATTCCGAAAGGAGATTCTGGAGAACCTGCCCCGGGCCTCAGCTGGTGCCGCAAGCAGCATGCACGACCGGCGCCAAGGCTCATCCTCCCCATTTAAGCGACGGGCCTGATTCCACGTAAAAATGCCTGTAGATCCCCACTTGCACAAACGACACGATCGTTAAGACTTAAGGTTTGGCTGAGTCCATGTTGCGGACGCAAGTGCAAACAACACCTTTGGACCAGCTTCCCAAAGCGTGGTTTTGTTGCCGGGCAGGCCCAAGAGGTGGCTCGGCGCGCGATGGGCCGATCCGGCACGCGCTCCGCTCCACTGTGGTGCCTAAGCTCCGGAAGGCAGCGTTTAAGCGCTCTAAGGCCTGTTTGGTAGGGACTTTACCCCATAGCCGCTTACATGGGCTAAGGCATCCGACAACATCGGAGGAAGGCACAGTCAAACAAGGGCTGGAGCGATCTGCGGGTAAAACTTCGCGCCGCTAGCGCCCTCTGCGGAAGCCCCACCTTGCTTCCTGCCAGGGGGACGACGCTAAAGTAACCAGTAATACAAGTCGCGCACGCGACGGCTTAGCTTGGGGTAAGCTTTCGGACAATCGCCGGAGCAAGCTCGAGGCGTTGCGATGGATTATGGGACCGCTAGTTTCCGCCGACTGTGTAACCCAATTAGCATTCTGCTTGAAAAGGAACCTAATCCCTGAGAACCAACTGACGGGCACGCCTTTGCGCGAAAAAGAGCGGTTTTTCTCCACTAAATGGCGAGTCTGATGACCGCCTTGGCGGGCTTGTCAACAGGAATTGTCAAGTCGGGCAACGGAGTCCGGAGTTAAACGAGGGTAAGGCTGAGCGCTTGATAGCTTATTGCTTGTGGTTACCTGGTATGGCCAAGTTCGATGCTGTTGTTTTCGACATGGATGGACTCATGTTCAACACGGAGGAAGTTTATTGGGATGTAGCAAGCGAACTCCTCCGACGACGAGGTTTAGTGTTCACTCAAGAGCTCAATGCGGCCATTATGGGGAGACCCCCGCAACCCTGCTTCGAAACGATTATTCGTTGGCACAACCTGAATGAACGATGGGAGGACCTTGCTGCCGAATCGGAATCGCTTTTCTTACAGCTAGTGGAAAATCGATTGGAGCCAATGCCCGGGCTTTTCCCCCTACTTCAAGCGCTTGAACAAGCCGGCATCCCGAAGGCAGTGTGTACATCCAGTCGCCGGCGGGTTTTGGAGAAGCTTCTTGGGGCCTTCGACTTAGAACCGCGGTTCATGTTTACGCTTACGGCCGAGGACGTCTCCCGCGGCAAACCCGACCCGGAAATTTATCTCAAGGCCGCCGAGCGGTTCGGCATATCGCCGAAACGGATGATGGTTTTGGAGGATAGCCCGGCCGGTTGTACAGCGGGTCATGCTGCCGGAGCCTTTGTCGTCGCTGTTCCCAATGTTAATAGCAGCGGGATGGACTTTTCCTGCGCCGATTTGGTGATCCCTTCGCTTGCTGACGAAAAGCTTTACCGCGCGCTGGGTCTACCGCAACCGCAAGAGGCTTAGCGGCAAAGTTGTATGGGCATTGGGGGGCCGCTCAAAGGGCAGTCATATCTTGGGATCCCATGCCAGCCCCGCGAGTACATAACGGTTATCGAAACCTCAACTTCCGGGGAGCAATCCCCCAATCCTTGCCCTCGGCAAAATCGCCTCCATCGTCCCGTTGATCGGGCCCGACGCTGTAGATGAGCCACCCTTCCGGCCTGCGACGGATCTGCAACGGCTCATTAGTAAACGGATCTTGGAGCAAGTTCGCCGGTAGTTCGAGCATGTCGAGATCCGTCACATCGTTTACGCCCTTTTCAGTGATCCGACACAAAACAACTGCACACCGCATGTAAGCAATGGCCCGCCAAATCGCCTGATGCCCACTTACATACGCCGGGACAGTTAGGTCGACTAGCACACTCCAGGGTCCCCAAGTGCTTAGGCCAAAGCTCCTCACAGGGAGGAGCGTCCTGATCCGCAGCTCGTCCGCACTAAGAGGCGACTCGAACGGCACTGCCCGCGCAGCATCAGTCAACAAAACGAGGCGGTTCATCGCAGCATAGGCCAAAGGCCGACAAAGGTAGCCACAGGAGCGGCCTAAATCGCGAAACGATTCAAGCCCAAAAACCCGCTCGGTTTCGATGGCCACCTCCCAAGCAGCCGTCGGGTGGAAACGGCTAAGCTCTTCTTCAATCTGCCTGCATGTTGAAGGAGATATGCCCCCGCCTTGCATTAAATCGCAAATTGACTGGACGCTTGTTTGAAAACACGCAACTCGAGTCAAGAGCCCCACCATAAACGGGGGCTGAATTCGTGTGAACCGCAGGAGACATAGCCCCACGGCCACCGCTTCCGGCTTATCCCCAGTGGCTGCCAGATAATTCGTCCACAAGACCCCAAAGCGGACGAGGGTACGATACGCCTGGGTTAGGGAGAGGACTTGGGTCAAAAGCTCTTGGGCATTTTCCCCGGGATGGGAAGCGGCAACAAACACCACACCCGGAGCCTCGGAGACAGCGCTGCCAACGCCGCGAATGCCGGATCGCAATTCAAGATTGTCGATATCAGATGCCCACGCTACGAGCCTCTCCCGAACGGGCTGCCAGGCCGGGCCTTCTGTCAAGTTTCGCAACGCGGCCAAGTCCTCGCTGGCCGGCCAGTCGGGAGCGCCCCCATACCTTGCCCAAAGCTCGGAAAGCTTTAATGCTGGCTCACTTAGCCGATCCGCCCAAGACCTTAGCTCCTCGGCTAAGCCCAAGCCCTCCTTCGGGACCTGCCCGAGAAGCTCTTGAAAACTGCCCGGCCTACCCGCAGCGGCAAGCCTTTCGATATGCCTGTCGAAGGCCTTCCAAGCAATTACCGCCCAAACGCCAAAGGCAATCCCGGCGGCTGCGATAATGCCGCAAAGTCCGCAGGCCAGCCAAATTGCCAGCTTTTTCCATCTCGCCATTCGCTGTCGGTCTCCCTTGGGAGTTTTCCGCCCACCTAGCCGTTCTTGGGCCCAAATCATTCCTACCTAGTCTCATGGTGAGGGCGCCCAGAAAGTTTATTCACTTTCCGATCTAAATTGAGTTTAAGCTAAAAGACCTACCGGCCGGTATGCCCACAGTATTGCTTACAAAGCCCTGTTTGGCCACAATCGGTGAGAGGAAAGCGGCGCAACAGTAGCCGCAGGCTCTCTCAAACTGTTGGAGCCGGTAGAACGAATCGCGAAAACGCTTGTACCGGGGGACGGCCTTAACGAAAAGAGCTTGTTACCGGCCATAAGCCGATTCGCTCCCGCGCTACCCTGTGAGCACCATCAGGGAGATAGGACTGCCGTCGACACGTCTTTTCTACCGTTGGGGTACTGCCGCGATGGCCAAACGAGCCGAACAAACTAAGAGCTCCGCTAGGGGTGAGGGCGACCGGCGACCCGTTCAAGAGATCTTAAAGCGGTTGGACAAAGAGTACCCGGGCGCGACCACCGCCCTGCGATATTCCAACCCACTTGAGCTTCTGGTTGCGACGATTCTCTCCGCTCAGTGTACCGATGAACGTGTTAACCAAGTAACCGAAACCCTCTTCAGCAAATACCGCACAGCCGCCGATTACGCCCGAGCATCCCAGGAAGAGCTTGAAGAGGAGATTAAAAGCACCGGCTTTTTCCGCAATAAAGCCAAGATGATCCGCGAGTGTTGCCAGATCTTGGCGGAGAAATATGGAGGACAGGTTCCCAAGGACATTGACGTCCTCACCCAGCTGCCCGGGATCGGCCGCAAAACTGCCAACGTTGTGCTGGGAACTGCCTACGGCATTCCCACGGGCGTAGTTGTGGACACGCATGTGGAGCGGGTGAGCCGCCGACTCGGTCTCACTCAGCAAAAAGATCGTGACAAAATCGAACAGGACCTCATGCGGCTTGTGCCCCAGAAAAAGTGGATCCTTTTCGGCCATCAACTTATCCATCACGGAAGACGCGTTTGCACCGCCCGAAAGCCTAAGTGCGACGCTTGTGTGCTGGAAGATCTTTGCCCAAAGATCGGGGTGAAAACCTGACCGGACTCCGCACGATGGGTCGGCAGGCAGAATTAGCGAACCCATCCCGCGAGCGACACACTTCATCGCAATTTTGGATTCTCGCCGCCTGTTTACCTATCTGCCTTTGTGCAGCACGGCTCAATGCCGACCTGTGGCATGATGAGGCGTACACACTTGTCAACTTCGCTAGCCACCCTGTCGCAAGGATTGTCACGGACTACTCCGCCCCCAACAACCACATCTTGTACACGATCATTTTGCACGCCACGTACCTCATCTCCGATCAGGAATTTGTGCTTCGGCTTCCTGGACTTGGATTTGCTATTGGATGTCTGATCTGTGCTTTCTTAGCCGGCAAGTTCTGGGCCGGTTTGTTAGGAGGGGTCGCTGCGACCGTCTGGCTTGGGTTGACACAAATGTTTCTCATCCACGTGATGGAGCTTCGTGGCTACGGTCTTTCCCTCCTGTTAGCTGCGATTCTTGCTCTTCTTGCCCTCCCGAGGGAAAGCGGACACAAAAATCCAATGACTTTTCGCCGGGTCGGGGCATTTCTGGCTAGTTGGGCAATTGTTTACACGATTCCCACGAACCTACTAGTTGTTATTCCTTTGGGTGGCTTGGTGCTATTTTGGGAAGGCCGAGCCGCCCCCGCCGGTTTGGTCCGTGGCCAAAGTCCGTGGTGGGTAGCGGGAACTTGCGCCGGAGTACTTTCTTATTTGCCGGTGCGGGAACAACTCCGGCAGGCAGCAAGTGGAACGGGTTGGGACGTGGTGGCAAATGCTCGGCTACTCGTTGACTTTTTCCGAGCTGCGTGTTATGACTGGTGGCCAGCCATTGGCTTAGCAATGGCTTTGCTGGCTATAAGTGGATTAATCCAACTCTGGGAAAAGTCTCGCCAATCCTCCGCGCATGTAGGCCCCTGCTTAGAGAATTTTAAATGCAAATCCGGCCATTTCCTTGCTTGGGCACTCGCCGGCACGTTAGGACCTTTCATTGTGGCGGCGGCATTAGGAGTCCGGCCTTTTGTGCGAAACTTTTTTCCCTGTTTATTCTTCCTGGCGACAGGTTGCGGCGTTATCTTTGCTCAAGCTGTCAACAAAATCGCACGCCTTTCCGCGCAGGCTAAGCTTAGGTTGCGGAACGAAGGAAACCTAGCCACTATGCCCCCGCGGGCCGGTGAAAAATCGGCATCAGGACCCGGACTTGACCAAAGCCAAGAGGAAAACTGGCAAGTAGCCCTGGCTACCGGGT
The DNA here is from genome assembly GCA_025060325.1 of Thermoguttaceae bacterium. GTDB lineage: Bacteria > Planctomycetota > Planctomycetia > Pirellulales > Thermoguttaceae > DTLM01. The sequence continues at coordinate 107,294 of JANXBW010000013.1, forward strand.
TTGTGCTTACGCTTCTTGTCTTACCGCAGTTGTTGACTTACCCGGACCGACTTGCCGAGCGACGTCGCCGCGAGCGGGTTCAAGATGGGTACTACAACTTCTACGCTGCGCGATATGGTCCCCGGACCACTGTGCAGGCGCTTTACCGATTCGCCAACGCCTTCGGCAAGGGGCGGAATGTCCGGGTGATCTTCCCGCCGCTCGAATACTACCCCCTTGCTTATTACCTTGCTCGAGAGCACCCACGAGACATCGGCTGGGACCCTCAAGCCAAGGAAGAGGTTCTTTTCCTCATTGTGCCGGAGTACCAAGCTGCGGAGGAGGTCTTGAAAACACACGAAATCACTTTGGGAGACGCGGAGGCGATCGAGTTCCTAGGGGATTTTGGCTTCTATCAACTTTACTGGGTGCTAAAGAAGAGGGACAAAGCTCTCGATACGCGGGACCCGGTCGAACCACTAAGAGTGAGAGGCCTCCTCATGAAGCTTGGCGTTGACCAAAAAAATAGCCTTCTCTCCGCGAGGCACTTGGCCAATCCCCTTACGCCCCCAAGTTATCATGGCAAATTGCGCGCTCTACCCTGTGGAACAGTTGCTCGGCCTACCACCGCGGAAAATCACACCGGAAGGAGCATGTTCCTGCTGCTCTAAGAGTTAGTAAACATTTTCGGAGGACAGGTCAGGAAGTAGAGGATCCTCATGGGCCAGGATTTCGAAAAGCAAGGAGCACCGTCCCTGTTTCCGAGTAAATACTTTTGGTTTCTTGTCGTCGTTGGCTTTTCTGTTGTCATTCGGGCTTTGGCCATTGCGGCCGTGCCACGATCCCTGAGCGAGGATACCGATCTATATCGTGCCCTTGCCCAAAGCATCATCCACGAGGGCCGTTTCGCCTTAGCTGGAAATCCCACAGCCTTTCGGCCACCGGTTTATCCCCTCCTCCTTGTACCTGGGCTAATCCTAAGCGGCGGGGCATGGTGGGGAATTGCTCTCCTCCACCTGGTGTTGACTGCTGCCACTGTGGCGGCTGTGTACGCCCTGGGCCTGATCGTCGGTGGCACCCCAGTGGCCGTGTTGGCAGGCCTCCTGGTGGCTATGGACCCCCTTTTGAACTGGCAAGCCACGCAAATTATGTCGGAAACAGCCGCCGCAGCCCTTACCGCCTGCACGTTGCTTTCGGCAGTAGACACCGTTACCACCCGCAGAACGGATCGAGCTTTCCTCACCGGGCTATTAGGGGGTCTTGCCGCCCTCACCCGGAGCAACTTACTTCCCTGGAGTCTCTTGCTGCCGGTGCTCCTGGGTGTCGCTGCCTGGCGACCAGGCCCCGAGGGTAGAGTTGGAACTTCTGGCCGGAAAAGTGGCGCTGCCGATGGAATTTGGCCGAACGGGGCCTCCGCAAGCCCTCCCGAGGATTGGGGCGGTACGCGCCTATTAAAGCCAGTAATCCTGTCCCTTGCGGGCGTCCTTGGCCTTTTTGTGGTGCTTGCCCCCTGGGCGTCGCGCAATCGGCTCGTCCTGGGCAGCTGGATCTTGGGCACAACACATGGCGGCGTTACGTTCTTACTCGCTAATAATGACGATTTTTACGATCATCTTGGTAATGGAAGAAATCCACGGACTTGGAGGGCCGACGAGTTTCAGATAGCTTGGACCCGGCGTGTCGCCACAAGCGGGTTAAAAAACGAGATCGAGATAGATAAGTTTGCTTATCGACTTGCCCTGGATACTATCCGCCGCAGGCCGGTTGAATTTTGTCAAGCTTGCCTCATTAGGCTGGGTTGGATTTGGAGCCTTCGGCCCGGCGAGCATTTAGCGGCAACACTCCCATTCCGGGCGGTTCTTCTGGGTTTGGTCATGGCGTTTTATGCTGTGGAATACGCGCTCGCCATTGCCGGACTTGTAGCTCTTACCAAGGTTGGCAAATCCCGGCCGGAACTAAACTGCCTCCTTTGGCTTGGGGTCCTGCTACTCCTGGTCCTCTCCTGCGTGCACAGCCTTTACTGGTCCAACGTGCGAATGCGGGCGCCAGCCATGCCATTTTTGGCCCTTGTTGCCGCCTTCGGGGTTCACTGGCTCACCAAAAGGGTCTTCACCCGCGATACCCGCCCGACCTGAGGATAAAGGCTAATCGATCCCTGGCGGTTCCTCGAGAGGAGCATCGCTTTGGGCGCACCATGCCAGAGGCTTCTGCCAATCGTTCATCCGCCGCGGCAGCGAGAAGTTTCCGGATTTCACACGAGGCCGATGGAACCGCGGTTGTAGGTCGTGTTTGGCCGGACCTATAATCGCTGGGCCTTCTGCGCCTTTAAGGGGGCCGGGCGGCCCTCGCCGGCCAAGAGTTTGTCTCTCCGATCTAGGCCGCAGGCAGCTTGCCCGCAGTTCCCCCTCGAAATCATGGGGAGCTTCTCCGGAAGAAAAACGGCTCTCGTCGCTCTAACCGCGTCCGAAGTAGCAATTTGCCAAACTGGTCGGCCGAACGTCTTGTGGTGCTCAATCAAGACCGCTCAAGAGGTGATATCCGATCAACGCCGCCCGGCAAAGACCGGCCGGTCAGGATTGGCCCTGTCTCCGCTGAGGACCGCGAAGGGCACACAGCCTGCTTCTCCCGGACGCAAAAACACGTTCCCCGCCGGCGCAAAGGCTTCGACACCTTAGGCCATGAGCACCCCAGGCGGCATGGACCCTGGGCCGAGCTAACCCTCCAAGTTGCGGTGGCCCTGAGCTTTTTTCTGGCCGAAAGTCGCGCCGCTGCCTCTCAAAGCGAGATCGTACTTCCCTCCGCGCATCACCTTGAGCTGATCGAAATCTCCGCCGAGCTTGGCACCTTCTGGTGGGACGGGGGCACGAAGATTTGGCTTCTTGAAGGCAACGTCGAGCTTCGGCAAGGTCGCAAGCGTGTTAAAGCTCAACGGGCGGTGGCGTGGGCTAGGGAACAATCTCAATCGGCCGAAAATCCCCACCTTGTCCACTTTTATGCCGAAGGAGAGGTAGAAGCCACCCTTGCCGGCGAAAACACCCAGGCCATTGTTCGTGGATCCTCCTGGCAATATGTCTACGAAAGCGCAACCGGCATAAATGTCAACGTTAATCGATCCCAAAACCAAGTAAGCGCCGATCAGCCCCTTTTTCGCCGCGCAGAGGCAGCTCGATCGGAGTGGATCTCCGGCAAGATCGCTCGTGCAAGCTTTGTGGAAGCGCTCCCCCCACAACGGGCTGCCCCCGTTCCAAGTGGAGATAGCTCCGGCGGCCAGGTGGCGCCCCCCGGCCAACCCCCTTCCTCAACGCCAGGCGATCAGCCTGCCATGGCCCAGGCTGATGACCGCCCCCGACTTCGTTTGACTGTCTTTCCGCGAACGGATGTCCCGGTCCAAGTGGAATGGAAGCAAGATCCCGCAACGGGAGAGTGGATTGGCCTCATCACTTCCGGGGTCAACCTCCTTATCCATGGCCTACCTTCTGCCGGGGCCTGGCAACCGGAAGTTATCGACATTGCCACCGATCGAATGGTGATTTGGACGCGGGGAATTGAACAGCCTGATCTCACTGGTCGGCGGCCACTACCGGAAGACGCACCGATCGAAGTCTACATGGAAGGGAACATCATCTTCCGAGAGGGTGACCGCATTGTTTACGCCGACCGGATGTACTACGACCTGCGCCGACGAATTGGCATCTTGACCGACGCGGAGCTGTTGACACCAGTCCCGCACTACGAGGGGCTTCTCCGGTTGCGGGCAAAAGTCCTGCGTCAATTAGGTCCCAATCGTTTCCGCGCTGAGCACGCCTTTGTCACCTCCAGTCGCATGGGGTTTCCCACTTACCGACTTCAGGCCGGAGAGGTGACCCTAGAGGCTTCCCGCGAACCGATTGTCGATCCCTTTACAGGCGGGGTGGCCACTGATCCACAGTCCGGTGAACTTTTGACGGAAGATCGTTACCTGCTCACTGCCCGCGATAATGCCCTGTACCTTGGCCCCCTCCCAGTCTTCATTTGGCCGGAATTGACCACCGATCTGAGTGAGCCGAGCTTTTTCCTGCGACGCCTGCGGGTCAAAAACGACAGCGTCTTTGGGCTACAGGTCCTGACGGACTGGGACGCCTATCAGCTTTTGGGAATTAGGTCGCGGCCGGAGGGTACGCGGTGGGATATTAGCCTCGATTTGATGAGCGATCGAGGCCTAGGCCATGGAACAACGTTTCTTTACCGTGGCGATAGCTTTCTCGGCATCCCTGGCCCGGTGACTGGGCTTGTAGACTATTGGGGAATCCAAGATGACGGTTTTGACAACTTGGGCCGAGGTCGCCGCCAGATCGAACCGGAAAAGGATTATCGCTGGCGCTGGCTGTGGCAACACCGCCAATTATTGCCCGGCAATTGGCAATTGACGGCTGAGACCGGCTGGATCAGCGACCGGAACTTCCTCGAACAATACTTCGAGCGCGAATGGGATGAATTGAAGGACCTGACCACCGGTGTCGAGCTAAAGCGAAGCTGGGAGAATCGTTCTCTTGGTTTCTCGGTTGACTATCGCATCAACAACTTTTTTACGCAAACCGATTGGCTTCCCCGAGTAGATCATTTTTGGCTGGGGGAAGCCCTCCTTGCCGAGCGCCTAACTTGGTATGCCCATACTACCGCCGGCCTTGCCCGATTGCGAACGGCCAGCTTCCCGGAAAATCCTACCCCAAACTACATCTACCGGCCGTGGGAGACCTCTGACGGCATAACCCCTTTAGGCACTGTGACGTCGGAGCGAATCGCCTCCCGGCATGAGATTGACCTGCCACTTCAGCTAGGGCCGTTCAAAGTCGTGCCTTATGTTATCGGCGAAGCCGCCCATTGGGGGGAAGACCGCACCGGCGAGGACGCCCAACGGCTTGTGGGGCAAACAGGCATTCGGATCAGCCTGCCGATGTGGCGGGTGGATCCCACGGTACAAAGTCAACTGTGGAACCTCAACGGTCTTGCTCACAAAGTCACTTGGGAGGCGGAGTTTCTTTTTGCCGAAAGTTCCCTCGATCTGGCCTCGCTGCCGCTTTATGACCCCGTTGATGATGATGCCATCGAGGTTTTCCGCCGTCGCATGCCACCGCCGCTGCAGTTGCCTCAGCTGGACGAGCGTTACTACGCCGTGCGCTATGGCCTCGGAAGTTGGGTCACCTCCCCTTCGATAGAAATAGCGGAGGACCTCATGGTCTTTCGCGTTGGCATGCGACATCGATGGCAAACAAAACGCGGTCCTTTGGATGCTCCCCGAATCGTCGACTGGATGTCGCTCGATACCCGGCTGAGCTTCTTCCCGAAATCGGATCGCGATAATTTTGGCGACCTAGTGGGCTTGCTTGAGTACGACTGGCGCTGGCAGGTGGGAAATCGGCTGGCCCTTGTATCAGAAGGGATTTTCGACTTCTTCCCCGAGGGCCAGCGGATCATCACCGCCGGGGCCGTGCTTGATCGTCCCCCTAACGGGCACCTTTACGCTGGCGTCCACATTTTGGAGGGGGCCATCAGTAGCACGGTGCTTCAGCTGGCCTGGAGCTACCGGATGTCGCCAAAGTGGATCACTTCGTTTACAAGTTCGGTCGACCTAGCCGAAGGGGGCAATATTGGACAAAGCTTTTGGCTTACCCGGGTGGGCGAGTCGCTTTTGTTTAGCGTAGGTGCCAATGTGGACTCAAGCCGGGGTAGCTGGGGCCTCGGGATTTCGCTGGAACCGCGATTCCTCGGCCGAGGCCGCTTTGGAACCGTGGCCGGAGCCCGCATCCCGCCGGCGGGGGCCTACGGTCTGGAGTAACCTGCCTTTTACCTCCCACCTTTTTGCCAACGATTATTCCCGGCTTTAAGATAGCGTTGTCGAAGTCCTCGGTTTCTCTTCCCGCCTCAATAGTTAGTGTGGAGGATTCGCCATGCGTTGGGGGTGTGGGCACAAAAGACAGATCGGACTTCGCCTGTTGCCGCAGTTTCGCACGGACAAGAGACCCACGGCTTTCTTGGGTGTGAGATGCCCCGTGAGCGCTCGGGCCTTTCTGGCGGCGATATTATCCCTGCCTTTCGTTTGGTCGCTCAATTTAGCTAATGTTAAAGCAAGCCATGGCTCCTTTGGAGACCAAACACTTGCCAAGCTTGCGATTATCGGGACCGGTGCTCCGGCCGGTACAGTCGCCCTCTTTGGCCACGCTTTTGCGGCGGCACAAATCGGGCCTGGCGAAACGGTAGCACTCCAGCGCGTGGACGATGGTTCCCGCTTACCAACTCAATTTAACCCGATTACAACCTGGCCCGATGGGAGCGTGAAAGTAGGCCTGTTGGCGGCAGAAGTGCCGGCTGTTGCGCCGGGCCAGCAACTAGAGGTCGTGCTGGTTAAAGACGGTGCTTCTTCACCGGGCCCGCCGCTTAATCTTCAAGAAATCTGTCGCGGCCGAACGGCTCATCTTACGATCGTTGTGCCGGGCAAACCCGCCTGGATGTTTGACATTCTCCGTGCCGCCGGCGATAAGGATCGCTGGCATAATGGGCCGCTTGCGGTCTCAACCCGGGTAGAGACTCGGGTGCCGGCCGAAGTCGTCGGCGTGACCTCGCTTCGTCTTGTTGTCGACATTATCGCCACCAAGGATGGCATCCTCGAGCTTGATACGCGATTAGCCAACGACTTGGTGATGAAAGTCGGTGGCGGACCGGCCAGATATGGATACAAGGTCACAATCGACGGCGTGGATGTTTACGAGCAGGAGCCGGCCACACATATTCAGTACACAGCTTGGGTTCGCCGGCACGGGCGAGCAAGGAGTGGCCCCATGCCAGAGCGGCCTTGCGTCCGCCCTGATTTAGATCTCCTTGTCCGGGCAGGTGTAACCTTACCTTGGGACCGCTCGCTCCCCTCAAGACGCTTCCGCGAATACATCGAGGAGGTTATCGCTCGGGAAAAGCCATTTGCCAACACTGCCTACCCAGCCTGGGGGATTACTCGCTACGCCGGAGCTGCCGGTGGACGACCTGAAATCGGCTACCGAACATATCCGTGCATGGTGTGGTTAAAGACAGGGGCACCGGCTGCTCAATATTTGGCCCATCGCCAGCTGGAGGTGGGCTTCTCTCGACCTCAAAACCTGTGGGACGACGAGCTTGGCACCTGGCTTAATCCGGAGGATTGGCCGAAGTTTACCGCCGGAGTGCCGGAGCAAAATTTTTCGCCGGCTGGAACTCCCCGGCAGGAGGCGCGCGGCTTTCCCCCAGACCAACGCCCGGCCGCCAATGAGCGTGAACATGTGACCATCACCTGCTCCCACAATCCGGAATATTGGAGCGTACCGGCCGTCTGCTCGGGCCGACGCATGGCCTTTGACGGAATGGCAATGAATGCCGCTTGGGTCACTATGCAGATTAACGATCGCCAGCGCCCGGAGTATCACATGGACTGGCGGCAGCTTCCCATGGACTACAAGACGGGGATGGGGTGGGCACCCCGGCTGGGCTGTACACAAACCCGCTCTTTTGCCTGGGCAGTGCGCGATATGTCGTTGGCGGCGGCACTCCTGCCGGACAATTACCCCCGGCGGGAGTTCTACAATCGGAATATTCAGGCCTGGATAAACACTTATGGCGTTAATCTAGACACGCTCTGTGCGGAGCAGGGCGAGCTTGCCGGGTGGGTGCCGCACACAAACCTCCGCACGCACTGTCCGAATTTCATGATGAGCTTTGTGATTTACGCCGTCCTCGACGCAGTACGTCTAGGGGTAGCAGGCCCGCATGGACTTTCTGTCCTAGCGCACTTTGCCCGCTTCCGCGTCAACTGTTTCAATTCGCCGGAGTTTAACTGGCGAAATGCGGCTAGCGGAAAAGATATCTACATCGGCGATGGGAAGAACTTGTTCACCAAATGGGCACAAGCTCAGGCCCGTCATGTGGAGCTCCAGCAAGATATTGACCCCGAGTGGTCGCGCAGCTGGCCTGGGGAGGGGGACTGGCAGCGAAATGTACTGGCTTCCCTTGCCATCCTCCGGGACGCACCGATTCCACTTGAGCTTCGGGCCAAGGCTGTGGACGGCATGGTGCTTTTCCGTTCAGAGCGTCCCCGCGGACCTCATAAACATCCGCGGATCAATCCGGAGGAATTTTTCGACGCCTTCGAAAACCTCAATAGCGTCTGTCCGGAAGGGTCCACATGGCGGTGGGATGTACCACCTTTGGTGCGAGCGGGTCAGCGGTTTGTGGTGGAAAACCCAACACCGGGCCAAATAGTGGGCATCGTCATCACTGACGGTGGCCTGCCGCGGGCATCCCGACCCGAAGGAGATGACGCCTTCGTTATTGTCTCCCAGCCGCCCGGAAGCCCATTCGCCATTTCGCGAGGCGGGGTCCTTCGGCTGGTAGGAAAGCCGCCAAAGGGAGAAGTGCGGCTGGAGATTTTCGCCCGGACATTTGACGGGGAAGAGCGAGAACACCGCGGCCCAACCGTGCCAGTCACGGTGGTTTTCCCCACCCGATAGAGTCAAGGCGGGCTTAAGCGGCATGAGTTATGGAGGAGATCCCTTGCATCCTTCGCGGCCGGGTTGATTCCGAAGGATTCACCGCAGTTTTTCGACAACCTAGCTGCCCGTTGGCGGCCGCCGGCGTCGAGAGGTAAATCACCGCCGGCCCGGTCTGAGCACTAGCCTCCGGAAAATCACCCCGGAGATGGAAAGTTGTAAGGCTTGGGCACTTTCGCTCTGGCGGCTAACGAGCCACGGCCCCTAGCGTAGCGGGGTGTCTTTGGCGACGCCAAAGGCAAAGAAGAGGGCCTAAGACACCTCCTTTGATCGTAGCTTGGCAAGAGCGGCGTCAATTCAGGAAATTTGAGAAAACTTTTCCAAAACCACTCGGGACCGCGGCCGCAGCGGGCCTCACTTCGGCTCTTCCCGTGCCATTGGGGCAGCGTTTTCAATTCCAAATGCTAAGGTGACGATTTGGCCCGCTTTTTTACCGATCAGCGGGACTGGCTGGGCTTCGCCTGGCCCCCCTCAATCGCAAATAGGCCACGCTCAGCGGCTTGAAGATGCCCTGAAGCGCGCTTGGGAGCAGCCCGGCTCGTCTTGGCTCGCTCCCGACCTGCCAGGTGCCCTGGAGTGCCGTGGCGATCAATTCTTAGTCTCACACAACCTGCTAGAGTCGTGTTAACACGCGTCGGCCTTGGGGGTTCGCCCGCCGTGTACCCACGGTCCCTTAATTGGCCGAAGCTTCGGCCCCGCGGGCGGCCTACATTCTTCTCGACGGAACCAACGGCCAAACGCCTGTCTGCCGGACGGACTCCGCCAAAGTGGGCCACCTCCGAGGGGGCCTTCCCTCCCTATCCCACGGGATTTAAGCCCTGTCCCCGGGGTGGTAAGGGGGTCTCAAAGCTAGCACACGACGCTTCCAGAGAGGAAATTGCGGCTCGGTGGCGCAAAAAAGCCTCCGAAATTGCGTCGATTTAGGAAACCGCATTTGGCTTCGCGGGGAGCCGTTCTTTGTCGGCCAGGGGTACGGGGATCGGAAGCTCTACAACCTTACGGCCCTAAATGGGACCGACGGGGGTGCCTGAAGAAAGGCCATCGTCCGGCAGTCTGTCGAAAGGGGGGCAAGGAAGACCTTGGCGTTCCCAGGGGCGAATAAGGTGCAAGCTTTGGCTTAAGGCCCGCTTGCAGGTGGCCGGCGTACCGGTGGAACGATCACTTCGTATTTTCGTACGGCCGGACCGTGGCGCCCTTCGGTGCTAGCGGAAGGATCAAACTTGACAATCCTGTCGCCGAGCGGGTGGTCGCCTCCACCTAGGCCAGGGGGCAAAGGCCATTTTCCCAGAGGTGGCAGGTTGCCTGCGAATAAGCGGATGTTTACGCGGGCACCATAAGCGGTGGTAACTAAGCGCCCCAATTGTCGACCTGGCCTGGCCTCTCGCCAAAGACTTCACGGCTGTTTGTTGCAAGAGGGCTTCGCGACTTTGGCACTTTGGGAGACAACTCTGTGGGAGAAGCGCTCCAAGCCAAAATTCCCATTGCTTGCCGGTCTGAGCTGAACATCGCCGTCTTTGGCGATGTACACGGACATCTTCGTCTTATGCTTTCGCTTTGCCAGCGGTGGCAGGAGGCCCATGGCAGGCATTTGGATGCCGTCCTCATTTGTGGCGATCTGGGGTTTTTCGGCCCGCAGGGTGGGCTTGATCGGGCCACGCGGCGCCACGCGGACAAGGACCCGGAGGAACTTGGATACGCCCGCTTTTTCGCTTTGCCGCAGCCGCTTGAACCGGATCCACTTGTGGAGAAGATCCTCCTCGGTCACCCGGAGGACCTACGCACAGTTGCTTGCCCGATGATCTTTTGTCACGGCAACCACGAGAATCACGCGGAGCTTCGGGTGCGGGCCGGCTCTGAGGTCCTGGTCAATGTGGACTATTATGGGCGACTATTCTATTTGCGAAGTGGCTGCTGCGTTGACATCGGCGGGCTACGAGTGGTAGCGATTGGCGGCGGCCCGGAAGCGGTTGGCTGTGAACCTGCTGAGCTTATTGACAAATGGGTAAGCCCCTACGCTGTGGATCTTGCCGCTTCTCACGAAAGCGTACATGTGCTTCTAACGCATGCTCCGCCGGCGTTGCCGGGGGAATTTTCTCCCCGCAGGTCTGCCCTTATTTCCTTAGCCATCGAACTCGTGCAGCCCTATTACCAGTTTTATGGGCATGTCCGAAATCCCTGTGCACCGATAACCTTCGGTGGGTGTACCAGTTACTGGTTGCAAAACGTTTGTTTCCGCCAGACCGGCAGTAAGCCCTACCGGGTTGCAGAGCAGTGCATGGGAATCCTCACCTGGGAGTCGGCCGAGAAGCACAGCTTCAGCTATGTAGATGAACCGTGGTTTGCCAAAGTACATTCGAGCAATTGGTGGCCGAGGAAGCAAACTTGCTAAAAGCAAGGCGACAATCGCTGATCCGAGGTCAACAAAGCCGCTTCGAGGCAAACCGGCATGGCTCCACCACAGGGAATCCCCGCCACCTTGCAACCGGGAATAGGCAGTATGGTGTCGCATTAGCTTGCGCACTTGGTGGAGGGAGCCGCCTCTTTCCCTTCCAGCTAGTCAAAAAATTGCCTTTTGGCGAAGACTTACCAAAACCTAACAACACCACCCGAACAAAGCGGGAGCTAGCCGCTTCCTGCGCGGTTCGTGCTTTCCGTCCCCGATTAATCCCCGCTCGTTAGGCCGGCTCAACCCGCAGGTTGACCTCTGCGCGAAAAATTCGTCGACGCAACCGGAACAGGGCTTGCAAAGCCTCCTTGCTTCCTTTCGGCCTAGCGACCCGTCGGTGGCCTTAGATCGGGGCTCCGTAGCGCCTGGCTCGCGGTTGGTTTGGGCCAGGCCCGAAAGCAAAACGAAAACGCCTGTGGGCGCGCTTGCCGAGGCTTAGAGCAGAAATAAATCGGTGGTCAAATGAGCGGAAAGAGGATCGAGGCAAGCACGGTAACCAAGGCCCCGAAAGTTCCGATAAGTATCAAAAGCACAGTCCAAGTCTGGAGAGTTTCCTTTTCGGTAAAGCCGCCCATTCGTGCGTAAACCCAAAAACCACTATCATTCATCCACGAACCACACATGGATCCGCAACCGATCGCCACGGCTAAGTAAACGGGGTGGCATCCTAAGGTTTCCGGGGATGCCCCGATGGCGGCCATCATCGCCGAGGACGTGATCATCGATACAGTACCAGAGCCTTGGGCCACTTTCATCACCGATGCTAAAAGGAAGCCAAGAACCAGCAACCATCGGCCTCCAAGCGTCCCGGATTGGCCCAAAAGCGCTTCAAGAGAGTTTTGAACGCCTGCTTCCCGGAGGACCGCTCCGAACGCTCCGCCACCAGCCGTGATCAGAATGATAATCCCAGCGCTCATGAGGGCGGTTTCGGTCACTTGTCCTAACTGATCTAAAGTCAATCCCCGCCAGCGGATAAGAGTGCCCATAGCAATAACGGCCGCCAAAAACAGGCTAAAGTTAGGATTTCCCAGGATCGCTGCGATTTCGGCCACCTGTTCCCACGGGCCAGTTCGTCGACAATCGGGGAATGCCGCCTCAAGCAGCATCCAGTTATGTAGTGCTCGCTCCCGGGGCGAAAGTTGATCCAAGGCGCGAACAAGCCGCTCTTTTCGCGACCATTGGGCCGACTCGGCCGGCAGCTTTCGCTCCGCCCGACTCCGCAGTTGTTGTGCTTCAGGAGGCGGCACGACTTCCGCTAAAAACTCCGCGGTGGCGAACTGGCTCTGGCCGACCTGATGACTGATAAATTCGCGGAGGCGAGTAACTGTGTTTTCCGGCACCGGTCGAGGGCCGGCGCTCAGCGCTTCTCGCAGCCGCTCCGGCAAGCGTTCGTAGAGCAACCGAAGAGGCGCATCGGGAGGAGTCTTCTCTGCGTTGGCGAGCTTGTCACAGAGCCGATGCCAATCGAGACAATCGCCATGGATCCGCATGGTTTCCGCCTCGGCTCGCGCGGTCATTTGCGCAAACGTATTAGCGGAAATGAGGATCACCGGAAGAAGAATGGGCGCAAAGGACAAGATCAGTCCTGGCATTTGGTCTTCGGACAGTGGCGCCGGTTCCTCCTCACCCGGATAAGGCCGCATGGGGATATCCATCCTTTTGTTCATTAGAAGACAGATGAACATAGCCAACACGGCCATGGGAATGCCGATCACTGCCCCCACGAGGATGAGAAGACCCAGATCGATCCTGAAGGTCTCCGCCATAACAAGTGGGCCGGGGGTAGGGGGGACAATACTGTGCGTGATAACAGCGCCGGCCGCAATTGCCGTTACATAAAGTACATAATCGCGTCGGGTTTGCCGCCACAGCGAGCGAGCCAGGGGTACCAAAAGGTAAAAAACCGTGTCAAAGAACACCGGGATCGACAAGACGTATCCGCTTGCCAAAAGGGCCGCGCTGGTTCGTTGTTTACCAAGGAGACGCTGGAAAAACCGAACAATACGATCGGCCGCGCCGCTGTCCATCAAGCATTTACCAATGATCGCGGCAAAGGCGATGACAATGGCGATACTTGTAGCGGTGCGTCCGAAGCCCTCGGCTACTCGGGTTATCTTGAGCGACCACTGCCCGGGAGATACTATACTGACCAATATCGCCGCGGTGATCAGGGCCACAAAGGCGTTGACTCGAAAGCGGATGATGAGCGTCAATACAGCAGCAATTCCGAAAGCGAGGATGACAAACGGCGTCCACATAGTCAGCACCTCTCGCAGGAGGGCGTTGGAGCAGAAGGTGTCAACGTATTTCGGTCTAACTCGCTGGCTGCACACCCATCAGTTGGCACAGGAAGTCTTTTGAAGGTCGATTGTCGTAGAGCAAGTGAACAAGAAATGTAATAAGGCGGACTTTGGCCTGCAAGGAGTGGCCCATAAGGCCGTTGAATCGATCCGGAACCTCGAGTTTTGCCAGAAACCAGGTCAATTCTCGGGGAAGACCCGAGCAACCCGTAGAACTATTTGAGCTTACCCCGCGGAAGATTGCGGTGGCTAAGGCCTTGCGAAAGCCTCGCGGAGTCAAGGTCGATGATATTGCGGACTTATAGCTTCGAGCTGCCCCTTGAGTACCCGTTTGGCATCTCCCGGGGAACCGCCACGGTAAGCCGGACGTTAGTGGTGGAAGTCCGCTCGGGAGACTATGCCGGCTATGGGGAGGCAGGCGAAAACGGCTACTACGGCGTCACTATCCCGGCAATGAAGGCGCGTCTAGACGGCCTGGCTGAGTGGCTTACTACCCAGGAACCGCAAGAGCCGGAAAAGTTTTGGCCGCTTCTTTTTGACCGCCTGCAGGGGGATACATTCAGCCTTTGTGCGGTGGACTGCGCGTTGCACGATCTGTGGGGCAAATTGATCGGAGAGCCAGTGTGGAAACGCTGGGGACTTAAGTTAGCCAATTTACCCCCAAGCGATTACACGATCGGAATTGATCGGCCGGAAATCATGTTGGCAAAGTTGAGGGCAAGGCCCGGCTGGCCTGTGTATAAAATCAAGTTGGGAACCGAGTACGATCTGGAGGTGGTACGGCTGCTTCGGTCCGAAACAGATGTGCCTTTTCGCGTTGATGCCAATGCGGCTTGGACGCGAGAGGAAGCTGCGCGAAAGATCGAAGTTCTGGCCACTTTAGGTGTGGAGCTAGTCGAACAGCCTCTTCGACCGGACGATTGGGAAGGAGCACGTTGGCTTTATGAACGAAGTGCTTTACCCATCATTGCTGACGAGTCTTGTCGTACTGTAGACGATCTGCCTGCTTGCGTCGGATGCTTTCATGGCATCAACGTGAAGTTAGTAAAATGCGGGGGCTTGACGGCCGCCTGGCATCTGATTAGCGAGGCACGGAAGATGGGCTTTCGCATCATGGTCGGTTGCATGACCGAGTCAACAATCGGCATTTCCGCAGCGGCCCAGCTCCTGCCTCTTGTGGACTATGCCGACCTCGATGGGGCGGTGCTTCTTGCGCAAGACCTGGCCGAGGGGGTCCACGTCGACATGGGGCAAGTTATATTCCCTGATCGCGGGGGTTGCGGGATTACCCCGAAGTTTTAGGGGATGCAGCTTCTTACCTCACGGAGTCGATGAGGTTTCTTGTCTTTAAGAGGCGCTGGGGATTGGCTGGGGTGGCCAGATGCTCCTCTCTCTGCGTTTTGTGCCGGTTTTGGCCGACGAGTTCCCAGTCCGCTGGCAGCTTAGGCCTAATTAATCTTGCCGCCACCGGAATAATTGGGAAACCAGTCGGAGCAAAACGTCAGCTCGTCACGGCTCGAAAATCTCGATTCGTTCACCAAGAACGAAATGGCGTTTGAGTTCGCACCTTAGCGTAAACATCCTTGAAAGGAGCCCAGTCGATGACAATGTGGCGTAGGCGTAGGGAATTTCTGACAGCTCTCTTTAGCTTTTGGGTGGGGGTGGGGCTCTCGCTCCTGGGAGAGCTTGCCGTTAAGGCTTCCCAGGCTGACGAGCTTCAGCTTGTTGTTAATCCTTACGAGGGGATCGACTGGGAAAAAGTTTACAGGGTAAAGACAGGGCTTCATGCACACACAACCGAAAGTGATGGCAGCGAACCCCCGGAGCGAATGATCGACGAATACCGTCGTTTGGGCTTTCGAGCACTTGCCTTGACCGATCACGACAAGTGTACCTGGCCATGGGAAAAATGGGGCCGCAGTGCCAATGACCTAGGGATGCTTGCCATTCCCGGCAACGAATTATCGCGACATCATCACACGGTCAGCCTGTTTACTACTTACGAAAGCGAGCTATCGGATCTCAACAAGAATCTCGAAAACATAAACAATTTGGGCGGATTGGCTATCCTTGCCCATCCCGGGCGATACTGGAAACCAACCGCCGCAGGCGTGGTCCCCGCTGATGTGCTTGAGCGCTACAAGAGCCTGTTTATGGCGCACGACGTTTTGATTGGGATCGAGGTCATCAATTACGAGAATCGGTATCCGCACGATCGGCTCCTGTGGGATGCCTTGTTGGAGCAGGTGATGCCCGGCCGACCAGTGTGGGGAGTTGCCAATGACGATGCCCATTCTCGGTCGGCTGTGGGCCGCAACTGGGTTGTGTTGTTGATGACGGAGCTTTCACTCTCGGCTGCGAAGGAAGCACTTCGCCAGGGGCGGTTCTACTTTGCTACCATCACCACGCACGATAGGCTCGTGCGCAACCGGGAGCAAACTCCGGAGATCATTGCCGTGCTACATCATCCACAAGAGGCTGTGCTGGAAATAAAGGCCGTTAGCGGCGGAAAGCCGCTGCCAGAAGAAGCCTGTGTGTGGATTTCCGCGGGAAAGGTTGTTCACAAGGGTATGCGTTTACACTACAACCGGACGCCAGGGTTAAGGTCCTATGTGCGGGCGGAACTGAAAGGCCAGGGCGGAACAGCGTTTACGCAGCCGTTTGGCTTTGCAGTCAAAGCACCGAACCAATAATTTGAACCTCCTATGGAGGATTTAAAATAGCTTGCTCGGGGGGATTAAAGTGCCTTATAGCGCTTCCTGGCTAAAAAATTTTTCCTTATGATATGGACTTTAAGGCGCCGCACCCGTATGCTGGAAAGTTGTTGAAAGCTCCGGGGCAAATTGCGGGAAAGGGCACTCGACGATTAATTCAGGTTTTCGTGCGGGCAGGAGCCAACGCTTCTTCTTCATCCGGACAAGTCTTTCGAACCGATCAGAACCTTTACCCGGAAGAAGCAAAAACGCGACCCCTGCCCGGCTTGAGGGGTTTTGCCGAGGGGACCGTGGCAAAAGAGACCTCGGCTGACTTGCTTCCGACCGGGTGACACGAGCCGGCTTAGTGCCGGACCGCCTCGAAGTCGGGCAGGGAGTCGCTAAAGTGCTTTTCCTTCGCAGTTAGTTTCTAACGCCGCAGAGGTTTCTCTCTCGAAAGTCTTGGATTGTCCTATCTAATTTTGTCGACCAAAGCCATCATGATAGTAGCATTGATCGACACATTTTCAAATTTGCAGCTCGGGGGAAAGCAATTCTCACGACAAATCCGCTATCAGTTTTGGGAAACGCGCCATTTTACGTGATAGATAACGCAGCCAGCGTTCGGGATGCCATAGCTCCACACAAACTGCTGCTCCTACCAGAACCACTTCTCCCCCGGCTGGAACACCTAAAAACTCGCGAAACCCTTCGGGTACCAGCAGCCGGTTTCGGCCAGCCAGCTCCACGGTACGGTGCCGGCTGGAAAGTAACCGTCCAAGTGCCTGAACCTCGCTCACGCGCCGATCCAGATCGCCCAAAGCAAGCCGCTGCTCCACCAGCCGCATCCGGTCTTGAAAAAGCCGTTCCCAGTCTTCCTTGGCCCAAAGGCTGAGGCAGCCAGCCCGTTCTTTTACGAGCACACACTCGGCCGAGGTACGGGTCAACGGCTCGGCAAGGGAGGCGGGGATGGACAGCCGGAACCGCTCATCCAGCGTTCGCGTAAATTCGCCTGCGATCCAAGTTCGCTG
>JANXBW010000014.1 GCA_025060325.1 Thermoguttaceae bacterium
GACTTGGACATCTTCTCGCCGTTGACGGTCAAAAAGCCGTGGATGTGGAGCTTCCGGGGTAAAGAGAAGCCGGCTGTTTTAAGCATGGCCGGCCAGAAAAGCGCATGGAAATAAACAATATCTTTGCCGATGAAATGATGGATCTCCGTGTCCGGATCCCGCCACCAGCGGTCGAATTCTTCGCCTACGCGTTTACACCATTGGAGTGTACTTGCCATGTAACCGATCGGCGCATCGAACCACACGTACCAGTAATTCCCCGGGGCGTCGGGAATCTCGAATCCAAAATACGGTGCCGGTCGGGAAATGTCCCAATCGCGGAGGGGTTCCCGGAGGAAATGATTGACAAGGTAATTGGCTACCTCCGGCTGAAGCGCACCACTGTTTTGGATCCAGTCCTCAAGAAAGCTGTGCAACTTTTCGATTTGGACGAACAAGTGTCGAGCGGTGCGGACCTCCGGTCGAACGCCCGAGAAGCTGCTGACCGGGTCGATCAGTTCACTCGGGCTATAGGCGGCGCCACATTTATCGCAGTTGTCCCCATATTGATTCGGTGCCCGACAGCGGGGACAAGTTCCGCGCACTTGCCGGTCCGCCAGAAAAGTACCCACCACCGGGTCGTAAAGCTGGGAGACTTCCTTCTCGTAAACAAGCCCGGCCCGACGAAGTGCCGACCAAATCTCCCAGCATAGCTGCCGATTCTCCTCGCTATGGGTACTCCCGTAGTTATCAAACTGGATAAGGAACTGCCCAAAATCGCGGAGATGGGCCTCCCGCATTAAGGCGATAAAGTCTTCCTCCCTCATGCGGTGCCGCTGGGCGGAGATCATTATCGCCGTGCCGTGGGTATCATCGGCACACACGTACACACACCGATGTCCCCGCAGCTTTTGGAAACGGACCCAAATGTCCGTTTGAATGTATTCCACCAAATGCCCAATATGGATGGGGCCATTTGCGTACGGCAGGGCGCTGGTGACTAAGATCCGTCGCACACTCATCGTGGGTAGATTCCTGGATTGGGATGTTCCGACTTCCCCTCCCGGGCGATCGCCGATCGGGTTGAGGGCCGGCAGTTCCGGATGATTGGTCCGAATTTCCACGCAGGCCGAGCTTGCCCTTTGCTTTTTAGCGCTTGGGCCAAGATTGCCGCTTGGGATCGTCCGCACCACTACTTGGCCCTGGCCGGAGGCCGGTTCCCTGGCAAAGAAGCCAATCATTGTAACTTTTTTCCGCCACGGCTTGCCCGGCCTTGCCGGCCCGAATTGGTTCCCCTGCGTGGGTGCTAATTGCTAACCTGCCTGGTCCGAGACTGCTGCCCAGGGGAGGGTCCTACCTGCCGGTGAGTTACCGAACTTAGGGGATTCAATCGCACGTAAGGAGGGATCTGCATACCCAACTACGGGGGTTCGTGGGGCATGCCGCTTAGATCCGCTTGCAAGTCGGCAACGAGACAGCGGTGTAACCTCTTAAATCGTGGTTTCGAGAACGTCTTGAAACAGCCCGCGGCGAAAATCCCGGGTGGAGCCGCAGTCTTCACCAAACCGATGGCGGCTGGCCTGTCAGAGAACGACTCCCCTCCCCTGAATTGGGAACTGAGTGCGGCAGTAAAAGACCCGGGTCATCGGCCCGCCCCCTGGTGAATCACCGGCCTTTGGCAAGCACGTGGGAAAATCGTTGCACCGCTTTGACAAAATTCTGGAACCAGAGACAGTTCGGCCTCCGCGCGGTTGAGACAGCTACGATTGGATGGTTACCGGGGGCAGGCGAAGGTTACGAAACCCGTAAAACCGTTTCACTAACCGCGACCGGGGCAGGTACAATTATGTGACCCATTCTAATCTTTAGCTCAGCTCTCCGAGCGCAAGCTCATAGCGGCGACGGGAAAGGGACGGCTCCCTCCGCAGGCAGTCACTCCTTCCCCGCTGAGTAAGGCAAGCGTGGAGTGGTTATGGGCAGGGCCAAAGTGTTTAACGCTGTTAGATCCGTAGGGCCTCCGCAGCCGCAGGCAGGCGCTCGGCAGGTTGGCCGGCTAACGAAAGGCCCATCTTATGCCAAGTGGTGTCCTCTCGCACCCGACGTTGGTTCTTAATCGCAACTGGCAGCCGATTCGCATAGCGACGGTTGCTCGGGCGCTTGTCATGGTTTTTAACGGAACGGCCCGGGTGGTAGATCCGGAGACCTTCCAAACGTTCACCTGGGCCGATTGGTCTCGTATCCGACCGCGAGAAAACGACCGGTTCGTTCAGGCGGTTACTCTTCGCCTCAAGGCTCCGGAAGTGGTTGTGCTTAACGATTACGATCGCGTTCCGGCCAATGTGGTAACCTTTAGCCGAAGGAACCTCTTTAAAAGAGATCACTATGTTTGTCAATATTGTGGCCGACAGGCGCCGCCGGACGAGTTGACAATCGATCACGTAATCCCGCGTTCTCAGGGGGGACAGTCGACTTGGGAAAACTGCGTGGTGGCTTGTTTGGAGTGTAATAAACGAAAAGGCAACCGCACGCCGGAACAGGCCGGAATGAAACTCCGCCGCCGGCCCACCCGGCCAAAATGGCAACCTCTCTATTCTTGTCGCGAAATCCGCATCGAAAGCTGGTCCAAGTTCATAAGCGAAGCTTATTGGAACGTTGAACTGGAGCGGTAAGTTCCTTTTCGAGCCGGAGCGGTCGTCCTGCCGCAAATGCGCCAAGATTAGCTGTCCGGAGCGTACTTCCCCCGGATGGCCTGTCGCTTGTGAGCAAAAATTAAGCCAGTAGCGGCGGGCTTCTTGCTGCGTCTGGGCTTCCGGCGATTTCTACTCAAGTTTTCGCAAATAATGGCCGAAATATGGGGCGGCCCCGAGTCTCACCAGTTCCCGCCCGGTAAGGCAGACCACACGTTGACGGCCTTAAGCCGTGGCGGAACAGGTTAATTCTCCAAGCTTCTCTGGATTTATTCACGGGGTGGGGCCAGTTCGCGAAATTTGTCTTGTCATCGAGTGGAGACGACAGTTCTCCGATGGGCAGTCGGTCGGTGGGAAAAAAAGACACTTCTCATGCTTCTGCGGAAAACGGCGGAGCTAATGGTCTGCGGATTGACTCTCCGCATGAACTCTCTTCGGCCGACGCCCATGTCCGCCCTAAGCGCCGCCGGAGCAAGGCATCGCTAAAAGCCTCGGAAGAAATCTCCACAACCGCCTCTCAGAATGCTCTTTTGTCGCAACCTGGGCAGGGTGCCCCCGCTGGCGGACCATTGAGCGGGGAGATCATCAGCCCCGAGGCCGCTCCCTCGGTAGGCGGTGATACTCTGGGGGAGCTCCTCGAAACCCAGCTGCGGCAACTTCTTCGCCACCTGGCCAGGCGGCGTCGACGGCTGATCAAACGCCGTAAGCAGCTGGCCCTAGCCAAAGAGCGATTCGAGGCCGAAGTTCGTCACGCCCAGCTTGTCTTGGAGCAAAGAGAGCTTGCGTTAGTAGGCCGCCACCGCCAGCTCGATGAGCTGGCCGAACGGTTGGCCGCTCGCGAAGCCCTTCTTAAAGAGCGGGAAGAAGCCTTAGCTGCCGAAAAGGCCGCGATTGATCATCGGGCGCAGGAATTAGAGATTGCCGAGGCGTCACTTGTCGCTCAAAAGGACCGGTGGGAGGAAGAGTGCCGGCAGCGGCTGGCCCAACTTGAGCAGGAGTATGAGCGTCGTGCCGACGAGCTCAACCGGCAGCACGCGGAGTGGCAGGCCCAGTTTCAAGCCGAGGTCGACAAGCTGCGACAATCTCGCCAGCTTTTAGAGAAAGAAAAGGAAAATTGGCAGAACGCACTGGCCTTTGAACGGCAGAAATTGGCGGCAGATCAAGCCCGGGTAGTAGAGCTGCATCGGCTTCTTCGTGAGCAAGTCGACAAATATCGCACTTGGGTGGAGGGGGAGCTGGAAAAACGCCGGCGCGAACTTCAGGTTGCTTCCGCCGAGGTCACCCGCCGTCAACAGGCTGTTAGCCGAGCCCAGGAGGAGCTTGAGGAGGAGCGACGCCGACTAGCCGAAAAGGCCCAGGAGTTGGAGGATCTACGCCTTTGCCTCCTGGAGGGGGTGGGCGAAGCTGATAGGTTACGGGAAGAGCTTCAAGCGCGCTACCGGATCGTCGAAGAAGAGGCCCAGGCCGCTCAGCTTCGCCTCCGTCAACAAGTCTTGGAGCAACTGGCAGCCCTTAAGGAGGCTGTTGAGCGACTACAGAATCAAGAGCACGCCCTTGCCCGCCGGGAGGCAGTCCTTCGGGAGTTGGAAGGGGAAGTTGAGGCCCAGAATGCCCAGCTTTTCCGGGAGCGGCTTCTGCTGGAAGAATTGAAGCGGCGATGGGTCGAGGAGCGGATCGCTGCCGGTCTTCCTGCGGAATTAGCGGCCCGGGTGTTGACGCAGATTGGGGAGGCGGCGGCTGCCTTGTCCCGACCGGAAGAATTGCTCGAACTTCGTCAGCAGCTAAGCCAAGAGCTTAATCGACTGGAGGGGCTGCGACGGGAATTGGCCACGGAGCTCAAGCGGCTTTCCGAGCGCCGTAAGGAGCTTGAGTCCTGGAGCCTCGCCCGCACGGCCGAGCTTGCCCGCAGTGCTTCCTGCCTTCAGACAGCTTGGCAGGAACTGCGCCGCCGAGAAGAAGCTTTGCAAGACCTCGTCCGCCAGTGGGAACTTCAAAAACAAATTTTGTGCAAGGAAATACTGCTCCTTAGGCTTCGACTTTTTCGAGCGGAAGTTGCTTCGTCCGAGAAGCCATCTCGGGCGTTGATCTGTCCCGGCGGGGAGGGAGTCTAAACCGCCGCTTGATACCACTCGCTTTGCAACTTTCGGACAATCGGTGGAAGTAAGCCGCGCGAAACGATAAACCGACTACGGTACGGAAACAAGCGGTCTACCGTCGGTGCCCGGAAGTTCCACCCCAAGAAGGTGTGCCACCGTGGGGGCAAGATCCACAAGCTGGACCCGCCCAAGCCGCGTTCCGGCAGGTATCCCCGGCCCCCAAATTATGCACAGTGCCCACATGTCCGGGTGATCGGGAAGGTAACCGTGCGTGCCACCGGGACTGGGGCGGTCCACGACTATTTGCTCACCGGTAACTCCCTCGGAGAAGACATATTCCCGCTTGGCAGCCAGCCAAAGATCAGGTGCCCACGGGTGTTCGTCTACGGTAGCTTGGCCCAAAACCCCAAATTCTTCTCCGCTGAAGACCCGCTCGATGCCCTCAAGCTTGGTCAACCGCTGCTTGAGCTCATCCACTAGCCCTTGACGGCGAGCCTGGTCGAAGATGTAAAGGGCGGCGGCCCCGCCCTGGGTCAGGCACCAAGCCTCCTGGGCGATGGGTTTGCCCTCTTGCACGGTGATAAGCCCCATCTGCCGCAGAAGCACATTGGGCTGAATTGTCCGGCGAGTGGGGAAAAACCCGTGATCGGAACAAATGATGAGATAAGTGCTTCTTGCTCGGGGCGAGCGCAAGATCGCCTCCCAGATATCCCGGATCCGGTCGTCGGCGTAGCTTGCCGCCCAGTAGGCATCGCCTGAAT
Source organism: Thermoguttaceae bacterium (assembly GCA_025060325.1). GTDB lineage: Bacteria > Planctomycetota > Planctomycetia > Pirellulales > Thermoguttaceae > DTLM01. The sequence goes on from JANXBW010000014.1 coordinate 5,524, forward strand.
AAGGCCCGGTGCGGTGCTGGACATGGTCCGGCTCCACTAAGTGGATGAGCACCAGATTGGGCTCATGCTCGTCAAGCAGTTGACGAGCCATGCGTGCATAAAGCCAGTCCCGCGGGACACCGCCGCCACTTTCCCGACACCAGCGGCCGTGATCATCCACTGGAAGCCCTTTTTCGCGAAGTCGGGCAATCCACTGTGGCGTACCGAATTTCATCCACGCATCGTCCCCCGGCATATCAGGGGCGGCAAAGTGCATGAACTTGGTGTTTCGGGTAAGGGGCCAAAGCACACCGGCTGTGACCAACCCTGCCCGGTGGGCCACTTCGAAAATCGTGGGGGCACGAAGGATATCCGCCGGTTCGTAAACAGGGTCGCAAAGCAGCGTCACTTTCTGCCGCGTTTGGCGATCGATGATGTCGTTGGCCAAAATGCCGTGTCGCCGGGGCCATACGCCCGTGGATATCGTGGCGTGAGCCGTCCACGTCACGCTGGGAAAGACGGTGATCATCCCGTCGGCCACTGCACCATCTTGAGCAAGGCGACGCAGTGTGGGCACATCAGCCCGCGGGTCACTGAGGTAAGCGTGCCCCAAGCCGTCGATGCTCACTAAGACAACGGTGCGGTCTTTTCGTGGCTCGGCGCACAGGGCGCTGGCAATTAGAAGGATGGACACCACCCCAGCTATAGGGCTTGCGAAAATTGCCGACCACCGGGAGTAACGTGGCAGGTGTGGATATGCGGGCCAAATGCAGTTCTGTCGACGCATCAGATAGGCTCCGCTTCCGAGGGGCGATGTTCCCATTTCTTGTTCACATTTTTTTGGACAGCCAAGCCGCACGGAAAATGACTCGTGCAGCCAATTAGGCTGCCAAAATTTTTCCCGGATCAGTCTACAAGATGCGACCGAAACAGGTGCTTTCCCACAGGTTGCGCCAACGTGGCGGGGTTATTGTCTCAGATTTTCAAACCACACTGGTCCGCCCCATTTGCCGGTTACCACAATGTCATTGTCTCCGTCGCCGTCTAAGTCCACAATGGGGATATTCATCCCGGAGCCAATGCCCTGATCAAAGGTAATGACTACCCGCCACCATTTCACCTGCGGTTGGTTTGCCTCTCCCTTATTGCGAAGAATCTTGTAATAGTAGACGCCAAGCGGCTCAAATTCGCCGGGGTCTGACCCATTGTGAGCCATGAAACGTTTGCCAGTGACTAGCTCGGGGACACCATCGCCGTCTAAGTCACCCAGCGCTAAGCTGTGGACTTGGCTCCAAGATTGATCAATTACCTCCCGCTCCCAGGTGATCTGGTCACCCGATCGCTTTTGCCGATAGCAGAACAGACCATAACTGTGGGCGGAGCTTGCAATCAAATCATTGAAACCATCTCCGTCCACATCGAAAACCAGAATCTGCGCAGTGTGAGCCGCCTGGTTAGGATTTAGATCTCCTAGGGTGAGGGGATGTTCCCGCCACGGCTCGCTGCGAATATCTTTGGGGGCTTCAAACCAGGCAGCTGGGCGGATGATATCCGGCCGGCCATCTCCGTTGACGTCACCCACCCCGCCACCAAAAGGCAGATGCTTTTCCGAAACCACATGGATCCGAAACCCAGCCCGCTCGCTCCCCGCCGGCAGTCGTTCGTACCACACGGTGCGGAGCACCTGGGGCAAAATCTCCTCGGCACGCCCATCGCCATCTACATCCACAAGTTCGCCGCACTCGAAATTCCAGCCCTCTTCGATAATAAACGATTCCCACGGTTTTTCCTCGCCGGCTGGGTTGCGGAACCAGAGGGACCACTTCTCATGCCACGAGCAGGAAACCACATCCAGCCAGCCGTCATGGTCAACATCTAGGGGCAAATTCATAAAATCGTAGCGATAGCCGATGCCTTTTCCGTCAACATCACCTTTGACCTCGCGGAATTGAAATCGCCGCCAATTGGGGCCGAAATAAATGTACGGACCAGCCACCACGTCCAGCCGGCCGTCGCGGTTAAAATCTCCCACCCCGCACGGTTCGCCTCGATAGCTCCCGATTCGATGCATATGGAAGGACACTCGCTCCGGCATTTCAGCGGAGCAAGCCCCTTTCGGCTCAAGTGGCGGCACACCGCCAAGAACCGCCATCGCCGAAATTATGACCAAAGAAACCGCGGTGGCCCGCCGAGCACGGTCTTTTGGGGTGGGGAAAGGTCGTCGGGTATTCATGGTCGCCTCCTTGTGGCTGCATGCTCAAGAAATTGGGTAATTGCCAGTTTTGCGTCAACACGGCTTGCTGAGTCGGAACCGGAAGGCAGGCCGGCGCACCCTCGCCGGTCAACGACCGCGAAGGCCGCCGTCTCATTGTGGGAATAACCGCTGGGAACGCAAGAAAAATAAAGGCTTTGTTCTTACATTTGCTCGGCAAGCGGAGGGGTCTTTCCGAGTGGGCACTTGTGGCTGGCGGCTTCGTGGGGCAAATTTGGCCGGATTAACTCGATGTAAGCCTCAAAGTAGAGAGGCAAGCAAACTTGTTAGCCGGATGCTACCCCACGGTGTGTCGCAATCGCTTCTCCCCTCGGTGCGCAACCCTTAGCCTCCCGGCGATAGGCGCTTGGTTGGAAGGCCCAACTGGAGCTGCCCCGGACGGGCGTTTGGCAACGGAAAAAGCCCGGTCCACAGCCTTCCGGGATTACCCGACTCAGGGTGCGGGGCTACTGCGCCGGGCTAAGGCGACGGACGCGGACGGGTGTACCCACTTGGGCAGCGAGCCGGCTTGCGGCATGGCCACAGACAACGGCAATTTCCAGCCTTGCTGCCGAGCCAACAAGGGCCACCACCTCGCCAGGCCGCCGGTCCCCGTATGTCCGGCAAATCCCTGCTAGCCGCTGGGAAAGGATTTCCACCTCCAGTTCTTCGGGCCGTCCCAAGTGCACGAGGTGCTCGGCATTGATATTGGTAATCAAATTGCCGAATGTGTCGACGGCCACCACTTCCCCGGCCAGTTCGTCCGATCCTTCGATTGGTTGAGGCCAATTAAGTAAGACCGGTTCAGAGATTTCCGGTCCCAGTTGGGACGGCTCAAGGCCACCTGCAAGGTGAGCCGACACCGGCGCAAGGATATCCCGGCCATGAAAGGTAGCCGACACTTCTGGGCGCCAATACCGGCTGTTTTCTAGCCGAATGATCCGGCCGACCGGACCGCGCTCAAAGACAAGTGTCAGGAGTCCATTGTCCGGCGCAAGAAAGCGCTGTTGACCAATCTCCGCGTAGATGAGGGCCCGCTTAGTTCCCACCCCGGGATCGACCACGGCAATGTGGATGGTCCCCGGAGGAAAATAGAAAGCGGCATCCGCCAGGATAAGCGCTCCGAAGCGAATATCTTGTGGCGGGATCGAATGGGTAATATCAACGATGCGGACTTCCGGGCAAATGCCAAGGATGACACCCTTCATCGCCCCGACGTAAGGCCCGGCGGTGCCGAAGTCGGTCGTCAGTGTGATAATCGGTCTTGTCTGGCGCGGGCTGGCGAGCTCCTCAGGGCATTCCATGCCAGCGGTCCTCCCTTTGCGGTTTACGGACAAATCGGCGGAAGACCCCGCGCTTTACATCCGGGCGGCCGGGCACCTGTTGACTATCAAAGACCTCAAAGAAACTAGGTGCCCTTAGGCCAGTTCGCCGATTAGTCGCAAGCACACCTCACGAACCTTGGCCGGATCAACATGCGGATTAATCTTCTTCGCTTGACCCACCAGGCCGCCGACCGCCTTAATCTTGCCTGCTTTGACATCGGCTACTGTTTTGGGATTTTCTGCGATTAGCTTGCGGCAAAGCGCGTGGATTTCCTCGTCGCTTACATCCACAAAACCAAGGGCAGCTAAGGCTTCGGTGGCAGTTTCTCCGGTGGTCAACATCCGGGCAAAAACCTCGCGGCCACGGCGAGTGTCAAGTGTCCGCTCCCGGATCATAGCCAGTAGTTCCGCCAGCCGCTCAGCCGGAATCGGAAAAGATTCGATCCCTACCTGTTTTTCATTGAGATAGCGAAGGACCTCCTGCTGCACCCAATTGGCTGCTAGCTTCCCCTCCCCGCAGCGCTGGGCAAGCACTTCGAAATAGTCGACAACTGGCCGACCTTGGCTGACAAGAACGTCGCTATCGTAAGCCGTCAGGCCATAGCTTCGTTCCAGCCTTTCCCGCAAGGCGGCGGGCAGCTCGCCCAAAGACGCCCGGATGCGGGCAATTTCCGCCTCGGTCACCACCACGGGGACCAAATCCGGCTCTGGGAAATAGCGGTAATCGCTGGATTCTTCTTTTGTGCGCTGGGGCCGGGTGACTTCCGCCTCGTCATCCCAGCCGCGGGTTTGCTTGGGCACTTCGCCCAGGCGCTTCCCGGTTTGGAGGAACTCTTGATATTGCCGCTCGGCTTCGTAGGCCAGGGCCCGCTCCACAGCGCGGAAGCTATTCATGTTCTTAACTTCCACAATCGGCGTGGGCACTGGGCCATCCGGTGTGTTGACACGAATGTTGATATTGGCGTCAACGCGAAGGCTTCCCTCTTGCATGTTGCAATCGGATACGCCGAGATAGTTGAGCAAGAGTTTCAGCTCCTGGAGGAAAACTTTCGCCTCGGTGGGGCTACGGAGATCGGGACGAGTTACAATTTCCAGAAGCGGGGTGCCGGCGCGATTGAGATCGATCCGGCTGTCGGCCCGGCCAGCCTTTTCGTCGTGCATGCTTTTGCCGGCGTCTTCCTCCAGGTGCACACGAATTATTCCGATCCGTCGTCTTCCACCTTCGGCTTCCGGCGAGCGAATCTCGAGATAACCATTTCGGCTGAAAGGAAGGTCATATTGGCTTATTTGATAATTTTTAGGGAGATCCGGGTAATAGTAGTTTTTGCGGTCCCACTTGGTGAACGGGGCAATCTCGCAGTTAAGGGCACAGGCTGTCTTCAGCGCAAGCTCAAAAGCATGCCGGTTCATCACCGGAAGCACTCCCGGCATTCCGATGCAAACGGGACAAGTTTGTGTGTTGGGCGGCGCGCCAAACTCGGTGCTACAACCACAGAAAAGCTTACTGCGGGTCAGAAGCTGGACGTGTACCTCCAGACCAATGACGATTTCGTACGGTTTTTCCATGGCTTAAGATCGTTGCCCAGCAATTTCTGTACAAGCCTGTCCCGACTTTTGCTTGTGGACCACCTAGGGCGTATCGCCCCGGCCAGCGGCGATCCGGTCCAAGGCGGTCAGCGGCGGTCTTCGCCGATGCCAGTCTGTTTCCTTTTGGAACCAGTAGGCAAGTTGAAGAAGCACGTGCTCGGCAAACGGTGGCCCTTGGAGCTGAAGTCCTATCGGCAGACCACTTCGCGTCTGGCCACATGGCAAGGCAAGGGCGCAAATGCCAGCCAAGTTCGCGCCTACGGTAAAAGCGTCGAAAAGATACATTGCCAGCGGGTCTTGGATCTTTTCCCCTAACCGGAAAGCCGGGGTGGGAGTGACCGGTCCGATAAGAGCTGCCACCTGAGAAAAAGCTTGGTCGTAATCTGCACGAATGAGCCGCCGGACCTTCGCCGCCTGAAGGTAGTAAGCCTCGTAGTAGCCGGCACTTAGAGCATAAGTGCCGAGCATAATCCGCCGTTTCACTTCCGGGCCAAATCCTTCCGCGCGGCTCTTGCGATAAAGACGCACAATAGGCGGGTCAGGCTCTTCGGGCAAAGCGGCCAGACCCTTTTCCGCCCACAACCGACGCTCCTGGGCCAGTTCCTCCTCCATTGCCCGCTCGTCCGTCCGGTAACCAAAGTGGACGCCGTCATACCGCGCTAAATTGCTGGAGGCTTCGCTGGTGGCAATGATGTAATAACAGGCGACGGCTAAATGATGATGCGGTAAACCAATCTCGATTACCGGCATCCCCAGCCGCTCGAAGACTTTTGCGGCCTCGCTAATGGCTTGGGTAATCTCTTCGTCAACGCCTTGGCCAAGTTGATCGACTAACAGTCCCAGGCGGATGCCCTCAGGTCGATTGTTCAGAAGTTGACGATATGGTGGCACTCCGCCGGGGACACTGGTGGAATCGCGCGGATCGTGGCCAGCTAAAACCTCAAGCAAGAGGGCGACATCTTCCGCGGTTCGCCCCAGTGGACCAATTTGGTCGAGGCTACTTGCATAAGCTACTAGGCCGAACCGGCTCACTCGGCCATATGTGGGCTTAAGACCCGTTACGCCGCAAAGAGCGGCTGGTTGACGAATGGAGCCCCCGGTGTCGCTTCCCACCGAAAGTGGCACCATACCCGCGGCCAAAGCAGCCGCCGCACCACCGCTTGAACCACCCGGCACCCGGTCAGGATCCCACGGATTCCGCACAGGTCCGAAGGCCGAAAGCTCGTTCGAACCTCCCATGCCAAATTCATCCAAGTTGGTCTTGCCGACAATGATGCCATCGGCCTCGCGGATCCGGCGGACAATGGTCGCATCAAACGGTGGTTGGAAGTTCGCAAGAATCTTCGACGCGCAGGTCGTCTTTTGATCGCATGTACAGATATTGTCCTTGATAGCGATAGGCAAACCAGCCAAAGGTCCTACTTTTTCCCCGGCTTGGCGGCGCCGATCAACCTCGGCCGCCCTCCGACGGGCTTGCTCTTCGTCCACATGGAGGAAAGCCCCCAACCGGCTGTCCAAGTGCTTAATGCGGTACAGAAAAGCATCTACGATTTCGGAGGACGATAACTGCCTTTGCTCAAGCTGCGCGATTAGTTCGCAGGCGGTAAGATCCGTGATGTCCATAAAAGCGGCCAGCAAGCTATTGCCGATGTTCCTTGCAAATCCTCAAGCAGTCGACTAGCCGGGGCGCTTTTGCAAACAGCTGTTGCCCTTGAATGATCACCTCGTCCAAGTTTACCTTAGAACGTCCACAGGGGCCGGACGACCTAGGAGTGGTCAAACCGGTCCCAAAACCGCCGGGACAAGGTAACACTCTCCGTCGTGTTTGGGTGCGTTCTTTAGCGCTTCTTCCCGCGCAAGCCCCGGGCGGACTTTATCGTCCCGAAACACGTTGACTAGCTCAAGCGGGTGAGCCATCGGCTCGACTTGCGAGGTGTCCACACTGCGCAAAACTTCCATGTAGGCGAGGATGCGGCTAAGCTGGGTGGCCATTTCGGCGACTTCATCCTCGCTTAGAAGGAGCCGCGCAAGAAGGGCCACTTTGCGGACTTCTTCCGGGGCTATTGACATTTGGGGGACAACACCTCTGCGTTTACGAGCCGTGCCAAACCACGGGGAACCGGCAAGCGATCGCACACCGGCTAACTCGACCAGCCATCACACTTGCAAGAGAAACCTTTGGGTTTCACCCGGAACCGGGCGAGTGTCTATTTTCATCTGGAAACTCGCCAGCGCCACCGGCGGCCGAGCGAGTAACCGGCGCGAGCCTATTTCTTTTTGCGTTTTTTCCTTTCTTCTTTTGCCAGGACGGCTTCCAGGGCGGCCTTTTCGGCGGGGTCAAGGGCCGGCAGCTTAAACGGCGAGGTCCGCATCATTTTCGCTACGGCGCCACTCCGGATACACTGTGTGCATACACGAAGCCGCTTGGTTGTCCCTTCGGCAGTGGTCACGCGGACATGCTGGAGGTTTGGGCGAAACTTCCGCCGCGTGATCCCCGTGATCTTTGTTCCCACGCCTCCCAAGTACTTGGGTTTACCTCTTTTGGCGACTTGATTGCCCATGGCGGGCTTTTTGCCACAGATCTCACATGCTTGTGCCATGACGATCTCCGATTCGTGTTAGCTCTCCCCTTAGTTTGCTAGCTTTGCGCGAAGCCGTCGCTTCCCAGCGAGCACCCTCGCGTTACTTTCGGCTGTGTCTAATTCGCGAAAACCGGCTGCAAATGACCGTCCTGGTCCCGCTTGATAACGCCGGCTGCCAATCGGCTCCGCTTATTCTCTCGAAGTCCTTGTTTGAATCACGACAGCGTCTACCATCGAGAGCGGTGGTAGCTGCACTAAGACAACATCACTAAATCCACCACACCGGCCGAATATCGCTAAGATGATGCCCTTAATCGACAATTAGGCAAACGCCAACCGCTTATCAAGCTGGTTCGGCTTCATGGCAACGGTCGGTATACTCGCGGTCGTTGCTAACGAGGCGCGGTGGTAAGAACGTTAATTCTGGCGGTACTAGGGGGGATTTTCAAGCTCGGCCGTCCGGGCGGAGGAAGTTGAACGATGGCAAAGTCCCTCCCAAATACCATGGCCCAATTTGTGAGGTTTCTGCCGGGAAGTGACGAAGCCGACCCATCCGCGGACATGAGACGGACCTGAGTTTGGCCCCGTGAACCACTTAATGGTACGGCGTTGGACTTCCATGCTGGTGGAGGGAAGCCCCAAGGCACTGATGCTTTCCGGGACCGTCACACCTCTTTATCGAAGCAAGTTGCGCGTTTATCGAAGCAAGTTGCGCGTCTTTTAAGCGGATTGAGCCGGGAAAGATTCTGGCCGCGGCGACGACTTTCCGAGTTAAGTGCTCTCCGCATAGGGGCGCCTAAAGCCTCGAGGCGAATCGCCTTAACCCGAGATTAACCCGGGTGATTAAGCCCGCCGAAGCCTTTAGCCTAGGAGACGTAACGAAAGATTGGGCGGTTGTCGCCGGACCTCGGGCCAAGGACCCTTTCTTGCCTTTCCAAGGGCAAGTTAGGAGCCCGGGGAGATTTGCAGGTCGGTATTGCCGAAATTTTCCCGCTGCCAGTTTTCTTTTCTCGTCGCAATTAACCCTGGTCGGGCCAAAGACCGTGCTCGACCGTTGGTGGTGGGTGACTCCACAAAAATCCCCGCTTACGCGTTCCAGGCAATTTCGGCAGAATAGTTACAACCTGTACTCCCCTGGCGGATGTGGTGGCACCCCCTCCCCCGATCCGATATTCGTTACGTCAATAAATTACCCCACCAACTGGTAAGCCAGGTAACCAAACCGGTGGGGAGGAGTTATCGTGTCGGGGCGCCGGGATTGCCACGGTGAAATTGTGTTGAAGGCGCGGCTTCCGCGGTTGATGCCCTACTTTTCGGGCTAGGGCCTTAATCTTCACCCCTTAAGGTCTTGACACACGGACGCCGGGTTTGCCTCGCCCGTGCACCCGGTTGAGACCGGTCTCCTGTAATTACGGGAATTCTTTGGCGGAATGAGGGTGATTTTCCTAGGGGGTGTAACTACTCTAGGAGACCCAATGGCGGACAGAGGGTAGCACCATGATGGGTCTATGTGTCAGCCAACGGACGACTCCTCAGTGGTCTTTCGAGGAAGACGTCGTTTTCTACTCTGAGGCTGGGGTGACCGGGATCGGCCTTTGGCGAGGAAAACTGCTCCAGGTGGACGAGGAGAAAGCAAGCGAGCTTCTCTCTGGCTCGGCTCTCCGGCCGTTGTACTTAGATTGGGCGGGGGGTTTTACGGGGACGCATGGCTGGTCCTACCGCGCCGCCATGGAGGAGGCCATTCGTTATATCAACTGGGCAAGGCGGTGGGGGGCACAAATTGTCATCATCCACAGTGGGGAGCGCGGGAGACATACTTTCAACCATTCCCGGCGGATCTTACGAGAGGCTCTCAAAGAGCTGGAGCCAGTGGCTAGGCAAAACGGTGTGTTCCTCGGGTTGGAGCCAGTTCATCCCGCGGATCCCGAGAAGCTGACCTATCTCCAAAGGATCGAGGAAGCCCTGGAGTTTGTGGCAGTAGTGGGAGGGTCGCACGTAAAGATTGTGTATGATCTGGGCCACCTCGGATTAGACCTCGAGGTCTTGCGGCGGTTAGACGAGTGGGTAAAGGAGCTAGCGCTGGTACAGGTAGCCGACATTCGGCTTGAAAACGGGGAGCCGAGACGAGTTCCGCCCGGCAAAGGCGTGGTGCCGGTGGCCAAGATCCTCACCATGTTGAGAGAGGCTGGCTATAGCGGCCCCTTTGATGTGGAAATCTGGGGGCCGGAGGTTGCAAATTATTCCCCACATCAGCTCCTCGAAGAGGCAAAAAACTTTTTCCAGCACCAGATCTTCCCTACGTTTAACCCCGGCTCGGCTGCCTGCCCGAGCCCAATCGTCTCCTCGCCTCCGCGTTGGGAGGCCTAAGGGATACGACAAACCGTTTGTGCGATAAACTTTCTGTAACCCCGCTTATCCCTCCGTTTAATCGATTTCCGAACTGCGTGACAGTCTTCCGCCATTCTCCACTGTGGGGAACGCTTGCTACCTCGCGGTAGCACCGCTAATGACCGGGGAAAAGACCCGAAGGAGCTGGCCGGACAGGAGGGGCTTTTCGGTTAGAATTTGATTTTTGCAGAAGCGAGCCGGTTGCAAAACCCGTTCAGTTCAACCCAGATGCAGGTATTGATGAGCTATTGGAATGCGGCGTGGCAAGAAAAACACCCGGCCGAGGGGGCGCGAGAGACCCTCGATGCCGTCGGTAAACGAGAATGAAGTGGTCGAAAAGCCAACTCAGCGGCAGCCCCAGGATTACATTGTTCGCTTTGGGGCGATGCGGCATTTGGGGGTCTTTACCTGGAACAAGCCCGAGCCTCTCGCTCGCTGGACCGAGGTGATTGTTCGCACCGACCGGGGAACGGAAATAGGGGTGGTTCTTCGCCGGGCAGAGTCAGCAGCTTTCGAGGCCCTCGGCGACGCCAAGCCCTCAGCTCGAGGCTCTATCCTCCGGGTGATGACCGAGGCTGATCGGGCGGAGGCGCGACGGATCGCGGAGCGAGAAAAGGCAGAGCTTGCGACTTGCGCTCGGTATGTGGCGGCTGGTAATCTCCCCATGAAGCTGGTGCGAGTGGAGCACCTTTTCGGCGGGGAACGGATAATTGTCTATTTCCGGGCAGCGGAGAGGGTCGATTTTCGGCAGTTAGTTCGGCAATTGGCTCGGGAATTCCGTACCCGCATTGAAATGCGCCAAATCGGCGTGCGGGACGAGGCCCGACTTTTGGCCGACTACGGAGATTGCGGCCATCCGGTTTGTTGCAATACGCATTTGGTTATCATCCCTCCTATCTCGATGCACATGGCGAAGGTTCAGCGGTCCACGCTGGATCCGACGAAGATTTCTGGCCGATGCGGCCGCCTGAAATGCTGCCTCCGGTATGAATACGAAACCTATCAGTCGCTGTTGCAGCAATGTCCTCCCATCGGGGCAGAGGTACGCTGCAGCGAAGGTCAAGGACGGGTTGTTGGCCAGGAGCTGCTGAAGGAGCAAGTTTGGGTGGAAATCGAAGGCAGGGGAAGAAAACTCGTGCCGATTGCCGGCATTGAAGTTCTCGCCTTGCCAGAAGAGGCCGAAGAATTGGAGGTGGCGGCTCAGGAAGAGGCAGAGGAGTCCATAGAGGTAGAGAGCGGCGACTTCGCCAATGGGCCCCAGCCGCCGGAGGGTTCGTGGACAGAGGCCCTGCCTGAAACCCCCGAAATGGAGGATTAGTTTGAGCCGTTCGGGTGGGCCGGAGGGGCTGCGATTCGTACCGCCCGCTTCGGGCACAGGTTGGCGGCGCTAATGCGGGTTTGAGTTTGAGAGCCCGATTTAACCTAGGGACGCGACGCCCAGTTTTTGGACCGGTAGGCGTGCCTCCCCCGCCGGCCAGGGCGGTATCAAAAGCCGCCGGCTAACTTGGGAAAAGGAATCCCGCCCTTGCCGGGGAAGAGTGTTGGGAGCCGGCTCACCCGTGGAATTGCGGGCGGCAGTTTGCGCCATCGGGTGTGAACTTCTTTGGCAAAGGACTTTGGCGAGAAAAGCTTGCCTGATTTGCGAGCCTACCATACTTTGACCAATGTAATTTTTGCCCGGCCCCTTTGGGCCGAAGCAGATCGGGCTTAGTATGAGCACCGGCTGACCCCGGCTAGCACGGTGACCCATCGGCTTTGCAGTGGGAGTGGTCGGCGGCGAAGATCGGTGCTCAGCTCGACCCTTGAAGTTGTCTACGTGAGAACGGGTAACCCTCACATTCGCCTTTGTAAGGTAGCTCTTTAACCTGCCCATTGGAAAATTCTTTGCGAGTGCAGGATGTCGGATGCTTTAGATGATCTACGAACGCTGGCTCAGACAGATCCGCGGTATAAGCTGGAGGCCTACCTATTTGTTTTTGAAGCACTCGCTTATGCTCAGGAAGTTTTAGGGCTTGGCCGGCTTTGTCCGAGCGAGCCATTGCCCGGAGAGGCTCCTGGTCCGGAATTGGCGGAGCCGCAAAAGCACGTGACAGGGCAGGAGCTGTGTGAAGCGGCCCGGCTCTATGCTTTGGAGCGTTATGGGTTGATGGCCAAGGCTGTGCTCAATAGCTGGGGGATTCGTTCGACAAGCGATTTTGGCGAAATCGTTTTTAACCTGATTCGCTGTGGGCGGATGCGGAAGACGCGGGAAGACCGCCGGGAAGACTTCGACAACGTGTACAACTTTGAGGAGGCATTTCAAGTCGAGATTGGGTTGTTGATGGATGGCCCTTCCAGGCTGCGTTCCACCCACAAGCCGGAGGCGGAAGACAATCGAGCATGAGTAAATCGTCGCGAAAGAGGCCCGCCTACCACAAAAAAGAGCAGCCGGCCGCCAAAGAAAGCAAGTCTCCGGGCGGCCGAGCTGAAACCGTTCCAGCCTCCGTTGCACCGAGCAATGATGTCCGCCGTCCGACTCGTGGGGATTGGATATTCCTTCTCGTTACCGGAAGTCTGCTAGTATTGTGGATCATTTTTCTGGCTGCCCTAGCAGTGTGGACTGGCCGCTGGGGTTAAGCTCCGTCCAACGTCATGGCAAGTAAGGGCCTGCCTATGAAATCCACCGCTATTTTGCCAATCGCCAGAGCTCTTCCGATCCTTGTGGGCGCATGGATCGGCATGGCGTTTTGCCTGCTTGGGTCCCACAGCGTGGCAAACGATAGCTCGACCCAAGAGCCGGTTCTTATCTTTGTGAACGGAAAAATTGTGACTGTTGACAAAGATTTTTCCGTGGCGGAGGCAATGGCCATTCAAGGAGAGAGGATCATTGCAGTGGGGCCGCAAGCCGAGGTGCACAAATTGGCGGCCGAGGCGGGCCCGGTCCAGGCCACAGTGGACTTGGCGGGGCGGATGGTTCTCCCCGGTCTGATCGATACGCATGTTCATCCGCCTGGGGCCTCTGTTTTTGAATTTGACCACCCTGTGCCTGCTATGGAGTCGGTTGCCGATGTGCTGGCCTATATCCGCCAGCGGGCTTCTGTGCTGCCGGAAGGTCAGTGGATCCGCATACAGCAGGTATTTATCACTCGGTTGCGGGAACGGCGGTATCCCACCCGCCAGGAGCTTGACGAGGCAGCCCCACGCCATCCGGTGGTCTTTCGTACAGGTCCGGATGCGGTTCTCAACTCGCTTGCCCTGCAACTATGTGGGATCACTAAGGACTTTGAAATCCGCGACGGTCTGCCCGGCAAGATCGAACGCGATCCCGTCACGGGCGAGCCGACCGGCGTGTTGAGAAATTGCGCTCGTTTTATCAAATATCAATCCCCCGAGCGGTCACCCGGGTTTGAAGATCGGGTGAATGCCCTTCGGCAACTCCTTGCGGCTTATAACGAGGTGGGCATCACGAGCGTTGTGGACCGAAGCGTCGGCGAAGGGAGCATAGAGCTTTATCAAACCCTTCTTAATCGCGGACAATTAACGTGCCGAGTGTTTCTGACGTATTACGTCAACGCTCAAGGCTCATGGGAGGGGATCGAAAAGGGTGTTCAGTTTGTCAAGTCGCATCCGTTAAACCAGTATAACCCGTGGCTGTGGCTGCGGGGCATTAAGTTCTTTTTGGACGGCGGGATGCTCACCGGCAGCGCGTACATGAAAGAACCTTGGGGAGTCAGTCAGATTTACTCGATTGATGATCCTGAGTATCGAGGCGTTTTGTTTGTCGAACCAGAGCCCCTGGCCAAACTTGTTCGCTATATCCTCGAGAATGATCTTCAACCTACCGCCCACTGTGTCGGTGACGGGGCCGTAGAAGCCCTGGTAAACGCCTACGTTAAGGCGGCTAATGTTATCTCACTAAGGGAGAAACGCCCGTGTTTGTCTCACGCCAATTTCATGACTCCGGAGGCGATTCGGCTCATGGCCGAACACGGGATCGTGGCAGACATGCAGCCGGTGTGGCTTTTTTTAGATGGGCAGACGCTGCAGGAACATTTTGGGCAAAAGCGACTTCGTTACTTCCAGCCGTATCGCACACTCTTTGACCAGGGGGTCACGGTGGCCGGCGGATCCGATCATATGCAGAAGATCGGCCGATACCGCGCGATCAATTCCTACGACCCGTTCTTAGGCATGTGGACGGCTATAACTCGTTTGCCCCGCGGCAGCGATCAGCCTTTGCATCCGGAAGAAAGCCTCAGCCGAGCGGAGGCCATCCGGCTTTATACAATCAACGGGGCTTACTTGACATTCGAGGAGAAGATCAAAGGATCCCTGGAACCGGGCAAGCTAGCCGACTTCATAGTCCTGGATCGAGATATCCTCACCTGCCCCGTCGACGAAATCAAAGATACCAAAGTCCTGGAGACCTGGGTCGGGGGTAAGTGCGTCTATCGCGCCCAGTGACAGCTTAAGCTTTGCCAAGGCTTCAATCCCGGACCGTGGGATGGGGGTTCGAAAAAGGGCATGTAGGCTCCCGTTTACGGGAGCGAATCCGCATGGAGGTGGCGCACGCCCCCAAAGGGCGGATTTGCTCGCGTGATCGTTACTGTGCGCCAACCAAGTACTCGGCTTTATTGCAAAGAAAATAACCAATCCGCCTGGCCGGCGCTTGGGAGGCGGCTCGGAGCGCGGGTTTTCCCGCTGAAACGTGGGAAGAACTGCCAACCTGCCTTGGAGCAGGTAAGATCCCCCCGGGGGAGTTCTCCAAAAGTGAGATCTGGACTGGCCCCCACTTACTGGGGGTTGAACCATCCGGAATTGAGGCTACCATAGGCGGTAGTTAGTGGGCCGCGACATTCAGGCAGCTGTCCGCAGGGTACCGTTCTTGGGAAATATTTCGGTGAGCCTGGGGCTAGCGTTTCCCAGGGGGCGGGCCAAGCTTTTGCTAGCCCGATTTGATCGATCCCATTTCTTACGTTAAGAGCCGTAAGCGGAGGGTTGGGCGGATCTATTTCAGGAAGTATGTCCTTGCCTCGTTCTTTGAACCGGAGTTTGGCGGGGCGAGTAAATTCACATGGGGCTACACGGGTGCCGTGTTATGCCCGCAGAGGCGGAAAGGGAGCTCTTTCAAGCTGCCGGTTCTCCAAGCGCTAGCATTTTTTGGGGCTAAGTAATAAAGCAAACCGTGGAGAGGGTGGTAGTTCCCGACCACTGAACCAGGCTTTCGCCTCGGGACGTCGGGCTTTTGTCCGATACGCCAGTATCCTCGGCCGCTTGGGTTGAAGGCGGCCGGCGGGACTGGGGTTGGCGGACGCCTCGATGGGAAAGGGTAGGTTTATGGCCAAGGAGAAGGGAATCGAGGTAAACGGTGTTGTGACCGAAGCTTTGGCAAACACTCGGTTTCGGGTGAAATTGGACACTGGTCACGAAGTCCTCGCCCATGTGGCGGGGAAGATGCGTAAGAACTTTATCCGCATCGTGCCCGGCGATCGCGTGACGGTGGAGCTATCCCCATATGATCTGACCCGCGGTCGCATCACCTACCGTGAGCGTTAACCCTCGTCCGTTTTGTTCTCTCCGACATAGGCCCAACCTACTCCAATGATTGATGGGCTAAAGCCGGCGTGAGGGCGGACCGGCCGAAGGGAGGAGGTTGTGCCCGCAGGATCCCTGAGCCGACTGACGCTGAGGGAACCTGGCCTTTTGTTTTCTTTTGCTGGCCATGACTTTGACGGCAGTTTCCCCTGCGGGGAAGACTGGCTCGTCTAGTAGACGACCTGGCACTAAAATGGGACGCAACTGGGCTCGGCTTATTCGGAACTATCGTCCCGCGGGGGAAGGGCGACTCGGTCTTCTTCCTGTAGCGCTTTAGGTGTTTCCACTCACATTTCATCAACAAGGGAGTTGGGTTATGCTAACGGTTCCCTGGTCGCGAAGGATTGTCGTCGGCCTTTGGCTATCTCTGGGGTGGGTGGCAGCTTACGCTTTTGCTCAAGAGTTTAAGCCTCACGTTGTGGTGTCCGTGGCCAGTTATGACGAGCTAAAAGCGGACCTTCGGTATTTGGGTGGTCTTTTCGGCAACGCACAGATCGCCGACGCCTTTGAGGGGCTGATCTTGATGAGCACTCGCGGTCAGGGACTTCTGGTCTGGGACCGCACTCGGCGATGGGGAATGGCCCTGCAGATCCCGGAAGCAGACGTCTCCCAGAGCCTATCGGGCGAGATGCCCGGTGTGTTTATCCTCCCTGTAACGAATTTGAAACAGTTCCTTACGGCCATTGAGGGGCTTGTGGGGGCGGCTGAAGAAGTGAGTGCTGGTGTCTATCGCGTGTCACCGCCAGATCAGGAGCCGGTTTTCTTCCAGTCCAAAGGGCGGTGGGTAGTAGCCACTCAACAGCGCGACCTTCTCCGAAAATTGCCCGCGGATCCGGGCAAGCTCCTGGAAGGTGCGGGAACCCAGTATGACCTGGTCTTTCGGCTCAATTTCGGGGCGCTTCCGTCAGCCGCTCAAGAAGCCCTTGTAGAGCAGCTAAAGAGAGAGATGCAACAGGGGCTGATTCAGGCTCCCACGGAAAGTGATGAGCAGTTCCGAAGGCGCCAGGCAGCCGTCGAGAGCTTTTTGGCGTGGGTCGAGGATGGCTACACCGAAGTGGACGAACTTGCCGTTGGATTGAGGATTGACCGTGCGCGCCGTGCGGCGAGGACCGATTTGTTGGTCACTGTTTTGCCTGGTAGTGCTGGGGAGCGGGCCCTGAAGCAACTTGCTCCAGAAAAGTCCACTTGGAGCCGGGTAGCCGAACTTAATCCAACATTGCTTTTCGGTTCGTCGGTCAAGGTAAGTGGTCCGGTCGCCGAGGATTTGCGGCTGGCGCTCGAGGACCTTCGCAAACAGGCACTGGCTGAGGCCGAAGAGGAGGCAGATCAGGAGGAGGTTTCCCTCCGGCAGAGTTTGGTAAACCATCTCTTCGATGCTTTGTCGGAGTTAGCTAAACAACCCAACTGGGACTGGATCTTGGCTTTGTGGACAAAGCCTGGCGAACCGCTGGCCCTATTTGCTGCCCGGACCGCGGAGGTGACTCAGGTCAACCGGTTGCTGCGGGAAATTGCCCGCTCGGTCGAGAAAAGGTCAGAGCTTGAGGCTGTCGTGGAACCGGAGCTGGCCGTCGAGGGCGATGTTACGCTCCATCGCATCCGCCTTAAGATCCCTAAGGACGAAGAGAATCGCGAAAAACTTGTTGAATTCTTGGGCCAAGAAGAAGTCGAATTGGCTGCCGGCGTTGGCTCCGACAGGGTTATTTTGGCCGCTGGGGTCAAAGCGATTGATCGCATCCGGGAAGTGCTCAACCTGAGACCTTCCTCCGATTCTCAGCCGGAAAAAGTTTCATGGCTGACGATGGAGGTGGGTGGTCTTGCCGAGATGGGGGTTTACTTTGGCGAGGAATCCTCTGAGCAGCGGAACCAGGCAGCCCAAGTAGCCGAGGCAGCCAAGAAGTTAGGCGTCCCGGCCCGGCTAGAAATTTCGGTCTTGACCGTTCCCCGAGGCCTCGGCATTGGCAGCGAGATCAACGAGGGATTCCTTAAGCTCATTCTTCAGCTGCAGCAGGCTCAGGCAATTAAGCCTGTACCCATTCCGACACCTGGGCCTGTCCCGGCACCTCCGATACCGCCCGGTGCAGCACCCCCATCGCGACCGGAGTTTAGGCTGCCTCCGTCGATTATGAATCCGATACGGTAAAGAGCGGGTACCGAAGTCCACAGGTTGCCTGACGGCCCGATGATACGGCTGGGATAGTTTCAGAGCGAGCATCGGGGACGAGTCGGCCGGTGTGTTCCCGGCCGCTAACACACAATTACAAAAGTCCCACCATAATGCGGCCCGGATTTAACCCACGTTTTGATAGCGGGCTCCGCGGGTTTTTGTCTAATGGCCAAGACCTGCGAACGAGGTCCTATCCATCCGGGGGCGTTACGGAGGCTTTCAAGCCAGCTTGTGGATGCCTCGGGTTAAGACGTCGTTACCCCGCTCCGGCCGGATGGAGCCTACTGCCCGAGGTGGGCATCGTACCGGCCACCTCGGTTGCCCCGCGCGGTTGGACCTTAGGCGCTACGAGGCTTCCAGACTGTCGTCGGTTTCGTCGAGGGGAACGTACCCTCGCACATACCGTGAATGCATAACCGGGCCGGTCCCCGGGCTAAATTAACCCCCCGGACGCGCGGACTTGCCGGCTTGATCCAGCCCGGAAACCCAGGGGCTCTCCATTTACCCCCGCATGCGCGGACACCGGCAAGAGACGGGTTGGCCGGGAGCAAACGAACCCGCCATCGTTTGTCGCGGTTGAACTATCGATTTGCGCGGGTGTTGGAGATAGCCTCCTAACCGACTTGAATGAGTTCAGCCGGTCGGGCACGCGAGGCTTACTGGGGTACCACCTCAAAAGGAATCGCCGGCAAGAGTGCTACCGGGATTAGACGGGAAGGACTACCCGGTCGAGCTCGCCGTTCTTGAAGTAGCTCCACCAGCAAATTGCCCTTTAATCCGGGGGCGACTTTCTCCTTGTCCGCGCTAACCTCCAGGTAGGTCCCGCCGATACCCGATCGAAGCTGGCCCAGCGAGATACCCTCTGGCGCGTCGCGCAGTTGCAAAGTGAAATCAGCAAGAAGGTTTGCCCGGCCGGTCGGGAGCCAAATCCGCCCTGTTCCACCCAACGGGATCTTGACCGGCGAATCGGCCGCAAAGCCCCAGCCCGGTGCAAATCGCCCCCCTTTACCCACCGCCACAAGCCAGCAATCAGCCGGCACCAAGTGCCGGTAGATGAAGGCTTGCATCATATCGTCGGCCGGGACCACCTCGCGCTCGATCGTTTTGCCTTGGAAGCTCGCCCGGCCGACCATCTTAAGCTTGTAAACTCCCGGGGTGACTGCCGCTCCGACACTGAGCGTTAACACCACCTGGTCTTTGCCAGCCGGGACCCAGTTGCCGCTTAGCCGAAAGCCCGCCGGTGCGTCGCGCAGCTCGAGCATGATGTCCCCTTCCATCCCGTCTTTCCGCACTGCCCAGACCGTAATAGGGATGTGCACGCCCTGCGAGACGTTGACAGTGCTGGGCGTAAGGCGAAGGGCAAAGTCTGGCTGAGGCCGGCTAATACGCAAGCGATAGGCATACTCCCTGCCTCCGTGCTGTTGCATATCGGCCAAGTGGACAAAAAGCGGGCCATCCTTCGGTGCCTTTACCCGCACATAAGAGTCGGCATGGTGAGTCACCAAGCCGGCCGTCTTGTCTTCGTAATCATCGCAACTGGCCAGGATCTTACCGGCACTATCCGTCACCCGAATCACCGAATCAAGCGGCGATCCCAGCCGGCGGGCCATGACCTCCACTACCCATTCCTCTCCTGCCCGGGCATCCACACGAAAAACATCCACGTCGTCCGATGAGTCGATCCGCCCGTTGATGATCACATCCCCCCCGACTAGATGGGCCGCTGATAACGGTTGGTTTGGCTCCTGTTCATAAATGTCGGGTAGCTGGTCCACTGCCAAGGGGAGGTGATTCCAACTTGCCCCAGCATGGAAGACCTCCAGGATCCGGATCCCAGGTGAAGCCGCCAAGAGATCCACCTCGAGGGAGTTTGCGGGCAAGTTCCAACCGGTAAGCTCAAGCGTTACCTTCTTGCCCACTTGGCCACCGAGCGGAAAGACGCTTGTGACAAATGGCACTTCCCCAACAAGGAGCCTGTAAACGAAATCTTCCCGCCCGCGATAGATTGCGTCGGAAACCACAATTGTGTACAAACCATCCTCCGGCACTTCGTAAAGAAGGACCGGATCGGGGTGGAACCGCCAATCGTCTGCAAAGGCGACTTCCTTGCCTCGCGGATCATGAAGGGCAAGGACCGCTTGGAACCAACCCGGGACAGCATCCGCAAGGTATGGGATCAGGCTGCGCCCGGCCAGCGCAAAGACTACTTTTTGCCCTTTTTTCAAGGGAAGGCGGAATCGGTCAACATCGCCGGGTAAGATTTGGCCATTGATGATAGCTGGGAGGGGCAGGGTATCCACCGTCATAGCCTCGCGATCGTTTGGCTCGGCCTCGTTGACCTCAGGCCAACTGTCCACCTGAAAGACGAGCGGATTGGAAAACTGGCCGCCGCGTTTGACACGCAGATGGTACTGGCCAGGGGGGACATCAGACTCGACGGACACATCTACGAGTACCCGCTCGGCTATTTGCGGGTTGGGTTGACGTTTAGGGTCCATTCGCACCCGACGAAATTCTTCCAAGGCCCGGACCTGGTCCATCGTTATGCCCATCTCTTGAGCGACCTTGGCAAAAAGGCCTTGGTAACCCATTCGGGCCCGGCCCCCTTGAGAACGCAGTAACTCCTGCACTTTCTCCCGAACTGCCTGAAGCTTTTGCATAAGTTCGTTGACTTCCCGCTGGGTCAGGGGCCGGCTGAAGCCGGAGATTGTCATCTTAATCCCCGGATGACTTGCGACGACCTCCTCGACACCCTCCAGGTACTGCCCGCCAATGGTGATTTGGAAGCTCGTCCCCTGCTGGCCACCTGCGGGAAATACGTAGCCAATTCGGGGCGAATTGGCCCGGGTCTGTCCAGCGACCTCCGCGCAAGCCACCAGAAGGCTCAGGACGGCTACACCGGACACCACAAGTCGGCCGCCAAGGTGCGTTGCTCCTTCGAATCGCCCCGGCTGGAGCGACCGGTTGCCGAGAGCCTTTATCCTTGCAGCTTGACTCCGCATGGCGAACACTCCGCCTTTGGAAAAGTATGCGACGTGATTTTGTCGACAAAGCTACGCCGTGCCGCGGGACACGCTCGGCACGATGGTCTACGCCATAATCTCTGTCAAGAGGCCGCCGCTTTGAGCGTTCATTTCTTCCTTGCTGGGAAGCAACGGCACGTCAAAGCCCTGCGGATGACGGAGGCTGGCGGTCGGCTCAATTCCCATGAGCTGGTAAACGCTGCCAATAAGGTCCGTCGGGTAGACGGGGCGGCTCTTGACGTACATACCTTTGTCATCACTTTCCCCGACCACGCAGCCACCTTTGAACCCGCCGCCTGCAACCAAAGCAGAGAAAACATGACCCCAATGGTGCCGACCGCCGTTCCAGGGTGCTTCCCAGGCGACTTTTGGTGTCCGACCGAATTCCCCGAAAGCAAGCACAATGGTGCTTTCCAAAAGCCCGCGCTGTGCCAGGTCGTTAATCAACGCTGCCAGGGCTCGATCAAACTCCGGCAACTTCCGCCGCATGATGGTGAAGTGATCCTTATGAGTATCCCAGCCTTTGTAGTTAATGGTGATAAAACGTACACCGCGCTCAATCAGTCGCCTTGCTACCAGGCAAGATTGGCCGAACGTATTTCGGCCGTAAGTGTCGCGGACCTCTTGCGGTTCCTGTGCCGGGTCAAAGGCCTTGCCCGTCTCCCCGAGGATGAGGTCATAGGCTTGTTCCTCTGCCCGGACAAGCTCCTGGATCTGGGGATCATTGGGCAGTTGCTTCCGCAGGGTATCGAAGGCAACTAGCAATTCTCGTCGCCGCCGCTGCTGTGTTTCCGTGGTCCCGGGCGTGATAATGCCTTCCACAGCAAACGGGGTCCGAGCTGGGTCTCCGCCTGTGGCAAACGGCTTATAACGCGGGCCGAGAAAGCCAGCCTCCGAGAACCGTCCTTGGGGATCGGTCAGCACCACATACGGAGGAATCAATCCGGCGTTGACCACATTGGTGTCCCGGGTGCCAAAGAATGTGATGACCGCCCCAAAGTGCGGGTAGACAATCCGATCGCCGGGCATTCGGCCAGTTTGCACCAGATAAGCCGCCGTCTCATGAGCGTTGACACCGTGAGTCATGCTGCGGATAAGCGAATACTTGTCCGCATGCTTAGCCAGTTCCGTGAGCAGCTCCCCGATGACAATACCGTCGACATTGGTCTTGCTTACCCCCGCAAAGGCCCCGCAGTACTCATAGCCCGCGTTTGGTTTGGGGTCAAAAGTATCGAGGTGGCTCGGACCGCCCCACATCCAAATTTGGATAACAGCCTTTGCTCGGCCCGTTGTTTTCTCGTTGGCGGCCTTGGCAATCCCTAGACCATAGCGACCTGCCAGCGACAAGCCCAACAGCCCGAACACGCCTCGCCGAAGAAAAGCTCGCCGTTCCAGACTGCCGTTTGCAGATTGCGGAGCCTCGGATTGCCCGACATGGAGTACCACTTCGCCAATGCCACCCGGGGAAACCATTGCGTGCCTCCTCCTTCCGAGAGAGCCTGGTGCTTACCGCTCGCTGCCTAGTCCCATCCGACTCGTGGACGAAAAAGTTGACGCTAAGGCGTACCGCCGCGTCGCAACCATTTGAGGGCAGTTTTGCTGAGCCCCCGATGGCCTCGCCCTGCCAAACCGATAGCCCCTTCACAGGGAGATTGCCCTATTTTGTCCACAATCCGTCAGGAAGGGGGCTACTAGGCCTTAAGGCAAGGGATTGCGGCTCCAGTTCGTGAGGACTCCCTTTGTTCGTCCACTGCAGCTGACCGCTTAGTGACGATAAAGGAATTCCGAGCTATTTATCAACGCCCAAGCCAGGTCGGTCAAATCCACCGTGCGGCGAGAACCCGCGGGAGCCAAGCTACGGGCTTGGTCCATTTCCTCCGGCGTGGGATAGCGCGAGAGAATGGTCAGATACAATCGCTCGATTGTCTCGCGGGGCGTTGTCGTTGATCGGGCGAATGCTAGGCCGGGGCCTTGCTGGATCTTTCGCAGGATGTGGCTCGAATTCAGGAGGTGAAGCCGCTGACCGGCCGTCATCCGGTTGATCCGCTCCGAGAAGTAGCCCGTATCCCGCGGCGGCCGGCCAAATAGCTCCAAAAAAGTGCTAGTAATGCTCGCGTCAGCAAGAGCTATCGAGCGTTGCCATTCCGGCACGATGGTGTACGGCTCCGGAACCATGCTCCAATAATCTTCGCCGGTGCCGGTGATCTGATTAATGGCATCGATGAGTACCTCTGCTTCCAGGCGACGAACGGCATAGTGGGCAAAATACTTAGCTGACTGTTCCGGCGACGATCGCGGAATGGGGGACAGCTGATAAGTTTGCGAGGTCACAATCAACCGATAGATATGACGCAGGTCGTATTTAGCCGCTACAAGCTCTTGCGCTAAGTAATCGAGCACATCGGGATGAACGGGCGGATTGTCGGGCCGGAAATCATCCGGCTCGTGAACGATTCCCCGCCCAAAAAGCCAAGCCCAAATGCGATTGACCACAGCCCGGCAGAACCATGGGTTTTCCGGCCGGATAAGCCAGTCAGCAAATACCTCCCGAGGATCCCGATCGGCTGACAGATGCACCTCCGTCCCGTCGGGAAGTTTCACTCGCTCCGGAAGGGCGATGCCCTTTTCGACGGCCGCATGCAAAGGGTCCCAGACGACTATTTCTTCTTTCCACTCCCCTGTGCTTTTGTACGATACCTGGCTGAAAAAGACCGCCAGCTGATCGACCGACTCCGGCGGCCACGAGCCCACCCGGACACCCATGAACGTCAACGCAGCGGCGGCAGCCAAGCCTGAGGGCGACCGGTCGGCCACGGCCCGATAAAAGTTGACCGGCGGAACCCGGAAATTGCTCCCGCTTGAGGTCAAAAGCTCGCGGGCGAACTGATCGTACGGCATATTCTGGGCGATCGCCGCCCGAACCCAACGCGCGTAAGCCTGAACTGCGTTTGGCCACAAATTGATGGGGAATTCCGACTTGATTCGTAAGACATCCCCCCACTTCAGCGCCCAATAGTCCGCAAACTCCGGCCGATCAAATAGCGCATCGATTAGCTTTTCTCGCTTGTTCTCCGCCGTGTCGGAAAGGAACCTCCGGACCTCGGCCTCGGTCGGCAAAGTCCCGATTAAATCTAAATACACCCGACGGATGAACACAGCGTCGGAGCACGGCCGAGCCGGTCGGATGCCCAACGACTTAAGCCGAGCAAAAATGAGCTCATCGATCTTGTTGGCTGGCGTCGGCTCCCTATCCTCTTGCTGGAACGGGTTCCCCCGGGCCGGCTGCAGCCCAAGAAAGCCAACAAATGCCGCAATCAAAAACGTCCCAATCCAAGCTTTCACGAAAAGAGGAGGACAGCCGCGGGGGCCGACGTCAAGGCGACGCCTAGGCGAGCTGAGAGACACTGACGCCATCGGGCGGGTCTCCGGGTGCGTCAAGGTGGGAAAAACGCCGGCAGGTATTGGCCGTTGGTTCAGCGGAGTACTGCCCTTTGCCTTTTAATTTAACCCCGAAGACCAATGGCCGGAAACATCAAACGTCCTGAAAGGCACTACATCGAGCCTGCGGGGGTACGTCCGGGTCTCCGTGCCCCGTAGCCGATTGAACTCAATGAGCTTCCTCCGGTTTGTCCGTTAACGTTTTCGTGACTGATTTCGCGACAGCTACGCTGACCGACTCCAATCGCATCCTTAGGTAAATAGCCCGCGGTAACCTGGGTAGCTACCCCCTCCTTTGGCGCAGCTCTAAGGATTACTTCCCTATGGGGCTACTGAATCTGGCCATCGCTGCTTTATCGACCTAGGGTTGGGACTCCTCGACCTGGCGGAACCTAACCTGCGGCCGACACTCTCGCCACCGCCCCGGGGTTGCCGGGGCCCGCGTCACCTGAGTGCCCAGTTTCCAGTTGCACACGAGGACGCCATCCCACGAAGACCCTCCACCGACGAAGCGGTAAATCATTGCAACCAGCACGCAAACTGCCGTCGGCAAGGGGGCGAACCTTTGAAAATACGATCTCGGGGTTTTGAGCCCGGGCAATTGTCCCGGGGCCTATGCAAACCACAGTCGACGGGAGCCGATATTTACCGGGGCTTTCAGGGGAGTGAATCTCGGGGTTT
This sequence comes from Thermoguttaceae bacterium, assembly GCA_025060325.1. GTDB lineage: Bacteria > Planctomycetota > Planctomycetia > Pirellulales > Thermoguttaceae > DTLM01. Next base: position 30,516 of record JANXBW010000014.1, read on the forward strand.
ACCGCTTCAGTTCGGATTGACCGGAGCACTGGGGGGTGATACTCGGCTGGCTGGTGCTTCATTACCTCGGACAGGAAGTCCCGGACGGGGCCCGCGCCGGGGCCTGAGAAGCTGCGGACTGGTAGCCGTGCCCCTTATTACCCAAGGTGCGGGGGCCGTGCAGTAGGCTTCCAGCTCGCTTACATAGAAATTCTGATCACCTGTGTGAGAAATCCCTTGAATCCGAATGGCCTTGACCGGCCTTGCCAAAAAAATAAATCGCTGCCAGCCGGCCGATGGCACCTTGCTGTGATCAGCAAGGACGAAAAAGTTCCGTCCATCCGGCGAAGTGCTTAGCACGAAAAACTGGACGAATTTGCCGGGATCGGGGAGTTTCAGCCGGATTTCCCGGAGCCGGTAAGTTTCGCGAAGCACAACGGTCCATTCGCAAGGCCACGGGGCGACGGCCATCCCTTGGGCGCCAACGATTGGAGGGATCACTCCGTCCACCAATCCGGGCATAGCGCCCCGACCAACCACTTGTACCCCCGCCTCGAGCGAGGCCACATTGCCCTGCGTGACCACGCCGTATTGGAACGGATAAAGCGCAAGCTCGGCTTGTAAGGCTAGATCGAGACGTGGTTGCCATCGCTTAAGCAGTTCCGGGTCGGCCGCGCCTGCCGATTCGAAGTGCGCCCTTGCCCGCAGGAGGGCAGCCTGGCGGAAAGGAAACTCCAACCTTTCCACCTCCTGGAACCACCCCTCGGCTAGTGGAAGGGGGTCTCCCCCCAGCTGCTCATACTTAAGTTCTTGTGCCGCAAGAGCCGCAAGCGAAGGCTGATCAGATGCAGAAAGATGTTTCAAGCCAATTGGCCAATCGCCCTGGATGAGGCATAACCAAAGGCCAACGGTAGTGTGAGCTTGGCTTTCGGCCGCGGCCAACTCCAAGCGATTTTTCGCCTCCAGGAAGCGCTTCCAGCTCGCAGCCAGCGTTTCGATAGCCTTAATGTGCTGACTTATCTCCTGCCGAATTGGGGCAACCTCGATCCGTTTGGAAATTGTCTGCACCGCGCTAATAAGCCGAGACACGCACTCGGTCTTGCCCGACAAGGCTGCTTCCCGAGCTGCTACAAGCGCCCCTTCCACAAAGGTCAAAGTCGCTTCACTCGGACCGGCTGCCCGAGTTTCCTTAAGAAGCCGCTCGAAAAGTTCCGCCTTCAGCTTCGGGCCTTCCACGAGGAAATGCTTTTCTAGGACCTGAATCGCCTCCCAAGCGGCCGTAAGGTCGCCGGCCTCGGCAGCCAAGTCACGGGCAAGCATGCCAAGCATGAATCGGGCTGCCGGGTCATCCTCTGTCTCCAGAGCAAGCGCGATAAGCCGGGCCGCCAATGCCTGCTTCTGAGCCGGGGTCTTCGCAGCCGCAAATTCTGCCGATAACACCTCGCGAATTAGCCCCTCAGCTTTCTTTAACTCAGCTGGAGCCGGAACCTGAATTTTGGTAGCCCCAACATCCTCGGGCTGAGGAGTTTTTGAATCCGGGGAGCCGCTCGGTTGCGGAGCCTGAACTGGGGGCGGAGCCGGTTGCCATCCTGCGCCGATGGCTAATAGCAGGAGGCCCATCCAGAGCCTGCCGCGGGGAAATCTGCTCGACCTCCACTCCTGTGCATGCACGAGGGTAACTCCCGTGGTTCGAGTAACAGTTGCGGGCCGTTGCGAGCTAGCCAACGTAAACATATCTTTCCCACCCCCGGGAGCTAATCGAAATCCGCTTATTAACGGAATGAAAATGCCACGCCAGGGTCGGCTAACTGGGTGTCCGCTGGGCAGTTGGGTCTGCAGGACATTGCGGCCAGATTTTGGCGTAAATGAGGACAGGTAAGGTGATTTTGGCGGTTATTGAGGTTGGTTTTTGGCGGTCTTTCGTATACCCGAGGAACCCTTACTCAGGGGTCCACCTGCTTTATATGACCTTTGACCTATACCCCTCTATGGACTGGTATCACCCCGCCGGAGTGGTCCGCATGCGACCTAAGGCTTCGGGTTCCTAAAAAGTTAACGGCAATACCCTCGCCCATCGAGAGTCCAACGGGGCGCTTCACGCCTCCGGCCGGGCTATCTCGCAACTAGGGTGCCAATATCAACCATCCGGCCGTACAGGCTGCCACTGCGAAGACCCAGTAGGCAAAAAATCTAAGCTTGCCGGCACGCACCCATTTCAAAAGCCAGGCGATGGCTAGCCATCCAACGAGTGCAGCGCACGCGCCCCCCGCGGCCAACTCTAAGATACTGACGGGCGGCTGCGGCTGAGAAAAAACTTCCCCGGCCTCAAGGAGACCTGCCCCTGCCATCACCGGCACAGCCATCAAGAATGAAAAAACGGTGGCTTCCGAAGGGGCTAGGCCACACAGCATTCCCCCCACAATCGTGCTTCCACTGCGGGAAACCCCCGGCACAATGGCCACCGCCTGGAAACACCCAATAAGCATTGCTTCCCGCAGCGAAAGCTCTTTATACGTCCGCTCTCCCCGGCCAGCTTGTTCTCCTAAGTAAAGCAGTAAACCTGTCGCGACCAGGCCACCCACCGCCACCCACGGGCTTTCCAATACATCTTCGGCTGTCTGCCGGAGCAATACTCCGACTACTCCGGCCGGAATACTCGCCACAATCACCAGTGCCGCTACTCGCCATTGCTGGATCAGCATTTGCCAAAGTTTCCGCCAAAAATAAGCGACTAGGGCGGCGAGTGTCCCAACATGGAGGGCAATGTTGACAGTCAACGGCGCGTTCACCTCGTAGCCGAATCTTTCCAGGATCGCCATCGCGATGACAAGATGCCCGGAAGAACTCACCGGCAGGAACTCTGTAAGGCCCTGAAGAACCGCAAGGAGCACGATGCCTAGCAAGCTGTTCACATCCACCTCGTGATCAAAATGACTTATAAGCTAAGGGTTCATCGACAAAACAGACCCGAAGCCTTTCGTCAACACAAGCCGGCCTTTCGAGGTTAACCAAGGTATTGCAAGCCGATCTCTAAGGGATTTCCGCTCAGTTTGGCCGGCTCAACCGCTACCCTGGCATGGGCCGGTTCGTCAGGAGGCGTTTCTCCCGTGGCTCCAAAGAGCAAGGTTTTATAAGCACCGGCTGGGGATTGAATTTCCTAACTTGTCGACAGAATGGGTTGTGCCGGGTTTGTTAATAATGTCACCTCAGCGTCTTGCCCTCGCACTAGTTTACCTTACGAGAATACTCCTTAAAACAACGCGGCCGCCTGAGGGTTTTAAGGCGACCATCTTTTCGTGGAGCGGACATGGCCCGGCTTTCAGGATTGGCTTGCGAGAAGCTTTTCAAGCTATGGGGTCAATTTAGGGTTCGTGCGGGCAAGGATGCGTTGCGAGGTGTGCACCGTCACCTTGCGACTATTAGCCGACCAATCGCTCAAGAAATTAAACGGCGTGCATTGCCCGCGCGGGTGCCCCCCGCCTTACCTTCCCACGGGCAGAGCCGCTTAAGGTTGGTTCCCCAATCATGAATATTAACGGCCGGTCTTGACTGCAAACTTGGAAGGCTGAGGCGCAAATCCCGACAAGCTCATTGCCGGCGGCCCCTTCTGCAGGCTGGGGGACAATCATTAAAATAGTTCGGCTTGCAATAGTTCGGCTCTCAAGAGGCCTCGCTCATTTGAGTGCGTCGCGCAAGATTCGTCATCGCTATCCACCTGATCCTCAAACCGATGGTCAACGATCGCTCGAACAAAAGGACGGTTAGAGCAAGCGGCAAATCGACAAACGGGAGGTTTGTGTATGCTCCGAGCTACGTGGCTTTTAGTGGTGGCACAAATGGGATGGCTTGCCGCAACTCAAGCCCAGGGTGGCGAGGATCTTCCGGCTTTCGCCGTCGAACCCAAGGTTAAACCTGTTGTCAACGCCTTCGAAGTACAGGAGGTCGAGCTACTCGGCGGTCCGTTTTTGCACGCTCAAAAGCTAGACGAAGCGTATCTCCTTCGCCTTGAGCCAGACCGCTTACTCCATAATTTCCGGAAGTTTGCCGGCCTTGAGCCAAAAGGGCCCATTTACGGCGGGTGGGAATCAATGGGCATAGCCGGTCATTCGCTTGGGCATTATCTGTCGGCTGTCTCGCGGATGTACCGGGCCACGGGCAACCAGGAATTGTTGCACCGGATAACCTATATTGTCGACCAATTGGCTGAGTGTCAACGGGCAATCGGCACGGGGTACGTCGCAGGCATTCCGGAAGGCCAACGTGTGTTTGCCGAGGTAGCCGCCGGCGAGATCCGCGCCGAAGGCTTTTCCCTCAACGGTGTTTGGGTGCCCTGGTATACCATGCATAAGCTTTTCGCTGGGCTCATTGATGCCTATCTCTACTGTGGAAACAAACAGGCCCTCGCGGTGGCATCAAAGCTTGCGGATTGGGTCAACGAAATCACCAGGAATCTTGATAATCGGCAATGGCAACGCATGCTCGATTGCGAGCATGGTGGCATGAATGAATCCCTTGCGCTACTCTACCTGTATACCGGCAATGAGACTTACCTAGAGCTTGCCCGCAAATTCTATCATCGGCGGGTGCTTGATTTCCTGGCCCGACAGGAGGACCGATTGGCTGGTCTTCACGCTAATACCCAAATTCCTAAAGTGATCGGAGTGGCTCGGCTCTATGAGATCACAGGCGAAGAACGATATCGCACAATCGCAACTTTCTTTTGGGATCGCGTTGTCGGCTATCACACGTATGTCAACGGGGGAAATAGCGCGGGAGAATACTTCGGGCCGCCCGGACAACTTTCAAATCGCTTGCAGGATACCACCGAGACCTGCAACACGTACAACATGCTAAAGTTGACGCGGATCCTCTTTACCTGGTCGCCAGAAGCCCGACTAGCCGATTACTGTGAACGGGCCTTGTGGAATCACATCTTGGCCCACCAACATCCGAAGACAGGGATGTTTGTCTACAAGGGTTTTTTGGATCAGGGAGCGCGTAAGGTCTATAGCCGGCCCTTCGATTCCTTTTGGTGCTGTGTGGGCACAGGAATGGAAAACCACGCTCGGTATGGGGAGTATATCTACTTCCGCGATGCGGAGGGGATTTATGTCAACTTGTTTGTCCCCTCTCGAGTTCGTTGGGTGGAGAAAGGGGTAATTATTGAGCAGGAAACACGCTTTCCGGACGAAGCCCGCACGCGTCTTACCGTCCACACCGATACCCCAGTGGCATTTGCTTTGCGCATCCGGCACCCGTGGTGGGCGCAAGGAGCACTGGACGTTTCTATCAACGGGGAGGCGGTTTCTCTTCCGTCAAGTCCCTCCAGCTACTTAGTGATCAAGCGGGAATGGAAAGGGGGCGATCAGGTGACGGTCGACTTCCCCATGAAGCTTTATTATGAGACTATGCCTGACAACCCGCGGATGATTGCGTTTTTATACGGACCGATCGTGCTTTGCGCCGCTTTGGAGAATGACGAAGAGATCCCCGTGCTTGTTTATGAGGGAAATTTAATCGAACGTGTGGTGCCGCATTCGGAAGGAGGCCTGCGGTTTGTCACCGAGGGACTGGGGCGGCCGAGGGATTTAGAACTTATCCCGCTCTTTGCGATGCATGATCGTCGTTATAACGTTTACTGGACTTGGTTAACGCCGGCAGAATGGCAAAAGCGGGAGGAGGAGCTGGCTCGGGAAAAACGGTTTCGGGAACTTCTAAGTTCGCTTGTCGTCGATGAGGTAGCGATTGGCAACAAGGAATCTGAAGAGGCTCATGCCCTGGCTGGCGAGCGGACGGAAGCCGGCAGGTTTGCTAACCGGGCTTGGCGGCATGCCCTCGGGGGCGGGTGGTTTTCCTGGCAGCTTGCGGTCAAGCCCGACCAGCCAATGGCCTTGTGGTGCACTTACTGGGGCAGCGATGACGGCGGTCGGGAATTCGACATCCTTGTAGATGATCGGGAAATCGCCTTCCAAGCACTTCGGCGAAATGCTCCGGGAAAGTTCTTTGAGCAGGTTTACATCATTCCCGAGGAGTTGACCCGGGGCAAAGAGCGCGTTACGATCCGCTTCCAGGCCCGGCCTGGCCGAATTGCCGGTGGTGTCTTCGGTTGCCGAACCCTCACTTTGACCGAGGAGTTAAAGGCGATCCTCAAAGAGCGTTAGGATCCGCCCACTCCGCCGGGCAGCGTCTTGACGCCAAAGGAGGAGGGGGATGCCAGACTGCATAACTCGTCGGCGTTTGCTTGCCACCGCGGTGGGTCAGAGTGCCTTTGCCCTATTTGCGGTTGATATCGCCCGGGCATCGTCAGGGGCTGAGCCTTCGGCCGGACGGCCTCCCATCATTGTGGACTCGCATGTGCACCTTAAACATGGGGATGCTGCGCGTACAGAGTACTCTGCCCGGGCTATTGTGGAGGTGATGGACGCGGTGGGTATCCACCGGTCGGTGGTGTTTGCGATGTCTACAACCACGCAGCGGTCGATCGAAATGGCCCGGCAGGCGGCAGAGGAATTCCCCGGTCGGCTAATCCCTTATGTTTATGCCTTGCCTCATTATGAGCGGCCGGTAATCCGGGAGATTGAAGCGGCCTTAGACACGGGGCTTTTCCGGGGAATTAAAATTCACGCCGGCGAATGCACTCTGGCTGAATATGTCGTCGATCCCGTCCTTAAGTTGGCCGGTCGACGTGGTGTTCCCTGTCTGATCGATTGTTTGGGAAACGTCGGGGTAGCTCGGCGGATGGCAGAGTCATTTCCCGACACCCGGCTCATTGTCGCTCATATGGGCAGGTACCTTGCCCGGGACGAAAAGCTTGTTGACCAATTCATAGAGCTTGCCGAGCGTCACCCGAACGTCTTTTTGGATACCAGTGGGGTGGTGCTTGTAAGGAAGATTACCGAGGCTGTCAGTCGCCTAGGTTCCGGGCGGCTCATCTGGGGCACAGACGGGCCCCATCCACAGCCCGACTTAGTCGCCTTCGCCCGCGCCGAGCTAGAAAAGATTCGCAGTCTTCCCATCACCGACGAGGACAAGGCCAGGATCTTGGGCCGTAATATCCTGGAGCTCCTAAAGCTATAGCTTGGCCCTCTTGCCCGAAAAAGAGTCTTGTTGATAAATAAGGCCATTCATCCCCCTGGCCCGAACACGGTAGCCAAGGGGGGCTGGGGCCCACGAAAGGACCCAAGTTTACGACCTTGCAGGCCGACAGTCGGGTGGGGCTTCGCTTTTTTATTTGACACCCTTAGCATTCAAATACGGGCCATATTTCTTGTCACTGCCCAAAACGTGATTCTTGACCCAGTCGGATAAGAATTTAAGCACATCAAGCGTCAAAGTGGCCCGACCCTTGGCAAGGTCTTCCTGAAATTGCCGGACCTTCCGCGTGAATTCCTCGTGTTCTTGTTTATGAGCATCTCGCTCCGGATACGCATACATTTGGAAGTAGGCCTCTTCGGAGGCAAAATGCGTCTTGGCATATTGGACGAGATCGTTTACGATGCCGGCTAGCACTTGATCACTTTTCTTATCCAGCATAGCCTGCCGGAGTGTGTTGAGCATTTGAAAGATCTTACGGTGTTGATCATCGAGGCGGACGATTCCCACCGAGTACTGGTCGCTCCATACACAATGGGGAAAAATGACGGGGGCTTGCGGGGTTGTAGTCATAGGGAACCTCCATTTGGGACCGATCGAAAGACGAAGTTAATTCCTCGTCAGTTGTTAAATTTCTAGCTTTATCGACTCAAAGCACAGTGTGTTGGGGAAGTCTCTCCGGGAATTATCGGACACCCTTGGCCTGGAGGAACGGCACGTACTTCTTGTCCGTCCCCAAAATGTGGTTCTTGAGCCAGTCAACAAGGAAACGAAAGACATTTAGGGACAAGGTGACCTGCCCTTTGGCCAGGTCGTTTTGGAATTGCCGGATTTTTTCCACAAAAATCTCGTGCTCCTTCTTGTGTGCCTCAAGCTCCGGATAACCATACATCCGCAGATAACCTTCCTCGCAGGCAAAATGAGTCTTGGTGTAATTGGCCAGCTCGCTGACAATGGAGCTAATAACATCCGTGCCCTTTCTCGCCATCATCGCCTGCTGGAGGGACCCAAGGATCTCAAAGAGCTTCTTGTGCTGATCATCCAACCGGGCAACATTCACCGAGTACTGGGCCGTCCACTGGCAGGAGGAAACAGCGGGTTGCGCAAGTTGCTGAATGGCCATCGGCCAGGTCTCCTTTGTCGGCTTAGGGTTTTTCAAAATCACCGCTTTGAACCGCGATGGTCTCTGGGTGGCAAGGTCGAATACACAAAGGCTTACTTTAGCGGTGAGGCAAAGGCGTGCGCTTGCTCTCTAAGGTGGCGAGCGGTTTTACCCAGGACCTGCTCCAGGCTGATTAAAGTAGCCATGGTTTGTCCAAATATAGTTCGCCCTGAGCGTGCGAGAGCTTGGACCACTTGGCCGATTGACCGGCTTACATAGTCGTTGACCAACAAGTGGAGTGGGAATGGGTCGAATAATCGGCGGGGGAGGTTGAAACGGATTGTACGGAAAAGCCCGGATAGTCGGATAGTTGTGGACTAGCCGGCGGCAGAAAAGCTCAGGTTACCGTGGCAGGGAAAGCGGGGCCTCTCCGGGCCATGCTACCGAGTGGCTTTTTCGGGGCTTCCTACGCCTGAAATGGCCAGGGGCTTATTAAGTGGTCGGGCTGGGGTGTGCTTTCCGCTCGGCAGGGACGGGAAGGTCTCCGGCTTTCCCTGACACTCGGCCGGCTATCGAGCACATCCCACCGAGACCGTTTGCTAATCGTGTACGAAGCAGATGGGTCGCGGGGCTTCTAGCGGCGGGAAAGAACAATCGTCCGCAAAACGTAAGGAAGCACACCCCCGTGCCGGTAGTAGTCAAGCTCCATTTGTGTGTCGATGCGGACCCTAGCGGGGAAGCGTTTTCGCTCGCCTGAAGGCCCCACCGCTTCCACCTCCACCAATCCGCCCGGGGTGAGTTTGCCCTCTTCTACGCCGTAAATGTTGAAGATCTCGCGGCCGGATAGGCCCAGCGATTGCCAGGTTTGGCCGTCGACAAATTGAAGGGGCAAAACTCCCATTCCCACGAGATTACTACGGTGGATCCGCTCAAAGCTAGCCGCCAATACCGCCCGCACCCCCAACAAGCGAGTGCCTTTGGCGGCCCAGTCGCGGCTGCTGCCCGAGCCGTATTCATGCCCGGCAATAACAACAAGCGGGACGCCTTCTTGTTGATAGCGGATGGCGGCTTCGTAAATAGTCATGATCTCGCCGCCGGGAAAATGACAGGTGTAACCCCCCTCGCGATCAGGCACCAAAAAGTTGCGTAGACGAATGTTAGCAAAAGTGCCGCGGATCATCACCTCGTGATTTCCTCGCCGCGCCCCATAGCTGTTGAATTCTTCGGGACGTACCCCCATGGCAATCAGGTATTGTCCGGCCGGGCTTGAGACCGGAATCGAGCCAGCCGGTGAAATATGGTCCGTCGTCACCGAGTCCCCTAATAGCGCAAGGACCCTCGCCCCGCAAATTGGGGGGATTGGCGGGGGCGAAAGTGAAAAATCGGCAAAAAACGGAGCTTCCCGGATATAAGTGCTTGCCGGATCCCACGAAAAAACGGGGGACTCCACTGAAGGCAGTTCGTGCCAGCGATGGGGCCCAGGCAGCGCAGCTTCGTAAGCGATTTGGAAAGCATCGTGGGTGATGGCCCCGCGGAGAATGTTGTTAACTTCCTCCGGTTCTGGCCACAGCTCTCGCAAGTAAACAGGTCGGCCTTGGCGGTCTTGGCCAATTGGCTCACTAGCAAAGTCAATATCGATTCGCCCCGCGAGGGCATAAGCGACCACAAGAGGCGGACTGGCTAAAAAGTTCGCTCTTACCAGCGGATGGATTCGCGCCTCGAAATTACGGTTCCCGCTTAGCACGGCCACGGCGACGAGGTTCGCCTGACGAATGGCCTGAGCGACCGGCTCCGGCAAAGGACCGCTATTTCCGATGCAGGTGGTGCAGCCATAACCGACCGTGTGGAACCCAAGGAGATCGAGCGCCCGCTGAAGACCGCTTCGGGTCAGATAGTCGGTCACTACGCGCGAACCTGGCGCCAAGCTTGTTTTCACAAACGGCGGCACCCGTAGTCCGAGTTCGACCGCTTTCCTGGCAACAAGGCCGGCAGCGACCATCGCGGTCGGGTTACTGGTGATCGTGCAACTGGTAATCGCGGCCAGCACCACCGAGCCGTGACGCAGTGTGTACGATTCGCCGTTAATGTTTATGTCTACACTGCGGTTGCACTCTTCCTCGCCCAGGGCATAACCCCGTTCGGTGACCGGAGCTCGAAGTGTTTTGGAAAAGAAGCTTGGTACATCGAAGAGCCGGACCCGGTCATGTGGGCGTTTGGGGCCAGCTAACGAAGGTTCGATCGTACTAAGATCCAAAGAAATGACTTTGGTGTACCGAGGCGGGGGTGCGTCCAGCCGATAGAAGAGGCCCTGCTCCTTCAGGTAAGCCTCCACCAGTTGGATGTGGCTCCGAGGCCGGCCCGTTAGTTCCAGGTACTCCAGCACACGTTCATCTGGCGGGAAAAAGCCCATGGTGGCACCGTACTCTGGGGCCATATTGGCCACTGTTGCTCGATCCGGCACGGGCAATTGATGGGCGCCGGGGCCGAAAAATTCCACAAATTTGCCAACAACTCCCTCCCGACGAAGAAGGGCGGTAATAGTCAACACAAGGTCCGTGGCGGTGACGCCTGGGGGGAGCGAGCCTACCAGTTCACAGCCGATGACCTCCGGCAGAAGGAGGGGTATCGGCTGGCCAAGCATGACGGCCTCGGCCTCAATTCCTCCTACACCCCAGCCTACCACCCCGATCCCGTTGATCATGGTGGTGTGGCTATCGGTGCCGACAAGGGTATCCGGGTAAGCCAAGCGCTGGCCGTCGACCTGTGCCACCTGGACCACGGTGGCCAGCTTTTCCAAGTTAACTTGATGGATAATTCCCACCCCTGGCGGGATAACCCGCAGATGGCGGAAGTTACGCTGACCCCACTTTAGAAAGATGTACCGCTCCCGATTTCGCTCCATTTCCAGCCGGAGGTTTTCCTCGAGTGCCTCCGGCCGGCCATAGCAGTCGACCTGCACGGAGTGATCGATCACTAAATCAACAGGGACGAGGGGGTTCACCGCTAGGGGATCGCCGCCCAGGCGTGCCACGGCCGAGCGCATGGAAGCCAAATCCACAAGCGCTGGCACCCCGGTGAAATCCTGGAGGATCACCCGGGCCGGGAAGAAAGGCACCTCTACTTTTCCCGCGGTGCCCGCAGCCCAACCGGCGATGTTGACGACATCCTCCTGGCAAGCGCGATAACCGTCGCAGTGGCGAAGCACCGCTTCCAGGAGGATCCGGATTGAGTAAGGCAAGAGGTCCAGCTGGACCACCCCTGCCGCCTCAAGCTGCGCCAGCCGATAGAACGTTACTTCTCCGGCCGGGGTGTCAAGGACGTCCCGGGCACCAAAAGGATTAACTCCGCCAGCGCTCATATTGGTTCACACCCAAAGAATGGCCCTGCATTGTTTTAAGTCAGGAGGTTTAAGGACCACACGGGCAAAATCGTCGGCTAATCGGGAAAATTACCGGACCGAGCTTGTCGTGTTTAGCCGGCCCGAGCGTCGACCGGCAAAAAGGTCAGAAATTTTAGTGGGATGGGTCATTCGGGGCGAGATTGCCGCCGGCAAGTTAGTGCCGGGGCGCCGAGAATGAGCGAAGACCAGCCACCGCCGAGCACTAGATTTGGGACTAGCCAGCTCCCCAAAACCTGCCCACCAATCGCCGAGCGGGCCGAAGCCGAGTAGTGTCCCTCGCTGATTAGGATGCCCTGAGAGGGTCCGGGAAGAGGGACTTCGCACCCCCCGGAAGCTTACGTTAGCCGATCGGTGACCTTTGGCGAGCCTCCCGTTGCAATTTTGGCTTGACCCGCCCGGTTTAAGCAAAAAGCTCCCGACTGAAATACGTCCCCAATACCCTCCGCGCACGGCCCCGCCTTACCCCGATACCTGCCACCGCCACTTCCCTCGTGCCACTTGGCGGACCGCAAACCCTACGTGCCGGTGTCGCCAGCTTGCCCGGCGAAACCAGCGGTTTCCCCCTAAAGGAACCGCTGCGCAGCTGTGGGAGCGCACTTGGGGAACATCGACTTTATTGCCGCGACTCCCGGCCGAGCATCCCCCGGTGTAGTGATTGCCCTCGGAAAGAGGCGAAGTTTACCCCTTGGCGCGGACCGTAGACGTGCTCCAGGTTGGAGAGCCCGCCGATCTCCGCTTGTCGGCGCCTTTGTCGGAAAGACTCCCTCTAAGTGGCGACCTTCCAAGGCAGTCCGTTAGGCGTTCATTGAGCGGCAAAACGCATCTAACGCCAGCCGGGGTCCCTGACAAACCACCGCTTGAAGGCCGGGTTTAAGGCCAGGGTCCGTCCGGCGCGGTTACCGTTCCGCTTTTGCAGCGAACAAAACGCCTATGTCCTCGCTGACTGTCAACCGGATTAGTTTCCTGCAAGAAGGGGTCGGGTTCGAGCTTCCGTAGCGGTGGGGAAATCTGCCGGCACAGGCTGGGTCACTTTCCCAGTAGCTGCCCATTCCGCCCCGCGCTGGAAGAGGACAATGAACGCCACGCTTTGTAGCTCCTTGGGCGTGTGACCGAGGGCGATTTGGTACACACGACCCTTCCCATACTGAACGGTGAAGATTATCGGCTCATGTTCGTCCGAGCCACCTTTATCTTTTGGCGCAAAGGCGGTGGCCAAAACAGTTAGATTCTTAGCCGGGCCACGGAGCCATCCGTAAAGTTCATCCTCAACATGCATGAATCGCGGCGGCAGCCCCTGGGTAACCGGGTGGTTCGGTTCCCGAATGTCAATAGCAAAGGCCTGCATCGGGCCGTGGCCGCCGGCTCGACCCGGCGAATGATCATAAACAATTTTCCCATCGCGCCACCGGACGTAGGGGCCCCACTTCTCGTTGCGACCACCCCAACCGCCCAGGCCGATGATTTCGTTATATTCCGGCCAATCCGGGAAGGCAGCACAGGCAAAGTGATAAACCACCACTCCGCCGCCGTTACGCACATAGTCCACAAAAGCCTTCTTGGTCTCTTCCGGCCAGGGATCGCCTTGATAGTTGAGCACCACGACGTTGTAATCGTGGAACTTCGGTTTAAATCCACTCATATCAGCACCTCTCGGCGGCGAGGTGGTCACATCCACGGTAAATAGGCCAGTTTCCTCAAGAAGCCGCTTGAGTACAGGTGTCGTCCCTTTCCAATCATGCGCGTTTTGACCGTCCACAATTAGGGCCCGCAGTTTCTCAGCAAAGCTGATCCCGGACCATCCTAATGTCAACACGAGGGTAACGCACACGATCAGCCTGCGTCGATGCATCGTGGCAACTCCTCTCTTCGAGTGGTGCTCTCTTCCCTCTACTCTCCCACGCCGACAATCCGCCCAGCGGTCTAGTAGGGCGATTTATAGTCTAACATCACCCATTCGGTCAAAATGTACTTAGAAGCAAAAGGGGAAAGGGCTTGGTACCAACTCCTCAAAGATCAGGGGTTACGGCTTCATCCTGCTTTCAGTTCTTTTCTGCGGGGCTCTATTATATGCCGGTTGTGTGACCAAACCGTGTCCACTTTCGTGCCCGCTGCTTCCCTTAAATCAACGAAGCCTGCGTCCTTGCGAAAGTCCCAATGGGTTACTAGGCAGGAGTGCCCCAAGGGTGGCTGGGGGCATGCCCGCACCAAGCATGGCTATATAAGCGGGACACTGCCGGGGCAGCTCAATGGCCTGGGGGTTGCCGCAAGCTCACCCATAATTTCGCCCAAGGCTTCAGGCCTCCTCGCAGGATCGAGCCTCCAACTTGAGTCCTCAAGTTGCGTTCCGGAAGGCGTAGCTGGTAGGTACGTATTCCGCCTCCTAAAAGGCTTTTTGTCAAGCTTCCGCAAAGACGGGGCAAGTTCTGGCAAGGTGAGAATAACCTGCAAACTGAAGTCGCTTCGCCGGGTCTTGGGGCTTCGGACCGTAATTCGCTTCTTTTCCCACTCGACTCCTCCCCACCGCACGGTTATGGCTTCTGAAGGTATCCGCAAGGCCCCACAGCGGGCCAAGGCGACGAAAACCCGCCGTTGTGAGTCGGGGATATACTCGAGAAGCTGAGCTGCCTTTTACCAGGTAACGAAATACTCCCCCTCCCAATTGGGATCAACCCCTGCACGAATTGCGGTGCCGGATTGCGGGTTATCAATCCCCCTCGCCGGGCATCTTCAAAAAATTCCCGGGCCATCCCGATGATTCGCCAGGTCGTGTTCTCTGCCAAACCTCGGATGTGCCTAGCGTACGTATTCACTCGGGCTTCTGGCAGTCCTTAGGCAAGCGGCGAAGCCACGGGCCTGACCGGGGATTACTTAACGCAAAGCACGATCATGGCCGACGAGGTCCAAAAGCCTTTCCGTGGCTCGCTTCCATGCCAAACGGGTACGGCAGGCTATATCGGGCGGCGGGGCTTCGCAATGCGTAACCAACGGGCCCAAATAGCTCCCCACCAGAAGTATAGCGCCAGGGGGCTTGCTGGTATAACTCGTTGAGAAAGCTGGGCCTTTTTATATCGCGAGATCAAGTTCAGGCACTTGCGCTATCTCTCCCGTGTGGAGATATTTTGCTGGACCCGTTCGGGCCGGCACCGGTTGCGCTTGACCCCGCACAAAGCCGGCTTAATAAAGGGCGTCACACCGCCCACGCGCTGGCCCAAACTCCTTTTTCTGACGGGCGGATTCCGGCGAACAACCGACAGATCCAACCCCGAACAATTCCGCGGCCGGGTCGTCACGATATCTTCTCCCTACCTAAGCAGTCCAGCGCCCCACTCCCACAACCGGGTTGGGTTTATTAGGTTGCAGCCCTACTGCGCTCAATATGTTTATTTGAAATGCTTCTGCAAAGTCGGTCTTTGACCTAGCGTTTGTGTTGATGATCTTGGATACGATATCAGACCGCCGGGTCGCGATATCGCAACGACAATACGGGAGCAGTATCGACGCATCGACCACAAACCGCCTCGGTGGTCTGGCAAAGGCAATGCGACGCCGCTTCCAGCTGCGGGTTCCGGTGGAAGGTTGTCACACACGTCTTGCCTCCTTAGGGCGAAAGGTCGAAGAGGCCTCTACCCCGTTTGGCTTGGCTCGCGGAGGCTTAGAGGTTCTTCCGAAAAATTCGTGCCGGAGCGCAGGGCCATGCCTTTTCATGTGGCCCGATCGAGTTCCGGTGCTTGCGATATTTTTCGTGCGCGGAGCTATGCAACCATTGACAACCAGTGGCTACCGGGAGGAAAATCGCGCACAAAAGAAACCGACGATCAACGCATGGCCGGCCCGGGATTGCACCGGGAAGCCTTTAACGCCCAACGGCTCCTTTGCGGCCGTGACAAATGTGGCCGTAAGGGTATGACTCCGTGGTTCCGACTCCGTCCTCGGCTGGGTTGGTCCTTTCTTCCCCACATACCCACCATTAAGGGTGGAGTCATGCTTTTTGCGCCCTGCGTTCGAGCGTGAGAACAGCTCCTTTGGTTAAGAGGGCTTGGTGGGCTCGTTGCGGCAGCCCCGCCTCAGGGTTAGCTCCATGATCATTGGCGTCCCCAAAGAGGTTAAAACGGAAGAATACCGAGTAGCCCTTTTGCCAGATGGTGTCACCGAGCTTGTCCGGGCCGGACATCGGGTGCTTGTGGAATCGGGGGCCGGCCGGGGAGCAGGGTGGAGTGATGACAGCTTTGTGCAAGCAGGTGCGGAAATTGTGGCCAGCCCGGCCGAGCTTTACGCTGAGGCAGAGCTTATTGTCAAAGTGAAGGAGCCTCAGACGACTGAAATACCTTTCTTGCGCCCAGGCCAAATCCTTTTTTGTTTCCTCCACTTGGCTGCTAGTCGGCAATTGACGGAAGCGCTCCTGAGTCGGGGTGTGATAGCGTTTGCGTACGAAACCCTCAGCGACGCTGCGGGGCGGTTGCCGCTTCTTGCGCCGATGAGCGACATTGCCGGCCGACTTGGGTTGTTGGCGGCAGCTCATTACCTCCAAAAGCCATCTGGGGGCCGAGGTGTTCTGCTTGGGCGTGTGGCGGGAGCGATGCCGGCTCGGGTCTTAGTTATTGGTGGAGGGATAGCCGGTCGGAGCGCGGCCATGTCGGCGGCCGCCCTGGGTGCTCAGGTCGTGGTTGTTGACACTAATCCCGAGCGCCTTCGCGAGATTGCTGAGCTGTCGCCCGCCAATGTTATTCCGCTTTACGCCTCTCGGGCACAAATCCTCGAAGAATTACCACGGGCCGACGTGGCGATTGGCGCCGTACTTATCCCCGGGGCACGGGCGCCCACGGTGATCGAGCGCGACGACCTATCTCGCATGAAGCCCGGGAGTGTTATTGTGGATTTGTCCATCGACCAAGGTGGGTGCGTCGCCACCAGTCAACCAACCACGCACCGCGACCCAACGTTTGTGGTCGATGGAATTATTCACTATTGCGTGGCCAACATTCCCTCGGCGGTGGCAGCAACAAGTACCCAAGCCCTTTGCCATGCCACCTTGCCGTGGATTGTGCGCTTGGCCGAAGGGCCGCTGGAGGATGCCCTTCGCCGCTTTCCCCCGCTTGTAAGCTCTCTTAACATCTATAAGGGCCAGATTACACATCCAGCAGTCGCCCAGTCCCTGGGATTACCGTGCCGGCCTTGGCCCATTTGACAACACCTAGTTCCGCAGCACTGGGGCACGTTTCTCATTCAGGAATGGAGTCACCAAGAGGCCCTCCAAGAAAGGCGCGGCCACCCCACGGAGGGGCAAGCCCGAATGGTGTGCGCTTGTTGACAACCGAACTACTTCTCCTCGCCGGTCCATCGCCACTTTTTCCACACGTTCGGCACGTCAAGGAATTTGATGAATACTCCCCCAATCACAGGCCTGGCACGAAATCCCCTCAGCCGGCCGTCATGGGCCCAGTACCAATCAGTAAGGGGTACCCGGTCCGGTGTTTCGTTGATAAACCGGTAGACTGGCCGCATCAGGGTCCGGAAGTCCTCTAGGTCCTCAGCTAGTGTGGCGGTCCATACCTGCCAATCGGTCTTGGTGAAAAGGGCCCGGTTGTCAAGCGGCAGACCATAGGGCAAAAGCTGGCGTTTATAAAATGCTAACTCCTTTGCCCGGGCTGCTGCCGGGAAAAGATTAAGACCGAAGATCTTGTCCCAGACCCAATTGTACTTTTGACTCCACGTGCCCCGCCGATCAAACGCCAAGCGAAAGTGGTCGCCATCATCGGCCGCCGTAAGCCACTTGGCCGCAAATTCCTCCGCTAATTTTCGGAATCGCTTCGCCTCCTCCAACTTCCCCGAAAGTCGACACATCTCCGCATAACAAGCTAACGCCACGGTCGCCTTGATCGACAAATTGCAATTGTGAGCCAGTGGCCCCGTAAAGTCATCCGTGCACAATTGATGCTCCGGATCGAAGCCCTTGTCGGCCAGGTAGTTGGCCCACTTCTCAAGCAGATGCCAATAGCGCCCGGCAAAGCTCGTGTTACCATCAATAAGTGAAATGGCGTACATAATGATGAGCATATTGCCGGATTCCTCAACGGGCATTTGCCCTTCCTCGCTCGTTTCGCCACCGCCGTAGACTTGGCCGTTGGCTAACGGATAAGTTCCCAAATCATGAGGGGCGAAAGGGAACTTCCACCGCGGACTAGCGGCATACTCCAAAACGGGAAGCACGGTGGCTTTAAGGAGCTGATTGTTAAACAGCATGAAAATAGGCGAAGCCGGATAGATCACATCCACCGTGGCGATACATCCGTTGCTAAAGCATTCCTTGGAAAAGAGCATCGGCTCGCCAGAAGGACCCTCCACTAGTTTATGTGCCCCAAAAGTGTGGCGATAAGCAAGGGCAACAAGCTGATCATAACCCGACCCACCCACTCGGCGGGCATCCTCCAAAAGCTCCCGATCCCATGCCTCGCACTCAGTCAACAGATCCGGCAACTGCTCGTGGGCCGGGACGAGCAAGGCCGGCAAGTCGGCAAATTGCCGCCGCCACCAAGGACGCAGACGCGTGCCCATATACTGGATCGACCAAATGTCATCATAACCAAGGAGGAGCTTGCGAACCATCGGCTGATCCGGACGGACATGGCCTGACCAGGCACAGGCCATAACCGGCCAGCGTTCGTTTGCCGGCCGCGGCTTCCCTCTATCATCATCGCTCGGGATGTGCCCGGTGCCGGCAAAGAGGCGGCGACAAGCATCGTGAGCCGCGATCACCGTGCGGACCTCGGGCGTTTTGGGCACGGCCACATAGGCATAACCCCAATCGATCCGAAGATCGTCGCCGGCCTTGGCCAAAATCGGTTGCTCAACCGTCCCCGCACGCATCCACAGGAGATTACCACTTGTGCCCCGGTCCCAAGTTACCGGCTGGGTAATCTCGTTGACGGCAAGCTCGGCCGAATTGTCATAATAAATATCCACAAAGTGGGTATGACCGTCTACTGCGGAAACTTCCCAAATCAAGTAAGTGATGGGCCTTGCCAGCACGTCAAGCCGCCGGGGCAAAATCGGGCTCAAGAATGTCAACGTCACTCTGACCTCCGGCGTTTGCCAGCGATATATTGTCCGCGTGGGCAGTACCTCTAGCTCGATCTGCGGCATCGGGGGCACGTCCGGCGGCGCGGAACCCATGAGGCGGAATGGTCGACCGTCAACACGCACCATGCTGACAAGGGCATGCGGCCGGCCGGTCCAGTGCCGGGGAAAATCATCGGCCAGCCCATCGGTGAAAGACCAGATACTAAAATACGGATCGTGCACAACTAGCGGAACAGCCGGAGGACGCAATCGCCCTTCGATCCCAGGTTCCTGTCCGGCAACAATCGTTGAGAAAAACAGCTCGCATACAAAAGGTAGCATGATCACGAAACCGCCCCAACAGGTCCGTAGGCCGTGTGCGAGTAAACTTCTCTCCTAGCATGCCGAGCCAGTTCATCCACTACACTCCCGGGTTTTGCTTGGAAACAAGAGCCTGTGCACATCTGCCTGAGAACTAATTTGCGATACTCGCGTTTGAGAATACCGCAACCTCATACCGGGGAGAATGCTGTAGCTAACTGGGTAAGAGTTCCCTTGCCCTCTCTTTTCCCACGTGCAAGAATCTATATAGAATTAAGTCCACGATGCTCCTACTAGCGACCAACTTATCAACTGGTGAATGGCCACCTAGAGCGATTTCTAACCGCAGAGTGCCGGACTAGTGACGATTCAGCTTTGAGGAGGCCAATTGCTCTATCGCTTCCTCAGATTCCGGAACCAGCTCAGACGCGCGCCTTGTCTACTTAGTTTTCTCGGGAGGTTGCATCCCAAGTTCCTCCCAAGAGGGAAGTTCGCGACCTTGGTCCAGGTTTTGACGGGCTTTCTGTAAACAGTGGATTATTTCGTCATACCATGCGGTGTACTGCCGATAGCGAGCAAGCGTCCAGTCCAAAGCATAAGGTTTACAATCCGCAAGCCAAAGCCGGGCAAATTCCTCGCCTAATGCCTGGTGAGCATCCCGGATCTGACGAACAATGCTGATCGCTTTTTCCACAACCTTTGCAGCTTCGGCAGGGGGTAAGTCTCTTACTTGTTGATAAAGCTTTTTTACTTCTAGACCGGCCAACATCCGGTTGCCAATCAGTTCCATTCGGCGAGCCCCGTGGAGGAAGCTATCCAGAAGCTCTGCGTTTACCACCGCCTCCTTTCGGCAGGCCTCCAAGTGGGCAATTGCCGGCCGAACTATCGCCAAAAGCCGCTGAGCACGATCACGGATCTGCTCCTCGCTTCCGGCAGGGAGAAAATCGCGTCGCCAAAAGCGACCATTATTCATCCCTTCCATGTCCGGCAGGCGGTGGGTCTGGGCCAAAAGTTCGATTGCCTGGCCGAAATGGTCCCCTTTTTCGCCAAAAAGGACAGCGCCAATTCGGCGGTTGAAATCCGCTGGGTCGGTGGCGGCGCCGTTCCAAGCGCATTCGGCTCCCCACGCGTGCCCGTGCCACCGGTAGCCTTGAAGGGCCTCGCCATCGTCCTCCCAATCCGTGTTGATCATCCCGGCTGCACCATACTTCATCCCATCGCGGACAAAATGGCGGATGTTGACGGTCGCCAAGCCGAAGTCGGGTAAGATGCGACTCCAATTATGAATGCTGGGACAAACGAAAAACTCAAATCCAGCCTTCTGGAAAGGTGCAATGAGGTGGTCAAAGCTCTCAAGGGGACTGTAATTCCAGGTGAGCATCACAACATCGGGCGGAATGTCTTTGAGATTCTCTGGATGCTGAAGAATGATATCGCCCCACATCATCATCCGTTTACCATATTTTTCCTTCAGTAGGGCGTGGATCCGCTGAATATGCCGTACATATACACCGCCCACTCCGATCTTTTGGGCAAGCTCTTTGGATGGGCCTTCACCTAACCCCCAGGTTTCGTCACAGCAGACGTTAAACATCGGGAAAGGCAGAAGGGGACAAACCTCCGAATAAAGATCGTCTAAAAGCTGATAGGTTTCTTCCCGCATTGGTGTCAACAAGTGGGGCTGTTCGCGAAGATGGGCAAACTTTTCGTGCCGGAGGATCCACCGAAAATGCCCGAAAGATTGTTGATTGCCGAGGATGTCGATGAAAAACTTCTTGCCATGATCGACAAGCGCTACTAGTTCCTCGGGCTGTAAAGATCCATCAGGCGGGCCAATCTCCGGGTGTTTGCGAAAGGCATACTGATATTCCATGTAATATGTCCACAAATTGTACTTGAGATAAGCGCCGAGCGCCAAGCTATGCTTGAGCGAGGGAAGCTTTGTGCTGGGGCCCCGAGTTAGATCATCCTGAAAGCAGCGCCACCGAAGGCTTGGCCAATCCGTGATTTCTAAACACGGAAGCACGTTCCCATCTTGACGATTTGCCCGCAAAAGTTGGCACAAAGTCATTGCTGCATAGAAAAGCCCAGGTTCACCGGGCGACCTACCGACGATAAGCTCGGGCAAAACGACAAGTTGGTAGTCCTCGGGTGTCGCCTCCGCTCGAAAGGAGGCTGGTTTTGGCATTTCCGGAGTGGCACCGACGCGATAGAGCCGCAGCAAGTATGGTGGTTTGCTAACAAAGTGGGTCACTTTGAGCACCCCGGCGGCGCGGCCAAGTTCTTCGACAATAAGCTGGGCAGCTCCTTCGAAGCCTTCTGGCAGCTCAAGTACCCAATCCGCAGCTGTAGCGAATTGTCCCGGAAGCATCCGGATTTCTTTGGGAAAGGGCACCAAGCGAAGTTGCCCCGGCTGAAGAGCGATGTCTCTAGTCGTAGTATTCTGCGAAAAAGCAGTTGCCCCGAAACAAATGGCCAGAAGGATAGAAAGAATCAACATATTGGGTCTGTTTTTCATATTTTGCCTCCGTCATGCGCGGTGGTAAGCCGGGCCTCCTGCGGGAAAAAGAATCCCTCACTTTGTCGATTGTTTAGGCGACCGGGCGAAGCTCCGGGAAGAGACTGCCCACAGATGCAGGCACAATGCCTTTTTAGCCAGGGCTATTTTGGTCCTGCCCACGCGGGCACACGCACATCCTGGGCACAGTCCGTGCCGGGAACAAAGGGTTTAATATCGAGGATCGGCGTTCCGTCAAGTGCATCGATATCGCCGATTTCGATAACGCCGGCCTCCACTTTAAGCACCCGGCAGAGCGTAAGCCCAATCAGGTTGGGTCGCACCGGTGCCCGACAGGCAAACACACCTGTAAGCGGATTGTTTTTATCGCCCCGCGGATGCACTTGCAAGATCGCCCGGCGATCCGGCTGGTCATTCCGATCGAACCACCACAGAACATGGATATGCGACCAATTTTCCAAGCCAACTAGGCCAGGTTGATACCGCTCGTGGATAACAAGAAAAGTACGTCCACCCTTTCGCTCGACATGTCCGATCGGATAAATCGTAAACGATTTCTCAGGCAGGGCCGGCTGGAGGGAATCAGCCCCACACGAGTTTGGAAACTGACGAGCGACAAGGAGTATCGCCGCTACCGACACGACGAGCGTGCATCGAAAAACGGTCAACATCGTAAACCTCCTCGTTGTTGACAAAAATTGGATTTCCGGAGATCCTTAGAGAATAGGGCGCCGTGGCTTTCGACGGAAGTAAGTGACGGTTGCTGGGTGACAAAACCGATCGGCGGCAATTTCGCCGGGAGTTGGGGCAAGCGTCACCTGCCACACCGAGCTAGACGTGTAATTTCCCATTCTAGCCGCCCAACCAGTTGCAAGCAGGATTTGCCGGAGGAGTGCACCTCACCTCTCGGCGACAAGAGGAGGATTCCACGAACCCCCGGCCGCTTGGCGAAATATTCGCCCCCTTCCGGTCGGGCCAGATAGTCGCCTCGCAGGGTGCCCAAAAGTCAACACAAGGACCGTTTTAGCCCATAGTTAGCCAATCCCACTGGTGCAACGCCCCAAAAGGCGGCCCGTCACGGTGGCCAGCCGCGAATTTCCGTCTCCCCGCTCCGCGCAAGGTCTCAAAGCTCACCCGCGCGGAAGCGGAATGAGTGCCTTCGGTTTGGCGGGAAGGATGACTGCGCTTGACCAACCTCGCTCGGCGTGGTGGTTCGGCCCAAGGGGGAAGTTGGAGGGGTCGGCGCAAAAGGCCGGTGGGCGAAAGCGGGGGCGCCAAGCTGGAGACCTTCGCGGCACCACTCACATTTAGCCCACACTTGGTTTGATGGGGGAAAGCATGCGGCGGCTAAGGTCGCCGAACAGATTCGAACTTCTCTTCCAGAGATCGTGCGTGCCGATGCGCTCAGCCCCTGGTCAAAGGATTGTTCCACAACCTCGCAAACGCGGGGCCTCACAAGGTGAAGCGCACCTTGTGCGAGCAGGGGATGACGTGGTGGCTACCCTACCGCTCCGATAACGTGAAGCGCCCCGTGCGCGAGGAGGGGACGACTCTATGTCGGTGCTGAGGACGCTGCGGTCAAGAAGCGCCCCCTGCGGCACGAGGCCACGCCCACCCGAACACCCTTCCTCCACGGTGGTCACCTCAGTGTGCCGGTTAGGTTTGGCTTTGGGACGCTCCAGGTGCGCACGCGGTCTATCCCTGGAAGGAGTGTCAGCGGTTAATCAGGCGCCGAAAGCCGGTGGCGATCATCCCCGAGACCCATAAGCGGCAACCGCAACCTGAATCGGTGCCGCCGGCAATCCAGCCAGAACCTCAGGCCTGCAGGCCAAATTCGAGTTTTGAGCATGGGGGTTCCAGCGCCGAATAAAGACCGGGGGCGGCCTGGAAGTATCCATGTTGGGTTTTAGACCCATCACTCGGGTGGAGCACGACCGCAGCCGGGAGGAGAATCCTTGGCGTCACGGGCCCAAATCGGTTGCGGGGTAGCAAGACAAGCAGACATGGGATGCCGGTTTAGCCGAGAGGGTGCACCGGGGGAGGCAGATCGCTGCCCACAGTTGCCCGGCCAGAAAATCGGGTTCGGTTTAATTTGATAACTCGGGGCGTGAATCCTCTCATCCCTGATGGTTTAGGGGCAGAAACTGCGATGGCAAGTAAATTTCCTGACATACTCAACTTATGCCAAAGCGAGGTAACCACTTCCGCCGGGGCTGCCCGCGCGCATTGGCCACAAGCCCGCAGACGGCGCCGGTTTTCGGGAAGGGTTTCTAAGCAGTCGCCGTGGGCAGTAGCTTCGGACGGGGTTTAGTCTCTCCTTTTTGTCCCCTCGTCGGCAATAATTGACCGCTTGCCGCTTCCAGCGGAAGAGCGAAAACGTTACTTGGCGCTGCGAGCCCTCTTTCTGCGGTCATTCAGGGCGCTTGGCTGGGGTGCCTGGCACAACCCGGGTTCAGGAAAGCCGGCATGGCCCTGGCTCGAAACCCCTCGGCGACGATACCCGGCGGGACGGAGGCAGCCCCGCACCGGGAGATGTGCCGGCAGAACGTGCTGCCCAAAAGTTTCGGCTACTTTCACTAGCGAACAACCTACACGTGGAGAATAGCGCGTCTTATGACCAAGCGATTTGTCTCCCAACTTCATGATCAGGAATCTGTTAACGAAATCTTCCGGGCCACGCATAAACAGCTTCGGCCCAATCGTAACGGTCAGCTCTATCTTTATTGCCGGCTAAGCGACAAGACCGGGAGCATCGATGCCCTTCTTTGGAATGTTAGCGAAGAGCATTATCAGGCCTTCGAAGACGGCGATTATGTACGGGCGGAAGGCTTGGCACAACTTTATCACGGCCAGATGCAGATCATTTTGCGCCGCATCACCAAGGTCGCAGGGGACCAAATTGACCCGGCGGACTTTTTTCCGCTTACTCAAGAGCAAATTCACCGGCTAAAGGTTCGCTTGCGGGAAACTCTCCGCGAGGTGACCGATCCGGCCCTTGCTACTCTTGTGGAATGCTTTCTCATTGACGACCAGTTCATGCAGGCTTTTTGTGAGTTGCCGGCGGGAGTACGGGCACACCACGCCTATCCCGGCGGGCTCTTGGAGCACGTTGTCACCATGCTGGAAATGGGGCTCCAGGCGGCCCGGTGTTATCCAAACGTAAACAAATCGCTTCTTTTGACAGGGATTCTTGTACACGACATCGGCAAGCTAGAAGAACTTTCTCCGCACCCGTCCGCGGAATACACCGACCGCGGGCAACTTGTGGGCCACGTCATAATCGGGATTGAGATGCTCCATGAGAAGGTTCGGCAGGCAGAGATGCTGTCCGGGGAAAAATTTCCTCCGGAACTTCTTTTACGACTAGAGCATATCATCGCAAGTCACCACGGAGAGTACGAATTCGGTAGCCCGCGGCTGCCGATGACACTGGAAGCACTTCTTATCCACCATTTGGACTTGATGGATTCTAAGTATTCCGCCTTCATGCAGGCGTTTACCGATACACCTCAGGGCGACAACCCGTGGTCGCGATTTCATCCGCAGTTAGGGCGTAAGCTCTTCCGTGGTTCGTCCCCTTCACGACCCGGGGTGATTTCCGAGTGTTAAGCCGGCCGAAAAATCGCTGGCATCCAGGAAATGCCGGAATGTGTACTCAAGAGGGGTGGCTCGGCCCCAGTGGGGCGCCTTCTCTTTTTTCTTTCGGCCGAAAGAGCACCAAGTCCGTGCCGCGAGGCTTTGTGCCCCCTGAATTCCGATGAACCTTGTCACACAAATGGACGTAAAATAGTAAAGATTAATGGCTGGAGGCCGAGCAGGCGGCGTAAACCGCGTAAGCAGCCATCTGCCTGGAAGTGCGGCGGCTTTGCCACCCCGAGGGTTGCCGGACTTCATCCTGCCCGTTTTTACGTGGAGGGGAGTTAACGTCGCTCAGCACCCAAGGGATTTCGGGCAGCTGGTTGGAAGCGGGCAGAGAATCTGGCCTTGGTCCACGTTTTTTCCTTACACCACAAGCGGGTATGGCAGCAATGACCCACGACGAACACCTTTTCCCCGATCCAACCGACTATCTTGGTGAAGAAGGTGAGGAAGCCGGGCCGGAGACGCCCTCGCTCCAAGATCCTCTTGCCCAACGAGTCCTCGAGCTTGTCAATCGTCCCGGGTACCACCCGGTTAAACCCAAGGTCATCGCGAAAAAGTTGCAGCTTGACAAGAGCGAGATGCCGCGGCTGCGGCGGGTCATTAAGCTGCTTGCCCGGCAGGGGCTTGTGGCCTACGGTCGGGGGCACTTGGTGCGCCCGGCTAAAGAAGGCGTCCGGCAAGCTCGCCGGATTGTCGGGATATTTCGCAAAACCGACTCAGGCTACGGCTTCGTCCGGCCGCGGGGCGAGTATGCCGCGGGACTGGGGGAAGATGTTTACATTGCCTCGGCCCATACGGCCGATGCCGTCACTGGCGATCTCGTGCTGGTCGAGTTAACGGAAGGTACCGGCGGTGCTGGTCCGCGCGGACAAATCGTCCGTGTGCTGGAACGCCAGCGTCAACAATTTGTGGGCACTTATTTCGAAGCTGGGTCGTGGGGTTATGTCGAAGTTGACGGCGGACTTTTCCCAACGCCGATTTTTGTTGGCGATCCAGGGGCAAAAGGGGCACGTCCAGAGGACAAAGTGGTGATCGAACTCATCCGCTATCCTACTCCCTATGCGGAAGGCGAAGGGGTGATTGTGGAGGTCTTAGGCGAACGGGGCAGGCCGGGGCTGGACACCCTCATGATCATGCGGGAATTTGGTCTGCCTGAGAGCTTCCCGGAAGACGTGCTCGAGGAGGCCCGTCAGCAGGCCCAGAACTTTCGTGAGGAAGTGCCTCCGGATCGGCTCGATTTGACGGGGCTTACGGTTATTACAATCGACCCGCCAGATGCTCGCGACTTCGATGACGCGGTGTCGCTGGAAAAGCGAGAGGATGGTTCCTGGCGGCTGGGGGTGCATATTGCTGATGTGGCGTACTTTGTGCCGCCAAAGTCGGCGCTGGACCGCGAAGCTTTCGAGCGGGCAACCAGCGTTTACTTGCCGGATCGCGTCATCCCCATGCTGCCGGAGCCAATTTCTAACGGCGTAGCCAGCCTCCAGCCCGGCAAGATTCGTTTCACCAAATCGGTTTTTATCGAATTTACTCCGGAGGGCATTCCCACCTATCGGGAGTTTCACCGCTCGGTAATCCGCAGTAGTAAACGCCTGACGTACGAAGAAGTGGACGAATTCCTGGCCGACCCGGCGCGGTTCGAATCAGCTTGGGGACCGACCATTTGCCGGATGCTCATGGACATGCGCGATCTTGCCCGGATCCTTCGGGCACGACGCCGGCGGCGGGGGGCGCTTGAGCTTATCCTGCCTGAAATCAAATTGCTGTTTGATGATAGCGGGGGACTGGCGGGGGCAAAGATCGTCGAACACACCGAAAGTCACCAAATCATCGAGGAATTCATGCTGGCGGCCAATGAGGCGGTGGCTGAATTCCTCCAGGATAAAGGCCTTCACTTCCTGCGACGCGTCCACAAAGATCCTCTTTTGCGGAAGCTCCGTGATCTGACCGACTTCGTCAAAGGGTTGGGGATTGAGACGGAGAGTCTGGAGAGCCGCTTTGCCATCCAGCGGCTCCTGGAGGCAGTAGCGGGGCGACCTGAGCAGCACGCCGTGCACTACGCGGTGCTTCGATCCCTTCAGCGGGCCATTTACAGTCCCCGACCGGAAGGTCACTATGCTTTGGCCACCGATACATACTGCCACTTTACGGCACCCATCCGGCGATACCCAGACCTGACGGTGCACAGGTTACTGGATGCAGTGCTGGACAACCGTAAGCCGGTGACGGACTTTGATCGCCTCGTGCTGCTTGGGGAGCATTGTTCACGCCGAGAGGAGCGGGCGGAGATTGCTGAGCGAGAGTTGATCAAGCTTAAGCTACTCGGATACCTGCAAAATCACATTGGGATGGAAATGGAGGGGGTAATCACCGGGGTGGAAAGATACGGAATTTTTATCCAGGGTGTCGATCTGCCGGCGGAGGGACTTGTCCATATTAGCACGCTTGATGACGATTTTTACCGTTTTGACCGCAAGACCCACTCATTGGTGGGTTATCGCGAGGGCCACAGTTATCGGCTGGGCGACCGGGTTCGAGTGAAAGTGGCCCGTGTGGACCTTGATCGCCGGCAGCTGGATTTTCGCCTCGTTGGGCACCGAGCAGGTCGGGTAGAAGCCCGTCCGCTGCGCCAATTCCGGCGACGACACTACAAATAAACAAGTCGTCTCATCGGTGCCGCAAAAAGCCACACAGGCTCCCTCAACAACACTGGCGCGATATCGCGCAGCCCACCGGATAGGGGTCTTGGTCGGAACTTGTGCCGCCCGTCAGTACGTACCGGCCATTATGCCCATCGTTTGGTCGTCTTAATCGGCTGGTCATATTGGTCGGACTGCTGATCTTACTTCCGATACACCGCGCATCATCCTGCGCCGTTGAGCGACAAATCCTGATCGGGTGGCCCGCGGTTGCCTCTGAGCAGGTAAGGCCATAGAATTGCGAAAAAAGTTGGCTCCGGCTGTCAAAAATTCGCGAACTTCGGGAAAGTTGGAGTTACCTACTGTTGGCAGAAGTAAAAGGCCTGCTAGGTGACCGGATAAGCCCCTTCCTAACACTCGGAAGAAAGATGAGCGGCCTTGTGGGAAATAAGAGTAAACTAATCCCGGTTAAGTCAAACCTACCAAGGTAAGTCACGGCTCATTGGAGGATGCGTTTATGGTGCGGACAAATAGCACGATGCTTCCGCTTGGGACCAAGGCGCCGGACTTTCGCTTGCCTGATCCGTTCGGCCGGGTGTGGTCGCTTGGTGAGTTTGACGGCAAACCTGCCCTTTTGGTTATCTTCCTTTGTAATCACTGCCCATATGTAAAACATGTTGCCAGCGAGTTGGCAAAACTTACTTCCGAATACATCGACAAAGGAGTGGCAGTCGTTGGCATTAACTCTAATGACTGGCAGCAGTATCCGGAGGATTCGCCCCAGCAAATGATCGCCGAGATTCGGGCGCGGGGTTACCGCTTCCCTTACCTCATTGACGAAACCCAGGAGGTGGCGAAAGCCTATCGGGCGGCGTGTACGCCAGACTTCTTCCTTTTTGATGCTAAACGAGAGCTTGTCTATCGTGGACAAATGGATGACAGTCGCCCCGGCAACGGGATCCCTGTGACGGGAAAAGATTTGCGGGCAGCTTTGGACGCCGTGTTGGCTGGCCGGGCAGTTCCCGCCGATCAGAAGCCAAGTCTCGGCTGCAACATCAAATGGAAGCCGGGAAACGAGCCAGACTATTTCCGCCCTTAAACCGCTAGGCCAGATCCGGTGAAGATGAACCGACCATCAACGCAGCGGGCGGTTGGCCAATAGCCCGGCTGGCGCTACTTGTCGGAGAAAATGTGCTTCGTTTGCGAGAATGGGTTAACCCAAAGATGGGTTGCCCCCGGCGGAGTGGCCAACCGGCAGGACGTTTTCTCGGCGCCACGATGCGGGAACAGCAAACCAGTCGTTGGGTCGGTTATTGGGGCAGCATGGGACCTGCTTCCCACGCGGCCCGCTCTAAAGAAGCTAGCAGTCCGTCGACAACCCGGGACGTATCCATCTTGCGGGCGACGGCAATATTGCGCTGCCAGGCCGGCACACGACGGCGATCAAAAACGGTTGCCCCCCGACACAATTCGCCACCTGTTTCTACATCGCCTGCCATCTCTTCGTACTCGAAAAGTTCCGGATGAAGGGCGGCCATCAGCGTCACACAATCGTGAATATGAATCCCCTCAATACCGAGCCGCTGACGGTAGCTTAAGAAAGC
Source organism: Thermoguttaceae bacterium (assembly GCA_025060325.1). Lineage (GTDB taxonomy): Bacteria > Planctomycetota > Planctomycetia > Pirellulales > Thermoguttaceae > DTLM01. The sequence continues at coordinate 59,869 of JANXBW010000014.1, forward strand.
AGGAGGTAAGATCGTTCGCAAAAACCAGCCTACGCGTGTCGCTTCCGACGGCAGATTGACCAGGTGATCGAAAGTCAACATCACCCGGTTGGTCACATCCAGAGGGACAAGAAATTTTGTTGATGAAGAGCGAAAGACTTCGCGAGCAGCCTTCGGGTCGCAGTACATGTTGAATTCCGCCGCTGCCGTCACATTCCCGCCGGCAGCCACGGTCCCGCCAGAGATAAAAAGCTTGGCAACGAGGGTAGGTAGCTCCGGATCCCGGCGAAAAGCGCGAGCAATATTGGTCAGCGGCCCCAAAGCCACAATAGTCACCTGTCCGGGGGCTGTTCGAACTTCTTCGCAGATCACCTTCTCGGCCGGATGGGGACTGCGGAGTTCGGCGACCTTCAGTTGGGCCGCCTCCAAACAGTCAACACTAAGACCGTACCGCCCTTGCACGGGTAGACCGTCATCAGGCAAGGAGCTCACCCCAACCCGGGGCCACCGCGGGGGATCCAAAAAACCTAAAATGCCACTTACGTTCCTGCTTGCGACATTCGGCGGGACATTTCCGCCTACAGATGTCACCGCCACCACCTCGATCCCAGGATGATAAAGAGCAAGGATGAGAGCGATCGCATCATCCACACCTGGGTCCACATCGAGGATTATTTTCCGCGGCATGTGGCCCTTCCTTTCCTCCTCTGCGCCGCTGGCCCGCAATAACCACTGTCCCTTAATTTGGAGCGAGCGAACTGCCTACTGAAGAGGGCACAATCAACTCCTAAAAACTCCTAGAAAAGAGGGGTCTCTAAAGCCCTTGCGGCAACAACTAACCGGATCAGTCCATGAACCTAGCCGTAGGAGGGTGACCCCCAAACTCCCTGTCCTGGAAGGACTTGAAACTGCTTGACTTTCACGGGCCAACGGATTAGTCACGTGCACGACTGCTTAAACCGGATGCAAACCAGTGGGAAAATCCCGGTCCTCCACCCGCCGAAATATTATCACAAGCCGCCCGTGGTTGTCACGAGCACTTATAACAGCTGCCAAACCACACAAAGTTCACCAGCGAGACCTTAGAAGCGTCAGGCACGTGGCTTTTACACGTGATTTGGTGGAGGAGGTTCCCTCCTCGATGCGTTCCTCGTTGACCAAATCGCTCGGTTATTCCGGTTTGATGCGCCAGATATTATCGCCGGCCTTGACCAACGTAAATGCCCGCACCAGCTCTCGGCCGTCCGGAAGGGTGACTTTCACTTGGTAATCGCCCAAAAAGCCTCGGAAGCGCCCTCGGCCGGCATCATCCGTTTTTAGCGTTTTCACTGTCCACCATTTGCCCTTAATGAGTTGATAAAGCACCTCATAAGCCGGCTTGGGGGACATGTCGGCCCGAACAAGACCGGCTGGGGCAGCTTGCCAAGCCCGGAAGTCGCTGAAGTCCCACCAAGTGATTGCCTCCACTGCAGGATGGGAGAACAACACGGTGTAGAACCGTTCCACCTCGCGGGCTTGCCACTCCTCTCCTTCCTTGGTCGTTAGCCAGGGCTTGCCGGCCGGTCGCTCTCTTGCCCCGGAAAGAATCGTCGTTTCCGTGAAATGAAGTGGGACACCGAATCGGCTAAACCGTTCACACACGTCCCAAATCTGCTCGGTAGACCACACACCCCCATGCATGTGACTTTGGATCCCAATCACATCGTAGAGGGGCCGGCCGTTTTCGTCCACAAGCTGCTCGATCAACTTTTCGTAAGCAGGGTCAATCCGGTAATCGTTAATAATAAGCACCGCATCTTTGTTGGCCTTGCGGGCCTGGCGGAAGCATGCTTTGACAAACTCCACCTGCCCCACCTTTTGCCAAGTTCCCGTTATTCGCGGCGCCCGTCTCCACATCTCCAGACGGTCGTAGTGTGTCGCCTCGTTGACCACATCCCATCGGTCGATTAGTCCACGGAATCGGCTGACACAATCCTCAATCCGGGCCAAAAGAAGTTGGAGCACCTCTTCCGAATTCTCCGGCAACCAGCGCGGGTCAGCGTAGTTCCATGCCAGGGGATGGCCCTTGGTCAAAATGCCATGCTCTTTGCACCATCGGGCCACTTGTTCCGCGTACTGGTGATTTGGCTTGCCCCGGACCGGCTCGTACATCGGCCAATAAAAAGGAAGGGTGGCATAATTTAGTAGCGCCGCAAAACGCTCAAGATACCGCGCCTGAATCTCCGAATCCTCAATCCTGCCCCATAGAAAGATATTACACCCAAAGAGGAATTGATGCCGTTTCTGCTCGATCTGGATTTCCACACCGGCCAAGGGTTTCCCTGCACCATCTTCGACAACAATCTCCGCTTCTGCCATGCGATGGCGCTCAATGCGGGCCGGAGCCTCCGCGAGAATCTGCTCTGGCGAGAGCTTCCCACCCTCGCCGAGTGAATCGCTTGTGCATGCAAAGACCAGTGCAACTGTCAACAGCAAAACCGCCATCCTTTTGTTGTCAACGCATGGCCAGGCAACTGTGGGGGAATGGGTTAGCATAGGAGGCGATCCTTATTCTGTTAACCTTGCTTAACGCAACCTTCGCTTGGTTAGGGGCTTGCGTCTGCTAGTTTTTCTCGCAAAAGGCGATAGGCTCGGGCGGGCTTAAAGGCGACGCAGCACGCCCGGACCAGCGACATGCGCGGAGCCTGGGCGTGAGAAATGAGTCTTTAGCCGGCGCTTCGTAGCTCGGCGGTTAAGGCGAGTTTGGCCCCGGGCATGCGTGGACCGCCGCAAGACTTGCACGATACTTTAGCGGAAATCGAAGCGGCGATTCCCTTTAACGTTTGAGCTGACATTCTTACCCGGGGGGATTACCTGTGCAAGCTAGTTGGATGGCCCTTATGGGCCTAATACAATAAAGGCAGAGGTGGTAACTGACAAGCGGCACGCAACTGGGGTTTTTCCTCGGCGGCAAGCGGAACCTTTTCCCTTGTTGAGCAATTGGGCCGCTCGCGGTGGGCCAGTCTTCACGGGAGACTTATGCATGGCCAAGCTCGGTCCCAAGGTAAAAGACGAGGTCCTTAAGCAAAAGGTGGAACTTAACCTGACGAAGCGGGGAATTCGCCCGCCGTGTCGCGTCACCGTAACCGTGAGCAAGGGAGTGGTCACGCTTTCAGGGACCTTGCAGTACGAGCTGCAGCGCAAGACGGCCATCAAGGCCGCTCAAGAGGTGCCCGGCGTTCAACGCGTTGTGGACCAACTTCAGGTACCAAAACAGACAGCTGCCTGGCACGACTTCGAGAAATTTAAACAGCAACCCAAACACCCGTAAGCTGGGCCAGCGGAAGAAGGCTGCAGCCGAGCCGGCAAGGGCCCTTTCACGAACCACCTGCCGGGGAACCACCCCACCCTAAGCTTTGCCTAGAACTGCCGAACGCCGGCCGAAAGCCAAGGGCATTTTCCGGTCCGTCTCCGATTGCTGCCGGGAAGCCCGCCTCTCGGCTAAGCGGATAAAACCTGTCCCATAATTCTCCTTGTGCAAAACGCTTGTTTCATCGACCCGCGAAAAGCAATTTACCACCGCGGAGCCCGGTCCGGTTGATGTTTGGGCCGGAGAGCCGTTTCGCCATTTCCTTGCTTTCCGATTTGCCTATTTCTCCCGCTTTCCTGTTTCGCGGTCTCCGCTTGCCAAAGCCCGCCAACATCCGCCTCCTTCCGCGACCGTCTCGGTCCCCACAAATTCGGATGGAGAGGGCGTTGCCTGCTCGATAGGATTACCAGAGGCTAAGGCATTTAGCGCAATGAGGGAGCGCTTTTGGGTAAAGCGCCTTTTGCCGAGGTGGATCCAGCGGACACAAGGGGTGCAGATTTGCTCAGGTTGGCAACGGCGCGCCCCCGGGAGAGAAGCGTTCCCCTCCGCCTACGATCGGCGGGTGTAACACAGGGGAACCCGCGGCCGGCCGGGGGACTTGGGCGAGGCGGAGGCTTACTTACTGGAAAACAAAATTGCCGGTCGGCAGGCCGTTCGCATCTGGTGAGCCCACTTAGTTAGCGGGCTAGGTCATGAGCTACGGAGCCCCGAATGATGCCGGCAGCTTACCCCTAGCAGCGTCGGGGTTGATCGAGGGAGGAATTCCAAAGCTGGGCACGTCGCAAAGTCCTTTCGCGGATTAACAACGCGGAGAATAACCGGATGCCAGCGTGGGTTAGCACTCGACTGGATCGACCGTTTGAATTGGTCAGCCCATTTGAGCCGGCAGGCGATCAACCTAAAGCGATCGCCGAGCTTACGCGCGGCATTCTGGAAGGGCGGAAATACCAGGTGCTGATGGGCGTGACCGGCTCGGGCAAGACGTTCACGATGGCCAATGTCATTTACAACGTCCAGCGGCCGACACTGGTGATGTCCCACAACAAGACATTGGCCGCCCAGCTCTATGCCGAATTCAAGCAGTTCTTCCCTCACAACGCGGTGCACTATTTCGTCAGCTATTACGACTATTATCAGCCGGAAGCTTACATTCCTCAACGGGACATTTACATCGAGAAGGACGCCTCGATCAACGAAGAGATCGACCGCCTCCGTTTAGCGGCCACGAGTGCCTTGATGTCTCGTCGAGACGTCATCATTGTGGCGAGCGTATCGTGCATTTACGGGTTGGGTTCGCCGGAGGATTATATTGCTCTAAGTGTCGCCCTTCGCCGAGGCCAGCGGATGGACCGGGATCGGATGCTGGCCAAGCTTGTGGACATCCAGTACGAGCGAACAGACGTGGAGTGGCGACCGGGGCGGTTTCGTGTTCGGGGCGATTGCGTTGAGGTTTATCCCTCGTATGACCAGGTGGCTTACCGCATCGAATTTTGGGGCGACGAGATCGAACAGCTGTCGGAAATCCATCCGGTCTCCGGGCAGGTGGTCCGTCGTTTGGACGAACTGTGGATTTATCCGGCAAAACACTTTGTTCTGCCCCAGGATCGCATGGCCCGGGCAATTCGCGAAATTGAGGCCGAGTTGGAAGCCCGGGTAGCAGAACTTCGCAGTCAGGGGAAACTGCTAGAAGCACAGCGTCTTCTGGCTCGGACCCGCTACGATCTGGAACTCCTCCAGGAAGTTGGCTATTGCAAGGGGATTGAAAACTACAGTCGACCCCTTTCCGGCCGGCCACCGGGAACTCCGCCTGATACACTCTTTAGCTTCTTCCCAGATGATTTCCTGCTCTTTGTAGACGAATCCCACGTCACCGTGCCACAAATTCGGGGCATGTATCACGGAGACCACAGTCGAAAACTCACGCTGGTCGAACACGGCTTCCGCCTGCCAAGTGCCCTTGATAACCGACCTCTCACTTTCGAGGAATGGGAGGCCCGAATTAACCAGGTCATTTTCGTCTCTGCAACCCCTGGACCATATGAGCTGCAAAAGGCTGAGGGGCGAGTAGTCGAGCAAGTCATTCGGCCTACTGGTCTCCTTGACCCAATCATTGAAGTAGCTCCCGCCCAAGGGCAGATCCCCCATTTGATCGAGCAGATTCGAAAGCGGATCGCTGTAGGGGAGCGGGTTTTGGTGACAACACTTACCAAACGCTTGGCGGAGGACTTGGCGGACTATCTCACACAGCAAAATATCCGCTGCAAATGGCTCCACAGTGAACTTGATGCCTTTGAGCGGGTGGAAATCCTCCGAGACCTTCGGGCAGGGCGGTTCGATGTGGTGGTGGGGGTTAATCTCCTGCGAGAGGGACTCGATTTGCCGGAGGTCTCCCTGGTGGCCATCCTCGATGCCGACAAAGAGGGATTCCTCCGAAGCGAAACGTCGCTAATCCAAACCATCGGCCGGTCTGCACGAAATGTGAATGCCACGGTTATTCTTTACGCAGACCGAGTTACCGACTCAATGCAACGGGCGATCGAGGAGACCCGTCGGCGCCGCAAGATGCAGGAGGAATACAACCGGAAGCATGGCATAACGCCGGAGACGATCCGCAAGGCCATCCAGGCCGGCATCGAGGCCGAGGCCGAAGCGCGACGCATCGCTTACGCGGCGGCGGGGGTCACTGACGAAACCAGGATTATCACGCAGGAATATCTCGAAGAATTGGAAAAGGAAATGCTGGCCGCGGCGGAGGCCTTGGAATTCGAGCGAGCGGCGGCTCTGCGCGACCGCATCGAACAGCTACGTGACCAAATCGGCAGACCTCTGTCTGAAGCGACACTTGTCCCCTATAAACGTGGAGGGCGCCGGAGCCGGCGGCGATCGACCGGCGGGTCCTCGCGAAGGGCAAGTCGATAAAGTCCCCTATGCCGGCCCGCGGCGCTTCTCGCGACAACCGGGCGGTAGGACCGGCTGGACTTAGAAATGGCCTGCCGGTGCGATTAGTCCATTCGACTTAATTGTTTTCTCGGCACCGGACAGCTTTCCCGCGGTTTGGTGGGTGGTTCGGCCGACCGGAAAAAACCGGTTGCTGATGGGTAGCGTACGTGAAAATAATGCCCGCATCGCGTTGTCGCCATAAAGGGACAAGACCCCAGCGAGTAAGGCAATTACAGAAAGATTTTCGGACCTCCAAGCGGCCTTTCCTGACTTATGATTTCCCCCGTGAGTGTGCCTCAAGCGAGATTGCAATCAGGGACGCTTTTGTCTTCCGACCCCTTCGCAGGGCGCCGGTACGGTCCGCGCTTCTGGGTCGCTTACGTCGCCAATTTTTTAACGTGTATTGCCACTAACACACTCATCCGCTATGCGGACTTTGTCCGGGAACTAGGCGGATCAGCCTGGGAACTAGGCTGGATAGTTGGTATAGGGACGGTGGGCAGCCTGGCCGTCCGGTTTATCCTTGGCGAGGCCACGGATCGGCACGGGGCGCAGAAGGTGTGGGTCGGCTCACTCCTCCTTTTTGCGTTGGCTTGCTTTGCCCACCTAGGGATAAATGATCCCACCGGTTTCCCGATTTACTTTTGGCGGCTGGTGTTTTGTAGTGCGATTGCCGGCATCTTTGGAGCGTCAACCACCTTTATTTCCCAAGGGGCGGGCCCGGCCCGGATGGCCGAGTTAATCGGTATGCTCGGTACCTCGGGATTTCTCGGGGTAATCGTGGGGACTCAGCTTGGCGATCAGATCGTAGTCGGGTGGCGGCAGACCCGACTTATTTTCGTGGCCGGAGGCGCGCTGGCCTTGATGGCGGCCGTCTTTGCCTTGGCAGCCACCGCCGGAACAGCCACCGTCCGTAGCTCCCGCCGAATATCGAGCTGGCGAGTCCTCCGACGCTTTTCCCACTATTCGCTCATTGTCCTCGGAATCGGTATGGGGATGGGGCTAGGACTCCCCCCGGTGTTTCTCCCCGCATTGGCCCACAGCTTAGGCATTGAGCGGGTGGGCATCTTTTTTGCCGTTTACGCTCCGGTGGCCGTCATCGCCCGCGTTGCCACACGGGGACTTTTCGGGCGATACGACCTGAGGTATTTGGCCGTCGGCAGCATGCTCCTACTGGGCGTCGCACATTTCTCTTTGCTCTTTGTTCAAAGCGAGTGGTCCCTGGGCTTGCCGGCTCTCATTTTCGGAGTTGCCCATGCCGTCATTTATCCCACGGTGGTGGCATTAGGGACTACCAGATTCCCGGAGCGCTGCCGCGGTCTCGGGACGAGTCTGATGATGGCAGCCTCCGACCTGGGAATGGTAGTGGGAGCACCGCTTGCTTCCTCGTTGCTTGCCTTTGGTTCATGGGTTGGGTGGGCGCCGTATCCCACGATGCTCGTGACGGTCAGCGTTATCCTCTGTTTGACCGCGACATTCTTTGGCCTGACGGGACCGAAGCCCCGTTGCCGGGTGAGACGGAGGCAACTTTCCGAAGTCCAACCCATCGACGGAGCAGTCTGTCCCGCCGCTCAAGCGCGGGCAATGCCTCAGCCCGCGGCAAGCTTAGCACCGGAAAAGTCCACACCCACTCCTCCCGCTGGAAAGTTGCGTAAAGAACGCCCTGCATCCAAGCCGGTAGTGGCCAAGTAAATCGTGAAGAACCAGTCTTGGCTCTGGCCGACACACCCCGACCGGCAATTAAGCGCGAGCGGCCCCGGAGTGATCAATCGTGTTTTTGGGGGCCGGCAATCCACTCGGCAATCAAGCGGGCTTGGAAACGCCGTAAATGCCTCCCGGGCACACCGCGCAGCTTCTGCTTCCCCAAAGATGGTGGTCCAGCCGGAGAAGGCATTCCCAATTAAACCTATTGGCCCCGGTTATGACTCCGCTCGGGTGCCGCACGCAATTTCCCGATAATACCCGATCGATCGGCGGAGGCCTTCTATGAGACTTGTGACCGGCTCAAAACCGAGGATTTGCCGAGCGAGAGTGATGTCGGCCATGCTGTGGCGAATGTCTCCCGGCCGAGGGGGGGCGAAAATCGGGGCTATTTCTTGATCTAAGATCTCCTCAAGCACCCCCAGAAGCTCAAGCAGACTGACGGCTCGACCAGTGGCGATGTTGAAAACTCGGCCTGCTGCTGCCGGATTTTCCATTGCCAAGAGATTGGCTCGGACGACATCGCCAACGAAGGTGAAGTCTCTTGACTGTCGGCCATCACCATAAATAGTGGGCTGACTGCCGCGAACAATCGCGGTGATAAACCGGGGGATCACCGCCGCATAGGGGCTTTCCGGGTCTTGTCTGGGGCCAAAGACGTTGAAATACCTAAGGGCCACTGTCTCCAGACCGTACGTGGCGTAGAAAGCCAAACAGTAAATTTCGCCGGCCAACTTGGCCGCTCCGTAAGGAGAGATCGGCTGGGGCAAGTCAGTCTCGCGTTTTGCCGCCGTTGGTTGGTCGCCGTAAACCGCCGACGAACTTGCATATATCACTCGCCGGACTCCAGCTCGCCGGGCGGCATCCAAGATGGTGACAGTGCCCGTGGCACAGGCCGCATGGCTTTCCAAAGGGGCCTCGACACTTCGCGGCACAGAGGCAAGCGCAGCTATATGAAAGACATAGTCCACACCATGCATCAGATCGTTGACCAGCGACTCGTCGCATACATCACCAGCGACAAACTCGATATTCCTCAAGACTCGCTCAAGATTGCTAAGCTTGCCAGTACTTAAGTTATCAATTACCCGAACGATATGTCCCCGCTCGACAAGCGCTTCGACCAGGTGAGACCCGATAAACCCAGCTCCGCCTGTGACAAGACAGATGGCCATCTCGCCCAATCCTCTTCACGATAGCCGAGGGGTGATCTCCCGCGACGTCGAAATACGGAGACAAAATGTTGCCAATTCGCTCAGGATGCCTACCCGGAAAGGGTTGGCTATCCCCCACCAAAGACTCTGGCAATGGCTGTGCCGGAAAGATTCTGCCTGCCCCGTTGCTGGTGCAGCGGTGTATTTAGGCGAGGCCCGCCGCGCCACCCTCGCACTGGTCCGAAGCATGATTTTTGTAGCCGCCTGAGAGTGAGGTCATTTGCTTCCCCCGTGGGACAGGGGGATGGACCGCCCGTGATGCTCCCTTTTGTTCTCGCGCCGAGCCCTTCCACACAAACTTAGCTCGCTTTTGCCAACAGCCTCCTAGCCCAATGGCATATCGATCTAAGCCCAATTCAATAAGCGAGCCTACTGACCTCGTCAGTGATCCCACCACCGTATCTACCGACCACTCGGATCAACTCTTATTGTGGAGTGCACTCCCTACCCGCCAGCCCACTCCCTTTGATAAAGTAAACAAATCTGTTACGAGCGACTCAAAAGCCACCGCCGATTGCCTGCATATAGTAGGACAATAACCGCATGATAAAGTAAATGATCATTCCTGCCACTAACGCCCAGACTAGCCAGGCGCCAATGATCGACAGCTGCCTAAAGAAAAACACGGACTCCTCATTCAGCTGGCGAGCCAATCGGTCCATTGCCTCAGGCAGCTCCCCGGCCGATTCGCCAGATTCCATTAGTTCGAGGAACTCGGCGGGAAATCCCCCAGCCTGCCGAAACGCCTCGGTCAAGCTCGCACCAGAGCGTACCAGAGTGGTAATCGGGGCTATCTTCTCCAGATACTCGGCGTGACGAGTGCTGCGCAAGCTAAGATCAACAGCTTTGTAAACGCTAAGTCCCACCCCCAAAGTCCGCGCAAGTGCCCAAGCGATCTGGGCCAAATACCACGTTCCGAGTGCCTTGCCGACTAGGGGGATTCGCAACAGTAACTTCTGAAAAGGCCCTACCCATTCCGCTCCCCGCACCATCGCCCGCACCACGAAGAAAGTGGATAGACCAAGGATCCCCACGATCATGAAATAAATCACAAATCCTGTCCGTCCCTTAAGACCAAGCCCCAGCGGATCAGCCTCTATCCCTCGCGCAGCAGTAATTTCGCCGTGAATTAAGATAAACGCCCCGATAACCAACAAAGCGATAACAAGTTCGGCTAAGGCCGGGGTAATTGCACCGAGAAAACCCCGGAGCATATTTCGCCGGTCCTGATAGAGCTTGGCCAACTCGAGAAGAGTTTCTGCCAAATTTCCCGTGGTCTCACCGATTCCAACAAGCTCCACAAAAAGCGCAGGGAAGAAATCGTCACACTCACGCAGAGCTTGGTAGAAGCTTTCACCCTCTGCAATGCGCTTGTTAATCGCCGCCAGGTACTGACGAAAAACCAGACTGTAACTGGCTGTCGATTCCCGCTCCAAAGCTTGTTTCAAACTTAGCCCCGATTGCAAACTCAGACCCACTCGAAAAGCGAATTGCTCAAGTTGCGCTGCAGAAGCTCGGGGCCGAAGGATCACGCTTAAAAAATCCTTAGAATGCTCCACTGCCGCTTACTCCTGCCCAGCCTTTGCGGAAGCTCTTCCGCGGAGCTGTTCACCGAAAGCTTGCCACCGCTTTTTTACGAACACAAAAACCGCCCCCTTGCCAGGAGGTACTTCTCCGCCGAGTCCTTCCCGGCAGAACTGCCCAAGCTGGCCTTGCTGAGGGGCGGTGAGGTTTACAGAAATTTAAACAAGACGGCGGTTTGATCGTCCCGCGCCGGCTCGCCGCGGCAGAACTCCTTTACCCGACGGAATAGCTCATCCAAAATCGCCTGGGAAGGCAGATGGTGGCATTCGCGCAGGATATCGTAAATGCGATGCTTGCCGAACGCCTCGCCCTCCGGGTTGGTCGCCTCCCAAATGCCATCAGTCGTCAATAGCATCAAATCATTCTTGTTGAAGTGCACCTTAGGCCCCAGACGGAAGCGCTCGCCCGGAAGGATCCCCAAAGCCAAACCAGTGCTCTGGAGCTCTTCGAACACACCCCGGTCGGGGCGATAGATGATCGGCGGATCATGTCCCGCGTTGACGTATTCCATCGTCCGCTCATTGGTGTCGATAAGCGCGTAGAACATTGTGATGAAGCGGTCGTCCTCCGTCGTTCGCTCAAGGAGGTTATTGAGCAAGTACATCATGTGTTCGGGATCTTCCGTGTACTGCTCCAGCGTATTGAGCATCGCTTTGGCGGAGGACATAACAATCGCCGGGCCAACGCCGTGGGCGGAGACGTCTCCGATCGAGACACCCAATTTGCCGCTGCGCGGTCGGCTGAAATCGAAAAGATCCCCGCCAATATCGGCGCAGAACTCGATCCGAGCGGCAATATCCATCCCTTCGATCTTGGGTGGCCGGTCCGGCAGCATGGTTAGCTGCACACCCCGGGCAATCCGCATTTCCTGTTGGACCCGCTCGTTTTGCAGCCGCTCTTCCTCCAGACGTTTCCGCGTGGTGATATCCCGGATGATCGCAATGAGAGCAGCCTCCTGGCCTCGAGCATCCCGGGTCTTGGTGACCGAGACCTCAAGGAAGATCTCCTCACCGTCGGGAAAGCGAAGTTTAACCTCCCGGTCCCGAATGTGACCGACCGTTCGGAGTTGCTCCTTGATGGCAGGGATATCCTCCTGCGGGAAAAGAAGGGTGAACATGTCCTCGCCTAGGGCTTCCAACCCGGGAAGGCGGAAGATCCGCTCCGCCCCCTCGTTAAACATCATGATCACCCCATCCAAGTCCGCGGTGATAATGGCGTCACCGGAAATCGCCAGGACGGTGTCCAGATAAACCCGCAGGTAGTTGATGTTCTCCCGAGTTTGCTCTTTGTCGGAAATATCAGTAATGACGCCGATATAGTGATCTTCCTGCGCGGCGGTCGAAAATATCAGCCGGGCCGGAAATGTTGCGCCCGTCACCCGCATCAACTCCGCGGTCGTTTCCGCCTTCGATCGGCCCTTTAGCTCGCGAAGAAACTTCTCGCCTTCCTCGGCCCGCTGGAAAAGCTGCGGCAACCGCATCCGCCCCACCACCCCCTCGGCCGGATATCCGAAAAGCCGCTCGCTACTGGAAGGCCAGCCCCGAATAATCCCCTCACGATCGATATACGCGATACACGAGTAGACCTCCTGCAGAAGGCCCCCTAGCACCTCCAATACTCGCTGGATTACACGATGGTCCCGGCCTTCTTCGGGAATTTCCGGTGGCATGCCTGAGCTTCCCTTGCGCGATGGAATGGATACGTGGTACGGATAATGCCACAAAAAACTAATCGACGAAGTGGAGATCGATACAGATTTTAACGTGGTTCCCCCACGGATAAATACGTAGAGGTCCGACGGTTCCGCAAAGCTTCGCCCCGATTTTGGGTAACCAAGTGGGTCCCCTGCTATTTCCTAACTTAGCGGCAGGAAATGACGGCTTGGATGGGAAAACTTATCGATCAAGCTTACAACCTCGTTTGACAAGCTCCCAGGCAATCAGGCCGGTGCGAACCCACGTAATCGCCGACGGATTCTCTCGCAAAGCATCCCGGGGCGATTCGCATATCCAAGCCTAAAAAAAGCGGTTGAACCGGACCTATCGGAGGAAGATTCCGGCCTTTGTCTTAGACGGCACTAACCCCTCAGACGGACCGGTTAACTAACGGCTAGCCGAGGGAAGCTGCCAGGAATCCGACGAAAACAACTCGGGGACTTAGCCCGCCCAGAACAGAGACCCAGAGCACGCTTTAAGCGGTTTCAACTGGCCCTGGGGCACCTTGGCCGGCCAATTTTCTATCCGAAGCGGCCAGTGATATAAGCCTCGGTGGTCCTCAACTTGGGCCGGCTAAAAACTTCCACCGTCGGGCCGAATTCCAGCAATCGGCCCATATAGAGAAGGGCGGTAAAATCGCTCACCCGGGAGGCCTGCTGCATATTGTGTGTGACAATCACCAACGTGTACCGCCCCGCCAAGCTGTCGAAGAGATCCTCGATTTTGGCCGTGGCGACCGGATCAAGTGCAGAACATGGCTCATCGAGAAGCAGAACTTCCGGGTCGCCAGCAATTGCCCGGGCAATACATAACCGTTGCTGCTGGCCACCGGAAAGCTCCAGGGCACTTTTGTGCAAACGGTCGTAAACTTCCTCCCACAAGGCAGCGGCTTCAAGAGTCCGCCGGCAGACTTGCTCCATTACAGCCCGATTTCGCACGCCGTCAATCCGCAGGGGATAGACCACGTTTTCGAACACACTCATCGGAAACGGATTAGGCTTCTGGAAAACCATTCCCATCCGCTTCCGAAGCTCAATAACATCCTGCGAGGGAGAAAAGATAGACTGCCCGTCGACGCGGATGTCGCCTTCATATCGCACCCCATCTAGCAGGTCGTTCATACGGTTAAAAGAGCGAATCAGGCTCGACTTCCCGCAGCCACTCGGGCCGATTATCGCGGTGACCTTGCCCCGGGGAATTGCCATCGTGATGTTGTACAGAACCTGCTTTGTCCCGTACCACAGGCTGAAGTTGTCCACCTCAATAATCGGTGATTCCTTAAGCACGGCCGGATGAATCACCGGGGCGTGCTTGAGGTCCTCTTCAAATAATTCGCGTTGAAGGGCTTCCCACGAGCCGGTCTCAGGTGGTCGCGTCGACGCGTGTGACACGGTCAACAATCCTCAGCTTGCGCTTGGCAATTCTTCAGGCTTAATCTCAGCCGAACTGAAATTTGCGCCTTGTCTACCGTGGTCGCTCTTGCTTTCCAACGTTTTAGGTAAGCCAGCCCTCGCGGGTCAGAATCTTGCCCCGAGGAACCGCCGCCGCAGCCGGGCCCGCAAGTAAATGGCCGCCAAATTGAGGGTAAAAATGATCAGCACGAGGAGCAAAGCCGTGGCGAAAACCATAGGCCGCGCAGCTTCGGCGTTTTGACTCTGAAAGCCAAGATCGTAAATATGGAACCCAAGGTGCATGAAGCTTCGCTCAGGATGAAAGAAGGGAAACTCTCCGTCGACGGGGAGTTCGGGCGCCAGTTTGACAACACCCACCAGCATAAGGGGTGCCACCTCGCCGGCCCCCCGAGCCATGGCCAAAATCATCCCGGTCAGGACTCCCGGCATCGCCTGGGGCAACACGACCCGGCGAATTGTCTGCCACTTGGTCGCCCCGCAGGCCAGCGATCCTTCACGAACCGAGTTGGGCACCGCTGCTAATGCCTCTTCGGTAGCCACGATCACCACCGGTAGCGTCAAAAGCGCCAAAGTCAGCGATGCCCAGAGGATGCCACCAGAGCCAAAGGTGGGGGATGGTAAACGGGCGGCATAGAAGAGCTGATCGATACTGGCCCCGACCGTATAGCAGAAAAATCCCAGCCCAAAAACCCCGAAGACTATGCTCGGCACTCCCGCCAAGTTGTTGACTGCAATCCGCACGGCACTAACTACCAGGCCGGCCTTGGCATATTCCCGCAAATAGATAGCCGCCACCACGCCAAAAGGTGCGACCCCGAGCGCCATGAGAAGCGTCATCAACACTGTGCCGAAAATGGCGGGAAAAACACCGCCTTCGCTATTGGCCTCCCGAGGTTCGTCACTGACAAATTCCCAAAGCCGGGCAAGATATACCCGAAATTTTCCCCACCAGTTCAAACGATTGGGCAGATAGGCACGGACGATCTCGCCCACAGGTAGGGAGGCCTCCTTGCCGTCGGCTGTCTTGACCTGGATAGCCCACCGCCCGATTTCTTCCCGAAGCTTTGTGATTTTTGCCTCTACGGTTGCCGCCTGAGCCTCCAGCGCGGCTTGCTCGGCCTGCCAGCGGCGGCGAGCTTCGTCTGCTTCCGCCGAGTCCTCTCCATAGCGAAGCTCCACTTCCCGACAACTCAGCCGCGCTTCCTCCATGCGGCGATTAATTCGCCCTAAATCCACACGTTCGAGCCTTCGAAGCTCGCCCCACAGGGACAGCACCTGAGGATGCGCACGCTCAAACTCCTGCCAAACCTGTGCCACGCCTTCGGCAACAATCTTTCCGTCCACAACAAATGCAGCGGGAAAGCCATAAAATCTTCCCCACGCACGGCGCTCAAAAACGGCGATATCCGAAGGCAGATTCCGACTCGCGCCGGCGATTTCAAACTCGCTCACCCAGCGAAAATGTTCCCCGGTGAGCTCGTAATTGCCAATTCGGACCAAATAGCGGCGGACCGCCCCCTGTTGACGAATAGCTTGGAAAGCTCGCTCTTTGAGCACCTCCGGCAACTCGTTTAATGCCTGCTTCTCCGGAACATAGCGCTCGCTGCGAACGATCTCGCCGCAGACCACCTCGCCAGTTTCCAGCTGAAGCGAAACAACCTCTCGGGGCCAAAAAGCAAGGAGGCCCTCTATCGCGATATAACCTAAAAGGACAGTGACCATTCCCAACGCGATCAGCAATGCCCCACCCATGAGCCACAAGCCAGGCTCATTGTAGGCGGCGGCAATCCAAGCCGCTCCCCGAACCACGCGGGCAGAAGCCGGGTGCTCCGGCTGGTCGTAAACCGACGCAAGCCGGTGTGCTACCGCTTGTGAATCCACAGGGTTGCCAGGATCCATAGCGCTAAGCCACGAAGATCTTTGCTAGCCCCCCGCTCGTGCAGAACTGCCATGCTACAACGCCCCCTTAAAGCGGTAACTGTCCGTGTGACTCTGGGGCAACGATGTCTCTCAGCGCTTTATTTACGTTAAGTTTTCCATCGCACGAAGTTTTCCATCGCACGCGGGTCACTTTCTTTGCCGCGGCGACTTCGTCCCACCCATAGCCTGCTGCCTGTGCCCATTTGCCCGCGCCGGACGTTTCATTCTCAACCCGCCGCGCAGGCTTCCACTGTTGCCTACGTGGCTTTGCGAACATGTCCCCCGCGAGACCGCCGCCGGGTCGCAGGGCCGGGCTTTTACGCATGAAAGTGGCCCAAACGCCCAAAAGCTTACTAGAGGCGGGCCGTTTGTCGGCGGAATCGTAACCGGACCAACTCGGCAATTGTGTTGACAATCGATGTCATCACAAACAGGCACAGCGCCGCCAGGAATAACATCCGAAAGTGAGTACTCCCTTGGACAGCTTCCGGCAACTCTACGGCAATATTGGCCGAGAGGGTGCGGAAGCCATTGAACGGATTCCATTCCAAGATGGGTGTGTTACCGGCGGCCATAAGGACGATCATCGTCTCGCCGGCGGCCCGGCCCAGCCCCACCATGGCGGCGGAAAACAGCCCACTCATGGCCGCCGGGATCACCACGCGAAATGCCGTCTGCCAAGGTGTCGCCCCTGCTCCCAGCGAAGCCGCCCGCAGTTCCTGTGGCACCGCAGAAAGTGCGTCCTCCGCCAGCGTGAAGATTATGGGAATGATGGCAAAACCCATGATGATCCCAACGATCAGGGCGTTGCGCTGGACATAGGAGCCAAGCAGATTCCCACGCGGATCGCCGAAGACAACCTCGGAGATACTCGCCGCCATCATAGCCAGGAGACAAACGATCACTACCGCGGCCGCTAATTGGGCAAGCCGCACTAAGTTGGCGATCCACGGAGAGCGAGTGCGAAGCCGAAGGTAAACAGCCGGGGCGACCCATCGGCAGTGAACCCAAGCAATCAGAAGGGACGTAGCTGGTAGCCAGAGAAGGACCCAGCCACCCCAGCCGCTCCCCTCCCCCCGGCTTAGCCAATGCTTGATGTCCCCGGCGAACAACACTTTTTCCGCTATCGGCCCGATCTGCCAGGCAGCCCACGCCCCTACGCCAATTGCGCCCGTTATGCCCACTGTCCGCAGATAGCCGTTAGCCCTCACCCGATATGGCAAGAGCTCCCACAGCATTCCGCCTAAAAGGAGGGCTATCGGCAAAGTGCCAAACAGACACAGGACCTGAGGCACAGCTTTCTCCACAAGGGGAGCTACCACAAAGGCGGCCACAAACCCCAAAACCACACTGGGAAGGCTTGCCATCATTTCCACAACTGGCTTCACACGGGCCCGGACGTTGGGGTGGAGGAATTCGCTTGTGTAGATCGCCCCCAGCAAAGCTAACGGCAAGCCAAAAAGGAGCGAATAAAACGTGGCCTTTAACGTACCAAACACAAGCGGCACAAGGCTGTATTTCGGTTCAAAATCGTCTGTCCCACCGGTCGATTGCCACACGAAAGCCGGGCGGCTATAACCTTCATACCATACCGGTGTCCAGATGCTTCGCCAGCTGACCTCGGGATGGGCGACGTTGAGACCAGCCACTTCCAGCCCTGTGGACGTGACCAAAAGGAGATGGTCGTCTCGCGGGGCAAACGCGATGCTACCGACCAGTCCGCCACTTGGCCGAAACCACCGGACCACCAACCGTTCGCTTGTGGCATAGAAAACCTCAACATGTCCGTCCTCATAACAGCTGGCAAAAAGGCGTGAGCGCTGCGCCGATCCTAGCGCTGTGACCGAGCCCCCACCGCCCTGGAAGATATGGCCCGCCACCAACCGGCGGCGATCCGCCGTCTGACTTTCCTCGTCCGGCACAAGGAACCATCCCGAGAGCATCCCCCCGCGATGGGCCAAAAACAGCGTATTCCTCCCCAAAAGAAAGCTTGCCTGAGTGATTTGCCCTAACTCTCTCCCAGTGAAAATCCCGACCTGAACAAGCTTGGGCTCGCTGGGCACTGCAAGGTCGTAGCGATAGAATTGGCCGCTTGGCCAGATAAGCAAGGCACAATCGCCCTGGCCAAAAAGAAGTAACCAGCGGGGCAGGCCAATCTCCTCCAGTTTGTCCACAGCCACATAGCCACTCACCAATCGCGTGGTGACTCTTCCGGTTAAAAGATTCTTTTGTCGGAGGACCTGACCCGCGTACAAAAGCCCCGTTTGGCTCAAGCCGACCACAATATCGGCGTTGGGCCGACTCACTCCGTCCACAAGAATAATCCCCACCTCCCCCATTTTGACACGGAATTCTTCCACGATCTTGCCGCGGAGAAGCTGATACTGTCGGGGAGTGACATGGGTGAGAACGCCCCCTTCGTAAACAGAAGATGCGCCCAGGGGAAGCTGCAGCAGGTGGGGGGGAAGATCGCTTGGCTCCACAAATGTGGACTCGAAGTCCCACCGGCCCACGATGACTTCCCCGGAAGTGGTGCCGGCATACCAGCGCCTTAAGACCGGATCAAACCGCCATCCACAAATCGTATCTTCTGCGGGCACAAGCCAATGCTCGCCCAAAACCTTCCCATCCGCAGCACAAATTGCCCTGGCCCAGCCCCGCCCTACGACAACAAGCATCCGCACCGCTTCATCGCTAATCACCTGCGGGAGGGAGTCAGGCACCGCCTCAGTTAAAGCCCGCGAGGGCAAAAAACCCTCGGCCGCTCCGCTCGACAGCGGCGGCTGGCCCGGGGGCGATCCTGGCGGGGGCGAATCCTCACCGCCTGAACCATCACTCACGTGGTCGTTGACACCGGCTACCTTATCCGGGGCCGGCTTGACGAGCTGCCCACCCTGAGGCGGCGTTACAAGGGCCTGCGAGGACAAGAAAAACTTAGGGCTTACTGAGCCGGGCAGGAAAATCGGAATAACCACGAGAAGTAAGTAGACAAAAACGCCAAAGACGGTAACGATCACACCAATCCCGCCCAAAGTTATGAGCACCCGGGCGACCTTGTCAGCGATCTTAGCGGCAAGCGATACTCGCCGTGGGCGGCGGATCTCCGACAAGTCCGGTTGGTTTTGCCTCTCTCCCGCAGACACAGTTTTGCTTGACTCCAAATTGAGCGTCGATCTCTCGGAGCGGCAAATAGCCGGCAACGGCTGATTAGCCGAGGTGACTCAACTCCCAACCCCACCGCTTGCGCCGCGCCGGCTCGGTAAAGGCCGAGACCCGGGCTGGATTCAACACTCCGGCAGAAGTAACCCGGTGGAGAATCGGACAATTCACATTTACACAGGCCAGGTATTGCTTATTTTTCAGTTAAGCGTCTACTTGGGCTCGATACCCACGCTCTTAAGTGCCTCCCGAGCCATCTCCCACGTTATGGGGAAATAACCATCCTTGATGACCTGTGCCTGTCCATCCTTGCTCAGGATATACCGCACGAATTCCCGCCGCAACGGGTCCAATTGCGAGCCCGGGCGATAGTTGATGTAAACAAAAAGGATCCTCGTCAGCGGATAGTCGCCCGAGTAGGCATGTTCCGGTGCACATTCCACAAAGGGCTGACCCGGGGCACTAGCCAACGGCACAACCCGCACATCGGCCGTCTTGTAACCCATGCCGCTGTACCCGATAGCAAAACGGTCGGAGCCAACCCCCTGCACGACCGAGGAGCTTCCGGGCTGCTCCTTTACTTCGTCCTTAAAGTCGCCCCCTAACAGCACATGCTCCTTGAAAAACCCATAAGTACCAGAGGCAGAGTTTCGGCCATAAAGACTGATTGGCCTTTGGGCCCACTCGCCCGTCAGACCTAAATCCCCCCAAAACCGGATGTCGCGGGGATAACCGCTTCGCCGGGTTTTGGAAAAGATGGCGTCAAGCTGGGGCAAGGTTAGCCCCGACAGGGGATTATCCCGGTGAACATACACAGCTAGTAAGTCAATGGCCGTGGGAATGGCCGTGGGCTTATAACCGAATCGCTTTTCGAAGGCGTCCACTTCGCTTGGCTTCATCTCCCGGCTCATCGGACCGAATTGCGCAGTACCGGCAATCAACGCCGGCGGTGCCGTTGACGAGCCCTTGCCCTCAATTTCAATTTGCACACCGGGGTAATACTGTCGGAATCCCTCGGCCCAAAATGTCATCAGGTTGTTCATCGTATCGGAGCCGACGCTTTTTAGTTTTCCTGAAATCCCAGGCACCGGCTTATACGAAGGAAAACGCGGGTCCACTTCGATCTGGGCCAACGCGTCACTTCCTACCGCGACAAAAGCCAGAGCCGCCACAACATTTAGCACCCCCCATAGCCGGCCGAACCTTTTCATTTCGCACACTCCTTTCAGGCAAGGCTTCACCCACACCATGCTTAAGACACTTCATTTGTGCGAATGCACTTTTAGTGCTTCATCCACACCCCAACTCAGAACGGAACCGATCCCAATCGCCGTCACGGGTAAAGGATAAGAACCCGTCGGATCCGTTAAGCTGCACGCATGAGCTGAAGCACCGCCAGCGGCCTTCAAAATGCGGATAAGCTTCAACACCCCACAGCATTATAAAACTGCTTCAATATATGAGCAAATTCGTGACTATATGGCGGATTCCCCGGCAAAATCTAACCCGTTAAAAAGTCGGAAATTCTTGCCGTCCCAAGCACGTTTCTCTCCCTGCCGCGGATAGTGTGTGAACGCCGACTGGTCTTCGTCCCGCCGCCGCACAAAACTTTTCATTTGCCGATGCAAAATCGGCTAAAAATCTGATCCAAAATCTCCTCAGTGTAAACGCTCCCGGTAATGGTCCCCAGCGCATCGAGTGCTACCCGCAGTTCCGTGGCGACAAGTTCTTCGCCCAGCCCCAAGCGGTTCAGCTCCAATGCGCGGTCCACGGCAGTTATCGCCTCCTCCAGGGCACTCCCCGCCCGAAGGGCAGTCGTCGGAATGACTTCGCCCGCTTGCGATAGCTCTCGGCGAAGGATTGACGACACCACCTGTTCAAGCTCGCCAAGCCCCTCACCCGTGCGACTGCTTGTCACCACGACCGGATACACCTCCGATAGTCGTTTGGCTAGTTCGACTACCTCCGGGTGCCAAGCAAGATCCGCTTTGGTGATTGCCACAACGCGGTAGGCCCTTCCTCCAGCACGAGTAACCGGGGGAATTGCTGAGGGTTTTTGGGAGCAGTCAACGCAAAAGATCTCAATCCGCGCTTGGCCCAACTGTGCTCGGGCACTCACTTGTGCCCAGCGGTCTGGATCCCAGCCGTGTAGCCACTGATCCACAGGATCCGACTGCCGTGCTTTGTCGAAGGGAGACTCCGCGGGACCTCGGCCGACCGCATGCAGGGCACATTCTCCCTCCCCCGTGATACCCGCGCAGTCGACCAAGGTCAGCTCCATTTCGTTTACAAACCAGCGAGCGGTCAAATAATCCCGGGTGGTTCCCGGCAAATCAAAAACCAAAGCCTCCTGCCGGCCTAAAAGTGCATTAAAGAGGCTACTTTTACCCGCGTTGGGAGGTCCCACCAGTACCACAGCCCAAGCTTCTTCCGGCGCGCGGCGGGCTTGCAGCTTCTGGGCGGCGGCCGCCAGCTTTGCTCGAATCTGCTCAAGACGTGTCAACAACTCCTGGTGACTTAACGGTCGCACGTCCTCCTCGTCAGGGAAGTCAAGCCCAGCTTCAAGGAGGGAAACCAGTTCCAGCAAGGATTGGCGGAGGTTTTCAAGCTGGGCTCTGATCCCCCCGGCAAGCTGCCGCAGGGCAATTTCAAGGGACTGGTCATCCCAGGCATCCACAACACCCAATACAGCTTCGGCTTGAGTAAGATCCATCTTGCCGCACAAGAAGGCTCGAAGGGTAAACTCCCCTGGGCGGGCTAGCCGGGCGCCACTGGCCACCAAACTTTCCACAACCGCCTCAAGTACCGGGCGTGATCCCACGGTGTGGATCTCTACAAGGCTATCCCCGGTGTAGCTTGCCCCCTCCGGCCAAAAGTAGAGATAGGCAGGTAACGCAGTGGCAAAGCCCTTTGGACGTAAGGTAGCCGCGGAGACCTCCCCTGGCCTCGGCGACCAGCTTTTGGCCCTCGATCCCTTGTCGACTAATTGACTTACAACGGCGAGTGCAGCGGGACCGCTGATCCGGACAATCCCCAAGGCGCCCGGCCCAGTGGTGGAGGCAATCGCAACGATCGTGTCCGCGCGATCAGCTTGCAACATACTTGTTGGGGAATCCGCCACTTTCGCTGACTAGATAGCGCCACCCGGGAAGGATAGCGCAAGCGCCTGAACCTGATTTCGCCGAATAAAAAGGCTGGCCCCTTCTCTACGACTTCTACCAGCACGCCGCCTAGCGCTACACTTTCCGTTGTGGAGCTATTTAGCAGTTAGCTTGGTGGATTTTTTTTCGTTTTCTTAGAAAGCATGCGCCGCAGCTGCCGCGAACCAAAGGAACCTCGGGGTTTTTTCCGGCCCGATTCTTCTGTCAATTCTTCCAAACGCGACCGAAGCCGTTCCAGCCAACCTTCCCCTTTGCGGGCGGAGGGCTTTGGGGGCGGTGGCGGCGGCTCTTCCTCTTTGGGCGGTGCAAGTTTCGGCAGGAACTGCCGTTCTGCTAATCCCCAAAGGCTGGATGCGATGAAGTACAAACAAAGCCCACTAGCGACCTTGTAGAAAAGGACCCCCATAAAAATAAGCATGAACGTCATTACCCGCTGCTGCATCGCCGCTTGTTCATCCGCAGGCGGCGGACTGAGCACCTTTTGCTGCCAAATAAAGAGGGCAATCGTCAACACCGGAAGAATGTTGAAATATGGTCCGAGGGCAAAAAGCCCGTAGCCCTCGTTGAACCAGTGCCAACCTAAGGCGGCCCAAAACCCGCTCCAATCAAGTAACATGTCCGGGGCAGAAAGATCCGAGCACCACCGAATGGCATCGCTAATCAAAGGGGCCGCCCGTAGCTCCACATCGACCATAAGCGCCCGGTACAACCCGATAAATACCGGAAGCTGAAGCAACAAGATCAAGCACCCACCCAGGGGATTGTAGTTGTATTTTCGAAATAGCTCCTGCTGCGCTCGAAGCCGTTGCTGCGGATCGTTTTTATATTTTTCGTAAATGCGGCGTAATTCCGGCTGGATTTGTTGCATCTTTTGCGCGGCAAGCGCTTGTTTTCGGCTAAGCGGGAACATGGCCAATCGAACGAGAACCGTCAACGCAATGATGGCTAGCCCGTAGTTAAAAAGCACGTAGTCATGGAGAAAATGGAGAAGCCAAAGCAGTGGGATGGCCACCCACCAAAACCATCCGTAAACGACAAGTTCTCGCAAGCCATAGTGAGCAAGCAGTGCCGGCCGTTTTGGTCCAGCAAAGATGCGGTATTCATGAACAAGCTCGCCGCCGTTTCCGGGCAGGGAAAAATCAATTGTCATTAGCTGGCAAGAAGTGTTAGTGAGATTTTTGCGATCGGTCCGCACCGGACCGAAGCGGATGGGCTGGGCGGCATGGTACCTCTCCTCGCGGAGGTCGCTGCGCTGGGGAAGGAGAACGACCGAAAAGTACTGGGCATCCACGCCGAGATAGCGAAGGATTTGGCCGTGCTCTTCCCGCCACAAAGGCGGCCGCCCCTCAGCGATTCGCCAACAGCTAATGAGGTCCCACCGGCCGCCGTGCCAAGCCACAGCCACGTCGCGAAGACCATAGGCCCCCCAGCCGGGTCCAACCTTCGTGGCATACCAGTGCCCCTCAGTGGGAAGCCCGTTTGGGCCATCCAGTTGATAAGCCACTCGACGGGGCTCACTCCCCAAGTTGCGAATTGCCACACGCAGGGTTAGATGATAACCCGGAAAAGAGCGATTATTGATGTGGGGCTCCGGTACCCGGACCAACTCGTATGTCTTTTCGACTTCAAGCTGAAGCCATTCAAGCCGACGACGAAAGGTCACGCTTTGGTCAGTTTTTCCAACTATTTCCCAAGTTGCGTCGCGGAGGTCAACCCCCGGTAGTTCCAAGGCGGCTGGATCAATCTCTGCAAGGTCCGCCGCCAATTCGTCGACGAACTGTCTGGCAGCCGAGGCCATCCCAAAGCGTAGCCGCAGTTCCTCCTTCCGATTGTGTACAAGCTGAGTGAACTCCTTGTGGAGATTGGAAAGCTCCCCGGCAATGCCAGCAAGTCCGGCTTCGTCCATCTTTTCCCGCTGAAGCCGCCGCTTAATCTGCTCGACAGCCTCCCGGAGCGACTCCACCCGACGGCGAACATCCACTAGGCGCTGATCATCGACAGCGGCAAGTGTCAGTAGGAAGGAGGCCGGCGAGCCCCACTCGGGGCGAATAACCTCCACCGGTTGCCGGGCAAGCTGAACGGTTACCTCAACGGGCTTACCCTCCCGGTCAACAGTTATTCGCATCCGCTGACCAGGGCGAGTTTTTCGCAGATAGCCCTCCACCTGGCTCCAGCTCGCCACGGGCAAGTCGTCCACAGCGACAATACGATCCCCAGGGCGAATGCCTGACTTGGCCGCCGGAGTACCAGGACCTACCACCGCAACTGGACAGCCTAACTGACCTGAGGGTCCTTCACCGCCAAGATGACCCAAGTATCCCCATCGGGCGTCCGTGGCTCGGTAACGCGGATCGTTTAGCTCAATGCGAACAACCGAGGCTCCGCGGTTCGACAGCGTGACCAACATCCGATAGCCACTGGCAGGATCAAGGGAACCTAAGGCCACATACTGGAGAGGCGGAAGCTGCTCCGGCTTGGTCACCTCCTCGGGCGGCTGAGAAGGTTGCGACTTGGACTCCGCCGCCAAGTCTTCGGGCGTTTTTAACTCGGTAGCCTCTTTGGGTTGCTCTTGACCCATTTGGCCTGAAGCCAGAGCACTCGGCTGCCCGGCGGGACCTTTCGCCTCACCTGGGGAGACGGGTTGCTTTACGGTAGGCGGTGGCTCCGACACCGGTTTTCTCCCGCGGGGGGCATAAAGGTAGGCATTGAAAGCCAAGATCGCCATCGACAAGGTGACAAAAAGCACATAGCGGACGAGCATGTTGTAGTTGGAAGATTGAAACTGCATGCTCATAAGCTAAGTAATTCCGGCAATTTTGTGCTCAGCTTCTCTCCCAGATCCGTGCCTACTTCATAGGAATGCCAACTCGACTGTCGAGCTCCCGACATAAGAGAAACTAATGGCCTCGTTTCACCCCTTCGCCTTGGGGGTCAAAAAGCCAAGTCGCATGGCTTCCAGCCCCGGAGCTGGCCCCAGTCGCTGATTTGTTTCGGCTTTGGCGCAAGACAATGTCTCGCAATCAAGCGGGAAGGCTCGCGAACCTTCGCTTGAAGGCAGACCATCGCGGAGATACGCCAAATGCAACGCTGATCGCTCGAACTGCGGCAGCCCGCGCCGGCCAGCGGGTGTACGCTCCCGTTGGGATTTGGGGAATCCGGTCGGTATGCGGGTATTCCAGAATATTACCAAAGCTGTCCGACAAGAAGCGGCCAGCAAGTCCCAAATTGCCGGTGGGCCGGCTTCAAGGCCGCTATGGGACGCGCCGGGAAGCGTCGAGGGTCTTTTCCGAGGAGCAGGCTGAGCGGTCCGGAAGCGCGGCCATTGGTCGTGCGAGGGGATCATACCCCCCGATCGAGTAGCATCCACCGCAGCTCATCCCTAGCGCTTTGGGGAGAAATTTCGCCCTCACCTCCGCCGGATACCCGGAATTTGGCTACCCCGAAAGTGACCGCGCGACTCTGGGAAAGAGCCGTGGCCGAGGTGGGCGCAACACGAGAGCGAAAGGCTTCGCTCGCCGCTGAGTCGGTCGTGAGCTCGATGAAGCGTATTTTCCCGGTGGCTCGGCCCCCATCCCCTAAGCACCAGGGTAGAATGGGGAGTGCGCGGCAGAATTGGCCGAAGCAGTTGCGGCGGGTTGGGCAGCTTAGAACTAGATTACGTCGCATTTTTTGGCGGAGCCCGAATCCAGGAAGGTAGAGCGGCTGCTTCCGAATTTTAAATCGTCACCAAAAAAGTGATATATAGAGAAGGCTGCACGAAGGGGTCTTCCGGAGACATGTCATTGGCCGGGATTCTAGACCACTCCTTCCCCTTAGTGCACTTTTCGACAGGTTTCCCAGCAGTTTCAGGGCAAAGGCTTGGAACCGGGGCTGGGTTACCAAGTCTACGGCATGCTGCGCCCGGGGAACGCGAAGCCGAGAAGGACCGGCCCGATTTCACCGGCCGCTTGCCCGGCTTCCCCTGGCGAGGCGGGGCGTGGAGGGAAAAACCTTGGCATGCTCGCATTGTGGGGACGTTTTTAACCACGCTAGCCAAGATCGTCACGGGAGTGCAGGTCCGCTGGGTTGATTGTCAGCCGGATACATGTCAACGAGTTTACTTCGCCAATCACACCAGTCATTTAGACCCGGTAATCCTTTGGGCCGTTCTTCCTCCGGCAGTGCGGGCGTTGACTCGTCCGGTGGCCGCCAAGGACTATTGGACCGCCGGCTCGGTGCGTCGCTACTTGGCAACGGTAGTTTTCAACGCCATACTGATTGATCGACTAGAGATCAGGGTGCGTCGGAATCCCGTCGACGTCATGCTGGAGGAGCTGGGGGATAGACACTCGCTGATAGTTTTTCCGGAGGGTGGCCGAACACCTGGCCCGGATGTCGCCCCATTCAAGAGCGGGCTATATTACCTGTGTCGCCGGCGCCCGGAGTTAGAGTTGGTGCCGGTTTATATCGGCAACATGAATCGAATCTTGCCGCGGGGAGAAATTCTCCCGGTGCCACTTCTGGCGTCGGTTACTTTCGGCCCGCCCATCTGGTTGGAAGCGGGCGAAACTAAAGCGGCTTTCTTGGAACGGGCCCGGCAAGCTGTGGAAAGGCTCCGGGAGATTTAACCGACCTGACCCCCGAGTACTTGCAAGGCCTAGTTGGTGAAGGATGGGGCCGCGGTGCTGATGCCGGGTGGAGGCCTCACCAGGATCAACATGGGGCCGTT
Source organism: Thermoguttaceae bacterium (assembly GCA_025060325.1). Classification (GTDB taxonomy): domain Bacteria; phylum Planctomycetota; class Planctomycetia; order Pirellulales; family Thermoguttaceae; genus DTLM01. The sequence goes on from JANXBW010000014.1 coordinate 86,711, forward strand.
AGCCCGCGGTACCGCGTGGGAATGAGATTTGTGCTGGCCCGGTGTCCACTCAGCGGGATGCTCCCAGGCGGTCCTCTTAGCCAAAACCCTGTGGTTTGATAGATACTTCCTGAGTTTTCAGCCCGAGGCCGTCCCCGGGGTCCCAAAGTCGGACGGAGGGAAAAACCTCAGTCGCCCAAGCGTCTCGTAAGTTCGGGGAGCAACGGCAGCCACCGCCGGTTGGCCGGAGAGGGTCCCGTGGATCTTGAGATGCTCATCTTAATGGGGCTTGTGCTAGTGGCACTTGCCACTGCGACTGGGGTCTGCGCGGTCCTCCGGTTTGCGGGTGGCGCCTCGGTTGATCCCGCGCTTCTTGACCGGTTTTCATCTCGACTGCGAGCATGGTGGCTTCTTTTTGCCGCGTTGGCCGGGGCTTTCTTGCTGGGGAAAACGGCGACGGTTGTACTCTTTGGCCTCCTATCGTTTTGGGCCTTGCGGGAATTTATTACCGTCACCCCGACCCGGCTGAGCGATCACCGTGCCCTTTTTTGGGTCTTCTTCGTTTTCCTGCCGCTCCAGTACGTGCTTGTGGGTTTGGGGTTGTACGACTTTTACCTAACGCTGATTCCGGTATATGCGCTTCTTCTTGTCCCGGCGCGAGTGGCGCTTTGCGGAGACGCCACGCGATTTCTGGAGCGGACGGCAAAAATTCAGGCCGGGCTCCTTTTGTGCGTTTATTGCTTAAGTTTCGCCCCGGCCATTCTCTCGTTGCGGTGGGACCAACCCCCGCAGCTGGCCGAGCCGTCCGTCCCCCGGCCATCGCTTGAGGAACTTGTTTTCCGGGTGCCCGAAAAGGGCTCCGATGCTACCCCCGCATGGCGGCCACTGACGGAGGTCCCACCTTCCGATCAAACCCTTTTGGCGGGGGCAACCCAAGCACGATCTTCTTTTGGCTCAGTCGCGCAAAGGGCATCGGCTGTGCCCGCGTTTATGGCCGCGGATATGGAAAGGGCACGGCTCCTCTTTTTCTTAGTGGTGCTGGTGCAGCTAAGCGATGTCCTCCAGTATGCCTTCTCGCGGCTTTTGCGTGGACATTTGGTCGCGCCGAGCATCCATCCGTCGCGAACATGGGAAGGATTTGCGGCGGGAACAGCCTGCGTGGTGGTCATCGGTACGGGCTTGTGGTTTGCTACGCCTTTCCCGCAGTGGTGGCAGGCGGCGGCCGCAGCGTTGGCCATCGCGTGTATGGCCTTCGCAGGGGCGATGACCATGTCGGCCATCAAGCGGGACCGCAGCGTTCGAGACTACGGCGTGCTGTTGGAAGGGCATGGAGGCGTTTTGGATCGGCTTGATTCCCTATGCTTCTCCGCGCCAGTTTACTTCCACATTTGTCGATACTTTTTGGGAGTAAATTAGTTTAACAGGGGATAAAGCAGCTAGTCCCAGGGGGTGGTTACTCCGGTCGCTTTTCCGCCGCCAGGAGTGCCTAGCAAAAGTCCCGGGACATCGGCGGAAATTCGTTTATCTTTTCTGACAGGTCGATCAATTTTCCCACCCGGATGTGGATTACCTCCCCTTGTTTTTGAAGTCTCCCCTGGGCCAGCAGTAAAGTAGCGGTCAACCCGGCCTTTCGCCATTTGCGCCATACATCTGGACGGATGATCAGATTCGCTTGGCCGGTCTCATCTTCCAATGTCACGAAAGTGATCCCTTTGGCGGTAGCTGGTCTTTGCCGAACGAGCACCACTCCGGCCACTTTCACCGGCGCTCCATCCGGCAGAGAGGCCAGTCGGCAAGCAGGAACGACCTTTTGGGCGGTTAGCCATTGCCGCAGGAAGCTAAGGGGATGAGCACGCAGCGAAAGCCCGAGCATCCGGTAGTCAGCAACTACTTCCTCCACAGCACTCATGGGAGGCAGGAATTGCCTGCAGGACTGACCGGCCTCACTCCCGGGCCGGTCGCCCTCCTTACCTAATGAGGCTGGGGCAAGTTGTGGACAACCCGGAACCGTATGGCTTCCCACCTCCGCAGTTGGCTGGCTTACCCTTTCGTTTGCTGACAAAGCGTTCTCTCCAGTTAAACCCGGATCAGTATCTTTTGTTTCAAAGAGCGGGAGGGAGACCGCAGGCACAAGGCATTCCCAGAGGCTCTGCCGGCGCGAAAGTCCTAGCGAGCTAAAGGCCCCCGCCTGGGCCAGGAGGCGCATGGTACCGGAACCCAGCCCGGTGCGCTTTCTAAAATCATCCACAGAGCGGAAGGGTCCTTGTTGCCGAGCTGCCACGATCCGCTCCACCGCCGCTGGGGAAAGCCCCCGCACCAAGTGGAAGCCTAACCGAATGGCAAACGGTCGGTGCTTTTGCCCCGGCAAGACAGGAGGGGTGGGCTGAGGGTAGTTTTGTCCATTTAAACTTCGCCCACCTGGGGATAAGGTTAACTCCCCCGGTGGGGCAAGTCGCAAGGGATGTTCACCTCGGGGCGGCCTCGCTATCTTTCCGTTGTTGACAGTCCCAAGATCAAATAATGACCCATCCTCTACCTTTCCCCCAGGCCGGATAGCCAAAGAAACACCGCCTACCGAAACCACCGGACCCGAGCAGCCCGATATGCCGTTCTCTCCGGCCGGCTCAAGCGTTGTCTCCCAAAAGCTTGCGTTGATATCTACTGCTCGAACCGCCACCCCATGGGCTTGTGCATCCTGGATGAGCTGGGCCGGGGCATAAAAACCCATAGGCTGACTATTCAGCAGGGCAGCCGTGTACACTTCTGGATAGTGGCATTTAATCCACGCTGATACGTAAACAAGCAAAGCAAAGCTTGCTGCGTGCGACTCCGGAAATCCGTATTCCCCAAAACCCCGGATCTGGCGAAAGGCAGCCTCGGCATATTCCGGGGTTAAACCGTGGGCGAGCATCCCCCGGATAAAGCGCTCACGCATTTGGTCAATCAGTCCTGGTCGGCGCCAGGCCCCCATGGCCCGCCGAAGTTGATCGGCCTCCTCCGGAGTAAAACCCGCCCCCACAATAGCTAGACGCATCGCCTGCTCCTGAAAGAGCGGCACCCCCAGTGTCTTTTCCAGGACTTGGCGGATAGCCTCGTTGGGATAGACGACAGGTTCCTCCCCACTGCGTCGCCGCAAATAGGGATGAACCATGTCTCCCTGGATCGGTCCGGGGCGAACAATCGCCACTTCGATAACAAGATCGTAAAACGACCGCGGCTTCATTCGCGGCAGCATGGCCATCTGGGCCCGACTTTCGATTTGGAAGACCCCCATCGTATCGGCCCGCTGGATCATCGCATAAACAGCCGGATCCTCCTCGGGGATGGAGTTCAGGGTCAGCTTTTGCCCGTAGTGCTTTTCCAGTAGATCAAAAGACCAGCGGATGGCCGTCAGAATTCCCAGGGCTAGACAGTCGACTTTGAGGATGCGCAGTTCATCCAGATCGTCTTTATTCCACTGGATGACTGTTCGCCCGTCCATTGCGGCATTTTCAATAGGAACAAGCTCGCACAATGGACCGCGGGTGATTACCATCCCACCGGTGTGTTGCGACAGATGACGCGGAAACCCCATCAACTCGGTGGCAAGTCGGACCAGCTGGGCACCGACTGGACTGTCCGGATCTATGCCCACCTCTCGGCAGCGCTCTGCCAGTTCCGGTTCGTACTCAAAGTGCTCAATCTGCTTGGCCAGGCGATCCACGCGATCAAGCGACAACCCCAGCGCTTTGCCCACCTCCCGCACCGCCAGTCGCGAACGGTAAGTGATCACCTCCGCTGTCATCCCAGCCCGGTCGCGGCCATATTTGCGGTAAATGTACTGGAGGACCTCTTCACGGCGGTGGTGTTCGAAGTCGACATCAATGTCCGGTGCTTCATTGCGCTGCCGACTGACAAATCGCTCAAACAGGAGGTCTATCCGTTCCGGATCGACGGAGGTAATTCCGAGCACATAGCAGACGGCAGAGTTGGCTGCCGAACCACGCCCTTGGCACAAAATGCCGCGACTTCGGGCAAAGGAAACGAGGTCCCAGACGGTCAAAAAATATGCTTCGTAGCGAAGTTCTTCGATCAGGCGAAGTTCGTGCTCAAGAAGCTGGCGGACTTTCTCCGGGATGCCCTCCGGCCAACGACGAGCCGCCCCCTCCCACGTCAACTTTCGGAGGAAATCCATCGGCTGCATCCCTGCGGGGGCCAATTCCTCCGGATAGTCGTAGCGGAGCTCGCTAAGGCAAAAAGAACAGCGATGGGCAATTTCCTCCGTACGGGCCACTAGCTCCGGATAGCGGGCAAATCGCAGGGCAATTTCTTCCAGCGACTTAAGATGCCATTGGGCATGGGGCTGAAGGTGCTCCTTAATTTCTGCAAGTGGGGATCCCAGCCGAATGGCCGTTAACACATCTTGAAGAGGCTGGCGGTCTGGGTGATGGTAGCGGACACCACCGCCTGCTACCGGCGGGATCCGAACGGCCCGAGCAAGCTCCACTAGATGGCGAAGGTATCCGGCGTCGTCCGGCCCATAGAAAGGTTCCACCACAAGATAGGTCCGATCACCAAAGATCCGGCGGTAGTGGGGGAGCCACTCTTCGGCGAGCTGGCGGTAAAAATGTCGATCAAGCAAGGCGGGGGAAAAAGGGAGCCGTTGGCCACTTGCCGCCTCTTCCGGGTTCCGAACGGGTGGTTGGGGAAGGACACAAGCCACCAACCCCTCGCTGTGTTCTGCGAGGTCCTGTCGCCACAAAAGACACTGTCCTTTGGGGACCCGCAACCGGCCCAGACTGATAAGCCGACACAAATGGCCGTAGCCCACGCGATTCATCGCAAGCAAGACCACTGGCGGCGTGTCCACAGGCGTGATTTCCGCCCCCACTAAAAGTTTGAAGCCGAGATCCTTGGCGGCGGCATATGCCCGGACAATCCCGGCCAAGCTATTACGATCGGTCAGGGCCAAAGCCGTGTAACCAAGCGCATGAGCCTGCCGGACAAGCTCGTCCGGATGCGACGCAGCTAGGAGGAAGGAAAAATTGCTCTGAGCATGGAGCTCGGCATAACCGCTCATGGCTTTGCTGCCCAACGCGCCCTGGCCATTCTCGTGCAAGGGTGCCAGTGATCCAACCCCCTCCTTGTCAACGCTAGGCTCCCTCTCCCTTTTGCGGGAGGGCTGTCTGCGGCAAGCCCGGTAGAGCTACCCTTTTTGTTGCCGGAACGGTCCTTTCCCTGTTTTTTCCGGGCGAACCCTACCCTCCATGCCAGGAAGACTTCACCCACCGCACTCCCGGGTTTGTTTACAAAATCTCTCCGCTTCTTAGCGAGCAAGTTTTCAAAATCCGTTTCGGCCATCCCGAGTTGCCAGCGGCCAAACGAGGGCAGCTGCCACCTATGTTGGGGACTCACCGCTCGTGCGGGGGATTAATCGAAGAAACCGTGGAGGAACCACTGGCCGGTGTCAAGCTGGCGAAAGAGCCAGAACCGCTGCCCGGTGATGGTTTCCGCCCGGTAATAGTCCCGCCTGACCTTCTGGCCGCGCCACCAGCCAGTTTCGATTCGCTCCGGTCCCCAAGCGCGGACAACTCGATAATGCTTTCCTTTGAACACAAACTGTGCAGGTGTTCCCAGTGGACACATAATCACATAGCGAACCGGTATCGGTTGGGCAAGGAGGGTAGCCGGTCGCGGAAGTGCCTTCCCTTTTTCCGCTTGGTTCTTTCCCCAACCTGGAGGCCGGTCGGCAGAGGCCGGGAGCCTTCCCCCCACAGGGCTTGCTGCCCAGCTTCGCTCCGGCTGCACTTCCCCTGTAAGCACCGGCAAGCAAATAGCCCCCGATCCCAGCCGGGCCTGAAGCCGATCCACCACCTGGCTTATCTGACCGGGACGGCTGCGTTGACAAACCTGCCCCGCAAACCCGAAAGACCCTTGCGCTGCCGACAGGGGAGCCGTCTGAAGAACAAGGAGCTCCACCTGGCGAATACCCCCTTGGTAGCTCACTCCTTCCAGTCGTACTTCGAGGACACCCAGGATATGCTCCCTGTTGACGGTTGGTTGGTGGAAAAGTAGCTCTACAGGAATTTCCCGCCGTCGAGGGGGTGTTCCGGTTTCTTCACCTAGCACACAGCGAAGAGCCAGCACACCTTCGTTTTTAGCCACAAGTGGGGGAAGGATTTTGTCAACAAGCCCTGATAAAGCGCGGAGGAGATCATCCCGCTCCTCTATGGGCCATTCGCTGGCCAGGCAAACTTTAAGGGTTTCCGGAGTGGGCAGGAAAGAGAGGGCTTCCGGCAGGTGGCCGATCGCCTCCTGCCACCGCCGCCATAACTGGGGACCAAATCGACAACACCATTCTTGTGGAGGAACCCGCGCAAGCTGATCTAATGTATATATCCCAAGTTGAGAAAGAAGATCAACGACCTCTTCCTCCACTCGCAGGCAAGCCACTGGCAAAGGCCGGAGAGCTTCCGCCGTTTTGCCCGGAGGAATAATCCGCCACGTCCCCTCCGCCCGGTTTTGGCTGTCTTCTTTCTCCCACCCATAATGACAGATAGCCCAGGTGGCAGAGGCGGTATCGGCCACTGCTATTCGGAAGGTAAGCCCTAGGGGGGAAAGGGCCTGGGCAAGCCGGCAGCAGAGGGCTTCCTCACCCCCAAAATAAAACGCGGTGGTGGTGATATCGATCCACACCATCCCAGTGGCTATCCCCGGGTCGACTGCCACCTGGGGAGAAAATTGTTGACAAAAATAGCCCAGGGCCTCTAGCACCCGACGATCTGCCACGGGATCCCACGCCTGCCCGCGGAGGTTTTCCCTGCCGGCAAGTGCGATAGCTTCCGCGAGGGTCATCCCCGGCCTTATCCCCAGGACCTCTGCCTGCTTCGAACAAAGAAGGACCCGGGCTATCCTCCCCTGCCGATGCCAGATCACTGTGGGAGCCTCTTCCTCGGCAGAGGAAACCGGACAAGGATCCTCAGGCAGGTGCAGACTCCCCTCAGGCCCCAGCAGTGCTTCTAATCGCTGCCGCTGAAAAGGCCAGTGGGGGAGCATTATGCCAACAATCCGCCCACTCATCCCAGAAGATCTCCACTGCCTTTTTGTGGACAAAAGCCCCTCGACTCCGCACCAGTTCTACTTGCCAGCCCCAACAGTCCTCGCTTCCCTTCCGGGCTAGAGGGCGGACCACAAGCTCAATATCCGCCCACAGGGAATTTGTGCCCCGGTCAAGCGGGCGAAAGAAAAAGCCTAAGCTCCCCTTTTGCTCCACCGCCAGCAGGAAGCGCCGATAGACAGCCCGGCTGCAGCTAGGGAGATCGGTCCAAAGGATGGCGCCTTTGCCCCCTTCCAGCACTTGTCCGATAGCCCACAGGAGATCCCTCTTAGTTTGTGGATAAATGAGGATGATGGCCTCAAGAGGTATCCCGGCAGCCTGCGCTGCCAGAGGATAAAACTCCCTCCGGGGATCGACGACAAAAAGGACACCACTCTTGGCCACAAGTGGTTTTAGGCTTGCCAAAGCTATTTGCTTAGCCCCTGCCCCTTGGCCGGAACTTAACCACTGGACAATTGTCCCCCATTGCCAACCCCCATGGGGGAGGAGACTATCGAGCGCCTGGCAACCGGTGGAAACGGGTTTTTCGCCGCGGGCTGGTCGCCACTGGGCTTCGCAGCGGAGGATTGCCTCCCGAAGCTGTGCCACAATCTCCTGCCGGGTAACTTCGCTAATAGATATTTGTTCACCATGGTGATGAAGACACAGATCTTGCTTCCTAGGGAAAAGGATCTCTTGGGCCGGCTGATGGCCTTCCGAGGGAAACCCGCCCAAAAGATACCGGAGATCGTCCACCGCCTGGAGTACCATAGTAGGGGAACCTCCGCTAAGAATGTACATCGGTATATTACTCGTGTCAATCCCTGGAGATATATATTTTTTCACTATCTTTTCCTTACTCCCCCACTATGTGGACATCCGTACCATGCCTTTGCCGGACAGTTCCCCGAAGCCACGGAAAAAGCCCCACCTATTTCCCCCCATCGGCGACAATCTTTGCCCTTCCCATTTCGTTGCCTTCTTTTGCCTTTCCTCCGTTTTTCGCCTTTTCTCTTTTACCGCTATTGCCTAGAAAACAAACCGGCTATAATCCCTGCCACAAAAACACGGGATGTTGGCTTCTGGGATGGCTTCACCGCAGGGGCAGAAAATCCCCCAGCCTAAAGAGCGACAACTCCTGGCTTAATCCAGCGGCTTAACAACGGCAGAAGTGCCAGTAGGACTGAGGCTGTGCGAGTTCCTGTTATCACGGACATCGAGCTGTTTTTAATCCAGGCTCCCGTGGCCGAGACGGACCTCCCGGTCCGCACCGTCCTTTTCCACCTGGTTAGTGATCTGGGAACCGATGGGTGGGGCGAGGCCCAATTGGCTTGGCGGCCCACGGAGCTGACCGCCCGCCGGGAGATGCTCCTTAACATCCTCGCCGGCCGAAGCGTGTTCGATTTGGAAGAACTGGCGGAGATCCCCTCACTTCGTCCCGCTGCCCTTCGCTGCGGCATCGAACTTGCTTGTTGGGACCTCGTGGGCCGATTTATTGGCCAACCGGTTTGCCGGCTTCTCGGTGGCGAGTATCGTCATTACGTGCCCCTGGCGGTCCGGCTCCCCGGAGACCGTTGCCATCTGCCCGAGGTGGCTCTTGAGCTCCTCCACCAGGGATTTGACACCCAAATCCTCTCCACGTGTGGTCAGGTGGATGCCGATGCCGAGGTTGTTCAACTTCTCACGCAGCTTGGCCGAGGCCGGATCCGGCTCCGGTTGGATGGAGCGGGCGCTTTCGATTGGGAGGCTAGCCGAAAGCTTTGCGAACTTCTGGAAGATCAAGGGCTGGAATGTTTTATCGATCCCTTAAGGGACTATGACCTGGCGGAGATGGCCTCCTTAGGGCGGCAGACCGAGCTTCCCTTGGCCGCGTGGCGCTCGGTTACTTCGCCGCGGGAGGTGATGGCCATTGCCCGGACTGGCGCAGCCAAGAGCGTCATCATCGAACTTCAGCGGGTCGGCGGGATCCTGGCCGCGCGATACTGCGGAGCCATTGCCCGCGCTGGGGGACTAGAGGTTTCCTTGGCCAGTGGACCCTCTTTGGGCATTGCCGCGGCGGCGCTCCTCCACTTGGCCGGTGCTAGTCCCGTTTTTGCCACCTGTAACGAATGCGGCTATTTTTCAATGAGGGACGACGTACTGGCCCGGCCGATAGAACGTGTTCAGGGGCTTGGCCGAATTCCTTTGGAGCCAGGCTTTGGTGTTTCGGTGGACCGCAATAAGCTCGAGGCCCTTCAGGTGCCGTTTTAGTCGGCTGGGCTGGCCGAAGCGCGAGCATCAAGGCGAAGCAAATCGATCTTGCGTCAAGGCGCCTTGCCACAACGAATTGGCCGTTTCACCAGGGCCCTAAACTTGATGGTAAAGGCCCGGTCCCACGTGGGGCATAGAACGAGCCATAAACAGGGAGGAAAGCATGGAAGGGAACATCCATGGTGGTGGAAGCAGATCTCCAGGCGGCAATTAATCGCTGCTACGAGGCCTGTCAACGTTTGGTGGCGATTTTGCGCGAAAGGGTCGTGGGCCAAACCCAATTGATTGAGCAAGTGTTGACAGCTTTCCTGGCCCAGGGGCATGTGCTTGTGGAAGGAGCATCCGGCGTAGGTCGGAGCTTGATCGTCTCCACGTTGGCAAAAGCTCTCCAGGGAAGCTTTCGCCAAATCTTTTTAAGCCCAGACCTTGTGGCCGCCGATCTGGTGGGTCGGGAGGTGCTGATCGAGGATCAAACCACCGGCCAGCGCCGCCCCCATTTGGAGCCGGGGCCTATCTTCGCAAACTTCGTGGTCGTGAGGGACATCCAATTTGCTTTACCGCGGATTCAGTCGCTTTTGATGGAAGCGCTGGAGACCGGGATGGTCACCGTGGCCGGGCGGCAGCGAGAACTTCCCCGGCCATTCCTTGTCCTGGCTACCCAAAACCCGGCCATTCAGCACGAAATCCATCCTCTTCCGTACGAACATTTGGATCGGTTCCTTTTTTTCGTTAAGGCCGACTATCCCTCCGCTGCGGACGAATGGCGCATTGCGCGATCTGCTCAGGCAAAGGTCCGCGACCCAGAGCCGCTCCTAACTCTTGCTGAGTGGCAGGATTTTGCTGATCTTGTAGACAAAATTGTTTATCCGGAGCGGCTCCTTGGGTACACCTGGGCCCTTGTTCGAGCTTCGCGTCCCCGGGCGGCAGACTCCCCGGACTTTGTCGACCGCTGGATAGCCTCCGGGGCAAGCACGCGCGGACTTGTAGCCTTCGTCCGCGCTGCCAAAGCCCGCGCCCTTCTTTGTGGACGAGCGGCGGTTGGTTTGGAGGACATCCAGGCCGTGGTTAAGCCAATCCTTCGTCACCGCATTACGCCAAATGAGGCGGCTGAAGCTCAGGCCCTTAGCTCCGATGCCCTGATCGATATGATCATGGAGGCCGTTCGGCCTGATCGCACTTACCCCCCGCCGGAATTGTCAGGCGATTAGTCCACAGCTCAACCCAGCTCGCGCGGAACCTAATCCATCTCAACCGGATGCGTCCCAGGATCCTAAGGGCGACCCGAAGGGGGTAAGCACGGCCCTTAGGCTTGTTGACATGGCAGAAATACGCCCGGCCCGCTTAGTGTTCCTGCCAACCGATGACAAAAGGCTTTTAGAGAACCAGCCGGGCCTCCGCGAGGTCTAACGGCTGATGTGGGCCAAGACAAGTGCAAAAGCAATAAGGGCAACCGGCAGAAGGACAAACAGGATAAGAGCGCCCAAAATTCCTGCCGGGGAGGGCCCGGTCTCTTGGTTACCGCCTTCCTCCGGTCCATCCGGCCGGGGTTGCCAGCTCCCGTCATACGATGGCCTGCCCGACTTCAGAATAGGAGCTTTTGTCTGTTCGCTCTCGCTGGGCCAAGAGAGCCCCCGGTCATCGCCGGTTCCTGCGGCCCCCGAGGCTGCCGGTCTACTCGCCTCTGCCGTGGCCGATTGGCTTGCGATCTCCCTAGATGGCCAGGTTAAAGACACCGCCGCTTGCGCCTGTTTCCTTGCATGAACGGCCAAGGCGTATTCGCCGGGAAGCATCGCCGGATTGACCCACGGCCCAAGTCTGAGCACGACCTCCAAGGCGCTTGCCGGCCTTTCTTGCGGATCCTTGGCCATCATCTGGGTAATCAGCTCGCATAGCTCCGGCGACAGCTTGGGATTAAGCTCCCGCGGGTCCACCGGCCGCTTTTCCAAATGGGCACGCATTTTCTCTTCCGTGCTTCCTTCCGGGAAAGGGACCCGCCCGGTGACTGCATAATAAAGCGTGCAGCCTAAGGAATAAATATCCCATGCCGGCTTCGGATCCCAAGGGGCCGTGATGTGATCCGGTGCTAAATAGTCAACAGTGCCGGCGATTTTCGCCTGGCGCGTCCCCAGAAGCTCGTCGCCGAACAGGGAACTTGCAAAACCCAAATCCGACAGTTTGGCCCGGCCTTCCGGGGAGACAAGCACGTTGCCCGGTTTGACATCTCGGTGAATGAGACCTCGGCGATGGGCGTACTCCAGGCCCAGGGCAACTTGGGCGATGATGGTGGCCGCCTCTGTCTCCGGCAAAGGTCCGCTTGCCTGAACATACCGGCGCAAATCAAGCCCTGGAACATATTCCAGCACTAAATAGTACACACCGCCGTCTCTGCCGGCATCCAGGGCCCGCACCAAGTTAGGATGATCCAACGCGGCCAAGGTGCGGATTTCCTGCAAGAATCGCTCCACCCGCTCTGGGCTGGCCCGATCCCGGGGCAAAACTTTTATCGCCACTTCCCGTCCAAGGAATTCGTGTACACCCTTGAAGATATGCCCCGTTCCGCCTCGCCCTAAACCGTCCACAACTCGATAGGGACCAAGCGTGAACTTCACCCGGCCGTCAAGGAGCTGTTTGACCTGCCAAGCGTTCAGAAGACCGCGGGCAACCGCTTCCTCTCCCAACAGTTCGCCGCGGACTCGGGGATCGGCAGGCAGTTGGCCCCCGGAGCGGGTGCGGACTGCCTCCGCCAACTCGGCGATCTGCTCATCGCTGAGAAGGCCTGACTGCCGAGCACATTCTTCGAAGCTCAGCCGCATCTGTTCGGCCACGAGTGCCTCCCCACTCCCCGCGACGCCTTGTGGACCCTAGTGATGTGGGTTTCAGGTGAAAGCCCTGCCGCTCTCTTATTGACCGAAAGCCACCTCGCCCAGCCGCCCGGGCGGTGGCCCTGAGATAGCCGCAACCGTTCTGCTAGCCTTTCCAAGATGCTGCCACCCGAGGGGCGCCCAATCCCTACCCGTCGGCCTCGTCCGCCGGCGAAGCTGGCTTAGCGAACGTAAACTCCACAATCTTGAAGGCGCCCCGAACGGCCGGAAACCACCGTCGCAATATTCGGAAGTGGAGCGGGAAGCGGTTCAAATGTCCATCATAATACGGCGAGTCGCCAAACCCGATCCATCGCACCGATTGGACCCTGGGGATTTGCCTCGCCAGTCGCTCGACACTGCCCACGCTCCATACCAAAGCACTTGTCCGAAGTGGGTGGCGCCACCGTGAATACCGCAAAAACCAAGGCGACTGGCAGTCGAAGATGATCCGCCCGCCGGGGAATTCTCGGCTTAGCCGGGCGAAAACATCAAGCAGAACCTTATGGCGGAAGAAATAAAAGACCCCTTCAGCCACGATTAGCACTGGACTGATGTGCCGGTCGGGGATGGCCTGAGTCCACTCAGGATCAAGGAGCGAATAGGCCAGGAACCGTCGCCGCGGCGTTTCGGAAAAGAAGTGACGGCGCAGCCCAATGACTTCCGGCAAGTCAAGCTCCCACCAGCACACGTCGCCGTTATCCAGCCGATCGAACCGGGTGTCAAGCCCGACCCCTAATTCAACGACGTTGCCTGCAGGGTGAAGGCATAGCCACTCGCGGACAAGTTGATCGATAATCGCCGCGCGAGAACAGTAGCCAACCGGATCTACACCCCGACGACGAAAGCGTTCGAAATCGTAGTCCAGCCGCTCAACAATGGCGACCGCCATGGGATCGCAGAGAATAGGCCGCGGCTGGACCGACTCGACCGCACGCGACCATAGCGGCATTAAGAGAGTCTCACTGACGCCCTGAAGTACACCGGCTGACAGCTTTGATTCGGAATGCCTTCCCTCCATTTATTCGCCAATACCGCGATAAAAAATGGACCAACCGCCGAATGCAGTGGGAGCCCCTTTTCTGCCGAGGGCCAAATTAAACGGAGGGTCCCAAAAACCACGTCCTGCGCGATGATTTACTGGTGCAAACAAGGTACCACCCAAGGGCCGCCCAACACCGCGGTATTCGATACCCCCAAATCGGGGAAATACTACGGGAAATTCTTCCGGCCAAGCTATGCTACCACGCCGGTCGCTTCCCTGGCGGATAAAGCAAACCTTCCCAAATGCTTCTTTACGAACTTTTCGTAATGGGCTCAGTCGCGGGCCGTTCCCAAGGCGCCCTAATCCCCGGCCCGGACTCCCCAACTTGCCGACTCGCACTCCGAGAATTCTTCGGCACAACCCAAGAAGGGGGCCGCGGGCGGCTCCTCGTCGGGATATCTCGTCAGCCCAGTGTCCAGGGGGGCCGCATCGGCCGATGGAGCATCGCCTGAGCCTTTTCGCTCCCTTCCACTAGCCGCTCCGTCTTCGGGTCCCAGACAATTCGCTCGCCTGTACGGACGGCAATATCGCACAAGTGGCTAATGATGTCGCTCCGCACCGCGTCGGGCAAGGGGGCCACAGCCGCAGATGGGTCGGATCGCTTGACCGCCTCAATGAAATTGCCGCCATGCGAACGACTGATCAGGAGGCGGCACTTTTCCAGATCCTCTGGCCGGGGACGTCGCAAGAACCCCGGATCACTTGCCTCCGTGCGACCAGTATCTCGTGCCACCTGGATCCAGCCATGTTCGCCAATGAATTTGGTCCGCTCATTTCCGGGCCGGAAAATTAGCTCCACCTCCCCCAATTGGATCCGCATGTCCCAGTTGATAACCGTGTCGTAAAGGCCCTCGGTGGGGACTTCTCCCGTCCCTTCCACAACGATTGGCCCGCTTTGGTCCGCGTCACAGCCCCAAATCATGATGTCAAGCGGATGCGATCCCCACCCAGCCAAGTAGCCGATGGAGTAGTCGTAAATCCAGTAGGTGCCCGGCGGATTGCACCGCTGTGGATTGTAGGGTTTTTCCGGGGCCGGCCCCAACCACCACTGGTAATCGAAACCTTCCGGAATAGGAGCTGGCTCGGTAGAACCACCCCGGCCACCGTTAGGGGCATCCACCTCAATCCGTAGGATCTTCCCGATCACTCCCCGCCGCACTTGTTCACATCCCCAATGGCAATGGGGCATGCTTCGCTGCTGAGTGCCGTACTGAAACACTCGCCCTGTCTCGGCAAAGACTTTTCGACAAACAAGGTCTTGTTCGATGGAAAGCCCGAGCGGTTTTTCCACGTAAGCGTGTTTACCAGCGCGGGCAGCCGCTATGGCAATCGGCACATGCCAATGATCAGGCGTGGCAATAACGACCGCGTCCACATCCGGCAGGGCTAGCGCCTCACGAAAGTCCACAAAAGCTTTCCCCTTACACAACCTGGCAATCGACTCACGCCTATCCCGATAACAGTCCACCACGGCCACAACTTGCACATCAGGGTGTTGGAAAAAATCGGCGAAAAGCCCTCGGCCTCGGCCCCCAACGCCGATCATAGCAATTCCCACCCGATCATTGGCCGCCGACTTTTCCTCAAGCCCAAGTGCTCGCGCGGGGACAATCCACGGCAGGGAAATCGTCCCAGCTGCTAAACGAAGAAAATGTCGCCGGCGGAAACTCACCCGGTGAGAGGCATTCTTCTTGCAACCACTCATCTGGTCACTCCTCTCCCAAAAAAGGCTCGTCAACAATGAGTTGTTCTGAAAAATGTGTCCACCTTCAACTGGGGCCGAACACAAAACCCGCGAAATGTTGCGGGATTGTGCCGCCGGTCTCCACTGTAGCTAAGCAACGGGGACAAGCGGCGAAATGGCGCGCCATGGGCCTGGCGACATATACCTCCTGGCGGAGTTTCATATTCGCACGGGGGCGAACACAAAGCAAGTATCGGAGCGCACATTCCCAAGCCCGCAACAAAATGCCGCAGCTGGCACCTGCCTACTTTGTTGGCTATGTCTGGCCTCCCGATCGGCTTAAAGACACGGTTGACCGCACCGGATTGATCAACACCGGTCCCCGGCAAAAAAGATGCCCTCAGAAAGAGCCTGGGCTTTATTTGCATCCGGTCGCTCCCAACGTGTAATCGAGGTTCACCATATCCGGGAAATGTCCTCTTTCTCAAGTGGTTGCAGGGGCTTGATCGCAGAGTCACAATATTCGTACTTGTGTCCCCGGACTTGCCCCCCACCCCAGGAAGCAAGCCACGGAGCTTCCTCTCACCCGGTTGGCAAGCTTATAAAGTAAGTTGTGGATGAAACCTTCGGGTATCGTGCAAGAGGAGGTTGTTTATGCACCAAGCGACTTTCCCATCCAGTAAACCCCAGGGCAGCTGTCCCTCATCGCGTCGGGAATTCTTGAAAACGACAATTGCCTCGGCGTCGGCTCTTGCGGCGGGAAGCCAAGTCCTCACCGCCACGCGGGCAGCACATGCCGCCGGCAAAGAGGAGATCAAAATCGGTATGATCGGTTGTGGCGGTCGCTGCACTGGTGCGGCAGCTCAGGCTTTGAGCACGGGGCCGGATGTCAAGCTGGTAGCTATGACGGATATTTTCGAGAATCGTGCACGTGCTTCCCTCGCGAACCTCAAGCAGCGGTTCCCCGAGCAGGTCCTCGTCGATGATGACCACCTTTTCATCGGCTTTGACGGCTATCAAAAAGTCATCGATTGCTCAGACGCTGTGCTGATCGCCTGCGCTTCCAAATTTCACCCGATGTACATGGAGGCAGCCATTCAGGCCGGCCGACACGTCTTTGTGGAAAAACCCCATGGCATCGACCCCGTGGGTGCCCGACGTACCCAGCGGGCGTGCGAGTTAGCTAAGGAAAAGGGGGTTTCGGTCATTTCCGGGCTCCATAGCAGGTTCGACTTCTGTTTCCAGGAGACCATCAAGCGCATCCACGACGGGGCCATTGGGGACGTGGTTGCCATTCAGACCATGTTCTTGCGAGGTCCGTACCAGCTTGTCAGCCGGGATCCCAAACTCACCGAAACTCAGTACCAGTTTAGCAACTGGTATCACTTCTGCTGGCTGTCTGGCGATGACGTGGTGCAATCGCTAGTACACAATCTAGACCGAGTGGCCTGGGTGTTGCGGGAGCAAACTCCGATCTGGTGTTTCGGCCTCGGTGGTCGTTCGGCCTCCTTCGGCGAGGTATTCGGCGACATGTATGACCACCACACCGTTGTGTACGAGTATCCCAACTCCGTCCACGTCTACGCTCTGTGCCGGACGCAGGTCAACACGTACGGGAATTACAACGATTTGATCTTCGGCACAAAGGGGCGATGCAACCTGTTTGCCGGCCGAATTGAGGGCGAGACCGATTGGCGCTACACCGGACCGCGAAATGACGCCCACCTGGAAGTGCAGAAAGTGTTTATGGATTCCATCCGCAAGGGCCAACCCGTCAACAGTGGCTACCACATGGCCACAAGCACTATGGTGGCGGTGATGGGCCAGCTTGCTTGTTACCTGGGGAGGGAATTGACCTACGAAGAGGTCAGTAAGTCGAACTTCCAATTCGGCCCGCCACCGGAGGAGAGCACATTCGACACACCGCCACCGGTTCTCCCGGATGCTACCGGCAACTATCCGCTCCCAAAGCCGGGGATTACTAAATTCGAGCTGTAAAATAGAGCTTCGCCTATTGCACGACGGCGCGGTAGCGCGCTTGCATGGCCCTCTCCCCGAAGGCTCAGTATTCACGGAGATTGAACCAGTACTTTGCGACCAAGCACTTAAAGGCTCTTCGGACGCGCGGGCCCTTCAGTGGGGGGAGCCCGAAAGCCGTGGCCTTTGAAGGCCTTGAGGGCTGGGATGGTACGCAGGTCGATCCACCACCGAGGTTGGCCCGGAGTACGGGCGGCTTGGCGAGATAGAAAAGATCGGCCCCTTGCGGCAGATTAACGGCCCAGGCGGCCGGATTCTTGAGAAGCCGGCAACTCCCGTACCATCGTGGAGACGGCATCTGAGGGGATCGGTCGCGAGCTGCCGCTTTGTCCGTGGATGAGCTGCCGACGTGGCTATGTTTTGCCCTGCCGGAGAGAAACTTCGGTCAAAGTCTGCCGGGCACGCGGCAGCAGCGGTACTCGCCCCCGAATCGTCTACACCCCCTCGGCAGGCAAAAGCGACTTAAGCCTTTGCGGCGGGGGCCTCCAGGGCCGCCTTTGCCTGAGCAAAGATCTGATCGAAAGCCATAGGATCATGAATCGCCAGCTCGGAGAGCGTCCGGCGATCCAGGGCAATGCCGGCTTTCTTTAGCCCGTTCATAAACTGGCTATAACGCAAGCCACGGGCTCGAACCGCCGCGTTAATTCGCAGAATCCACAGTTGGCGAAATTCCCGCTTGCGGGTCCGTCGGTCCCTATAAGCGAAAACACCGGCCCGAATGAGGGTTTCTTTAACGACCTTCAGCAGTCGCCGGCGGCCCCCGACAAATCCTTCCGCACGCTTGTAGAGCCGCTTCTTCCGGCGAAGTCTCGCAGGACCTGGCGTTGTTCGCACCATCGAATGTCAGCCTCCTCGGAAATCGGCAGAAAGCAATCTTGTTTCCGATCTGAAATCAGTCGCGCGTGTTAACCTTCCGGCTTGCTGCCAGAAACTTGCCATCAACCGGCCCGATTCACACGGATTCCCAACCAAAAAACGAACCAGCCTTCTTCCGGCCGTAAAAACCTCCGTGCTACTCGTTCCGCAGCGATGAGGGCTCAAAACCCCCGATCAAGTCCCTCGAGAGTTGCCATCCAAACTCAACTCTCCTTGCCCAACCCGCGGGACGGGTAGCGCGTGGTTTAATAGCTCCACTGGGAAAGGGCTTTCTGAATGGGCTTTGCCACCACGGGATCCAGAGGAGCCGTGCCCCGCAATTGGCGGCGACGTTTCTTACTTTTGCGGGTGGCCAAGTGGCTCGTCCCTGCCTGCCGATGCATAACCTTGCCCGTTGCCGTCAAACGAAATCGCTTTTTGACTGACTTCCTGGTCTTCTGTTTGGGCATAGAGGTTCAAACTCCGCAGATATTCTTAACTATTTTGCTAACAATCCGGCGATTGCGCCTAAACTACCCCACCGGTAAATGGGGCAAATCCAATCGCATCATTCCAGTAGGGCGTCTACCCCGAGGAAAAGTCCAGCGGTCGGTTTCCCTTAAAGAAGCAACTTTTCCCGCGTCTCGCTTCCCCAGGGGGGCCCTTCGGGCCGTTTGTTCGGCCAGCGTGTGGCGAAATTATCCTGATCGCCCCTTGCCGGGCCTCAACACTACTGGAACCTCTCCCAAATGTAGTATCTTTGGCAAGATGATGGATTTTCTTAACGTTTGTTTGAACGCACGAGTGGAACAAGCGATTATACCACTTTAGGCGCGTTTGCAAAATCCGCCAGAAACTCGATCAAATCATACAGCTTGCCCCACTTATGGGCGAAATAGAGGCAACCGCCACAAGAAAGGCGAGGTTTTCCTCGCAGGCAGGTTGGAATTCGAACGGCTCCACCGTTGAGAAATAGCGTCTAAGTGAAGCCGCCTTCCAGGCGGCGCCAGCAGGTTTTGCGGGCTCGTGCCGGGTTACCTGCCAGCAAGCAAGAGACCTCCGGGGGACAGGGGCCGTCCCTCGGCCGAGAACCGGACCAGGGGCCTATATTGTCGGCGGGTTGCGCCCGAAGAACCTTTGGGGCCGCACTGACTGCCCGATCAAGCCGGCAACTGGTCTTCTCATGACTGTTCCGGACTTGAACCGGCAACATCCCCGCAGTTTCCTTGGAGGAAATGAACGATCTGCGGTTTTTTCCGAACGAAGGGGGAACCTTCTGGCTCAAGAGAATCGCTGCGGTCGGTCTCAATCCAAGGCCCTGGGGTTTTGAGGGGCGTGCCCAATTTGTCGGACCCTCACAAGTCAGGGTAGGGAGTGAGGCGGCGGTCAAGGGTGCTCAACCGGGGGAATCAAAACGATATCCGTCAAGGGCTGGAGCCGATGGCTGCTCGCGTTGATCCGCAACTCTTTTGCGTTGAGCGTTGGCAGCCTGGGTTGCGGCAATTCGTTCAACAGCTGCAGGCTTTACTCTTGGGGATGACAGCCGGGCCTGGGATGCTTCTTATCGTGGCCCTTGCGATTACGGGGTTCACGGGCGGAACTGGGGCGGCACCTCTGCCATGGATTCCGTGGGCGGTGGCCGGGACTGCGCTGGCCGGTTGGATCCTGGCCGAAATCTGGGCCCAGCACATGGTCCGGACAAAGTTTGGCGAGATAGTCGTTGGCAAAGGGCGGCTTTTTGGGATACCGGGCAATTCCGATTTGAACAAAGCCCTCAGCGGGTTTATCAACGAATTTGGCGACGTGGGCCGACTGTTTACGATCTTCTTTCTGTCCCGGTTCCTGCGATCGGCGGTTCTGGAGGGCTTAGCCTTCCTTGCCACGGTCGGTTACCTTCTTAGCCCAAACCCGCTTAGCCTTGGAGCGGCCATCATCCTTATCATCGCGATTCCCTGGGGTTTCCCCACGCTAAACGGTGTGACTCAATGGATCGTGGAGATGCTGCGTCGACTGGAATACAAACGGGCTGAAAGCTTCTCCGCCCAGACTGCTGGGCCAAAAGAGCGGTAACCGCCGGAACGAAGCGCCGCTTCTGCGCCCTCCGGACAAAACGCGGTAAGAGAAGAAGCCAACTCGTTGAGCAGTGACCCCCGCCTGAAGGATCTTGCGCGAATTTTTGGCGAAACGATCTAAACAACTTGGCAACGGCACCACTTATTCCGGCCCACGCCCCAAAACAAAGCGCCCTAGCGCGCCGCGAATCCTTCGCTATCTTGCCAGTTTTCTCAATCGGGCCCCAATTAACCGGATAGTCCGTTTTGCCGGCTCGGATCTTCTCTTGCAACCGCCGATTTACTGTTGACTTGACGCGGTCATTCTAGCTAATGAATGAACGGCTAATCCGTCTGTCTTTTTTGGCCGATACTTTTCTCGGCTATTTCTCGACCGCGACTCAAATGGACTTTTCCGCCGCGGCCGTAAGTGCCGGCGCTTATGCGGGTCACTTGAGCGGCAACAGCTGCGGGTTTGTCGACCGCTGGGATGACCTCCCGGTGGGTGGTTGACTTTTCCGCCTTACTGAGGGGTCCGGCAAAGATCCATTTAAGGAGTTTTCAAAAACAGTGCTCGTGTGGCCGCAGCTCCGCCGCCCCCAACCCGGGTAGGTGCCTTGGCTCCTTGTCTTGCTCCAAAGGCCCCGGAAACCAGGCCGAGTTGGTTGCGAAGTTCTGGATCAAACCTTAACCGGGTACGGAGCTTAGTAGCCCCCTCACGGATTTTTTGTTTTCAAAGATCGTCAACACCTTTTCAGGAGGAGTGGTAATGGGCCTTTGCCCGCGAAAGATTGTAGCAGCTTGTGCCGGTAAGACCCAGGCAAAGAAAGACGCGCTGATGCTCCAAAAAAGTAAGAGCCACTCGCGGCGGGCTCGCCAGCTTCGTTTTGAGGTACTTGAGTCGCGGGAACTTCTCTCGATTGCCCCCGGCCATTATGTGAGCGGATTAGTGGGCAGTGACTCTCGGCTATACATTTTTCCCCCGGAGATGCCGGAGGGATCTCTGCTAGCCTTTCCCGTGGCGGAACTAAGAACGGCTAGCGGCACGCTTGCCGCCCCACCACGCGATGTCAGCTGCTACCCAGGGTACGCCTATCCCGGCCATTGGGATAAACAATTCCTGGACGTTGCCGATCACCCCACCAACCCGAAAGGTCTTCCCAGTGTGTTGCGAAGCTGGGATCTCAGTGTGCTCAATGCCGCTGCAGAGGAGGAAGGAGAGGGGTTTCTGCAAATCCCGGTGGTGACGGTGGGAAATGTGTACATGGATAATCCCGCCTATCCCGGGCCAAATCAGCCACGGTATTTGGACGTGCGACTTAACGCCCTGGAGTGGAGCCCGGAACTTCCCGACGGGACGCGATTACTCTTCGGGGCCGGGTATGCCGGCATCGCCGGACAGAATACCATTCGCGGCCATTACCTTTTTGTTATCAATCAGCACTATGCCAAGGCTCGACCGGTCGTCAACTTAAGTGAACTGCGGGTGGAGTCTGCCGGCGATATCGCCTTTGGACCCAATGGAGTACTTTACCTTGGTTTAAAAGGTGGAAAGCTGCTTGCCGTCAAGAACTGGGATTCCAGTCAGCCTGTTGCTACCGTCCACCAGTTGACAGGTCAATGGGAGGATTTTGATTCTCTCCTTCCGGGGGAGGGTAATCAGCTAATTGGAATTGCCCAAGATGGGGATTGGTACGAAATCAACCTCCAGCAGCTCTCCAGCCAGCGGAAGGGTACTCTTCCCTTAGGGACCGAGGTGATCGCCTTTGCGGGGGGCAATCCTTCCGGTCAAGGGCCCGCCCCGGGATCGGCTGTTTACGCGTACGGGGCATTCTTCGGATCCCGCCGCCCAGATGATTTGGGAACAATAACGGGCACCGTGGGGCGTAATAGCATCCGGCCTTATTTGTTCCAGCGATGGTACCGGTTTGATGTGGGCCAAAACGGCACAATCCGGATTTGGATCACACAAGGCTATCAAGAGAACCCCGGAATTAGGATTAAGCTTTATCAACAAATCAATGGCGGACCGCTCCTACCTGTATCGGAAGTCTCGGGCGATGGTGAACAAAACCTGGAGCTTACCTACACCCGCGGCCGAGCGGACAGCCCGGGGATGGACGTGACCTACTACGTCCATTTCAGCGACCTTTTCAGCCCGATTAGCTTCCGCGTTCAGGTTGTGCCTGGTGGCCCCTGGCCCAAGGTGCGTCTGGGCGTCTTGGGCGATATGCTTAGCCAAGAATATGCCGAGCATTGGTTCATCAACGGGAAAGGGTGGTACGATCTTCTGGCCGAAAGCGGCCGCGTTGACGGCGGCCACTATGCCCAATCTTATCCCGATATCCGCTGGCAAGGTTATGAATACAACTGGGCCAACTGGTGGGCAACTACTGGGTCGATTTTCAGCAACGGCCAACTTGACGGCCTGGTGGCCCAAGCCCAGTCGGGGCTGCTTTCCCATGTGGTCGTGATCCTCGGCTCAGGCGATTATATGGACAGCGGTGCCTATGCGGCGATTTACAACAAACAGTGGACAAGCGGGCAGATAGCCGCTTTTGACAATCAGCGGCTTTCGTCGCTTTATCAAGCTCTTAGTCGCCTAACAGCTACAGGTGTTCCCGTAATATTGTCGACAGTGGTAGATCCGGGATTCGCCCCGGGAGTCCAAGGGCCGTACTCGGATCCGGCTGGCCGGGCCCGCGTTAGCCAGGCCGTTGATAACTTCAACCAAAAATTGCGTCAGATGGCCGCCGAGCTGGGAGTTCCGGTCATCGACTCCAACGGTTTGATGAAGGCGATTTTCGGTTCGGCGGCTAATCCGGCAAATACTATTTGGGTAGGTGGGGTTGCGTTAACCCACGGGCAGGGTAACGAACCACAATTCACATTTACTGCAAATGGGATTTGCCCCGGCACGGTGATAAGTGGCCTGTGGGCGGGGCTTGTCGTCCACGCTCTCAACCAGCTTTATAATGCCAACTTACCGCCCGTTTCCGTTCAAGAGATCTTGCAAGCAGCCGGCTTAGGAAACGGCTACAACCCGGCCGGACCTTCGCTTGCCGTCAGCTACAGCCAGCTAATCGAGCTCCCCACCCTGCTGCCGGGCAACAACGCTATCGATGGGATGGCCTGGCAAGATAACAACCGCAACGGGCGAAGGGAGCCAGGCGAAAGCCCCGCGGGCAACGTGACTATCCAGCTCTATTCAATAGGCTGGGACGGTCAAATTGGTTCGGATGACGACCGCCTCGTCGGGGAAACTGTCACAAATTCCTCGGGCCAGTATGTGTTTACGAATTTACGAGCAGGAACATATTATCTTCGGGTTCTCCCTCCCCCGGGATCTCACTTCACCTACTACCTGGCCGGTTCGAATTCCTCCCGGGATAGTGACATAGTTCCTCCTGTCGGCACGTCGCGACCAATTCAGCTTGAGGGAGGGATGGTGGTCAGCAATATCGATGTGGGGTTGACCAGCTCGTCAATCTTGCAGGCCCAGGGGCTTGGACGAGTCGACTACCGCCACTTTCCCAACAGACAACCTAGCACTGGTCAACTTTACTACCAGTTCGAAAGCACTCGAGCGGGGCTCGTCAGTGTCAATTTGGACACGATGACTCCCGAGGCGGTCCTGCTCCTAACGGATGCCACAGGAAAGGTGCTTGGCTATTGTCTCGGTGCTGGTCAGGTAGACGCATGGGCGGATGCCGCTGGACAAACCTTCTTTGTTTGGGTGGGCGGAATCCGGTCGCTGTCCCATCTGGCGATTGGCAACCTGGTGGAGTACGACACGGCCACCAAACAGGTAACAATCCGCGGCTCAAGTCAACGCGATACGATCAGCATCGCTGTGGAGCCAACCTTTGGGGTACAAATCAATCAGCTGCGCTATTCGGGGGTACCGGAACAGGGGTTGTCGCGGATTGTGGTACGCAGCTCGAGGGATATCGTTCGGCTTCAAGCAAGCTCCAGTGCTGATCGGCTCAACGTAACACCTGGGCGTGTCACCGGCGAAGTGTGGATAAATCAAGGCCTACTGCCCATTCAGCTTGACAATTGGGATGGTAAATTCGAATTGGACTTAGGCCTTGGCGTTGACGTAGTGCGGATTGGCGGAGCACCGGCCGAAAGTGCCGAGGTTTTCGAATTCGGGCCTGGGGGGATTCGCTGGCGGAATAGCGGCTTTGACCACCGAATTTGGGGGGCAGAAGACATTCTGGTAGTGGCGGGCAACGGTGGTAACGACAGTGCTTTCTTGGTGGATCCTCGGGGGAGTACAGTTGTTGAAGCTGGGCTCACTAACCCCCAGGCCTCGCGACACCTGCTTGCCCTTCACGGCCTGACGGCGGAGGGTTACGCCTACCGCTGCGCTGTGCGAGGATTTCAGCGAGTGATCGTGGATGTGCCTGGGGCCACCGACCGGGCCACCCTGTACGACTCCCCCGAGTTTGAGGACCGCTTTTTCATCGATCCGGCCGCCGCCACGTTGGTTGGTCCCTCGGGCCTTATGATCAAGGTGACAGGTGCCGAACTGGTCCAGGCTTACGGTTCCTCAGGTACAGTGGCGGATCGGGCCGTTGTTGACGGATCGGCCGGTGACGATCGCTTCGAGGCAGAAGGAACTGCGTGCCGAATACTCTGGGGCGGCGATCCCAATCGGTCTGCCGAGCTACGCTCCTTTGGTCGGGTTACTGCCAATGCTCGCGGTGGTGCTGACGAAGCCCGGTTTGCTATCGCCGATCCTACCGCGCCTGTCGAACTATCCGCTTCGGCCGCGGAGCGGTTTGCTCGAATTGTTGGTCCAAACTATCGCTACGAGGTCAACGGCTTTCGCCGGGTTTATGCCGGTTCAACGGACGAGCTGGCTCAGACGATTAGCGTGCTCGTCAATGCCCGAGCCACACTTGTCGACAGCGGGGGTCATGACTTTCTCTATTTCCTGAGCGAGGAAGGAGAGTTGCGTACCCTGCTTGACGCTCAGCTCCCCTCGGAAAATTGGCTGCCCGGGCAGTTGGCGGGTGAATTCCAGGTGGGTCTCCGCCAGTTTGGTCAGGTAACGGCCGAAAGTCGTAATGGAGGCACGGACGTCGCTGTTTTTGCAGCCGGATCAGATGGGCGATTTATCGCCACGCCAGAATATGCTGTGGTTCAGGGGAATGGCTATCGCTTCCGCACCTTCGGGTTTGACGATGTAATCGTCTGGAACGAGGATGGGCTGGGGCCCCAATCGGCGGTCCTCTACGGCAGTGAGTACGACGATACTCTGCAGGTAGGCCTCATTGGCTGGCGAGGGCTTGATATCGGGTCGGCTATGCGATTTGCGCTTGGTGGCCCAGTACCCGTTAACTATTACCTCGTGGCAGTGCCTACCGTCCGCATTCTTGCCGACGGGCTTGCCTCCGGAGGTGTTGACCAGGCCCAGCTCATGGGTATTGCGGGCGTACAGGAGCGGATCTCGGCTCTCACGGCCACCCGCTCCGTCGTTTACTGGGCCGAGGGCGGGGCGGGCAATCGCCGGTTGCTTACCCTGGAGGGCTTCCAAAGCGTCCAAATCACCGGCAATGCGAGCCAAGGTGATGCCGATTTGGCTGTGGTGATCGATTCGCCCGGCAACGACTGGCTGTGGGCTTCGGGGATCCACAATCCCCGCCGGCTTAGCTTCGAGGCTGTCGACCACGTGCTTACGTTAGAGGATCTGGCCGGCGTGACAGCCGTGCGGTTTTTCGGCGGGGCAGACACGGCCGAGATCGAACATCGGGAAGAGCTAGAGTTCGAGCTTGAGCTTGTTGGCGACTGGCTCCTCCCCGGCCCCGCGTAATTCCGAACTTGTCTCAACAGTCGCCGGAACCTCACCGCACTCCTAAGACCCCGTGGAAGCACGGGCAGGGGAGAAGCCATAGTTGCGCGCTCGATCAGCCGCGCCTAGTGTCCTAAATAGAGCGGAAACCTACTGGCCGCGAATATAGTCGACGGCAAACTCCCCTGAGGCAACCGAGCCGCCGGGGTCAAGACGCAGAGCCGTGATTCTCTGGCCGCGCCACCGGGGATGTTCGCCGACATTGAGCTCATACTCGCCAAACTCGCCCGGCGGCCCCAGGCGGAACAAAAGCGACTTTTCCTCATCGAATTGGGGCGACTCGGCAGTGGTCCAGAACAGCTGCGCTACCGAACCGGCAGTGCTGCGCATGCGAATCCGCAACACCTTGTACCGGTCCGGCGCAATCCGCAAGTTGCTTCGCACGATATATGGGTCGCGGCCTGTTACAGTTCCCACCAAGAATCCGTCCGCTACAGAAAATGCGGTCACGTCATGGGCGGCAAGCCAACCCTCGAATGACTTATCAAACTCAAAAGCGATTTCCTCAACTGGGAGAGCGATCCGCTCCCGTTTGAGGAATTCCGCCGGCACCACCTCGACCTGAACCGGCCGTTCCGTGGGAATCCGGATCACAAGATACGCCAACCCGGAGTCATAGCGCCAGGCAGCCGTCGCGCTTTGTTCCACACGCGGATCCTCCGGGATTGGCTGGCCGTCAACAAGTACGTCTGTCGGCTGGCCGATATTGGAGACCAAAATGCAGCCCTCTTCTCGCGGCCGAAATTGGACGCGCATTACCAATCGCCCTCCACCCCAGTTGACATCAGACAAAGAGGCTAAGCTGGTGATGCGGAGCTCCTCGGGCGGACGTCCGATGGCCACGGTCCGGGGCTCGACATTTCGACCTAAGAAGTGCAGGACCAAATCCAAGATCTGACGCGGGGCAAAAACCCACGATGCCTTGGAGCCGTCGATCAAACTAATTGCATCCGGCCACAAGGCCACGTTCTCTCCCTGGGTATCCTGTTGATAAAGCGCAGAACGAACGATTCGCTCGGCAATCTCTCGCCAGGGCAAGCTGGCGTCGTAGTCTGCCAATCTCAGAAGTGCTTCAGCATAGCGAAGCCCATTCCACTGAACAGCCCGCCCAAACCACGACCCGCGGTACCAGGTTGCTCCAAAAACAGGAATACTGGCCCCTTGGAGGTACGGTTTGTCCGGATCATCCCACAGGTAGATAAAGGGCAGGCCCCGCTTGGCCCACTGCACAGAATCGGCGAGCCACCGCTCTTCCCCGCTTAGCCGATATGCCTCGATGAAAGCGTCCACAGCATCGGCCGCTGCTAACACGTCCGGCGTGTGGACGGGAATCTCCCACACCTGTGCCGCCCGAGGTACGCGGAAGTTTTCCATCAGTTCCAGCGTGGGCAGCATTTGATGATAAGCATCCCAATCCCCGGCAATTCGTGCATAACGGAGCACCGTGTAAGCCCGGCGGGCGCAGGTGCCGACCTCCACCGCCCCGTGGGGGCCGAGTTGCCGATAGTCCATCCCTTCAAACGGGCCGGATCCGGGCTGATCGGCGTCGAATCCCCAACTGCCGTCCGGATTCCGCTCAGCCAGAAGCCCGCTTGGCCCAAAGGACCCGGCCAGAGCAAGGTCGAACCGGCCTGGAAAGGCGAGGGCATCCCAGCGGGCCGGGAGCCGAAGCATGGCAGCCACCAATTCCGCCCGAGCACGGCACAAACTCCGCAGGCCCGGCTCTTCCACCACCCACTCGGCCAATAACAAATCGGCTGCATAGTTAGCCGGTCGATCAAGCCGGGAAAGGATCCCGCCACCCTTGCTCGTCCACCACTTCTGCTCCTTCTCGTCCCAAAGGGACTGCAGGTAAGCCTGCATGCTGAAGGCGACCTCGGCTTCGTAAGAGCCCCGCGGCAAGGGACGCATTGGGGGCAGGCCTACCAGCCGAAGATACGCCTCGATCCCCGCCAGGGGATCACTGGCAGAGCCATCGGCCCAAATCCAGCCGGTTAGCCGCAGCTTTTGCCCCCCTTGCCATAAATACGGTGTTGACGCAATGCGCTGGTTTTCCTGAATAAATTCGGGAACCCCTGGTAATATCAACCCAACGAGGTGACCCCGCTGGTTATTGAACCGATCCGGCGAGGCAAAGACACACGGCGGCCTATCCCGCTGGCCATCCCACTTCTGGTGCACGTCCCACACGTACGCCAACGTGCCATAGCTTCCCGTAAACGTAACCGCGGGCACTGTGATCTTTTGTGGATGAGGCACATAACGAATCCGGTCAGGATGATCTTCGGCAATATCTAGACTATCGCTCGAAAGCTCGTCCTCCACAAGCCACTCAAGCCCGGGGAAGATTGCTTCCTGCCGATCGACTACGTAAACAAGTGGCGAATCGAAAGCCACAAGCCTCACAGGTTGAGGGGTGATGGCCTGGATCTCCCAGCCAATAAGATTTTCTTCCGCCGGAATCTGAAATCTGACGACGTACTCTAGCCCTCGGGCCGGCCCTGTCTCAATCCGCCCGGGAAGCTCAAGTGAGGCATAACCTGGCGCAACTTGAGTCCGCGGGGCAAGATTGCCGGTAAGTTCGCCTTCCCAAGCGGCCGAAGCTTCTGCCGCCTCGGGCGGCTTAACCACCAGGCGGGCGAGCACAGGGATCCAGGCTGCCTGGACCCATTGGCCTTTGCTGTTTTTCACTTGGATGACACCCGCGCCAAACCCTGCTGGCTCTCGGAGGAAAAGCACGCGGACCCGGTTATTTTCCACAACCGCCCACGCACCGGAGGCGTCCGCATTCGGGCGGTCGGCAGGAGCTGGCAATTCAACCGCGGGCACCACACGGATTCGGCTTTCCAAACCAGTTGGTTGGGCTTGATCAACGGCAGAAATCTCTATCTGTACCGGAAGTACCCCCAACACAGAGGGAGCTTTGAACTTTGCCTGAACGGTGCTGCGCTTGCTGGGCGGAAGCTCGCTCAGAACCTGCTTCTGGATCGTAGCCCCTGCTCGGAAAAGGACCTCAATGTTTTCAAGCAGTGCCGAGCCGGTGTTCTCTAACTGACACTCGAGCGTGAAGTCGCCGCCGGCAATTGTCACCGGCTGGGCAGGCCCTCCACTTCGCACCCTAAGCTGTGGGCGCAACGGGAAGGTGGCCTCAACCTGATGGCGATCCGCGGCGGCTCTGATATGTACAGAACCGCGGCCACGCCTTTGGCCCAATATTTTCCACCGAAGTGCCTGGGGACGCTTCACCGGCAAAACAGGAATCTCATGCACGCGCGGTTCGACGGAAAGCCCTGCCGGTACCTGGACCGACACCCGCACGCGCTCCGCCGATCGGTCACCCACGTTGTTGACTTGCACACGAAGCACCCCAACCGAGCCAGGTTGCTCCGGATCCTCATCAAGCGTAGGCTCCCCAAAGGCGAGGATTGGTCCCGCTTCCTCCAGGTAGGCAAAATCGTCAAGCAGGATCTCGCCCGCTGTGCCGACAATTCGTGCCGCGAAGTGCACGAACTTCACTGCCGGATTGCTGGTATAGTCATACGCAATGCGGGCAACGTGCCAGTTTCCATCGCCAATATGCTCTTTCGGCACGACATACGTCGCCCGCGGCGAACCGGTCCGCTCCACTAACTGCTCGTTGACGGGAATCACATAGATCCGCAGTTCCGCGTTATGAGCCGAAACAGCTTTATACGCAAACTGCATCCCTCCTTTCACACGTGCGATTAAGCCGGGCTTCGGATCTCCGGGGCCGTGTGACCGGTTCACTCCTGTCTCCGGGGTTTTAGTCTCGGGTGTGCGGACGAGGCGAAGGCTCACCCGGCCTTGGTAGGCATCCGAGCTAATGGTCACGGTCTGGCCCACAGGAGCCCAATCCACTGGAAAGCCCCCGGGGCCAAGTATTTCGAAGGAGCCGTTCGTGCACACATCCTGTCCTGCGTGGAGCTCGCTCCATGCTCCCACGACGCTGCAAGCCACTAGCCCGGCGACACAACCTAGCACTAGTGACCATCCGGTCTTACGAAAAGATCCCCCGACAGAGCGAAGCCTCGGAACTTCAGGGGGCATGGTTGAACGCGATTTCCCCGCGGCCATCATTCATCAACCTCCCTGTAAATTGGTGAGCCGTTCATTTGCGATCGGTAAACTCCCTGGCAACAAAATTCCTGTAGCAACGCATGACAATGTAGTGCCAGATGGTGGGGGACGCAAACGCCGGCCGACCCAGCCCGCGCCTAAGCTTTCCTCGGGGTCGAGGTTCAATCACGGAGCTCGTCCCAGGGAAAACGGAGAAAGCGATACCAGGCGGAGGTCCTGGGCCGAGTCGGTACGCCGCCTCACGGGCATAGCGTTTCGTTGGCGGAAGAACTAGTCGGAGGAGCTAACTCTCTTCTCCCACAAGGAACTGACTTGATCCGGTTAATTGCCGAACCTGCTACCACAGATGAGGCCGCCCAGACCGACTCATAAGTGAGCATCAGTGGGCCTAAGCTAGGGGGAAAACACGCGTTACCAACTCTGCGTGCAAAGCACGCCCTCGGAACAAGCCAGATTACACAAAAGCCAGCACAAAGCCCCCCAGAAAAGCACAAAGCCGGGGCAATTCCCCCGGCAACCAAAGCCGCGAACTATCTTTGAGGGTGTCCCGCAACTGCGAAGTCCGTCAACCGGCTTGAGGATGCCCTGTAAATCCCATCGCCGGCGATTGGCACGTGACGCGAGGCTCCGGAAGCCCGAGTTACAAATCGGGCAATCTGTCCCACGATGCCCCGCCTCTTGTGGTCAGTAATCTTTTTTTACAGCGGGCTTCCTACTTGCCCGGTATTGGCCTGGAAACCAACACCCGCCCGAGCAGATTCCACAGTGATTTAGCCGCCTTCGAGCCTCGCCGCACCGTAAAGATCAACCCCGCCGCCGAGGTCGTCAGAAGCGAAACTAGAGGAGATGGCTCCGGCACAACGTTGACCAAGACTGTGCCCCGATCAATGTACAGAGCCGCAACGCCAGGTTGTGGATTAACATTCTTAAGGCTGACATACATGAAGTCGCGGAGACTAAACTCGTACTTGCTGAGGTCGATGCGCTCACCCGATTCGTTGAAAAGCTGGCGGAACCACGCCAGGTCAACGCCCGATCCCGCGGCTACTGGGCTCAGCCCAAAGAACTCGAGCGATGTCCCGAGACTGTCGGGCGAACTCATGAAGTAAAAATCTTGAGAATCTACGGGGCCGAACGCAGCCAGCAGTTGACCTTTTGATGCAAGCTCGGCAATGGCGTTGTCAATAAGCGTTTTCCCGGCGGCAGTATCGTTAGTGAGCTGCTTCAGATAGGTGGTAGCCGAATAACTGATATTTAGTTCCACTAGCGCAGCCATAGCCGTGGGAGGCAGGGAGCTGCTTCCGAGCAAACTCCCTAAGGTATAACCGGAAACCGTCGTAGGCACGAAATCATTTCCACTAAGATACATTGGGCCAAAAGGCCCTTTAAACGAGCGAGTTGTTGCCGCGGAGCGCGTGACAGAAAAGACCATCCAGGTGGAACGGTCGAGATTATAATTTACGCCGTTAATGGTCAGCGTATCAAAAGCCGAAAGGCCGTACATTACATTTCCGACGGTGCCCGCGCTTCCTGAATTAGCCAGTTCCAACCGCCAGCTTCGGTCCTGGAGGGCGTCGTTTTGGGCGTTCGGCGGTGAGAGGAGTAAACTCATCACGCCGGCTTGACCTTCCGGCAAAGAGAGCATGTACACTAGCTGGACCAAAAGCGACAGCAACAAACAATTCCACTTCATAAAAAGCCCTCGCATAGGAACGCCTCAATAACCCGTGCTTATCCTGCCGACTTTACTCCCTACTCCCCCTCCCGAGTCTCATCGTCTTTGAAGGACACAGCGAGGCCCTAGTCCCTCCGTCGATACATCCTGTGCGTGATGAGGCTCAGTTGATCCTGTAGGTAATCGGAAGCGCTCACCCCCAGGTCCCCGGGATCGTGCGAAGGTCCCTACTTGTCGAGACTAATTGCCCCTAGAAAGGCGTCAACGAAAAGGTCCACAGGGCTGGCAGAAATGAGTCCGTGGGCGGGCTCTTAGGGCGTCAAAATTAACACAATTGGTAAACTCATGACCATCCAAAAAGCACCTATCCCAACAATTAGGGGGTAGATTTCCCCACGGAAGTGGAAGGGGGCCAAAGTCCGGGTTTACTAGCCTATTGCGAGAGAAGCTGTCTGTGCTATCGCAATGCCCATTTCACTTCGGAAAGTTCAGAAACCAAGGAGGCTTAGCAACCAAGTTCTGACGGAGGTGGAGCAACGTTGAGCGGGAGTCAATTTCCGGAAGGAAAGACTTCGCCAGAAAGAAATCGGAATTGCCCCTTCTTGCAAACGGGGCAATCAGTGTTTTCTCGCAACCCCGTTAAATCGACCTGGCGGATATCCCCGTACCAAAGGTCGACTACCGTAAGCCGCGGCACGATACGCTCCACATTGCCCGAAAGGATCTTGATTGCTTCCATCGCCTCTAACGAGGCGATTACTCCTGCCACAGGCCCAAAGATGCCCACCATTTCGCAGGTGAAGTCCATCCCCGACGGCGGGCACTCCCCCAGCAAGCATTGAAGGCAGGGGGTTCGGCCCGGCACGATGGCCAGCACTTGTCCTTCCGCGCCCAAACACCCGCCGAAGACCCACGGAATTCCTCGCTTAATGGCCACATCGTTAAGTAGGAATCGCGTCTCGAAATTGTCCGTAGCGTCAACAATAATATCCACATCTTTACACAGAGCCTCGACATTCTCTGCGGTGACTCGCACTGGCAACGCTTCTACGCTGACTTCCGAGTTGGCCCGGCGAAGCTTTTCTGCCGCCGCCTCGACCTTGAGACGTGGCGGTTGGCAATCCGCTTCGTCAAACAAAATCTGCCGGTGCAAGTTGACAAGCTCAACCGTGTCCGGATCGGCGATGCGGACCTTTCCCACCCCAGCTCGGACCAGGAGCATGGCAACAAAGTTCCCAAGCGCTCCGCAACCACAAACAAAGGCCGAACTCTTCCGGAGCCGCCGCTGACTTTCTTCACCGAAAAGGCTGAACCTTATCTGACGCATGTAGCGACTAAGATCGAGCACTGGATCGGCCCCCCTTAACGCAAAGACGGTGATGCAGTTAATTCATTCATGAGCCGAGGTTCGGCCCCACTCTTTCCGGGCAACCCCACTGGGCACGCGTTGGTCGCCGTCGGCATAGCTTTGGGTAAACCGCTGGCTG
>JANXBW010000015.1 GCA_025060325.1 Thermoguttaceae bacterium
TTCCCGCCTTTGGCGGAGGCTGGCCCCCTTATTTGCTCCTCCGATTCACTGCCCTGACGAAAAAGGGATCGAGACTGCGCCGTCGCGGTTATGTCCACAGCTAGTTCGTCCGCTCGGCTCCGATTCACTGCCCTGACGAAAAAGGGATCGAGACTATCTTCTTCTTTTCCTTTTAGGCTTGCCCGGAAACGGTTGTCCTCCGATTCACTGCCCTGACGAAAAAGGGTTTGGGGAAAAAGGCGTGGGGGCACCCCCGTGGTAATTCGGGAAGCACGCTTTTCTCATAAGACACTGCCCGAGTCGCTTGCGCCGTCCGCTCAAAGCGGGGGTTAAGCCGCGGAAGGTATCACCAGCAAGTCGGTCTTGAGGGGCTCTGTGCCAACTTTGTACGGTTTGGCCTCTTCTGCGATCGGGGTCCGCGGCCAGTAGCTCGTCTGTGCCCGTAAAGTCATGAAGGATGCATTTTCGCGGCGAAGATTTACCAACGGCATGCGGAAAGGGTGGCCGACCGAAGTTGTTGTCTTGAAAAGCGCCCCCGTTGACACAAAGAAGATTAAGCGCGGCGTAGGCTGTCCCCGATGATGCCCGCCCCCAGTACCTTGGCCGTGGTCCCCAGAGCGAAAGCCTTGCCGACATCTCGTCAACAAAAAATCGTTAACGCCATAGGGGAAAGACCGCACGGAGGAGTGCGAGGCCTTGGGCGGGGGCCAAGTGGGTTTTTGGCGATTATCCCCTTAGGGACAAGCTAGCAATTTGCAAGGGCCGATGCGGCCGAAAGCGTGCGCGAGCTTTGGCTTATCCACAGGGGACCTACGGGACGGGCGTCTGGTTGCCAGTGGCTTGGAAGTTGCCTAACGGCTGTCTGGATTGCCCAGGGTTCGGTAGCGGGCTAAAAGCCGTTAAGGGCTTTTCCTTTCTGCGGAGTGCCGGCCACTTCTTGCCAGGGTCCTCCCATAAGGTATTTGCGGTTTGTGCTTGGCCGTGCCCAATGTCTCTGCGGCCGCCGGGAAGCCCACTTTGTCTGGGCTAAAGGGAGACCCTCGGCAGGTGCCCCTGGGCGTAAGAGCACGGCGGGTGGGAGCTTGGCGTTTGCTTGGTTGTCACTCGCTTGTGGGCCGGCGCGGAGGTACAATCCATCTCGCAGATAGGCCCTTTTTTTGCTTTAGCGTGACTTTACCTGCCCCAGAAATAGTGTGGACGAAGGCCTCCGACCCATTTGGTCTTAGTTGCCCTACCCTGCCCCAACTGCACCAACCGCTTGCTTGATCGCTAAGGAGTGACCCCATGCTTCGGAGTACTTGCGCCTGGCGGAAAAGTGCTTGCCGGCTACTGGCCGTGGGAACGTTGTGGGCATGGTTTTTTACTGACCCGGGGGTGCTCCGTGGTTGGTCGGAAAGCGAAGCGCCCCTTCCCCCTGGTGTGAAGGTGGTGTGGGATGTGGATCGGGCATGGCGGGAAAGCACGCCGACCCGGGAACGGGTGTGTTTAAATGGACTGTGGCGGTGGCAACCGGCCGAGGTTTTCGCGGACGAGTTGCCTCGGGAGAACTGGGGCTTTTTCAAAGTGCCGGGACCTTGGCCGGGCATTACCGACTACATGCAAAAGGATTTTCAGCGGGTGATTGCCCATCCGGCATGGGGGAAAATATCGCTCCGGGGAGTGACGGCGGCGTGGTATGAACGGCAGTTCACTGTGCCGGAAGGGTGGTCGGGGCGGCGAATTTTCCTGAGGATGTCGTATGTCAACTCGCGGGCAATCATCTTTGTTGACGGAAAAAGGGTGGGACAGATCCGTTTTCCGGCAGGGGAGGTGGAGCTTACCCAGCTTTGCCAGCCCGGGCGCACCTATCGACTTACCATTTTTGTGGAAGCTTTGCCGCTTAAGGAAGTGATGACAAGCTACGCCGATACGGCTGCGCCGCGCGAGGTGCGAGGACGAGTGGCTCGGCGAGGGCTATGCGGGGATGTGTTTTTGGAAGGGCGACCGGCTGGGCCGACGTTGGGGCATCTGCGAGTGGAAACATCGGTGCGACAAGGAGAAGTGACCTTTCATCAACTGGTCGAAAATCTGCCGGCTTCCGGGCGGTTGCGACTGGAAGTAACTGTTGCTGCCCAAGGCAGGGAAATAGCCCGATTTGGGAGCCCTTATTTTGCCGCGGGTGATCTTGAGGAGGGCACTTACCGGTGGAGGGTCTCCTGGCGGCCGGACAAGCTGTGGGATATCCATACGCCGGGTCATCAACTGGAGGCCCAGATGAAGCTTGTTGACGAAAAGGGGCAGGTTGTGGATGTGGGCTATCCGGTGCGGTTTGGCTTCCGCGAATTTTGGATAGAGGGTCGGGATTTTTACCTGAATGGTACGCGGATTTTCCTGTGCGTTTTGCCGCTGGATAACGCGCAGATTGGCGTTTGGCCTGCTAGCTACGAAGCCGCCTGCGAGACCCTGCGGCGACTGAAACGCATTGGGATCAATTTTGTTTACACGCATCATTATGACTGTTTGCCGGGGAGCCATCTGGCGCTAGAAGAGATCCTGCGGGCAGCGGATGATGTGGGGATGCTGGTGGCGCTAACGCAACCGCACTTTAGCCATTACGACTGGCGGGATGCGGAAGCGGAAAAGACAAACGGCTATGCGGAGCATGCGCGGTTTTACGTGGAGGTGGCCGGCTCGCATCCGTCGGTGGTGGCCTATGCCACAAGCCATAACGCCACAGGCTATGCGGAGGACATGAATCCCTTCCTGATGGATGGGCGAAGTGATCCTCGGGAAACATGGGGGCGGAATAATGCCGCACGAGCCCTGCGGGCGGAAGCGATTATCCGCAAGCTGGATCCGTCCCGGGTTGTTTACCATCATGCCTCGGGGAATTTGTCGGCCTTGCATGCGAGCAACTTTTATCCCAATTGGGTACCAATCCAGGAGATGGACGATTGGTTTGGCTTTTGGGCCAGCCAGAGCATCAAACCGATGATGCTGTGTGAGTACGGGGCGCCTTTCGCCTGGGACTGGACGATGTACCGCGGCTGGTACCAAGGGGCGCGATCGTTTGGCAGTGCGGTGGTGCCGTGGGATTACTCGATGGCCGAGTGGAATGCCCAATTTCTGGGCGTGGAAGCTTATCAACTAAGCGAGCGGCAGTTGGCCAACATTCGCTGGGAAGCGGAGCAATTCCGCCGAGGCAACCTGTGGTACCGCTGGGACTATCCCACACCGGTCGGGGACCGTCGCCTGGAAGATATGGACACGGTGCAGGGGATGTACATGAAGTCCAACTGGCGGGCGTTCCGGACGTGGGGCGTGTCGGCGATATCTCCTTGGGAGCTTTACCGCTTTTGGCGACCGGCGCCATCGGTGGACAGCTCCCCTCAGGAACTGCCCACGGATTGGGACAACCTGCAGCGACCCGGCTACAGCCCGGACTTTATCCGGGAGCAATTTGAATCGATTGAGCATGCCTTCCGTTGGGAAGATTGGGCGCCCACCCCAGCGGCCGAGGTGCTCCTTCGGGATAACCAGCCACTGCTTGCTTACCTGGCTGGCGAGCCGGGGGCGTTTACCAGTAAGGCGCACAATTACTATCCGGGGGAGGTAGTGCGTAAGCAGATCGTTTTCGTCAACAACTCGCGAGAGACGGTGAGCGTCCGGTACCGGTGGGGGGTGACCCTGCCGGGGAATCCGTCCGGGGAAGGCACGTTGACAATTCCCACGGGTGAGGTGATCTTTGTGCCCATCGAGGCAAAAATCCCGGAAGATCTGGAACCGGGCCGACGGCTCTTTAGGCTTGAAGGGAGATGGAGCACCGGGGAAGTGTTGACCGACGAGCTTGCCTTTGATGTGCTGGCTCGGCCACCGGCGGTGACGTTTAGCCGCAGGCTTGCCGTTTACGATCCGGTGGGGGAAACGGCGGCCATGCTGCGGACATTAGGACTTTCGTTTACGCTTGTGCCGGCGGATGCCACCGAGTGGCCCGAGGCAGATGTGCTGGTCATCGGCAAAAAGGCCCTTAGTCTGGAGAATCGTCTGCCCAGCTTGGAACGGGTTCGCCAGGGGCTAGACGTGGTGGTTTTCGAACAGACAACGGCGGTGCTGGAACGGCGGCTTGGTTTTCGCGTGGCAGAATATGGATTGCGACAAGTCTTTGCCTTGGCCACCGATCATCCTGTGCTTGCCGGTCTGCAGGCGGAGCATCTGGCCGACTGGCGGGGCGAAGCGACGCTCCTTCCCCCACGACTGGAATATCGGCTATCGCCCCGCTATGCGGGCAGTCCGGTTGTTGACTGGTGTGGGTTGGAAGTGCCGCGGCTTTGGCGGTGTGGATGCCGGGGCAATGTGGCCTCGGTCAGTCCGGAAAAGCCTGCCCGGGGTGACTTCCTCCCTATTGTTGACGGAGGCTTTAGTCTGCAGTATGCCCCACTTCTTGTGTATCGGGAGGGCAAAGGACGAGTGGTCTTTTGTCAACTAGATGTCACCGGGCGGACGGAGAGTGACCCGGCCGCCCAGTACATCGTCCGGGGACTTTTCCGCTGGCTTGGCCAACCGCAAGGATCATTCACCAGTCGGGAGGTTGTTTATGTTGGGGATCCGTGGGGGTGGCGACATTTGGAGCATGCCGGCTTTGCCTGCCGCCAGTTTACCCCGGAGGCTTTAACCGAGCAGTGTCTGCTTGTGGTTGGTCCTGGGGGAGAGGAAGTGCTTGCCCCCTACCGCAGCCAGGTCGAAGAGTTTATCCGCCGCGGGGGCGCTTGTGCCACCATTGGTTTACGGAAAGGTCAACTGGCAAAGTTCCTTCCTCTTGAGGTTACTACGGAGGACCGACAGTTTATCACGGATGTCTTTACGCCGCCGGGAGAAGGGAGTGCTTTTTGTGGCGTGAGCCCGGCTGATGTCCACAATCGGACTGCCTCGGCCCTTCCCCTGGTGACGGCAGGGGCGGAAAGGCTTGCCGGCGGGGTTTTGGCGGAAGCAACCCTTGGGGCGGGCCGGGTAGTATTTTTCCAGCTTGTCCCGTGGGAATTGACCCGAGCTGAGGGCCGACTGGCGACCTTTTCTGTGGATGCGGAAGATGCCTTCCGGGGGAAACAAAGCGCCCTGCTTAGTGCTGGGACGACCACCCAGTTTGGCATTCAATTTGGGCAGGCGATCAAGTTTTCGCCGGAAATGGGTAAAAAGTATACATTCTCCGCGTGGATCAAGCCGGTCCGGGACCCGGTGACGGTCCGGCTGGAAGTGGAGCGGGCTGGCTCGCCGTGGGATCGTGCCGTGCGGACTGAGCCGGTGACGCTGCCGGCCGGAAAATGGTCCGAAGTCCATGCCACCTTCACCTGCGAAAAGCCATACCCGGAGGGTTGGCAAGCTTACGTGGCTTGTTCGCAAGATGGGGCGCTTTTCCGCGTGGATGATATGCGGCTCTACTCAGGAGAATATGTCCACGAAGAGTCCACGACGCGGGAAGGCGATGGCCCGGCAGGTAATCTCATCAAAAACGGCAGCTTTGAAGATGGGCCGAAGGGATTCTTTTTCCAGCATCGGGACCAATACAATGTCCGCAAGACTTATCGCCGGGTGAGCTACGCCCTTTCGCGCATGCTTGCCAATCTGGGTGCCCAAGGGCAAACGCCACTTCTTGAGCGCCTGGCCAATCCGCCGCAGCCGGAGGAAAAGCGGTACCTTACTGGCCTTTATGTTGACCAACCGGAGGAATGGGACGATCCGTACCGATTCTTCCGCTGGTAAACGGTCACGCTGCTTATGGCCCCTTTGCGGGCGTACGTTTGAGGAAGGAAGCGGCTTTGCAGATTTGTGGCAAAGGGAGGACACCGGCCGGCGTTGACCAAGGCGGTGGCCTTTTCATCAAAAAGGCAGCTTGACATTTAAATCAGCCCGGCCAATTTGCCGGCCACAAGCGAGGCAAGCATCACCGCGGCGGTTTCGACGCGGAGGATTCTCTCCCCGAGCGAAATCACCCGCCAACCGCGGGCAATGGCTAAGGCCACCTCGGCCGGGCTAAAGCCCCCTTCTGGTCCGACGGCGAACACCACTCCGCTTACAAGCTGGCGAGGGTCGCTGAGGGCCACCTGGCCGGGCTCGAAAGGCCCCTCGGTAGCCGAAGTGGGCGAGGCCACGTCGGCAGGGGGGACTTCCTTCCGAGCTTCTACCGGATGGGCTAGGATCCGCAGAGGCGGCAAATCGGTTCGTACACAAAACCGGTTCCAGCGCTCGGGTGGGGTAACTTCCATCAGCTTGTTTCGTCCGCATTGTTTACTTGCTTCCACCACGGTGCGGCGCAGGCGATCAAGCGTCTCCTCGGTAGGCCGCACGACGGACCGATCGGTGATAAGTGGCACAAAACAGGCTACGCCCAGCTCCACCAATTTCTCCACAAGCCAGCGCTGGCGATCGCCTTTCGGGAGGGCGGCGGCAATCCACAACGGGGCGGGAAGCTCGCGGCTTACCTCCGCCCAGGAGAGGATACGCAGTTCGGCAAACTGTTTATTTATGTGGACAAGCTCGGTGTAGAATTCGCGACCGAGGCCGTCAAACAGGATGACTCTGTCGCCCACCTTGGCCCGCATGACATGGACAAGATGATGCATCTCTGGGCCGGAAAGACGCACTAGCGAGCCGGTCTCGGCCTGGATCGCGCCACAGTAGAATCGCTCACTCATCGCTAGCCAGGTGGGAACCTGTTACGTGGGTAACTTCCGCACCTTCCCGTCTGTGCTCAGTAAAGGGACCAATAGTCCAATCGCAACCGCCCGGAGCGCGTATCTTGCCAGTCGTCGAGGAACGCTGCACGATGGAGGCGGTGGCTGCTGCAATCGCCCGGTGCTAAGGCCGGAGGTACCGCTGAAGCAGTCCCTGGTATGTGTCAATGCGTCTGTCGCGCAAAAACGGCCAATGTGTACGAACCACGTCCACTTTATTAAGGTCGCAGACTACCACTAAGACCTCAGGCCGATCGACGCTTGCTCGGCAGAGAACAACGCCATTTGGGTCACACAACAGGCTTGCACCCCAGAATTCAATATTCCCTTCAAGGCCCACGCGATTGACCGCTGCCACGTAAAAGCCGTTAGCGATGGCATGGCTGCGATGCATGGTCTCCCAGGCCGACTGCTGAATTTGGCCGAACTCCGCCTTTTCGTGAACAAGCCAACCGATCGCCGTGGGGTAGAAGAGAATCTTTGCCCCGCCTAAGGCGAAGAGTCGGGCCACCTCCGGGAACCACTGATCCCAGCAGACACCTACGGCTATGTGCGTGCCCATCACCTGAAAAACCGGATAGCCTACATCTCCCGGCGTAAAATAAAACTTTTCATAGTAGCAGGGGTCATCGGGGATGTGCGTTTTTCGATAAAAACCAAGCAGTTTTCCGCCTTCGCACACCACAGCGGTATTGTGGTAAAGCCCGGCATCGCGCCGCTCGAAAATCGAACCGACAGCGGCAATCCCCAGCTCGCCCGATAGTTGACACAGGAGTTGCACAGTCGGCCCGTCGAGCGGCTCAGCCAAATCAAATTGGCGATGATCCTCACTTTGGCAGGGATAAGGCGTGGCGAAAAGCTCCGGTAAACAAACGATTTGTGCGCCCCGGGCGACGGCCTCGCGGATCATTTCCGCAGCCGCTGTTAGATTCTCTTCCTTTTTCGCCGTACACTTAAGCTGGACTAGCCCGATGGAAATTTGACTCATAGCAATGCTCGGCGTGTGATCAACTCCTCCTACTTGCCGGATGATCCGGCCACAAGGGAACTATCGTCAACAAATGCCAGGATTGGTTTTGGGCTGCCGACATTGCGATTGTACCTCCTGCAGCGCCTAGAGGTAAGCACCCTGCCGTCATCCACGGCCTTGCCCGCAACCGAGTCGGAGGCCAATACGAAACCGGCTAGACAGGGCGAAACTGGCTACCTAGCCCGGTCGGTAAGTGGCCCGTGCGGTCGGCGCGAATTTGCGGCCTTTACGCTGGCTGAGATTTTCGCCGGCCAAGGACAGGAGCATTACGCTTCCTGAGTGCTTTGTGCGAGAACCTCGGCCAGGAGTTGGTCCCAGGCGGTGAGCACTCGAGGCAAGTCGAAGCGTTTGGCGGAGCGGACGGCTTCAGCCGCCAAGTTTCGCCTCAGCTCTTCGTCAACAATGAGTTGCTCGACTGCTTTTCGCAAAGCGGGGACATCACCGGGCGGTACCAAGAGGCCGTCTACACCAGCTGTGATAATCTCCCCCGGACCGGGCCGACAGGCCGAGGCCACCACCGGCAGACCACAGGCCATCGCCTCGACCACAGCAATTCCGAAACCTTCGTGCCGCGAAGGCAGGGCGAAGATATCCGCCCGCTTCAAGCGAGGATAAGGCGGATCCTCTGGCCCGGGGAGAAGCATCCGATCGGCCATCCCCAAATTTTCTGCCAGTTGACAAAGGCGTTGCCGGCCGGTTCCTTCACCAAGGATGACCAATCCCCAGTCCTGGTAGCGCGTAAACAGGGGACCAACGGCCTGAAGCAAAAGGTCGAAGCCCTTTTCGCCCTCCAATCGGCCCATGGAAATTATTGCATGCGGCCACGGAAAGCCATCGGGGCAGGGCGCCGTGTGATCGATCTCCTCTACGGGCACGCCGTTGGGGATCACGCGACGCTTTGCGCGGGGAAGAAAACCAAAATAGCTGTCAACACCCGGACTAACTGACACCACCTTGGTGGCCAGGGGGTAAACGATTCGCCGGGCTAGCCGCCAGATCCCTACCGTGGGCAAGACTCGAGGGTTGCTATGCTCGGTGACAATAACCGGAGTCCGGCGGCCGAGATTAGCAAGGACAGAAAGCACGTTGGTCTCGGCCAAGAACGAGATAATCACATCGGGACGAAGCCGGTCGAAAACTTGACGGAGGAATTTCAGCCGACGGAAGTTGGCCCCGACCTTTTCGCCAAGCGAGCAAGTCGGACCGGCCACACCCAGACCCACCCAGTGGGCAGCCAGGGGAAGTTGGTAAAAAGACCGGCCCTTAGGTGCTAGGGTAATCACGCTAAGGCGAAACCCACAGCCAGCCCAGTGTTGGGCCAGTCTAACTAGCACCCGCTCCGCCCCACCTGGGCCTAGCTCGGGAATTACCAAAGAAAGATGCCAGGAAGGGCGAAGTCGGCCCGGGGGACCTAAGCTACTGCGGGATTTACCCCAGGCTGGCCGTGCCGTCATCTACCAGTTCACCCGGGAAGTTGCTTTCCTGCGAATGGCCAAAGCCAGTTCTGTGCTGACGACCGGAAAGGATAACTCTGACACGCTTACCCGGTCGGCACCGACAGGTTCGGTTGGCAAAACCCATTGGGCCGTTAACCGCGCCCTTGAGATCGCCCGACCTTTTGACCTGAAAGCCAAACCCACTTTTGCCCTACCGCGATCGTTTGGGCCAGGGTTTTTCCGGCCGGTTCCCGGAAGGCCAAACATCCCTACGCGATGAGCGAAGGCGGGCTACCCGAGCGCCGCACCGACTTTCGTTTACTGCCCCTTGTTGCCTTGCACCGGTTGGCCTGTTAGTGCTTGGGCGGCTACATAGAAGATGCTTGTCAAGTGGACAAATGGTCCGCGGACGGGATCCTCGCCTTCGATCAACTGGCGGAATGCCTCCGCACCGGGGCCACGGGCATACAAGGGCACCAAGCTATTAGAATGCTGCGTGGCATTGTATCGCAAGCCGGGGAGTCGGCCCGGACCGCGATCTTCTAGCGGCTGGAAGGGAACCTTGTCGGACTGAGGGCCCCAAATAAGCCCGGTTTCGTGATCGGCCGTGATAATGACCAGCGTTTCCCCCCAGCTACTGTGGCTTTCCACCCAGTGGACAACGGTCTCGATGGTGCGAAGGAAATCGATCATTTCCTCAATCATTCGGTCCGCACGGTTGGCGTGATTGGCCCAGTCGATCGCCCCCCCTTCAATCATGAGGAAAAAGCCATTGGGATTGTCATCAAGGATGTTAAGTGCCCCGGAAGCCATCACCTCTAAGGTGGGGACGTTTTCGTTAACAGGCTCGGCAAACGGGGCAAGATAAAGCTGGGTTGCCGTTTCGGCTGACTGGCCGCCCAAGCTTGGGGAGGAAGCGGACCCCGACAAAGCAGAGGACCTGGCGACCGAAGCGATTCCGGCCTGAGTTTGGGGGGTGCCGGGCTCCCCGGGCTTGGTCACCGTTCGCGACGCCTGCAGTGTAGCCGCCACCATCGCCGTGCCCACTACCCGCGGGGGAACCGGCCCGGAGGCCAGCGAAGCAAACTCCTCTTTTGTCACCACGGGTCGAAAACCGAGGTATGTTCCCCCCGGTTGCCCGCGGGCATGTTCGAGCGCTTGCCACAGCTCCTTACCGCCCACGTATTTGTAGTCGTATTTATCCGGGGGCAAAGGCCTTCCGTTGTTGTCATATTCCGGGTGACCAGCCCCCATGATCACATCGAGGAGACCCTCGCGGATCATCTGCTGGGCGATTGTTTCGTAATCATCCCGTTTGGGGACCTTAGCCCCACCTAAGGTCGCTGGCGTAGCATGAGACCACTGCACGGAGGTGACAACACCGGTGGATTTGCCCAACTCCTTGGCTATTTCCACAAGCGTGGGCTGAATCGGCCGGTCCTCATCGCTCCAGTTGATAGCGTTGTTATACGTTTTCCGACCCGTCGACATAGCTGTCCCTGCCCCCGCGGAATCAGTGGCCGACTTAACAAGCCACTGGTATCCTTCGACCGGATCCCAAGCCTTCTTCGGGTCGTAAACGATCTCCGGGTCCTGCTTACCGCTGCCCCGGGGTCTTGTGCTGAGGGTAAGCGGATAGGTAGCGCAGCCCAATTGGAGCCACTCCTTGCCGTCCACAACAAATTCTGTGCGACCTGTCTGCCCGTCGAATCTTCCCAAAAACATAGCCGCGGCTAACCAGCAGCTATAGCCCGCCCCGTCGCCCACAAGGATGATTACGTTCTTGGCCTTGGAGAAAGACTGTGGATTTTGTCCCATTCCCTTGCTGGCGACGCACACGGCCAAGGCAAGCACGGCTAAAGCCATCGATCCCCATCGGCTTAAAAAACCAGAAATTTGCCTGTCGCGATGTTGCGCTTGTGGGCTCATAAGCTGGCTCCGGTCAGCACGGTGTCAACAAGGCGAGGTTCTTTCCCTAGCACGAAACGGTCAGCTTCATTCCTCCGGAATAGGGTCTTGCGGGGCGATGGGTTTTCCTTCCCAAATCGCTTCGCCGGTTTGAGGATTATATACAAGAAGGCGACTTCGACTACCGGGGGCAGGGGGTTCGTTGACTTTGGGGAGCCAGCGGCGGTGCTCGGCCACGACATCGGCGTACCGGGGATCGCCGGCCAAATTGTGCCACTCGTGAGGGTCATTTTCTAAGTCGTAAAGCTCCTCCGAACCGTCGGCATAACGGATGTACCGCCAGCGAAGCGATCGCACGGCGTGATTGCCCGGATTGTGCGTAGTAATTGCCGGGCGGTCGCGAGGGGCCTCGGGATCCCTCAGCTGGGGCACAAGGCTTATCCCTTCAAGATCCGCTCGGGCCGGCAGGCCACAAAGTTCTATTAGCGTCGGGAAGATATCCAGGAGCTCCACCGGCTGACGGCAGCGACCACCGGGTCGTACCCCCGGCCCAGCAAAAATCAACGGCACCCGTGTGGACGGTTCCCACAGCGTGTTCTTGCCCGTGATAAGTTTTTCACCCAGGTGGTAACCATTGTCGCCCCAGAGGACTACAACAGTGGACTGCTCCCGACCAGTGTCGCGAAGGGCCTCTAACACCCGGCCAATTTGCGAATCCACAAAGCTCACCGATGCGAGATAGGCCCGGACAAACGGCCGCCACTGATTGTTTGCAATCATCCACCGCAGTCTTGGCTCCGGCAGATACCAGTGGAGATACCAGCTAAACCGGGGGGTGTCGTCCCGGTCGTACCAGCAGACAGGCGGCAGAATGCTGTCGTCATCCGGATAAAGCTCAAGCCAGCGCTCGGT
The DNA here is from genome assembly GCA_025060325.1 of Thermoguttaceae bacterium. Lineage (GTDB taxonomy): Bacteria > Planctomycetota > Planctomycetia > Pirellulales > Thermoguttaceae > DTLM01. Next base: position 11,994 of record JANXBW010000015.1, read on the forward strand.
AACATAACAGGGTACATGAGGGAGGAAAAACCCGATCGCCATGAAGAATGGTTTTTCCCGGGGCAAAGCTTTTAGCTGGTCGACCGCCCAGGTGGCGATTCGCCAGTCCCCCTTCTCCTCGTCACGATGCTCGAAGGTGCCCCAATCCATAAGCGGATGATTACCCATAGGGGTGGGCGGGATTAATTTCTTTGGCGGGCGAACCCCGACCTCGGCCGGCGGCCCCCACACCTCGAACTCGCCGGGCCGATCTTTCGGGGGCACCGCATGATAGACCTTGCCCGCCGTCAACGTAAAATACCCATGTTGACGAAAGTACTGGGGCAGAGTGACCCAATGCCGCCACTTGTCCACGGTACGAAGCCACGGCTCCAAGGCGTAAATGCCCGTGGTACTCGGCCGAAGCCCCGCTAGCAGGCTCGTCCGCGACGGTGTACACAAAGGCGATTGCCCGTGAGCGTTGATAAATACTGTCCCTCGTGCCGCCAGGGCATCCATATGGGGGGTTTTTACCAACGGATGACCGCCGACACATCCCACCCACGAGTTAAGATCATCCACCGCAATCATCAGGACATTAGGTCTACCGGGTAAGGGGGCATCGGCGGTCCGGGGAGCAAGCTGCATCTGTTCGGCCCCTAAACCCGATGCTACTAGCGTCCCCCAGACAAGGAGGCTAAGAATTGGTCGGCACATCGCTGGCCAACTCCCATCGCACGGCAGTTTTTTCGTCCACACATTTCAAGTTGGACCGGACGGCCCCTACTTCCGACAAGGGTGCTATCTCCAACGGCCAGCAAAAACGTGTCAACATCTCTTAAGAACCGACGCTATGGATCGGCTGCCTCTTTCAGCCCTGGTGCCAGCAAGAATACCCTGGGCGAAAGCTTCGGCCAATTTTCGCGCCCTCGGGTCCCTCTGGGAGAGTTACTGCCTCAGGCTTACCCGCCGCCACATGACCGAACGGCCGCGTTGCACGCCCTTCCGGCGTCGCGCTTGATAGGTCGACATGAGCTCGTCTGCTGGGCCTCCCAGCTACTACATTGTTTGGGATTAGCAAAAAGGACGCGAGTGCCGAAATTTTTCGTAAAAGGTTTGTCCTTCCTAGTTGCTTCAGATTATCCCTTCTGACTGCAAATCGTGAGCTATATTTTCAACGGGGACGGCCTAGATTTCGCGAACATAAAGGACCGCATGGACAGAAAACCGCCCGATAATCCCCGTTTCTCTTGGCCGGCAAATGCAAGGAGGATGGCGCAATGGCAACCGTCGTGAACTGGCAGTACTCCGGTGCCACCGGGGTGGCCGACCCGATCTACTCGCCCCTTGCGAGTGATCCCGGGCTGCGAGATCTCCTCGAGCTTTTTGCTGCAACACTGCCTCAGCGATTGCAAAACCTAGAAAGGCTCGCGGATGAAGGGGACTGGGAGGGATTGCGGCGGCAGGCGCACCAGCTCAAAGGGGCGGCCGGCAGCTACGGCTTCGCTCCGCTTTCGGTGACTGCAGCCCAGCTTGAAACGATAGCGCGGCAAAATCCGGATCCGGAAAAGATTCGGCAGCTTCTCGACCAGCTGCGAGATCTAGCCAGCCGAGTTACTACCGAATCCCCAGGAATCTAACGGCGGACCGGTAGCCCCAGCTACCAGGGGCCGAGCGGTCGATCAGATTTGGGCAGGGCCCCGGCGCCAAATCAGGCATGGGAGCCGGGGTTCCTATTCGACTGGGAGGCGCAGGTTGGGCTAGCCGGCCTGTTTTAAGGACGCTTAAACCACTTCTGCCCCGCTCATCCGGCTACGCGATTCGGACGGGACAGCAACTCACGATTACCCAGCCAGAAAGACGACCGCGCGAAGATTCCTCGCTCGATTTCGACCACGGGCTTAAAAGAGTCGGCAGCTCGCGCTATCCGCCGAGGCTCTCCCGAAAGTGGTTTCGACTTACCAGCCTTTGGCGGCAAGCCGAAGCGCCACTAGGTAAGGCACGGGTTCGGCGCCCAGGGCGTTGAGGACAGTCCCACCGGCCGTAAAGTTGTGAGTCACCCAATCCGGCTGGCCGTATTTTTCTAGCGCAGTTCCGCCTTCACCCCCACCTACGAAGACCTTAATGCCGGCGTCCTTCATCCGCTTAAGCTGGCCCATGAAGTGCCGCGTGCCCTCCTCGAACCGGCTGTCCTCAAAGAGGCCAAAGACCCCGTTGTGGAACACCACAGCCTTGTCCGGCGCCTGCCGGTTTTCGTTGATGAATCGCGAGACCACCTCTTCAAAAAGCGACCTGGTCTTCGGCCCGACATCCAACTGCTGATCCGACGGGCCAATGGTCTCGGACACTCGGCCGTCTTGGAGGACAAAGTCCACCGGCAAGACGAACTGAATGCCTTTGGCTCGGCCTTCCCGAAGCATCCGCTTGGCCTGTTCGATCCGCTCAGGCGGAATGTACCAACCCTGGCTGGAGTTGGCGGGATCTTCCTGGACACCAATGCAGAAGTCACCGCCGTCAAGTTGAGCCGCCGCCTTCTTCAAGGCCATCGCCAACGATCCTGCGGTCAGGAGGTAGCGGATCTTCCCGCGGGCAATCATTGCCTCGAGGTCATCGAGCTTATCGATTTTTACACCGCTGAAGATAACCATCTGAGCTTCGAGGCAATCGACGAGCGGGCCGCAGAATTCCTGCTCCTCATACTTCCCCATGGCGACCCGGTCCATGGCGGCTGGCACCACCACACTCGAGCTATCCAAGCTCCCCGCGGAAAAGGCCTCGTGAACATACACGCGGGCAATTTTCTCGGCCACCTCGTTGGCCAGCGTTGTAAGCGGCTCGACCAACTTGGGGATATCCTCCGGCTTAGCCTCCCAAAGAACCCGCTCGATGGCGTATTTACGAGTGTTTTCCAGCATGATGATCGAGCCGGGAGAAGCTTTGGCAATCTGATCGGCCGCCTCCGGCAAGACGCGGTTAGTCTGCGGATCGAGCCAATCTTTGATAAGGGCGACCGGGCAGCCAAGGATTTCCCCCACCCTAGCCGCCACTTTATCCAGAGAACCTTCCGGCTTTCGGCCGATGTGCCCGAAGATGATCTGGACCCATCCCCGCTGCCGACCGAACTCGAGCGTATCCTTCATCGAACGAAGCCGAATGTCCCCTTCGCCGACCTTAGGACCTGGCTTGGCGTCGACATCCCCACGGACAAGCACTCGAGTACCGGAGGGCACATTGGCCAGGCTGTCAAGCTTGGGGATATCGGCCAGGTATTGCGGCAGTGAGAGCTTCGGCACGGAAGGGTCGGCTTTCAGGATAATCCGAAGCCACTTCTCCATGCGTTCGGTCGTGACCACCATCGGCCTACTCCTTTCCCTTTGCTAAAAACAAAACACTCTTTGGCTCAGCAAGGACACCCCTGCTTTTAGGTTGTCCAATAAGATAGCACGCGACCGGCAAAACCGGTAGGACCCGGGGAAAAGGCCAGTTCGCAAAAAAGTGTGGCGATCGGTGCCCTAGAATGATCCCCCGGGGCAAAACTGGGCCAAATTTCCCACGCCACGGCGTACCACCTCCCGAGTCGCCCGAGACGCACCCCGTTGCCGGTGTCCAAGTGAAGACAGACGCGGGAACACCTGGGCCCTAACGTAAAGGAGCAAGTGGGCGGTAATCGAACGGTTAACCAAGAATCTAGGCGGTGTCCTCGCCCCTTCCCACCCCGTGTCGCTTGCTTGCTTTGCCCAATCTGCCCAATTAATATGAGGCGAGAGACCGCCCCGAAGGGGCCTTTTTAAGCCCCAATAGATCGGCAATCGGCCAGGAACGCTGATTGCGGAGGAATAAGCTACGCTTGCGATAAGGGGTCCAGTTTCGCTTTTAAAACGTCGTGACGACTTTTTGCGGACCGGGCGCCCTTGTTGTTACGGGCATTAGACTCGTGGGCTTCGGTTAATACATGCAGATGTTCACAAAGGCAAATATTTAAGCGGGTTTTCCGCTGAGACCGAGGAACAAAGGCTTCCTTTAAAGCTTGTGGAGAGAATTGCTTATGTCGACGCTTTTGAGCCATCTCGGTCGGCCGGCATTGTGGGTGTCTTTTGCGGCGTGTTTTCTTTTCCTGACAATCTCGGATGCAGAGGCGCAGCAACAAGGTGAAGGACAGATCGCAGGGGTAAGTATTGATGCCGAGGGGGTCCTCCGTCATCAGGTGTACCCTGACCCGACGGGGATGTTGACTCGGGAGCGGATGGCGGCCGCCCGCGCCACTTTGCCGCCCGAGGTCGCCCGGGCAAGCAAGCTCCGGAAGATTTCGCTCACTCGGTTGGAGAAGGCAATTATCGCCAACGGTGGCGTGCCCACTGACGAAATGAAGTATTTGGCCGGCCTGCTTCGGGTGCGATACGTGTTCTTCTACCCGGAGACAAAGGATATCGTTATCGCCGGCCCGGCCGAAGGGTGGCGATTCGACTTGGCTGGGCGAGCAGTGGGACTAACCAGTGGGCGGCCAGTCATTTTGCTTGAGCATCTGGTGGTGGCACTGCGGGCATTCCCACCGGGCGGCGAGCCCACGGAGCTCATCACCTGTTCGATTGATCCGACCCCCGAAGGACTGGCCAACGCCCAGCAATTCCTTAAGACTTTGGGGCGGTTTATCCCCGCGGGAACTGAAGCCGCCGTGGCCCAGTACATGGCGGAGAATCTCCGAACAGCTGTTGGCCTGCAAAAGGTCACCATTCGGGGGGTGCCGGCGGATACCCATTTTGCCCACATTTTGGTGGAGGCGGACTATCGCATGAAGATGATCGGCATTGGCCTTGAGCCGCCGCCGGTACGGATGGTGACCTTTATCGACAAAGCTAGTCCGTCTACAGTCTCCCGCGAGCTTCTAGTCCGTTGGTGGTTCGTGCCGGACTATCAGTGCGTACGGCGAAGCGAAGATGGACTGGCAATCGAGCTGGTTGGTAGCGGTGTCAAACTCGTCGGTGAGGATGAATTGGTAAGCATGGAGGGTGATCGGCAGGCAACCGGCCGAGCCAATCCCGCCAGCCAAGCGTTTACGACGAGCTTTACGAAGATGTACCCGGCCATTGCCGAGCGATCGCCGGTCTTCGCTCAGCTTCGCAACCTCATCGACTTGTGCGTGGCTGCCGCGTACATTCAGAAGGAGGACTTTTACGGCAAAGCCGAGTGGAAGATGGAATTTTTCGGCGACGAAAGTAAGTTTGCCGTCAGGACCTATCCTGCACCGAAGGCAGCTCCTACCGCCGTCAACGCTTTGGTCAAGCGATCGCAAGTGATGACACCGTTTGGCGGCGGTGTGGAAATCGAAGCTCAGAAGGCCCTCCTACCGGAAAACCTGCTGGCCGATCCTAAGGGAGAAGTCAACAAGGTTCGCGAGGAAATCCGTGCTCAACTCTCCACCGACCATTGGTGGTGGGACTAACTGCCCGTTTTGCACGGCATCGCCGAGGGAGGCTGGGCCTCGGCTATCTTTTCTAGTCCTTCTTTCAGGTGGGTGGTGATCCGCGGAAGCGACTCATCGGCAGTCGCGAGGTCGGGGAGCAATCTTAAATTTTTTCACTGTCCCCGGGATGGCTCCCCGGAGCCTTTAGGCCGGGAAGTTCCTGGGTGTAATCGCGGAGCTACCACGTGCTACGAGGAGGAGGTAACCAGCGCCCCGTTTTCGCATCGCTCGGAAGCTTGGGCGGTCTGCACGGCCAGCTCTAAGGTGACGAGCCAGCGGCCGGCACTATCCGGAAGGACCCGCCAGTGGGGCACCACCGCCACTGATTGATAAACAAGCTCAAAACCGGCCTCCGAGCCGTTGACCGTTCCCACCGGATATGTCCATAAACCAGCCGGACGGCTTGTCCGCAAGGTCAGATCCAGGCCGAGCCATTGGTCCACCACCGATATCTCGGTCTGGTGCGGCAAGCTAAGCACCGTTGATAAATCCCCAAGGATCTGCCCGTCGCCATTTCGGTAGAAGCGGTCCGGCACCCCCGGCGGTAACCCGGCAAAGTTCAGTTCCACCGCAAATTCCCAGGGGCATTCTGGGGGCAGATTCTCAAGGAGGTAGGCCACCTCCACAACGGGACTGCCGGCCGAGAGAGTAATCGCTTTTGTCAACCGGATCACCTGGCCGGACACACTCCCCTCCCGGGTCATCGTCAGCCGGACGCGGTCGGCACGTCGCTGGATTTTCGCCTGATATTCCCCCGTGGCAAAATCGCCAAGTTGTTCAAATTGCTGATTCGCGAGGGTTTCCGCCCTCAAACCGGCCGGCAAGAACAGGTCCACAAGTGCCTTACGGGGATATTGGTCGTAAACAATTGCCTTATCGAGGCCCTCCTGTTTGAAGACAACAATGTCGTGGATGCTAGCGACCTGCCCAGCCTGTTGCTCGGCACGCTTTAGAACCTTATGGTGATAACCCTCGGGCCGCCGAGTCATTGTGCCTAAAAGGTTATGATGGACGGAGCGGACATCCATCTCGTAAATATGCCCGCCCACCACTGGCGCCACATAAAGCACCAACTTGTCGTTGGCCAGGCGAACCTCCGGTCGAGCGTCGAAATTGAAATCCTCAACCCCATCCTCCACCCAGGCCTCCGGCTTTCCCTCGGCCTGATCTAAGCACTGCTCGGCCAAAATAAGTTGACGATACACGGCATGACGGAGATGCGGCAGATAAATCCCGCCGAATGCCCCGTGCCAGTACGCGCAGTTACACTGGCCCCGGTAAAGTTCCCGCCGAGCACGGTGGAGCCATTCCTTCCGCTCCGGCGGCATCGCCTTGGTCGACAGCTCCATAAGCCGTCGACTGATGCCTAGCATGCGGGAGTACATTTCGTTGGATTCCGGGTATTTGACGCGGAAATTGCGCCAAAAACCACCGCGAATGAACGGCCGAAGCCGCGCCCACTGAGAAGCTGCCCCAAGTTCGTGCCCCAGATGCTCAAGTTCCAGTTGGCGCTTCGGCGGAAGCGCCCACTCCGTCATTTCGCGATAAGAACAGTCGGGCAAAAAAATTCGCCCCATAGGCGGAACGGCCTGGAATGCTTCTCCTAGTGTGCAAACCTCAAGCCAGTCCGCATTCTCCAAAAGTGCCGTAAAGAATCTCTCAAGCCATTTGTCCTGATAGACGTGTTTATACGTCATCGGCCAAGTGCCGAATTTCTCGCCGTCATCGCCGAAGACCACGACGGCCTTGGGATGACGCTCGCCCGCATGGCGAAGATAGGCCAAGGTCTCGGCCGGCTCGCGGAAGGGAATGCTGTAGCGTAACCGTTCGCTGCCGGGAAAGATCGACAAGATCCGCCCTTCATCCTCGGTGACAAAATGGCCGAAAAGCTCGTCTTCTTCCAAGCCGGCTGTCTTGAAATGGAAATCATCCAAAACGGTGTAGCGAATTCCCGCGTCAACAATATCCCGGGTAAAACTCTGTTCCCAAACGCGCTCGGCTACCCACATCCCGCGAACAGTGGTCTGGAAGCGTTCTTCTAAGAACTCGCGATAAGCGGCAATTTGGCCGATGCGGTCGTGCGTGGGGATCATCGCAAGGATTGGTTCATAAAAAGCTCCGCCGATGATCTCGATTCGGCCGGCACGAACTAGCGCCGCTAGGCGGTCGATGTAGTCGGGATGGTGCTGCTCCAGCCATTCGAAAAGGGGCCCACTTATGTGCAGGCTAATTCGCAAAGGCGGGAAACGCTCAAACACTTCCAAAAAAGGAAGGTAACTACGTTGATAAGCATCCTCGAATACGTGGTCGAAATTTCCCACCGGTTGGTGGTTGTGGATCAAAAGAACTAAGCGAACAGGTCGAAACATGACTTTCTGACTTCTTGCCTGTGGGCAAATCTGTGTGCTCAGGATCAACCTGGGCGGAAGTCCCTCACCCAACCCAGGCAATTTCGGCCGGCACCTTCCGTGAAGAAGCCTTTTCCCTATTTCCGCGAATGACAATTATGGCGCGTTTTCCGATTGTTGCGCACGCAGGAACTTCAACTAAAGCCGCGTCGGACCGGCATCCTTCTTAAGTCCGTCTAACGAAAGCTTGCCGTCGGAAAGCCAGAGGTAGTTTTGCCAGGAGAGTTGCCCGTCAGCCGCCTGACGCCGGCGGCTCACTTTCTGCCCGGCTCTAGGAACCGGCCCGTGCGACTTTGCGCTGCCTGTTTATTTTCTCTAATCGAACTACTTCCCGGCGGCGGTTCAGTTTATCTAACCGCAACTCTTTCAGGTTCCCAGGTCTCAGTCTCCACTTCCCGCAGGAACCGGGCAGCTTCTTCCGGTGGGACGGGATTTATGTAGAAGCCGGTTCCCCATTCGAAGCCCGCTGGCCGCGTCAAGCTCGGCATGATCTCGATATGCCAGTGATAATGCGGCAGCTCCTGCGTATCGAAGGGGGCCGTATGCAAGATGTAATTGTATGCCGGCCGATCTAGCGCCGCCTCCAGCTTGAGGATCACCGTCCGCAAGATGCTGGCTAAATCCTCGACACCGGCCGGCTGAATATTTTCAAAGTGACTGCCGTGGACTTTCGGGAGGATCCATGTCTCGAAGGGGAACCGACTGGCAAACGGGCAGAAGGCCACGAAGGTCGGAGAATCGTGCACCAAGCGCTTTTCCGTAGCCAGCTCCTGCTGAATCATGTCGCAATAGACGCACCGGCCGCGATAGTTATAAAACTCAAGCGAGCCGGTCATCTCCTCCCAAACATTGATGGGCACAATCGGTGTCACAATAAGCTGGCTATGGGTATGCTCCAGCGAGGCACCTGCCGCCGCCCCCACATTCTTGAAAACCATCCCGTAGACTAGGCGGCGATCGCGCTTAAGATCAGTCAGCCGGTCCCGATAAGCCCACAACACTTCTTGAAGCTCAGGCTCGCTTAGCTCGGCCGTGCTGATCAGGTGTCGGGGTGATTCGATAATGACTTCATGGGCACCCACGCCGCGCATCATGTCATAGATGCCCTCACCCCGTTTGTTCAGATCGCCTTCGATCTCAAGGGCGGGAAATTTATTGGGCACCACCCGCACTCGCCACCCCGGTCCATTAGGAGGAGTCCCCGGCCGACGGTAAGCGATGATCTCCGGCGGCGTTTTGTCCTCCTGGCCCTCACAAAAAGGGCAAAAGCCGCCAGGACGGCGGGCTGGCGATGTGTCAAAGTCATGGGGTCTACGGGCCCGACTTTTCGCCACGATCACCCAGCGCCCAACAATTGGATCCTTTCGCAAATCAGGCATGGCACTCCTTCCCGCTAGCTGCGATCTTCTGCGAGTCTCTTTGGTTTCGGGAAATGCTCCACCGAGTTTCCGAGGCAGAGGCTACCTTCAAGGCGTGGCCTAAAGAATTTGCGACAGCTTTTCGCAATCCCACGAGCTACCCTGGCCCAATGGGAGAGACCGAGCCCCGGCACGCGGCTATTGGGGGGTGCTTACGCCCGGCAATTCCGGCTTGACCACCCATAGCAACTTTAAAGCCCCTCCGTAGAGGGGATTCGCTAGGAAGTAAAGGCCCTCAAGTTTGGCAGAAAAAGAAAAATCACCCGACAAGGGGGATTAGGCCTGCCACATGATAAGTTCGAATTCCGGTGGAGGCACCGCGGTTTCGATAGATCCCTCGGTGGGGACCCGCTCGACGGCCCGCTGCCGGTGCTTTAGTTCCAGGTAAAAATGCACCGGATCACCCGTTCCGGCTCCCAAGGCCCGAAGGGGCACGGCAACCTCAAGTATCTGGTCGGCCGCCGCTTCCACCTGGGATTCGCTCTGCGTGGATTTGCCGCGGACCAACGTGGCCGTGGGACGCCGCTGATCGAGATCGCTCAGGATTATCTCCACATCCTTTGGCTGGACGAAGATGATGCGGATCAGATCAACCTGAGCAAAGCGCTCTCGAACCGGCCCGCCCCGACTGTCAACGCGTAAACAGAATCGGTCAGTTCCAAAGCCAAAGTAAACCGAGTCGACTAGCCCTTCCGAAGCCATCGACATCGCCCCTCGGCCACCCCGGGCGATGTACCGGCCAGCGTTGATCCATTCGAAATATGTCTGTCGACCATCCACTTTGACATTGAGAAGGCTCGTCGGCTGAGTGTGCGCCTCGACCTTTCGACCAAGCTTAATCGGTTGGGCAAGTTCCGGCGGCGGTGTTTCCCCCAGGGCGATGTAAACGTTCTGCAGATGTTTACGAAATAGCCTGTCGAAAAGCCCATCCTGGGCGCAGCTGTGGGAGTCGCCGAACCACCAGAACCAGTCACTCCCCTCGGCGATGTAAAGTTCCTCCCAAGCTTGCCGCAGCCGGTCGGCAGGAATCTTGCTCGATCGGGACCGCTCCACCAAGAAGCGCCGCGTCTCGTAAAGAAGGTCCCAAGCGCGATTGCATTCCGGATGCCCGATCCAAATCCCAAAGTTGTGCTGAATCCAACTGCCAGGGAAAAGATGATTGAGCTTATCTGTGGCCGGGTAGCGCGTCAGGTAATCTTCGATCCTGACGGGCGTGATCTTGGGATGGGCAACCACTCTGCGATAAAGAAGCCGGAGGAAATCCACACCCTGATTGGGGTAATATTCCCAGCAATTCTCTCCGTCAAGAATGATCGGAAGGAGCGTGGGACGGTGCCCGGCATTGCCACCCGTGGCTCGCCCAATGGCTTCCACTTTGCCGATAAAGTCCCCTACCGCTTCTTCGGCCGAGCACCGCTGATAGTGGAAGCCGATTAGGTCGCTCATGGCGTGGTCGCGGAAGACCACCTGAAGCTGTTTCCCGGCCTCTTCCACCCGCCAGGGCCGATACAGCATCTCCGGATTGCGGTGATAGCCGTTAAAATCGCGGGAAATCCACCCGTCTGTCGAGCAAGAAAGGATCTCCTCGTCGGTGGCGATCCACCAAATGCCAGCCTCGGCAACCAACGGTATCATCGCCTGGCAGACGGAACCTTCGGACGGCCACATCCCCCGAGGCCGACGCCCAAAGACTTTTTCGTGGAATTCTACAGCCCGGCGGATATGCTCGGCCGCATCCTCGGGATAACCGTCTAGATATTGGGGCAGGAACACCTCCGGCATCGCCCGGCGCGCAAGCCGCTTGTCAAGGAGCAACGGCACAATCGGATGGTAAAAGGGGGTGGTGGTGAGCTCGATTTGTCCACGGTCTTCAAGCTCTTTATGGAGAGGAATAACCTCCCGGAGGATGGCCAGTTGCTTATCCAAAAGCCACTGCTTTTCCGCCTCCGTGTACAGTCGACCCTTGGCGCGGAATTCCGCCAGTTCCGGGTCGCGCTCGAAAGCAATCGGATGGAACCACACCAAGTTGGACCATACCTGTAGGTCGATGATATCCCGCTTGCCAAACCGCTTCCGAGCCCGCTCGGGAGGATCGACAAAAAAACCGCGTTTTTTGTAAAGCTCAAAATACCGCGGATAAGGCCGGATCATGTGGTCCGGGTGGACCATGAAAAAGTTATCCAGCATCCAGTGGAAATCTTCCTCAGAAAGAGAGTCGGGAGGAGTGCGCGAGATCCGCAAATGCGTGTCCTGATGTCCCCGCTCTGTGTACGCCTGGATCTGCACGATAAGGCTGGGCACCAAGTTGATAGTTGCCCGCATTTCCGGAATTTCTTTAAGGAGCATCGCCATGCCCCAGTAGTCTTTGACCCCGTGGAGGCGAACCCAGGGCATGGGATTTTCCTGGCCGATGTCATCCGGATAGTAGGGCTGGTGCTGATGCCAGAAGATGGCCAGAGCGACTTCGTGCATCCCTGCAGATCCTTTTCGTCCGTGCTCTTATAACGTGGATGGTGTGGCCTAGGCTGACGAAAAGTACCCCGCCTTACCTTGCCCCATCAAGCAAATCGCTGTGAACCACCAAACGCGGCAGGAATTTGCCGGAGTTTTTCTTTGGCCAAGGCGCTCGTTCCACCCGAACTGGAGAAGCGACTCCTCCCAAGCTCACCCAGCTCTTGCAAGCTCGCGCAGCATCGACCGATGTCGGTCGATTACCCACTGGTAGACCTCGACGTACTTTTGGGCACTTCGTTTCCAAGAAAAATCCTGCTGCATGCCGGTCCGGGCCAATTGCCACCACAAATCTTTGTTGCCGAAAGCGGCAATCGCCCGCTCTAAGCCCCCGGCTAGACCGTCCACAGAGGCCTCTTCGAAAACAAAGCCGGTGGCCCGACCTGCCGCCACATTTTCCGGCGTGGCATCCACCACTGTATCTTTTAGCCCGCCTGTGCCCCGCACCACCGGGATCGTTCCATAAAGTTGGGCATACATTTGGTTGAGACCACAAGGCTCAAACCGGCTGGGCATAGGGAAAATATCGGCACCGGCAATGATCCGGTGAGCAAGCGGCTCGGAAAACTCGATCCGCACGACAACCTTGTCAGGAAAATCCCTGGCCAAGGAGCGGCACGATTCCTCAATCTCCGAATCCCCTTCTCCCAAGATGACCCACTGGATCGGCCGCCACGGAGCCCACTGGCGAATTAGTTTGGCCAGGATGTCGGATCCTTTTTGATCCACCAATCGTCCGACACTGGCCATCACAATGGCCCCCGGGTCAACGGGAAGGCCTAACTCTTTTTGCAACTCGGCCTTACAGACGGCCTTCCCTTCGGCCACTGTGGTGACGTCGTATTGCCGCGGTAAGAAGCGGTCGGTGGCCGGGTTCCACTGCGTCGTGTCCACACCATTGAGGATGCCGAAAAGCGAGTCGCTCCGGTGCTGGAGTAGCCCCTCCATCCGACAGCCGAATTCCGGCGTCTGGATGTCTTGCGCGTACTGAGGACTGACGGTGCTGATCGCCGTGGAGTAAACAATCCCGGCCTTAAGGAAACTTAGATGACCAAAAAACTCCAGTTCCCGCCAATTGAAATGCTTCCAGTCCAGCCCAGTGAGAATCATGTCCCAATGCCAGAAAACACCCTGGTAAGCCATGTTATGAATGGTGAAGAGGGTACCGATTTGCCGGTATCGAGGCAACGTCTGATATTCCAGCCGCAGATAAGCCGGTACCAGTCCCGATTGCCAATCGTGGCAGTGAAGCACGTCGGGGCGAAGATCAAGGAGACGAATGACCTCTAAAACGCTGCGGCAAAAAAAGACGAATCTTTCGCAGTTGTCCAGGTAGTCGTTGCCCCCTTCGTGGTAAAGATCATCACGATCATAGTACTGATCTTGCTCAACAAAGATGACCCGAACCGGGCTATTGGGAATATGGCTTGCCGCCAGGCGGCCTGTCACCGTTTTTGTGCCGATTGGCACCACGTAGGTGATTCCCAAGGGCTCTAGCGGAAATCCCCCATACCGGACACACCGGTAGAGGGGCATAATCACCGTCACTTCGTGCCCCATTTTGGCAAGGACTGGGGAAAGCGTGCCGCAAACGTCGCCAAGGCCTCCGGTCTTGGCAAACGGGACGGCTTCGCTGGTGGCAAAAACGATTCTCAAATTCATTCTCCTCACAAACAGGCCAATTGTGGCCGCAAGCCTCGGTCGGCCCAAATGCGTCTGACCATGTCCCCAAACAGCTGGGGAAGTATGCTCCGGCGAAGTTTGGCTCACCTTTGGGCCAGGTTTGGCCAGGCCCTTTACCGTGGGACGGAGAAATCCCCAAAAAGTTTAGCATACGGAGGGGGTGAGTTCTTCGGGTGAACCAATCTGGGCAAGGCGGGCAAATCTTGTGTTTAAGGGTCGCCGGTCTAAAAGCCTGTAAAGCCCTCGGGCATCGATTCCTCTTCTCAGCCGGTTCGCAGATTCCGGCCACTCCGCCGGAAAGAGTGACTTGTCGCGCGGCGAGGGCCGCGACCCCCACCGTTGAGGCTGAGGTTGCTCCGCTACCTGTGCACGGAAAGTGAGGTCCAGCCGGGCTTTTCAAAGTCTTGGCGGTGTGACCTCGGTTGGCGATGCAATCCAGAGGCGGGATCGTTCCCCGCAGACCTTGTAGCCAGGTGGAGAAATGGCGAGGAGATCATGGAGGCATAGCTTTCCCGGTCCCTTCGCAGCGGAACCGAGCCTAGGCAACTGCCGATCCCGGGTTTTCGGTAGTCGTCAAGACGTACTGTCGAAAGCGGTTCCGGCAGCCAACTCGCTGAACCAGCCCGCACTCTCGAAGGCAGTAAAGGATCTTTCTTGCTTCCCAGGGTTCAATCTTCCAAAGCTCAGCCAAGCTCACAGTATCGAAAACCACGGGTAAATCGCTTGGCAGAAGTTTAAGCAGATCGGCGGCATTAACCAGGTCCACCTGTTTGTCAACTTGTTTGAGGAACACATCAACCATCCGCCCCCGGCCAGGCGAACGGTTATTCCGGATGTACTTCGGCGAGAGCCGATGTTCCTCTACCGAAACCAACACGAAGCGTAAGGAAAGGTTCGGATTGGGAAAAACCCGCGTCAAGTACACCAGGTCATCAAAGAAAGCAAGTTTCCAGTCGGGGACGGGGAGCTGACGGTGGCAAACTAGTTGGCCGGCCGAGTCGAACCACCGGACATACCGGTGCTTGACAATAGGTTTCACCACAAGCACGGGATGGAACAGGAGAAGCTGCCGGAGTTTCTCGCGAACCCCCAGAAGCGGGCCTGTTTCGATCTCAATGATTTTACCGTCGGCCAACGCATCCACCCGGAACCGACCGACCCGCACTTCGGCCTTACCGTTATCCCCTGCAAAGAGCTTTTTCAAACTCGCGTGAAGGGAAAATTCCATCTCGGAGGAACGGAAAATCAGAAATTCAGAGCTTGCCGACGGCTCAGGTAGCCTGCGGTTCCCGGCCGCCGATTCAATAATCGGTTTGTGGCCTCAACTAGCGCTTGTAAGGTCGGCGAGTCATGGCCCACCCGCCCGGCAAACGTGGGAGCTAATGCCGTGGCGCGGTGGTACTTGCGGAGTCCATTACTGCCTCGGGTCTCGTTGACGAGCTATCAGGGCAAGGTTTCCGGCGCCCTCGCGGTAACCTCCCACTTGCGGCAGTGGGGGAGTCCCCCGCAAAACCCTAGCGGACCGCTACCGTGCCTGGGCCACCTAACTGGCAGAAAGCATACGGTTATCCCCACGGACCTTGACCAGGCAGTTTTGACGTTGCCTTGATGACTTAGCCCAAAAGGCTTGTCGCGCTTGCCTGTGATCGAGCGCGGCAGCCAGGCGGACGGGCTCCGTTGGCCAGCCCCTCCACCGCCGAAGGCCCACGCGACTCGGTTTCAGAGGCGGGATAGGACTCCCTCGCGACTCAGCCGGCCCCAGGATTGCTCGGTTAGCCTCATCCTCATCGAGCGGATGCCCAACGGGTGCGATCGAGGGAAGACCCGCCGACTTGTGCGGCCGATTACCTGGGTTTTTTACCGAGAATCCTCCTGGCCGGTGCCCAGCCACCGGGCCTCTTCCGGTCCAAGTCCCGCTCCCCAAAGCTCATTAGAGCGAAGGAAATTCCCGGAGTGGCACTCCCACGCTATTCCGTCGAGCTCACCCAAACCCCCGGGAAGCAGGCCCCGCCCCAAAACGATTACCGAGCCTCAACCAAACCTGACAAGCTCACTCGGGACCTTCCTGGCGGAAGCGGGGCTCGATAAGCTTCTGGGAAAGGGGTGACCCGGCTAACGCGGGCCAACCGCTGGGGCAAACGCCCGCACCACGGTCAGGCGCGGCATGGCAAAAACTCGGGGGCCTAAATTTTCCGTCCTCGTTTTTGTTCCTGCGGGAGGAAGAGACCCCTGGTGCCGACGTATTGAGCTTTGGGGGCAAAGGCGTCTGTGCAATCCATCGTTAAGCCAAGGTCACCCCCAGCGGACAAAATCATGTTGCTGAGAAACAAACAGCATCATCTTCGGGCATAAACTTTGACTACTTTTCGGACAAGCGCGGTGCCACACTGAACTTATGAGTAGAACCTCGGAAGGTGAGAGAGGCTACGGCCAGGAAGATGATCAGCTTAGTGATCATCTATCGGGCAAATGGGTGGTAATTGCTTACAATCCCATAGCGGGCCGTCGGCCCACCCGACAACTGGCCGAGAAACTGGCCAACTTTTTGCAGCAAGAAGGGCTTAAAGTTTCCGTTTTCGATAATGTTTGGCAAGCTTCCGAGATTGCCGCCTCCATCTTCCACTCGGGGCAGTTGCGGGCCTTTGTCGGCGTCGGGGGAGATGGGACTATTGCTACCCAGGTCAATCACACGCCGCCTGGATTGCCCCTTGCGCTACTCCCGGCCGGCACCGGCAACGTGTTTGCCAAGTCGGTTGGGCTGCCTACACGGCCGGAATCGATCGCAAGGGCTCTGATCTCGGGAAAAAAGCTAACTCTGGATGCCGGGCGAGCAAACGGGGCCCTGTTCCTCAACATGGTAAGCTGCGGTTTCGATGCGGCCGTGGCCTCCGCCGTTCATGAAATCCGGCTCGCCAATCGCCGCGGAGGGCATATCGGTTACCGTAGCTATATCGGGCCTATTCTTGGGACGTTGCGAAGTTATTGCTTTCCACCGCTTGAGGTCACGGTAATCGAACCAGCGAACAGGACAGCTCCTGCGGGCAGCCCCTCCGATCCGCTTACTTTCCGTGTTCGATGGGTCTTCGTGTGTAACTTACCGCGGTACGGCTGGGGCATCCGTATCGCACCGGGGGCCTCTGCACAGGACGGGGTGCTCGACTGCTGGATGTTCGACCGTGGGGGCTTTTGGCGGGGACTGTGGTATGCTTTGTGGGTTCAGCTTGGTGGTCGGCACCGGCGGCTGCGGGACTGTCGGCACGTCAAAGGACGCCGATTCTTGATTCGTTCGGATGCCCCCGTGCCCTGTCAGCGAGACGGTGACCCGGCCGGACACCTTCCCGTGGAGATTGAGGTGTTGCCCCGGCGGGCCACTATCATCGTCCCTTGAGTAAGGGGGTGCGCGATACAGGCGTCCCTCTCTCGCGGCTTACGCGGACATGGATACTCACAACGAGCAAATGATCAATCCCTCGGAAAACAAGCCGCTCAACCCTGTCCAAATTGGCCCCTTCCGGTGCGGCAAAGGAGCGCCGCTCCTGGTCATTGCCGGTCCGTGCGTGATTGAATCAGAGGCTTTATGCCTGGCCGTTGCGGATCAACTTCGCGGCTTGGCAGAGACTCTTAGCATTGGGATGGTGTTCAAAGCGTCGTTCGACAAGGCTAATCGGACGTCGGTGCGGTCCTTTCGTGGCCCAGGTCTTGGGGAGGGGCTAAGAATTCTGGAAAAGGTCCGCCGAGCTAGTGGTCTGCCGGTGACCACGGACATCCACTTGCCGGAACAGGCACAACCAGTAGCGGAGGTGTGCGATCTGATTCAAATCCCGGCTTTTTTGTGTCGGCAAACGGATTTGCTTCTTGCCGCAGCCAAAACCGGTCGGCCAGTGCACGTCAAAAAAGGGCAATTCATGAACCCGGCCGACATGCGATTTGTGGTGGAGAAGCTGTTGGCCGGGGGCTGTAATCAAGTGCTTTTGGGCGAGCGGGGCACGTTTTTTGGCTATGGACAGCTTGTAAACGATTTCCGCAGTATTCCCATCATGCAGGGCTTTGGAGTGCCCGTGGTCTTCGACGCCACTCATAGCGTCCAACAGCCGGGCGGTTTGGGTGGCGCTAGCGGAGGGCAACGGGCCATGGTGGAACCTTTGGCCCGAGCAGCGGTGGCAGTGGGTGTCGATGCATTGTTTTTCGAGACGCATCCCGATCCGGACTCAGCTTTGAGCGACGGCCCCAATATGGTCCCTCTCGCCCAAATGGGAATGCTCCTGGGCCGGCTTTGTCAACTGCGGCAATGTGTGGAAGCCTTGCCTTGAAACAACTTCAGGTCGCCGCAAGCCCCTAGGAGTCGTAAGTTATCGGGCGGTTATCTAGTGAACTGCCATCCAAGGTGAGAAAAGAGGTTTTCCTGCTGCAAACGGTTCCTGGCACGTAGATCTTAAAGCCCAAGCCAGCTGGCGGGCGAAAAGTGCCGCGCTTTGGTCCCGAATCAATCCAAGAGCCACGCCCACTAACGCTACTGGCACTGGAAGGGTTTTAAATTGCAAATTCGAGTGGACTAGCCAAGAGTTGCTTGGCTGTGAACTTGCCTGAAATCGGGAAAAATGAAGCGCCCTGTCCCCAGGCAGGCATTATCTCCCAAAGATCGCCCGGGTGTCGGCCTTAGCTTTAGCGGACGGATACCTGCCCGATTTGGCCAACGGATGGACGACCTCTAAAAAGCCGAGCTTTTGCGGCAATAGGGTGGTTTTACCCTTGTGGATTGAGTTAATGCCCGTTTCCCGAGGTGGGCTCCGTAGGAAACAGTTTTTCCAAGCCGAGCGCGCAGGTACGCCGCGGCGGAAGCCAGCCCCCTCCATAATGCAGATTGTGGTTTGATTAACAGGTTTTTGTCGACGCTATATCGAGGCATCAGATATGTCCTTTTTCCCTTTGGAATTCCTTCCGCAAATGCTACATGCCGCCGATGGAAGCAGAGCGCGACGACCGGCCGGAGGGCGGGAGACAGTCATCTCTTCCGTAAACAAATGGCCACAATGCTTCATTTGGCTTTTCTGTGGAATGGTGATTAGCTCATGGACCGGGTGTTCTCGTTCGCAAGCACCGGAGGACATCCGGGTCCGCGCCGATGTGGCCATGGAGCGGGCACGGCATGACGAGGCCCTTGAGTATGCTCTGCAAACGCTCCGGGATATCGAAGAGTACGATTTGCCGGAAACATTTCGGCAAATGATCGACCGGTTAGACCAATGGATCGAAACCCAAAAGCCGCTTGAGAGTTGGCGAGTGGATCCTCTGGTGGAGACGCTCCCGGAAAACCTCCGCAAACTTGTTCCCCAGCTTGGGCTGGATCGGCTGCGATTTGACCAAGAAGATGGGGTTTTTCTCCGCGAGGTGGTCTGGCTTCGCAACATCGCCAACTGGGCGCCGAAAGGGGCTGTGGATCCGCTGTCGCAAGCCACGGCGCTTTTTGACTGGGTAGTGCGGAATATCCAGCTTGAAGCCCCCCCAGCCTTGGCCCCGGGAAGCGAAATAGTTCGTGTATTTCCGTTTCCTTGGGAGGTGATCCTTTTCGGAAGGGGTACTGCCAACGATCGGGCGTGGGTGCTCGTGCTGTTGCTGCGGCAACTGGGCATCGACGCGGGGGTGGTAGGGGTTATTCGCACTGAGTCGCTTGGCGGTCAACGGATCGACCCATGGGCAGTCGGTGTCCTTGTTGATAAAAAGATCTACCTCTATGAACCTACTTTGGGTGTCCCTATTCCAGGGCCGGATTCCCCCAAACTGGACCCCGAGGGCCAGTTGCAAGTTCGGCCAGCTACTCTAGAGGAAGTCGTGGCGGATCCGTCCCTTTTGCGGAAGTTAGACCTGCCCCACCGGCGTTATCCTCTCCAGGCGGAAGATCTGCGAGAAGTGGTCTTCTTCGTGGATGGCTCCCCGGGCTACCTGGCCCAGCGGATGTTCCTGCTCCAAGCTCGCGTAGCTGGCAAGCTAGCGATTGTGCTTACTGCTTCTCCGAGCGAGATTGCCGAACGTTTTCGCGGGCTACCCCACATCAAAGAGGTCAGGCTTTTCCCCCTGCCTTACCAGGCGCTGGAGAATGCCCGACAACTGGGGCAGCAACGTAGCCTCTGGCTACTGCAGAACTTACAGCCATTTATCCTCGGCCGGGAGTATGGCTCGCCACTGTGGAAGGCCCGGCAGTATCACTTTCGCGGGATCTTCGAAGGTGACTTGACCGCCAGCATGCTTTACCAAGATGCTCGAGCACCGGAACGGCAAATTCGTGAACAAAAGTTGGAGCCAGCTTTGGCCAATTTGCTCCGAGAAGTGAAGCTTTACGCCAGTTATTGGTTAGGAATCGTAGCCGCCGAGCAAGGGAATTATGTTTCCGCTGAGGATTACCTTTTGCAACGGGTGTTGAAAGCCTTTGGCGGCGGCCCGGTGCTACCTGGTGCTGTGTACAATCTAGCGCGTGTTTACGAAGCGCAGGGAAAGATTCGCGAAGCCATTGACTGGCTTCGCGCTGACCGCCAATCAGCCGCCGCCTGGGGAAATAGTGTCCGGGCGTTCTGGCTAGAACAGCTGCATCCTACTGCCGCGGCTCAAGCTGGCCAAACTGCCCAGCCTGCCGCCGCGGAAAGTGAACCGGTCTCGGCCGAGGCAAATCCCCCGCCCACAACCCCCTCTTCCCCAGCCACTAGTCCTTCAGACGAGGACAAACCTCAGGAGGAATCGCCCGCGTTACAAGCGCCTGCCAAGCCGGCCGAGAAGTCTAGCTGAAATTGCTCGGCGGCCAATTGGCCCTGGGGGCTTAGTGCTACTTGCGCCCAAGCAAGCTCGCCAATGGCCTTAGAGCCTCCCCGCACCAGGACCGGGACATAACGGTCGGCCATCGCCCAGGCATCTGCGGGTGTTTCTTCCGAGGGATTTTCAACAAGAAGCTGCAATCGCCACCCGGCAAGCGAAGCGATATACTCCTGGCGGAGCTTTTCTCCCAAAGCGATGAGAGTCTCGGCCCGCTTTCGCTTGACCTGGCCGGGTACTTGGTCGCTCATCTTAGCCGCCGGTGTTCCCTCTCGTGGACTAAATCGAAACACGTGGAGCTTGGCGAAGCGGATCTTTTCCACCGCCTCGCACGTGGCCTCAAAGTCCTCCTCCGTTTCCCCGGGGAAACCGACCATCACGTCCGTGGTAAGGGCAGGCCGAGGGAGCATTTCCTGGACAGCCAGGCATCGCTCCACAAATTGACTGGCAGCCCAGCGACGGCCCATTCGCTCCAAAACCCGGTTGGAACCGCTTTGCATCGGCAGATGGAGATGTGGACAAATCCGCTCCGGGAATGCCTTCATTAACTCAAGCAAAAGGGGAGTAAGCTCGACTGCCTCCAAACTGGATAGCCGGATGCGAAAGCCGTTTCGGCTTCGGATAAGTTGTTCGGCCAGGTATGCTAACGAGTTGCCCTGCGGCCCTTGGGAGGCAGCGGCAAGTTCCTCCCGAATCTCCGGCGGAAAATCCACGCCGTAATGCCCCAAATGAATCCCGGTGAGCACGATCTCCCGATAGCCTGCGTCCACGAGTCGTCCAACTTCGTCAAGAATTTCCCCAGGCAATCGACTGCTCAGTCGTGGACGAACATACGGGATAATGCAATAAGTGCAATGGGAACGGCAGCCATCCTGAATTTTGACGTAAGCCCGATGCCGCCGGGCAAAGCCGCTTACCCCCCTTGGCGGCTCCGACAGGCCTAAAGAACGGAGGAAATTTGGCAGTTCCGCCTTGTCGCGGATCACGCAACAAACGCCGGGTAAAGCGGCGATTTCTTCCGCGGCTCGAGTTGCATAGCAACCCATCACCACAATTTCCGCCGTGGGATTCAGACGAGCCAGGTGACGGATCGCTTTGCGGCTTTTTTCGTCAGCATCACTAGTGACGGTGCATGTGTTCACTATGAGAAGATCGGCCAAGTCATCTGCGCTTGCCTCCTCGTAACCCAAAAGAAGGAGCCCCTCTCGCAGATACTGGCTTTCATACTGGTTGACTTTGCAGCCAAGCGTAACAATTCGAAACCGCCGCATGAAGTTCTTAGCTCAAATTACTTTTCTGCTGAGTAACCGCCTTATTATTGCGAACGGGATCCTGTCTGGAAGTTGGTAGGGTGAAAAGACCGGGGTATAAACCGCCAGCTTGGTGCTCGCCAAACAATTCCGACTGGTCCTGGTGACTCTAGCCTGATCCGAGAGTGCTGGGATGTCCCCTCGGCTAACGGGGAGTCATTCTTGACACCTCGGCGCTACTTCCTGGGACCTAAAATCCCTCTTGCGTGGGTGGAATTTGGCACGGGAAAATCCCGGCCCACAACGGTCGGTTCACTGGAGCCAATGTGAAAAAAGTGCTTCTTCGACCGAGTCCAACTTTTCCACTTTGGTAACAAGCTCTTATCGCAACTCTCCCTTGTCACAATTCTAGGTATTTCGATGTCGAATCAATCGGTTCGGAGGGCGCAGGGCGAGGGCCAAGACCGCGGTATGGCGAGGGCAGCAAGGCCGCCCGGTTGGCGGTCGAAATCCCTTGCTCCATTGCCCCAGATCAGCGCGGCGCTCGGGAGCGCATCCGGGACAACTGGGCTTGACGGGGCGGTTTTTCGGCCGGTAATTATCGACCTCGCTCATCCTAGCGTTTGTCGCGGATACCTTTGGGGAAGCTAATCTGACGCAGCTTGTCTTAGGAGAGGAAGTGTTCCTCTTGCCGGCAATCCGGAGGGAATGCGCACATCGTGTTCCCGCTCGGCATGGCTTTTCTGGATCAAAGTCTGATCGGTTGGCTCATGTACTCCAAGCAGGAGGGAAGACGGAAAGTGGGTCGGTTCCGTAGGGTTGTGCGTCATTGGAAAGGGAGAGCAGAGTTGACAATGTCACGCAAGAGCTGGATCCTCCTTGTGCTGACTGCCCTTCTATGGGGCAGCTGGGACGTGGGAAAGGCCTGGGCCGAAAATGCGGGCCGGCCGTCGACTGCCACTCCAGATCAACTACGGGCGCAGTGCGACGATCTGCTCCGGCGTGCTCGGCAGGCCATGGCAGAAAACGACCTCCAGGCGGCCCGAGCCCTGCTGTCGCAGGCGGAGGCTTTGGGGGTGCAGTATCCTCCGCTTTATCCCGGCGACACCCCCCAGAAATTGCGGCGCGATTTGGATCGCAAGACCCAGGCCCTCCAGGCTACTCGCGGCACTGGGCTTCTGGGGGCACTAGTAGGTAAGGATGAGCCCCCGGTCCCCACCGATCCGTTTGCCGCGGGCGGCGATCAAAAGGCATTGGCCCGCCAATACCTCCTAGAAGGACGGAAGGCTCTGGCCGCCGGAAATCTGGAGGAAGCAGCCGCGTGGTATCGAAAGGCGGTCGAACTGCAGGTGCCTTTCGATGCCAACGAAGACTCACCTGCTCGGTTGGCGGCCGATATCTTGCGGCAAGGTGGTCAGCTTGCTCCACCGGCGTCCCCCGGTTCGCTCCAGAATGTCACGCCGCTTCCCCCCACTAGCTCGACAGCAGGTTCGGCCGGCCAAGCAAATCCACCGGTCGATCCAGCTCGGCGAGCGGAAAGCGACCGACTCCTGCTTGAGGCCCGTCGAGCACTGGCCAGCGGGGACGTCCGACGGGCCTCCGAGCTAGTGGAAAAGGCCAAGACGCTGAACGTCCCCTATGGACCCCAGGACGATTCCCCGCAGCGGGTTGAGACCGACATCCGCAATTACGCGGAATTGGTGGCGACCCGTACCGGCCGCGGACAAAGCGAGCTTTACCGGGCTCAGTACGCACGCCTCCTCATCCAGCAGGCGGAGGGATTGCTCCGACACGGGGACGCAGATCAGGCGGAATACCTAGCAAGCCTGGCGGCCCGGCAGGGGGTGACCTTCGGCCCGTTCGAAACCACGCCGCAGAACATAATGGAACGTGTGGCGTCGTTGCGGGCGCAGCGAACGGCAACCCTGGCGGCGGCTACCACCAACCCGGCCAAGGAGCAGGCCATAGCCTTGGTGCGGCAAGCTCGGGCGGCACTTGCAGCTGGCGATCTTGCTCGGGCGCAGCAGCTTGCCCTCCAGGCGGATGCCCTTCGTGTGCCCGAAAGTGCCTTCGCCCCGGGCGAAGATCGGCCCAGCCTGGTGCTCCTAGAGGTGCAGCGCCTGATGGCTCAGCCGGCTCCGGTAACCTCGGCCGCCTGGACCGGCTATCCGTCCACGGCTGGCCCAAATCCGCTCTTCCCGGCAGCTACAACGGCCGTTTTCAACCCTGCCACCGACCCGACCTATAACCGCTACGCCAGTGCTCAGGGAGTACCGCTGACTCCGCCCACCTTGCCCGGCGCGATGCCAGCTGCTCCCGCCTCCGGTGTTGGCCGAGCACTTTTCGAGCAAGGCGAGGCTGCTCTCCGCAATCAAGACTATGTGACGGCTGCCCAGTACTTCCAGCAGGCGGCCCGGTACATCCACGAGCTTGATCCGCTGACTGCGCAGCGGTTGCAGGATCGGCTTCAGCTGACCGCCCTGCAAGTTCCCGGACCAGCGGCGGGAGGGACCCCCTCGGCTGACCCTGTCGCCGTGGCCCAGCAGCAGCGGTTCCAAAAAGTGGCGATGGAAGTAGCCCATCAAGAAGGCCGGGCCAAGGCTATGCTGGCCTCCGACCCCAAAGGCGCCATCGCCGTCTTGGAAGAAGCTCGTCAACAGGTGGAAACGGCGGGACTTGATCCACGGCAGCGGGACGCCCTGCTTGCCCGAGTGGATCGGGCTTTGGCCGAGGCCCGCGATTACCTGGAAAAGAACCGGGCCGAGATTGAACTTCGCGAGCGCAATCAAGCCATCGAACGCGAGCGCCAGCAAGAGCAACTCAGCTTGGCAGAGCGGCAGGAACGCTTGGCACGCATGGTTGACGAATTCAACCGTGCCATGGAAGAGCAGCGCTTCGCCGAAGCCGAGGTGATCGCCAAGCGGGCTGCGGAGCTTGACCCGGAGAATCCCCTCACCCAGCAATTGATGCTCAACGCCAAGCTGGTCCGCCGGTTCTTCGACAACCTGGCGCTCCAAAACGCCCGCGAACAGGGCTTCATCGACCAGATGCGCTCGGTGGAACTGGCAGCCATCCCCTTCAACGATATGATCCCCTATGCCCATGGGGATGCCCGGGAATGGCAGGCGCTCACAAAGCGGCGGAGCAAATATCGGGATGAGGGCCGCATCACCCGCAGCGAGCAGGAGCTGGAAATTGAGCGGCGCCTCCGTACCCCGGTCCTGCTGCAATTCCAGAATGCTCCGCTCAGCCAGGTGATGGACTACCTGGCCCGGATGGCCGGCATCAACATGCACCTTGACCCGCAGGGTTTGACGGAGATGGGTGTGTCCACTGATGAGCCGGTCACCATCAACCTCAGCCAAGAAATCTCCGTCAAAAGCGCACTGAACCTGATCCTGGAGCCGCTCGGCCTCGGCTACGTGATTAAGGACGAGGTCCTCAAGATCACCAGCGAGCAGCGGCGCCAGGGTCAACTGTATCGCAAGGTGTACTACGTGGCTGACCTTGTGACACCGATCCCCAACTTTGTCCCCACCAGCCACATGGGGTTGTCCGGAGCTTACCAGGACGCCTTGGCCGCTGTGGGATTTGGCGGTGGTAACCCGTGGGGTGGATTCGGTCCAGTGGCGGTAGTCGCCACCCGCGACGGGCGGAGCACCATCCCGGCGCGGATCAACCCAGCCGTCCTCGCTCAGGTAGCAGGCGGAACGGCTCCACAGGCTACGCCGACCAATGTGCCGCTCATGGGTCCCGGCGGCATGGGTGGGGCTGGCATGGCGGACTTCGACACCCTGATCGATCTTATTACCACCGTGGTGGCCCCGCAGACCTGGGAAGAACTTGGCGGACCGGGTTCGATTGCACCGTTTGAACCTAACCTCAGCCTGGTGGTCAGCCAGACACAGGAGGTCCACGAGCAGATTGCCGACCTGCTTGAGCAACTGCGGCGAATCCAGGACCTCCAGGTGACCATCGAAGTCCGCTTCATCACGCTTAACGACAACTTCTTCGAACGGATTGGCGTGGACTTCGACTTCGACATCGACGACGACATCGACCGGCCGTTCATGATCTTCGGTCAGCCTCTCGACCAGGGTGACCCGGAGGAAAACCGCGAGCCGCTGCGCAACACGCTCGACGTGGACCACGACCGCAGTTTGGTGGTCGGTATGCAGCAGCCGGGTATCTTCTCTGCCGACTTGGACATCCCCTTCCGGCAAGGCCACTTCGAGCTGGCGGTTCCGCAGTTCGGCGGATTTGACGCCACCGCTGGTGCCACCTTGGGATTTGCCATCCTGAGCGACATTGAGGCGTTCTTCTTCATCAACGCCGCTCAGGGTGATCGTCGGAGCAACGTGTTGCAGGCACCCAAGGTCACCTTGTTCAACGGTCAACAGGCCAGTGTTTGGGACGCAGCCCAGACGCCCTTCGTGATGGCCTTGATCCCGGTGGTGGGCGATTTTGCCGCCGCCCAACAGCCCGTGATCGTCGTGGTCTCCGAGGGAACCTTCCTGACTGTCCAAGCGGTGGTGTCGCAAGACCGGCGCTTCGTCCGGTTGACGGTTGTGCCCTACTTCAGCCGGATCGAAAAGGTCGACACCTTCACCTTCGAGGGCACGGAGACGACGATCGAAAACACCTCGCAACAGGGTAATCAAGACACGCCGAACGACAACACCCGCCGCAGCCGCGAAAGCACTCGGATCCGTCAGGGGACCTCGGTGCAGTTGCCCACCGTGGCGTCAATCAGCGTGGCCACCACGGTGAGCGTGCCCGACGGCGGTACGGTGCTCCTGGGCGGGATCAAACGGCTCAGCGAGGGCCGCAACGAGTTCGGCGTGCCAATCCTCAACAAGCTCCCCTACGTAAGCCGGCTGTTTAAGAACGTCGGCATCGGCCGGGAAACCCAAAGCCTGATGATGATGGTTACCCCGCGGATTATCATCCAGGAGGAGGAAGAGGAGCGGTTGGGGATCGCCCTGGAATAGGGGTAGGCAAATCACGGGTTTAGCGTAGCGGAGAATTCCTCGCCGCACCTGCCGGTCGTGACCTCCGCCTCCCCCCTCGTGGGCCGGTGGCCTTCGGGCTGCCGGCCCCTCGTCTTTGTGCAACTCCTCAACCTACTCGGCCGTTGACTTGCCCACCGGCGCAATCGACAATAAGGAGTCGTTGGTCACGACGCCTTTCGGTCCTCGCAAGTGAGAAGGAGGTAGCGCCTTCATCTTTCGTCAACAGGAAGGCACCCCCTGGCAGCGGTTCGAGAATAACTCGCGTCCAATACTCAGGCGCAAATTTTTGGTCCCGGGGGGCTTGGGCAGTATCGCATGTCCCTGAGTGGCTTGACAGGGCTATCCTTTAGGCGTGCCAAGCATATTCCAAGACAAGGGAGGCTTCCTCCGATGCACATCACGTTTGTTTATGTGAAGGTGAAGCCGGAGTTTCGTCAACAGTTTATCGAAGCTACCCTGGAGAATGCCCGCAATTCGATTCAGGAACCAGGGGCCGTCCGGTTTGACCTTCTTCAACAGGTGGATGATCCCAATAGTTTCATTCTGTTAGAGATTTACCGTGACGAGTCCGGCGCTGCGGCACATAAGGAAACCCCGCACTATGCCCGCTGGCGGGACACCGTCGCCCCTTGGATGGCCGAGCCACGACGCGGAGTACGATATCAAGCGATTTATCCCGCCGAGCCGCAAAAGTGGGCCACGCCTAAGTAGCCGCGGATTAATTTACGCTTAGTAAAACCGCCGGCGTCACGAGGGGGCACACCGAGCGGAGAAGCCGTCCTCCCATTCCCGATAGGAAACAGCCCCTTGAGGTAAGCCTCGCGGGGATGCCCAATCCTTAACAATCTCATGCGAAGCCATTAGGCGTACCTGCATCCCTCACCGACGCGGGAACTTCCAACTAGCGGATCCTCCCGGTTCCGTGCGGTTTGTCTCTCCACCCTTTCTTTTGATAACAAGCTCCCGCAAACTGGGCTCGATTGGTGGCAAGCCAGCCTAGCCCAAGGGCTAGTCGCGACGGAAATTTAGGCCGGGAGGGGTTGTTTGCCGCCGACCGGGCGCACTTTGGGCTAAATGTCAGGGAGAGGGTCCCCCATGGCTAAAGCTGGCTCGTAAGCCGGCGAGAAGTTCGAGTTGCCATCCCTAGGGAGCTTCACCGGCGAATTTCGGCCAGTAGAGCAACAAGAGGTGAAATGGCCCGCATAACCGCCGGCCGCCCCCGAGTTATTTGGTTAGGCCGAGATGGCCGGATCCGCGATATAAAGACACACCCTCGGCAGCCGACTCAGCCGAGCCATTCGCTAAGAAGCTCAAAGAGACGCCACCTTAAAAAACAAGAAGGTCGGAAACCCCTCCCGGGATCTTCCGACCTGTAAGTAAGCCGTTCCCGACGGGAGCCGGTGGGGGCCGTTTGCCGGGGACTGGAACAGCTCTTCAGGTCCTCAGGAGAAAACCTAACGGACCGTTACTGCCCACCGCCACCGGCTGCGAACTCTTTAAACTCCATCACCAAGATGTCGATCTGGGAAGGCGCGGTGCCACTTCGACCAGGTTCCGCACCAAGCGAGAACCCGCCCGGCTCTCCGGAAACCCCGGTGTCGATCAAAATGTCGATGGTCCGGCGCATGCCCTGATCGGCCACGGTCTCGCTCAATTCCAGCCACATAATGCCGGGCTGTTCATAGAGTTCTCCCTCACCAAGCTTCCGCCGGAAAAATCCGAGGATAGTCTTCGGAGCGGTGGTATCCTCCAGCCGCCAGAATTTGATTCGGAGCTCGTCCGCTCGGACCCCCGGGACCTTTTCGGCCAGGTTCTTGCCGAGGTCGACTTCGTAATGACCCATTACCCGCGAGTTGGGCGGCAACTCGAAGGCACCGGTCTGCCCCGCCGGTTTTTGCTCCTCGGTAGGCGACAGGGAGAAGCCGCCGCTTCCCGATACCTGAGAGGCCTCGTACAACCGGTCAGAAAGTGCCCGGAGGACATCGAGGGAGTGGAGCATCCACGCCATGGCGGCCCGATCTTTCGGATCAGCAGACTCAGCCCCCGGAATAACCCGCGTCGGCCGAGTTTGCCCGTAACCGCGCATCTCCGGACCACCCGGCATCGCTTCCTCCGGCCCGCTTGGGCCTTCCATGCCCGGCTGAGGCATTCGCCCTTCCGGCATCCGGCTCCCGGGAGCGCCGGGGCGACCACCCACATCGCCCGGACGCCGGCGTCCGAGCCGGCTCAACGATGGCCGATAAGGACCAGGCGCACCGGGTCGAACCTCCGGTCCGGCCTTCGGCATCTTCCGCGGCAATTGCTTCACGCTAAGGAGATAGCCGGGATCGAAGATCACAGAGTCCAAAATACCCGCTTGCTCCAAAGCGTCCGGACCTTCCTCCCAATTTGTCCGCAGCACCCGGTAAAGGCTAGCCCGAACTCGTCCCACGGGGAATGTCGAAGCCAATAACACCACGCCCGGATTATCTTTGAGCGCTCGCGTACCAGCCAACTCTTTCTCGACGAAGCTACATGCCTGCTCGGACCAAAGCTTGCTTGCTAGCGTTAGGAGCACCTGCGAGTCGAGACTAGCCATATCGCTCAAACGCTGAACCAAGGGTTGAGCGGGCCGACCCGGCTCTGCTCCGGGTGCCATACCCACCTCCGGCCCACCACCAAACCGGGACGGACGGGTAGGCCCGGTTCGCGTCGGCCTACCGGGTGCCCCAGGGGGTGCCATCCCGGGAGGCCCTGGCGGCATCTGCGATTCCATTCCGTACTCTGGCCCGTACTCCGGATACCCAGGACCGCCGGGCCCTCGCCGCGGGCTAGCAGTCCGTGCTCGCGCCTGAAGCTGCATCTCATCCACTAGCTCCCGGGGGATGCCCAAAACCTCGGCCAGGGCGCGAGAAGAAAGCTCCAGCGCGACCGACTCCACCGTCTTTCGAATGTTTGGATCCTGGGCAAGATGGGCGAAAAGCTCGAGTTGAGCACTCAGGTTCCGGGCGTCGTCCTCCAAAAGGTACGGGACAAACAGCTCGAAGTCCTCTTGGGGCGTCTTCGGATCGATCACATGCCGGGCCAGCCTTACCCGGAATTCCTCCGAAGCAACCGGCCGGATCAGGGCGAACGCCGCCTCCTGGAGCTCCTGAGCCGACATGGGCTTTTCGCTCGCCGGCCCCCCCGGGGCTCCAGGATATCCTGGGGCGCCGGGATAACCCGGACCATATTCGCCCGGGTAACTCGGGCCATATTCCGAAGTTTCCGGTCCCGACGGCCCTGGAGCGGGTCCGTACCCCGGCCGAGCACGGCGAACTGCCTGGGGATCAATCGGGCGGAACTTCTCCGGGCTTGTGAGCACTGCAAAGAGTAGATCTTCCCGGCTGGAATTGAGATGTCGGACTAGGGCTTCCAGTGTGGCCTGCTGGGCCACCCGATCATTGTCAGTCTCCAGCTTACCCTCCAACACCTCTCGGAAAGTTTGATCCGCTCGAGGCGTGCCGTTAGCGCCGAGCGCATCGCAAATAGCCCGAATGAGCTCGATGTTGGCCTTCGCCTGCGCGGCCTGGGCGGGTCCGCCGGGCGCTCCCGGATACGGGTAGCCCGACGCACCGGGATAGGTCTCGGCATACATCTCAGGAGAAGCCCCCGGATAGCCCTCCGCGCCGGGATAGCCGGCCGGTTGTGGAGGCTTTGGCTTGGGCGTTTCTTCCGGCGGCAATTTCTTAAGCAAAGCCGTTAAAACCTCCGCCGCCTTCTCCTTATCCGGTGCTTCTTTCCCCAGCCAAGCCACCGCCTTCAAAATGAGCTCTCCCCCTTCCTTCCTTGCCTGCTTGAAATGATCCTCCTGCCAATCGGCGAAATTCTCGGGAAGCTCGAGCTTAGGCTTTTCCTCGGCCGGCTTGGCCTGCGGTTGGGGCCGCGGCCCAGGAGGTGCTCCAGGCTCGGCATAAGTCTCTGGCATCGACGGAGGCGGTGGCGACGGAGCCTGTGCCGTTTGACCACCCCCTCCCCCGCAGCCGGAAACAAGCATAACTGTTAACATGCACGCGCCGACGACGATGAGTCCCTCACCACAGAGATTCGGCAGTCGAACAAGGGCGCTAAGAAGACGCTCGATCGTCAAATCCCCCCGACGATAGGACCGTGGAACTGTTCGGGCGTTCACGGGACCACCTCCTCTTGCACTTGGACAAAAGAGATCCGACGGAAAGGATTGCCGTAAAGCTCCTAACGGGGTGGCTGAGCCGCTAAGAAAGGCCAATTCTTTAACCCCGATACTTTGCCGCCAATGTGCCGCTGGGAGCAATTCCCACACTTTGGCCTCCACCATCTAATATGCCGGCTCGACGCACCGTTGCCTAGTCCCGCGGCGGAAAAAGTCAAGAGCTACTCCGCAAAGCATCCGAGCAAGGATCCACCGAAAAACTCGGCTTCTCCGTAGGGCCCCTTTCGATTCCTGCCGGAGGGTCCGCAGTAGGTACCCTGGCACATTGGGGTCGCAAAATCCGGTGAAAAAACACCGCGACAATCCGCCGACTTACCCCGGTGATTAGCGAGAAATCGCCCCGGGCGAAAGACCGCCGGGCAGTGGATTACGCCTGCTTGAGAGTCACTCTCTTGGTCGAAGAGCTGCGGGAGAACGGCCTGGTGGCACGCCGGGGCGGAAATGCCGGATAGTCGCGGTTGCCGCTAGCCACTGGGAAAAGTGGCTCCGCGGCTGCTCCAACCAAAGAAAACTTTGGCGGCATTTGCAGGCAAAACCCCGGCGACCATCGCAACCCCGGTGGGCTCGTCTGAAGATCGGACCTCCCTCTTTGCCCCTGAAAATGCAGT
Organism: Thermoguttaceae bacterium; assembly: GCA_025060325.1. Lineage (GTDB taxonomy): Bacteria > Planctomycetota > Planctomycetia > Pirellulales > Thermoguttaceae > DTLM01. Next base: position 43,335 of record JANXBW010000015.1, read on the forward strand.
TTGCAAGCGCCTTTAGCCATTTAAATGTCCAAGGCTGGGGCGCAAGTTAACCTCTGGTAGGAGATTAATCTTTCCTTTTTCGGGCTTTCTTATTGCCTTTCGGCTTTGGGCGGTAAAAATAGGAGTGCACAAATAACCCAGGACAAGCATCTCGGAAAGTCGAAAGTTTCCTACCCCAAGTCGTCGCTGTTACCCGTCTCGATTTGTTGATGATTGATGGCCAGTTATATGGGCCAGTTTCCACTGGCCAAGGGAGCAGCGGCTGTCGTCGTTGCTCCCGGTGACACCCGCGCACAACGGTGTGGACGGATTGGCGAAGGAAAGCGGTCGGATTTTGGCGGGCCGGAGTTTAATTGATTGGAGGTCCAGCTTACTGCGGCGGGATACAACGTTCTGGCGTTCGGGGAGTAGGCGCTAAAGTAACAGAGATCTCAGAATCAAAATCCGGAGGAAATGCACCGGCTCGGGTCCCGCAGGTTGGTTCGTTAAACGAAAGTGGACGGACTCTGCAAAGGAGGTGAAGCGATGTTCACGCGGCTTGCTGTGGTGGCTGGGTGTTTGATGGTCGCGGGTCTGGTAATTGCGGCCTGCACGCAAGCACAAGAAATTCGCGGCGTCAAAATCGGCGATCCTGCCCCGGATTGGAAGGACATCGAAGGCGTTGACGGCAAGAAGCATAGCCTCTCCGACTACAAGGACGCTAAGGTCATCGTCCTTGTGTGCACATGCAACCACTGCCCGGTTGCGGTGGCCTACGAGGACCGTCTTATCCAGTTCCAAAAGGACTACAAGGATAAGGGTGTACAGCTCATTGCCTTCAACGTCAACAACATTCCGGAAGACCGGTTGGACAAGATGATCGAGCGGGCCAAGCAGAAAGGCTTCAACTTCCCGTACATCTACGACCCCACCCAAAAGATGGCCCGAGATTACGGGGCACGGGTGACGCCGCACTTCTTCGTTTTGGACCAGGAGCGTAAGGTGCGGTACATCGGGTCGATGGACGACAATCAGAACCCCGCCAAAGTGACTCGCAACTATCTCCGCGATGCAGTGGATGCAATCTTGGCCGGCAAGCCCGTCCCCGTGCCGGAGACAAAAGCTTTCGGCTGCACCGTCAAGTACGAGTAAGCCAGCGCAAATGCCACAATTAGTGTCCACTGGGCTTGATCGGGTAATGGTAAATCCGTAAGCTCTTAGCCGGTCCCTCATCATACCGTAGTGTGACAAACGAGCCGGACTGATTGCCGGCGAACCTTGACCAGCGCTCGAGGTCGTTTGGGTGGCCTGCGGTGACCTAGCCGGTGTGGCCGCAATAGCCAATAGTTGGCGACTCCGCTTCGCTTCGAGGCGGAGTTCTTTTTTTTGGGGTGGTAAAATTGTGGCGATAGCTCGACCATCACGCACTCAGGGGCCGCCAGGTGGGCAAGTCGATAGTCGTTTGCGCACTTTCTCCCGGCTAGTGACGGTTTAGTCCAGAAGCCCCAGGAACTTTGTACAGGAGACAAGGGTCTAATCGATGCGTCGGGTGAGTTTCCCCATTTTGCTGATGTACATGTCGGTTGTCCTGTTTGGAGCGCTAGGTTGTGGTTCGCAACAAGCGGAGCCACCGGCGGTGCAGCAGCCTGCCCCCTTGGGACAAGCAACTTCCGCGGAGCAGCCAGGGCCTCAGCCTGCACCCGCCATCTCAACTTCACCCGCAAAAGTCGCGCCGGATGTCACAGATGTCACAGTCGTTGATGAAAAAGGTTTGGCCGAAGCGATCGCAGCCAAAAAGGGCTCCGTCGTGCTCGTGGACTATTGGGCCACCTGGTGTCCGCCCTGCAAGGAGCTTTTCCCCCATACGGTCGAACTGGCCAAGAAATACCGTGATCGCGGCTTGGTCGTGTTTACACTGAGCTTCGACGACCCAGAAGAGAAGGACACAGTCGTTGCTTACCTCCGCAGATTTGAAGCGGTAACCGAGAACTATCTGGCCAAGTACGGAGCCTCCTCTAAATCGGTGGAGGCATTCGCTGTTACTAACGGGGCTTTGCCGCATTACAAACTTTACGATCGGCAGGGCAACCTCCGACAAGAAATCGCATCCGGGGGTAAGCCTATTACTCCGGAAATGATCGAGGCCGCCGTCGAAGAGCTCTTAAAAGAGTAAACTGAGATCGGATCCTCATGAGTGGGAATCATCTTTGCCGGTCGGAAAAAGCCCGACCATTTCGGAGGCCTTGCCCGCGGCAAAAACCATTGCCATGAAGCCTGATTGGTCGATGCGCTTCTTGTGAACCGGAAACAGTAGCGATCGAAGGTTGCAGGCGGCCCCCAGTGGAGAGCTTCGGACCTATTTCGTCTACAAAAAGAGTGACTCGCAGGATTTTTTTCTTAAGCTTTGAACACAAATCTTGGGCGGAGGCTAATCTCGGGAGATCAACCGGTCGTTTCGGGCCTTGAGCGGCAGTTGCAAGCGATGACTTTGGCTGCCGAAGTCTTTATAGCACCGGCAAATGGGCAGTGAGGGTTGTCTCCATGAATCGGGTGGCTAGGCGCTTATGCCGTCGGTTCTGTCTTGTCCGACCGTGGATGCGCAAATTTCTTGGAATAATTCATCCCTTTAGTAGCCTTGCGATTGCAGCCGTGTGCCTTCTAGGTCCGGCGGTTGCCGCGGGGCAGATGGCTACCACACAAGACCCTTCGGCCCAGCCGGGTGCCAACACCTCTCCGCAGCCCTCGCCTTCCTCCGCTCCCGAGGCCTCGCCGGCGGAGGAGGCCCCATCCGAAGAAGCCGCGGGCCAACTTCGCGAAAAAATCCACAAACTTATCGAGCAATTGGGGGCCGAGGACTACCATCTCCGCGAGGCCGCCGAAAAGGAGCTCATCCGGCTTGGTCCGGCCGCTTACGAGCCGCTTCTAGAAGCTCTTAATCATCCCGACCCAGAGGTAGTGGCAAGGGCGAGGTACGTCCTTCGGGTGATTCCCTCGCAGCTTGGGTGGGGAGAGGAATCGGGGGACATTCGGGAGCTTTTGAGTTTTTATGAAACCGGGGCACCGGAAGTGCGCCGGACCGTGCTTCGGCTGCTTGCAAATCTTGGGCGGGGCCGAGGCTGGCCGGCCCTGGCTCGGCTCATTCGCTTCGAGCGGGAACCGTTGTGGGCCAAGCGGGCCGCCATCGAGTTGTTGGCAGCCCAGCCCCTTCTCCCCGAAACTCGTGAACGGTACGCGGCGGTGCTCCGCCGGCATCTAGGGGATTCTTCTCGGCCGCCTCTTTCGTGGATCACCGTGTATGTGCAAATCCCTACTCGGCCGGACGATGCACTCCCCCAGTGGCGCAAATTGGTCGCTGAGGAACAAGCGCTCCTTGCTGCCCAACCTGAGCGCACCAGTGCCGCCATTGTAGCCGCCCTGTGGACGCTTCAGGCGCTGGCGGAAAGTGAGCTAGGTCAAACGGAGGCTGCCAAGGCAAGCTTCGCCCGAGTTCAGGAGCTTCTTGTCCCGGAAGTGCCGGAACAACTGGAGGCCATGGTCGATTTAGCTCTCTTGCTTCAGCGCCGGGGGAAAGTGGAATGGGCCGAGGCCGAGCTTCGTCGAGCCGTGGCCGGGGCCGATCCTCGGCGCAGTCTCCGTGCCCGCCAAGCCTTGGCCGAGCTACTCTACGATCAGGGTCACCCGCTGGCTGCCGCTCAAGCGCTTGAGCCATTCTTGAAGCTAGTCCAAGAGCGGGCAGTCCCGATGCTTGACCTGGGCAGCGTCTCCGTGGGCGAAGTCCGATCGCGGATGCACTATTTCTTCGCCTGTCACTTTTTGGCACAGGGCAACCTGGCGGAACACCGCCGTTACCTCCAGCTTGCCATTCGCGATGACCCTCGCAATATTGACGCTCTCATCGCCGCCTGGCAACTGGCAGATGCACCGGCCGATTTTCGCGAAGAAATACGACATCTCATCCTCCGAGCCCGAAGCCAACTGGAACGGCTCTTGGCTGAGAGTACCGATCCGGAGGAACAGGCAAGCTTTCTCAACCAGCTGGCCTGGCTTGTTGGCAACACCAAGGGCAATTTAGATCAAGCCCTAAATTGGGCGAAGCGGGCAGTAGAGCTCCATCCGGAAAATGGTGCCTACTGGGACACCCTTGCCCATGTTTACTATCATCGGGGAGAATGGGAAAAGGCAATCGAAGCGCAGACCCGTGCCGTGGCGCTTGAACCCGGGTCGGCTTTCCTGGCAAGGCAGCTTGAGCTATTTCAGCAGACATTGAAAGAAAAAAAGCCCCGCTAGCAGGCTCAATGGAAAAGCTGCCGGGCCACGGGCAGATAACACTTTCCATAAAGGCCGGCCATCTTCGGAGAAACTCTTACGGGAGACCAGTCACAATGACTTGCTGGCAGCTAAAGCGCACGCAGGTTGGCCAATACCAAATAGCCTATGTTGATGAAGGAACAGGCCTGCCGGTGCTTTTCGTCCACGGCTTTCCCCTTGATCATTCGATGTGGCAAAACCAGATTCGGGCCTTGGCCGACAAATGCCGGGTACTGGCGCCGGATCTTCCCGGATTTGGAGCAAGTTCGCCCATTACAGCAGAAGTCATGCGGATGGAAGATTTTGCCGATACCTTGGCCGGATTTCTCGACGCCGTCGGCGTTAACGAACCGATTGTTTACTGTGGCTTGTCCATGGGTGGGTATATCGCCTGGCAATTCTGGCGCCGGTACCCATCGCGTTTGCGGGCACTTATCCTTTGTGACACCCGGGCCGGCGCCGATCCCCCCGAAGTGGCCGATCAGCGGCGTGTCAACGCCAATCGAGTGCTAAATGAAGGCCCAGACTTTTTTGTGGACATGATGATTCCGCGACTCTTTGCGCCGGCGCAAGTCGCGCAAAACTCGCCCCTGGTTCAAGAGATGCGCGAGGTGATGCGGAAAACTCCGCGGCAAAGTATTGCCGCCGCCCTTCGCGGAATGGCCGAAAGACCCGATGCCCGTCCCTGGCTTGGGGAAATTGCCCTTCCCACCCTTGTCCTTGTTGGTCAAGAAGACGCTTTGTCGACACCGGCGGAGATGGAGACAATTGCCGCAGCCATCCGGGGCAGTCAATTTACTCTTATCCCAGGCGCCGGGCACCTTGCCCCACTTGAAAATCCCCAGGCAGTCAACGCTGCCTTAGGGCAATTCTTGGAAACTCTGGCCGGAGCCGGCTGCTAATCGCGTGGCCAAATCTTCACCGGGCCACGCAGCCAGAGGATACCTTGCCTTCCGGAAAACCGCCGCCGGAGCGGGTGCTTGCGGTATTACCCATTTGCCGAGCCGATTGGGGACCGGCTAAGTTCGCTATATTTCCACCCATTTGCCGGGTTCCGGCACGGGGTATTGGCCGGTCTCACTAGGCAACACCGGTGGTGGTGTATCTTCGTTCATTTGATCAATGCTGGCACACCACTGGAAGTTTGACTGGAGGGCCTCCTGCCAAGTGATGATTCGCCCCATATGGACGGCAGCCCGACCCATGATGGTGGCCAAGTTGGCATAGGCGGCCCGCTCCATCTCGTTGTACGGCAGATCCTTTTCAATGGCCTCAAGCAAATCGGCCCACTCCGCCTGCCAAGGCGTAAGCTTCTCTTCCGGTGCCTCCCATAGAATGTTGTCTTTATCGATCCGCTGGTCTTTGTAGATGCGAACCGTGCCGGCGTGAATTCGTCCGGAAAATTGGGCGGCCCGCTTTGTCCCGTGGACAAATGTAGCGAACTCTGTGTGGCAATTGGGCAAATAGCGCACCACGTCAAAGCCCTTGCCCCCGGAGGGGAAAGTCCACTCGACGCAGTAAGAATCGAGATTTTGGCTGGGGTCCGTATTGCCGACCGATCGTCCACCTACGCCGTGGGCATCAATCGGCCACTGGTCAAAGAGCCAGCAAATTTCGTCGATTTGGTGGATGTCCATTTCCGCAAAGAGTCCTCCGGAAACCCAGTAAAAGCGGAAGAAGTTCCGGATCTGCCAGAAAAGCTCTTTCTCCTGCGGCGGTTTGGGCCCCATCGCGCCGACGTATTCCATCCGATAAGCGCGAACCATGAGGATATCGCCAAGCTCCCCCTCGCGAATCCGCCGAATAAGCTCGTGCCGATTGACCGAGTGTCGACACTGGAGGCCAGCCGCCACTTTTAAGTTTTTTTCCGAGGCGATCTTGGCCGCCGCCAGCAGACGGCGAATGCCCGGGGGATCGGTGGCAAAAGACTTTTCCAGAAAAGCGTTTACACCCTTGGCTACCGCGTACTCAAGCTGCATCGGCCGAAAGGCCGCATAGCCGGTCAGCATGGCGATATCCCCCGGCCGAAGGCAATCAATCGCATGTTTATACGAGTCAAATCCCACAAACTGTCGCTCCGGCGGGCAGTTAACTTGCTTAGGGAAAAGTTTACTCAAATTGGCATGGGAAGCTTGGAGGCGATCGGAAAAGATGTCGGCCATGGCATAAAGCTCGATAGGCCGGGTGGCCACACTAAAGGCATCGCGAACTGCGCCACTCCCCCGGCCGCCGCAACCAATGAGTGCTAGCCTAATGGTGTTTTCTTCACCGGCATGAACCGCCGGCAAGACCCCCGCTGCCAAGCTGACCCCTAGGGTCATCTTGCCCCCGGTGGCCAGGAAATCTCGCCGGTCAGTGGCTGGCTGATTCGCATCCCGTGCCCGCCTATGTTGGCCCTCCTGCCACGAGCGGTTTGAGAATCGCTGTCCGCGGCTCATAAGGCAGTCTCCGATAGATAAACGATGGTTCACGGATCCGTTGACAAAATACGTTGATGCCAACCACTCTTTCAAGACCACTGCATTAGGAGGCATTCTACTTTGGCGCAAAAGCCGCTTCCACCACCTCAAGCGCCACCCCGCCATCTGGGGCCAAAGGGTTTCCGGGAACTGCCGCACGGGCATTTTCCCCCAAGAGCGATCCCCAAAACTTAATCGCTAAACTTCCAAGGGTATAAGCCGCGAGAGTGCAAAACGACAGGGGCGCTTCCGCTTGTGGCCGCCTAAACGTTCGTCAACTCGTCACTTGTGCCGCCGCGGATCATGCTGTCCAGCACTCGGGCAAGAAGCTCCTTATACTCCAGGTTCTGCGTGTACACCCGACAAATGCGATAGCTGAGGGGAATGTGCCGGAAAAGATCCCGATCTTCCAGCGGGCGAACTTCCCCCGTGGCCGCGTCAAAAAGGAAATTCTGCCCGGCCGTCGGAGCAAAAGAACCAGGCCGATATACGTGCCGCGCCGGATCAAACCGCAGTGGCAAATCGCGCAAGTCTCGGGGCAACCGTCGGCGAAAGGCCTCCTCGAAAAGCTTTTCGTCACTAAACACGCTTGCCTCCTCGGAGTGACCGGCCCCGAAAACGATTGTCCGTTCACAGGCCAGTTTCCACGGTACTTCCCGCCGGAGGAAGCCCTGCCATTTCTCCCCCAACTGCCGCAACCGGCTATCGCTTGGATGCCTGGCCCAGCGGGAAACGTCCGTAAACAAAGCCCAATCTGTAAACTGCCGATATTCTTCCAAATGATCAAGCGGATTACCCGGGAAAAGGTACGGCTTGCTTTCCAAGAACAAATCTCTTAGCGTCAAATCGATTGCTCGCACGGTGCGATGGTAATACACGGAATGAAAAAGCTCCGCTCGCACCGCCACAAATCGCACTAACGCGGAAAGTCCCCGCTCGTGGATCGTCAGGCCTTTTTCGGAAAAGACGGTGTACTGAAGCAACCGCTCTAGGTCGAAAGCCCGGATGTTGTACCCGGTCATATATGCGTCGCGGAGCACAAAGTCCATGTTGTCCAGGGTGTAAATGCCACAAAAGAGGCTTCGTAAGAAGATAAGCCAGCGGGGTTGCTCCGGCTGTTCCGCCGCCTTGGGACGCACAATGAGGAAGGCGACCTGCTCCGGATCCAGAATTTCATCCGGCTCGAGGGCACTAAAGGGATTCCGGCGAATGCGGCGGATAAGGGGGGCGAATTCGCGGCGAATAATTTCCGCCCCCAAAGTCTCATGTGTCAGCCCATAATCCCGAAGAAGATATTGATCCAAAAAGTGGCCAAAGGGACCATGTCCCACATCGTGAAGCAAGGCGGCAATCCGCAACAGCGATTCCACGTAACCGCGACTCGGGCAGTCCGGACAGACGGCCTTCAGGCTGGGATATAACTGGGCAGCCGCCCGGCTGGCCAGATGCATCGCCCCAAGCACGTGCTGGAAACGCGTATGCTGCGCCGCCGGGAAGACCCACCAGGCACACTGCAGCTGGTGAATCTGCCGCAGCCTTTGAACCCAGGGATGGTCGATCAGCTGTCGCTCAGCCACCTCCTTTGCCGGATCTTCCGCTGCAGCGGTAAAGGCAATGTACCCGTGGATGGGATCATGGCTAAGTGTTTTGTCGCCAAACAGGCCTCGCAGATCCATGCTCATGAAGGATCATCCGCATGACAATTTCCTGAACGGGTAGCCGCAAGCCCGGCCCTGGCGTCAGCGCCGCACTTGTGGGCAGTTGCTTATCTTGCCAGTCCATCTATCATTAGATCGATAACACCGGGCAGAGAAAAGCACGCAGTGTGGCAAATCGTGAGCTGATTATGGTCCGTCTGACTTGGTGTAAACAGCATAGGTAACCAAGGCATGCAGACAGCGAGGGAAGAGGTCCAGGCCGACAAGTCGCGGCGGTATTTGTTATGTCTAGAAACGACCTGCGACGAAACAGCTGCCGCAGTGATCTCCGACCGCTTGGAGGTCCTCGGGGCTGTCGTCGCCAGCCAAGATCGCCTTCATGAGCGCTTCGGCGGCATTGTGCCGGAGATCGCTTCGCGGGCACATCTGGAGCGGATCCTGCCGGCGATCGACACAGCACTCAAACAAGCAGGGATCGCAGCGACGGATCTTGCCGCAGTGGCGGTCGCTTATACGCCGGGGCTAGCCGGCTCGCTTATGGTGGGACTGATGGCGGCTAAGACCATCGCGTTGGTCCTCGACGTCCCGCTTATTGGTGTGGATCATTTACATGCCCATGTTTACGCATGCCGCCTGGCCAGCGGGCAGGAAGTCTTTCCCTGTGTAGGACTGGTCGTAAGCGGCGGGCACACGAGCCTATACTGGTGTCCGAATCCGCTTGAATTTCAACTGATTGGTAGCACGATCGACGACGCAGCCGGGGAGGCATTCGACAAAGTGGCCTCCATGCTGGGGCTTGGTTACCCGGGTGGGCCGGCAGTTGAACGGGCCGCAGCTAGCGGGAATCCCAAGGCCTACAACTTTCCGCGGGCGTTCCTCGATGATCCCGATCGTCTTGACTTTAGCTTTAGCGGCATAAAGACGGCCGTCCGGTACACCATCTGCGGACCTGGGAAAGTTGACTTCAGCAAGCTTAATCTTCCGCCACAGATGGTCGCGGATATTGCGGCAAGCTTTCAAGAAGCTGTTGTCGATTGCCTCGTCGGCAAAGCGTTTTTGGCCCTAGAGAAGCTTGGCGCCTCGACTTTGTGTGTGGGCGGTGGAGTGGCGGCAAACAAGCGATTCCGTCAACGCCTTGAGGAAGAAGCCTCCCGGAGAAATGTACGGCTTTATATTGCCCCGCTTAAGCTTTGTACAGACAATGCTGTAATGGGCGCCATTGCTTGGGAGCGTTACCACGCCGGGCTTTTCGAACCGCTTGATCTGGACATCCAAGCCGGCCCCTTACGCCCGAAATCACTTACCGGTAGCGGCGCCTCCCGCTCTTAGACGGTGTCCTTGCGCCGCTGGCCATTCGTGGTGGAAGCGACGGGATAATTTCCTTGCCACCGGCGCAATGATTTCCCCCGAACGAGACCTCTTGGCGTTCACACAAAAACACTAGCCTGATAAGAGAAGCCGCCCCCAAACAGATTGGATGACACTTCTCATTAGGTCTATTCCGTCCCGGCTCCGGAAAAGTTCGCGCATCCAGATCTTGGGAAGCCGTTCCGCTCCGATTCTCTAGACGGCTGGAGAGTGCCGCAGCCAAGCCCGCACGTCTTGCTCGCAGATACGCACAGGGAGTTCAATTTCAACAAAAACTAGCCGCCATCACTTGTCCCGTAACGGTGGCAACCTAAAGCCCCACTTCCCAGACAAGCGCGCCCGCAGCTGGGCACCGATTAACCCTTTCGGCGAAGGATTTCGTACGAAACCGAGGGCTCGGCCCGACGCGCCACGAGAGGCAAGCACTGAGCCGGCAGGTTCCGCGAATTGGTTGGAATCGGCCCGCGCTCAGTTCTGCCCCCAACTGGAGAAGCTATCGCCCTCGAAACAGGCCGAGCATCTTCCGGCACATTGGCTCCATAAATCCCTGTGATTATGCATGGTCAAGTTGCTTATAGTGCCGACCAGACCCGCCCTCGACTTGGCCACAGTTTTTAGTAAGCCATGGTGAACGTATCTTCCGGTCCGCGGGTTTCCTCTTGCGGTTGTCAGCACTGCCGCCTCAGGTTAAACTCCACCCAGGCGAATTGTTGGTCTACTATTCGGCGATCTTATATTCGAGTTACTCATGGGCTTTTGGTAGCTTGCGGAGGTAATGGAGGCAGGCTTGCGGCTTGCAGTTGCCAACAGGTCGCTGACCACTTGTCGTGCGGTTTGCGCGAAAGAGCTACGACTTTACCCGGGGGCGGGAATCAACTTGTCAGCAACTTGGCCGGCAAGGTGGTGGGGATAGAATAAAGCCGAGGGCCCAATTTTCGGTCCTTGGGCGAACTCCCAGCGAATGTTCCCAGGCACCTTTTCGAAGTGATGGCCCACATGTTGACAACGTGAACTTGCGGAGACTTGTGCGACCTATGACTACCGGTGCGGCCACCGAATCACGTCCCACCACCTTGCGGGAACTCCGCGAAAGCGGTTGGGTATCCAAATCGGTTAAGCGGGAGATCTACGACAACTTCATGCTCGCTCTTTCCCGAGGCGAGGACCTTTTCCCCGGTATCATCGGTTACGACGATACGGTCATCCCGGAGATCGCCATCGCCATCATCGCTGGCCACGATATGCTCTTCTTAGGGGAAAAGGGCCAAGCCAAAAGTCGACTGATGCGGCTGATCGCCCGATTTCTCGACGAGGAGGTCCCATATCTCGATATTCCCGGCTGTCCTGTACACGAAGATCCTTACAAGCCCATCACCCGGATGGGGAAGGAATTTCTCGCCGGGCGACCTGAGGACGAAATCCCCATTCGCTGGTGGCATCGCTCCGAGCGCTATGCCGAGCGTCTGGCTCCCGGGACGAAGTTTGCCGATCTGATTGGGGAAATTGACCCTGCCAAATTAGCTGCCGGTGTCAGCATGTCGGCCGAGGAGGCCCTTCACTTTGGACTCATCCCGCGAATGCACCGGGGCATTTTCGCCATCAATGAACTACCGGAATTGGACGAAGCAGTTCAGGTCGGCTTGTTTAATATCCTGGAAGAGCGGGACGTACAAATTCGCGGTTATCCCGTTCGCTTTGATATCGATGTGCTGATGCTTTTCTCGGCCAACCCGGCCACCTATAACCGAAGCGGCAAGGTCATCCCGCAGCTTAAGGACCGAATCGGTTCGGTCATCCACACTCACTATCCCCGCGATCGTCAACTCGGGATCGAGATCATGCATCAAGAGGCGGGACTTGACCTCGGGGGTGACTACCCCGTGGTGGTTCCCTACTTCATGAGCGAAATCATCGAGCAAATCAGCATCGTTGCCCGACGGTCCAAATATATCGATCAGGCCTCAGGCGTAAGCGCCCGATTAAGTATTGCCAACTATCGGGTGATGGTAGCCAGCGCTCGACGGCGGGCAGCCATCCTCGGAGAAAAACCTGCCGTCCCGCGGATAAGCGACCTCGGGCATTTGTACTCCTCGGCACTGGGCAAGCTCGAGCTTGACTTGATGAGCAGCCACCAGATGTCCGAACGGCAGGTGCTGGAGGCCATCGTCGCGGAGGCGATCCGGGACGTGTTCCGGGAATACGTCAACAAGCACGGACTGGAAGAGATAGCGGAGATCTTCGGCCGGGGGGTCAAGATCGAAGTAGGCGACATGTTGCCTTCCGAGTATTACGCGGAACGGCTCAAGCGGGTGCCCCCGGTGTGGGAAAAGGCCTTTGAGGTCAACGCCTCATCACATCCGGCCATCCGTGCCTCTTGTGTGGAATTTGTCCTAGCGGGCCTTTATGCCGAAGAACGAATCTCCCGGACGCAGCGCCATGGGAGAATCATTTATGAAATTCCCTGATCGGCCGCACAGTAAGCTCCGCAATGCCGGCGGTATCATCCACACTTACCAAGCCTATGATCCCAAAAATATTCCTAGCCCGTACCAGCCGCCACCGGATCTAGTGTCCGGCGCGATGGAACACCTTTTGGCTTACGGTGATCTTCGCGAGCTGACTGAGGAGGAACTGGCTCGGGCAGTACGGATCGACCCCAGTCAAATCGCAGGGTTAGGTCCCAGCCTCCATTCGCTCATCGAAATGCTCCTTCAGCGCAAAAAGAAGATTTTGGAAACCTACGAGACAGAAACCGTTCTGGAAGAGGCCACCCGGCTCTTTCGCGATTTGGCCGCTGAAATGAAGCCGCCGCGGGCCTTGGCCTCCTGGTTTCAAAAGGCGGTAGCCGAGGAACAACTCTACGACTTAGAGCGAATCTGGTACCATGTGGAAAATGATCGGCCTGATTTTGCTCGTCAACTAATTCGTCTCACTGCCCGCTTAGGGGAAAAGTACCAGATCGAAGAATTGGCGTCGAAGTACCATTTCACAGGCCGGACGCCGATGACGATTCCCCAGGCCCTGGAGATTAAAGAGGAGCTTGAGACGATCGACCGCCTCCTCAAACAGCTCCAAGAGGCGATGAAAACGGCCCGGATCGGCATCATCGATTTGAACGAACTGGCTGAATATGCTTCCGAGGAGCAGCTGGACAATCTTCGTCAACTGGCCGAGCGGGTGCGTGAGTATCTTCGTCAACTGGCCGAACTTCAAGGGCTAGAGCGTGGTCCGGAGGGCTATCGTCTCACCCCTAAAGCCATGCGGATCTTTCAAGGGTATCTCCTCGAACGGATCTTTAGCGAACTTAAAGCCGCCCGGACAGGTCGCCACCAAGGTCCCATTTTGGGCGAAGGTGCGGTGGAACTCCAAAGCACCAAGCCCTACGAATTTGGCGACTCGTTGGCCAATATGGATATCTCCAGCTCTTTCATCAACGCGCTTGTGCGGCAAGGACCATGCCTGCCCGTCCACTTAAAGCCAGAAGATATTGTCATCCACAAAACAAAAAACACACCCAAGTGTGCCACTGTGGTCCTTCTGGACATGAGTGGGTCCATGCGTTATTCGGACCTTTATGTCCACGCCAAGCGGATGGGCATTGCCCTTCACGGATTAATTACGCGGGAGTTTCCCGGCGATTACCTCCAGTTTGTGGAAGTAGCCACGTTCGCCAAACTGCGCCACATTAGCGAGATACCGAGCCTTTTGCCAAAAAACCCCACACTTTATGATCCGGTGATCCGCCTCCGAGCAGACATGAGCGACCCACGGATTACCGAACTTGACATCCCCCCTCATTTCACAAACATCCAACATGGGCTTCAGCTTGCTCGGCGATTGCTGGCCACTCAAGACACCCCCAACCGGCAAATCATCCTCATCACAGACGGCATGCCCACTGCCCACTTTGAAGGCTCGGTGCTTTATTTACTCTATCCACCCCATCGGGAAACCGAAGCGGCCACACTCCGAGAAGGACGGCTTTGCCACCGCGAAGGTATTGTTATCAACATCTTCCTGTTACCTACCTGGGGCCAAAGCCGCGAGGATGTGCAGTTTGCCTATCGGCTTGCCCGAGAAACTCAGGGGCGGGTCTTTTTTGCCGCCGGCAAGGACCTCGATCGGTTTGTGATCTGGGATTACCTCTCCCGCCGCCGGGAAATCATCGGCTAAAATAAACATTGGCCGTCCGTTTCCCCGTCAGCCGACCGGACGCCCCGCTGGTATCCTTTGGTCACTGAGGTGAGTCAAAAATCCTGCGACCTAGGTGCCCGAAGGTCGATTGCGTATGTCCGTATTGACCGAGCCATACGCTCCCTGCGATCACGAAAGCCGCTGCGGTTGGGAAGGGCACAATAGTCGGCTAACAATGCTTTTCTGCATCTTGTGGACATTGCCGAACACCATCTTCGGCCTGGCTTTGGGGGTTATCGGCCTTGTCACCGGGGGAAGCGCCAAACGCTTCGGGAGAGTGCTTGAATTTTGGGGTGGCATTTGGCAAACGCTCCTGTCCCGCTTTCCTCTCCCGGGCGGGATCGAGGCAATTACCTTCGGTCACGTCGTGCTCTATCGCTCCGCTCAGTCCCGGCAGAAACTGCGAGCTCACGAATTAGTTCACGTCGCTCAGTATGAGCGATGGGGACCACTTTTTATCCCGGCCTACCTTCTGGCCTCAAGTGTTGCCCTTCTGCGCGGAAAAAATCCTTATGCGGACAACGCTTTTGAGGCGGAAGCTTTCCGGCAGGCTCCTTCCCCCTGGCAAACACAAGGGTAGTGGCATGACGGAGCTCTTAACGCTTGTTGCCCTTCTGGCTTGGCCGAGTCTTTCATTGGAGAACGACCACGGCATTTTGCCCGCCGAGCTATTCGATTTTTCGCGCTGGAAACTCACTCTGCCTGTTGACACAGATCGCCCTGGCTCGCCGGATGAGGTTACTCCCTCCCAGCTCCGGACGTTTGTCGACGGCCAATTCTTCTTCGTGGATGAGGACCGTAAGGGAGTCGTTTTCCGTGCACCTTGTGGTGGTAAGCCGACAAGAGGTTCCCGCTATCCACGATGTGAATTGCGGGAAATGGCAGACGCCCAGAAACTGGCCGCCTGGAGCACCACAGCCGGACGACATGCCCTTTCGGCCACCTTGGCAATACGCAAAACACCGCCGGTCAAACGGCATGTCGTTTGCGCTCAAATCCACGACGACCGGGACGACGTGTTGATGATTCGCTTGGAAGACAGGAAGTTACTCATCGAACGCGAAGACGAACCTGATGTGGTCCTTGAGCCTAACTACAGGCTGGGCACACCTTTCGAGCTTCGCATGGAGGCAGGCCAAGGCCGAATCCGCGTGTGGTACGAAGGCAAGCTCAAGCTCGATTGGTCCGCACGCCGAAAGGGCTGTTACTTCAAAGTGGGCTGCTATCCCCAATCAAACCCCACCGAGGGCGACCCACCTGATTCCGTCGCCGAGGTCGTCCTTTACAAGCTTGAGCTTGTCCACGAACCCTAAAAGACCGTCTTCACCCCTGTCTGCGGGAAGCGATTCTCGGCGGCAAGTTTCAAAAACCTCTTACCCTCGCCTCAAGCTACGGGAAATAGACACGCCCGGCATGTTGTGGGCTAAACCGGGGCTAGCCACCCGCGTTGATCCGTGGCCGCCGGCAAGATCCCCCCTTGAACACCCTCACAAAGACTGCGTTCAAAAACCCTGACAGCTTAGACGCACACTCCCGCAGAGGCCCCGGGGACAGCTTGACCGCCAGGCAACCGAGGGGAGACCACAAGCCAGCTAAGGGCCGAAGCACCGCGGAATAGCCTCAAGAAACCCTCGTCGAAACCTTGCAGCTAGTGGTATCGGTCTTGATTCTAAACACGGTGTCTCAACCCTCCGAA
The DNA here is from genome assembly GCA_025060325.1 of Thermoguttaceae bacterium. Classification (GTDB taxonomy): domain Bacteria; phylum Planctomycetota; class Planctomycetia; order Pirellulales; family Thermoguttaceae; genus DTLM01. Next base: position 58,997 of record JANXBW010000015.1, read on the forward strand.
ATACAGCCGGACAAGTCGAATCTCGGGAAAGCCCTGCAGGTGCTACCTTCCGGCCTGCGCCTTGCCCCGCAGGGCGCCCTCCCATCGGCGGTGCGAAGGAGCCACAGGCGAATCTAGGTTTAAATGTCAACTTATGAGCGAGTGTGGACTCCCGCTCGGAGCATTGGACAGACGCTCTCCGAGCTTGCTTTCGGCCTTCGAGCGGGTCCTCGGGAGCGGCCGGCACGAATCTTTCCGATTCCCACCCTCCGCTTGAATACGCTTGAGCATTACCAATCTGGCTTTACTTTGCCGCTGTTTTCAGGGCGGGCCCAGGAACCTCCTCAAAGACGAATTCCTCGTCACGATAGTCCACACGGATGGAGACGCCTTCGTCCCATTGGTGCTTAAGCATTTCTACAGCCAGCGGGTTTTGGATCCGCCGCTGGATCACCCGCCGCACCGGCCGGGCACCAAAGACCGGATCGTAGCCTTCCTCGGCAATAGCGTCCACAACCGCGTTGGTAAACTCCAGGTGGATCTGCTTCTGAGCCAATTGGGCAGCAAATCGCTTGAGCTGGAGCTCGACCACCTTGCGAATATGCTCTCGGCTAAGCGGTCGGAAGATGATAATTTCGTCAATTCGGTTGAGAAATTCCGGCAAGAAGTGCTTCCGCAAGATGCCAAAGACCGCCTCCCGCATTTCCTCCACATCGCCACCTTCGCGGGCAATTTCCTGGATCATCTGACTGCCCAGGTTACTCGTCATAACGATAATTGTGTTGGTAAAGTCAACGGTATGGCCCAGGTTATCCGTGAGGCGACCGTCATCAAGAACTTGCAGGAGAATATTGAACACGTCATGATGGGCCTTTTCGATTTCGTCAAGGAGCACAACAGAATACGGCCGGCGGCGAATAGCCTCGGTTAGTCGCCCGCCTTCCTCGTAGCCTACATAGCCCGGCGGAGCGCCAATGAGCCGGCTGACTGTGTGCCGCTCCATGAACTCCGACATATCGAGGCGAACCATCGCCCGTTCGTCATCAAAAAGGACCTCCGCCAAAGCCTTACAGAGCTCGGTCTTGCCCACTCCCGTTGGCCCGAGGAAGATAAACGAACCAATCGGCCGATTAGGATCCTGGAGTCCCGCTCGGCTCCGCCGCACGGCGTTTGCCACCGCCTCCACAGCCTCCTCTTGGTCCACCACGCGTTGATGAATACGATCCTCCAGCACAAGGAGCTTTTGCCGCTCGGTTTCGAGCATCCGCGCCACCGGGATACCGGTCCAGGCACTAACCACCTCGGCAATTTCCTCGGGACCGACTTCCGTCCGCAGGAGCCGACGGGCGCTGCCGTCACCGGCCACCGCCTCGAGTGCCTTCAATCGCTCTTCGAGCTCTTTCTGACGATTGGTGAGGCGAAGCAATTCCTGGAACTCTTCCTCCGGCGGCAAAATCCCGGCCGACTGCTTACTGTGGATGCTTGCCCGAAGCTGATTGGCCTGGTGCTGGACTTCGTTTAATTCCTCGCGGAGCCGATGGAGATCAGTAAGTGCTGCTTTTTCCCGTTCCCATTGTGCACGAAGGGCGGAGAGTTTTTCTCGCAATTCCGCCATTTCCTTTTGCACTTCGGCCAAGCGCTGCTTGGCAGCCTCATCGGTTTCGTCGGCCAGTTGACGAGCAGCCAGTTCCAGCTGCACAAGCCGACGCTGCACCTCGTCGATTTCCGCCGGGACGCTTTCCAGTTCCATGACGACCCGGCTCATTGCCTCGTCCATCAAGTCGATGGCCTTGTCCGGGAGGTAACGGTCGTGGATATAGCGGTGGGAAAGGGTTGCCGCCGCCACCAGGGCGGAATCCTTGATCTTCACCCCGCGGTGGTGCGCTTCGTACCGAGGTTTTAATCCACGGAGAATCGCGATGGTATCCTCGACCGAAGGCTCGCCGATATAAATTGGCTGGAAGCGGCGCTCCAGGGCAGCGTCTTTTTCGACGTACTTACGATACTCATCTAGTGTTGTTGCCCCGATGCAGCGAAGCTCGCCGCGGGCAAGGGCGGGCTTAAGCAAATTGGCGGCATCCGCGGTGGCACCTTCCGCCCGCCCAGCACCAACCACCGTGTGAAGCTCGTCGATAAAGAGCATCACCCGGCCTTCGGATTCTTGCACCTCTCGCAGGACGGCCTTCAATCGTTCTTCGAATTCGCCTCGGTATTTTGCCCCGGCAAGGAGTGCCCCCATATCTAGGGCGATGATCGTCCGATCCTTTAGGCTTTGGGGTACATCACCCTCGGCAATCCGTAAGGCCAAACCCTCCACAATCGCCGTTTTGCCAACACCGGGGTCACCAATGAGAACCGGATTGTTCTTTGTTCGTCGACAAAGAACTTGGATGACACGGCGAATCTCCTGATCTCGGCCGATGACCGGATCTAATTTGCCGCGACGGGCACGCTCGACCAAATCGATGCCGTAGCGCTCCAGTGCCCGGAACTTGGCCTCCGGTTCTTGATCTGTCACGCGGGCTGTCCCCCGGATGGCCCGAAGAGCCTTAAGCACATCATCCGGCCGGACAGCGTTCAGCTCTAAAAGGCGCTTGGCCTTGGAGTCAACTTTCGTTAGTGCAAGCAGCAGATGCTCCGTGGAGACGTAATCGTCCTTCATGCTATCGGCCTCGCGGAAGGCCGCCTCCAGCACCCGCTGCAAGGCCGTACCCACACCCGGCGGACTCCCCCCGGAGACTTTCGGGAAGTGCCGCATCTCGGCCTCGATCATCCGGTTAAGCTGATTCCAGTTGACTCCGATTCGCTCAAGAATTGGGCGACAAAGCCCCTCCGGCTGTTCGATAAGTGCCACAAGAAGATGAAGCGGGTCGATCTCCGGATGGCCCTGCCGACCGGCGATCGATTGGGCCTCTTGCAGGGCTTCTTGGCTTTTGATCGTCAACTTGTCAAATCGGAATGCCATAGGTCAACACCTTTTCTTTTCTCTAACTGCTCCAGGCTCGAGCAAATCTCGACCGCCCTGTCCGGTCAGTCGCTCAACCCGCGGTTGCCCCAGACCGAATTCTAAGGCCGGCAATATCCTCCAGAAAACCCTCGTCCGATTAGCGGCAACCTCGGCCCAGCTTGGGAACCAACCACAAGTTCAGTCGCAATCAACCGGGCAATCAGCCGGCATAAAAACGGGATCGAAGCATGCACCGGAGCAGCCCAGTGCACTCTCCGATCCCGGAAGCTTCCGTGACTTGCCGCGGCTTTAAACCCGAGAACTAAGTTCTTGAGTGTTTAAAACCTGTTCGCTCGACTTGACACCGGTCCGAAGCTTCGCCGAGCGGGACACTTCCTTGCGCGCCCGGCGGCAAGCGGAACAAGCCACAAGGCTACATCGTTGACTTTCCAACGACGGTTAGCCTTTCACCTCGTAGTCGGCATCAATCGTATCATCCTGCGCGGTCTGGGTGCGGCTACCGCCCGTGCCGGCAGTCTGCGTGGCCCGAGCGCCCACCGACTCGTACAGTGCCTTGCTAAAGGCATGCAGGGTTTGTTCTAGCTCCCGAAGCGCCGCTTTGATTTGCTCGGCATTGTCTTTTTTGGCGACCTCTTTTGCACGATTCATCGCGTTTTCCATGGCTTGGCGGTCGGCAGGCCGGATCTTGTCCGGATGCTCCCGCATGAACTTCTCGATCTGCCAGCACATGTTGTCCACTTGGTTGCGGAGCTCGGCCAGTTCGCGTTTCTTGCGGTCTTCCTCAGCGTACATTTCGGCCTCGCGCCGCATCCGTTCGATTTCCTCCTTGGACAAGCCGGCTGATTGCTCAATCCGCACCCGCTGCTCCTTGCCGGTGCCAAGGTCCTTAGCCGTCACATGCAAGATGCCGTTTGCGTCGATATCGAAGGTGACCTCAATCTGCGGCACACCCCGCGGTGCAGGCGGAATACCCTCCAGGTTGAACATCCCCAGCAGCCGGTTGTCGGCCGCCATCGGACGTTCGCCCTGATAGACCTTAATCGTGACGGCTGTCTGGTTGTCCTCGGCGGTGCTAAAGATCTGCTTCCGCTCGCAAGGGATAGTGGTGTTGCGTTCGACAATCTTCGTAAACACACCACCTAGGGTTTCAATCCCAAGCGAAAGCGGAGTCACGTCCAGCAGGAGCACATCCTGCAATTCGCCCGCTAGCACCGCACCCTGAATGGCAGCGCCAACGGCCACCACCTCGTCGGGGTTGACACCCTTGTGCGGCTCTTTACCGAAGATTTCTCGGACCAAGGCCTGTACCTTGGGAATCCGTGTCGAACCGCCGACGAGCACCACTTCGTCGATATCCTGAGGCCGGAGCTTGGCGTCCTTCAGGGCCTGCATCACCGGGCCCCGGCACCGCTCGATGAGATGGTCAACAAGCTGCTCGAACTTGGCCCGGGTAATGGTCATTTGCAAGTGCTTCGGGCCACTGGCATCTGCGGTAATAAAGGGCAGGTTAATGGTGGTCGTTTGCGTCGAGCTTAACTCCTTCTTAGCCTTTTCGCAGGCCTCTTGGAGCCGCTGCAAGGCCATCGGGTCCTTCCGCAGGTCGATACCATGTTCCTTCTGAAATTCGTCGGCCACGTATTTGATCAGTTCTTCGTCGAAGTCGTCGCCACCCAAGTGGGTGTCACCATTGGTGCTAATGACGCGGAAGACACCCTCGGCCACCTCCAGGATGGAAATGTCAAACGTGCCCCCACCCAGGTCGAAGACGGCGATCTTCTTGGCTTCGCCCTTCTTGTCCAGACCGTAGGCGAGTGAAGCGGCGGTAGGCTCGTTGATGATTCGCACAACCTCCAGGCCGGCAATTTCCCCAGCGTCTTTGGTGGCTTGCCGCTGGGCGTCGTTGAAGTAGGCCGGCACTGTAATCACTGCCTTGTTGACGCGGTGACCAAGGTAAGCTTCGGCAGCATCCTTCAGTTTACGAAGCACCCACGCCGAGATCTCCGGCGGCGTGTACAGTTTGTCCCCCACGCGCACCTTAACATACTCGTCCGGGGCACCGACGATTTCGTACGGAACCATCGTCTCTTCGACGGCCACCTCCGAACGCCGCCGCCCCATGAAGCGCTTGATCGAATAGATGGTCCGCTTGGGGTTGGTGATGGCCTGGCGCTTGGCGGGTTCGCCGACGAGAACTTCACCGCCTTCCGTGAAGGCCACCACACTGGGGGTCAGTCGATTACCCTCCTGGTTGGGGATGACCTTCACGTCGCGGCCTTCCATCACGGCCACCACGGAGTTGGTGGTTCCCAAGTCGATACCGATGATTTTTTCGCCCTTAGCCATCTTGCTCTCCTTTCCCTACCCTTTTGTGCAAATCTATTTGGTCCCGATAATCGCCCCACAAGCCTGAGGCCAAATTGCTTTCCCTCCAAACACAATAAGCGAACGCCACGAAGCTCCCGGAGCCTTCACCTGCGAGCGTATCCCAGCTCATCACTGCCCGTAGCGAGTTCCCGCCTTGGTGCGGGGCGAAAGAGCCGAACCCCTCCTGGCGGAACTTTGCCTTAGGCAGGCCCTCCCCGCGGTCCTAGGAACCTGAGATTCCAGAGCTAGACCGCGGTTCTGGAGTTCTTGGCCCGACAGTGGGCTTCCCCGAAAGCAGGCAGCGCATTAAATGTCGAAGGGGTGGTGTTGCAAAATATGTGCCCTACACGCGAACACCAGCAGTCCGCGTCTTAACTCTCAAGCCTGAAAGGGCTTACGACTAAGCATGCGAGAAGCGATTACGCCCTCCCCGGGCTGAGACCAAGGTGGGGCTTTCGATGAGTGCCATTTTGGCAACCGGACGGGCTAAGCCTGAGCCCTCAATCTTCCCCCCGGATAACTCTCCACCTGGCCAAAATGGCAGCGATCCCCGATGTTAATTTTTGTTTGAGGGGTAGGCCTTCCCCTTGTTTCGCGCTTCTAACCCATGGGTGTGCAGCTACACCTTTTACCTGCCGGGCATGACCTTCGTTTGACCACAGGGGTCACTACAGCAGGCCCCGACAGTCTTTCGGGTACGCTTTGGGTGCGGCAGAGCGACCCGTCCCGATCGCCTGGCAGCGCACACACCTATTCGTTAAACTTGTAGTGTCTCCGGCGAATGCCCTAACTGCGCAGCTTGCTGATCTTTCGCTGCAAACCCGGCAAGAACGCAAGCGAATAAAAGTTATCGATTTAGTTGTGTTTGTGGCTAAGCAGCTTTTCCGGGTTTTTTGAGGCAGGCAACCCGGGAACCTCCTTTCGAGGGGCACGTCGGCAACGGTGGGTCGCCGCAGAGCTTGGGCGGAAATCCCTTATGACCAGCGGATCGCGACCAAAGACCAAGAATCGCTCACATGCCGGAAACAAGGCTCGGCAAACACCCTCGCTTGCGCCGGCGGAAGAATTGGCTCAGGTGGACGGGGAGATCCTCCAGCTTTTGAAGCGCCGAGCCGAGCTTGCCCTTCAGCTCTATCAGCAAGATCCGCGTCTTTTCTCCGGTCCAGAGTCGTGGAAAAACCAAGAAGTTTGGCTGGAAGGATTACTCTCTCGGGCTGAAGGCCCCTTACCGGAGCGGACTCTCCGCGCCATCCTGCTTGAGCTTGCCGCTGGGTGTCGACAAATCTGTAAGCCGGTCCGAGTGGCTTACTTGGGGCCGGCTTATAGCTACAGTCACCTGGCGGCCATGCACCATTTTGGGCAGTCGGCCGAGCTTGTCTCCGTCGGCACCATTGCAGCCGTGTTCGAAGAGGTAAATCGTGGACAATCCGATTACGGCTTGGTGCCGCTTGAGAATTCCACCGACGGCCGGGTGGCTGATACCTTGGAAATGTTCGCCCGTCTGCCCGTTCGCATCTGTGGACAAGTTGAGCTGGTCATTCACCATGCTCTGTTGGCCCGATGTAAGAGGGAAGAAATCCGCGAGGTTTATAGCCGGCCACAAGCGCTTTCTCAGTGTCGTAACTGGCTTGCCCGCCATTTGCCCGGCGTAAAGACAGTGGAGGTCACAAGCACCTCGGCCGCAGCACAGCTTGCCTCCGAAAAACCCGGGGCGGCCGCTATCGCTAGCGTGCAAGCGGGGATTCATTATCAACTAAATATCATCGCCGAATGCATTGAGGACAATCCCAACAACACCACCCGATTTGCTGTTATCGGGATGCGATCGGCTCCTCCTACCGGGAATGATCTGACGGCGATGATGTTCCAAGTTGAGCACCGGCCAGGGGCCTTGGCGGATGCGATGATGGTCTTTAAACGCAATGGACTAAACTTGACGTGGATCGAATCTTTCCCTGTGCCGGGGACCCGCGGCGCTTATTTATTCTTTGTGGAAATGGAAGGTCATGAGACCGACCCAGTGGTGGAGCGAGCCTTTGCCCAACTAAAGAAAAAGACCCTGCGCTTGGAGATGCTCGGCTCTTACCCCGTAACAGAACCGATCGGTTAGAAAACGCTTGGGGTCAATTGGACAATCTCACACCGCCAGCCGCCCGGGGTGGCAATCCAGGCAGCAACTCCCAGAAAGGTCTTGCAAAGAATCCTCCATCCAAAATTTCATCAGGAGATTGCCATCATTCAGGGGCCCCGATTCAGGCGTAGCATGATACGCGTGGACGTTTGAGGCAAGAGCGATTTGACCGTCAACGCAACTGATGGAACCAAAGGGACAAGTTCGAAGAAATGGAGGAGACGACACGAAGATGTCGACACCACTTTCCAGTCCAGCCATCCCCAAGACTGATCTTCGCCGGGTGGGGATTCTGTTTTCTGGTGGGCCGGCTCCGGCAGCCAACGCTGTCATCGCAAGTGCTGCCATCTGTTTCTCTCGGGCGGGGATCGAGGTCCTCGGGTTGCTAAACGGGTATGCCAATCTGGCCAAATACGACCCGGCCAAGGGTTTAAAGGAAGGCAGTGACTACATCCGGCTTCATCACAAAGACTTGGAAGGGGTGCGTACCCAAACGGGCATTTTGATCGGCACATCACGAGAAAACCCCGGCAAGAATGTCAAACAGGAAAGCGACCTCGCCGACGAAAATGCCACCGCTCCCCTTCGTCGTGTTTACGACGGGTTGCGATCGCTTGGGGTTGATGCCGTCATTTCCATTGGCGGTGATGACACGTTGACAACAGCTGCAAAGTTCAAGCTCTTCCAGGATCGCAATCCTCAGCTGGGGCAGCGGATCCGCGTGGTCCATCTTCCCAAGACAATCGACAACGACTACGAGGGCATCGACTTTACCTTTGGCTACTTCACCGCCGTGGAAATGCTTGCCCGGGAGGTGCGGAACCTGCTGGCCGATGCGCAAGCGGCCCGGGCTTGGTACGTTGTGCAGGTCATGGGGCGGAAAGCCGCCTGGTTGACGTATGGAGCAGCGATCGCCGGTGAGGCTCAACTGGCCATCGGGTTAGAGGACCTCTGCCAGGATTGGTGGACGGAGGAAGAGGCCGTCTCGCCCCAAACTGGCGAGGTGATGCGCGATCCAAGCGGCAAAGCGGTGATGCGCAAAGTAATCCGCGTGGACAAAGTCGTTGACCGAATCGTCCGCATGGTCCGCACCCGATTTGCCGAGGGCAAGCCTTACGGCGTAGTGGTGATCGCTGAAGGCTTGGCCGAATTCCTGCCCGCCGACGAGATTAAAAAGTGTATCCCGGAGGACCAGTTCCGGGCGCTTAAGCCGGATCCCTTCGGACACTTCCCTGTGTCGCAGCTTAACTTTTCAGCTCGCTTGGGCCGGCTGGTGGCCGAACGGGTAAAACAGGAGATGGGTAAGGAGCTTAAGATCACAGGACTGCAGTTTGGCTACGAAATCCGTTGTCACCCTGCCACTGCCTACGACATCTGCCTGGGGAGCCAGCTCGGTGTCGGAGCTTATCGCGCTTTGGTCGAGCAAGGACTTGATGGGGTGATGGTCTCGGTCACTGGCCAGCTCGATCTTGTTTACAAACCGTTTGAAACACTTATGGACATGACCAAATTGCGGGCAAAAGCGCGGTTGCTGCAGCCGGGCTCGGCCTTCCATCAACTGGCCCGCTACCTAGAAACCCGCGTAGACGAAGCGTAACGTCCGGCTGGCCGAATGCCTTGGGCACTTTCGCCGAAGTGCCCTCCGCGGCCAAAGCAAGGGCCGAATCCACTCTGCCGCGCCCCACGTGCCGCCAGTACGCACTTCAGAACTTGTACCGGCCCCAATTCATCGCCCACCAGGCATTCTGGTCACTTTGAAGGGACGCTTCGGTAAGCGTCCCTTTCTTGTCTTCCATATGCAAAGCAATTTCCGCGGACTAGGCCGTTCTGCCGGCACGCCCCAGATCATCCCACTTCTCCGATTAACCCACTCGTGTACGCCGAATTGGGCCAGCATAACCGCCGGCTCACTGAAATGGCAGCCATTCCCACTCCCTGGCCCATCTCGAGGCGGGGGCCTAAAAGCGCGAAACTCCCGCTACCCCAGGCAGAACGGCTTTTGGGCCGAGCTCCGCCCCTGCCAGCACGGTGCTTGTCGCAGTCCAAAGCCACGAGGCAAAAGACAAGAAGAAGAAAAGCTCTCAGTGGCTTGCGTTCTCAGGAAGGGCATTCCATCCGCAGGTCAGAGAGGCTCGCGCGCAGCGTGTTAAGCGAGTTTTTGGGGGAAGTTCTTTAAGTCCCAAGCTCTCTTTAGCCGATCAACCGATTCTGCAAATGGCAGATCGCCGTTCATCGACGCGTCGCAGCTCCAAAGCCAATTGCTGATCCGGTTTGGCTTATCCCCGAGGTTAAGGTAGGTCCAAATGAGGCTCCCTTGCCGATTTGTTTGCTTACCCAGCCCAGTTCCCCTCGTTCTTTTGGTCGGGATTGCCACAATTGCTGGAGGATGCCGAACCTGCTGGACGCCGTATGACTACTGCGGTCCGCTAGTAGGCAAGGGCTCAGGTCACTGCGACCCATTTGAACGAGCAGGATCAGTTCTGGCGGGAAATCCCGGGGATCTTAGCCGAGCCATGGCGCAAGAAACCCCGCCCGCGGGCCAACCCACTCCGGACTTTGTAGCCGAAGAGAAAGTCCAATCTGTCCGGATCCTTTCCATTACAGATCGAAAGCTGGAGGGGCCGGAAATCGCCGCTCGGCAGGACAGTTCCTCGTCAACAAGCCCGGCTGCCTCGCAGGCCCAGGCGGGTGGAAGTGGCGACGGGTGGAATGCAATTCGTTAACGCCGGGCGCGGTCGACGGCTTCGGCGGGACGAGTCCGGCCAAACCTCTCCCAGTACAGAGCACGGACTGAGAACGCTACCGGAGGATGCGGACGCGTGAGCCGACCGAGAGAATAGTATGCAAATTTTCGATTTGGTCGGCTTCCACATGTAAGACAGGAGCCCCCTCTCCCCCAGTCCGCACCGGGCTTACCTCAGCCTCTCCGCGGATTTCTGCCCCCCTACTTAAGCGAATCCACCACTGGCCGGGGACGCTAGACTTATCCTCCACAAAGTACGTACTCTCCAGGCGCTCGGGTGCCACGATCTTGGGCAGGGAAAATCGGCCGGCATAAAGGCCGTGCAGCTTCAACGTCATTTCCCGCCGCTTCAGATCGACCTCGGCATCGAACGGTCCGCGCACAACCTTAAGCTTCTGCCCAGGCGTCAACGAGTTGGGATCTGCGATGCCATTGATTCGTGCAAGAAGTTGCCATGGCACCCCGTAGCTTTGGGCGATCCGCTGCAAGGTGTCGCCTGGCTGCACCACATATGGCGGCTCAAGCACACTTTCCGGCGAGTAAATGACTGCGTACGCAATCTGATCCAAGAGGTCAACTACCTGGGCATACTCTTCCGGCTTTAGCGACGGGTCGTCGTACCGTTGACTTAACTGCTCCAAGGCGGAAGCCAATTGCCCCCGTGCCAAGAGCTGATTTACTTGCGTCATGAAAGTGGCAAAATCCACCTTAGTCCGCGAGGATGCCTCCTGACTTGCCGTACCCGCCGGTGCAGCCGGAAGCTCCCCTGTGGACGGCTGGGGGTTACTGGAGCTAAGCCCGGGCCAATCAGGACGCCATTGGGCAGGGGCGGACTGAACTGCCACCGGCTGACCTTCCTGAACCGGGGCAGGATCAGCGGGGCCTCTTTCCGCCGCAAGCGACTGGGCGGGAGCATTTCCGGTAACCGATTGCCTTTCACTTGAGGCTTCGGAAGCGGGCTGGGTAGGCAGGGAAAGCGCTTCCTGCGAGCTCAGGCCGGCTCCCAGGCTCACATTGACGCCGCCGAAGGGAGCATCGGGCCCACCAGCTGAGGGGCCAGGCGACGGCGGTTTCCCGGACTGGAATGCGGACTCGCCCCCATCTGCGGCCTGTTGGGGGGAAACGCTGGCCGGAAACTGCGGCGGGCGGTGAAGACTGACGTAGACTCCTCCCGCCGCCGCGGTCAACACCGCTACCACCCCAAGGGTTTTGAGCGACTTCATCACCCTCACCCCGCACGATTCTGCGTCACATTTCACCCCGCACCGCCCGAACCTTGTTGGCCAGGCAGCACCAGGGATGACAAGTCAAATGGTTCAAAAGGCTCGCACCGGAAGGGAAATAGTCTGTCGGCAACAAGAGCAAGGGCAAACCCGAAGCATCCTCACGGTGTCACGTGGGGGTCTCTTTCGAGATTCGAAGGATAGGCTCCTTTACCCTTCGGCTACGTGCCCCGCCCGAGCTACTCCGCCAGCCCCATAAGTTCGAAGAGCCGACCCCCATCGTTGCCCCGTTCGGCCAGAACACGTATGGTTACCAGCTGTCCCGACTTTGGTGGTAGGCCAATTTTGAGGGCTTCGACAACGTCGAGTTGGGCGGTGGCAAACCTGAACCGAAACTATAAGATTTGCCAGCCAACCGAGATGGCGGGATTAAAGGCCTCTGGCCGGGTGGTCAGAAATTCGATCCTACAAGCGCCTAAAACATCGGGAGGGATCGACTTATGCGATGGGTCAAAGAGTGGCAAGGAAGCTCAAACCTCCTCTGAAACCCGCACCTTTTTGTTAGGGGCTGGCTTCAGGTCGAAAAATAACTTGGCCAGGAGCGGAGCAATACATTGCTCACTAAATAACCGATATTTTGTCAGCATTAGCGGCCCTTCGGACCCTGGGGCGAAGCCAACGTTGTTCTCGTCCGAGGGATGCCGGAAGTTTTGACCGTGCGGTAGGGGGTAGATCAGGTGCGAACCGACTCAACTCGGCGTGACTACGATGAGTATCTCGACGATGAATACGGGGACAGGGATGGTGCCGACGAGGAAAGCCAGACAATCACCTGCCGGGGCTGTGGTCGAGAGATTTATGAAGATGCGTTCCAATGTCCATATTGTGGCCGGTATGTGGAGGTCGAAACAAACCCATGGTCGGACCGCCCTTTCTGGTGGGTCCTGTTGGCTTTGCTTGGACTACTAGCTGCTATTTCCGCTCTCGTCCTGGGCCTATGAATTCGCACTCCGTGAGAAAGCCCACCGTTTCATAAGCCGAGGTCATGCCGCCCATCATAAGAGACTTCAATCCGCCCGGTTACGTTCGACCCGCTCGATGCCACCCGCCTGCCAGCGCCACGAGGCCAAACAAATCCTGTAAATTCTGTAAAGCCAAAGTACTCAACTTATCCACCAATTTCCATTAGACTTCTCGCCGGGGGACGGGGAATTTTGCAGCTGGAGTTTTCAATTGGGTTGGGCTCCCCACCCCGATGCGATGGGGGAAATTTTTGAAAGTCCCGTAATCGTAATATGCCGATCCTGTTCCGGGCCCTAGCGCGAGGTTGTTATGGCTCCGGCGGAAGCTCTGTTTCATCCGCGTGGCCTACCGTGGCGGGCAATTCCCCCACAATTTAAAGGCAAACCTTTACGGCAGCAGGCCCATCCAGCAACCGCATCTTTCCGGCACCAAAAACACAGCGTTAAGCCAATGAGCTAAGCTTTTTGTGGGAAAAACTGGTCATTTTCTGTGCGGGGAGAAATGCCCCGAGCCCTTATCGCAAGATAAGGTGCAGACTATGTAAGACAGCCCCCTGGGAAGAGGAGGCATTGGCCGGCCTAGTATTCGGAATTAAGTTCAGCGGTCTGGTGATGTCACATTAAGGAGCAGTTTCACCCTACGACTTTTCGAAAGGAAGACTTGAAGGTTCGGAATCTCTTGTCCCGCCTAGGCTCAAAAGGCAAGGGCCATGTCACAGTCGATCGATGCGGCTGCTCAATTTGCAGACAGGCTCCTTTCCCCCAAATCTCCGGAAAAGTCGTTTCGCAAAATCGCCCTTTATCTCCCGCTTGAACGCCCAGAAACCTTCGAGCTTGTGATCGACGGCCTATCCTGGCAAGAGAAGATCCACCCCCGCCCGCGAAACGAGTTCCGCCGTCACACCCGGCGAACATTCTCGGCCACCGTCCTTTTGGTGATTGAGACCACTCTTGGGGGAAGCCGATTGATTCGGCTGGCTTTTCCGGCCCGGGGCCGAAACATCTCCCGGAGTGGGTTGGGCGTCATTGCTTCCAACTACCTAATCCCAGCGCGACGGGAGAACGGGGGCGACTCTGTTGAAGCGGAGCCACTTCTTGTCAATCTGGAACGCGTCCTTGAGCCGGGCACTTCGTGCCTCGTCGGACTTCGCCAATCGGACGGAAAACTCTGCTGGATTGCCGGCCGAATTGTCCGCAAAAGATCTTTGGGCGGCAAAATGCAAGAATTGGGTATCCAATTCGAAAGTCGGCTGCATTAGGTGGAGCTCGGCTTCGGTAGGTAGACGGCATCGCCCATCGTCGAGCGCACGACTGCTCCGCAATATAAGGAGTAGCGCCCGGGCTGCCCGGCCGGGGGTTGGATCCCGGCCACTGCCGCAGACCAGCTCGATTGCAAGCGGGTGGTCTGAGCTAGGATCCCAGTCGACCGGCATCCTGCCAATAGCATTCAAACGACGAAAACCGGCGGCAAAACTCCGATGGACTCGACGCCGCTTGTGCTCATCGGGCTATTTGTTTTTGGCGTGGCGCAACTGGCAATTGGGGTCGTGGTGGGGCGGCTCCTTGCCGAACGGTCTTTTGATGCGGCCCGAAACGACCCTGCACGCAGATCTCGCCTCCGGACAGTCAGCCAGCAGAACAGGGCCGCTGCACCACCGTCGCACGAAGAGGCGGCTGCCAGACTTTTCCGGCTGGTGGCCGATGTGCGGGATGAGCTGGGTGTCCACCGCGAACAGATCGAGCAACTTGCTCGCAAATTGACGGAAGCGTCGGAGGTCCGCCCCCAGGAACTAGCTCGTGTCTTTCTCGAGGCAGTGAGCCGAGCCCTTCAAATCAACCAGTGGCTGAGAGAGCGATTGGAGCTTGCCGAAGAACGGCTCCGCGTGCAGGCAGAGGATTTGCGACGGTATTCCCAAGAGGCCCGGACGGACCCGCTCACCGGGCTCTTAAACCGCCGGAGTTTTCAGTCCGCGGCGGCCGAAGCCCTCGCCCGACTCCGCCAGCAAGCGAAACCGGTGGCTTTGCTTCTAATCGATTTGGATCATTTCAAGCAACTTAACGATCGGTTGGGGCATCCGACCGGGGATCTTCTCCTGAGGACGTTGGCCGAGCGATTAGCCGGCCTGGTTGGGGGCAATGGCTTAGTGGCTCGCGTGGGGGGTGAAGAATTTGCGGTTCTTTTTGAGGGGCTTGACCAGCCGGAAATCGAGACTATCGCCGCACGTATCCATTCTGGCGTTAAGACCCCGGTAAACACGCCACAGGGGGTAGTTCAATGTTCGATTTCCGGTGGCTTAGCGATGGCCACCTCCGCTGATTGTTTTGATAGCCTTTACGATCGGGCGGACAAAGCGCTGTATGCCGCCAAGAAAGCCGGCCGAGACCGGATTGTCGCAATCCACGGAAGCCAGTTCCGCCTCATCGCCCCACCGGAGGTGCTAGGCCCCGGCCCTGAAAAATCCACAAGCCTCCAGGGATCCCAAATACCTCCGCCTGAAATGAGCATCCAATTCCCCGACCAGCTCAGCCCAATGACCTCCGGCAAAGACCCTCGCGTAACGCCGGGGGTTGCAGGGGGACTCCCGCCGCAGGCCCCTCATGCCCTTAGTGGCCAGGAGGCCGAGGAAGTCATTCGTGAGTTACGCGAAAAATTGCAGTCGCTTCTTGAAGGACCAGACCCGGTACAAGAGGAAAACATCTTCTCCACCGAAGATCGGTAGCCAGGAAGATGGCCGGTACGTCCCGCATCAGGGCTTCACGTATTGACTCAGTTTGGGAATCAAGGGCTAGAACCGATTGCGATCTGCTTGCGATGTTCCACTTAGCGGAACGCCCCCTTCCAATTCCAAGCGGCTCAGATTCCGCCCGGCAACGTCAGATTGACTCCGCCCCGAACTGATAGAGCCTTCCTTTCCCGGCCTAGGGCCCTCCGGCTTTGTCTATAAAAGGGGACGCCCTGGCGATTTCGTCGCGGTACCGAAAGTTGCCTCTTACCCTTGGTTTGCAAGTGCCGGCCTCGGGCGAGGTTGTTGAAAGGGGAAATCGGGTTCCGAGTACGGTTGGTAGGACCATTACTTGCGAGCGCCAGCGGTAGCATCGCCGCAAATCAGCCGAGGCGCCAGCGCTTGATAAGCCTCAGCCAATCCAGCGCCTATCTTCTTTGGCTCCTAGAAGTGAACACCGGCAGTTGGGATAATCCTCCCTAAGCGACATGGGAGGCCCCGGGTAAAGGACAAAGATACGAGCTGTGTGCTGGAAGATGCGGTCCTTGCAGTCGGCCGAGACTTCGTCAACCAGTGTCAGCCACGCAGGTTCGTTTCACAGTCGCTCGGGGTGCCGACGCCGTGTTTTTTGAGACACGTTTGCCTGGGGGGCAAAAAGCCGCCCTCCAAATGTGCCAAACCGGCGCAGAACACCGCTTTAAGCAAAACAATGCTCTCAAAAAAAGTGTTTTGGGAATCTGAGGCTGGATCAAGTCGTGACCAAACTTAACTCAGGGCCGCTTGAAGGTTTTTTGAACGTACTGGTTCTTAACGGGAGCTAAGCCTTGGGCGACTGGGATAAGGTTTACATTGTTGGCATCGGGGAAGACGGACTGGAGGGCCTAACAGAACGAGCCCGCCGGCTTGTCACCGAGGCGGACATTCTCATCGGGGAAAATCACACGCTGGGCTTAATTCCCCCGGGCGAGGCAGAACGGGTGGTGATGGGACCAGACCCGGAAACAGCTGTGAGGAAGATCCAAACCTCCCCCGGCAAGCGGATTGTTGTCCTGGCGGTGGGCGATCCGCTTTTCTATGGAACGGCTCAGTATCTGTTCGACCGGTTAGGGGAGGATCGGTTCGAAGTTATCCCCCATGTGAGCACAATGCAGCTTGCCTTCGCCCGGATTAAGGAAAGTTGGGAAGATGCCTACCTCACCAACCTTGCAGGGCCGGATATCGGTCCCGTGATCGAGCGGATTCGGGTGGCGGAGAAAGTAGGACTATTCACTTCCGAGGAATGGCCGCCGTCGGCCGTGGCCAAAGCGCTCCTCGATTCTGGCATCGATTATTTCGGTGTTTACGTGTGCGAGAATCTCGGCTCCCCTAACGAGCGGGTTACTCGGGGAGAACTGGCCGACATCATCGGCCAGGCATTCTCCCCTCTTAACGTGATGATCTTGGTTCGCAAACCTTTCGCCCCGGATCGTCCGGCCGAGCGGATCGGCCGAAGGCTTTTCGGTAATCCGGACGAGGCATTCTTGCAGTCGAAGCCTAAACGAGGCTTACTAACGCCGGCAGAAATTCGGGCGATCGTCTTGGCGGAGCTTGATCTAGCCCCAGCAAGCGTTGTATGGGACGTGGGGGCAGGAAGTGGTTCGGTGGCCGTGGAAGCTGCCCAAATTGCTCGAGAGGGCACCGTCTATGCCATCGAAATGGATCCCGAGGACCATTCGCTAATCATCAAGAATGCCGAGCGATTTGGGGTGCGAAATCTCGTGGCCGTTCTTGGCCGGGCACCGGAAGCTTGGAAAGACCTCCCCGATCCTGACGCCGTGTTTATCGGGGGCACCGGTCGGGTGGTAGTAGGGCTAGTGGAAGGCGCCTTTGCCCGACTGCGGCCCAAGGGCCGGTTGGTCACTGTGGTCAGTAGCATTGACAACTTGGCCGACGTCTATCGCCTGCTCCACCGTCAGACGGGCAACGTCAATGTTCGGCTTGTGCAGATAGCTCGGGGACACTACCAGCTTGAGCGGATGCGGTTTCACTCGCTTAACCCGGCTTTCGTCATTGGCGCGGTGAAAAGCTGATTTGGACCTACCTTGACAAGGCAGCATCAAGGCCGCCGACTGGTCCCTTCCCGGGTCCCTTTTCCCACGGCCCGACTTCAAGGTGGCTAGATGTACGATCTTACCTCCGCGGGAGTTCTGCATAGCTAAGTCCGGGGCCATCCAAAATAGCTCACCCCTGAGAGAAGCGGAGCGCCCGATCGCGATCAAAGAGTCCCACGTGGCAGACTAGACTTCTTTCTACTCCCCAGCCATATCTCTGCTCGTAAAAAGCCCCGGCAACGACGGCGAAAAGCTGCCAACTGAATTCGTATATGCCACCTTCGCCGCAGGGGTAACCGGCTGAAAATCCTTCCGGTAATTTCGTGGTCGTGTCGAAGCTGGTAGCGCCACAAAGCACCGGGCAGGAATTTACTCCTCCCTGCCCCGCTTAGAAATGAGAAAATTTGGCGCTCGTTACGAAAGAACCGTCGATCCGGCGGACAGCCACTTTGTAAATGTTTGCTTCGGCAACATGAATGGTCGCCTAAATGAGACCTGGACCCCAACTAGGTTGATTCCTGGAGGCAACATGAGTGAGATTAACCCGGTGGATGAACTACAGGTCGACGTGTTAGCAGTTGGAGCCCATCCTGACGACGTGGAGATAGGCTGCGGCGGAACGCTTGCCCTGCTTGCTGAACAAGGTTACAGAGTGGGCATTGTTGACCTGACTGACGGGGAACCCACCCCTGGGTGTCCACACCCGGAGGTCCGGCTAATGGAGGCCCAACAAGCCGCCCAAATTCTGGGGGTGGTGGTCCGACGGACATTGTCGCTGCCTAATCGGCAGCTCATGGATTGCTTTGAAGCCCGGATTGCTTTGGCCAAGGAAATTCGTCGGCTAAGGCCACGACTAGTTTTAGGTATTGGGGCAGGGACGCCGACCGCGTCGCCAGACCACCTGCAAGCTCGAGAAATTACCACGGCAGCTGTCTTTTACGCCCGGCTTTCCAAGTGGGAACATCACTTCGAAGGCCTGCCTCCCCATACGGTGGGTGGTTTTTGGCATTACTTTTTGGCATTTCGACACTTAACCCCACCCGCCGAGTACCCGGTTGTGGTGGATATCAGCCGGACGATTGAGAAAAAAATCGCGGCCATCCGCGCCTATAAGAGTCAGTTTTCGGGAGAAAAGGCTCATTTCCCCGAGCGAGTTCGCATCTTCAACCAACAGCAGGGCTTATCGGCGGGCTTTTCGGCGGGCGAAGTCCTGTCGCCCACCACACCCCTGGGTATCCGGGATCTCATGGGTTTTATTTTTGGGCGGTAAAAGGGGTCCTTCCGCCGGTACTTTGCTCCGCTGCGGCGGTCCCGCATCGGAGTAAAAGGCCACTGGCCGGCCCCACCGGAACAACCACTTTCGCACCGGCGGTTTTTCCGCCGGGAATTGGCGTCGTTCCGCCCCACCTTTGGTTCGGCGCTCCGGCCCCCACTGCCCGGGACCGCTTGGCGACCCACGTTTGGAACCTTGATGAGCGGGCTCATCCCTCGCCCCACGGTTAATCTCCGAAGGCGGCAAGCTATCCCCCCTCAAGAGCGAAGCCGAGTCCCCCTATTCTGAAACCGCCGCTCATCTGGCATAATGGGGCGTCCTTTACAGGAGGCAAACCTGCGGACACCTCCGTAGCGATTCGTGGCCACCGAGTCTGAACCGGGGCTTCCCGGTTGAGACCGAGTCATGAGGTCCGCGGAATGCGGCCGGCCCCTGGTTTGAGGGGCCCTCGGGTAACACGGGGAATTTTGTTCTTTACGTCGGCCCGGAATTACTTGGTGCCTTTGCGCGCCCCGGATTCCGGGTTGAGCTCCCCCGGCCAAAACGCCTTAAAGTGTAAACAATGCTTCCGGCTTGAAAGCTTGACGACACCACGATCGCAGTCAATTGGGTGAAATAATCAGGAAGCGGAACGATCCTACAGCATTTGAAGGAGGCTCCCATGAACTCCGAGATTGTGGACATTACAGCAAGGCAGATCCTCGATAGCCGGGGCAACCCCACGATCGAAGTGGACGTCTTGCTGGCCGACGGCTCCTTTGGCCGGGCAGCTGTCCCCAGCGGCGCAAGCACAGGTGCCCACGAGGCGCTTGAGCTTCGCGACGGTGACCCGAAGAAATTTCTCGGGCGGAGCGTCCTGCAGGCTGTCCGCAACGTCAACGAGCGGATTGCTCCTGAACTTTTGGACATGGACGCGCTAGACCAAGTGGCCATCGACCAGAAAATGATCGAGCTAGATGGCACCGAAAACAAAAGGAATTTGGGTGCCAACGCTATTTTGGGCGTCTCCTTAGCGGTCGCTCGGGCAGCTGCCGACTATGTGGGCTTGCCCCTTTTCCAATATTTGGGGGGATTACGGAGCCGGCTCTTGCCCGCCCCAATGATGAACGTGCTTAATGGCGGGGTCCACGCGGACAATCAGGTTGATGTACAAGAGTTTATGATTGTTCCCCTGGGCTTTACAACTTTTAGCTCCGCCATCCAGTGTGGATGCGAGATCTTCCACACCCTTAAGAAGGTCCTTAAGGACAAGAACTTATCCACCAATGTGGGAGATGAGGGCGGTTTTGCCCCTGATCTGAAGAGTAATGCCGAAGCTCTCGACGTGGTGGCGACCGCGGTGGAAAAGGCTGGCTACCGGCTGGGCGAAGACGTTTTCCTGGCCTTGGACGTGGCTGCTTCGGAGCTTGTTCCGGCAGAATGCAAACAAGCCGGCGAGCCGAAACGCTTCGTCTACAGAATCGACGGCAAGGAGCTTTCCAGCGCCGAAATGGTCGAGCTTTTGGAAAGCTGGGTGGCGAAGTATCCGATCTATTCGATCGAAGACGGCCTTGACGAAGACGACTGGGAAGGCTGGAAGCTGTTGACGCAACGTCTTGGCGGAAAAATCCAGCTTGTCGGCGATGACCTATTTGTCACCAACACCGGCCGGTTGCGGAAGGGGATCGATTCCGGAGTGGCCAACAGCATCCTCATTAAGCTCAACCAAGTCGGCACACTCACGGAGACGATCCAGGCCATCGAGTTGGCCCGTCGTCACGGGTATTCCTCCATCATTAGTCACCGAAGTGGGGAAACGGAAGATAGCTTCATTGCCGACTTTGCAGTGGCGATGGAGACCGGCCAAATCAAAACCGGCTCGGCCTCCCGGACGGACCGCATGGCCAAGTACAACCAGCTTCTGCGAATTGAAGAAATCCTCGGGGAATCAGCCCTATATGCTGGACCACACATCCGCGACCGTTGGGCGGCGAAGCGCTAACTGGTGGAAGTAACGCATACCCCGGCAGCTTTTTTCCGATCGTCACCTGGGGTAGCGCGCTTAGAAGGGCCGCGGCCGGGCGTGAGTGCTTTGACCACGCGTCAGAGAACACAGATCCTTGCCAGGGAATGACACTTTCCGGCAAAGATCCGCGCGGGAGATAAACCAGACAGCCTGCCTAGCTTCGGGATTTGTCTGGGGACGGGGCGGTGGAGCCGGTCCGGCTGTGGCTATCTTGGTTTTCCTAAAACGGGCGGAAATCCCCTTTTGCGCTTTGTCGACATTTTATTGGGAGGGCTTTCTCCAATGAACTGGTCAACAAAAGGTAGCGGGCTTCTGGCCGGGGCGTGTTTGCTAGTGGTTGTGGCGGCACCACAGATGGACGACAAAGTGTCGGCCAACCAACCCGAGCAACTTATCTTTGAAGACCGCTTGCAAGGGCAACTTGCTCAGGGGTGGTACTGGCTTCGTGAACATCCCGGTTACTGGCGCTTTGGCGACAAAGGCCTGGAGATCCGGGTGGAACCGGGTGTGGCCACCACGGTGAAAAATGCACTTGTTCGGCCGGCCCCCAATCGGGCGGAAGCCAGCTACGCCATTGAGGTAACGGTTAATAACCTCTCCCCGCTAACCAATCAGTACGAGCAAGCCGGCATTACCTGGTATGTGGCTAAAAAGCCGGTCTTCAAACTGGTGAAGGAGCTCGTGGACGGGCAAGTGTGCATTATCCCGGGCAAGAAGCCCATCCCCGACAAACCAGTTCGTTTACGTCTCGTGGTTTCCAAGGATCGCTTCATCGCCCAATACAAGCCGGAAGGGGAAAAGGAATTTCTCACCGCCGCAGAAGGTAGTTTGCCGCCGCCTTCTGATGACGAAGTAAGCATCCAGTGCTATAACGGGCCGGCTGACGCCGAGCATTGGATCCGCTTTGAGGATTTTCGGATTTGGAAGCTCCCTAACCCGTAGGCACGGGCCGGCAATACTTGCCGCCTTGCAAGAACTAATCCGAGAGGAACAACGTGAGGCTTGAAACCTCCTCGGCCAAGGGGAAATGAGCTCGTTCAAAACGGCAAAACAGTGGTCCTTTGGTTTCACGGTCCCAGGTCTTATTCTTTCCCGCCTGTGACAAAGCCTCTACTTCGGAAGGACGCTCCCTGACATGAATGTGCTTGTCGCTGGTGGCGCAGGTTATATCGGGGCGCATGCGGTTCGGATTCTCCTCCGCACGGGCCACGAACCGGTGGTCGTGGACAATCTGCACCGGGGTCATGCGGAAGCTTTGCCGCCGGGAGTACCTTTTTTCCACGTGGACTTATTCGACAAGGCAACCATTTTTTCCATCCTGCGTCAACATCGCATCGAATGTGTCATGCATTTTGCCGCCCTAGCCTATGTTGGCGAATCGGTCGAACAGCCGCTTCGCTATTACGCTAACAACGTCGCTGCCACGATTAGCCTCCTGGAAGCGATGATTGAAGCTCGTACACCGCGGATGGTCTTTAGCTCTACCTGCGCCACTTACGGCGAGCCTTCGCAGGTCCCCATCACGGAAGAAACACCCCAAAACCCAATCAACCCCTATGGTCGATCCAAATTGTTTGTGGAGCACATCCTTCGCGACTGTGTGCACGCTTATCCCCACCTGGGTGTCGTATCACTGCGTTACTTCAATGTGGCGGGCTGTGCCGAGGATGGCTCCTGCGGCGAGGACCACGATCCGGAGACGCATCTTATTCCCCGGCTCCTTCTGGCTGTCCTGGGGCGACTTGATGCGGTGACAATCTTCGGTACGGATTATCCCACGCCGGACGGCACATGCATCCGCGACTATATCCACGTGGAGGACCTATGCGAGGCCCATGTTGTGGCGATGGATGCCTGCCGACCGGGAGAATTTCGCGCTTATAACCTGGGGATTGGCCGAGGCTATTCCGTCCTGGAGGTAGTGGAGGCGGTGCGGCGGGTGACCGGCCAGGAAGTGCCCATTCGCTACGGCGCCCGCCGACCGGGCGATCCAGCTGTCCTTTTTGCCGACGCAAGTAAAATTGAGCGGGAGCTTGGGTGGCGACCGCGATTTACCACCATCGAACCAATTGTGGAAACCGCCTGGCGATGGTTCCGCACACACCCTTACGGGTACCGTTCAGCGCCTCAGGCCAAATGATGCCCGTTACCCCCCTCATTTAATTAGGGGCGTAAGGCGGCACCTGTGCAAGCGAAGGCCGTCCGAATGAGGCAGTGCCAGTTGGGAGAATTGCTTTTCTTTTGGGACAACGGCATCAGGCTCCGGCACTCCGGACTGGCCGTTGATATACCCCGTCGGCAACCGTTCGGTTTTATTTCCCACGCCCACAGTGATCACATCGCCCGGCACGAGCTTGCGCTTTGCACACCGGCGACGGGGGAGTTTTATCGGCTGAGGCTGGGCAACCGACCCGTGCGGGAAGTTCCCTTCGGCCAAGTGATCCAGACCGGCAATAGTCGACTGTGCCTTTTCCCGGCCGGCCATTGCCTGGGCTCGGCGATGTTATGGGTGGAAGCAGAGGGACAGACGCTTCTCTACACGGGCGATTTCCGCCTGGGCGAATCAGCCACTGCCGAGCGGGCGCAAGTTCCCCGGGCCGACGTGCTCATTATGGAAAGCACCTACGGCCTTCCGCGCTATCGGATGCCGCCCCGCTCGGAAGTGGTCGAGTTGCTCCGCCAGCGCGTTCTGTGGGCTTGCAGCAACGACTGGCTACCCGTGGTAGTTGCCTATTCGCTTGGCAAGGCGCAGGAAGTTCTTGCACTCCTTGGGCCTTTAAAGCTGCCGATTTATGTCCACAAGACAATTTATGCGATAAGCGAGGTTTACAAGAAATTCGGCGTGAAGCTCCCAGGCTACGAACTTTTGCACGA
Organism: Thermoguttaceae bacterium; assembly: GCA_025060325.1. Classification (GTDB taxonomy): domain Bacteria; phylum Planctomycetota; class Planctomycetia; order Pirellulales; family Thermoguttaceae; genus DTLM01. The sequence continues at coordinate 82,392 of JANXBW010000015.1, forward strand.
GAATGTGCGACCGCCTGCTGTGGTTATTGTTCCCCCGGGAAGCGCTCCCAGCTTGTGGTGGCCGAGGCAATGGAAGCTAGCAGTCACCGGCTGGGCGATTGACCCAGCAACACCATATCGGCTGCGCGTGGACGAAGCCTTACCCTTAACCGATCACGCCGACTTTGACGGTCTTATTGGTCTTGTGGAGCTGGTAAAACCGCGGCGGGTTTACTGCCTCCATGGTCCGGAGGTGTTTGTCGAGCATTTGCGGGCCAGGGGATGGGACGCCCGACCGCTTGGCCGACCGACGCAGTACCGGCTTTTCTAAACGCCCATGTTTCGGCGGCTGCAAGCCTGCCTCCATCGCCGGCAAAACTCAATCAAGTTCGAAGTGCCCTTTTTGTCGACGGCAAAAACCGCACCTTGACCAAAAGCTTCGGTTTGTCGCGAGGTCTAACGGAAGCTATAGTTTTCCGGCAAATACAGCAGTCGTCCACAAGCCCGACATAGGATTGCTTGACCGAGCAACAACGCGTTAATCGCATTAAGGGGCACCTGCTGATGACAGCCGCCACAATATTGCCCGCTCACTGGTGCGAGAGCGTCCTCGGCTTTGGCCCGCACCACCCGATCGTATAGCTCCCGGAAATCTGGCGGGAGACGATCTTCTTGCTCTGACCTTTCCCGAGTAAGATCCTCAATTTCGGCTTTTAGCTTCGGTTCGCTCGCGGCCACTTGTTGACGAACTTGCTCCAGCTCCTTGCCAGCCTTGGCTACCTCTTCCTTCGCAGCCGCGATGGTGGCCTTCAGCTGATCAAGGCGTTCCATATCCTCCAGGATCTCATCAGTGAGAACGCTGTTGGCCATCTCATCGGCCTTAATTTGCTCCAAAAGGAGTTGATACTCCTTGTTGGATTTTGACTCCATTAGCTGGAGCCGGCGGCGCTTGATGCTTTCTTCCCGCGATTTAAGCGTCAACTGCTTTTCGTCAATAGTAACTTGGAGACGTTTAGCCTCCTCCTGCAGTTGCGCTAGTCGCTGCTCGGCCTGACGCAGGGCACCTTCCCGGGCACGAATTTGCCGCGGGCCTTGCCCTAATCGATCCTGAAGATCTCGCAATTGTCGATGAATGCGGTGAAGAACTCGAAGAGTTTGCAAAACCCCAGTGTCGGTCGGACTCATAGTCGCGTGAATTCCTAAAGGCTTTTCTCCTCAAGAATCGCCAAGTGATGTCAAAGCGCTTGCGCTCAGGCCAGCCCCCAGCCCGGTGCCGCGGAGGTTCCGCCGTTAGGCCCGGCTTCACCCGATCGCCGGTTTCCCTCACGCGTCTTGCCCATTTTAGACGCTGGCCCCCGCCCGGGTAGCCTCCGATCTACCACAAAGCGGGTCTTTGAGACCGAATCTTCGTCTAAAACAACTAACGGATAATCCGCGGGTTTGCTCAATCGACAAAACCCTGCCAGCCTAGTGCTTCCACCTGAACTCCGAAAGCCGCGTTTTCCGGCGGAAGTTGGTGGTGGCCCGACTTTAGCCACCCATTAAGTGCCAAAGGGACATCCGCAAAACAAAAAGGCCGCCCACCCCTGAAAAAGGTCGGCGGCCTTAGCCGGCCAAACCGTTCCTTTAACCAGCAGCCCGGCGGACAAAACCCTCCAATTGCCGCGCACGGATCGGGTGCCGCAACTTCCGCACCGCCTTGGCCTCAATTTGGCGCACCCTTTCCCGCGTAACATGGAAGATTCGCCCTACTTCCTCAAGCGTGTACGGGAAACCATCGGTGAGCCCGTATCGCAGGCGGATAATTTCCCGTTCCCGATGGGTAAGGGTCTTTAGAACCTTATCAATTTTTTCCCGCAACAAATCATAGTGCGCGTCATGTTCTGGGCGGTTGCCGCGGGAATCCTCGACCACGTCTGCAACGCAGAGATCTTCGTCATCGGTGATCGGGCGGTCCAAGCTGGTGGGGTGCCGACCAATGCGAAAGATCCGCCGAACCTCTTGTTCGCTTAGTCCGGTATGCTCAGCCAATTCGGTGTAGTTGGGCTGATAGCCGAGCTGATGCGCCAGAAGCCGCAACCGCGTTTTCAGTTTGCCGTAGGCGTCGATCATATTGACCGGCACGCGGATGGTCCGAGCTTGCTCGGCGATTGCCCGGGTAATGGCCTGGCGGATCCACCAGGTGGCGTAGGTGGAAAACTTGTAGCCGCGGCGATACTCATACTTGTCCACCGCCCGCATCAACCCGGTGTTGCCCTCCTGGATTAAGTCCAGAAAGCTTAGCCCACGATTGCGATACTTTTTAGCTATCGACACCACCAGTCGCAAGTTGCCGGCTGATAGGTCCCGCTTAGCCCCTTCATACTCGCGAAGGTATCGGCGAACTAGCTCGAGCCTCAACCGCAAGCTCGTTGGGCTTTCCTGGGTGCTTTCCATTAGCTCCCGCAATTGTTGGCGAAGCTCGGCTCGCTCTTGATCATAGACCGCCCCGGCCGGCAACCGGCGAAGACGGTCGCGAATCTCATGCATTCGGCGACACAGTTCTTCCATCTGCCGGTACAAGGCATAGACCCGCCGCGTGCGGATGCTTAATTCCTCCACCAAATTTAGAGCACGGCCCCGCCGGCGAAGGAAACGATTACGGATGCGGAGCTTTTCCCCCGGGGGAGTGCTTCGCTGGATAAGCCGGGCAAAATCCTCGCGATTGGCCGCCAACAACTTTTCCAGCGTGGCCAAGTTGGAGGGCATCCGCCCGCGAATTTGCTCTTTACTTAATTGCTCGGTGAGGCAGACCTTAATCATCCGATCAAACGGCAACGCACCGCGATAGACCTTGCAAAGCAGGGTGACGGTCGCCTTCATCGCGTAGTAGCACCCCAGCACTGCCCGCCGAAAGCGCCGCCGCGACTCCTCGATCTTCTTAGCAAGAGCGATCTCTTGCTCCCGTGTGAGAAGAGGAATCTGAGACATTTGGGCCAGGTAGAGCCGAACTGGGTCGCTACTCCACCGAGGTCCCTCACCGGTCAGAGCCGTCTCGGTAAGCTCGGGCGGAAGGTCGGCCGGGGTCTCCGCCGCCGGCTGATCGGAGGAAACATCGGGCGGCTCGTTGACAAGCTCAATTCGCTCTTTACTTAGAAGGACAAGAAGGCTGTCGAGTTTTACCGGATCGGACAGATGGTCGGGAAGAAGCTCCGCAACTTGGTCGTATGTCAGATAGCCCTGCGCTTTACCCTTGGCCAGAAGCACCTGCAAATCCGTTTGGCACAGGTCCACTGTACACCTCCTTGCTACAGACAGAACCTGAGACACGCCGCAGCACATCCGCTCTCCCACGCCGTACCCGAAGAGAGCTACCTCGGGCAGGCATCCCTCCGTAGACGCCCCGGAAACTAGCGGGCGTTGTGGTTGAGCCCTCCCGCGCTTCGCCGCAGGGCAACAATGCGCTCGAGCAAAGCAATTTGTTCACTTTCGGAAAGTTCCCCGGAGGCAAGCGCACGAGTGACCTGCGGAAGTTGCTGATCAACTGAGCGAATCAGATATGTGTTCACAAACGTGCGAAGTGCGCCCTCCGGATCTTCCAAGGTCTTTTTCCGCGCTTCTTCATCCACAGCCACCAGCACGGAGTGGATCTGCGGATCTTCAAAGTAGTTCAGAAGGCTCTCCAATGTGACCGATCCCCCACTTTCCGTCAAGACCTTCATCGCCTGATAGATTTCTCGATACGGTCGATACTCGATCCCTTCTGGAGGGACCCACTGAATAGCCCGAGGGACAAGATGGGGATGCACAATCAGGATTTCAAGAAGTTCCCTCTGCCATGGGGCAGGAATCTCACTGACCGAGGGTGCGGGCTCTTTTTTCCGCACGGGGGTACCGCGGCGCAGTTCTGCTAGCCGACGGCGCAGCACCTCCTCGCCGATGCCAAATTCAAAAGCCAATCGCTGGAGAAGAAGGCCTTCCCGAAGACGGTTCTCCTCGGAGCGAAACGCGGGACAGGCCGCCACCACTCGAAGCAACCGCTCAAGTGCCCAGTCACTCGCAGCAAGTCCTGCCGGCGGTGTTTCTCCCACATAAACCCTTCGGGCATGTTCAAAGGCATCGACCGAGGAGCTGTTGATAAGTTGGCGTAGTGCCTCCGAACCCTCGGTCAAAAGGAAGTCAGCGGGATCTTTGTCCTCCGGCAAAATAACGACGCGGAGATCCACATCGCTGGCAAGGAAAAGCTCCAAAAGTTCGCTGGCTCGTTTCCGCCCGGCCTCGTCACCGTCTAAAAGGAGGATAACTCGGTTGGAATACCGCCGGAGCAAACGCAGATGGCCTTCCCCAAAAGCAGTGCCCAAGACCGCCACCGCCTCGGAAAACCCAAACTGGTGTGCAAGAATACAGTCTGTATATCCTTCCACAACCAGAGCACACTGGTTGCGATAGACGGCCTGCCAGGCTTGGGCAAGCCCGTAAAGCATTCGACTTTTGGAAAAGACCGGCGTCTCCGGACCGTTGACATATTTAGCTTGCGCCCCAAACGGAATGCCAGGCTTTATGCCGTAGGCGTCCGGGAGAATTCTTCCCCCGAAACTCACCGGCCGATTCTGGGGATCATGAATCGGAAAGAGCAGCCGGCCGGAGAAACGGTCGTAGAGAGCCCCCGTGCTAGACCGGGCCACAATTCCTGCAGCGATCAGGTGGCTTGCTTCAATGCGGTCGCGGCGGGCTTCGCGAACAATCCATTCCGGTGCCGGGGGTGAAAACCCTAAACGAAAGCGTTCTATCGACTCGGCTGAAATCCCTCGGTCGGCCAAGTATTGCCGAACGGGAGCCGCCTCCAGATCCGTCAAAAGCCGCTCGTGATATTTTCGCTCCGCCCAAGCGAGGACTTCCAAAAGAGCCGACTTGGAAGGCAGCTGGGCTTGTGCCCCAGCCCGGGGGCCGCCTGAGGGGCCGGGATGCCAGCTCACCCCCGCCATTTCCGCCAAGCTTTTGAAGGCCTCGCGGAATTCTAAACCCTCTATCCTCATCAAGAAACTAAAAATATCGCCGCCAATGTTGCATACCCAACAACGAAAAGTTTGTCGCTGCGGATCGACCTGAAGGCTGGGATGGGTATCGTCATGCCAAGGGCACAGACCAACGAATAGCCGCCCCTGCCGGCGAAGAGGGATATACCGCCCCACCAGATCGACGATATCGATCGTCTGCTTAATCCGCTCTTTAATGTGCTGAAAATCCGGGCGCGTCACCTCCGCCTCCTGCGCGTGCCGCGGGAAATCCGGTCTTTACATCAACCGGCGGACACGCCTAGTATCCGCACCGAGGGTAGTACGAGAAATGCCCCTTCAGTCAAGGAGAGCACTCCGCCAACAAACTAGCGATTATAGGTTAACTTTTTCGAAGGGGTCAACGCGTTTTGAGGGTAGCTTTTCTCGCCCGAAACAAGCGGAAAAAGAGTAGCTTCGGCCGCTCGAAACACGAACCATTCGCAAATCTTCTGCCCTTAGGTGAAAGCTCACTTAGCGCAGGAGTTTAGTAACCTGCCTCGTTGTCACCCACCTCAAAGCCGACAAAAATCCGCCTTGAGCCAATTGCGATCGCAAGTTTTCCGCCCGGGCTGTGGTCCCCCAATTTAGCTAAACCTTACCGGATCTCCGCGACGAACTCCGTTTGCCAAATCGACTTTCCCAGATCGCCTTTTCTCAGGCGAGGTAGACCGCCGGCATTACGTACCTAGACCAACGGGCAGGTCATTCCTGCCTTCTGACCTGAGGGTCGCCGACTGGCCAATCGCGCCACAGTTACGCAGCGGAAAATTTCTCCTTCGGTTAAAGGCCAAAGGGCCGTCTGCGCCTCGTCTCCATCAACTCCAGCCACTAGGGGTGAACAATTGACCGAATGCGCCGATGGCTAGCTACTTGCGCTTCGGTAGCTTTCGATAGCGGCAGTAAACACTCGCCGACAAGTCCACAGGCAGACCAGGGTAGCAAGGAGGGCAAAGCCCGGGAGAAGCCAATCGGCAGCCGACTGTGGATAAAGAGGCCTGACTAGGAAACGCACCGGTACATTGACCACCACTAAAATGGGCAAAAGATACGTAAACAAAAGGCGAAGCGGCGTACCCAATGTACCCCGATAGATTTCCATCGGATAGCGCCCAAAAATGGTCAAATAAAACCAGAAGTCATAAAGCGTCTGATTGCGCCCCAACCATACGGTGGTAGCTGCTAAGGAAAACATAAACGAATACAAAATTGCTACTCCGCACAGGACATAAAAGAGATAAAGTGCGATCGGCACTAATCCGGGCGTCCAACCAAGTTGCGCAAGCGAAAAAAGAAGGAGGACCACCCCGACGAGGAAATTGCCCGCTGTGCTTAGATCAAGTCTCTCAAAAGAAACAAGAAGTTGTGTATCCATTGGTTTGACCAACACAAAGTCCAAAAGCCCCGTGCGAATCCGCTCGCTGAGAAGATCGGCATTGGGCATGAAAATCGTGTGCACAATGCTGTTTATCATCAAGCTGGTCGCGAGAAAGATAAAGAATTCGTACCGTCCCCAGCCGGTCCCAGCGCCAATGGAAGGTGTGTACTGAAAGATCAAAAGGTAAAAGCCTATATTAGCACCCACCCACAGCATGCTGGCCAGGGTCTCGACCAAAAAGTTTGTGCGAAACATCATCTCGCGGATCACGCTGTTACGGGCAAAGGTCCACACCACGGCCATTGCCCGAAGGAGACCGGCGGTTCGCTGTCCGGAGGCAAAAGAGGCACCTTTTGGTCGAAGGACGCCTGTTGAAATAGTCAACTTTCTGCCCTTTCGGATTGGGTTGTCATACGAAACTCGCGTGCCACGGAGACCCCTCGGCGGTTTGTTGACTTCCCATCGCACATGCAACACCAAGAAACGACTTAAGTTATAGGCATCGCCTTAAGGAGGGACTAACACAGCAGTTACTTCCGCCAAATCTTCTTGCCGCCAATACCCCACGCTCGGTCTTGCGGCACCATCCGCCTCGTGGTCCTCAGCCGCCAAAGCCGCTGTAGTGCCGCAGTCCTAACCGAAAGACTATCCGCGCCAAAATAAAGGCAACGAGCGTCCAAATGGCCTGAGCGGCAAGACCTGTCCACAAATCCTCTCCGCTCACTTTGCCTAAAAAGATGGCCGATGGAAAGTACGCTAAGTACTGGAAGGGTAGCACCGCGACCATTTCCCGCCAGGGAATAGGCAGCATGTCCAGTGGGAACATGTGCCCAGAGAAAAAGAAACTCAAAAGCAGGAACACAAAAATGAGCGAACTAACCTCCAAGAACCAAAAACCGATAAGGCCGATGGTAGCCTCCAAATAAAACCCAAGGAGAAAGGCAAGGACAAGGGAAGCAACATAGGCGGCCATCACTTCAGGTGCCGGCCAACCGTCGAAAAAACCCTGGCATAAATAGAAAAGTAAAACAAAAGGCCCTAGTGCCATCACATAGTACACAAGCTTGTGGGCAATTCGGTGGAGAAGTAAGAAGCCGAGCAGATCCACCGGCTGAACCAGGTATTTTTTGATTGTCCCGTCGCGAATGTCCCGGGCAATTCCCGAAGCGAGTCCCGGCATGCTGGAGAAGGCCCGACTAATCATCGTCAACAAATAGTAGGCCACCACCTGTCGATAGGAATAGCCCTGGATTTCTGCTCGACCCACTGTCCCAACGGCTTCAAATATCGCTGCCCAGAGGAGGATTTGCGTCACGATGGGCAAAAAACGCATGAGTGCCCCCAGGAAAAACTCGCCACGGTAAATGATTCGCTCCTGGATACTTAGCTGGAGAATCGTCAGCCACAAGGCCAACCGCCGATAAAGAAACCCACCACCTGCCCGAGGCAGTCGGCGGGCAAAAAACTTTCCGCGCTTTTCAATTGCTTCGGCAGGTCTCATGGAGGGCAATTGGCAAGCTTAAGGCGCAATTGCATGGGTGAACAACAACCGGGAACTGATCGCCGGGTTGATCTTGTCGCTTCAAGCTGTCGGCAGGATGGTCACCCGTCAACGGGCAAGACCGGGAGTTTGGGGATAGCTCCCCTAGTTACCAAATTTTCCCGAAAAGCTCGGCTCTTTACCGATTCAAGCCGTGGCCGGATTTTCCGCCGGTGCCTCACCACGCGTGGTGGACTGGGGGCATGCTGCTTGGGAGAAAACCTCGACAATTACCTCTTCCAGCGGCGGATCCTCCACGCTCAGATCCTGGACGGCATGTTCACGAAGGATAGAGGCGATGGTCTCGGTTACTTGTGGACGTGGCACACGGATTTTGACGCGGGGAGCTTGGCTAGAAACAAGCTCACCAAATCGGGCCAGCGACGGCACCGGTTGTCCGTTTCCCAACACTACGGTTACCACCTTGTAACGACTAAAACGGTCCACAATGCCGCTTAGCGAGCCATCGTAAACAATTCGCCCCGCGACAATCACCACCACGCGTCGGCACAAAGCCGCCACGTCTTTCATATAGTGGCTAGTAAGGATGACGGTGGTCCTATTTTCTTCTTGGTAATACTTCAGGAATTGCTGGATGTTGTACTGGGCTACGACGTCCAAGCCGATGGTGGGTTCGTCCAAGAATAGCACCTCAGGGCGATGGAGGAGAGCCGCCACAAGTTCAAGCTTCATCCGCTCTCCCAGGGATAGCTCTCGGACGGGACGATCGAGCAGCTCCCGCACACCCAGCAGTGCCGTCAATTCGTCGCGAGTTCGTTCGAATTGCTTCCGCTCAATCCCGTAAATTTGTTGATGAAGGCGGAAGGAATCGGCCGCCGGGAGATCCCACCACAACTGGTTCTTTTGCCCCATCACGAGGGCAAATCGCCGCCGGTATGCATTCTCCCGTCTCCAGGGAATATGCCCCAGCACGCGAGCGGTGCCGGCCGTCGGGGTGATGATCCCCGTCAACAATTTCAGGGTTGTAGTCTTCCCGGCACCATTGGGCCCCAGGAAGGCGACAAATTCGCCCCGCTCCACCTGGAGATCGATGCCACAAACAGCCTCGATGAGGCGATAGCGGCGGCGCAAAAGCCCCCGGAGGGAGGCCCACAATCCCTCCCCCTTTTGGTAGACGCGATAATGCTTGGTTAAGCCATAGGCTTCGATCGCAATCATTGCACTTGTCGGCATAAAGAAATCCGCACTCTTGGATTATAGGCAGCGCGGCTCTATGCGCAAACTCGGCACACTCCCCGGCCAAAAACGCGCGGAACCCCCCCGATATATGCCACCGCACTGGGCAGGGTCATTCATGGCGGATTAATCGGGCGGCGATCCGCAACCAAAAGCCTCCTTCTCAACCGAGAGATGGCACCAAAGTAGATGTCGGAAGAGGCAATCTCGGGGGCCCCAAGGTCGGAAGGCCTACGGGTTCTGGGCCGGCGTCTGCCAGGGGTCGAAATTGAGCTTCGGTGGTGGACTGGGAGAAAAAAACCGCTCGAGGAGCACCGGCTGCCAAGCGAAATTGATGTGGATTAAGCTCCCCACCGCATGAAAGCAGCCAACAATCGAGGATCCTCCGGAGGCGCCGGTCGCTAGGTTTGTCTCCGGCCGAAGCGGCGTCAGCTCCCATTCCCGCGTACGATAGCCCCGAAGACGAAACCCCGCGGGAAATAGCCAACTTTCCTGGCTGGTAATGCACTCCATCGGTACTGGCTCCGGTGCTTCCGGATTCCACACGGCAGTGGCCGGCAACAAACCCACCATCGGATAGCTTGTACCGCAAGGGGTGCGAATTGTTTGACAGAGATAGGCAGCGCCGGCTCCTTCGGCGTAAATGGCTCGGCGCGCGGCCAAGTGCCCGCGGAGGGCCGCCTTCATACAGTGGTTGTTAGCAAGCTGAGCAAGATGGGAACCCACATCGCCACAACCGATGTAGACGATGTCGGTATTCTCTGGCAAGCATTCATCATGGAGAGGGGAAAAGTCGACGAGCTTGGCCCCCTCTTTGTCCAGTGCATCCAGGGTCTCGCAAAAGTAGCGATTAAATGCCTTGTCGTAGGCTAAAGCGATCCGGCGGACAGTACTCTGGCTTTCTCGCCGGGTGCAAGTTAAATCCGCAGGCGGGGGGGAGAAATGCCACGGCTCACGCCGAGCTAGCCGCAGGATCTCCTCCTTGGACCAGAGCCGGGCAAACTGTTGACCCAAATTTGCCCACCAGGAACGCGGCAGGCAACCGGAGGGGAGAAAGTGAAAGAATTGCGCGCGCAATTGAGGCAGCTCTGGCAACCCACCCAGAACTGGGATCCCGTAAAGAAGCTCCAAATCGGTGCGGAGTGTCCAATAATGCTTTTCGTCGTGAACTCTGTCCAGGAAGAGACCGGCGGCGCCTTCCGGTAGGGGAAGATCTTGACACCGGTCGTAGCGGCTTGCATCAACAATAACCAGTCGCGGTAACCGAAGCCACCGAGCCAAAAGGTTAAGTCCCCCCAAAGACTCCGTTCCCTCCTCGGCCGTGTAAACGCCCTCCACAATACCAATATCAGCGGTCTTCATCCCAAGGGCGAAAAATTCCCGGCACTGCTCCGGTGTCATCAGCCAGCTGTCCAGGTAGCGTAAGCACCGGCCACAGACACCGCGAGCCACGGCATAGCGGGGGTAAGCACCTCGGCCAACGAAGATCTGAACGTGGATGTTTTCGTTCCGCAGGGCGGCCAAAAGGGCCAGGATAATCCACGGCGGCTCCTCATGATAGCCCACCGTGCCAATTCCCAGCCGTTGATAGTTTACCACTTTCATCCATTTGGCCTTTTACAACCAATACGCCCTACGGCGCGGCAATACTCAAAAGTTAAAAAGGAATGAAGAGCTTTCCTTGCCCAGCCGTTATGTCAACGGCCGGCATATGCCGGCCCGGTTACGACTGCCTAAACCGAGCTCAAGAACCACCCTGCTTTAGCCGCGATGGCAGGCTCCAAGGTTTATTGACTTTGACGCACCACGAAATCGCGGCGCCCGTCGCGTGTTTCTGCCACGATGGGAATACCCTGTTCGAGCGAGAGGCCGCGGATGGCCTCTTGGAATTCGGCCACACTCCCCACTGCCTTCCCGCCGACTTCCACAATGATCATGCCCTCTCGCAAGCCCGCGCGAGCGGCCGGCCGACCAGGATCTACATGGACAACCAGCACACCTTTTTCCACTTTCAGCCCAAGGCGCTTCGCTACCTCAGGCGTCAAATCGGTCGCTAACATTCCCCAGTTACGATCATGGTACAAGTCGGCAAGCGCCCGCGTGCCGAAATCCTCCGGCATGGGTTTGACAATAACATTGAGCACGATCCGCTTGCCATCGCGGAACAGTTCCAGTTGATGCTCAGTATCAGCTGGGGAGCGTTCCACAAGCTCCTGCAGGTCGGCCGGGTAACGCACTGGTCGGCCGTCGTAGCTAACGATAACGTCCTGCCGCCGGACCCCGGCTTTCTCTGCTGGCGAGCCGGGAAAGACCCGACCCACCAACACTCCACCTTCGCTGCCCAACTCCCGAGCCTTCGCAGGGGGCAATTCGAGGAGCTCAATCCCCAGATAAGAGCGGGGTACTCGACCAAACTGAATGAGCTGCGGCACCACCCATTTGGCCAAGTTGATGGGAATGGCAAAGCCGATCCCTTGATTGCCGCCGGTTCGGGAGAAGATAGCGGTATTGATACCTACCACCTCGCCGTCCAAGTTGACAAGCGGGCCGCCGGAATTGCCAGGGTTAATCGCCGCATCTGTCTGAAGGAATCGTGCCCGTTGAACGGCACTGAGCGTGCGACCTTTGGCGCTAATGATGCCTGCGCTTACCGTCTGCTCCAATTCGAACGGGTGCCCAATCGCAATAACCCAATCGCCAATCTCCAGCTGATCGGAATCGCCTAACCGGGCAGCCGGCAAAGGTGCCTCAGGGGTCACGCGGATGACGGCCAAGTCCGTCTGATCGTCGCTCCGCACCTCGGCCGCGCGATATTCCCGGCCATCGTAGAGTTGAACAACAATCTCTTCGCTATCCTCCACCACGTGTCTATTGGTCAGGATAATGCCCTCCGGATGAATGATCACGCCCGATCCCAAACCGGGCTGCGGCTGAGGCCGGGGACTAAAGGGGCCTTCGGGGTTGGGAAGAATGTCGCCGAAGGGGAAACTAGGAGTACGGTCGCGGCCCACCCGCTCCGGCCGGGTGATCGTGCGAATCTTCACCACTGTGGGGAGGACTTGCTGAGCGGCGTAGCGAAAAGCCCGGGATAGACTCTTAGCATGCTCAACGGCGGCTGCAACATCGCTTTCCGGCGCCGGGGTGTTGGGGCGGTTAAGGAAGTAGTCCGGTTTCGGCCAACTGGCACTGCCATCCTGGGCAGCAACCCACGTCGACCAGCCAAGCGGTTGCCAAAGAAAACTTACTGTTCCCAAAGCCATCAACAGGCCGACAACCGCACCTGTCAGAACCCATCCCGGCCATCGCGATCGACGCCTTCTGTTCATGACTTCCCTCCACATCGGCCGGTTGCATTACTGCATTACTATGTTGATATCCCCGCGGCGATGTTGCTCCGGACCCATCACAAAAGGAGCGTAAGTTCTCTCAAAGAAGTCTACAAGGTTGAGCTATTTCCGGTCCGCTCCATAATCGCCGGCAATCAGACTTTTCGACAGGCGGCCGCCCAATTCGTCAACACAGCCCGCTGACCCCAATCGGACTTGGTCCAGTCAGCCCCGAGCCGGTCCGGCTCCTCACAGCAGGTTAACGCCCCTGCGGACAAATCCTTAAAAATGCACCAACCAATTTTCGGATTCACGCTGGGCAATCACCCCCTGCGAGGTTGCCGAGTTTTCTCCGAGCAGTCGATGAAGCCCGCGGCAAACCGACACAGTCGAAAAAGCCTTTAAAGTCGGCCTAGTTACGTCAAATTGCCCCGTAATTTCCGCCACTTCCTAGCTAGTGGTCCGCCTTCGGATCCGAAGCCCCTGCGGGGAAAACGCAAACCGTTCCGGGTTATTCTAAGCGCCTCACGACCACTCGGCCCGTGTTCAACTTAGCGCACCTTGTCCCTGTGGCGCATCTTGTTAGGAATGAACTCAGACCGAACCACCCAAACTTGCTATCTCCAACAAACAGTGCGTCAGGCAACCCCGAAACCGAGCTGAAGTGCTATCAAGGGGCAAGTTTTCCCCGCGGCTTCGCACAAAGCCCACAGTTCGCATAAGGGCTTGGACGGTTACGAACTACGACGGACAGCCTCGCAGGCATTATAACCTCGGTTAATTCCCCTGACCCACCGAAGGCGGTGCAAGTTTGGTTGCAAGCCTTCCCAGAGCTCATGTCTGCTCATACGTAGAGGCTCCTTAAAGTGGATGCCATCTCGCGCCGGTGGATGCCAACCTGCTTCCCTTCAGCGGAAGCCAGAAGGACCGGACAGGCGGGCTTTAGTTTTCCGGAAGTAGATAGGCCCGGTCAGTCCCAAAATAGCGATACTTGCGTCAAACTGAAGCACTATCGTGGGGATTCAAACAGGGCTTTAGATTGACTAATGAGCACTATGCCGGTAAGCTTTGGTGGATGCACGTTACGAAACCTGTCTGCGAAAAAAGCATGTACTCACAATGTGTTCGGGTAGCTGCTCTGCGGAATCCCTTAATGAATGCGAACGGCGGATAGGTTACGTCTTCCGCGACAAGAAGCTTCTTCGTGCCGCCCTCGCGCACGCTTCGGGGGTGTCCAGTCGGCTTGAGTCAAATGAACGGCTTGAATTCCTTGGCGATGCCATCTTGGGGGCGGTGGTATGTGAGATTCTCTATCGCCGCTTTCCAACTTACTTGGAAGGTGAACTTACACGTCTGAAATCTGCTCTCGTCAGTCGACTTACTTGCGCCCGGATTGCCCAGCAACTGGGACTGCAGGAATTCATTATCGCGGGTAGGGGCTTGACGTCTGCCCCGGCGATTCCCCGGTCGCTACTGGCGGATGTGTTCGAATCCTTAGTTGGCGCTATCTATTTGGACGGCGGGCTGGCAGCGGTCCAAAGCTTCGTGGAGCGCCACATGGCAGAGGAAATCGAGCGAGTGGCGCGGGATGAACGGCGAGGGGACTACAAGTCTGAACTTCAATTCGTAGCCCAGCGCGATTTCGGAGTCCTGCCGACGTACGCCCTCTTGGAACAAATGGGGCCTGATCATTGCAAATGGTTCCGGGTAGCTGCTCAAATCGGGGAACGGAAATTTACGCCGGCTTGGGGCCGTAGTAAGAAAGAGGCGGAGCAGCGGGCTGCCCAAAATGCTCTTTGCGAGCTGGCCGGCGAATTTCCTCCTTTCCTTCACCGGGAGTCTCTCTAACCCCACCACCCAGATCAATCCATCATCACCTGGCGGCCTCCAGGTCTCCCCACCCTTTTTGCCAAACGACGGTCGGAATTGCCCAGCCAGCCGAGCGATTTAAGCTCTGGTTGTTAATTCCCTCGGGTTGCACGGAAGATTGAAGATTGTTGTGTGGCGTACCAACAACGGCCCGTGGTCGAGTAAAGGAGCCCCTTTCGGCTTTGCTCGAACGACTGCCCGCGAATGGTGATACCCTCTTGCATGGAACTTGATAATCAAGACAAATATAGTAACAATCACCCAGTTCGCGTGGTCGGAGACGGCAAATTCCCTCCGCTTTGCGATTTGGGAACGGGGAATCCTGCTGACGTGCCCTCGGCAACGATAATCGCCTGATCCCCGGCGGTTAAAGCGGGTAAACAGGTGGCCAAGGCCGGTTATCCGTCCGACACCCCGGCCGAAAGAAAACCTAAACCTTAATCGGGGTGGATCCGGGCATTAAGCAGCGCCCCTTGGGGGAGAACCTAGCGAAAAGACCGTAAAGAGACGGCGGGGCGAAGCTTAAATTGATGGCGCCTTTCTGAGCCGTCTTCCCCAAGCGCACACAGAATCGAGGCAACTATTTTCGCCCAAATCGCCTATGGATCCTGCTTGCGGCCGGAAGGAGGACCGCACTGGCAATCCACACCACGTCATTAGCCAGATCATAAGTGCCTTCCACCCTCGAGCTGCAGCGGAGGCAAGTCATCCCCGGACATGACCGAGGAAAGTAAACGATGGCTGAACAACCGGAGATCCTAAGCAGCGATCAAACGCGGCAGTGTGTACATTCGACGCCTCAGGAGGCTCCGTCCTCCGCCTCGTCCACCAAGCGCGCCGTGGCCATGTTTTCTGGCGGGCTGGACAGCTCGCTGGCCATTCGTATCATGCAGCTCCAAGGCTTTGAAGTGCACGCGATTTTCGTTGAGACACTCTTCGAGCGCTGTCATGAGGGCGTGCACCGCGCCGCAAAGGCTCTGGGCGTTCCCCTGACCGTGATCCCTCCTCAGGACGAGTACATCGAAGTGATAAAACGTCCACGCTTCGGTTATGGCCAGGGAGCCAACCCCTGCATCGATTGCCGCCTTTACATGTGCCGATTTGCCAAACAGTTGATGGAAGAAATCGGGGCGGCCGTTGTGGTCACGGGAGAAGTTGTCGGTCAAAGGCCTATGAGTCAACACCGCTGGCAGCAGCATCTGGTGGAGAAGCATTCGGGCCTTAAGGGCCGGCTTTTACGGCCCCTATCGGCCAAACTCCTGCCGCCGACCATTCCGGAAATCGACGGCCTCGTTGATCGCGAACGGCTTTACGCATTCTCTGGAAGAAGTCGAAAACCATTGATCGAGCTGGCCCACCAGCTTGGGATTACGATCATCCCGCAACCTTCGATCGGCTGTTTGCTAACTCAGCCAAGCTTCGCCCCTCGCGTCTTCGACTTATTAAAACATCGTCCGGAAGCAACCCGCTGGGAGTTCGAGATTCTGCAAGTCGGCCGACATATTCGTCTATCGCCACAGACGAAAGTAGTGATCGGCCGCAATGCCGAAGACAATGCTTTTCTTGCAGCAACCTACCGGAACTATCGTCCACCGGACTGCGTGTTCCTTCATCCGGAGAATTTCATGGGACCGGACGCGATGCTCACCGGGCAAATAGAGGAAGAGCACATCCAATTGGCGGCAAGACTCATCATCCGCTACACCAACGCCCGAAAGCTCCCGGAGCAACCGCTCGTTCGAATTTCGCACCAGGAACGCGAAGAGGTTCGGACCGTCACACCTTCGACCAAACCGGTCCAGCTCGTTACGCTATAGCGCAAGGGAATTGCCACTCGACAGGTCGCTTTTCTTAACGCGCACTTTAAGGCAAAGAGAAGCTCCCCTTGGCGTCTCAATCGGCAGTTGCGACTGCAATCTTCGCATGCCCTCTTTTTTCTTCCGTGAGGCCCGGAGACCTCCCGAGACTAATTCTTAGGAAGCGCAACCTAAAGGATCCCCGCCTTCGCCGATTATCAGCCTTTGTGTTGCGACGCTTCACAAAGAGGCCGGATGAACCACCGGGGTGTGAGACCCGAAAGACCGATACCTGCAGGCCTTTCCGGCGGAGAATGGCGCTACTCGGAACGATGTGTAAATTCGAAAGGAAATTTCGTGATTGCTCCGGAGGGTTTCTTGCGTGGTTGCTCAGCATCAAGAGTTAAGGAAAGGGCTTTGCAAAAACCGGTTTTTAAAAACAGAAGTGCCCAGCCATCTTGCGACAGCTGGGCACTTCTTTCTCGTCGGGACACAATTGGGAGCAGCTGAATGCTCCGCGGCAGGCGTGCGACCTGAAGCACTAGGCCTTCTTTGTTGCCTTCTTGGAGGCCTTTTTGGCGGACGCCTTCTTAGTTGCCTTCTTGGTCGCCTTCTTGGTGGTCGCCGCCTTCTTCGTCGCAGTCTTCTTGGCCACCGCTCTACCTCCTTTTGTTACGACGTCCCGGGCGACTTTGTGCCAATTTGGGCTGGGGCCGAACCTCAAGCCTTCAAGTCGCCCACCTTTCCAACCGAACACCTTCGACCGATTAACAAGGTGCTCTGCCTACGAATAATCGGCCACCTTTTCAGGCAGAGTCACCTCTCAACCACAAGCGACGACCATTGCCTCACCACCCAGACCGATGATCCTTCATCAGCCTGAGTGATTTCGACCTAAAGGTCGCCGCTGGTCGCTTCCCGCATTCAGGCGAGACCGTTCTTCGTCAACATCATTCGCCATTTCTGGCGAAGCGACGTGCCGCATCACACATGTCTTTACTAACCTCGCATTGATTGTCAAAGAGCTTCTATTCGATATGGTAGCAAATTTCCTTCTTGATGCAAGAGCTTTTATTGCATTCTATCCAGAAACTTGCAAGACGACCCAATGGGTTTAAGCGATAATGTGACAAGTTGTGTTCGATCAGCTCTCTGTGGAGACCAAACGAAGGGCACACAACAGTGGAGTATGAGCTTGAACGTCTCAGGCGTTACGTAAAACAAACTCGACAAGTAGCCGCATATCTTGCCTCAATCGCTGTGGTGTTCCGATATACGTGGGTATTGGTCTAGTGTTAGTGGCTCTTAATGGGGTGCTAGATGATCTGTGGGTAAAGTCCGATGGCAGGCTTAAGGCCCGAAGTACTACTGAAGCGCAAAGGTGCCGCTCGAAAGCTCCTCACCGCTTGCGGGCCGAAAGCCAATTCGGACCAAAGCTCTTTTCTCAAAACTGTCTTCTCAACGAAAAGTCCGCACACAAAAGCCCACAAACTATGATCGCATCCCCGTAAAGGCCGCTCGCACTCCTGAGAAATCTGCCTCGATTAACATCCGTAACAAAAACTCCCCATCGTGGCGGAACAACAGGCTACGGGAAGAGAATTTCGCGTGGCAGAAGCGAGCTCGGAAACCGTTTTGAAATGACCTTTGGGCCTGAGGCGAGGAATCGAGAGGTGTTGTTTCAGCACGATTACCGACCAAAATTTGCAAAGCACCCGACGTGAGAAGTTTGTCGTGGCCAAGGAAGACTAATCGCTCTAATCACTAGTTGGAGGGTTGCTTGGCGACAGAGGCACTCCTTGCGAGGACGGCAACTCTTCCTGATCGGGTCGGACCGGCTCTACATTAAGAAATGGCCGAATCTGCTCCAATGTTTTGGGCCCCACACCGGGCACTTTAATGAGATCCTCAACGCGGCGAAAAGGTCCGCGCTCCTTCCGATATTGGACGATCCTCTTGGCAGTGACCTCGCCGATACCCGGAAGAACCGCAAACTCCGGCCAATCACCTTGGTTGATATTAACCTGATACGACGCATGGAAACGCGGAGGTGTCTCAACATTGACAAGATCACCCCTAAAAATGCTCCAAAGCGTAGGCACAAGCCCAAGGGCTAAACACCCCAGAATAACTGCCCACGCAAGTTGATGGCGCCGCCGGAGGAGTAACATGACTCCGCTTGCTCTCCTTTTTCTAAGTCACTTTGGTACAACCTCTCGCCAGCGCCCTTACCCGCAACCAAGTATGACTGGCGAGGGAAGGATGGTGCGATCCCTGATCAGTTGGTCTCTCACAAACTTACACAGGCAGAACCCGCCCATAAATTGTGTGATTGTGAACCAACCGCCGGGGAGTCACCTACCATTTGAGCTCTTCATTTCAAATGGACTGAGCAACTCGCTTTTGAATTTGAAGTCCGCTTGCTTCGCGTGACAGTGGGCCGCCAGGTGGTCCAGTCCTGTCAGAGGCCGGGGCAAGCTCAAAGTAAAGCCCTAATCTTACCCCAACCCTAGAGCTGAGCGAGTCAATCGCCGGGCTTTAGCCACCTGTGGATTAGCTCGCCGGCTAGGCGAACAGCCAAGCCCCCCGTAAGATGCACATGAAAGAGGGGTGGGCGATCTTCCTAATTAAGTGCCCGTGCAAGCCACCCAGAAACGGCTGTTCCCCGTTCTCGAGCAATATCCGCACGGCGCCGCTATCTGCGGAAAGGACCGAGTAAAGATGTGCGGCGGCGTAACCGAGACAAGCATTAACCAGCGCCGCGGATTCCCGTGCGGCCGGGCCCCGATACAATCGTCGCAGCCCCGCGCGACGGATGCCGGGTTATTACGCGGTTTGGTCATCCGGAAATTGGCGATGGTCCATCACAAGAAGTTACGGGACTTGGCATCCCATGCCCTCCTTAGGACGCTCTGCGGAGTACGAGCAAATTAAATGGGACGAGCGGATTGAGCACGATCTGGCCGCGCTTGTCGACCTTGCCCTATGGGAGGACACAGCAGGCGGCGTCGATTGCACCTCGGAAGCGATCGTCCCGGAGGAAGCATGGGGCCGAGCCGCTATACTTGCGCGAACTCCCGGCGTTGTCGCCGGTCTTCGAGCCATCCCCAATGTGTTGCGCAAGATCGACCCAAGCTTACGCCTGAGCACCGACTACGTCGACGGCCAGGAGATAAAGGCCCCAGGACCGATCGGTCACATCACCGGTCTTGCTCGCAAGATCTTGCTGGCCGAGCGGATCGTTCTGAACATCTTGGGACGCCTTTCGGGGATTGCCACTCTGACTCGCCAATTCGTGGAAGCGGTGGCCGGAACGCGCGCCCGCATCTTTGATACCCGAAAGACAACCCCCGGCTGGCGACGACTGGAAAAATACGCAGTGCGCTGCGGTGGCGGTTGGAATCATCGCGTAGGACTTTTCGACGGTATCTTGATCAAGGACAACCACCTGGCCTTCTTGTCCGAACTCAATCCCGGCGTCCCGCACGGCAAACTGGCCGCCGAAGCGATCCGCCGAGCCAAAAAGTTCCGCGATTGCTGGGAAAGTCAGGGGCGATTGCCTCCGTTAGTAGAGGTGGAGCTTGAGTCTCCCGACGATCTGGAGGAGGTTCTGCGGGCCGGACCGGACATCGTCCTCCTTGACAACATGCAACCGGAGGCACTCCGGGCGGCTGTGGCGCTTCGCGATCGCATCAACCCGGCCGTCGAACTCGAGGCCTCCGGCGGCATCACCCTGGAAACGGTCAGAAAGGTGGCCGAAACAGGTGTTGATCGCATTAGTGTGGGAGCGCTGACCCACTCGGCGAAAGCCCTCGATTTTAGTTTGGAATGGGTGCCCAATCCGTAAGAGCCCCGTGGTCAAACCTGCCGGCTTGTCGCGGAAATCGGGCGCATCAATTTTTCCAAGTGGAGCGGCGGGGCTTCCCGCTAATCGAATTCGTCCCGCTTATGACGCGGCACTCCAGGGTGAAAAGATTCCCACGAGTATCCTCCCCCAAGAAAGCAGGCGACCTGCGGTCGATAAGTTCAATCAAGCGACAAGGAGGTATCCACCAGCGGGTTGGCCCGCGCAGCTGCCGGCGAAAGGTTTGGCCTTTTGTTTGTCTTCCGGGCCGGATCCGCGCTTGGCCGCCGTCCTATTGCCTCATCCAAAGGCTCGGTTTCTCGCGTTTCGCCTAAGCCGGCGAAGAAGCTCCACCCGCTAACGGCTTTTGCGCATGAAAGCAGACAACCCAGCCGTCCTTCGGCCCTCTCATCAGAGGCCGAAGCGGCAGCATAAGCACGCTGGCCAAGAGTCGCTTCCAGTTATAGGTCCAAATGACCGGAAGACACCCTCCCAAATACCATCCACGAACTTCAAAACCGACCTCGGAAAGCACAAAGCCAAGCTCAAGACAGCTCCAAGCATGAATGTGGCCTAAATCGGCAAGACTCTCCGGCTGGAAACCCCAAAGTTCCCCGGTCAGCAAAAACCAAAGCCGACTCCACCAACTAGCCACATTGGGCGTTGTGATAATAAGGTGCCCCCCTGGGCGGCACAGGAAATGGCACAGCACCAGGAAGTCATACGGGCGCCGCAAATGCTCAATAACCTCCACCGCCACAACAAGATCAGCTTTACCATTCCACGGGGCTAAGGCCGCCTGGGCCGACGTCGGCTGATCAAAATCCACATGGAGAAACGACGGACCATTTCCGCGAAATACCCCTACCTCTTTGTCAACGGCAACCACCTGAAACCCTTCGTCAAAAAGCCGCTGGGCCAATGCTCCCTCGCCGCAACCCAAGTCAAGCGCAAGGGGTGCCCGGCCGGCTTCTCCCGAGGGAAAAATCTTCCGAATCAGTCCCATCAGCTGATCATGAAGATGGGTATCAGCACCGATCTGCAAACCCCGATAAAAGGCCGGCTCCTTCTTATCCCGCGCGACAATTGGGGAAGGAGAAGGTTCAAGATACTGGGGCGGCATAAGCGGGGGAAAGCTAGGCATAACCTCCCGGCAGCCTATACGACACCTCGGCCAGACATTAGAGACCCACCTGAGTTGTAACGAATTGGCATTAGCTGCCTCCACGCGAAGACAATCCGGCCAGTTCAAGCGCTTCGAACACGCGGAGAGCTTGCCTCACAGCCGCCACATCGTGCACGCGGACAATCTGAACACCCTTCCGGGCAAGTGTCAACACTGTGGCGATCGTGCCGGGGAGGCGATCGGCTTCCAGGGCACCTGTCAGGTCCCCGATGAAGCGTTTTCGGGACGGTCCCACAAGCACCGGACACCCCAAGCGGTGGAACAGCTCCATATTTTGCAATAGTGCCACGTTATGTTCTAACCGCTTCCCAAAGCCGATTCCCGGATCCACAGCGATCTTTTCCGGCGCGACGCCGGCCTCCACGGCCCGATCGCGGCAACAGCTAAGGAAATCAAGCACCTCCGCCACCACATCCTGATAGCGGGGGTTAACTTGCATCGTTTGTGGACTTCCCTGCATGTGCATCAGACACAGGGCCGCTCCGGTCTCCACCACCACGGCAAGCATTCGCGGATCGCCCCGAAGGGCAGTCACATCGTTGACAATTTCTGCCCCTGCCGCCAGAGCTTCCTCGGCCACCTTGGCCTTGTACGTATCGATCGAAAGAGGTACGCGGACTTTGTCGACAAGCTGCTTGACTACCGGTATGACCCGGCGAAGCTCTTCGTCAACGGGAACCGGTGTGGCATAAGGGCGAGTGCTTTCCCCGCCAATATCCAGGATGTCCGCCCCTTCTGCCTCAAGCCGCAGGGCATGGTCCACGGCGGCCTGCACGTCGAGGTATTTGCCACCGTCGTAGAAGCTATCAGGCGTAACGTTGACAATTCCCATAATCAGGGGAACCCGCCCAAAAGTTAGCCGCCGCGTACGAAGTTGCCACGCCAAAGCCCGGCCGGCACCCTGCGACTGGTTTGTCGACATAATCAGCATTTCGCCTTTCTTGGCCGAAAGCTCACCTTGCCAAGTCATTGAGAGATCCCTTGCTTCCTGGCCCGGCCCCCGAAGCCCCGTAACCGGCTACTTGCTTTGCAGTCATGCAATTTTTTCCGGCATGAGGGAAGAGCGGCCAGAGCCGCCCGCGGTTCCATCCCGGTTGATCATGTCGCTTCATTTGAAGATCCAATGCCCCGCCTATGTTCTCTGCCGATAGGAATCTTTTTTTTCGGCAGGTGAAAATCCGATTTCCCAAGCCAACACAGGCTTTTGACGAAATAGGAGTACATTCCCTCGGCGAGCGAAAAAGAACGCAGTATCGCCGCGGAGTTGATTTTGAAATGTTGGCACGCAAGTGACAACTGGAGGGCACCCGTCCCAGCCGCCCGCTGGCAGGACCACGGGCACCTTGGGGGAGCAGGCATTCTGGCCGGACAGAGGACTTGGCGTTTCGTGGCAATTCGGTCGAAACCCCCGGGCCGAAAAATGACCGGCAGTTAAGGAGACTTGACAGGAATCAACTCCCGCTACCAAAAAGCCGGAGAGAAAACTCGGAGTCGGCTTTCCCCCACACGCCTACACTTTACGGCCGGGCTTTCAGAAATCCGTTAAAGTCAAGTCCGCTCTTCGGATCAGTTATTTTCTGTTCTCAGCCCGCGGATATTGGTTACATCAATCCCGCTGCACGCGCTCAAGTCGATCCACCCCGCCTCCACCGGCATGCTGGCAACCTTATCACCAAGCAATGGGGTACATCTTGCCTTTGGCAAGGGCCAGGCGACCGGGGGGAAGGCAATTTCGGGGTGTCCTGGAGAGTCTGTTTCCCAAGGCACTAGCGATTGGGGGATCTCTCCCCGCAAAGGTGGTGAGCGATGCCAATGGACATTCGCTGAATTGTCAACGGGCCGCCATCACCAAGGACTTTCCATCATCCCCACGATCTGCCGGGCCAGACGCTCGATTGCTTTTTGCTGAGCCACTGCCACCGAATGCCCTTGCTCAGGGACAAACAGGCTAGTGCTGGTGAGAAGGACTTCGTCCTCAGGGGCCGGCGCGATGGTTGCTTCCCGAATTAGTTCGCCCCGATAGTCAATCCAGCGGACCTGCACTTGAAAACGGTAAACTAATTCCCGCGGCTCATCCCAACGGTTCTCAATCTGAACGGATTTGCCTTCGGCCACAATTCGTCCACTGAGAGTGCTATCTGCATCGGGGGTACCTACCACTTTAAAGGGGGTCTGAAGCTCAATCTGCTTCATGACCGCCTCGGTCAGACGTTCCCCAAGGTGACGCCGAAGCGAATCGCTTTCGAAAATCGGCACATAAACCGTGCGGATATGGGCCGGAAAGAGCGATTCCGGGCCGACCTGATAGCCGGCGCACCCCGCAAGCACCAACAAGGCCAGGTAAATTCCGCACTTTCGCAGCAACAAGGCGGGCTTCTTATCCCTGAAGAGCACCAACTATCTGGCAGAAAACTCCTCCTGCAGCAACTACCGCCCTCCCCCTGCAGCAACTACCGCCGTCGCCCATCCGGCAGGATCCGCTCCAGCCAAGCAAAGTAATTGGGCGGTCGATCGGGGAAACCTTCAATGGCGGCCAATCTTTGCCGAGCCGTTTCGGCCGCCTGCGTCATTGGATATTCCTCCAGCACACTGCGGTAATAAAATCGGGCAGCTCCGAATCGGCGTTTCTTTTCGTAAAACCGGGCAAGGGCGAGGTCCCGCTCCGCCAAAGCCTCTGTAATCTGCCGGTCCACCTCAAGCAGCCGATCTCGCTCCTGGCCTAGCTCATTGCCGAATAGCCGCAGGGTTTGGTAGGTGATATCTCGGGCCTCTTCCAACGGCTTCCCGTCGTAAGCCGGGCCTTGATAGCTGGCCAAAGTAGCGCGAAGCCCAAGCAAATGGGCATCCAGACAATGCTCGCTCTTGGGATATTCTTTGCGGATGACCTCATAGCCCTCGGCCGCATCGGCGAACCGACCTTTGCGAAAGTAAACATTCGCCGTAGCCATGACCGCATCATCCGCCAAGGGACCGGTGGGATCGTGAAGACGAATACTTCGATAAACCTTAACGGCGTGCCCAAGCGTATCGAATTTCGGTCGCGTCGCGTCGTGGAATTGGAGCGAAAGGAGAAGCGGGATATCGAAGCCCCTTTGTTCCCAATACCGGGCAATTAGAAACTTGCGTCGCACAATTGTGTCCAAATGTCGCGTATATTCAAATCCCTCCAGCACCTTGTCGTAACAGCGATTGGCCCGCGGATAACGGTCGGCAAAAAACCAACTTTCGCCGGCAAAGAACCAGGCATCCTCCCGGAGCAGATTGTCCGCAGCCCGCTTGGCTGCCTGCTCAAACCGTTCCGCCGCGTCTAGGAATTCCCCTTGTTCAAAGAGGAGCTGAGCTTCGTCGAAAAGTGCCCGGGCAATGTGATCGTTCGGGGCCGTTCCCGTGATCTTCTGATAAGCCTGAACAATTTTCCGCTCCGAGCGATCGATCCAGCTGCCGGAGTCCTCCTCGTACTCCCGCCGCTTATCCCCCCAAGAGGACGGCAAAAGTCCTTTTGAGTCCGGCTCGGTGGGAAGCTGGCCTCGCCATCCCGGCGGCGTCTGCCATGCACTCCAACGTCCAAGGGAGGAACCTTGGGAAGGTCCCTGCCCTAGGCTCTGAGGATAGTTGTTGAGCTTGAAGCTCCAAATGCCTTTGGTGGAGCCGGGCAAGTTGCCCTCAGCCCGAATATTTGGGGGGCCTAGGCAACCGGCCAAGCTAAGGCACCCTGCAAGGCCTGCAGTCAAAACCCAAAGATTGGGTGCCAATTGGCCAAAAGTTTTACCCACCGCGATGCGGACTATCACCCCTGCGTTGAGCCAAAAGCGAACGCATAGTGGCGGGCTCTTTCGGACTATCTTCATGACCTTAGTGATGTTGTATCGGCATTGCCGGTAGATTAGGACATCTCGGCAAAAGGGAGAAAAGAGAACGACGGACCTGCGGCCCGAGCAGCAAATTCAGCCCCAAAATATCCCCATCCCGCGGGGCTGGGAAAAGATCAAAAAAAGCTACGCCTACCCGACCGACAGTGCGCCGGCCCGCCGCTCTTTGGCCGCAAAGCGCATAAACAGCGCCCCACCTCCTACCAATCGACCATCAAGGCGTGCGGACCGTTTCTTTATTGAGTGGTGGCCCGGCCGGCAGGCTTTGCGAAAAAACCCATCTTCTCCAAAAACGGGAAAAGCCGAGGCTTTCGCCCTAAGAGATGACATACCCAATGCGAGACTAATCCCCGAACTTGCGGGTAAACGTCGGCAAGTTCGTAAGAATGGTTTACTTCCCTTTCCAAACCGAAAGCAGGTGATGCCGGCGCGGAACTCTCTTCGGCGTTTGCGGCTGCAGTTAGTGCGACTGACTGTCCAGTAGGTCTCCCTGGGAGAGCTAGTTTATCCTCGGATGTCGATTCCTCCGCCACCGGTTGGCGCCCCTCAACTTCCGCAGAGGAAACCACTCGTGAAAGATCGTGGATGGCCTTGCGAACCGCGCCGGTTATGGAAAGCCCGCGTATGGAGGGCCTCCAGCAGCGGTTGCAGGTTAACCCGCCTCCGGTTTCTGTTAATCGTGCTGGCTCTTGCCACGGTATGACTCGACCGCAGACGGAACAGGCGTCAAATCGCCCTAAGTGGCCAAGCGCTCGAAGAAGTGCCACCTCAAAGCGGAGGGTGGCCCACTCCGCTCTCGCCCCAGTTTGGAGCTGCCGGAGCGTGAGGACCGCCAAGTCGAAGACCTCGGCGTGAGGCCCCATTTCCGGAGTGAACGAGTCGAGAAGTTCGGCTAGGTAATACCCGGCAAAAAGTCCCCGAAGGCCGGCCGCCTCCGGCCGAAACCGCTCCACAAGTTTTCCCTCGGTAAGAAGCTGGAGGGATTCCCCGGAGCGGGGCAAGAAAACTATTCGGTAAATGCCTAGGAGGTCAAACCCCCCCTCAAATGCACTCTTCGGCCGACGCGCCCCCTTGGCTAAGCCCTGGATCTTGCCAAACTCCCGGCTGAAAAGCGTTAGCACCAGGCTCGTCTCGCTGAAAGGAACCCGACGCAAGACGATAACGGTCGCCGGACTAGGGGGCATGCGTCCAAGTCCAGTAACAGACCCGACAGCGCTTGTCTACAAGCGGCGCCACTTTGGCTTCGAGCTGAGTTTCTTAAAACCGGAGGATAACTCAGGCGGGCCAGTTGCTCACACTACTTCTCCGGCACGATGCTTACCTCCATGGCGTCGCGCTTCGCCCAGGGGAGGTCCACGTCGAACCACTCCGTGGTGCTCTTGAAGTGTTGACGCACATATTTTAGGTAATCCCGCATACCCCTTTCCCCAATCCCCACATTGTCGGCGACTACAATCGCACCCGGCCGCAGCCGGTCTTTAATCCCCATCAGGCAGGGATAGTAGTTTTCGTAACCGCAATCAAGGAAAAGAAAGTCGACCGGCTCAGTTATCTGCTTGACAAGCTCCCGGGCATCACCGTGGCGAACTTCAACAACATCATCCAAGCCGGCCCTCTTGATGTACTCTCGCGCGTCAGCCACCCGTTCCTCGTCAATCTCGATCGTGATCAGTCGGCCTTGTCCTAGCTTTTTCAGCTCTCGGCCTATCCACAAAGCCGAATAGCCTATCGCCGTGCCACATTCGACAACCAACTTTGGTTTTTGCTGCCGAACCAACTCGGCCAAGCGGACGGCCCTTTCCGGCCCGACCATGGGGATCCGCTCATCGCGACAGCGCTTGTCCACTTCCTTAATGATCGGGGCTACCGGGTCCTCCTGTGCCTGCTCCTCCGCCCAAACAATCCCCACTATGACAGCACCAAATAAGCCCACCGTGACAATGCCGAGTAACGTCCCCTTACCAAACAGAGCTTTTGACCAATTCCTTAATCGATGCACCAATCCGTCGCCATACTGCAGCAAGCTTGTCAACATCGCACAACCTCCGGCAGACAAAAGTTCCCAGGTGATGTTTACTTTTCTCTCCCAACACTGGATCCAGGCGCGAAAGCCAGGTACCTGTTTGTTTAGCCGCCGGCTGACCGGGGCCCTCCTATGTTAGCGGCTACCGGGCCCAAGACCAAATTGCCAAAGCCCCCTCCCACGCCGGGCTCTGCCGGCTGCGGTAAAACCACCCGGTTCTCCCATCCCTCCCCTTGCCGAACGTGGGATGTGCCGGCCGGCGCTTCTTAAGAGGATAAAATGCCCGAAGGCTTTCCCAACCGGACCTTTTGCACACGTCCCCCGGGGCAACCCCGAGCCATATCATAATCGCCAACACAGCCGGTGCGCCCCAAAAGAGCCTCGATTAGAGACGATCTATCCTGCCCGCTCAAGCGATGAAAGCCGCAGTTCCCCACCCCAGCCGGAAAGGGTTCGGACCATGCCTGAGTTACCCGAGGTAGAGACGATGCGCCGGCACTTGCTGGCGACGGTGGGTGCTCGCGTTGTGGACATCGAGCGACCCAGAAGCTCCCTCCGCCCGATTAAGTTTCGCCCCAGCTTTCCTTCTATTCGCAAAACCGCCATGGGGGCAGAGATCTCTGCCGTTGAGCGAATGGGTAAACGGGTGGTTATCCGCCTGCGCCATCCTGACGATGAACTAGCCCTCGTAATCGAGCCACGAATGACCGGGCTGTTGACGCTCGCTTCGCCGCCAGACATGGCCCACACTCGGATGATCATCCGTCTCGATCGACCGGAGCGAGCGGCGATCCACTTTTGGGACGCTCGTGGCCTCGGAGTAGTGGCATTGTGCCAGCCACCCGAGCTTGAACGCTTAAGCAAACGGCTCGGACCGGACGCCCTTTCCGTCACGGCAGCCCAGCTTCGCGCATCGCTTTGCACGTCAAGCCGGCCCATTAAACTTGCCCTTATGGATCAAGAGGTCCTGGCCGGGGTGGGGAACCTTTACGCCGCGGAAATTCTTTTCCACGCACGGATTCATCCCGCAACGCCATGCTCCCGGTTAAGCCCCCGCGCATGGCACCGCCTAATGCGGAGCATCCATGATGTGCTGCTGTCGGCGATCGAGGCGCAAGGGTCAACCTTGGCGGATGGAACTTACCGAAGCCCCTCCGGAGAAGCCGGCCGGTATCAATTCAGTCACTACGTTTATCAAAAAGATGGGCAAAGCTGTCTCCGGTGCCGGCGTGGGGTGATCGCCAGAATGAAATTAGGCGGTCGTTCGACCTTTTACTGTCCAGTGTGCCAGCCAAGTCTGTAGCGCGGGCATTTTTGTCTGGAGGCTCTGCCGCTATCTCCGGGCGAAACTGTGCCTTGGCTTACGCGGGTTAGGCCGCCGCTACTTTGCCGACCCCGCGGCTTCGCAGGTCCTCCCGCGGGCCAATGTCTCAGATGGTCCCCTCTTTCTTGTAGCCCAAAAGCGACCTATATCTCAGCCCAAACTACCGTAGGAAAACGGTCCCTCTTGAGAGTAAACACTCACAAGTGCATAATCTTGATGCTTTTTGTCACATTTGGCTGCTCCGGTAAGCCAGGTGGCCATTCTTGTCCGAACTCGACCGAACCAAAAGGCCCGAGAGCGCCTCCTGCCTGACGGAGCTACCTCATCGTTGTTCAGCGAGTAAAATCGGCCCCGCTTTCCCGCGCGAACTCCCGCCCGGCATTAACCCGAGGCGCTATAAGTCCAAAGGGGCGATTTGCCCGGTTTTCACTGAGCGCAGGCTTCCCCGAGAGCAAGCTCCTCACCTGGGTCCTACCGATCCCTCCTTTGATCTCGCCGCATGTGCCCCCAGCAAGCTCGCAAAGACTCCCAAAACTGCGGCGAGGGCTCGCCCGAAAAATTTTCGCCTCCCGCCTATCTACCCTCTCCCATGTGCAAGACTTTCCTAAAAGCTTTGCCAGACGGCCCATTTTTCCTTCGCCTCCCCGTTCAGCATGCGCGGGTTAGGCTCTCCGGAAGACTCCGGGAACCGACGGTAGCCCGTATCGCAAGGCAAACAAGAACCCCAGGCCCCAGGGAGGACAGACCCGGGTAATTGACAGCCCCAGAAAAGTCCGCGTAAAATCGCCGCTTTCCACACCCCGGGGAGAAAACTTCCGCAAGGCGTCGGGAGAGTGCGAGCTTTCGGGACCCCAGGGTGAGCCTGGCGACGCCGGCCGACGAGGCACGCAAGTCTTCGATTGCGTGGGGGAAACGTTGGCCGGTTTGTTAGTGTCGCTCGGGGAGTCGGCGCCTAAGGCTAGTCGCTTGCGAGCGTAAAGACGCCCTTAATGAAAGCGGCAGGAGGGGGCGGTTTTTTGCTATAGCGGCTTGGCGGAGATAGACCGGGCCCATCCGGGGAGGATCAACGCGAACACCAGGATAACAAGCTTTCGCTGGCGAGGGATCTCAACAAAAGTGCCGCAGAGTTTGCTGGCGGACAAATTACCCCTTCCAAGAGAGTACAAACGACTGCGACCGCTTTGCGAACTTGTTGACGTTTCCGGTTTTCCCGCAAGCGGGAAGTCTCAAGTAAAGGACACACCAATGGGTGGAAGAAGGTCAACAGCAGTAACTGAGCTAAGCATGCACGGGAAGTTTTGGCTCTTGGCTGTGGCGATCGGGCTGGGTTTGTTTATGGGTTCCGGTAGCTCGGCAATGGCGGCCGATGAGGCTGTCACCGTTTCTACAGGGATTAGCAGCGCGTTTGTGCCGTTCTGGCTCTTGGGGATGGCTGCTGCCATCGCCGCCCTCGGTTTTGCCTGGTACTTCTTTAAGACGATGCTTCAGGCCGAGGAAGGCACCGAGCGGATGCGGGAAATTGCCCAGGCAGTCCGCGAGGGGGCCGACGCTTATCTCTGGCAGCAGTATCGCGTCGTGGCCCTCTTCTTCGTGGGCATCGTGATTGTGCTGAGCTTCTTTGCCTTCGTGCTCGAAGCGCAAAGTCGCTGGGTGCCGTTTGCATTTCTTACCGGTGGCTTCTTTTCCGCACTTGCCGGCTGGTGTGGCATGAAGACCGCTACCCTGGCCAGCAGCCGGACTGCCGCAGGGGCCCAGCTTTCGCTTAATAGGGCGCTTCAGGTGGCCTTCCGCAGCGGAGCGGTAATGGGCCTGACGGTCGTTGGACTTGGACTGCTGGATATCTGCCTGTGGTTTTTCATCCTGTATTGGTTCGTCTCCTGGCTTGGGTATCAGATGAGCCTTGTTGACATAACGGTCACCATGCTCTGCTTCGGCATGGGAGCAAGCACCCAGGCCCTGTTTGCCCGTGTTGGTGGCGGGATCTTTACCAAGGCGGCCGACGTCGGTGCCGACCTTGTTGGTAAAGTCGAGGCTGGCATTCCGGAAGACGACCCCCGCAACCCGGCAGTAATCGCTGATAACGTGGGCGATAACGTGGGCGATGTGGCGGGGATGGGAGCTGACCTATACGAATCGTACTGCGGCTCGATTTTGGCTTCGGCAGCTTTAGGAGTGGCGGCTTTTGCCGGTGGGGAGATTTTGCCCAAGGCAGCCCGAGAGGCCGGCACTTTGGCTGACACCATCCACCGTTATCAACTGGCGGCCATCTTCTTACCGATCCTCTTGGCCGCTGCGGGAATTGTTCTTTCGATCTGGGGTGTATTCCTTGTCCGCACAGACGACGAGCAAGCCACCCAGCGAACCCTGCTCAAAGCACTTCGGCGGGGGATTTACTCCGCCTCGGGGGCAGTGGTTATCGCCGCCATTGTGTTGACCTGGCTCCTATTGGGCTGGGACTTCATCGGCATTGCCGTTAGCGTGATCGTGGGACTTTTGGCCGGGGTGATTATCGGATTCTGGACAGAATACTCAACCAGTGAAGAGTACTTGCCCACTCGAGAACTTTCCAAACAAGCGCTTACCGGACCGGCCACTGTCGTCATCGGCGGTATTGCCGACGGGATGAAAAGCACCTGGGTGCCTGTGTTGACAGTATGCGTCGCCACGGTACTTGCTTTCGGGTTTGCCTGCGGATGGCGGCTCCAGGATCCGGAGTGGTTCGCTTTGGGACTTTATGGCGTGGGGGTGGCCGCTGTAGGAATGCTTAGCACGTTGGGGATTACCTTGGCCACAGACGCTTATGGTCCGATTGCCGATAACGCCGGCGGCAACGCTCAAATGAGCCATTTGGATCCGGAAGTGCGCCGCCGCACGGATGCGCTTGATGCGCTCGGAAACACCACGGCAGCAACCGGGAAGGGATTTGCAATCGGTTCGGCAGCGTTGACGGCACTAGCGCTCCTTGCGGCGTATGTGGAGGAAGTCCGGGTTGGCTTCGTGCGGTGGGAGCGTTCCGCGCTAGCCGATTACTCTCAGCCGGGTTATTACAAGCTCACCGACACCTTTATTGCTCATCTGATTACGCCTCGCTCCGCAAATACGCCGGCCAAGATCGAGGGCTTTTTGGCCTTCCAGGACGAGGTCCAAAATATCACTTTGTCGGCGACTACTATTGAGGAGCTAAAGAAAAGTTCGCCCCATGCCCTGCCGCCTCGACTCGACAGGGAAGTATTGTGGACGGATCTGGATACCTCCCGAGGACCGGTGTTAATCCCTGAGAAGTGCTTCCAGGAAATCAAAGACCGTTATGGACGAAGGGGCTTGCTCCTTTCGCCGGAAGGGTCGGTGTGGGAAGCGCGGCTGATTCCCGTTCACGAAGCAACGATGCTTGATTTCATGCGGTACTACCGAGCACACCTGATGAACCCGGGTGTCCTCGTGGGGGTATTTATCGGGGCAATGTCCGTCTTCCTCTTCTGTGCCTTGACGATGAAGGCGGTCGGTCGAGCAGCCTTCCGCATGGTAGAAGAGGTTCGTAAACAGTTCCGTGAACGGCCGGGTATCATGGCCGGCACCGAGCGGCCGGATTATCGTACGCCCGTGGCCATCAGTACCCGGGCAGCCCAAGTGGAGATGATCCTCCCGTCGGTCCTTGGCCTTTTGACGCCACTTGCGGTGGGAATGATCATCGGCGTCTCGGGTGTGGTCGGACTGCTCGCCGGGGCGCTGACCACCGGGTTCTGCATGGCGATCTTCATGGCCAATGCCGGCGGCACCTGGGACAATGCGAAAAAGCACATCGAAGGCGGTGCCCACGGCGGGAAAGGAACCGATGCCCATAAGGCGGCTGTGGTGGGCGATACGGTGGGCGATCCCTTCAAGGACACAAGTGGGCCGAGCCTCAACATCCTTATTAAGCTCATGAGCATGGTGAGCGTGGTTGCGGCCGGCTTGATTGTCCGTTACGCCCTCCAGCTGTTCTAAAAGCCCCAGTTAGCACGGGGCATGTCAACTTAGTCGGACGCCCTCGGACTTGATCGACGGTGGTCCTGAGTTTTGCCTGACCAACAGGCTAACCCTTTCAACTCTTTGTGCTCCCGAAGGCGTGAGATACTTCGGCCCCGAAAGGGGCGCCACGGGCGCTACCGTGGCGGAAAGTGGGCACACGTTGCTCTCTGGGCGATCAAGAGGGGCGGATTGGTGAAACTTAGCGCTTCGCGTTGAGCTAAGCGTCGCGTGCGAGGTGTGGCGGCGCTGCCGCCAGTTGACTGGACCAGGGGTGCCGGCGGCCCCGACGTTTACAGACCCGGCCAATACCCGTTTTGCTGCGTGAATAAACTGGGGGTGAAAAGGTTCCCCAATGGTGGTGTGGGTAATTTCGGCCCCCACGTGGGCTCTGGGCCTGGCTAGGGTTTGTCGCTTACAGGCGGCTAACTCGGAAGGGCTTTGGTGTATCCCGACGTGCTTAGGGTTAAACCCCTAGCGACTTCCGGGAGCCGAACCAGGGTCGCCATCGAGGGCAGCTTCCAATGGGCCGATGAAAAATCTTTGACGGGGGCTTGACGGCTCGCGAAAACGTGAATATAAGAATAGGTGGACGGTGCGCCGCATCGCTCCAGACCCTGCCCCTGTACTACCCTCCCTGCCCAGCTCGCTAGCCACCCCCTAGCGAGCGCCACCTCCGCCGACCCCGCGCATTTTCGGGCCCCGCACATCACCGAGCGGGGGGGTTTTTTTTAAGGGGAAGTTGCTCGCCCCCCCCCACCGGC
>JANXBW010000016.1 GCA_025060325.1 Thermoguttaceae bacterium
CCCGCCCCAACCGGCGGACCAGCCGCAGTTGCCGGGTAGTTTCGAGGAAGGTCTTGACTAGCTCGTTCATTGCCCAACTGCCCCTAAATTGGTCACCGGCAATGGACACTCCGACACAGGAAGGCCTTGGATGCCTGCGGGCCACACACCCGTCTCATAGCGGTGCCAGATGTGCAACACACAGGGCCTGGCTAACCACCTTCTAGTTTATTTCGGGGCTCCGTCGCAAGCGATCCTGACCGCCAAGCTGGGGAAGCGCTTCGACCCTACCAGTTGCCCAGTCTGGTTCTTTCATTTAGCCGGAAATTATTCGAAAAGAATTGGCAAGAATTTATCTTTCTGCCAACGAAGGCCGTGTGCACAAACTCCCTCGGGCGTTTACACACCATCTTCGATTTACCAAAATGGGCAATGCCCCACCCGCTATCAAGCCCGTTTTTACTGGCTTGCCGGCGGTTTGATCCCTAGGTCCTCGATCGTAAGTAGCGTTTGAAGGCTAAGGCCGGCCTGAGCTAGCGCCTCCCGACCACCTTCCAATCTGTCGACAACGCCCACGACGCCGAGGACCTGCAGACCGAACTCCCAAGCTCGCTTTGCCGCGGTAAGCGAAGATCCGCCCGTGGTCACCACATCTTCCACAATCACCGCTCGTTGACCGGGAGTGACCGGGCCTTCCACAAACCGCTGCGTACCGTGGCCCTTTGCTTCCTTGCGGACCAAAAACCCGAGGACATTTTTTCCGCGCATGCCAGCCATTGTCACCACAGCACCCGTAATGGGATCCGCTCCGATAGCTAGCCCGCCCACGGCATCCGGCAAAGTGCCCTGGGACTCAAACAGCTCAAGTATCCCGGCGCCAATGAGCCGGGCACCTTGCGGATCAAGCGTTACCTGCTTGAGATCAAGATAGTACGTTGACTTTTTGCCCGATGTTAACGTAAAGTCACCAAAGCGAAGGGCCTTTTCTTTGATAAGCGAGACAAGGGCATTCTTGTCATAAATCCCTTGCTTCCCCCCAGTCTGTACTCCAGGAGGAGCTAATTGCGAGCCGGTGCCAGCCGCCGGTGCTTGCTCGCGAACGATGGCGCTTAGCTCCTTAAACTCCCACGTTCCTGCTACCTCGCACCATTCAAAAAGTACAGCCTCTGTACTTGTCAGGATAGCGCCAGAGGCCTCCATCCGCCGCAGGGCTGCTTCATAATCAACAACAAACCGCGATCCGACGGCATCAACCGGCACATAAACACGAAATCCTTCCGCGATTAAATCCAGCACGCTTTGCAGCACACACACATGGGCTTCGATACCGACTACGAGAACTTTGTGGCGATCGGCCGCCCGAAGCTCCCGAAAAATCTCTCCACATTCCCGACAGCTAAACATCAACTTCGAAGGCAGTGGGCCCAGCAAATCCCTAAGCTGCGGCACCGTTGGCCCCAAGCCCTTGGGATATTGCTCCGTGCCAAACACCGGCACCCCCAGAAGCTTAGCCGCTCGAATTAGCCGGCCAATGTTCCACACAACCAGATGACCGCGATCAATCACTGGCAAAAGCCGCTCTTGTACATCAATGACCAGAAGTGCCGAATCGTGCCGGCACATTAGCTCCGGACTTCTGTGCGGGAGTGCCACTTCCGCCATTTAGCCAACCTCCAACTACCTGTGCGCTTGCTTCCCATCACACGGCCAAAGGCAGTGTGCGCATGGTATCGACCCACAGCGCAAAAACAAAGCCCCAGGGACTAACCCCCGGGGCTTTGGTGGAGTTCCCTAACGGCAGCGGCAAGCGTCTGCTAGTCGAAGGGTGCGCCGATAACGCCTACGGGTATCCTAAAACCTGTAAGAGCACGGCCCTTCAGGCCCAAATAGAACCGAAGAACTGCTATGGCCTCTGGCAGCTTCCGAAGCGCTGCGTTTTAAGACTGTTGCTCAGAGGCAGCCTGAGCCTGCTCCCCTTGCTGCTCCGGCTTTTGTTCCTGGGTGGCAGGCTTTTCCTCGGCGGCCGGGGCCTCTGTGCTTTCAGGCTTAGGTTGCTCCTGCGGCATGGCCTGCGGCGCCGGCTCCTGCGGGGCCGCTTGCTCAGGCTGAGCAGCTGGCTGGCTGGGAGCTTCCGGAGCAGGCGCGGCTTCTTGCTTTTCCTCGGCCATCGCTGCAGGCGCTTCGGGCGCGGCCGGCGGAGCTAGTGGAGCCGCCGGTGCCTCTACTGCCGGTGCCGGCGGTGATTGCGGTGCGGGTTCCGCCCGAGGCTGCTCAGCGGGCGGAGCTTGAGCTGGCGGAGCCGGCGCCGCTTCCGGAGCCGGGGGCACTGAAGGCATAGCCCCTTGCGGGGGAACTTGCACTGCCTCGGGAGCCGGGGTCACCTCTGGCTTCTCTGGCTGAGGTGGCTGCTGGGGTTCGGCGGGTGGGGCGGGCTTTTCCTCCGTCACTGCCGGAGGCGCCTTGGGTGCCTCCGGAGCCTGTGTGGGCTCGCTCACCGGCTTCTCTTCTTTCGGAGCGGCTGGAGCAACTTCCGCCGGCGGTTGCGGTTGTTCCACAGCAGGGGGGCACGGCGGCACGCACCAAGTTGGGCAGCAGTAAACCGGACAACATGGCCGGCAACATCGAACCACTACCGGACAGCATCGCCATCGGTATAACAGCCGGCACAAGAGTCCGGCCTGGGTGACCTCCGCCCAACCTAAGGCCACCACCGCAGCGAGCGCTAGCCACACAAGTCTTCGTCGCATTGGTACACCTCCTCTCTTGTCAGCCCGAAGGTTCCGAGCAACTTAAAAGCTCACGCTCATTCGGAAAGGCTACTCTCCGCAAAATTTCCCAAGGAAAACCTTTCTTGTTTCTCCAGTTTCTCGAGTTTACTTTGCCGGGATATCCTTCGCAATAACCCAAAGCGAGGATCCTTTGCTTTCCCCCACCGCGTAAGTTCCGCATAACTCCTTCGGTTTGTTCCGGCGGTACGCCTACTAACAACGAAACCCGACGTCGCCCCCGGGCCTCGTTACGGATTCGAAACGCCATCGTTCTTTTCCCGGAGGAGCTTACCCGCACCAATGTCCTTTTGATCCCATTATAGCGGGGGTCAGCCTGCCCTCTATCGCGGAGAAAGAGCACAAAATGATTATTACGCGGCATA
The DNA here is from genome assembly GCA_025060325.1 of Thermoguttaceae bacterium. GTDB lineage: Bacteria > Planctomycetota > Planctomycetia > Pirellulales > Thermoguttaceae > DTLM01. Next base: position 3,131 of record JANXBW010000016.1, read on the forward strand.
ATATGCCGATATTAAGACGCCCATTAAAGCTGCATGTTCTAGCGCGTGGTTGCAGCCGGCTTTCGCCCCGGCGGGGGTCGGGCTGGGCGACGATTAGTAGACCCGGCCCCCGGCAGTTACCGATGGGGAAAGCGTGTGAGCCCGGCTCGCCGGACGGCTTTCACGATGCCCTCGACCAGGGATAGACCCCGAGGTTGGCGCGAACTGGACTAGCCCAGCGCCCGCTTCCTCCCCCCGGCCAAACGCGGATTGCTCCGGGCTTCCCCTCAAACCGAAGCCAAGTCACGAGATGACGCGGGAGGAAAACGATCGATGTTTCGCGAGGTCGACAGCTCGGTTCATTTTCCGTCGTTGGAAGAGGAAATCCTAAAGTTTTGGAAGGAGCACCGCATCTACGATCGCTCCCTGGAGCTGCGGCGCGGTGGGCCACGATTTGTCTTCTACGAAGGTCCTCCCACGGCCAATGGGCTACCCCATCCGGGCCACTGCCTCACCCGAGCGATAAAGGATCTTTTCCCGCGATATCGCACGATGCGGGGCTACTACTGCGAGCGAAAAGCCGGCTGGGATACCCACGGTCTACCGGTGGAGGTGGAGGTGTCCAAAGAGCTGGGCCTTCACTCAAAGGCTCAGATCGAAGCCTACGGCGTCGAGCCCTTTATCCACAAGTGCTTGGAAAGCGTCTTTCGCTACAAGAAGGAATGGGAGGACCTAACGGAGCGGTTGGGTTTTTGGATCCATCTTGAGGAAGCATATATCACCTGCAGTCGCGAGTATGTGGAGAGCGTATGGTGGGCCCTCAAGACGCTTTTCGACCGAGGGCTCCTCTATCAGGGATATAAAATCGTCTGGTGGTGGGCGCAGGGGGGGACGGTGCTGTCCTCGGCCGAAGTTGGCCAGGGCTATCGCCAAGTAGCCGACCCTAGCGTTTACGTCCGTTTACCCTTGCTGGACGAACCGGATGTTGACCTCCTCATCTGGACCACTACTCCCTGGACTCTTCCCTGTAACCAGTTTGTCGCCGTCAAACCGGACCTTGAGTATGTGGTCATGAAACTAGACGGCGACGACCGCCGGGTGATTGTGGCGGCTGCCTTGGCAGAGCAAGTAGCGGCCAAAGTTGGCAAGTCGTACACGATCGAACGCTCTTTTCTCGGCCAAGCACTGATCGGGAAGCGCTACCGGCCGCCGTTTGATTATTACTGGGGCAAAGACGGAAACCGAACGGGGCGACTGAAGAACGGCGGGGAGGAATACATTGCCTGGCGAGTGGTTGGGGCCGATTTTGTCACCATCGATACAGGCACCGGTGTCGTTCACCAAGCCCCGGCATTCGGGGAGGTTGACTACGAGGTACTTCTGACCGAGCAGGCCCGGTTCGAAGAGGGCCAAGGACCGCCGCTTATTTGCGGGGTAGCTCCCGACGGAACATTTACCACCGAGGTGCCCGACTACCAAGGGCGGTGGGTCAAGGACGCCGATCCGGACATCATCCGGGCCTTGCGGGCCAAGGGTATCCTTTTCCACGCGGAGCAATATGTTCACGAATATCCCTTCTGTTGGCGCGCGGAGGAAGATCCCCTGCTTCAGTACCCGCGAAAAAGCTGGTTTATCCGTACCCGGCAATTTCGCGAGCAAATGCTCGCCAACAACAAACTGATCAATTGGCTACCCCCAGAGATTCGCGACGGTCGGTTTGGCAACTTTCTGGAAACAAATGTCGACTGGGCTTTATCACGGGAGCGGTGGTGGGGAACACCGCTGCCCATCTGGGTCTGCGAAGCCAGCGGTTACGCGGAGGCCATCGGCAGCTATGCCGAGCTCCTTTCCAAGCCGGATGTCCAGGGAACGGAAGTTTGGGAGCAAGCCAAGGCCCAGCGACCGGATTTGCCGGACGATCTTGTCGTCCACAAGCCGTACATCGACGCGATCACGTATGCTTCGCCTAAAGTCCCGGGAGCACGGATGCGCCGGGTGCCGGATGTGATCGACTGCTGGTTTGATTCGGGCGCCATGCCGTTTGCGCAGTGGGGCTTCCCGCACGTACCCGGCTCGGCCGAACGATTCCTGGAACAATTCCCGGCCGATTTCATTAGCGAGGCAATCGACCAGACCCGCGGATGGTTTTACAGCCTGCTGGCTATCAGCACACTTTTATTCGGTGAACATGCGGATAGATTGCCTCCGGCCGAGGCGTTTCGCCAAGGCAAGCCGGCTGCCATTCCCTGGCCGCACCCCTTCCGCAATTGCGTGGTTTTGGGGCTTATGCTTGCTGAATGGTGGGAAAGCAGCGACGGCAAGCGCCGCTTCCTAACGGAAGCGGAAGCCCGGGCCGCCTGCGGCACCCGGGTGGTGCGCAAGGTGGGCAAGATGTCAAAACACCTCCGGAACTACCGACCTCCCCAGGAGATCTTTAATAGTTACGGGGCCGATGCCCTGCGCTGGTATTTCTTCGCCTGCCAGCCGCCGTGGACATCCATCATTTATAGCGAGCAGGCGATCAAGGACTCGATGTCCGAATTTCTCCTGCGGTTATGGAATGTTTACAGCTTCTTTGTCATCTACGCCAATATCGATCATTTTGAGCCGGAAAAACGGATCGCGGGCCAAGCCGACCAGTTGACACCGGCCACTCTGTGCCGAGGCGAAGGCTATCGCCCCTATGCCCAGCGAAGCGAACTAGACCGCTGGATCTTGACGGAGCTAACCCGGACCACAGCTGCCGTTATCGAGGCAATGGACCGTTACGACAACTTCTCCGCCTGCCGAGCACTCCACGAGTTTGTGGACGCCCTATCCAATTGGTATGTGCGGCGGAGCCGGGGCCGGTTCTGGACGGGGGAGGCATCCCAAGATAAGACCGATGCCCACTGGACCTTGTACGAGTGCCTCATCACCCTCTCGAAATTGGTGGCGCCTTTCATCCCCTTTACGGCAGAGGCTATCTGGCAGAACCTTGCGGTCCAAGCCTTTGGGGATCGCGTCCGCGAAAGTGTACACCTGTGCGATTATCCCCAACCACAACCCGAATATGTTGATGATGTACTTGCCGCCCGAATGGCGGTTGTTCGGGAGATTGTCTCCTTGGGCCGAAGCGCGCGAATGAGCGCTAAACTGAAGGTTCGGCAGCCGCTGCGTCAAGTGGAGGTGGTGCTGGCGGATAAGTTGCTCCGCCCCTGGCTGGAGGAACATAGTAGCCTCATCGCGGAAGAACTTAACGTGAAACAGGTGGCCTTTGTCGATCAGGCGGAAAAATATATCCGCTACGAGGTTCTCCCCGACTGGAAGCGTCTTGGGCCACGGCTAGGGAGGCGCTTGCCGGAACTGAAAGAGTGGTTAGCCCAGGTGGACGGCAGCCAAGTGCTCCGGCGGTTGGAAGAAAAGGGGATGCTGACGGCGGAACTTCCATCCGGTCCGGTGGAACTGAGCCGAGAGGATCTTCAAGTGCGACTTCACCCCAAGCCGGGCTGGACAGCCGCACAGGGCAGGTCGGCCGTGGTCATTCTTTCCACCGAAGTTGACGAAGCCTTGCTGGTGGAGGGGGTGGCCCGGGAGTTGGCCCATGTCGTCAACACATGCCGGCGGCAGGCGGGATGTCGCTATACGGACCGCATCCGTCTCTCCGTGGTGAGTTCAAGCGACTTGGTCAGGCAAGCCGTCCGCGATTTCCACCACTACCTCTGCCAGGAAACCCTCGCTGTGGAGCTTACCACCGATCCCCTTGTGAGCTGCAACCCGATGCCGGCCAAGGTGGGCGATGATTCTGTCACAATCTATCTGGAAGTAGCCGAAGGGTCCCCCGCGTGCTCGACCGGTTGAAAAAAGCGGCCTGGTCTTTTCATCGCGGTGACTGAGGGGTAGAATCGCGAAGAGGCAAGTTTATCCACAACGGGCAATAGGAGGCTCCTGGTGTCGATTCCTCGATTCGAACGAACACCGCTGCGACTAGCTGCCCTCATCTCCGGCCGAGGAAGAGCCTTGGAAAATCTTATCCAGCGTTCCGAAGCCGGCACACTCAATGCCCGGGTTGTGCTTGTCATGGCACCCAGCACCCGTACCCCAGGCTTACAGGTGGCCGAAAAAAGGGGCATCCCCATACGCATTGTTAGTGCCGGCGATTACGCACCCCTCATTGTGGAAGAACAAATTGCCCGGTTTAGCGACGCCGTCTTCGCCGCGTGTCAACAAGCGCAAGTGGACCTACTGGTTTTGGCGGGATTTGTGGGGCGAATCCGCGTCCCCCCGTCTTTCGCCTATCGAGTTATCTCCACTCATCCGGCATTAACGCCGGCTTTTTCTGACCCGCATCTATTTGGCTTGCAAGTTTACGAAGCCGTGGTGGCCTATGGGGTCAAAATCACCGGCTGCACTGTCCATTTTGTGGACGATCATCCCCACCTTGGGCCGGTGATCTTTCAACAGCCGGTGGAGGTGCGGGAACATGACACCGTCACTTCCCTTGAAGCCCGGGTATTCGCCCTGGAGTGCGATCTTTTGCCGGAAGCGATTAACCTTCTTGCTGCCAACCGATTGGTAGCCGATGGTCGTCGGGTCCGGATCCTCCCGCCACCGGGGGCTTCGTAACCCGGGCCGACCAAGCTAATCGAATTTCCCCCCACAAGAATCTCCCACGGCCAACTCCTGCGGTAAAGTCGTCGACAAATCTCCGTTGACAAAGGGTTTTCGTCGGCCAGTGGGGAGGTCCAGAGGATTAGAGCAAACAAAGCCCATTTCATATCGAGGGGCTATCTTCTTCCCGTCCGGGCTTCCACTTTAAGCCAGAAAGGATGCTGCCGATCAGCGCGGGTGCGGACATCCTCTAGGAGAGTTCGCACCTGGAAATCGATATCAGTTAACAGATCCACTGATTTTCCGGCCCGCGATGGCGAGGTACTTTCGCCGGCGGGAGCCTCGGAAGCCGCAAGCGCAATTCTCTGGCCGTTGACAATAACGGTCGGCCTTTGGGAAAAATCGACAAGTTCCGGATTTAACCACAAAGTGACCTTCTGGGCGCCGGTAGTGACATAAATGGTGCCGCCTGGCGTGATGGAACTTCGGGTCACCATGGGCTGGCCCACGCGAACTCGCCCCCAATCGGCTGGGTCGATCATGGCCCCAGGTGGCATCCCCTCCAGTTCCACCCACCAAAAGAAATTGTCCCACGGCCGGAGCGAAGCAGCGGCAAAGCTCCGCGGAGGCTGCGGCCGTTTGGTTCGCTCCATCCAATCAAACAAGCGATGAAGTTCATCAAAGAAAAACTCGTGCCCCCGACCCAAATACTCCACCACCGTGGCGTTATATCCCCGCTGCAAATACCGATCGAAGTCCCGGGCATTGGTGACCATCCGATCACCATCAAGTTCGCCACAGACAAAGTAAAAGGGCACATACTGAGCGTTTTGCCAGTAGATGGGGATGTACTTGTCGCTTGTGGGAACGATCGGGATCACTCCGGCCCAAAGATCAGGATGCGCAAGCCCAATATCCCAGGCTGCATCGGCGCCCATTGAATGGCCCGTTAAATAAACACGATCGGTGTCAATGGCGAAATGTCGACATGCATCGCGCAACACAGCTAGCACAGCGGCATGTTCCCGGGCCGAAAATTGATACTGCTTTTGATACGGGGCCGCCCAAGCAGGAGCAATGACGATGTATCCCCGCCGCGAGGCCTGCCCCCGCCGCCAGCCTTGTGGTGTCCACGGACCAGCCCAGAAGTCAATTTGCATCTGCGGGGTTGACCCAGCTCCATGCAGCGTCAAGATTGCAGGATAACGCCGGTACGGGTCGTAATCCGGCGGAAGCTGTACCCAATAGGTCACAGGCGGGGCAGAGGCAAGGCCCATGACGGACAAACGGTAAAAACCTGGGGCAAATTCGGGGCCTTTACCGTCGACAGCCAATTGGGAGACACTTTCCGCGGCGGCTTGCTCGGCATCAGCCGGCCGTGATTGGCCGGAACTTTCACCGCCTACCCCTTCAATCCCGGACTGATCCTTCCCTTCGTCAACGGCGCTGGCGGCTGCCTCGTCAGCAGGGGCATTTTCTGCCTCGCCCGGGCCACGATCCACTTTCGTTCCCTCCTTGTCGGCAGGAGCTACCTCCTGCCACGGAATAAACGCATCCGCCGGGAGAGTCTGGGGTGGTTTCATCGCCGCCACAATCCGCGCAACTACCGCCGGGGTGCAGGCTTCCTCTTGACGCAGTTGGCCGAACACCCGCTCCCGCTCAAGCGGATCGGTTGCCTCAAGATAAGCGATGACCAATTGTCGAACCCGATACATCGAGAGGCTAAGGGGCAACTTCGGCGTCGGTTCCACACCCCCTTGGAGCCACGAACTGGCAGCGATCGCAAATTTTTCTTCCCCGGAAAGATCGGGATCCTGAACAAGTTGCGCAAAAGCCAAAAAGCGCGGCAGGGTGTTAAAACTAAGCTCCTTGATCATTTCTTCCTTTAAATCGGCCAAGCGCGCCCGTAGGCTCGAATCGCCAATTTGCCGCCAGGTAGCCTCAATTTGCTGGCGGACTTCGCCCATTTGCTTTTGTTGGCGTTCATAGTCGGCCAACATCTGCCGGACTTGTTCAAGGATACCTCCCCCTACACCTTCGCTAGGAAAAGTGGACAGGGCTTTGAGGGTCAGAGAATGCTGCCCGGCTTGTTGACGAAGACGCAACTCATCTAACAGTTGCTGGGCGTTTAGCTGGCGAACTTGCCGCAGGATTGGCTCGATTTGGTCCCGAATGCCCGGTGTTTCCGCGAAATCCTGCAAGATTGCTTCTAGCTCCCGGACCGCTTCGTGGAATCGCTTTGCCTGGATGTAAAACCGAGCCACCCGTTTACGACCTTCCAAATCTTTGCTGTCAATTTGCCAGGCGAAGATGGCCTTCAAGGTTTCTGGCGGAATAGCCGCCGTTGCCAGGCGCATGTCCCACACGTAGTTGTGTCCCTGTACACGCGTCCAAACCGGGGTAATCTCTGTAATACACTGAATGATGCCCACCGGCCCTTGAGTGGTGCTCATGTAGACAATACGGCGGCCATAGTTGTCAAAAGGTTCGATCGCGATTAAGGGGCCAACCGATTTGATAGCCCGGCCGGTTTCCACCACCGGCTGCCGAATGCGGAACCGCTCGAGGATCTCGCCGCTATCTTCCTGGCGCAATTCCACAATCTGCCGTTTGGAAACAAAAGTGCGGCGAAGGCCATCGTCAACAAAAACGATCAGTTGTGGTTCCGGTTGATCTTCGGGCCGAGGGGGTTTGGGCACATCGGCAAGGCCCGTGACAAGCCCGATTTTGCCCTCAAGCACCCGCCCATCGCGAAGCCAAATCTGGGCACCTAAAGCAGACCAGCTCCCCAAAACCGCAAGAAATAAGGCGCCCACTAACGACAAATGAAGCCACGCGATAGCCCTTTTTGTCATGCGCGTCACCAATTCCACAAAGTGAGTTTGGTCGGAATAAAAGATCGCCTTTCGGATGGCAAAGCCCACTGCCAAAACCGGTCGTTGCCTGACTAACGCTTGCCGTTCAGGTGTTGACAGATAGCGCCCGGTTTAAGCTTCCGCTTGAAAGGAGATTGGTTAGCTGAGCAATCCGCCTCCCTACGCTCGGGGCTAAAGACGGCTTCACCCTAGCCCGCTATGGTCCCGCCGGCGTCTTTCCCCGCACGAGGGCCGCAAACATTTGACGCTCCGCTACCGCTTCGAAGCCTGGATTTTCGGTCTATACAGAAGCCTGGGTTGTCGACCTATACAGCGGTGGTCGGGCCTTTCCCGGGCCTGGCAGCTGGCCTTTTTGGAGTGGGCGAGCTCTCACCCCATCATATCATGCCTTGATACGGGGTACCGGGGCGCCAGAACTTTAGGACAGGGCCCGTTGCCCATTCCGAAGCTACGCCCGCCCCAAGTCCCCGCCTACCGCCAGCACTTTGCCTGCTTCAGCAGCGGAGCGGTGAGGACCCGGCCTTTGCCGGTCCGACCGAGATTTCTCTTCACCGCGGCAAAGCACCGTTTCCCCACCGTCCCTAGGGACTGAGGCTGTTCGAAACTTTTGGCAAGTCGGTGGAGCACTAAAACTGAAGACGGCCGGGCAGCCCGTCCCGTTGACCCGGCTACGCTTTTGGGAAGAGAGCGCAACCGGCTTGGCCCGCGCAAGGCGACGAGGGCTGGATAGCTCAGCCGGCCTTATCCCCCTAACGGGTGAAAGTCCTTTCCCCCTCGCTTTGCACGGCTAGAGAGACTTGTATCGGCCTCCCCAAACGGGTCGGGCAAAGCCACGCAGATCGGCTTTAGCCCTCAAAGTTCCGAGTTCTCGACCAGCGCCCCGGGTGAGACCGCGCACAACTCTGCCGGCGAGCAATTTCGCACTTTCCTTTAACTCGCTTGGTACAGCTCCGAATCGCTCCCAAAAACAACACGCCGGGCTACCGATTAAACCGCGGCGTGAATTCTCCCTCCGTGGCCCCTTTCGGCCAGTGGGCTTCCAAGGTTCGGACTTGCACGGGTGGGCTGCGGAACTAGAATGCAAAGTTAAGCCGTAAGCTTCCCGTCACGTTGGTGATGGCTATTTAGCTGGCAAACATAGTAAAGATGGAGCGACCAATGAAAAGGCTACGGATGGCATTACTTGTCGCGGTAGTTTTAGTGGGTGCGATGGGTTTGGGGGGCGTAGTGGTTGGCCAGCGGACACCGGTCGGATTGGCCTGGCAGTCAAGCCCGCCGATCGCAGGTACCTCAGGTGCCGGCTTGTCAGCTGTTGCCACAACAGTGGAGGGCCGCTATCAGCAGGTCGTCGTTATCGACCCGGTTCAGCGGGCTTTGGCGGTTTATCACGTAAAGTTGGATTCCGGGCAAATCGAGCTGAAAAGCGTTCGAAATATTCACTGGGATCTGCAGCTAATTGAATTCAACGGTCAGCGGCCGTTGCCTCAGGAAATTCAGTCGGTAGTTTCCGGTGCGCGACAGTGAGGTCGGAGCCGTAAAACGCCCGTGACTTCGGCTTTGGGTATGTGCCCTTAAGGCTGCGGATCCGGCGGAAGCAGCTGTTAGCCAACAAGTTCGTTCCTCACCTATAATTAAGGTGTGAGGATCGGTGCGGGCATTGGTTGACTCTTGTCCACTGTCTTACCGGCGGCCAGATAAGAGTTTGCTCTCCAGGGGATAGGAGGGAGTCCTGGCCGGAAGTTCCCGGCAGGAGGCTGGCTTCCGAGCCGTCCACCCGGGAGGTAGGTCATGGCTCAGGAACAAAAGTATTATGACGTTCAAACGGCGGCGGCTATTCTAGGGATCACTCCGGCGGAAGTGAATCAGCTGCGGGAGCGCAACATCCTTCGTGGCTTCCGCGATGGGGCCACTTGGAAATTCCGTGTGGAGGATGTCCATCAGCTTCAGCGTCAGCGCCGGGCTCAGGGGTTGGGCGAGCCGACAATTGATCAGCCCGGCAGTGAGGAAGTCTTGGCTCTCGAACCCGAGCGGGCCCCTGGGGATGCGAGCGGCTCAGGGTCCGTCTTGGGGCTGGATACGGGTAGGTCACCCGGTGATACAGATTTGACGCTTAAACCGGCCTCGGGAGAAGAGCTCGACCTTATTGATGCGGAACCCGGCCAGGTCCATGCTCCGATCCCCCGATCGGAGCATGAAGATGAAGAAATCCCCGGGCTAGCGGAGGCTGACTTTACTCTGTCAGATGCCGGGGTGGCCGAAATTTCCCACCCCGCTTCCGGCGGTTCGAGCCAGTCCGGTATTCTGCTTGTCGAAGAAGAGGTCCCTGCTGGCGAGCGAAGCGACGTCAAAATCGGCCAGGATAGTGGCATCTCCTTGCTGGATCCTCACGACAGTGGGCTTTCGCTAGAGGAACCCATTAAGTTAGCTGACGAAGAAGAGTTATCGCTGGGCGAAGAGGACATGTTGACAATCGCGGCTGACAGTGTGCCTACAGCCGCCGAAAGCCGCCCGGAAGTGGAGTTCCAGCTTACACCTACCGAGGATGAGTACGGTCTGGAGGACTCCGAGTCAGCTTCCCAGGTAATTGCCCTTGCGCCGGAGGGGGTTAGCCAGGAGTCGCCCACCCTCGTAGCGGAGGGAGGTCTTGGAGCTCCGTTTGAAGAATTGGCCCCGGGGGTTGCCCCGGTAGCTGCGCCCGTAGCAGGGATGGTACCAGCTGCGGGACCGGCGATGGGGCCTGAGGCAGCCGGCATGGCCCCGGTGGCGATGCCTGAAGCGCCCTACGGCACGCTCGCAATGGTAATGCTATCGGTGACCGCCGTAGTGCTGGTGTTGGCGGGCATCATGGTGGTGGATCTTGTCCGCAACATGTGGAGCTGGAACGGCCCGATCCCGCTCAACAGCTGGCTCATGGATATGCTGGCGGGGATTTTCGGCTAAGGGTTTTGCCCTAGCCTCGTTTGGGGAGCGCCGAGAACACGCGACTGCATCGGCCGGCTCGGGACGTGGCTGTTTCATCGATTAAGCTGTTCGCCCGCTATTCTTGTGTCTAGTGGACAAGAGGCTTCAGGAGTTTCTGAACCAGCCCGCAAGGGGTTATCGCGCTGGGTTGGTGGGTGACAGCTACATTCCTGGCACACGGGCGGGATTTAGCAGTTGTTAAAGTCCAAGTTCCCCGCGCTCCACTCGTCTTATGAATCGGCAACCCACTTTGAAGAGTTTTTGCGGTCCGCCGTGGCTCCCCTGGTTCTCTGTGGGCCGGCTTATTTGGTTGCCTTGGTCACTCCCCCCACTTGGCTCCACTAAGCCACATTCCCAAAAGTACACCGGCTGGGAATAGATAACCTCCGCCAGCACATATATCGGCTCCGAGCGGGTTCCCAATTCGGCGATCACTTCCTTAAAATCCGGTAATGTCGGCCAAAGGAATGCAAAGCCGCAACGATTGATATCTAAACAAGTAGCCTCGGCAAAGCCCTCTGGCCGCGGAAATGTCGGCCCAAGAACCGGAGCCACCCGGTACCTTGTCCATAGCGGGATCCGTTCCTCGGACCGCCTCTCAAAAGTGACCGGGCACTTTCGCGCTTCCAGCAAGTCGTGCACAAGCCGGTAGAATTCCGCATCAGCTTGGGAGGGAGTTAAATGCACTGTCATAGTGGAAGGCCCGCTGTTTACCTCTGGGCTAGGAAGCAAGCGAGGGTCATCCGTGTCGTTGAAACACCCGGCTGCGCGGAGACAGGACCCGCAATGGAACCTCCGGGCAGCTCAATGCGGTTCAAACGTCCACCAGGTCGGGAAGGCTTTGGGGGCTTTGCCAAAAGCGATTGTCCGGCGGGGCAATGTGCTACCCTCCGAAAAATTCCTTTTCCTCATCGCCCCGACACCAAACGAGGGAGCCGCGGCGAGGTCGGCTCGACCAAGCCTTAGTCCCCCATGAAAAAGTAGAACGCCGAAAGGCGACGGCCGCCTGCGGCCCGTTGGTGCTTCGTAGGCGCCGGTGTGTTAAGGGATATAATGGCACCGATTACGCCGATTGAATCGAGACTTGCGAGATTCGGAGGAAACGCCGTTGCGAACTGCACTTCGTGATTGGCCGGACACTCGGGGTCGTTTTGGACCTTTTGGCGGACGTTTTGTGCCGGAAACGCTGATTTTTGCGCTGGACCAACTAGAGCGAGCCTACGAGGCAGCTCCGGCGGATGTCAATTTCCAGCGCCAGTTGGAGGCACTTCTTGCCGAGTATGTCGGCCGGCCTTCGCCGCTTTATTTTGCAGCCCGACTTACTGAGCATTGTGGCGGGGCCCAGATCTTTCTGAAGCGAGAGGACCTCAATCACACCGGTGCCCACAAAATCAACAACACGCTAGGCCAAGCCCTTCTTACGATTCGGATGGGCAAGCGACGGGTGATCGCCGAAACCGGTGCCGGCCAGCATGGTGTAGCTACTGCCACCGCTTGTGCACGATTTGGCTTGGAATGCGTCATCTACATGGGCGAAGAAGACATGCGGCGGCAGCGCCCCAACGTATTTAACATGCGGCTTCTGGGAGCAGAAGTCCGACCGGTCACCAGCGGTTCGCGGACACTTCGTGATGCGATAAACGAGGCGCTCCGTGACTGGATGACCACAGTGGAGACAACCCACTACTGTTTAGGATCTGTAGTGGGGCCGCATCCCTTCCCACGGATTGTCCGCGATTTTCAGTCCGTCATCGGCCGCGAAACTCGGCAACAATGTTTAGAACGCCTCGGGCGACTCCCTGACATCGTAGTAGCCTGTGTGGGTGGCGGAAGTAACGCTGCCGGAATGTTCTACCCCTTTATCGACGACGAAGAGGTGCAGCTTGTCGGCGTGGAAGCCGGCGGCCGGCAGCTCCAGCTTGGTCAACACGCTGCCACACTCCACTGCGGTCGTCCCGGGGTACTTCACGGCTCGTATAGCTACGTGCTCCAAGACGAAGACGGCCAGACGCTGCCTGTGCATTCGGTATCAGCCGGCCTCGATTATCCCGGTGTTGGGCCTGAACACAGCTACTGGAAAGAAGTCGGCCGGGTTCGATATACTGTCGCCACGGACGAGGAAGCCCTAGCCGCCTTTGACACGTTGGCCCGTCTGGAAGGAATTCTTCCCGCCCTAGAAAGCGCCCACGCCCTGGCGGAAGCCATGAAGCTTGCTTCCACTCTCCCCAAGGACAAAGTGATTGTCGTGTGTTTGTCCGGTCGAGGAGACAAAGACGCCGCCGAGGTCGCCCGAATTCGGGGGATGCCATTCTGACCGGAAGACCTTTGCCGACGAGGGCGAGCCCTTGATTCGTCCACAAAAGGCCAACAGGTAAACCGAAAATGGAGCGGATAAAGACGGCCGGTATTCGGGCAGGTTGGTCCTCTTTCCCAAAGAAAGCCGTTTCCGGCTCCCGTGGGATTCGTCAAGTTTCTGACAACAGAGATTTTTTGAAATTGCCCTCTTAGGACCTTGGCTTATTTTTTCCACAGCATGCGTTGACGACAATTGCCACAGGAACGATGTCCGCCATTGACGAACTTTTCCGAAGATTGCGTACTATCGGCCGGCCAGCCTTTGTGGCGTTCGTCCCAGCTGGCGATCCTGACCTTCAGTTTACCGAAGACCTTCTGCACCGCTTCGCTCGTTTAGGCGTTGATCTATGCGAGCTGGGAATCCCCTACAGCGACCCGATAGCCGACGGCCCGGTCATCCAAGCAGCATACACCCGGGCGCTGGCCAAAGGGATCAAAGTGCAAGAGGTGTTTGACCTTGTGGGCCGAATTGCCGGCCGTCTGAATTTTCCCATTGCGTTGATGACAAGCTATTCCATCGTCTTCCGCCGAGGCCTTGAAGACTTCGTCCGGCAATGTGCACGGACGGGAGTAGCCGGCCTTATCGTTCCCGATTTGCCCATTGAAGAGGCGGCGCCCTTGGGAGAGGTCTGCCGGAGCTTCGATCTGAGTCTCATTCCCCTGGTGACACCGACAACCCCGCCGGATCGGGCACGGCGGATTGCTGCCCAGGCCTCCGGATTCATTTACTACGTGAGTGTCACCGGCATCACCGGGGAAAGGGACCAACTGCCCGAAGAGCTTGTACAGAAACTCAGTTGGCTTCGAAGCCAAACGGACCTACCTGTTTGTGTGGGATTTGGCATAAGTCGCCCGGAACACATTGCCACGCTCGCCCCGATTGCTGACGGGGTCATCGTCGGCTCGGCGATTGTTCGGCGTATCGCAGAGGCTCAGTCCAAGCCCCGGGAACAGGTTCTCGAAGAAACCTGTCAGTTTGTGGACAGCTTGCTTAGGCCAATCCGGGGAAAAAACCCGACTTTTCCCTGACCCACCTTACCCATCTAAATCCGCTAGAAAATGTAGACTGCCGCCGGAGAAAGCCCGCCTGGAATACGGCCCTCATACGTCGCCTCACCAAAGATTCGACGCCGAAAGGTAAGAATCTTACCCCGTCTGCCAAGGGGTTGGGTTTTTAGTCGCGAAGTGCCGCCCAGACCAGGTAACATGATCGTCGGTACTGGCGTTCTTGCCCGCCGTTTACGCCGGCAGGGTATGAAGTTCTCGCCGGACGTTTAGCCTTGCCAAATTTATCCGTGCCTACCCTCCTTCCGGTGCCCCAGATGGGGATTGTCTCCTTAGGCCAACTTTAGCCCGGGGAGTTTAAAGCAAGCCCCGATCGCGGAGGTGTTTACTGATGATATTCCGACCTTGAGATATTCCCACCTTGATGCGAACTGAACCAAGATAAGCCGCCATGACTTGCGGTTCACCCAGATTCTTGGCAAACGGTCCCAAGGCAAGAAACGAGGCCATGGGCCTTCAGCAACAAGCAAAAAAGCTCTTCCGATTGGCCGGCTAAACCTTACTCCGCCAGGTCGCTTGAAGTGTTACGGGGCCCGAGATGTCCGGAACTTTCGAGATCCCTGGTGGGCAGGATTCTTCGTCGACCGGATTTGCGGTGTGACTCCGTGAGGCTTAAGGCGGAGGGAAACGACTCGTTATCCTCTGGTAGCGCCTCCTCTGTCATGTATGCCAAATTGGCAGGACGATCGTAGGGCGGCAGATTCCACCCCCTCCGGAACCCAACCAATCTCCCCAACTTTTCTGGATTGACGCGTCGTAACTCTCTAATTAAGCTTGCGGTTAGCGCAAGTCAGCGCCTGGCGACCGTTTCTGGCATCGTAGTTGCAGGGCTGCCTTCCGCCGAGGAGGTGGCCATGATGTGGCATCCCGCCCTGCTTATTGGAGATGACGACCGGCTTCTCCGGGAGACGCTTGGAGAGGTCTTCCGGCCGCGGGGTTTCCGCACTTTTTTGGCCGCCGACGGCGAGGAAGTGCTTTCGATCCTTCGGGCCAACGAAATCCACGTAGCCCTACTTGACTTGCACATGCCGAAGTTGAGCGGCCTGGAAGCTATCCGAGCGGTTCGGGAGCTCCGGCTTTCTCTTCCGTGCGTGCTAGTGTCGGCCAACTTCGACGAGCAGATCCGGGCACAGGCCCGACTACTTGAGGTCGTGCGACTCCTTGCGAAGCCTTTCTCCCTTGAGGAAGTCGTGCGGACCGTGCTCGAAATTATGGAGGAACGTTACGGGAACTACGTGCCTCAATTCCCCACAAAAGGCCTCAAGAATTAAAACATCCTAGTTTATCCATTCACGCTAGATTGCTGATCTCCTCCATCCCCTCAGCTTTCAGCATTCCTCTGCCGCCCTTTTTTGCCTATTTTTGCCTATTTCTGACGAGCTTGAGGTTCGCTATTAGTTGCCCGGGGAAAGTTTTTGGCTGGGTGGCGATCTGTAGAAGTGCGCGCCAATCCGGCGGATAGCCCCCAATCGACTGATTCGCTATCCTAACGATTGACTCGTGCCGAACCCTTGGGCCTGCCAACAACGAGCCACCAATCGTTTTCGCCAAGGGCTCTCTTAAAGCCTCAGCCCTCCTTCTTCCGTGGCTTCCCCCGGCCAACTTTCCTGGGGGCTAGCGACCGGCGAGATGGTCACAAAGCTCGAGATGGGCGGGATTTTTTAGGTAACCCGGGCTGGCAAGACTTTGGCAAAAGGCTCGCAGTCCTTGGCGAGCCGCCGCGGCTAATAGACCTGCGTTTCCCCATAATTGACGATAAATGAGCTAGCTTTTAGAATGCGTCGATCTCGTAAACCGCCCCGGCCGCTAGGAACCCTAAATCTACGCGCAATCTAGGGGGGAGTGTATCTCAAGCGGCAACGCTAGCCGTCGGGTGAGCCTGGCGGACGCTGCGTAAAAGCGTCGGCCGTCGGTCATTGAAGTTCAACCGGTAAATATTCGTTCGGTCCATTAAGAGCTTGTGTCAACCGCTTTTCGGGAGGAAGGTGTCAAATGGCTCAAACGAAAGCTGCCGAAATCACCGCCGTCATGAAAGAAGAGCGGGTCTTCCCACCGCCGCCCGAGTTCGTCGCCAAAGCGCGGATTAACTCTAAGGAACAATACGAGCAGATGTGGAAGGAGGCCTACGAAGACCCCGAGGGCTTCTGGGGCAAATACGCTGGGGAACTCCATTGGTTTAAGCCCTATGAAAAGGTCCTCATCTGGAATCTGCCATTTGCTCAATGGTTTGTTGGTGGGCAGACCAACGTCTCCTATAACTGTTTGGATATTCACCTAAAGACGCATCGTCGGAATAAGGCTGCTTACATTTGGGAGGGCGAGCCGGGCGAGGTCCGCGTGCTCACTTATGAAATGCTCCATCGGGAAGTATGCAAGTTCGCCAACGTGTTGAAAGGCCTGGGCATCCAAAAGGGTGATCGGGTGTCCATCTACATGCCGATGGTCCCCGAGCTGCCCATCGCGATGCTTGCTTGTGCACGAATCGGCGCGATTCACTCGGTGATTTTCGGTGGCTTTTCTGCGGAAGCGGTGGCCGATCGGAACAATGACGCCGGCGCTAAATTGGTAATCACAGCCGACTGCGGCTACCGGCGGGGGAAGGCGTTAGCATTAAAAGCCGCTGTGGATCAAGCGCTGGCTAAATCGCCCACGGTGGAAAAATGTATCGTCTTCCGCCGCGGTGCCGGCGATTGCCCGATGACCCCCGGCCGGGACTTCTGGTGGCATGAACTCATGGAGAAAGCCTCGCCCAACTGCCCGGCCGAACCAATGGATAGCGAAGCCCCGCTTTTCCTGTTGTACACAAGCGGCTCAACGGGCAAGCCCAAAGGGGTCAAACACACGACGGCAGGATACAATCTCTACGCCAAGAAGACCTTCGAGTGGGTCTTTGATATCCGTGATGAGGACGTTTACTGGTCAACGGCGGACATCGGGTGGATTACCGGACACAGCTATGTCGTCTACGGACCATTGTCTGCCGGGGCCACCATCCTCATTTACGAAGGGGCGCCAGACTGGCCCGATCCCAGCCGCTGGTGGCAAATGGTGGAGAAGTATCGCGTAAACATCCTGTACACAGCACCGACGGCAATTCGCTCCTTCATTAAGTGGGGCGATCAATGGGTTGAAAAGCACGACCTATCGAGCCTGCGGCTTTTGGGGTCGGTCGGCGAAGGTATCAACCCTGAGGCGTGGATGTGGTATTACGAGAAGATCGGCGGCAGCCGATGCCCCATTGTTGACACCTGGTGGCAAACGGAGACCGGCGGCATCATGATGTCGCCCTTGCCCGGGGTGACGCCGCTCAAACCGGGTAGCTGTTGCCATCCATTGCCCGGTGTCGTACCGGAGGTGGTGGCCGAGGATGGAAGCCCGGTGGAAACCGGCAAAGGCGGTTGGCTCGTCATTGCCAAGCCTTGGCCCGGAATGCTCCGCGGGATTTGGGGCGATGATGAACGGTACGTCAAACAGTATTGGTCGGAGATCCCGGGCAAGTACCTTACCGGCGACAATGCCCGGCGGGATGAAGACGGTTACTACTGGATCCTTGGCCGAATCGATGATGTGCTTAACGTCTCCGGCCACCGGTTGAGCACAATCGAAATCGAAAGTGCATTGGTGGCTCACCCGGCTGTGGCGGAAGCCGCGGCGGTTGGTCGGCCGCATGAAATCAAGGGCGAGGCGATCTGTGTCTTCGTGACCCTGACCGAGGGCTTTCAGCCCAGCGACCAGCTCAAGCAAGAGCTGAAGAATTGGGTCCGCCAGCAAATCGGCGCTTTGGCCGTCCCGGATGACGTCCGATTCGCCGCCGCTTTGCCCAAGACTCGAAGCGGCAAGATCATGCGGCGGTTGCTCCGCGATATTGCCGCCGGTCGGGAAACCGTTCAAGACACAAGCACCCTGGAAGACTACAGCGTGTTGGCTCGCCTGCGGCAATCGGAAGAAGAGTAAAGCCAGGAGGAAAAACTCAAGGACCTCCGGTTTAATCAGTCGCCCGGATTGCGATGAGAAAGCCTCGCTATGCGGGGGTTTCGCCTCGGGGTGACGGGGTGAAAGCTCGTTTTTGGCGGCTGCTTGACCAGCGCTTTTAGCCTCGGCTGAAAAGTGAGACCGGGGACCTACCAGGTGGTGGTAGGTCCCCGTTTTCTTTTGGGAATTGGGGCCCCGATTCAGTCAGCCGGGCTCAAGCCCCAGTTCTACCGATGCCTATTCTCCCCTATCCACTACCGGAAACGTTCGAGGGCGAGTAAGTAGACCCAAAGCTGGTTTCGCTCGGAGACCGAGGGATCCCGCCCAAAGCTCCGATTTCCCGGCAGCGGGCCTACTGACTGAAGGCTACTCTTCGGATCGGAACCTCATGCCCCGCAAGAGCGGGGCCAAATTCTCGCTTCCGGTCTTCTCGCATGCCGAATTAGGATCCCACCCCGAAAAACCGGCCGGGCGGCAACGGACTTTTGCCGCCTACGAGTTTCTGCGCGTTGCCGGGCGTAATTAAACCCCTATTTCGAGGGGTTCATACTAGTAAGTGAAAACCGGCGGTGGCAATCCCGGCTCGGAGGGTAGCGTTCTCGAAATCTGTCTCGGCCCGAAAGGAAGCACGGACTGCTATGAAGCCAACAAACGTCGCCGAGATGGCCATCCTCTTCGTTATCGCGGCCTTCGTATTCTTACCTTATCTCGGAGCAGCTCGGCTTTGGGACAGGGACGAGCCCCGGAATGCCGGCTGTGCTCGCGAAATGCTTGAGCGCGGAGACTGGGTTGTGCCCACCTTCAATGGCCAGCTTCGCGCCCATAAGCCGGTGCTCCTTTACTGGGTCATAATGGCCGCCTATTCCGTTTTTGGGATCTCTGAGTTCTCTGCCCGAATTGGTTCAGCCTTGGTCGCCACGGGAACGCTGCTCGTCACTTATTGGGTGGGACAAAGGCTTCTGCCCGGTAGGAGCGGTCTTTGGGCGGCCGCCAGTTTGGCCACGATGGTCCTTTTTGCGGTTTCTTCCCGCAGTGCCACCCCGGATGCCCTGCTTGTGTTTTTCTCCACACTGGGACTTGCCGCTTTCATGCTCGGGCACTTTTCCCTAAGTCTCCAAGAAGCCCGACAAATCGGCCAAGCCGTGGGTGACCCCGCCCAGTTACCGTCCGGGGAGCCGGGCTCGGGCGAAAAACACGTCCCGCTCCCGTGGAAATATGCCTTCCTCATGTACACGGCCTGGGGAATGGCAGTACTGGCTAAAGGCCCCGTTGGATTTGCTTTACCCGCGCTAGTGGTTTTTGTCTACTTATGCTGGGAAAAGAGCATCGGACCAAAGCTTTCGCCGGTGGATCGTAGCCCATCATTATCCACAAGGAAGAACATCCTTGTTTACTTTCCGAACCGTTGGTCGCCAAAGATCTTGTGGCAAGTGGCCAGCGACATGCGGCTTGTGCCCGGGACGTTGCTTGCACTAACCGTTGCCACCCCCTGGTACACTGCGGTAACGATAGCGACCGGCGGAGAATTCGCTCAAGAATTTTTCCTCCGCCATCATCTCGCCCGAGCGCTAACCCCCATGGAAGGCCACGGTGGCAGTATCCTTTTCTACCCGTTTGCCCTCCTTGTGGGCACCTTCCCTTGGAGTGTGCTTGCTATACCTTGTTTACTCGTTTGGTTTCGAAAAGCCAAAGAAGACCGCCACTGTCTGAATATTTCCGTGTTTCTTCTTGGCTGGGTCATTGTATACATGTTGATATTCTCCTTAGCGCAAACAAAGTTGCCGAGCTATCTTCTGCCCAGCTATCCGGCCGCTGCGCTTCTTGTGGGAGTTTGTCTTGAAGAGCTAACGAAGACAAGGACGGTCTCTTTGCGACACTGGGCTTGGGCTGCGCTAGGTGTGCTTGGGACTATCGGCCTTGCCATTGCGATCGCCCTCCCGCTTGCCGCCCGTCGATTTCTTCCCGGCCAGGAGTGGGCGGGCGTCATTGGCGTTGTGCTTATCACCGGGGCCCTCCTGGGGTTGTACTACCTCAGGCGGCAGCAAGAGAGACTTTTTATCCACGCCTTAGTTACAACTGCCTGTGTTTTTACGATCCTTACGGTAGGGCTCCTTCCTGCGCGGGCTTCCCGGCACCGCTGGGTTGAGCCGATGCTCGAAAGTTTCCGAGGTACCTTTCTTCCCGTGGGGGCGATCGAATTTTGTGAACCAAGCTGGGTGTTTTACTTCGGCCGAGCTATCCCTATGCTCTCCGCCCAAGATCAACAGGAAATAGCCTCCATCCTTCGTCAAGGGATTATCATTCTCCGAGATGAGACATATGCGGAAGTCAAGGACAAGCTGCCGCCCCATCAAATTGTGGCAGTGGGACCGCGGTTTCTTCGGCGCGACAACCTCGTATTACTTGCCCCGCCGGCAAGTTCACAAAACGGATCTCAGCTTGCCTCCCTGAAGGGCCAAACTACGGAACCTGAAAAGCGGCGCTAAGGCCAGGCAACTGCCGAGGTTTCCTCCGCCAGTAAGATCGTCAACAAAACGGCTTACGAACGCCGCCAGCCAAAGAGAATCGAGACACAGCAAGAGAGCTACTTGCCTTGCAAACGAAGGGTGGCCAAAGGCTCGTAAATTGGGCCTTCGGGCGTTAGTTCGCTTGAGAAAACAACAACCTCCTCTACAAAGGTCTCCGCCCCGGAAAAGCTCGCCTGGTCCCGCAGGAGCTGCGCCAAGCGGGCAAGCCCAGGACTAGCCCGACGAACCCGTCCCAGAGTCAAGTGCGCCTTAAACGGCCGACCTTCTCGCGGAAAACCAAGCGGAAGCAGGGCATCTTCGACCGATCGCTGAAGGCGAGCTAACTGCTCTTCCCCTTCTGAAAGCCCCAGCCAAATGGTGCGCGGGCGAATAACATCCGGAAATGCTCCCGCCCCAGCCACCACCAACGGGAATGGCTCAATCTGAGCCACCGCCTTTTGCACAGCCTGGCAAATGTGGTAGATGTCGCGGGATAACACCTCACCCAAAAACTTTATCGTGATATGGAGGTTTTCCGGCTCCACCCATTTCACATCAGCCTGAGCCGTCCGCAGGATGTCCATCAGATCCAAAGCACGCTGCCGGACGTAACTATCCACTTCCACGGCAATAAAGGTGCGAATTCGTTCCCGCATGGGTACAACCCGAAGATGCGTGGACCCCAAGATGATTGGTTAACGGCCAAGATTTTGCGACCCCGAAAAGCCAATTTCAGCTCTCCGGTTTATCAGCCGGGATAGTCGGATTTCGTATCATATTACCGGAGTACGGATCTGGGAGATAGGCCGAGTGCACCCCCGGGGCCTAGGCTCCTTGAGAGCTGTGCTCGGCAAAATCTTTTAGGCAGGACCAGACGGCTAAAGTTTAGGGTCGTTCGCAAAGACCGTGGGCCGGTGTCGGCCGCCCGCTATTAGCTGGGCAGGACCGTCAAACCAACCGGTACTCGCACCAAGCGCTTGTGTTTCGCGCGATTTTTCTTTTTTGGCGATCCATTTTTCCCGCGTAAGCAACCTTGCGCAGGAGCTGCCAGGCATAGAGGGAAGCGATTCGCATGAGGCAACCGTGGGCGCCACTACCTCCGAACCAACCCGAGGAAACTAACGAACCGACTGCATGCCCGTCAGCTGCTCCCCAGTCGCAGGGGCATGATCCGAGAAATTGCGTTGTGATCCATCCCTGGGTGGATCTTGACGCGGCTGCGTGTGTGGCGCTGACCGGTGTGGCGATCGAAGATGTGTACTTTCTGCCGGCCAATGCCACCGAAATCCCGGAATGTCTTAAGCATGCCCGGATTCTCGATCACCCCTTGGGCCTTAAGGGTTTCCTGGAAAGCAACGGGCTGCAGCATTCAGCAGCAGCTTCGCTCCCAGAGGCGGCGGACCTAGCCGAAAGCGATTTTCTCCTGGAGGTAGAAGAGCAGGATATGCAGGGGTATGCTCAGCCCCGGTATTCCCTTGCCCGGATTCTGGCGTGCGTGCGGGCGTATTTCCGCGACCAAAAGCTCGCGGGGGAAGAGCTGGATCGGGCCGTGCTCCGGATAATCGTGCCAGTCCTGCGGGCAATTGCCCACGCGGAACGCCAAAATCGCCAGGTGCGACAAAGCCCATTGCCGGAGGTGGAAGTCGGTCCTTATCGCTTCGTGCTGCGACTCGGTCCGAGTGACGAACCGCCAATGCTTCCCCGCGGCTATGCGGGGATCATCTATCAGGATGGATTTAACCTTGGCGTGGTGAGGCATCCGCGGCGACGAGAGCTCGACTTCCGCATCCTTCGGGAGGATCTCCCCGGATGGTTCATTCATTCGACAGGGTTCATGGCCTGCTGGGGAAGCTTTAAAGCCCCGGCTTCCGGTCCCCCACCGGAGGGCACACCTCGCACAGCCGCCGAGCTAGCCGAACTTCTCCGACAAAAGCTTGTACCGGTGCTTTGCCCACCGCCTGGCAACCCTCCTGACGAACCGCCGCGCAGCCATCACCCGCCCGCTGGCTAACCCCCGCGCCATGGGCCCTGAATTTCCGTGATTCGGACCTGCCAGTCTCAGGGATGAGTACCCGCACGGCAGCTGCCTGGCGATGGGTCGCCAGGAGCTCTCCCGGCCTGGGCAAGTTCCAGAGGTGGCCGTTGCGGTTAGAGCTTTCCTGAGCGACTCCCTGCGACCCGGATGAGCTAGGGCGGCCGAGCGGGTACTATTGAACCACTAACAAAATGGGCCTTGTTCGGTCCAGCAAGCAGCAGCAGAATCACACGAGCCCGCCAATGCCACCGACATCCTGTGGATGAAAACCGGTAGCACCCTGCCGGCGCTGCCGAACCGAAATCAAGGCCCGTTCTTCTTCGGCGAACCTAACTTCCGCACCCGCGCGAAAGGCCCGACCAGTGGCGGGGTTTGTCAACAAAGCCGACTCATCGATCCCGCCTGGTCTGTCAGCCGTGGGACTTCACCAAATGTGGGCGACCTAGCGGCTATACCCAATTGACTGAAGGTGCCGGCCGAAAGGGTCAAACCTCTTCGGTGACCACAAATGGTTCGCGGTACTTCCGGGTAAGGAGCTTGTTGGCCTCGTCGTTGCCCACAAATTTTTCTTGGGCCGGGTCGTAGGTCAGCTCCACACCCAATTGGTACGTCGTCTTTTCGATGTCAACGCCAAGCGTGCCTTTCAGCGTGGTGGTGATCTCCTTCCAGCTCTTGGCAATCTCCTCATGCCAGGAGAGCACGTCCGGCCGGACCGTGCCGGCAACTCGCTGGCCTAACCGCCAGGAGATATTGCCCAGGTGGCACATGGCACTTGAGAGGTGGCCCTCCAGGATATCCGCGTCCAAATCTTCCCGCCGACCGGAGCGGATGCAATCGATAAAGTTGCGGAAAGGATCGCCTGATCGCGGCTTGACTTCGACTTTCAATTCTTCCCCTTTGTCGCTTCCTTTCGGGAAGAAGCGGTTCTCGCGGATTACACCTTCCTCAGTGATAAACTCGTTATCCACTCGCTGTGGATAACTCTTACCGTCAACGCCCTTCTTCCCTACTAAACCGATGATCTCAAACACAAGGAGCACGCCGCCAAAATCAAACACAGTAAGATGCATATTGGGAGTTTCGCCCTGGTCCTTGAAGTTCCGGTTCGGCTCATCCACCCAGCGATCGCCTAAGCTGATTACCCGAGTGGGACCCACTTTGCCGGTTGCGGCTGTGATCGCCCACCGGGCGATGTCCATCTGGTGGACACCCTGGTTGCCGATTTCGCCGTTGCCCGTCTCCCAGAACCAGTGCCAGTTGTAATGGACCAGATTTTCGTGATAAGGCATCCACGGGGCCGGCCCCAACCAGAGGTTGTAATCCAAGTGCGGAGGTGGATCGGTGACCGGTTTAAACCCAATGGACCACCGTGGCTTGGAAGCGTAAGCCTTCGCCACAAGCAGCTTACCGTATTTGCCACTGGCCACCGCTGCCACCGTGCGAGCCCAGCTTGTTGCCGACCGACTCTGGGTACCATGCTGGACAATCACACCATACTTTTCCGCGGCACGGACGCACTGCCGGCCCTCAAAGACATTGTGACTGCAAGGTTTTTCCACATAGACATGCTTCTTATGTTGACACGCCCAAAACGTCATCAACGCATGCCAATGGTTGGTGGTGGCAATGGAAATGGCGTCACAATCGTCGGCCTTTAGTACTTCCCGCACATCCTGCACGCACTTCGGGGCAAGTCCACTGCGCTCCTTTACCCGGGCAGCCAACCGTTCGAAGAGGCTTTTATCCGGGTCGATCAGATAAGCCACTTCCACACCGGGAATCTTGAGGAATGCGTCGATGTGTGCCTGACCACGACCGTGGATGCCGGCCACCCCCACTCGAATCTTCTCATTGGCTCCCATGACCCGGGAATAAGACCGGGCAGACAAAAGCAAACTGCCGGCAACAAATCCAGCTGCCGACTGACCGAGGAAAGCTCGCCGTGTGTGCCGCGTCATTAGCTCTGGCTCCTTCTTTTTCAACGAACAAACACACCTCACGCATAACCGGGACTGCAAAGCCCTTAGCTTCCAACCGCAAGGCTGCCTGCACATTAATGAGTGTGAGCTGGGGATGTGCCGCCTTCAAGCCCTGGACCAATTTTCTTCTCAGGACAGGCACCTCCGCTTCGCGGCAGGCCCCAGGCAATATGCTAAAATGCGGGCTTTTTGCTTCGGCGAGGCCAGTGAACGGAATGGAACTAACTTAGGGGTTCCTCACTTGCTCCGCATTCGATGTGGTCTCAATCCCCGCGGGGGCACTGAACCATTACTCGCCAATGATCTTAATCAGCACTCGCTTAGGACGCCGGCCGTCAAATTCCCCGTAAAAAATCTGCTCCCATGGTCCGAAATCGAGTTTGCCGTTAGTGACGGCGACGACCACCTCTCGGCCCATGATTTGACGTTTGTGGTGGGCGTCGGCATTGTCCTCACCGGTCCGGTTATGGGCATATCTGGTAGGCGAGGGGTCGAAGGGCGCAAGTTGCTCCAGCCAGCGACGAAAGTCTTCGTGCAATCCCGGCTCGTCGTCGTTAATAAATACCGACGCCGTAATGTGCATCGCGTTGACCAAGCAGAGGCCTTCCTTTATGCCGCTTTTGCGAACCGCCGCCTCGACCTGCGGCGTGATGTTCACGAAATCCATCCGCTTGGGGATATTGAGCGTCAAATACTCCGTGTAGGATTTCATCTCGACCGTTCCAGCCTTCACATTGCTTGCTTAGTCAACAGTAAATCTGAGATCCGCAAGCCACTTGGGGGAATCGCCTATCCCCCTTACAGCCTCAAAGCTGTTAGTCGGCCTCGGGTCTTGGAAGCGTGGGGCAACCGCCCGGCAGCTCCGGCGACTGCGCCACTGGCTTTAGAAACCCCGCACACCCCAGCGCGAATGACGAAGTTTACAAAAGGGAACTTTGACCTCTGGCCCAACCCCGGCCCGCCAGGCCCCGGCGATCACTGTCTCCCTCAGCGGTCGGCCGGCTTTCCTTCCAGTTGGACCAACACACTCTCCCCCAGAGCCCCGGAGCTTTCGTCGACGAATAACGGCCGGTCCTGTCGAAAACCCAACCCTTCATGGGTTTTCCCGGCGATAGCGCCAACCAACCAGTCCCGGAATTCTTTTCATTTTTTTAACGAGTCTCCCGCTGAGACTCAAGAATTCCGGGTGGTCGCCAATAAGCTTGCGCAAAAGTCGCGCTAAGGCGCAACCTGCCCCGACTATTCGCCACCTGGCAGGACCCGGCCAATCCTTACGCCCCGGAGGAAAGAAGCAGATCATCTGTACACAGTTTCAGCATGTGTCGTTCACGCCCGAAAAGACTCTTAGGCCGACGTTTAGTCGCGATAGGCGCACTGCCCGGTCAAATTAGGCGAGCGGTCGCTCAGCACCCTTTGCGGACGAAGTAGCTGCCGAGACAACCGCCAGAGCCCGATTCCCGTCATCTCATGCCCACGCCCTTCCCCATAACCTCTTTAGCCGCCACCCTTCTGCCGGGTTAAACTTAAAGAGGATAATTGGGGAGGACCGCACGGTGATCTGGAACAAAATCGCCCAAATCTTCACTCCCCGTAAGGGGCCGGTGGACATCCAAAGCCGCTTCGAGCTTTTGCGCGAGGCCATCACCGGGACTATGTCCCGATTCTACATGGCTCGCGATAGGCAGACGGGAGAAATCGTCGGCTTAAAAATCATTGACCCGGTGAAGATGGCCCAGCTCGAGGAGCGTTTCCGCGGGCTTAAGAAGCCCCCGGAGGGCGAGATCGCAATCCGCTTTCAACACCCGAATATTGTCCGGACCTTCGAGTATGGATGGACCACCAAAGGTGAGCCATACATCGTGATGGAATACCTCACAGGAGGGGTGTTAAGCCACCTTTTGGTGGCAAAAGACCCCCGGTTGGAGGGAATTCGGCTTAAGATCATCCGGCAGGCGGCCGAGGCCTTAGCCGTGGTTCACGAGGCCGGCTTTATCCACCACGACATCTGTCCCCGCAATCTGTTTCTCCTAGCAGACGAGGACGTGGTCAAACTGATCGACTTTGGCCTCACGATCCCCGCCACTCCAGAGTTCTGTCGACCGGGAAACCGCACCGGCACCCCGGACTATATGGCCCCGGAGGTCGCCCGCCGTCAGCCGGTCGACCAAAAGCTCGATATCTTCTCCTTCGGTGTGACGGCTTACGAGATCTTGACTGGCCAGCTCCCTTGGCCGCGGGGGACAACCGCCCTCAATCGAGGGACAACAATCATAGCGGTGATGGCCCACAGTCGACCCGGCACCGACATCCGCCAGTACCGTCCCCAAATCCACCCGGACCTGGCCAAGGCCATCCATGCCTGCATTGAACCCGACCCAAACCGCCGCTGCCCCTCGATGCGCCATTTCTTGGCGATGATTCGTAAACTTGAGCACGAGGATATCCAGTAAACGGCCAGCCTACTTTCGCCGGAAGCGCTCACCCTGCCCGGCGCACAAGTAATGAGCCCCCTGCGGCAATAGCCTTCGTAGTAGCCCAACCTATTGGCCATCCGGCCTAGCCACAACTTCAGAGGGGCTTGCCGGTCAACATTAGTGAGACTAAACCGCCGGGAAATGTTTCCCCAACTAGTCCTGGGGAGCCTCCCCTCCCGGGAATCGGTTCAACTTCCTCCGGGACAAATCATCCTGAGCGTCTCAAGCCCCACGCAGTGCGTTTAGCTTGGGGCCTTATCCATATCCCGGGAAGGTCGCTCGTGCGCCATCCCAAGTTCCCTTAACTTGGGGAACCATCTGCGGCGCCACTTGCCCTTCTGCTGGCCGGGATCGACTGCCGGGTGGAGTCATCGGCCAACGCCACCACCCGAGCAAGCCATACCCCCTGAAGAGAAAACTCGTAAACAACCCGTCCCTCCTTTAAGAATTCGGGCACGGCGTGCCAATCGGCTCGGCGGTGGTAAAGAATAGCAACCCGGCAACCTGGCGGCGGCAACCTCCAGGCCGGGTCCCAGCCGATAATCTCTGCTCCACAAGCTTCATCCACACGAAAGACCATGTTTAAGCCGGCTGACTGGAAAGGGGCTAAATTCGGGGCAAATAGGATCGGTTGCAACCCGGCTTCCTTAGCCTGCGCTCGATCCACCAGTTGACATGCCCGTTTCACCACTGCATCGGTCACAGCATCACCCCAGTAGTTGACCTCTAGTCCCAGCCTTGCCGCCCCCCGAATACCCCCAACAAGCGCATTGTAGTAACTTAAGTACACAGGCCTATAAAGTAGGTGCCCGACAATCGATAAGAGAGCGAGAATTACCACAGCCGTCGTCGCGAGCCAGCTTCTTGGCCCCAAAAACGGTGCATGCTCATAAAGCCATTTGGCTCCCCACACCACCGGAAAAGCCCACAGCGGATAAAGCACAAGGAAGAGTCTTTCCCCATCATAAACGGGTATACCCGGCCAGGCGAAAATCGCAACCCAGAAGAAAAGCTGTAGCAAGATCATCGCCTCATAAGTACGGGAAACGCGTGAGAGCGCAAGCCACCGTTGAGCAGGATACTGCCGGGCTTGAGCGAGAAGCTCGCAGCTCCGCACCATCAAGCCCACCAGCCCCAAGATCAACAGCGGCAGCGGGACGGTAGTGACGAAAACAACCAGGGGATAATGCCAAGGCACATCCACATCATTCCATGCCTGCCCGAAATAGTAAACATGAAGTGGCAGCCGATTGGCCGAGCTTACCGCAAATCGCCACAAATTTAGCACAGGATTTAACCATAGCCACGGCCAACCAGCAGTAAACGTCGCCAGGGCAACCGCTCCGCACACGGCAGCCACTAAAAGGCCTTTTACTCCCCCGGCAACCAAAAGCCAGAGTACCACAGGAGCTACGAGGAGGAACCCGTGAAAGCGTGTCAACATGGCAAGGCCCAAAACCAGGCCGGTCAAAATCACCTGGCCCCACCTTATCGTCAACTGCGGGTGACTCTGCACCGCCTGGCCAATGCCGAAAACCGAAACCGCTGTCAAGGCCCCCCCTAAGCACGTAGTGGCCGTCAACAGATCAAGCCCCGCCAGATGTGCATGGCCAAAAAGACGAGGCATTGCCGCACAAGCCCATGCCCCTAAAACGCCTAGAAGCCGCCCTTCGAGGCGGGCCACACTTCCCCCAACAATTACCAAGAGGCAGCACAACACAACCGGGCCAGCAAACCGGGCCGAAATGATCGAAACAGCCTGCACGTCCTGTGGATAAAAATCAAAAAGGGCATGGACAACGCCAATGAGCCAGTGACCAAGCGGGGGATGAAACGGCGGATTGTCCACATCGCCATACGGGAAGTTTTGCCGAATCCTATGCGGGAGAAAAAACTCCCAGCCCTGGGTTTGCAAGGCCGCTATCAGCCTCTTGCCCTGGTAAGCATGGTAAAGCTCATCGCACGTTATGCCCGGGCCCCCTAGCTGAGGCGCCACTTCCAAAGCCGCCCACCCCGTAAAGACCGCGGCCACAAGAGCAAGACCAAGCGAGCTATCGATCCCCGGGCAGACGGGGCTGCCGCTTCGCTTCGCCCGATTGCCCGCGTCCCAGTGGGCTAACTGGTCGCTGGCCTTTTTCCGACTAGAGGACCTCATCCGCTAAAGCCTTCCCTCCAAGAGAACATCTTTTGCGGTCAATTAACAACTCAACGATTTGCCCAGTATTTGTCAACAAAAGTCCGAAAATGAAGGTGCCAAATGCATTCCCGGGATGGAACCATCATCCGGTGATAGGGTAGTCCGCCGCGGTTGCCTTGGCTAACGCTCAGGCCTGGAAGCCGATGTCGATGGTGGGCAATTCTCACGGGTATAGGCATGGCCACTGCCGAAGCATATGGTGTTGCCTCCTCCTGGGACGAGACACTTCGGAAAAGTCCTGGCGAGATAAGGGGGCAATTCAAAAAGCCGCCCTGGGTTTGGCCTCCGGCTGCTTTTCCCACTGAAGCAGAAAAGCTTTTAGCCAATCACCCTCAGCATATCGGCCCAAAGAGCCATCAGCCCGAACCACCCGATGGCACGGAATCAGAATGGGGACGGGGTTACGACGCATCCAACTGCCTACTGCGCGGGCTGCAAAAGGGTGCCCCACCGCCCCTGCCAAGTCGCGGTAGGTCACGGTTTCCCCCGGCCGGGTTTTCCTTAAGGTCCGAAACACCGCCAGCGCAAACGGAGACCGGAACGGGATCGCCACCGGAACATGATCGAGTGGAACAAAATCTTTGGAAAAATAGGCCCGAATTGGGTAAGCGCTAGCATCACTATCCTCACAACTTAGGTGGACATGCGGTCCCCACAAGGCGCGGATGCGCCGGTCCAGCGCTTCGAACGCCGCCTCGCGCGATGGCTTCCCAAGGGTGAAAGCCACCGCGAACTCCCCCGCCCATGCGATTCCTGCCCAACCAAGCGGTGTTTCGCTTGCGCCGAAACGAACTGTAGAAAGCGAGGGCAAAGCCTTGACGACACACTTCCGCACTGCGGGGTGCCCCTAACTGGAGCGACCATAAGCAGTAATCCGACAAACACCGCATTAGGCGCGGCTAGATTACCGGGTCAAAAGCATCTCGGCGCTCTTGGAAGCCCGGAGAACGTTCAGGGCCAGCCTTGTCTCTCCGGAAACGAACCTCGCCCCGAAGGGCCCCTCTTCCTCCTACCCGGTCCCGCGGCAGAGCAAAAAGTCGAACCTCCCACCTTGCAATCGGCATCCTCCTTGTTGGGTCTTGCGGGATTATAACTAAATTTCGAAGGTCACTAAGCTAATCCAAGAGGTGCTTGCGCTCCTTGGCCGGAAACAGCCATTAAAGGATCCGGAGCGGCGTTGGCTTCTCTTCCCCGGCAGGGTCAGCTTGGTCGTATAATTCGCAGTGCTTAACGGCTTTTTGGCCGATTGGGACAGAAAACTATGGGCCATGGAAGGCCTTAAATCGCTTCCGGCCCTCCGGACGTGTAAGGCTTAAATTGGAGATCAAGCTAGATTCGGCTTAAGCTCCGGGCGGGGAAAGCTTCTTCCAAGCTGACGGGCGGTGCCCAGGAAAGGTTCCAATGATTCACCTCGGTGCCCTGTGCGATGATTACTACATCAATATGACGTTAAATACCGAGATGGAGCTGGCCACCACTCGGGAGTCGCTCCTGCATTTCTTCGAGCAGATGCATCGCCGGTTCCCGGCAATGCACTGCTTCTACGCGCGAGACCGGGATGAGTACGTGCTGGAAGAGGATAAGGACCGAGGCAGTTATCGCTGGTGCAGCATCGAACCCAATCGCATCTCCTCCGGTTACGTCAACCCGGAATCGGTTGAGCTCGCGATGGAACAACACCGCGTCGTGTTGGAGCTTATCCCATATGAATTGACCGTCACACCCCTGGATTGCGGAGCACTCGATCTCCTTTTTGGTTTCGACTACACCTACCGAGGGAATCACAACGAACTGGTGGCTGAAGCCCTGGGACTACCGCCCGCCTATGAAAACCTGCTTAGTTTGCCGGGGGCAAGGATCGTCAACTATGAACCAAGCCTGACGATTGCCTTGGATGCCGACTGCCGCCTCCAGTGCCGGGTGGCGATCGAAACGCGTACTAATGCCTACAACATCCGTACCGAGGACTATCCGGAAGATCAACTGAGCGTTTACGTAACCGCAAGGCACTACGGCAGCTTGCCGCACAATACAAGTTTTGTCGATGTGCTCCGGAAGCTTCAGGAGATGTGCGTGCTGCTTTTGGAGCGGCATGTCGTGGATCAAATCCTCCGGCCACTGGCCCGGACCATTGCCTGCAAATAAGCACCCGCTCCTCGTCGAAGGTGGCCACTGGCGCTCCAAGCAGCTTGGGGGAGGACCGCCGGGGAGGGGCGCTATTTTTGTCAACGGATGCCAATATACAAGCCCCAATCTGTTTCAGTGTCTTCCCCACTGCCTCCTAATTTTTCGCGAGGCTCTGAGAAGCTTTCCAAAGAAAGGCGAAAAACTAGCAGAGCCTAACCGCATGCGTGTTTGGCCTCTTGATGACTTCTCGCGGTGCGATCTTGCGGAAAATGGCTTTTGTTCCACGGCGCCACCCCTGGTACCATCCCCTCAAGCCCAAGTTTGCTGTCCCACCTGCCCGCGCGAAAGTTGCCACCTGGGGACGTATGGTTAGTAACTGGGTCTCGTCCGCTGGGCCGATTGCATTTTTGCCCGATGCCTCTCGCGCGGCGTCAATTTGCGCTTGCTTTTCGCCAATGTAAAACGAAGATGGGCATGCCGGTTGGTAGGCACATTGGTTGCCCAATCTTCGCCGAAACGATCGGGAGGCAATTGCCCCGGGATGGAGCGGTGTCAGCCGGAGCGGCAAAATCCTGCCGAAGACCAGCCCGGCCACCCATATTGTTTATGAAATTTCGCTTAACCTAATGATTAGTCGCGGGCAGGGGACCGGTTACGGGAAGAGGAGCACAATTCAGTTCGCGAGGTCGTTCATTTACGCATCATCACGCAGCGCGGAGATCGCTTGAAGAAACGGCGGAAGGCTTGCCATGCGCTTCATCGTCTTAGGGACAGCCGGTTGGAGTCCGCAAAGCCCCGAGATTGCACCAATCCTCGAGGTGATAGCCAAATTCGGGGAAGTTGTGCTGCATGACTTTACCGGCGAGGCGGACCTCAGCGAAGTGGAGGCTGACTTCGTAGTCGTGCTCGGGGGAGACGGGGCCATCCTGCGGGCAGCGCGACAAATGGAGAACAATCAACGGCCGGTGCTTGCGGTGAATTTGGGCAGGCTGGGGTTTCTGGCCGAGTTTGGTCCTGGGGAAATTGCCACGGCACTTCGGCGGATCGGTCAGGGGGACTATCGCGTCACTGAACATTTGATGCTCGTTTGCCAGGTGAGCCACAACGGTCAGACGATAGGCCAACGTCTGGGCCTAAATGAGGCGACGGTTCAAACGGGCCCACCTTACGCCTTGATGGAGGTGGATCTGTACGTCGACCAGGAATGGGTCACCACCTACCGCTGTGACGGGCTAATTATCAGCACCCCGGTGGGGTCGACCGCCCATAATCTTTCCGCCGGTGGGCCTATTCTGCGGAAAGATCTGCAAGCCTTCGTTATTTGTCCGATTAGTCCTCACACCCTGAGTCACCGGCCGGTGGTGGATTCGGCCGACCGGCTTTATGAAGTGGTGATTGTGCGGGCCCGGGGCAATCCCGCGGCGGTTGTCGACGGCGTTATCGCTGCCCATTTGTTGGTGGGCGATAGTGTCACGATACGCCGGGCTCCGGTGACTTTTAAAACCGTCACCTTCCCCGATCGGGGATACTACCGCACCTTACGAGAAAAATTGGGCTGGGGAGGCCAACTCGAATTGGCTATGATGCGGCGCCGACAGGATCCGCCGGAACTCCGCAGGTGAAATCCTGTGACCAGCTTTCCCGGCAGTGTGGCCGGCATCATTTTGGCAATAAAGACTCTGCCAGCCAGCTCGCCGAAACCGTTAAAACCCGAATCTTCCTTATGGACTGAGATACCAAGGATGGACCGATGAACGAGCAACCGGTTCTGCTCGGAGGAATTCCCCCTCGATCAAGCCTCAAGTCACCTCGTAGGGCGTTCTCGCCTGGTGTCCTCGTCCCGAACCTCCTGTCCGGGCCTTCCCCAAGTCGCCGGGGTGACCGGCCTTGTCCAATTGCGGCCGGTGAGGGGTTTCGCGCTAGGCCAGAAAGTCGGAGGAGGTCTTGTCTACTTTTGGCGACCGTATTTGTGTGGGCAAGCTTTTGCGGCATCGGTCTGTCCCTAAAAGCTGAGTCGGCACTAGCGCAAACGAATTCCAGCGAAAGTGAGTCCGCCGAAGCATCAGGCACCCCACCCCCATCGAATGATGCTGCACAGAACCCTGGAACAGCCAAGGAACCGTCCCAGCCAGCCGGGCCGCAAAATCCCGGGAAGGACGCCCCTCCGCCCCCAGTTCCCGCCGGGGAGGCAATCGAAAGCTCCCCGCCGCCTCCGCCGGCAGAGGAATCCGCGGCCATGAATGATTCACCACAACCGCCCACCCCCTCAACTCCGCATCCAGGCAGCCAATCTGGAGAATCCAAAAAAGAGGGACAAGAGAGAGAAGGCGGCCGAGAGAGCCTGTCGCCGGCAGGTTCTCGGGCCCAATCGGTCGAAAACCAAACTGCCGCGGAAGCTTCGGCCTCTCCGCCCTCAGAGGGGGCAGCCCAAACCGGCCAACCAGCAAGCCAGAGCAACTCAAGCCCCAAGCAACTAGGGCAGTCCAACACACCACCGGGGAATCAGCAAGCCGCAGGCCCCTCGGAGACGGGGCCCTATCTTTTGCGCTACCGCTTCCAACCGGGGGAGATTGTCCGCTGGGAAGTGGTTCAACAAGCCCGCGTGAAAACAACGGTGGGAGGCACGACTCAAACGGCCGAATCGGTCGCCCGTTCCGTCAAGCTCTGGAAGGTCCTGGAAACAAAACCGGACGGCACAGCGACCTTTGAACATCGGGTTGAGTCCGTAGAGATGTGGCAGAAGCTGACCGGCCGGGAGGAAGTTCGCTACAACAGCCAAAGTGGACAAGAGCCACCGCGCGGGTTCGAAGCCATCGCTCAAAGCATCAATGTGCCCTTAGCCACAGTGACCATAAACAGCCGCGGGCAAATCCTGAAGCGGACCCGCCACCCGGTCAAGGCCCCCGTGGATACCGAGCCCCTCATGACCATCCTTTTACCTGAAGAGCCTGTCCAGCCCGGTGCCTCCTGGTCTTTCCCCTATGAAATCGAACTTCCCCTAGAAAACGGCACGATGAAGCTCATCAAGGCCGCCGAGATCTACAAGCTGCGGGAAGTCAAAGCGGGCATTGCCATCATTGAAGTGGCCACCAAAGTCCTGACGCCGATCAATGATCCCCGGTTGGAGGCCAAGCTCGTCCAGCGCGAACGCGAGGGCATTGTTAGATTTGACATTGCTGCCGGGCGCCTATTGGAACAACAAATAGATTTGGACCGCCGGGTGGTCGGGTTCAGCGGCCCCGCCAGTACCCTCCAGTATGTAAGCCGGATTACGGAGGTCCTCCTGCCCTCTCAGCCGGTAACGGCCCAATCCTCCGCAACACCCTCTTCACAAAGGTAACGCGTTGCTGCGTGCCGGGAGTTCGCTTCGCGGGATAACAGGTGCTCGGCCCACTCAGCAATTGCCCCGGCCAAAAAATTGCCCCAGCCAGCATTTGGGGACGGGCACTATCGTTTGAGACCCGGGTTTTTGAGCCGCGGAGGAGGATTCCTAGGATCGCTCAGCCAAGGGCAGTCCCGGGCGGCCAACACGCCCTCGAACAAACTTATCCGCACCGGTCTTAAGAGGTGCCGGTAAAGAGAGCTTCCAGTAAACTCGGCCCCCTCGGTAAAGCTTCAACCGCCTTACTGGGCCCCAAGGAAGCCAACCGACTCGGCGCCCCTTACCCCGGAAAGCAAAAGCTCTCCCGTCGTTACCGGGGATAATGCTTCCGCGGGAAGATCGTTGTGAGTTTACCGGCACTGCCCACAAACGCACTCCAAGCCCCACAATAGGGTATGCCCGCCATAACTCACGAACGCCCGCTCCCTATCGTGTCTTCTCGCGGCTCATCATCATTGCACAAGACCGGCTGGAAGGTAGGCTCAGCTGGCCGTGTGCCCAGGGGCAACGCTTATCGCATCGGCCTGGCCGCCCCCGCTCGAGGCCAAGTTGTTTGGTTAACCTACTAAGGCATCTGGCCCCCAGTGTCTGTCGAAGGAAAGTTCAGTCGGCAATCTGACCCCGTCGACTGGCTACGCCAGTCTTGTCCCCCGGAAGTTGCCAAGAACCTCCAAACCGCTATACTAAGCCGATTACTTTTTGCGGTAATAACTGCCGCACCATAGCCTGAGGGCAACCGAGTGGCCTGGCTAGCTGGAATTGGGGGAGGACGGCTTGCGGGGGACCCTTCGGCTTGTGTTACCTGAACCTAGGGGACGCGAGTATGAGCGGTTTTTTAGCGCAGCCCCGGGGATGAAACTTTAAAGGAAAGAGGGAACCAATCTCCTACCTTCTTTGAAAATTGCCGTGGTAATCGCCAACTTGGCCGGGATTTCGGCCAACAGATTCTGTCACCCAACTTAATCAACAGTAACCTGCTACTTGACGGAGCTGGTCGAATGAAAGGCAATCCACAGATTATCGAGCGCCTAAACGCACGGCTTGCAGAGGAACTCACCGCGATCAACCAGTACATGGTCCACGCCGAAATGTGCGCCAACTGGGGCTACAAGCGGCTACACGAGGCAGTGGAAAAACGGGCTATCGTGGAAATGCGACATGCGGAAAAGCTCATCGAGCGAATTCTCTTCCTGGAAGGAACACCTATCGTTAGCAAGCTTTTGGCCATCCACATTGGTCAGGACGTGGGTGCACAATTCCGCAATGATCTGAATGCCGAACTGGATGCTGTTCGCGCTTACAACGCCGACATCCAGTTTGCCGCCCAAGTGGGTGATCACGGCACGGAGCAGCTGCTAAAAGGCATCCTCGAGGACGAAGAACAGCATGTGGATTGGCTGGAAACCCAGCTTGAGCAAATTAGTCAAATGGGTCTCCAGGTCTACTTGGGGCAGCAAACCGAATAGCTGGGTCGGGTCGGCCAGCTGCCTCAAACTATCGCCGGCCCAAGGTGTCTTCATAAAAAGTCCTCAAACTGAGCTTGGCAGGCGGTGGCGCAAAGACGGTTTCCCCCACCGATGGCCTTGGCCATTGATAATGTTTACGGAATGGATTGCTTGGAAGGATTCCGACTGATTGAGTCGGGGTCTGTCGACTTAGTTTTTGCCGATCCGCCCTTTAACATCGGTTATGAATACGATGTTTACGAGGACCGGCTAGAGGCAAACCGATACCTCGACTGGTCCCGCCAGTGGATTGGCGAGGTGGTCCGGGTTCTCAAGCCGCACGGGACTTTTTGGCTGGCCATCGGGGACGAGTTTGCTGCCGAGCTGAAACTCATCGCGCAGAGGGAGCATGGCCTTTTCTGTCGAAATTGGGTCATTTGGTATTACACGTTCGGTGTCCACTGCCAGAACAAATTTGCCCGCTCCCACACTCATTTGCTTTACTTTGTAAAGGATAAGCGGCACTTTACCTTTAACGCCGATGCCATCCGGGTGCCCTCGGCTAGGCAGCTTGTTTACGCAGACCGCCGTGCCGCCCCGCACGGACGAATCCCAGACGACACCTGGATTCTCCGCCCCCAGGACCTGCCGGATGGATTTACTCCGTCAGAAGACACCTGGTATTTTCCCCGGGTGTGCGGCACCTTTCGGGAACGGCAAAACTGGCACACCTGCCAAATGCCCGAGCGACTTCTTGCACGAATCATCTTGGCCTGTAGTCGGCCAGGAGACCTTGTGCTCGATCCTTTTGCCGGGAGCGGCACGACTTTAGCAGTGGCGAAAAAACTAGGGCGACACTTCATCGGCTTTGAACTCTCGCCCAACTACGTTGCTCAAATCCGCGCCCGATTGGCTGCTGTCTCCCCTGGGGACCCTTTGGAAGGAGCGGAACACCCTCTCACAAGTGCGCCTCCCACTGGAGCTGGGCGATCTCTCGTAGCTGGTGTCAATAGGGGCGGTGATCGACCCCGTCTCAGTCGAAGGAAACGATCTTTGGGTCAACAAAATCTGCTTCTTTTGCCGCTTGGTGACACAGCCCAGGAAAGTCCGAGAAGTTCTTAGCAGAGGATCCTTGGAAACATTCTCCGTTATTACCACGGTCGCTTCCCCGCAAAGCATGCTCGGCGCAGCTGGGTTATCACCATGAGGAAGCGTCTTTAAAAAGTAGCGTTGAAGCAGCGGCAAACGGCGAGCATTGTGCTGGATGTGAACTCCAACTTGTTAGACCAAATAGCGTGCGGTAAGGTGGCCTGACATTACCGATGGAAGTCGGAGGGAACAAAGATCAACATCCGTAAACAGGTCGCGTAAGCCTGCATTCATTTCAACTGGGGGATGATGACTACTGCGCACTCTGTGGATATAGCGGGCCACGGCGAATCCAACAATTAGCCATCTATCCAATCAGCGGGGGAAATCCAATGCGATTTGCCATCTGTAACGAAACATTTGTCGACTGGCCGCTGGAG
Organism: Thermoguttaceae bacterium; assembly: GCA_025060325.1. Lineage (GTDB taxonomy): Bacteria > Planctomycetota > Planctomycetia > Pirellulales > Thermoguttaceae > DTLM01. The sequence continues at coordinate 40,604 of JANXBW010000016.1, forward strand.
AAAGGCTTTGCTTTTGCCGCAGAGTGTGGTTATGCCGGCGTGGAGATCGCCCCGTTTACTATCTCCCGTTATGTGACGGATATTCCCGCGGCTGTCCGCCGAGAAATTCGCCGGGAGGCCGCGGCCGTTGGACTAGAGATTGTTGGTCTTCACTGGCTCCTGGCCAAGACCGAGGGCTTTCACCTTACCAGTCCTGATCCAGTGGTGCGCCGCCGGACGGCCGACTACCTTCGGGAGCTTGTCCGCTTTTGTGCCGACTTGGGCGGACGGATCCTCGTTTTTGGCTCACCCGCCCAGCGAAGTCTCCCCTCGGGAGTGTCGTTTGACCAAGGCCTTGTCTACGCGGCGGAAGTCTTCCAAAGTATCGTACCGGAGCTAGAGAAAAACGGCATTGTGCTGGCTGTGGAGCCGCTTTCACCCTCGGAAACAAACTTCCTCTGCACCGCGGCCGAGGCCATGCAGCTTATCAACATGCTCCGCTCGCCTCACGTACAGCTGCATCTTGATTGCAAAGCCATGGCCAGCGAAAAGATCCCTATCGAAAAGCTCATTCGCGATCACGCCACAGTGCTCGCGCATTTCCACGCTAATGATCCCAACCGGCAAGGCCCCGGTTTTGGCAGTCTTGACTTTGTCCCCATTTTGCGCACGCTGCTTGAGATCAAATACCAGGGCTGGGTGTCCGTTGAGGTGTTCGACTATACGCCCGGGCCGGAGGCGCTAGCCAAAAAGAGTATCGAGTATTTGCGGGTTTGTCTTGAAAAGGCTCGCGAGCAAGAAATCGAGAACAACTCGGCCTAAACCCCGGGGAAGTGCCGACTGCCCAAAAAGAACCGGCCCTTTCCGCAAGCAGAAAGGGCCGGTCTTGCAAAGTTAAGACCCATCACCGGAGCTTGCGAACAGACCTCGCCAATTACCGGGCTAATGCCCCGACTCAAATTCGGGCCACCGGGCTCCTGCCACCCCCCGGTAGCCGGGGCTTTGCGGTTGCTACTTATCGCGCTCGGAACCGCCTTGGCCAATGGGCGACTCCACCTTAATGTTGCCGCCCACTTAACCTTCGCCCGGGCTTATGTCAGCAAAAGCGTAGTAATTTCCGGTCGGCATTTTGAGCCAATTAGAACCGCTTGCTCCCCACGACCGCGCCGCTGAACTGGCCATCCAAAATTTGTAGTGCCCGATCTGATTCTGCATCGGTGACGAACGGGATGCCGATCTCGGCGGCCGTCTCCCGATTGGCCGAGACAATGTCATCGCGCGAGATTTCCGTCACGGAGAACTTCCTCGCCCCAGCCAGAAGTTGCTGGAGACCGGCCATCAGTTTGTCCACAAAGGTGTAAAGCGCAATGGCGCCGAATGGGATGTTCTTAATTTCCGCCGAGCCGACCTTCCGCTCTACCTCGTAGTAACAGGCGAACAATTCCTCCGGCTTGTCGCCGATTTCCCGCACATTAGGCGGCAACTTTTCCCAGTAACCGAGTTGTTGACCGCCAGCGATCCGCCGCTCCGGACGAAGCACACCCTCGATGTTTGTGCCCAGGAATGCCGGGATCATAAGCGCCCGACCCATGCACACTAACTTGGCAAAGGGAGCACCCAGCGCCAAAGCCTTGAAGATATGATCTTCCCGGGCAAGACCGCCGCCAAATGCTAAGTCAACAACAGGCATTCCCCGATCGGCAAGCCGCTTGGCAAACTCGTAGGCCTTGGCATGCAGTAGGAGCGACGGCACACCCCAGTGTTCCATCATGTTCCAGGGACTCATTCCCGTGCCGCCACCGGCGCCGTCAATTGTCAACAGATCGAGGCCAGCCTCCGATGCCAAGCGGATCGCCAGGGCTAGCGCTTCCATTCCGTAAGCGCCGGTCTTCAGCGTGATGCGCTTGTAGCCAAGTTGCCGCAGGTATTCCACCTGGCGGAAGAATTGCTCGGCCACCTCGGCCGCTGAAGATTGTTCGACATAGCCCAATCGACTGTGCCGGGCAAAAGCCTTAATCTGGCCATGCTCGAAAGCCTCGCGGACACCTGGTGCCTCCGGGTCGGGATCGAGGATATAGCCGCGCCGCTTAAGGAATAGTGCATAATCGTACGAGGTGACCTGGATTTCCCCGCCGATGTCCTTTGCCCCCTGACCCCACTTCAGCTCGATCGCTACCTTGTCGCCGTACCGATTGATCAGGTATTCGGCTACGCCATTGCGGCTATCCTCCACGTTCATCTGCACAATAACCACCCCGTAGCCGTCGTAATACCGCAGGAAAACACTCACACGGCGATCAAGCTCCGGTGAATGCTTAACCTTACCGTTTTCGAAAACAGCCTCGCGGTCCACGCCGACAACATTCTCGCCGACAACGATGGGGATCCCAGCCAGGGCGGCTCCAACGGCTAGGGGTTCCCAAAAACGGGCAGCAACAAACGTGGAACCCAAGGCCCCGCTAACGATTGGCGCCCGAACCTTGGTCTTGACCGCACTGCCGAAGGCTGACTCCACGTTGACCTTCGTAAAGGCGCCGGACTCCCCGTTATCCTTGCCTTGATCCCGGGAGCCGCCGTAAAGACGCCCTTGAATCCGCAGCGAATGGTACCCCACCCCCACGTGCACGATATTGCCAGAGCCGGCAGTTACATGGCCGAAATCCCGGGGATAAAGCAAATTCCTCCCCAAGAGGCTGGACAGCCAAGTTTCACACTTGCCCTGACAATCCGCCCGACAAAGCGTGCACAGACCGGATTCCGTGGGATTGCCGCGATTGATAGTTCCTAATACGTCGTTTTGCTTCCGCCACTGGATCATCGTCAATTTCTCCTTTCGACTGCTAAGGGCACTTAGGGACTCGTGAGGTATTCGAGAGTTACACCGAAACTAGCGAATTGATCGCCGCTAATGAAAGGGGGCAAATTCCATAAGGGAAGCCGAAGCTTGAAGGCGGGAGTATAAATAAATCGGCAAATTCAGTAAAGCAGGTTGATTCCCGCTTATTCGGCGCCACAAATCAAGCCCAAAAAATGATTCGTGGCAAAGCAAACTCGGCGTTGCCGTCCTATCTATTAAGTTCGCGAGGCGAAGTTGCAGAACGGAGAATGATCAGAAATGCAATTATCTTGGTAAATCACTGTCGTCTCCTCGACCAGGAGTTCAGCTCTGTTAGCTTTTGCCGACGCTAACGGAAGCGCCCGGGCGAAACCGGGGAGGCAACAGGTGAGACCTGGTAAGGGGGCACTTAGCGACCGGCCGCGTTACCAGGGATCTCTAAACTTGCCTCATACTGCCAAAATGGCAGGACTGCCTCTACCCGAGGGGCGGCAGCCGCGCTGGCTGCCGAGTGATGGTTGCGGGCTGAATAGAGCGTCGTCAGCTTGGGCGGGCCCGACTCCTCCGCCAGGACTTGGGTCTCCAAGGATGCGGGAGCGAGGGCTCTTCTGAGCTCTCAGTTCTAAGTCTGCACGTATCAGGAACTTACGCAGGCCATCGGTTCTCCATGGAAGGTTACTTGTTGACGCCAGCGGAATCCGCTCATACCGTGCTGGTTAAGCGACTTATGCCGCTGGGACACACCCAGCAGTCGGGTCATAACCGAATAGAGGCGGCGATTTTGGCACAATTATTGCACAAGATCTGGCGGATTTATTTGGGTGGCGCGACCGACTGGGAAGGGGGGAGGCGGTCGGCGTCCTGCCTCGATCGGAGTCCTTTGAGCCCCAGGATATTCCAAACATCGCCCCTTGGAGTTTTTCATTTCCCTTTGCATCGGAAGTGCCTAAAATGTTGGCAATTGACGACAAAAGGATCAATGTGGCGTTGATCGAGGCGCCAGGGGAAGCGCCTGTCGCGCCCTATCGAACCTACGAAGAAAAGGGCTCGTACTGGATGAAGCAGGCGGATGTGGCAACGAGGCGGTGTTTTCCGTGGCATCTCCCGCTGCGGGAGTGGTCCGATGAGGACCTCTTGCTCGGCTATCGGGAGACAGGGGATCGCCGTCTTTTTGAAGAGCTCATCCGCCGGTACGAGCGGGAGCTTTTTAATTACCTGCGGCAGTATCTTGGTGACCCGCAACAGGCCGAGGACGCTTTCCAGAGCACGTTCCTCCAGGTGCACTTAAAATGCGACCAATTTGATCCGGAACGGCGGTTTCGGCCTTGGCTCTATGCGGTCGCGACCAACCAAGCGATCGACGCTCAGCGGCGTCGCCGGCGGGAACGAATGATCAGCCTTGACCAGGCGACTGGTTCCGGCGATCAAGCCAGTCAGCTTAACGAGCTTGTGGACTCGCCGGCAGAGCTTCCTGGCGAGGACATGGAGCGGGATGAACAGCGCGAACTTGTCCGCCGGGCTGTCGACGAGCTGCCTGAACCGCTGCGGCAAGTACTGCTTTTGGTTTATTTTCGAGGTCTCAAGTATCGGGAAGCTGCCGAAGCGTTGGGTGTGCCTGTAGGCACCGTGAAGAGCCGGCTCCATGCGGCGATTCGAAAACTAGAACAAACCCTCAGGCAACATCAGTCGCCAACATATGCATAAGCGACTTCAGCTTGACCTGCTCGGTTTGGTCATCGGCGCTTTAGAAGACCACGAGCAAGCTGAATTTGCTGAAAAGTGCCGCAGGGATCCTCGTCTGAGAAAGAAATATAGTTGTTGGCGCCAACGTCTAAGCTTTCTTGCATCCTTAGAGGAAGACTGTGACCCACCAGCGGGCTTGGCGGAGCGGACCTCCGCCTTTGTTTTTTCTCAGGTCATTGGGTCCACCGTTGTCCCCGCCGTAGCGCCGACAAACTACTCAGAAGATAACGTGGACATATCCGGCCCTTGTGAGCACTTTGCCGAAACATCAACTTCTCTTCACCAACAAGCGCTAGGCGGACCAGTAGTTGCCGCTAAGTGTACTACCCGCGGAGCGTCAACGCTCGATTTGCCGACGAAAACGCGGTCGGCCCGAGAAGGTCGCCAAGGCCGTGGATGGTCCTCCCACAAAAAGGGAAAGTATTGGGTTCATCTCCCCAGTCAAGAATCTTCATTTCGGGAAGGCCCGCCGCTTGCCGGCGCTTTTATCCAGGCGGCTTGGTGGCGCATTCTTTTCGTGACGGTCGCGGTGGTCGTTGTTTTAGCAGTGGTGCCGCCGGCTATTTACGAAAGCAGGGTCCAGTCTGCCACGCTTAAATGCCAACACTTCTGGTGTTGGCTTCGGGGAATTGGCGACCACCTGGCCATGCTCCATGTTGGCAGGCAGAACACGCCGGCCCACGACCACCGCAGGCCTTTGTTCATTGCCGCCCACCAGATTCCCGCTTTCAGCGATCCTATGCTGGGTCAGGTCTCTCATCCACAGCTTAGTGCGTTTCCGTATTCTGAGAGCAAGATCGATCGTACTCAACCCGCTTTTTACGTGGCCATAGAGCCCAGTCATCAAGGCGAGTGTAAGGTTTGGATTATCGGCTGCCAAGCGCCCCCCGCAATCTGCCAACGAATCACCTCGGTCATCGGACCGATCAGCCCGGAAAACTTGGCCAACTGGCCGGCGCACGAAGGCCCCGGCAGTTGGCCCAAGTCGGTTTATGAGTGCCGATTTCGCACAGAGAAATCGGTAAATGTTTTTTGGCACCCACCGCTAAGTGGTGGTGGGCAAAGCGATCATTGGCTGGGCGAAGTTTCCGCTTCACCTGTTTTCCGGCCCTTCCCCGATGTTCCTTGGGGAGATGAATTGGTTTTGGTTTCTGGAGAAGCGCCTCCCACTCCTTCGGACCGGGCTGGCTTCGCTACCCAGCAGGTGGCTCGTCATTCGGAGTGGCTTGGCGATTGGCGATAGGGCCAAGCGCTCGGCGAGGTGCCAGTTGATCTCATCCGGGGCGGTTGCCCTAGATCAACAAATGAGGATCAGCGGTTTTTGCTTCTTTTAGTAAACAGCGTAAGGCCTAGCGAATAACCGCGGGAAATCGGTCCTTTGGTAGTTGACGACCGGTTATTTATCTAAAGGTTGACCCAAGATTTCCCTTGGTTTTGTGTATGTGGTTGTGTCGATGGCGGGTCAGAGGATTCCGACCAGATTGCTCTTTCTCTTGGCAGTTGCGGGCTTTATGGTCGGCCAGTCAGTCGGTTTTGGCCAGCGTATAATCGCCCACCGTGGAGCGTCGGGCGATGCACCGGAAAACACGCTCCTTGCTTTTCGTTTAGCATGGGAACAGGGCGCCGACGGAATCGAGGGGGACTTCCGTCTGACAAACGACCACCAACCGGTTTGCATCCACGACGCGGATACTTCCCGGATTACTGGCGGCAAGACCAAGCTCGAAGTTGCCAAGGCCACCTTCGCCCAACTGCGAGAGCTTGACGTAGGGCGGTGGAAGGACGAGCGGTTTGCCGGCGAACGCATTGCCACCCTGGCCGAGGTCCTCAGTGTCCTCCGGCCAGGCGGCAAGTTCTTCCTGGAAATTAAAGGCGGGCCCGAACTTGTGCACCCGATCGCGGAAGTGCTCCGCCAAGCCAAAGCTGATCTTTCCCAGATTGTTATCATCTCCTTTGACCACCGCACGGTCGCCGAGGTCCGCCGCACCCTGCCCGAGGTTACAGCTTATTGGCTTGTCTCTTACGAAAAGGACAAAGAAACCGGCCGATGGAAACCATCTGTTGATGAAATACTCGAGACCCTTCGAGCGGCAAACGCCCACGGGCTGGGCACACAAGGAAATCCGGAGGTGGTGACGGAACAGTTCGTACGACAAATCCGGCAAGGCGGTTTCGAACTTAATGTGTGGACGATTAACGACGAGGGACTTGCGCGATATTTTCAGCAGCTGGGTGTTGACTCGATCACCACCGATTATCCCCTGCGAATTCGAAGAGCTTTGGGCCGCTAGGGGTCTCCCCCCGGCAGCGCTCGCTCGTTAGTTATTCTTGGGTAAAGCACACCGCTTAATTCGGCAAGTCAGACAACCAAAAGTAAAACCGCCGATCATCCGTTGCGAATGATCGGCGGCACTTTCAAGAGAAAGGAGGAGGTTGCCCAGTGGTTAGCTGCCGAGTTCTTGCAACTCCGTTAGTGTGCTAGCGCTTCCCTGCCCAGCCGGGACGTTACTTGTTTGGCACGTTCTGCTTTATCCAGGCGGCTAAATCTTTTGCGTGGGTTTCCACGTTAACTTTCTTGTCGATGTGAAGGATCTTGCCATCCTTTCCGATCACGAAGGTCCACCGCCGGGCAAATCCTTTAACATCATCCACGACCCCATAGGCAAGGGCGACCTTGCGGTCTGGGTCGCTTAGGATTGGATATTTGGCGCCAAGCGATTCGGCAAAGCGGCGGTTATCCTCCGGCTTATCGCAACTTGCGGCAAAATAGACAACACCCAGCTCCGCTAGGGCTTGGCCTTCCTGGGCCAGCGACTTGCACTCCCGTGTACACCCTGGAGTAAAGGCCTTTGGGAACCAAGCAATTACCACCACACTCTTGCCCCGAAAATCACTCAGCCGGTACGTCTTACCGTCACTACCGGGAAGCTCAAAATCGGGAGCCTCATCGCCGACGGCGAGTTCCCCTTTGGTCGCCCCTTGCCCCACGGCAAGACCCAAAGCCCCCGCACACGGACATAGGGCTGCAGCCGGCAAAGCAAGCAAGACTGCTCCGACCGCTTTCAACCGACACCAGGTAAGTTCCCACCAACTCATCGCTGCCATAACTGACCTCTCTTTCTGCTCAACCTAACTTTTCCTGACAAACTCCGACCTTCACCAACATGAACACCCCGGGTAATGCCAAGCTAAATCGCTCCAAAACATCGGCAGGTGGCGAGAAGCGAAGCGTTCTGGAAAATTTGTAGGCGACTGGCGACAAAAATCAACCCCCGCACCACTTCTGGAGGAAAAAAACCAAGGCCGGCCTGGTCGAGGGATTACGTCAGGTGTGGCATTTCGGGGAAAAATTCCGGAATTAAACCGGTCTCGCGCTGGAAACAAGCCCAAGATTCTCGTTTGGCCCATGAGCGGATCCGAGGACAAATCGCTTGGCAGGAAGATACGCTACTGCAAAAGTGATCTAAGTCGAGCGCGGCCATTTTGCGCCACTTCAATTTGAGCGCGGACCACTCCGCCTTGGATGGCCTCTATCCAGGCCCTGAGTTCGTTTTGCCTAGCGAAGAACTTTTCAAATCCGTAACGAACTGTCACGTTGCAGTCTGACATGCGGACAACCTGGCCTAAGGCGGCCTCTCCCGACAAAGATCCGTACACAATCTTCCCTCGAAGGAAGAGCCCTGACCGTGGCCGGCTGAAGCTTGCATAAACGCGTTTCAGAGATAGGCCGTCCTCGGCAAGTTCCAGGGCGACGTAAACTGTTCTCCCTGTCACCGACCGTAGGGCGCTCTCAAGCTCCCCCGGGGCCCACAACTCATCGGCCGGCTGCCGTCCCGCCGCCTGAGACAAGATCTGCCCGATTCCCTCCACTTGGGCGCAGGGGACTTCGTTGACGACAAGATTAAGAAGGATGTACTGACCCTTAAAAAACTGCCGCTCTGGCCATGACCCGCGCTTTAGCACTGGAATTTCCACGACAGCGGTCGGTCCAACAAAAGCAAGTTGCTGCGCCGCGACAAATTCCCCAAATACGCCGGCCTGCCACACCGCGCAGATCACAAGCCACAAGCGTGGACTAATCCGTTTGTGGAAGGTATGGAGAGCGGCCACGGACTGGTCTGCCGGAGGCGCGGGATCATCAGGGGCCGGGGCAACCTCTTCGGCGACAAGCTGGCCCCGGCGATGGACCCACCAGATAAAGATGGGCACCGCTCCGAGCACAATCCCACTTGCTGCAAAAAGCAAGGCCGCCTCCCGATAGTCCACGCCAAACGCATCGGCTAGCCGGGTGAAGACCCAGCTCAAAAATGTCAGCACGCAGGCAACTGTCCAAATCCGATTTTGGCCAGCGTAGCCTTTCCCTAAAAGAAAACCGATCCAAGCCACGGTTAGGACGATAGCACCGAACCAGCCTGCCACGCGCCGGTCGTACGGTACAAAGCTCAGCCCAAGATCGGGCAAATTGTCCACAACCAATAGGAAGCTAAAGCAAGCCAAAAATACAGCCGGCCCCACAACCCGAGACAAGATGGGAGCGATTGCGGCGGGCCTGGGGAGCCGGAGAATCCGGCCTTCCCAAACCCTGCGACCCCAAACGATAGCGGCAAAAGCCACGGTCAAACCGCCGATAAGGCTTACCTCCCAAAAAGCCTCGGCCCAAGGATGAAAGGGCGGGCTGTTCACGTAGGCCTCAGCTAACCAAATGTCCAAATGACCCAAGGGAATGATGGTCGCCCATACAAAAACAAGTCCCCAAAAAACGAAACAGCTTGCAAGCCAACCGAGGTTCCCCAAGGCGGTTCCTAAAGCCACCAGCCATGCCCCCACCATCCCGCAATAACTTGCGGTTTCGGTTGCTCGCCAAATTTGCCAAAGAGGCGGCCCATGGAAAAGCGGCCAGTGGTTCGGCAAAGCCACAAGCCACGCTCCCAGCAAACCAACCAAAACAAACATCACCACACCACGTTGCCGGGCATAGAGCGCGGCACAAAGCAACCACGCAAGCGGAAAAATAAAAAAGCGGATCTGTTCGGAAAGCCCGGAGGCAGGGCTTCCAGGCCCGATCAGGCCCACTACCGAATCGCCCCAAAAGGCGAGCGCCACTACGACCGAAAAAAGGACGCCCGCAGTCTCTGTGCGAAAGGCCAGAAGAAAAGGCAAAAGGCCAACAGCCCACCGGAAGAGTATGTCCCGGTCGGAAAGGTCAACCCCGTACAGGAAGGAAAGCTGGGCCAACACAAGCGGCACAAGACCCGCCACGCCAAGTATGCCGATTTCCTTCGCAACCCAAACCCGATGCCAGGCTTTCCAACTAAAAAGAATGGCATACCCGGCGGCCCATCCCGCCAGAAGTATCGCTAGTCGCCCCAAATCCCCGAGCTGGTCCCAATGCCCGGCGACCCAAGCGGCGAGACTAGCGGCCCACAAAGCTACCCCTAGCACCACAAACGTAGCCAGGACTTGTTGACCAAATCGCCGGCGGGCCTCAGATTGCAGATTGTCGTAGTAAGCGCGGATCTTTTCGGCTTGTTCTGAGGAGATGAGGCCGGCCTCGACAAGCCGGGGCAATTGGCTAGATAGCCACCGCTGTCGCACGCCATCCCAAATCATTGCCAATGCCCCCACGCTTGCCCCGGTTCATGTGCCGGCAAGAATCGCCATCAGTTCCTTATGAAAACAAACTAAACTATCGGACGGTTCCCTCCCGCGGAAAGCCCGGTGCTTTTGGGTGACGGTTCGCAAAGCGAGGAAATAGTCTGATATGCTATTTGTTAACAGTCCAGCTGGGACCCCGCGGAGTACTTACGTGCGCACAACCTGTTTACCAAGAAAGACCCTTACGCTTTAAGACAGCCGCAAGACTCGCGCACCAGGTGCAGCCCTAACCCCGCAAGGTCCCGGCGAACCTATGATGACGTTTTTTAAACAGCAAGTTGACCAAAAGGGTGATCACCAGCCCGGGGACACCGGTGCTAATCTTCCAGGCTCATCAACGCCCTCTTGCTTGTACGCGGCCGTTTGACTACCGGAAGCTGAGCCCGTCGCCGGGCGGCCTGCCCATTGTCCGAAAGGACCTTCTGGGCTTTAGCTAAGTCGTTGACGCGAATGACAGCCAAGCCGCCACTTTTCGTGCCCATTTCCCCGCCAAAGGAGCAGTAAGCGTAATCGATGTTGAGGTGCTCGGCGGCCAGACGCTCGCAGACACGTCGGAAAGCGCCGGGTTGGGCGGCAACTTCCACCACCAGCACGTCCGATTGTTCGAAGGGCACATTCATCTCCTGGAGGACCTGGCAAGCAGCCTCCAAGTTATCCGGAATAAACCGGACCGTCCCCCGGTTACCGGAGTCCATGACGCACAAGGCCAAGAACTTCACCTTTTTCTTGGCCAAGGCATTCAGCATGGAGGCTAACCGACCAGGCTTGTTCACCAGAGAGACTGACAGCTGCTTGGCCGTCCGCATAGGCAGGCTCCTCCTATGATGGAACTACAGGACAAGAGACGACCCTTCCCTCCGTGGCCCGAATTGGAGCAGAACCTTCATCCTTTGGCATCATATCTAATGGCTTGGCGCTGTCAACGTCGAAATGCGCAAAACCTCTCGGTAAACCGCCTTCTGGAATTACCAATGATCGGCCAAAAACAAAAAGGAAAACTTATCGGACAGGCAGCAGGGAAGGCAGAACCCTCTTTTCGCGGCGGAGGAGTTAATCGATCACGGCTTTCCACAAACCGACCATCTGCACCTATAAGCCCGTGCACAATCGGCACACTCGGCATTTATGCGATATTCCGTCCCTGACGAACCTTCCCCAGGTGATCCAAGCGAAGGGCACGCCGATTTGGGGAGTGCCAATCCCTACTTAGCCGGCAAGAGAATTCCCACTCACGATTGACCGGCGAATCGTTTATTTCCTTTTCCGCGTGAGACAAAAAACCCACTGCAAACCAAGTGCCCAAAGCGCGGGTGATGCTCGGCTTAACTTAGTTCCAGGAGCGAATTAGTACCATCCCTAGAGGAATGCGCCCCGAAGCCCCAATCCGCGAAGAAAAGACAAGAGTAACCGCCCGCTGGCTGCCCCGCCAAAACACGAGGCTATTTACTGCAGTATTAGCCTCACTTGTGACGGAGGCATCTGGACATGCCGCCCGGTGTTCTTGGATATCAACCGCGGCCTTGGCCGTTGCCCACCTCGGCTAGCCTTTGAGTTCACCAGCCGGTCATCGCCCAAACAGAACGCCCTTGACAAGGGCGCTTTTTCCGTACGAATCCTGAGCTGGCGTCAGCAACCGCCGCTAACGACTGAAGTGGGCCATCTCTAATTTCTTCGGGGAATAGCAGCGCGGAGGCGGGGCTGATTCCCTAGGTAGGCGCAGCTCCTGCTTCCCGGGGGGTTAATGCCATGCTTAACGGATTGCTCTATAGCGCCTCCACGCCCGGTCTTCCCCGGGCCGCTTGCGGCATCGAAGGGGCATCTGCGAAGTTAGCGTGACCACTGTGCGCCTCGCCGACCATCTTGGAGCCTCCGTGCATTCCCCGGCGGTAGTCCAAAAGCGGGGGCTTGACCGGCTCCGAGAACCGACCCTCCGTGTACTCCCGGGCGGTAGAGCCTAGGCCCCGGGTTTTGCCGGGCCGGTTGACGCCCCATTTTCACTTCGAGTTTCCGCCGTCCCCACAAGGGCCTTAACTAAAGATCTAGGCCTCTCTTTTCCGCGGCACGCCCCTACAAGCTAACTGGGAATCGGCAGACGGCACGCCGCCCTGCTCCCCGCCCACCCCAGGACCAGGGTTCGGTCACGATAACTCCGTGGACCATTATTTGCTGCTCCCCGCCCACCCCAGGACCAGGGTGCTTGACATCCCCGCTGCTTCGTGAGAGCCCCTGCGGTAAGCCTTTCTGGAAACGGAGGGTCGGCTGGTTTTCGCGGGAGAAACTTATCGGGAACTTCCGGCGACCTCGGTGTGTCCAAAGAGTTGAGAACAATGGGGCGGGCCTTGGAAAACCGGGTTCCGCCACCTGCCGCCAGCTCATTTTGGCGACAAATGCTAGCAAGCCCGGCACCTGGTTGGGCGGCCGGGAGATACCAGCTGGACGACGGAGGGTTTGTTCTCCAGGTAAAGGGCGGAAATTCGGGCAAGTTTGGGACAAGAAGGAGGGTAAGGCATGAGCAACCATCGAAAGCGAGTTGTCGAGGCGGTCAAGTCGCAGCGATCAGTGCGGGGCTTCTGGCTGCGCGTGGTGGGCGGTGCTGCCCTAATTGTGCTTCTGTGGTCGGGATTAATTGGGGATTGGGGCCTTGGTGCCGGGGTGGCACTTGCTCAGGGGCTGTTGGTGGTGGTTGACGGGGAGCCGGCACAATTGCCGCGGTCGCACATCTGGCCTCCTCGGCCGCCGATTCCGCCTGTACCGCCGCCCCCGCCCCGTCCACCTCGACCCGTTCCACCGCCTGCTAGGTACAAGATTGACGAGCTTCAGGTCCAGGCCACCGTCCGTCATCAGACGGCCCAGGTCGAGGTAAGCCAAACTTTCCTCAACACCGGAAGTAGGCAACTGGAGGTCGTGTTTGTCTTCCCACTTCCGTACGATGGGGCAGTGGATCGGATGACATTCCTTGTTGACGGGAAGGAAATACCTGCCCGGTTGTTGCCGGCTGACGAAGCCCGGCGGTTCTACGAAGACATCGTTCGCCGAAGCCTCGACCCGGCACTGCTGGAATGGATTGGCACAGGCCTTTTCCGCACAAGTGTGTTCCCTGTTCCACCGGGCGGCAAGCGCACCGTTTCCATCCGCTACAATCAGGTGTTGCGGATGCAAGATGGTCTTGTGGACTTTCTCTTCCCGCTGAGCACGGCCAAGTATACCGAGGAACCAATCCGCGAACTCAATATTCGTGTGTCGATCGAAAGTGATGAGGAAATCAAGAACCTTTATAGCCCCACGCACACCGTTCAGATCGATCGGCCCGATCCTCGTCGGGCAATTGTTCGCCACCAAGCCTCCCACACTGTGCCAACCACTGACTTTCGGCTGTATTACGACGTGGGTCGCGGTTTGGTCTCAAGCAAGATCATCAGTTACCGGCCTCGGAGCGACGAGGACGGGTTCTTCCTTATGCTGTGCACTCCGGCCGTGCCCCAAGGCCCCGAGCAGCCTATCCCCAAGACCATTATCTTCGTTGTGGACCGATCGGGCAGCATGTCCGGGGAGAAGATCGAGCAGGCCCGGCAAGCAGCCAAGCAGGTGCTCAATGCCTTGCGGCCGGGAGATTTGTTTAACATCATTGCTTACGATTCAACGGTTGAGCTATTCCGGCCGGAGCTGCAGCGCTTTGAAGACGAAACCCGGAGAGCGGCCCTGGGCTTTATCGACGGTCTTTCGGCCGGCGGTAGTACCAATATTAACGACGCCCTGCTGAAAGCGCTTGAGCAAATCCAGGATGCCTCCCGGCCGAGTTTTATCCTGTTCCTCACCGACGGGTTGCCGACCGCTGGGGTAACTGAGGAGCCCGTCATTGCTCGCAACGTGCGGAATGCCAACCGATATCGGGCACGATTGTTTGTGTTTGGTGTAGGTTACGACGTCAACGCACGGCTACTTGACCGACTGGCCCGGGATAACCTCGGCACGACGGCTTACGTTCGGCCTAACGAGAGTATCGAACAGGCGGTAAGCCAATTGGCTCGGCGAATCGAGCTACCTGTTCTGACCGACGTTGGAATCCGGTTTGTTCACGAGGGTGCCCGGCCGGAAGATCCCCCAGTGTTTTACCAGGTGTACCCAAAGCCGCCGCTCGATCTATTTGTGGGTGATCAGCTGGTGCTGGCCGGCCGATATCGTCGCCCGGTTAGCGGCGAGGTTGTTCTCACTGGCCGGGTCCGCAGCGAAACCATCGAGACTCGATTCCCGGCACACCTTACCGCCTCCAGTCCCGACACGTCGCTTAGCTTTGTTGAGAAATTGTGGGCGATGCGGCGGGTAGCGGACATCATCGAAGAATTGGACCTTCATGGTCGGAATGAGGAGCTCATTAAAGAGCTTGTGCAGCTATCCACGCGCCACGGGATTCTCACGCCGTACACATCGTTCCTTGCGGATGAGGAAGTCCGGCATGATCGCCTGGCCGATAACCTCCGACGGGCAAGGAGCCGGCTTGAGGCCCTAGCACAGATCCGGGATGCCCTCGGAGTGGAGCAGCGGTTATTCGCTTTCCAACTCCGCGAAGCTCACGCGCCAGCATTGGCCGCCCCGGCGATCCCCAAGGAGGCGCTTGAGGCAGCTCTGCTTGCGGAACGCGCGTCAGAGGGGGTTGTGGCCCAGCTGGCGGAGGGAGAGCAAATCCGAGCCCAAGCTAACATTCGGCAGCTAGGCGACCGGACCTTCTTTAATCGCCGTGGCCGCTGGATCCAGAGCAGCCTGTCCGAGGCCCAGGAGAAGCAGGCCAAGCGTGTTCAGATGTTCTCCGATGAATTCTTCGCCTTGGTCGCCCGGTATGGCCGTCGCTTAACCCAGTACTTGGTCAACGCCGAACCAATAGTCCTTGAATTGGATGGTCAAGTGTACCTGTTTGAGCCGTAAACAGGACGTTCCCCGAAAATTCCCTGACCGCCAGCAAGCAGCATTCCACCGAAGGTAGCCGTCCACAAACTTGGCCTCCGCTTTCCCGGCCGGTGTTTCCTTTCTGCAGCCGGATAACCGTATAATGATGCGGTTTTTGGCGTGCAAAAAGGAGTGACATCCGGCGGTTTGGGGTAAGCGGAGTTTTTTTACTATGAAAAGCTCCTTTAGACTCTTGCAGGTGGTGAGCTTGGTTCTTTGCACAATCCATATGGCGCGGGCGGAGGAAACCCATCGCACCGACTGGTTCTCCGCTGCCAAGTACGGAGTATTTGTCCACTATCTTAATTCGGTGCAAAACGATCCGGAACATGTCGCCAGTTTGGGAAAGCACACCTCCTGGGATGAATGTGTCGCGGAATTCAATGTTGAGCTTTTTGCTCAACGGATGGCCGAGGCCGGCGCCGGTTATGTCATTTTTACCGCCATGCAGTTAGAGCGTTTTCTCATTGCCCCGAACGCCACCTTCGATAAGCTAACGGGGTACCAACCTGGCGAGGCCTGTGCCACTCGGGATCTCATTGAGGAGCTTTACCAAGCCCTGGCTCGTCGGAACATCCCGCTCCTCCTTTACTGGACCGGCGACGGCCCGGCTCACGATCCTCAAGCAGCGGCAGCTCTTGGGTGCGGCACGCCTGTCTCGGAAGAATTCGTCCGTCGCTGGGCAGCAGTGGCAGCGGAATATGGCCGCCGGTATGGCTCAAAGATTAGAGGCTGGTGGGTAGACGGCTGCTATCCTTGGACCGGGTATGACGAGAAAAAACTGGGCATACTGGCCGAGGGGCTCCGAGCCGGATTTCCGGACCGGATTATCGCACTGAACCCGGGCGTCCAAGACCGCGTTCGTCCCTACAGCACCCACGAGGACTTTACAACCGGTGAGCAAAATGTGTTTTTCGATCGGCCGATCGATCGATTCGTCAACGGCAAGCAGTGGCACATTCTCGCCCCCCTCGGCCGGACGTGGGCTGAACCGGGCACTCAGCTTGGCAAGCGCCAGTTGGCTGAATACGTGTTTGCTGTAACCGCGGTGGGCGGGGTTGTCTCGATCGAGGTGCTTCTTTATCGCGACGGGGACCTTGACCGATCGCAGCTTGAGGTCCTCAAACCGCTGCGGGAGCGACTGGGACTTTATGAACAGCTTGCCCATGCCTGGCGTGAAGGAAAAGCAGTTCCGCCTCACAATAAAGCTTGGTGTAAGCCGGCAAGACTGCTTAATGTCGACGGACTGTATGCTCTCTTTCCTTCCGCGGAAGTCTTCCATGCGTATTTAGGAGTAGACGGCAATCCGGATACCTTTGCCCAAGCAGGCGGCGAGTGGCCGTGGGCATTCGAGGTCGATCTCCTTCGACCCGAGACAATCCGCCGCATCGTCATCCAGTTCGGCCCCGGATATGCGACCGAGTACGAAGTGCTCACTTCCACCGACTTTGAAACTTGGACAACTTTAGCGCGCAAGACCGACGGCAAAGGTGGCCGCGTCGAGTTTGAGATAAAGCCGATGAAAGCCCGGGTCATCCGTGTCCGCGGACTTCGCCCTGATGGCCCCAACCAAGAAGGAACGCAAATGTCCATCGCGGAGCTACAGGTATTTGAGTAGAACCAGCGCTTGCTTTGCCCCGCTTGACGCGAGCGATACTCTTGCAAGGAGCCACACGGTTGGACGAACTTCGCTTGCCGGCCTGGGCGCTCTTTCCAGCAATAGCCGGACGATCAGCCGCGTGTCTTTCCCGAGCTTCGTTATGGGCATGCTGCCGTGACGCACTCTGGCTAGCAAGCCTCCGGAGGTCGCTCCCGCAACAAGTGAACATTCTGCCAGCAGAATCAATTGCTGATCTGTTGGGGGTCCTTCGGTCATCCGGGCCACTCTTTTTTGTTTACCAGTGGCAGGCAGAGTCGCTGGAAGAGTTCACCCGCTTGGCCAGTAGCGTGGCCGGTCGCCCTTGGCCCACCGGTTTTGCTGTCGTCGGACGAGGTTTTTCCCCCGGACAACTGATGACTCTGCGGGCTTTCGGCGCGTGGGAGGTAGTGTCCAGCCCGCGAAACATGGCGGTTTTGGCCCGGGTGATCGTCCGCTTTTTCCAAAAAGCCCCGTGGTGGTCCTGGCCGGAGCGGTCCCTTTCTCCCGTGCACCTGCCTTGGCAAGAGCGGTTGTAAACTTCTTCCCCAGGAATAGTTGCGGTTGAGGGTCCCCGTTTGCCCCAAAACCATGGGGTCAAGTGGCTCCCCCGGAAACCATCCGAGGAGGAATTGCCCCGGCCAACACAAAGATCTTTGCTTGCTTTTTTAGTAAAAGCCAATCGCTTGCCGCCTATTCGCCTGCAAGTCTTTATTCCGCAGCGAACCTATGGTCTTACAGGAAGGCAAACGATACTGGTCCTTTGACTTGTTGGTACTTCCGATCGGCAGGGCGGCGCATGTCCGCATTCCCTACGGCGGGGTAAGATATATCGACTCCCTTGACCGGCGAAAGTGCCCTTTGCAAGGCAGGCAGGTTTTTTCGGCCACACCAAGCCGGTCCGTCTTGGTGGGGAGAGGCTGAAACCGTAGGGATAACGGGGGCCAAAGTGCGGCGGCGGATCCTCAGTTGCGCCCGGGCCAGCAATCTGCCCCTGAAAGGCCCCTTGGCAAGAGAGCTTCCGGCAATTGCGCGGAAAGGGACGAGGTATTTCGGCCGCTAGACCGCCAGGGTCGTCCTCGTCACCTAACCCGGAGAAAGCAGCCGGAGATCAAAGCTGGAAAAGAATTCGCGGCAACCGAATAGCGCGCTAACCGAGCGGGCATTATCCGGCTCGGAGTGTTTGCCGGCTTGCGCCCCGCGATTTTGCGGGGATAGCCCGAAAAGTGGTGCTCGGAAAAAGCTCCCGGTTTAGCTCGCATGGGCAAAATTAATCGGCACGGTTGCGCAGCTGGGTACGGCTTGCGGCCTTGCTCGACCCGGCAAACCGCCGATCGAGCCGTTATGAGTCAACCGTAGCTACCCGTCTTGGCAAGATTCATCAACAAAAGGTTTTGCGGATAGGACGATGGATTCGCTTAGCACCCAGGAGATCAACCGACTCCTCGACGAATTCGCTGATCCGGAAACTGGCCGGGGACTTGTTCGCGAGGGCCAGGTGCGGGCGATCACTGTGCATGATCGTTCCCTCCAAGTGGAAGTTGGCTTTTCGCGATTGGTGGCCCCGCTGTGGGCGGATCTTGCCCGCCGCCTGGAAGGACATTTGTCCTCTCGCTTGGGCAATCAGTGGACAATCCGTGTAAACGTGGCCGAGCACCCTCGACCGGCGCAAAAACTTGAACCGATCGGTCTGGCCGCCAAAGCCGTTGTCGCAATTGGCTCGGGCAAGGGAGGTGTGGGCAAAAGCACAGTGACAGTCCTTTTGGCCTACGGGCTTAGGCGAGCGGGGGCTCATGTGGCCATTTTGGATGCCGACGTTTTCGGCCCAAGCATTCCCCACTTGCTCGGAGCAAGTGACCGACCCACAGTTGTCGACAATAAGATTATCCCCGTGCTGGTGAACGATGTGCCCATTCTCTCCATGGGGCTTTTAGTTCCCGAGAGGGAGGCGGTCATTTGGCGAGGTCCCATGGTCCACAATGTCCTGATGCAATTCCTGCGGGATACCAATTGGGGTGAACTTGATTATCTGCTTGTCGACATGCCGCCCGGCACAGGCGATGTGGCGATCTCCCTTTCTCAACTGGTGCCCCTCACCGGCGCGGTGGTTGTCTGTACGCCGCAGGACCTTGCCCTCTTGGATGCGGTCAAAGCAGTGACCATGTTCCGGCGCGTCAATGTGGAAGTGCTTGGGATGGTCGAGAACATGAGCTACTTTATCTGCCCAGGGTGCGGAAGCCGGCATGAAATCTTCGGTCACGGCGGCGCCCGAAGTAAGGCCACCGAACTGGGGATCCCATTTCTGGGCGAAATCCCGCTGCACGTAGACATTCGTGTACGGGGCGATAGCGGCCAGGTGCTTGCTTGCCTGGATGATCCACGGGTCAGCCCCGCCATTGAGAACCTGACCAAGCGACTGGTGGAAGAGGTAATCAACGAAAGGCGGCGCCGGCCGGTATTGCGGCAGCTTACGGTGATCCATTAACCGAGCCTCCCAGGGCCGGTCGAGGGCGCACGGCACCGGCCGGTCGGTGCTTCGCAGTCTGAGGCAAAAAGCGTCCGGACTTGGGAATGGCACGAACAATGCCCTGTTGACGATTTGAGCTTCTTGCCCCCGCAGAATAAGGCGGTAACCTCGGTTTTAGAGCCTGGGGCGCATACCCAATAAGGAGGAAGACGGATGGCCCGGCGGGTCTTTCGCGATTTTCCCGTCTCTGATGTTCAGGAATTTCCTTGGATGATGGCCATGGGCTGGATTGCCGTGGTTGTGCTTGCCACCGCAGTGCTTTACATCATTTTTGACGGATTTTATACCGTGGATGCTCACGAGCGGGCGGTGGTGTTGCGGTTCGGCAAATTCCGCCCACCGATCGTCGAACCTGGCCTACGTTTTAAAATTCCTGTTGTTGACGAAGTGATCAAGGTCAGTGTTGCCGAAAATAGCCTCCGCCTGCCTTTCGGGCAACCGCAACGGGGCGAAGCCGCAGAGGAAGAGTCGACGTTAATGCTCACCGGCGATCTCAACGCCGCCTCGGTGGAATGGACCATCCAGTGGAAAGTGGAAAGTCCGGAGAAATTTGTCTTCCGTTTTTACCAACCCAACGACCCGCAGTACGCCGAGCGGGTTATTCGGGCTGTGGCCGAAAGTGTCATGAACCGCCTCGTGGGCGATTACTCAATTGACGAAGTGTTGACGGAAAAGCGCTCGGAGATCGCCCACATGGCCCGGGAGGCGACCCAACAGATCCTCGATTCCTATGACTGCGGGGTGGTTATCCGCGACTTGCAGATGCAGCGGGTCCGGCCACCGGAACGTGTCCGCCCGGCATTCGAAGAGGTCAACGCCTCGCTCCAAAAACGCGAACAACTCGAAAACGAAGCCAAGAAAGAGCGCAACGAACGGCTGCCCATCGCCCTGGCCGAACGCGACAAGCTCATCCGCGAAGCGGAAGGCTACGCCCAGCGGCGCCGGGCGGAAGCTCAGGGCGAAATTGCCGCCCTTCTTGCCCAGTATCGGCAATACCAAAAAGCTCCGGAAGAGACGAGGCGGCGGCTTTACCTGGAAACAATGGAAGAAGTTCTAAGCCGCGTACAAGTCCAGATCGTCGTTGACGAAAATCTTCGCCAAGCGGTCTTGCCTCTGCTTTCGCTCCCGACTGATACCAAATCAAACTAAACATGTTGCCAGCTATGATTGCTTCATAAAGGAAACCAACTTAGCACGTTTACGATGCCGAGCATATTTCCCGTTTGGGAAGCGGGAGTCACCTGGGCAAAGAACCAAGGCGGCTAAGCTCTCCAGGGGATAAGTTATGACGCGACTATTTCCGGCCATTATCACCCTTGCGATTGTCGTGGTGGTGCTCTGGATTCTTCTGACCAATGTGCTCTTTACTGTTGACGAAAGGGAGCTAGCGGTCGTTCTTCAATTCGGCGAACCTGTGGCGGGCTATACCGAGCCGGGGCTGAAATGGAAACTTCCATTTATCCAACAAGTGGAGCGGCTCCCCAAAACCTACCAATTTTGGCTGGGTACTGGCCGCGAAATTCTCGTCGATGTCCCCACTGCCGACGGGAAAAAGGTAGAGGTGACCCTGTGGGCCATTTGGCGGATTACCGATCCGATTCGCTTTATCCAAGAGTTGCGGACCGTTAGTAACGCCGAACAGCGTATCAAAGATTTCGTCCGCAGCGAGGTTCGCGATGTGATCACGGCCCATAACCTCATCGAGGTTGTCCGCAGCACAAACCGCAAGTTGACGTACACGCTTCAGGTGGAAGCTCCTGTTCAGGTGGGTGGGGACGGAGCACTTCGGCCGGAAGCGCCTTCCCCCAACCCCCAAGAAACTGTTATCACGCCGCTTCAGCCCGGGGTGACGGAGACTGTGCGGCTGGGACGGCAAAAGCTAGTCGAACAAGCCAAGGCCGGCGTTCAGCAGACATTGGGGCGCGATTCCCAAGGCCGAAATATCAGTCGCGGTATCGAGCTTGTCGACCTGGGCATTGCCCGCATCGACTTTGTCCCCGCAGTTCAGGAAGCAGCATTTCGCCGGCTGATTGCTTTCCTGGAATCGGTAGCTGCCTACTATGTCAACGAGGGCCAGCGCCGTAAGCAAGAGATCCTCAATTTAACTAACTACGAAGTGGAAAAAATTTTGGGCGACGGCAAACGGGAGGCCAATCGCATCCGCGGCGAAGTTGAAGCCGAGGTCATCCAGATGTATGCTGAGGCTATTCGCGAAATGGGCGAATTCTACCAGTTCGTCCGCACCCTTGAAGTGTACAAGAAAGCCATCGGACCGAATACCCGCCTGGTGGTGACGACTGATTCGGACATATTCAGTTTCTTCCGCCGGCTGTCGGAAGGACCAAAGCTCCCCGTGGCTAGCGCTGTTGGTCAAGCGCCGGTGACCACGCCCACTGGCGCTTCCTCCCCGCCATGAGGGCCCACCTAGGAAAGCCAATGCCTACCGACAGCCCTTTGCCCGACGCAATCGCTCTCGGCGACAAAGGGGCAAACCACTCGGTTCAAGGCCGAGGATCGCTGTCGCCACAGTCAGTCTCCCCTTCGACCCTTACCATGAGGAGCCAGATTATGAGCCATCGCCGGTTAGTAAGCGCCGCTCAGGAGGTTGCAGCCGCACAGGTCTTCGTTCTTCTGAGCGCTGGCATCGCCCTTTGGGCATCAGGATCAGTTAGCCCGGCTGAGGAGTTACCGGAAGGTCCTGGACTTGCCGCTCAATACCCGGGCGATCGGGGGATTGCCCAGGATCCTAACGTTGTGTTTGCGGAGGATTTCGAAGCGGAGGAGATTACCGAAGTCCTTCGCCGGTGGACAGATGCGCGCAATCCCAAGGAATCACCGCTGCGGCTGGCGGAGGATGTTCCCCCGGGAAGTGCCGGCAACCGCAGCATCCTGATGACGGCCGTGCCAGCGGTCAACACGGGCTCCCACTTGTATAAGAGATTACCCCAGGAATTGGATACCGTTTTTGCCCGTTTTTACGTCAAGTTTCCCAAACCTGCCGGTTATATCCACCACTTTGTGACGATCGGTGGCTATCGGCCAGCAACCAATTGGCCTCAAGGCGGAGCGGGGACTCGTCCCCGGGGCGATGACCGCATCACGGTGGGAATCGAGCCTTTTGGGTTTTCCGGGAAATATCCGCCCCCTGGCCTATGGAACTTTTACGTGTACTGGCACGAGATGAAAATCTCGGCAGACGGGCGCTATTGGGGCAATGGTCTGCAGCCCGCCTCCGATCAGCCTGTGCCCGTAGACAAATGGCAGTGCGTGGAGGTGATGATTCGCCTTAATAGTGGGCCGGATGCCTCCGACGGAGACCTTGCCCTTTGGCTTGACGGCAAGTTGGTGGCACATTTCCGCAAGGGTGCACCGCGCGGGCCGTGGACCGGGCTAGGCTTTCGCCTCTTGCGGGAAGGAGGGACGCCCTTTGAAGGATTCAATTGGCGGACCGACCCAGCTCTAAAGATCAATTTCTTTTGGCTTTTGCACTATGTCACGCCGGAGGCACTGCGACGTAATAAAGTAACCGATTTGAAAGCGGAAAATCGTGTGCTTTTCGACCAGATTGTTGTCTCTCGGCGATACGTGGGACCAATCGTGCCGATTTCGTCGACATCGGCAAAATAGGTCTAAGGAGCTCCCGCGCGCACCGATGGAAATTCTGGAAGTTCAATTCCTCATTCCTTGTGCGGAGTTAGAGGAGCTAACAGTTCACCGAGACAGCCGGGAAGCCAATGAGCTTCTGGTGGGCTGGACAACGCTGTATCACCCGGCACTCATTGCCGCCACCGGAAAACTGCCCCGGTGGAGCCGGGCCGAAAGTCCGCCTGGGGAGCTAAATGGCCGGCTTGTTATCATTCCTGGCGCAAGCCATGGTCGGCTGCCGGAGGGGTGGCTTCAGGAGGTCCGCACTCGGGCCGCCGCTGTTGTCGAAAGTTATCAGGGCCGCGAAGATCTTCTCCAGCGAATCTCCGCGGCCGGTATTATTCTGCCCGAGCTCCCGCCCGAGCTGGTCCAAAACTTTTTCGCCCTAGGGTTTTGCCACTATCAGGTCGAACTCCTCACACGACAACTCCGCTACATGAGTTACCTCGATTCTGTGGGGCTTGAGTACCGGGCGACCGAGGCAGCCAAGGCCCTTGTGGCAGGGGACTTCGCTCAGGCGCGGGAGCGCCTCCAGCGGGCATTTGATATCCTGGTAGAAGGCCGCGAGTATTTTTATCCCTCAGAAGCCACCCTCATCGATCTCGTTCTTGTCGCCCCAAGCACGTTGGGCCCGGAACTCCTTCGGGCTTTGGAGCAGGACCATCCGATCAGCCTCCTTCTCGATGGAGCGACGCTGCGGCAAATGGCGGAAAAATGTCCCGAGGCGGTTTCGCTTCTTCGTCAACGGGTTGAGGCCGGAACCGCCTGCGTGGTCGGAGGGGAAGATGAGCCAGGTCCCCTGACCCTGCTTCCCCTAGAGGATTGGCTGGCGGACCTTCTGCGTGGACTAAAAACCTTTGAAGAGATTCTGGGAGTTCGCCCGACAATCTTTGGTCGGCGCCCCTTCGGTTTGTCGCCGTTTATGCCCCAGACCCTTCAAAGTCTCGAATTCCGGGCAGCGCTTCACTTTGCCTTGGATGAGGGGATTTTTCCCACAACCTCCCAGAGCCGAATCCGCTGGGAAGGGATCGGAGGGGCTGTTATTGACGCCATCAGCCGAGTACCGCTTGATGCCTCCGTGGACGAAACCTTCCTTCGCTTCGGGACAAAGGCCGGCGAGGTAATGGATCTCGATCATACGGCGGCAGTTATCCTTGCCCATTGGCCCGACAAAGTCTCCCACTGGTTCGCCGAGCTAAAGCGGGTCACGAAGTTCTCCCACGTGCTCGGGCAATTCGGTACGTTAAAAGAATTTCTTGAGAAAAGCTATTACTCTGGGCAGAACCGAAAGTTTGCGGTGCACGAATACCGCTCGCCTTACCTACGGCAGGCCGTAAGCCGCGGCTCCACCGAACCGGTTTCCTCATGGCCCAAGAAGCATACCGCCCATTTGTCAACACTGGGGGAAGCCACGGAGAAGGTCCTCGCTTCTCTTCTTTGCCCGTCGGAAAGTGTTCCGCCGAAGGCCGACCAACTGGCCGAGTGTCTGGCTAAGTTCATCACCGCGGGGGCAAACCCTGTGGAGCGCGGGTGCTTGATCGTCAATCCGTGGAGCTTCCCCCGGCTTGCCGTGGTAGACTGGCCTTACCCGGCGCCCCCACCGCCGCCGGGCGGAATCATTCGGGCAAGCGGCCCCTGTGGGAACCGCCAGCTTGTTGTTGTACAAGTGCCCGCCATGGGATTTGCCTGGGTAGGACCGGGGCTGACTAACGCTGCCGCCAACCCGCCGAGATCAGCAGGTTCCTGGCTGGGACTTAAGCGGAAAAAATCCTCGGCCTCTATGGTCGAGGAGGACACCCTCCGCAACGAATTCCTCGAAGTGCGCATCAACCGGACAACCGGCGGTATCAGGGCGATCCGCTCGTATACTTCTGGTGCAAACGCTTTGGGAGAGGAGCTGGCCCTTCGGCTCACTGGAGCGGATGTGGTTGGCCCGGAAGGAGATATTGAACGTTTTTACACCATAATGGCTTGTGACAGTTTCGAGGTGCGAGCCTTCGGACCGGTCGTAGCCGAAGTAGCAACCCGCGGGAGATTAGTCACCCGCACTGGGCGAGTTGTCGCACGTTATGAGCAAGAATATCGTCTCCTCCGCGGCAGACCGTGGCTGGAAATCCTGGCTCGGCTTGAGCCTTACGAATTGCCAAAAGGCGATCCGTGGCGGCACTATTATTGTTTTCGTTTTGCCTGGGCCGATGCTACTTCTAGCATCCACAGTGGTGTGCACTATACGGTCCAGCCCTTTGAAGGCGAGCGACTGGAATCACCCTATTTTGTCCACATCCAGGGAGAAAAATCCTCGTTTACGATCCTTTGTGGAGGGCTGCCTTACCACCGGGTGGTCGGGGTGCGAAAGCTTGATACGCTTCTTGTTGTCCCCGGGGAACTTGCCCGGGAGTTCCGCGTGGGAATTGCCGCCGACGTGCCTCACCCGGCCGAGGCCGCGATTGACTTCCTTGCTCCTCATCCGGCGGTGGTAAGCGATGCTCCCCGGCCACGGGTGCTGGCAGGCTGGTTCTTTCACATTTCCGCCCGGAATGTCATTGCCACTAGTTGGCAGGTGTGTTCGGAAAGGAACGGGCGGCGAGCGATTGCCGTGCGACTTCTTGAAACCGAGGGCCGGCAAGGAACGCTGCGCTTGCGCTGTCTCTACCCCCCTCAGGAGGCTCGAAAAGTAAACTTTTTGGGCCAACCGATCAGCACTGTTCCAGTGCAGGACGACTCCGTTTTTGTTGACATAAGACCTTTCGAGTGGTGTCAAGTGGAAATCGTCTTCCCGCCGCGATCGTCTCCCGCCTAACCCAACGCCGGCAAGACGGGGTGTCTCGTAAGCAGGAAAGACCATTGCGCGAAACCTCGTGGCATCGACAGCCGCCCTAAAAAAGTTGCCGGCACTGGCCTTGGTGCGGAGGACAGATCTCCCTGAAGCTTTAGTAGCCGACCCTTCAAACCGGCGCAGCTCTAAGCGCAGAAATTAGGCCAAAGATTGTTGACGGAAACACTGGGCCTTGACTGGGGTGTCACTTTGCGGCAGATCACCTCCGACAGGCTGGCACTATTGCCCGACTGCTTTCACGATAAGACAGCGCCCGCACGGCCACCTCCGGAATCCCGGGTTCTATCCTGCATGGATAAGCCCAAACGCTTTCACCCGGAAAAAAGGAGAGCCAATTCATCCAAAAAGACCGCGAAATGAACCAGAAGACGGAGGCCGACTAGCCGCCGCGGCCCTCAGGAGCGACCTTGCCGCCCTGGCGGGTATTTACGCGGCCTTCAGGGGCATCATGAGTCGCGAGATCCGAGTTCCCACTTCCCAGTTGTGGGCTCGGCGCCACTTGCCCTTAGAAAGCCGAACACCTACCGCACCTAAGATCCCTCCGTTTGCGATCCGGGCGCGGGGTTCAATTTGGGGCCAAGGCTTCCGCCCGGCTTTTCGCTTGTCCCGCCAACGGTCCATTCGAACATGTCGGCCCGCTCGAGCGATAAAGACCACAGCACACTTCGCCGGGCGAGACCGCGACGACGCGCAAGATCATTCGAACCCGTCGGAAGAGCATGAAGCTTTGCGATCGACACACCCAGCGACTTTGGCCTAAATTGGTGACCGCAAAAGGGTGTTACTCGGTTTTCCCCCTCCCATAACGACCGCCGGAACGTCAATTGTTCAGCAATTTTTGCAAGATTCAGCCTAGTAACTGCCTCGTTGGGGTTTAAAATGGAAGGGGAGGCCGCCATCCCCGGGGGTCGCGAAGTGCACTTGCTGATTCCGCCCAAACTTTGCCACCGGATTTGCAAGACCTCACGCTCCGCAAGCGTTAAGATGCCACAAAGCCGATTAAAAGCTCCGGGCTGAGGCGGCCTAAGAGTTTCCCGCCCGAAACTAGATCAACCCGGGGTGGGTAAACAGTATCGGCAAATGGCCCGGCCTACCCGCCCCAAAACGTACTCCAGCCTGAGACCTCGATACCGGTCTGTGGCAATGGCCAGATCTTCGCTCGCTCACACCGAGCTTGCATTTAAGAGATCGGCCTGCCTCCTGAGGATGCCCTCCTAGGGAACGCTTTAGCAAGCCAACTGAGAACCCCTGTGGATGCGGGGAGAAACACCGTGAAATGGGTTGGCCGAATGTTTAAAACCCGGATTTTCCGGTTTGTGATGTTTGCTGTTGTAGTGGGTGCGGCATTGGTTGGAGCCGGTATTTGGGGCGCCCGCCAACTTTCTGCCTCGCGGGCTAGCACGGCAATGCTCACCCATGTCGTTAAGCGGGAGACCTTTATCCACGACATCACCGAAAGTGGCAGTGTGGAAAGTGCCCGCAATGTTGACATCATTTCCAAAGTGCGGTCAATGAGCGGCTCCGGGGTGGCGATTTTGGAAATCGTGCCGGAAGGTACGGTTATCCGTCCGGAAGATTGCATCCCGGAAGATGCTTTCGTCCCGCTTGATGTGATTAAACAGCTTGAGGAATACCATCGGTTGCACGGGATTCGATTGGCCGACTACGGCACGGAGCGAGATCCGCGTAAACGAACCGATCTTCCCCAGAGTCCACCTCCGCCAACGCAAGAGGCAGCCGGCGAGCCACTAGCCCAGGCAAATCCTGGGCAAAACCCCCAGGGAGGCTCAGGCACTTCTTCCCCAAGTGGATCAACGCCCGCGGCAGCCAGTGCTCAAAGAGCTAGCGACCAAACCGCAAAGACAGGTTCGGCGCTGGCTATGGGGACCACTCAGCCAGGCGGGGCAGGCGATGGAAACGGCAATGGGCCTTCGGCAAGCGGGGGTGCTACTCGGACTGGGTTCTCCAATGGTTCGCAAGGCCCGGTGTCGGTCGATGCGGTACTTTCCTCCGGAGTTCAGCTTGCTCATTTGCCTCTCCGTCAACGAGATTTGAGCGAAATCGTTCCGGAGGTCGTGCCCACCTGGGCGGGTAAGCGGGTTCTTACGTTTGACGACGTACGCGACAAGATGGTCCTAGTCCGGCTTGATTCCGCGTCACTAGAAAACCAGCGGGTCCAGCAGCAAATCACGTGCGAAAATAGCCGGGCTTCGGTCGTTCAGGCCCTGAGCAACTACGAGGCAGCGCTCATCGCCTTGCAAGAGTATCTTGAAGGTACTTATCGTCAACAAGTTCAAGATCTGCTCTATCAGGAACTTATGGCCGAGGAAAACTTAGCACGGGCGCAACAGTATTACGAATATAGCCGGGAGCTTTATGCCAAGGGTTATATCTCCGAGCGCGAGCTTCAGGCCAACGAGTTCGATGTCCAAAAGAAAAAGGTTGAGCTAGAAACCGTTAAGACGAAACGCCGTGTACTGGACAAGTACACGAAAGAGAAGGTCCTCACGCAGCTTCAGGCCGATATCGAGTCCGCTCGCGCTAAGCTGGAGGCAGCCCGCCGCAATTACATGCTTGACATCCAGAAGCTCCAAGAAATCGAAGAACAAATAGCCAACTGCACCATCTTCGCGACTCGGCCTGGCCAAGTTGTTTACGCCAACGAACGTGATTACCGCGGCGGCACCACAGTGGTGATCGAGCCGGGTACTATTATCCGCGAGCGGCAAGTGATCATTCGCCTCCCTGATCCCACGCAAATGCGTGTGGTGGCCAGGATCAACGAATCCCGAGTCAACCTGGTCCAGCGAGGGATGCGGGCAAGAATCCTTCTGGATGCCTTCCTGAACCACGAAATTAGGGGCGTTGTGGAGGAAGTAAGCGACTACCCAGCCCCCACGTCCTTCTGGCTGCAAAACGTCAAGGAATACGAGGCGAAGGTGCGCATCGAGAACCCGCCGCCTGGGCTTCGGCCGGGCTTTACCGCCCAAGTTCGGATCCGCGTGGCCGAGGTGCCCAATGTGCTCCAAGTGCCCGTGCAATGTGTCATCGAGCACGGCGGCAAGTATTACTGCCTTGTGGTAAAAGGTTCTGAGCAGCTGGAACCCCGGGAGGTAAAGCTGGGCCTGACAAACGACAAGACGGTGATCATCGAAGAGGGACTCCAAGAGGGCGAAGTTGTCGTGCTAAATGCCCGGGAATTCCGCGACAAAGTCAACCTGCCCAAGTTGCCTGAAACCACAGCTCCCCGAGGGGAACAACAGGCGTCAACTGAGGGAGAAGCCTCCGGCCCTCCGGGGCAAAGAGTGGGCAGCTCCAACCGCTCGGAAGAACCCTCTGGCGGTCGGCAGGAAGGTCCCGCGACTGAAGGTGCTGGACCGTCCGAAGGTGGACGACCGCAAGGAGGCTTGCGAGGGGGACCTCCGGGTGGCGAGGGTGGTCCTGGGGGTGGCCCACCACGCCGTCCCCCCGGCGAAGGTCCTCGCTCCGGGGGACCGCCAAATCCGGCCCAGTTCATGGCTCGCTTTGACAAAAATGGCGATGGCAAACTCGACCGAGATGAAGCGCCCGAGTTTCTCCGCGGTGCGTTCGACATGGTCGACACCAATCGCGATGGTGTCATCGACACAAGCGAATTCCAGGCGGCCGCTCGGCAATTTATGGGTCGCCGCCCCGATCGGCAAGGTCCCCCGGGTGGACCGGGGGGTGGTCCGCGTCCTGAGCCTGGTCCGTAAGTGACTTGTAAACAAAGGCCCACTCCCCCAGGTTGTGGGCAATTATTTTCAGCGGGCAAAACTCGTAGAGTCTAAGCCTCTGACGTAAAGCGCTAACCATGCCTGCTGTAAGTGTTCGCGATCTTGTGAAACATTACCACCTGGGCAGCGAGGTCGTCCAGGCTCTCCGCGGCATCACTTTCGATGTCGAGGAGGGTGAGTATGTCGCCATCATGGGGCCGTCTGGTTCCGGCAAGAGTACTTTGCTCAATCTGCTTGGCTGCTTGGACCGGCCCACAAGCGGCACGATTCTTTTGGGGGGACAAGACGTCAGCAAACTGAGTGATGACGAACTGTCCGAAATCCGGGCAAGAAAGATCGGCTTTATTTTTCAATCCTATAATCTGATTCCACAACTCACGGTACTGGAAAATATCGAAGTGCCGCTTTTTTACCAAGGGCGGATTTCTCCTGCAGCCCGACGCCGCTGTCGAGAACTAGCGGAAATGGTCGGACTGAAAGACCGCCTGCGCCACCGCCCCACCCAGCTTTCCGGCGGTCAACAACAGCGGGTGGCAATCGCCCGGAGTTTGGTCAACGATCCGGTCTACATCCTCGCCGACGAGCCAACCGGTAACCTGGACTCGGCCACTGCCGAGGAAATCTTGGAGCTACTAGAGAACCTCAACCGCATGGGCAAAACGGTCATCATGGTAACGCACGAGCCGGATGTGGCTGCCAGATGTCGACGCGTTATCCGGCTCCGCGATGGCCGGATTGAATCCGATAAGCCGCAGGTTCCGCGAAAAATTGCCCTCGCTCATCCGGTGCTTACCGGCGCTTAGGGAGGCACTTTAAAAACACCCTTATAAGAGACTTAGGCGGGGAACTGGGGGGAGGGCAGTTTCGGAGCTGGATGGCAGAATGATCTTGCGCCAGGGCGTCCCGATTCTCGCCCTGGGTAAAAACCCTTGGCTTGAGGCTATCTGATATCAAAGGAGGTTGGCCAGCCCCGGGCGGGAAGGCAGCGGGAAACTCCCGTGGCCGCTGAGCCGGCAACATGCCGTCCGTTGATGACAAGGAGTGGCTGTCGGTTGAAACTTAGGCGGCTTGCCTTGATAGGTGATAGGTGGCCCTACGGCTACCGCTACCGACGCCCACCGGGAATGACACCTTGCTGGAAGGGGTTTTGCGCCCCAGGGAGAACGGTTAAGCAGCTTCGTAAGCAGAACCGGCCTCCCTGTTTATCAAGCGATCGGAATCCGCACCCGATTGCCCCGCGGGGAGGAGCTAACCAGGCGTGGAATTTCCAAACCCCTCCCGGGCATTATAAGCCCGAACGGGTTAAGGCCCATGTTCATGAGAATGGGCATTTCCGATCGAACTAGCCGTTTGTGCTTCAGACGTGAAGAAAAAGGCCATCTTTTTGGAGTTAACGCTGCGGCAAGTCTATGAGCCTCTTTTGGCTGCGAACTTGGCAACTGGGCATTAAGAGCCTCCTTCTTCACCCGCTTCGCTCCGGGTTGACTGTTCTTGGTATTTTCATCGGTGTCTCAAGCGTTATTTGGCTTGTAGCAATCGGGGAAGGCATCGGGCGAAAAGCGCAGGAGCAAATCGAGCAACTCGGCGCCACTAACATCATCGTCCGCTCCATAAAGCCGCCGAGCGAAGTGACCGAGCGTTCCCGAGCGCTTGTCCCCTACGGCTTGACGCGCGATGACTACGAACGGTTGACGACCACCATTCCCACCATTGTCCAGGCGGTACCGATTCGGGAACTGCGTCGCCGCTTTAGCTATGGGTCGCGAATCCTTGACGGACGACTTGTCGGCTGTTCCCCGGAATATGCCACCGTCGTGAAACTGGAGGTAGACCGGGGACGATTTATTACCTATGCCGACATGTTCCGGAAGGAGAATGTGTGCGTCTTAGCTGCGGAAGTGGCCCAGCGACTTTTCCCCCTGGAAAATCCGCTTGGTCGGGCGATTCGCATTGAGGAACATTTTTACGTCGTCGTCGGCGTACTGAAGCCGCGAATGCCCTCGGCCGGTATTGGTGGCTCACTTGCCGCCCAGGAGTTTAGTCAGGATGTTTACATTCCGATTACCACCCTTTGGGACCGTATTGGCGATGTGGTCATCACGCGCCGCGCTGGTAGCTTCGAAGGGGAAATCTTGCAGCTCAGCCAAGTCACATTAACCGTGGACAAAGTGACCAATGTTTTGTCCACGGCCGAGGTAATTAAAGACCTGTTGGCCCGCTACCATCGGATGGAGGATTATGGGGTCACAGTGCCCCTTGAGCTTTTGGAGCAAGCCCGCGTGACTCGGCTTATGTTTATGATTTTTATGGGCCTTATCGCCGCAATTTCGCTTGTGGTGGGCGGCATTGGCATTATGAACATTATGCTGGCCACTGTGACCGAGCGCACACGGGAAATCGGCATCCGCCGCGCGCTGGGCGCCAAGAGAAGAGATATCGTCCGCCAGTTTTTGATCGAGACGGTATCGCTGTCGATTGTGGGCGGGGCGGCAGGAATTATTGGCGGCTTGACTTGCGGTCCAGCTTTCCGGTTTATCCGCTGGCAACTGAACCAGCTGCTGCCTGAGGTCATGAACCAACTGCCGGACGTGGTGCGCACCATGGAGCCAGTCATTGTGCCCGCCTCGATCCCTGTAGCCTTCGGCATTTCCGTGCTGATCGGGATTGTCTTTGGGCTTTACCCGGCAATGCGGGCCGCCGCCATGGATCCCATCGAGGCACTGCGGCACGAATAAGGGTGGGGCTCAAGGGAGTTTTTATCGACTATCCCTGGCAAAAAATTTCAGGCAAGCCCGGGCATAATCGCAGGAGCGGATCAAATAATCTTCTGGTAGATTTGGCCGGCTGAGGCAACCTTATAAGCTGCAGAAACTTGATAAGATTGGGAGAACAGGCAGGTTTCTCTTGCTGGTATTTCCTAAGAATCGCAAGTGCTCCGGTTGCCCACGCCCCGCGATCGACGGGAAACTTTGCCGAGATTATCGCACTTTTCCGGAAAGGAATCTGTGGTCCGCTTTGGGGGGTTGACTAATCCGCAGAAAGCAGTAGACTGACGTGGTTGTAAGTGACATGTTTTCCCCAAGCGGATTGCACCCCCGGGCTTGCGGCAACGCGGAATTAAGCCATTTGCGGTCGTCTTTTTTTTCGTCCGCTCTTGTGGTCCAAGGGATCGTGGTCCCAGGGAGGGTCGACTGTGGTACGCTGTTCGGACCTCACCCAAGTTTGTCTACAGGCGCAGCGTGCGCTTGCCCGAAGCCCTATTGGGGAATTGCGTCTTCTCCGGGTGGAAGAAACGACCGAGGGAGTAGTCCTTCTCGGAGTGGTATCGCGTTATTACTTCAAGCAATTGGCCCAGGAACTTGTTTTGCCGTTTTGTGAACAGGCACGTTGTCAATTGATTAACCGGGTTTTTGTTCGTCCACGGGAGCAGCTCGGGGCTCGCGTACACGAAGGGGAGAACAACTAACCGGATAAGGAGGTGGAGGGGCGCCGCGGTCCGTCTTTCCTGCTACGTTTAGGAGATTGGTGCATGGAGGTCAAGACAGGTCCGATGCTCGGTAGTACCAGATCGCCACTCGGCTCAGGTGGCCGGCAAGACCGCGCTAGCGACGCCGCGCGGCTTATCCGGGCCATCGAGGATGCGATCTTGGAAGCTACCTACGGCGGTGTCCGCAACCTTTCCGTGGATGTGACATCCCGAGAGGTGATCCTCCGCGGCCGTTGCCGCAGCTACCACGTCAAGCAAATGGCGCAACATGCGGCAATGCGGATGTGCGAGGACCTCGATATCGTCAATGAAATCCAAGTCGTTGAGTAACGCCCTTCCCGGTGTTTGGGGAAAATCGCGGCAGGCCGAAAAAACTCTGGTCCGTCTTTTCTAGTGCTAGCGCAAGCACATCCCCCTCTGAAGAGGGCACTTATCCGCGGATTGCTTCACAGACAAAGTTTCACCACGAGCCCTGTCTCCCGACCGTGCACAGCCATTCCGTACTTGGGGCATCGTTTGCCTGTGGGAAAGATCCCAGTTCCCGTCCGCGG
Source organism: Thermoguttaceae bacterium (assembly GCA_025060325.1). Classification (GTDB taxonomy): domain Bacteria; phylum Planctomycetota; class Planctomycetia; order Pirellulales; family Thermoguttaceae; genus DTLM01. The sequence continues at coordinate 74,195 of JANXBW010000016.1, forward strand.
ACGAAATGCCAAAGCTTGCCGGAGCGCCCAGCGGTCAAGCCACCTTCGGGACCACCTTGCCAGCGGCTTAGCCTAGCCGGGGAGCCCCAGGTGATTCCTGTAAACGAAAAGCATTACTTCTCCTACAGCCGGCGGAGCCGACGTCGCAGACGATCAACTGCCGCAGCAAACTCCGCCTGGGCTGCCTCCAAACCGGCCAGGGTTTTTACCCCAGGTCGCCGAGCAAAATCCAAAAGGATCTGTTCCGCCTGAAGATATTCGCTAGCTACATCCGCTACTTCGCTTGCGATCTCCACGGGAATCTGAACCACTCCGTTGGCATCGCCGTGAAGGAGATCCCCGTGGCGGACCACCAATCCTCCCACGCGCACCGGCTCTCCGATGTGGAGGATGTGGCAATAGGCATGCGAACTAATGGTGCTCCCGACAAACACAGGGTACTCCAGGCGTCGAACCTGGAGAATGTCCCGACCCCCGCCGGAAGTGATAAGACCCACTGAACCAAAGGCCTTGTAAACTGTACACATAATTTCCCCAAAGGTGGCCCCAACCGGCGGGTCGTCCAAGTCCTGAAAGACCATTACCGCCGGCCCGGGTAGTTCCTGCGCCCTACGGATTTGGTCGGCCAGGGAATGATAGATCTGCCCCTCGGCGGGCGGAGCCGCGCTGCGAAAAGCCGCTGTACACGCAAAACCCACCATCGGCGGAAGTTCGGGAAATAGTGCCCGAATGCGGCCGTCCATAAATCCCGTGTTCGCCGGCCGAATGCCAAATAGCTCGATCACGTTGGAAATTGTAGGCGTGTCGAATTGAGCAAGACGTCTAAGGATTTCCCGACTGACGCTCATTGCGAAAGCACAAATTGCTTACGGAGCTGTGTACTTTACTGAAGGGAAGGTTCTATTGCTGGCAAGCTATACCAGGAGATGTCGGAATTAACCGGGGCACCTGCCGCCGGGCCAATCGTAAACAATTTGGCCTTAGCTTGTGGGGATTTTCGGCACGATCCCCGTCGTTAAACCATCTGGCCTGGCTTGTCCGGTTCCCCGGGGGAAGCTTTCGGCCGTTCCTTTTCCAAGTTTAGCTTGGAGAAGAACCGTGCGCGAGAATCGACTTCACCTCCGCCACCACCCGCTCCGGTGTGATACCAAAATACTTGTACAAATCCCGGAAGGGGGCCGAGGCACCGAACGACCGCATCCCCACAAATCGTCCTGACGGGCCAAGGTACCGATCCCAGCCTAGCCGGACCGCGGCCTCGACGGCCACCCGGCAGGGAACATCCGGCGGAAGGACGGTCGAACGGTAATCTTCCGGCTGCTCATCGAATAGTTCGCAACAGGGCATGCTCACCACGCGAGTTGGGATGCCTTCACCCTCGAGTATCTCTCGCGCCGCTAAGCAGATGTGGACCTCGCTCCCCGAGCCAATAAGGATGGCCTTGGGCTTCCCGCCACTGGCTTCTGTCAAAATGTACGCCCCGCGAGCCACCCCGCTAGCCGGGGCAAATCGCGACCGGTCAAGCGTAGGCAAATCCTGCCGCGTCAACACAAGGGCGACTGGCCGCCGGGTCTGCGAAAGGGCCACGCGATACGCCTCAACCACTTCGTTGGCATCCGCCGGACGGATGACCAATAGATGAGGGATAGCCCGTAAGGCTGCCAGATGTTCCACCGGCTGATGTGTCGGGCCGTCCTCGCCCACCCCAATCGAATCATGGGTAAAGATGTACATCACCGGCAGCTCCATCATGGCCGCCAAGCGAATAGCCGGCCGCATGTAATCACTAAAGACGAGAAACGTCCCCGCGTACGGCCGCAGGCCACAAAGGGCAAGTCCGTTGGAAATAGCCCCCATCGCATGTTCACGAATGCCGTAGTGCAAGTTTCGGCCGGCGCGATTGCTTGCGCTGAAGCTCCCTCCGGCCTCCGGGAATTCAAGGAGTGTCTTATTCGATGGCGCCAAATCGGCCGAGCCGCCCAGCAACCACGGCACACGCTTGGCCACCTGGTTGAGCACTTTTCCGGAGCTATTGCGAGTGGCGGTACCTTTTGCGTCGGCCGGGAAGGTAGGCAACGCGGCCTGCCAATCCTCCGGCAGTTCCCGCCGCCACATCTGCCGAAGGCTCTTGGCCAAATCCGGGTACTCCCGTTGATAACGGTCCCACAAGGCGTACCAGCAGTCAGCAAGCTGGGCACCCCGCCGGCCGATCCCTTCGGCAAAAAGTTGCCGGACCTCCTCCGGCACCAGGAACTGGGCATCCTCCGGCCAGCCGTAGGAGCGCTTCGCACCGCGGACTTCTTCCGCCCCCAGCGGCGCACCGTGAGCTTCCGCTGTGTTGGCTTTCGTTGGCGCCCCGTAAGCAATAACACTTTGGACGATAATCAACGTCGGCCGATCAGCCCCGGCGGCAAATTCCCGTAACGCCGCCCGCAATGACGCTAAATCGTTAACATCGCCAGCTAAGATCACTCGCCAACCGTACGCTTCGAACCGCCGAGCGACGTCCTCGCTAAAGGCAAGTCGAGTTTCGCCTTCGATCGTGATCTTGTTGTCATCGTAGATCCAGCACAAATTCCGAAGATTCAAATGCCCGGCCAGCGAAGCAGCCTCGCTTCCCACCCCTTCCATGACATCGCCATCGCTCAAAAATGCGTACACGTTGTAGTCAAACAGGGGATAACCATCGCGGTTGAAATGCTCCGCCAAGAAATAGCGAGCAATCGCCATTCCCACGCTATTGCCAGCCCCTTGGCCAAGTGGTCCCGTGGTCGTCTCCACGCCTGCTGTCAAGCCATATTCAGGATGCCCAGGACAGCGACTGTGGAGTTGACGAAATCGCCGAATATGCTCAAGCGGAACAGCAAGCGAGCCATCTTCGCCAACGGCTTTGTCTACCTGCTTTACCCCCGCCAGATGTAGCACTGCATAAAGCAGCATTGAGGCATGGCCACAGGAAAGCACAAAGCGGTCCCGATTGGGCCAATCCGGGCGGGCCGGGTCATATCGCAAAAATTCGTTAAAGAGGACATAGGCGACCGGCGCCAAAGCCATCGGTGTACCCGGATGGCCGCTCTTTGCCGCCTCGACTGCATCCATCGCCAGGGTGCGGATTGTGTTTATGGCAAGCCATTCTTTTTCGGAAACGCATGTCGCCATGGTTGCTTCCCACCTCGGGTGAAAAATCGTGCTTTTTCCATTTATCTCCGGATCAGCTTCAAGCCCCGCGGACACAGCCGCCGGCTAAGCGGAACAAATCCACTTGACGGGTTTTGCACAAGCAGAAGGCTATGGCGTTCCGGCGGCCCTTGGCCTCACTGTTTTCGCCCCCCAACGTTAGGTAAAAAGGCCGACCACCGCTTGAAAATCTAAAGGCCGTATTGTGCCATTTTTGGCCCGTCCCTTCAATTGCCCGGCGAAACCCACCGGGCCGGTTGCCAACGCTTGGAGGGTGCCTGCTACAAATACTGTGCGGCAAGGTCGCAGAAAATGTGGGGCCGCAAAGTTGGACGCATGGCAGTCGCTAAAACTAATGACGCTCGCGGCGGAAATGGGGATGACTTGGCCAGGCTGCCCAGTCACCTTTTCCCGACGATGTCGCCGAAAGTGCTTGGGAAGGAAACCCGTCGGCGGCCGGCAGCGTCTTTGGCTGGGCGTTAAGCCAACAAGCTCGGCCGCCGCGGAATTGCACCTTGCGGTATCGATGCGGGAGGAAAAGCCAACGTGGCTAGCGCAGCACGGTGTCGGAAGGGCGATAATGCGCGACCACAAAACGCAAACTCGGTCGGAGGCATAGGGAGCGTGCGTGACCGAGCCACCTCCCGGTCGTAAAGGACAAAAATCCGACGTCCGAAGCCACGGAGCGCTACCTTGTCGCCGCCGGCACTGCCGCGGCAAAGACAGCCGGTCGGCCCACGCTCACATAATCAAAGCCAAGCTCTCGCATCCGATGCAGGTCGTAGAGATTCCGGCCGTCAAAAATGACCGGCCGATTCATTCGGGAGCGCACCTTGGTCAAATCGAAGTGCACAAATTGCTTCCACTCGGTGAGGATGATAAGGGCGTCGGCACCGTCGGCTGCATCCTCGGGAAGTTGACAATACCGCAATTTGTCGCCGAAAAGTCGCCGGGCATTTTCCATCGCCACTGGGTCATGGACCTGGACGGCCGCTTCCGCGGCCTGGAGCTTTTCGATCACAAAAAGCGACGGTGCCTCCCGCAGGTCATCAGTCCCCGGCTTAAAGGAAAGCCCCCAAATGCCGAAAACCCTCCCCGCCAAGTGCCCGTCAAAATAGCGCCGAATCTTCTCTAGCAGCCATTCCCGTTGCCGCACGTTGACTCGATGCACCGCCCGCAAGATTAGCATCTCAAGGTCGTGCTGAGCGCCCACAGCCGTCAAGGCCTGCACATCTTTCGGAAGACAACTGCCGCCATAACCTACCCCCGGGAAAAGAAAAGCAAAACCAATCCGCTCATCATGGCCAATGCCTCGGCGCACATCATCAACATCAGCGCCGGTTAGCTCGCAAAGAAGAGCTATTTCGTTGATGAAGCTAATCTTGGTCGCCAGCATCGCATTGGCCGCGTATTTAGTCATCTCCGCACTCTCGGGGGACATAGCCAGGAACGGCCGGTCCGTCCGCAGATAGGGGCGGTAAAGATCATGGAGTTGATCAACGACCCAAGGACTCCGAGCGCCCACTACCACCCGGTCCGGCTTCATGAAATCATCCACGGCCGTGCCTTCTTTCAGGAACTCCGGATTGCTGGCGACATAGCAAAGCCGGCCTGTTAGCTCCTTAAGCCGCCGCGTGACTGCCGCATTGGTTCCCACCGGCACGGTGCTCTTTATAACCACGATGGTATCTGGCCCAAGGTACTGAGCCATTTGGTCAACAACAGCCCAAAGGGCGGATAAGTCCACAGAGCCATTCGGCTGCGGCGGAGTTCCCACAGCGATAAACACCATGTGCATGCCGCTTGTGGCCTCTTCCAAGGAAGTGGTAAACCCAAGCCGACCGGCGGCAAGGTTCCGATCGATCAGCTCTTGAAGCCCCGGCTCATAAATGGGTGAGCGGCCGGCCCGGAGCATCTCGATCTTCCACGTTTCGCGATCCATGCAGACGACGTCGTTACCGGTCTCGGCAAGACACGTCCCTGTCACCAGCCCCACATAGCCCGTCCCGATCATGCCGATACGCATTGTTTGCCTCCTACCGAGATGTGGTGCTTTCGGTCTTGACAATAATGCTGGCTAAGTTCGCCCTTAGTGGGCATGCTTGCACCGGCAAAGGGGTTCGACCTGCCCTGCGGACTAGGTCAACGCCGTCAAGGTCGGGTTTGCCCGTCGGGATTTCACGCAGGTGGACCGCCCTTTTCTTGGCAAATTCGTCCGCAAGGCAAGATGCGCCCCTCCCCCAATGAAGGCTTGCTTGCATTAGCCCTGTTGTCAAACTGGATAAGGTTCTTGAGGCGGAATTATCCGTCCCAACCGCACGAAAAGCCGGGTGCGTCAAATTCAGAAGTCCCGTAAGAATCCCGCCGACCAGAAAAACCTGTTGTCAAACGCACAATGCCGTGTTGTAGAGCTTTAGCCGGGGCATCTTCGCCCAAAGGAGACTAACCAACACCACCCGGGTGCTCCCTGATGATTTTCTCCCCCCGTGGTTTCTCGCTTCTTACTACCGAAAGGCCGGGCACAACCCCAAAAGTCCGCCACCTTCGAGCTTCTGTAGCCGCGACCCCCGGAGAGGGGCATCAGCAACCCCGAACGCTTTATCAGCAACGGCGCACCTTGCGCGCCTAGGGAAAATTCCTCTGCCGGTTTAGCAAGATTTTCTCTGCCGATTTTGCCACCACGCCAGCGTATCCGCCACAGTTTGGCGCAGGGGTATTTGCGGTTGCCAACCGGTGGCTTCGGAAATCCGGGCGAGATCGGCAACAGGCTCATGGCGCCGTCCCGGTCGGATTTGCTTTGCGGGCAAGGCTCGGCCGGAAATTTCCGTCAACAAATCGAAGATCTCCCGTGTGCACACTGCCCGCCCTGAGCCAACGTTGAATACCCCCGGGCGGCCCCTCTCAACAAGCAGCCGATATGCTCGAACCACGTCACGAACATCACAAAGATCAAGCCAGACATCAAGCGAATAGACGACCACTTCGGTGGTCGACGGATCGGCAAATTGGCTCGCCCACTGGGGTAACAACATGGGCGGCCGTTGACGAGGTCCACTGTGATGAAATGCCCGGACAATAATAACTGGAAGACCGTCCTTGATAGCCCTCTGAGCTAAGTCCTCGGCGGCCTTCTTTGTTTTTCCGTAGCCACTGCGCGGGGCTAGAGGCGCATTTTCATCCACAACGGGACTATCCCACTTCACCTCACCATAAACGTGACTTGAACTAACGACAAGGACCGTCGGGATCGGGCGCAGGCTAGCTGCCAGCTCTAGCACGTGCCGAGTGCCTTCGACGTTAACTTGCCAGGCCTCAGGCGTAGGCTCTTCCCCCCCGCACTTTTCAGGAACGCTAATGGCCGCCAAGTGGAAAATTGCGGTAGGACGAAATTCCCGTAGAGCGCTCCCTACCTCGGCAGGAAGCGAGGCCGACCCTCCGAGATCCCAAGGAATAAGCACAACTTTGTCAACAAGGGCGGAGGCCGAAAATTCATCCCAACTTGCCGGCGGTGCCGAACCTGCTACCTCCCAGCCGTGCGAGAGAAGTTCCTCGGCCAAGTAGCCGCCGACAAAACCGCTTACCCCCGTCACCAAAGCTCGGCCCGCTTGCACGGATCTGTTCCAGAGCAGAAGTTCTCGGCTCCCTGACCAGTCGCTTGGAAATTAGCCCGCGCCGTTAGAGTCCTCGTCCTCGCGAGGAACTCGCTTGACGGCCACCAACGAGTCTCCCTCGTCAAGGCTCATTATCTTCACCCCCTGGGTGTTACGACCACTGACACGGATCTCCCGGGCGGCGATTCGCTGGATTTTTCCCCGGGCAGTGATCATCAACACTTCGTCATCATCGCGTACAGCTGTAATCCCAATAACAAGCCCGTTGCGGGCTGAAGTCTTGATATCCCGAATTCCCTTACCCCCCCGCCGCTGTGTACGGTAGCAGAATTGGGACGGCAGGGGTTCAGCCTCTTCGCCGTCGCCCGCTGTTTCCCCTTCCTCTCCTTCTTCGTCTACAGTGGCCACCTCCGGCGCCTCTTGCGCGTCAACTTCCTCCCCGTTGTCTTCGGCGTCCAGTTCTGGCAATGCCTCCTCCGGTTCACCCTCCAGATTTGGGCCGAAAGGTGTCCGCTTTCCATAACCATGCTGGCAGGCCGTCAACAAGGTCCCCTCCGGATCTGCCACGACCATTCCCACCACATAGTCCCCAGGCCGAAGGGAAATCCCCCGCACGCCGCTTGCCGCTCGGCCCATGGGACGAACGTCGGACTGTTTGAAGCGAATTGCCCAACCATGCGCGGTCGCCAAGAGGACTTCGTCACCCTCCTTGGTGACAACCACATCTACAAGCTCATCACCCTCGCGGAGCCGAATCGCGATAATTCCCGTGCGCATGGGGCGGCCAAAGGCCGAGAGGGCTGTCTTTTTCACAAGCCCGCGCCTAGTGGCCATCATAAGATACTGCCCCGGCTCATCAAAGTTGCGAACCGCCCGGCAGTCGGTCACCTTTTCCCCCGGTGAAAGCTGGAGCAAGTTGACAATCGCCCGTCCCCGGCCGTCGCGTCCCATCTCCGGAAGTTCATAAACTTTTCGCCAGTAAACTTTCCCCAGATTGGTGAAAAAGAGCATGTAATCGTGGGTGCTGGCGATAAACAAATGCTCAATCGGATCTTCGATCTGCGTTCGCGCTCCGAGGAGGCCTTTCCCACCCCGACGCTGCGCCCGATAAAGTTTAATCGATGTCCGCTTGATATAACCGGCCGAGCTGATGGAGACCACCATCTGCTCTTCGGGAATAAGGGCCTCGACGTCAACCCCTTCGATTTCTTCCTCGGAAATTTCGGTGCGCCGGGCGTCGCCGAATTTCCGCTTTATTTCTAGAAGATCCTCGCGGATGACGGCCAAGATATTCCGCTCATCGGACAACAGCCGAAGGTACTCGGCAATATTAGTCAAAAGCTCGTGGTATTCGTCAGCAAGCTTCTGTTGCTCCAAGTTGACTAAATGGGCAAGCGTCATCCGCAAGATAGCCTCCGCCTGGACACGGGTAAGGGCATATTCCTCAGCCACCCCGCGGTCTTCCTGCAAACTGCGGAAGCCCTCCGGTCCAAGGGCCCGTTGCAAAAGCGCAGCCGGACAGCGAATCTGCATGAGCCGGTCTTTGGCCTGCTCTTGATCTTCGGAGGTTCGGATGACACGGATCACTTCGTCGATATTGGCCAGAGCGATCAGTAAGCCCTCGACCGTATGCTTTCGCTGCCGGGCCTTTTGCAGCAGATGCCGTGTCCGGCGACGAATGACGATCACCCGATGCCGCAGGTATTCCTCCAGAAGCTCCTTAAAGTTGAGGATCCGCGGCTTACCGTCAACTAGCGCAAGGAAAATGAGCGAAAAGCTATCTTGGAGGGGCGAGAATGTGTACAACTGGTTGAGGACAACTTCCGGCTCGGCGTCACGCTTGAGCTCAAGGACAATGCGGACTGGCTCGCGAAGGTCGCTTTCATTGCGAATATTGGCTATGCCGGTGATTTTGCCATCGTTGACAAGCTGGGCAATTTCTTCTTCGATCCGATCCCGCGTTTGCTGATAGGGAATTTCGGAAACAATAATGCGATACCGGCCGCCGGAACTTTCCTCAATCCGTGTTCTTGCTCGGACGGTAATGGTCCCCCGGCCCGTGTGATAACCTTGACGGATACCGCTTCGACCGCAAATGATCCCTCCCGTAGGGAAATCTGGTCCGGGGCAGATCTCAAGCAGTTCGTCGATCGATACGTCGGGATCGTCGATAAGCCTGACAAGTGCGTCGCAGATTTCGCCCAAGTTGTGCGGGGGAATGGAAGTAGCCATCCCCACCGCGATCCCCTGCGAGCCATTGGCCAGAAGATTAGGAAATCGCGAAGGCAGAACCGTCGGTTCCATGCCCTTTTCGTCATAAGTGGGCACGAAGTCGACGGTATCGAGCTTAAAGTCCTCGAGCATCAAAGCGCCGATGGGCGATAAGCGGGCCTCCGTGTACCGCATCGCCGCAGGCGGCAGCCCCGCAATCGAGCCAAAATTGCCCTGCTTATCAATTAGCGGGTAACGCGTATTCCACTCCTGGCCCATGCGAACCAGGGTGGGATAGATAGCCTGGTCGCCGTGGGGGTGGTAACGCTTCATCGTTTCCCCGACAATGGCCGCGCACTTAGCCGTGGGTGCCCCCGGCGTCAGGCCCAGGTCATTCATCGCAACGAGGATGCGACGCTGGGAGGGCTTTAGCCCGTCGCGGACATCCGGCAGGGCCCGACTGATGATCACGCTCATCGCGTAGGTGAGGTAGCTTTCCTTCAGCTCCTCTTCGATAGAGGTCTCAAGGAGCCGAGCCGCTACCGCACCCGAGCCTGCCCGAGCGGAGTCGTCCGAAAAGTCATCAAATTCTTCTCGCAGTTCGTTTTCGTCGCTCAAAGCCACCTACCTCAAAGGTATGCTGTTCTATAAACTAAAATTCTTCAAAGTATTAGCTTTTCTTATTCTGCAAGAATCTTCAAAAAACTGGGCGCCCAGAGCGGCCTGGTCGCGCAACTTTCGCAACGGGTCTATTCTACCGGATAAACGGGCCTGCCACCAAGCCCAAAGTTTAGCTTGGATCTTAAGCAACCATTTGAAAAATCGAGACTTACGTGTCGAAAGCGACCGCCATTGGCCACACTCCCCGTGAGGGAGGAAGGTCGTGGGCAAAAGATGCCGGGGAGATTAAACTGGTAACCTGGGTAAAGCATTTGAGGTGATTGGTTCAACAGGATTCACCAGATTTCTGGGCCATGCCATTTTTTCCAAATTAACTTCGCCTGGATTCGCGGCGATGGGTTCGGCCGCCTCGCGGCAGAATAACCGCGATTTGAGCGGTTTTGGAAAACAACCGAACACCTTCCGGCACAACTCACTTGGATTGATCCGCCAGAAGGTTGGAAGGATCCCCCAGAAGGGAGGGTAGGAGCTCAGGCAGCAAGCCTCAACAAACCCCGACCGCGAAGACAGGCGCGGCTTTCGGTGATTGATTCTGGCCGATCAAATGCCGCTTTTCCGGGGATGCTTGGCCGGGAGACAAAATTCACCTCTTGAAGGTCGAACGACGCCGGGGAGTAAAGTGGTAGCTCGACCAAATCGTGGGCTGTCGGCCCCGATTGGATGCAGTAAGTTGGGGAGGCTCAGTTTATGGCCGGAAATGGTCCGGCGGCACACTATCTGTCTGAGGAAGAAGAGCGTCGGCGAAATTTGGAGCGAATCCTTCAGTCGCCGAGCTACCGGGTGGCCTACCGCGATGTTGATCTCCTGAGCGACCCTCGCCTTCGGCCCACCAGAATGGAACTTGAGCTCCTCAAGACAGAGCTAATCTTTCAAGAACACAATATCCGCTCGACTATCGTCGTGTTTGGTGCCGCCAGAATACTGCCGCCGGCCCAAGCCCTCCGCAATTTGGAACTTGCTCGCGCCCGGCTGGCGGAAACCCCGAATGATCCACGACGAAAGCGGGCGGTAGAGCGAGCCGAGCGACTCTACGCAAAAAGCCACTATTACGAGCTGGCTCGGCAATTTGCTCGGCTAGTCTCCCAAGAGTGTCAGAAGAACGGCGGCTGCGAGTACGTGATTGTCACTGGCGGTGGGCCGGGCATCATGGAGGCGGCCAATCGGGGCGCATACGACGTTGGGGCCAAATCTGCCGGTCTTAACATTCGTTTACCCAACGAGCAGCTCCCCAACCCCTACGTCACTCCGGAACTGTGCCTGCAGTTCCACTATTTCGCGATGCGCAAGTTTCACTTCCTCCTGCGTGCTAAGGCTTTAGTGGTCTTCCCAGGGGGCTTTGGGACACTTGATGAACTTTTTGATGCGTTGACGCTTCGCCAGACGCGGAGAATGCAGGACATCCCGATCATCCTTTTCGGCCGAGAGTACTGGGACCGGGTCATTAATTTCCAATTCCTGGCCGATGAAGGGGTGATTGACGACGAGGACTTGGACCTCATCGAATACGCCGAAACGCCGGAAGAAGCTTGGGCCATCATTCGCCGGTTTTACGGCGAAGTGTAATCCGGCGCATGCGGTTGTTGTTTCCCGCGAAGTGAAGGTGGCCGACGAAGTCGTCTCCGTTTGGGAGTGTTGCCGCGCGAAGTCAGGTGCCGTTTACAAACAGGGGAGTTTCTCGGGACTAATCGGCTTTGTTAGTTGCAATCTCTGCTAAGGGCACCTGTTGGCGCAACAAAATCCCGACACTCGCCGCCAGCCGTCGACATCCTAAATTCCGACAACCCCGCGGCATACGTATCACGCCATCTGCGTTGGGTGAAAAGCCAGCTACTAACGCGGCAGGATGTAGCGGTTGACGATATTCTCGATCAGTTCCTGCCGGCCAGAGCGATTAGGTGCCGCTTCGCCCTTTTCCAGCATGTACTTTTCCAGGGACTTGAAATCGTGTTTGCCGGCTTCAATTTCCGCCCCAATCCCGGTGTCCCAGGAGCTGTAGCGTTCCTTTAAAAGCCGATCTAATTCGCCGTCGGCGCGAATTTGCGCGGCAATTTTCAGGCCTTTTGCGAAGGTATCCATCCCACCGATATGGGCGTAGAAGAGGTCGATCGGTTCGAAGCTTTCCCGACGAACCTTGGCGTCGAAATTTACCCCGCCAGGCGCAAGACCTCCGTACTTGAGGAATACTAGCATGATTTTTGTGGTCAAATAGATGTCCGTGGGGAATTGGTCGGTATCCCATCCAAGCAACAAGTCGCCCGTGTTGGCATCCACAGAGCCGAGGAAGCCCTGCATGCCGGCGTATTCAAGTTCATGCTCCACGTTATGGCCGGCTAAGGTGGCATGGTTGGTTTCGATATTTAACTTGAAGTACGGTGCCAGACCGTAGGTACGGAGGAAGTTGATGCACGCGGCGGCGTCGAAGTCATACTGGTGCTTTGTAGGTTCCTTGGGCTTCGGCTCGATGTAGAACTGCCCTTTGAAGCCGATTTCCTTCGCGTATTCGACGGCCATATGCAGAAAGCGGGCCAGGTGATCCAATTCCCGCTTCATGTCGGTATTCCACAAGGTGGTATAACCTTCCCGGCCACCCCAAAAGACGTAGCCAGCCCCGTCCAGTTCTTTGGTGATCTCAAGGGCTTTCTTCACTTGTGCTGCCGCATAAGCGAACACGTCAGCATTGCAACTTGTGGCCGCCCCGTGGACGTATCGTGGATGGCTAAACAGGTTAGCAGTGCCCCACAGGAGGCGGACACCCGTCCGCTGCATTTCCTCCTTGACCACCTTGACCACAGCGTCGAGGTTCCGGTTTGTTTCGGCCAGGGTGCTGCCCTCCGGTGCAATGTCGCGATCATGGAAGCAGAAAAACGGCGCTCCGAGCTTCTCGCAGAACTCGAAGAACACCCGCACCCGGCGGATGGCATTGTCCACAGTGTCCTGGGCACCTTCCCACGGGCGTAGCATGGTCGGCGCTCCGAAAGGATCGGAGCCAGTTCCCCGCATCGTGTGCCAGTAAGCCACACTGAAGCGGAGCTGTTCTTTCATCGTCTTGCCTTCCACGATTTCGTCCTCGTTGTAGAAGCGGAAGGCGAGAGGATTCTTGGAATCCGGTCCTTCGTAGCGGATTTTGGGAATGTCCGGGAATGCCGCCATAGCCACACCTCCTGTTCTGTCCAAAAACTCAGTCCGATGTGTACCACGCCTGACACGCCATGTGCCAACGGCCCCTTGGGCCGATGCGCCGCCGGATGATACGAGTCTGCTGATCTAGAGATTCCCACAAGTTTGGGGACAGACGGATGGGCACATTGTGGGAGGTTTTCGCCCCATTTGCAAGAAGCCGCTCCGACAAAGCTCGTGGAAGCTATTGGACCAAAGAGAAATAGGATCGAAAGCCGGTGGTTAAACCCGGCGGCAAACCAGCAAACGGCCGGCAGCGGGGAGTCTGAGGCCAGCCAGGCTTCTCCCCTCGACGGCTAACTTGGGTCCAGCGCGGCATCAAAGCGCAGCAAAAAGCCCGGCTGCATGTACCAGCCGGGCCTTTCCTGAGTTTTCACGTTTTAAGACGAGGCGTATACGGCCTACGCCACCTCTGCGGAGGCTTGCCGGGTTCTATCCGCGAAGCGCCCCGCTTTCGATCACGCGACTCAGCCGGCGGAGCTTTCCGAGCGGCCTACTACCGCAGGAGGGCCAGCACGTTTTGCGGCTGGGTGTTGGCGATCGCAAGCACCGCAGTACCGGCCTGCACGAGGATTTGCGCCCTGGTAAGGGCTGCCGTCTCGGCGGCAAAGTCGGCGTCGCGGATAGCACTCTCCGCTTCGGTCAGGCGCTCCACGGTGTCCTGGAGGGAGCTAATGTTGGTATCGATGGTTGCCTTCTGGAAAGCGCCTAACCGACCACGGAGACCAGCCACCTTGTTAATGACCTCGTCGACGATCCGCGCAGCCCGAGCCGGATCTTTAGCAAGTGCCGCGGCTTGACCGGAGCCAAGCTCGTACAGCCGACCACTCTTGCCTCGGAGCGACGTCGTGTTGACTGCCCCGATGCCCAGCCGGGCCTGCTGAGTGCCCATAATTTCCGGTCCTAACTGGAACAGGGCACCCCCGCCGGTAATGGTGAAGCTGAAGTCCGTGGACGAACCGGCCTGGACCGTAATCGACAGGTCAAGCGTGCTGGTGTTGACCGAGAAGGTATTGCCCGACGCCTGGGCGATTACACCATTAACCGTGGCCACGATGTCGCTACCGGTGGCCCGCTTGGCGCTCAGAGCGGCGTCGAATTGACCGTCGGCACCTTCGCTGACGATGTCAATGTCGATCGTCGCCTCCGAGCCGTAATCAAGCGTGCGCAACGTCAGCAAGCCTTCCTTCTGCGTGGCCCGAACGCCGGTCGAATCGGTCAGCAAGTTAATGGCTTGAACCACCTGGTTGACCGAGGTACCGGCCTGGAAGGAGAAGATTTCGCTCCCCCGAGGTCCACGCAACTGGAAGACCAAATCATCAAGGAGCACATTACCGCCCGAAGTTCCTGTGTTGGCTGTGGCATCCACGTCGGCCGAATTGCCGCGGACACGCCCAGCGCCGTAAGAGCGATGCGAGGAGCTGAACTCGGGCAGCGCATCAATGGCCTGGTCGATGGCCGTCAAATTCGTCGCTACGGTATCGTCGATTGTAATTGTCAACACTTTATTGTCGGAGTCATAGCTGGCGGTGGGTGTCGAGCCTAGCCCACTTGCCTTCACTACGCGGACAGTCACACCGTTATAATCTGCGCCGGGGAGCAACGCCTTGATCGTTAACTGATCCTGAGCTGTCCGCGCGCTCAAGTTCCTATCGGCACCCGCCCCGTTAACGGCTCCCGCCGTCACCACAAACGCTTGCCACTCGGGCAACGCATTGATGGCGGCTACGACGTTAGCCGCCGTGGTCTGGGAGGCGTTATTAATGTGGATCTTGAGCGTCTTCCCGACCGGATCATACTCGGCGTATTCCTGACCGACGGGGGTGCTGTCAGCCACAAAGCTAATTGTGACGTTGTTTTCCGTTTCGCTCAGATTGGCCGCTTTGATGTCGATCTTTGCCCCAGAGGCGAAGGTGAAGGTCGCCGAAGGAGCGAACTTCAGCACTGCCACAGCGTTAGTAGCCGGCGAGAAGGCGGAGGTCAGATATCCGCTAATACCGGTGCTTGCCAAGGCCTGACGGTCTGCAGTCGCTCCGTTGACAACACCGTCGCCGTTGGCCGAAGCCGTCGCGTTAAATTCATCCAGACTATTGATAGCCGCGGCAATACTGCTTAATGAGGTGTCGTTGGTGCTGTCGATAGTAATCACCAAGTTTTTGGTATCGGCATAGTAGGCTGCGGTGGGAGTGCCCACACCGCTCCGGGTCACGACGCTAACGCGGACGTTGTTATACTGCGGTCCTTCCTTAGCGGCAGTAATCGTGATTTGGTCGTAACCGGTAGTGGCGGTGGTGCCATCGTCGGTGTCAGCCAAGGTACCCGCCGTCACTTCCTCCGCTTGAAATTCGGGCAGATTGTTAATTGCGCTGACGACCTGAGCCGTGGTCGTCGCATCGCCGTAGAAAGTGACTACCAGCTGTTTGTTATCCGGGTCGTATTGGGCGGACAGAGTCCCATTATCACCGCCATACACAAATCGGACAGTGACACCTGCCTCGGCATCGCCCAAAGATCGGGCATTGACGCGGATAGTACCGCCGTCATCAAAGGTGACCGTTGTCCCTGCCCGGAACCGCAGCACGGTTGTTGCCTTGGCCACTCCGGAGGCACTCAAGACTTCCGCCTGGCGGGCCGCCTGCCGGATGTCCACTTCCACTGTCATCTGGCCAGCTGGGCCTAGATTGGCCCGGTTGATTTCGATATCTTCGATCGTGGGAACAGCGCCGGCGGTGTGGATAAAGTCGAGACTTCCATCCAGCAATTTCCGCCCCTGGAAAGCTGTGGTGTGGGCAATACGGTTGATAGCCTCCAGGGCGGCATCGATCTGGAGCTGGTTGGCCGCGATCTGGTCCGGAGTCATTGCGCCACTGTTGGCCGCTTCGGTCACCAGTGCCCGAATATCGTTCAGCAGGTTGCCGATCTGATTGAGGGCGCTGTCGGCCGTGGCGATCATCTGCGAAGCCCGCTCGCTATTGGTGATCGCCCGGTTGATCGAGACGATATTGGCTCGCAGCATCTCGCTTGCGATCAGCCCGGCCGGGTCATCCTTGCCAGCATTAATCCGCAAGCCGGTGCTCAGCCGCGTGAGCGCTTGCTGCAGGGAGACATTGGAGCGAGCAAGAGTCTTTTGTGCCGTCAACGAGCTGACGTTGGTGTTGATCCGTGTCATTGCTTCGTCCCTTTCCGTTACTGACTAGCCGTTTGTTCCCTTGTGGTTGGTCCTCCGGCCGACCGTTTAGCCCCTTTCTTGCGTTGTTGACGATCCACTCCGCAACCGACCGTGACAGGCGCAGCTGCTCACTCGGCCGATGGCCCAAGCCCCGCCTATCAACTGCTTAGCACATTTTCATCGGGGCTAAGGCAACTGCGGGTGGATTTTTGGCTTGGGAAGTCGAGAGATCGTGGATAAACTGCTTCGGTGTTGCCGAACTTACCGCTTGCGCCGGTGCCAACCGCTGGTGGTGGACGGATCCCGGCAAGCAGGCAGTCCGGCGGCCACAACCAAGCCAGGGTGGCGCTCTAAAAATGCTTTCGGCAGGAAAAATGGGATAAGTGGAAAGAAAGATTCGTTAGCCCGCCCCGTCACGGGCCTTTTAACTTCTGAGGTAGCCGCCTAAACGGAAAAGTCGGCTTGCTCGGCAAAGTTTAACAGGTCATCCACCGTCTGTCACAAGTTTCTTCGGCAAACCCTTTAGCTGGGAAGATCTCTTTACGGGAAGCCACCCCCAGGCTTTTTCTGCGAGGGGTCCGTCAAAAGCCGAGCGAGCCCCTGGGCAAGCCCGACTCCATGCCAGATGCAACAGGCACATGCACCACGACACTCCCTACAGTCCAGCCACGAGTCACTTACGAAGTTTGCCGGCGTGTTGACGGATTTTCTACGGAGGATTGTGCACCAAAGGGGAGCAGCCTGCCCACCTGCTCTAATGTCGAGGCGCGATCCCTATAACCACAAGTGTAATCGGCCGTCTAGCATGTCGGGGCAAACTTTTTCTATGTGTCGACGAATTTCCCCGTTGTTATACCGAGTGCTAAAGTGAGAGGCAATGATCACTTCATTCTTGAATTTTTCTCGCCGCTCAATCAGATCCATGAGGTGCATGTGCCCAAATTTGTGGATTTTCTCCTTACGGTGATATGGAGAAACAAACGTCACCTCCAAGATGAGGATCTGGGCTTCATACATGGCTGGGCAATTGTCTAGCCCTTCCGGAGCACTGTCGCCCAAATAGGCCACTAGCGGCAGGCGAAGTTCATACGTGACCTCCACCCCAGAGAGCCGAAGATCGCGTATTTCCGGACCAGACAAGTGTTGATATTCGGGCTTTAGCTTCCGCCGTCGCTCCCACACAATAAACGCAAGCGAAGGCACAGTGTGTTTGCTGGCAGAGGTGCTCACCACAAGTTCCCGGGAGAGTTCCACTTCTTGTCCCGGCACAAGACCGACTAACTGACACGGTAGCCTGCCGCGGTCAAGTCGGCTTACTAAACGGAGTATACGCTGCATCGGTTCCACGGCTTCTGCCGGCAGATAGATAGTGGGCGGCTCCATCTTCATCATCCGCCGCCGCGCCACATACGTGGGCAAGGCGATCATGTGGTCAATATGCGTGTGCGAAACAAACCAATTGGGTGTGCCCATAAAGGCCCACGGCTGTGCTCCCAGATCAAAACCTAAGTTAAGCTCAGGGATTCGCCAGTAAGTTTGAACCGCTGCCCGGGAATAACCCTCCACGGTCAAATTCCGGTGCTTTAAAGAACGAATAGGCTGATCGTTAAGCATTGGTCCTCCGAATTAATCCGACTTGCTCCGCGAAAGTTCAACACCGCTGTTAACCGTCATTATCCACCGACCCGGCTTAGCTCTCTTGTCAACAAATGTCGATACCCGTCAGTCTGCCTGGCGGAAAGAATAATAGCGGCAAGAACCCACTATTTTCACAAAAACAAGTACTGAAGCGGAGGGATTGTTCCGCTTTTGCGCTAGCCCTCTGTGGGGGGCAGACATGTGTGCGGGGAACCACGCGTGGGGCCGCTCACACGTTTCTTGTTTCGCTTGCCTATCGTGCCAAAGGGTGGTGGGTGGCCTCTTGGGGTTTGCCGGCCTCACCCGGGCGGGATTGACTTTGCGGTGGCTGAACAAGCCAAATTTCGCCGAAAAGTTCTCTTTGCTCGACCACTAGCTTACCTTCTGCCACAAGTTCGAGGAGCGCTAAAAGCATACTCACCAGTGTAGCGCGATTCATTCCCGAGGCAAACAACTCTCGAAAAGATGCCCGACCGCGTTCCGCCACCTTTGCCAGAATCCGCTCCATGTACACCTGAATAGGTGTGTCATCATAAACGATGTTTGCCGGCCGCGCGGCTTCCGCTTCCTCCAGAACTCGCTGGAAAGCCGTAAACAAATCCCACACGCTGGGCAGTTCGGTGGAAAAGGGAGAAAGAGCTTCCGGCTCTGGCTCGGAAACCATCCGCGGGAAGCAGTCTCGCCACCGCCTTGCCCGCTCCTCGAGGGCAATAGCTGCCCGGCGATACTGCTCGTAGGCCAACAGCCGCTCGACCAGCCGCTCCTCCTGCTGACATTCCGCCTCCACTAGGGATTCCTCCGGGTGGGGGAGAAGCTGCTGCGACTTTAGTTCTAGTAGCAGGCTTACCAACGCTAGGAATTCCGCGGCCTCGCCGAGGAAGTCCCGTTGGTCCTGCGCCAGGTAAGCCAGGAACTGCTCCACCACCTGAGCTGCAGAGATTTCACGAGGATCGATTTCTCCGCGGCGGACAAGAAGGAGCAAAATGTCCAAAGGGCCCTCAAATATCCCAAGGCGGGCCTGGAACCCCATCGGATGGTCCTTCCGGAGTGGCTATGATTCCAAACAGTTAATGGCACCAAAACAGCCTGTGCGGAGGCAAAGCCGGGAATCCTCACGGCTTGGCCACCATGCCGGACAGTGCCGATGGTGAAATATATCAAAATGTGGGTGAACGGGGTCCTGTCCCAGACACCAGGAGCGCCAAAGCTTAGCTTTACCCGGCAAACTTACCGAACTCAAAAACGATCCCCCGCAGCGGGCCCTCCCTCGATCGGGCTGGCTGCCCAGCCGCCCTTCCCGCTTGGCCCCTGGAGTGGCATCCGCCGGTTTTTTATTATGAGAGCCCCGCACGGACCCGTGGCTTGGTCGGTCCGGCTTGGCGAAAAACCCTACCGTTTCTAAGGAGAAAAGCCGAGGTAACCGAGGCCACCCAGATCACGTCCGGAAGGATTCGATGAGTTACTTCCAACTTTGGGCTCCATGGCGACTGGAATATTTGGCCGATCAAAAGGTCTCCCAACCGGCCCCAGCAGCTGCCTTCTCCGCGGAACCACCCCACCCATTCTGTTTCCTGTGCAAAGCCCGGGATACTAGTGATGATCACGGGCATTGGGTGGTGGCCCGGTTTGAGCAGTGCTTTGTGCTTTTGAACCGGTATCCTTACAACAACGGTCATCTTCTCGTGGCCACTTTCCGACACGAGGGCCAGCTTGAGCTCCTCCACCGCGAAGAGAGAGCGGAGCTAGCGGAGGTGCTGGCCATGATGGTCGAGTTACTGAAAGAGACGCTTCGGCCAGAGGGTTTTAATGTGGGTCTAAATTTAGGCGTGGCAGCGGGGGCAGGGGTTCCCGGGCATCTTCACTGGCATGTTGTGCCGCGATGGAGTGGCGACACCAATTTCATGCCGGTGATCGGCCACACGAAGGTCATTCCCCAATCGTTAGAAGCGCTTTGGTGCCTGTTGCGAGAGCAACTACCCGCAGTTAGGGCCCGGCACGGCCTGTGACGATCGCGGAGGCAGGTTGTTCACTAGCCCCGATTCAACTGGTTTATTAACGGCAAGTAGTTAGGCTTCGGCTCTTCAGGTCACTGTCCACATTTCGTCTAAGCTGGTCGACCTCTGTCTTGCCGAGCCTTTTCCCGCCGAGGCCGCCGGGGCCGGGCTAAATGATTTGGCCCCCTAATTCGCCGGTAACGCCAGGGGCTCTTTGCCGCGCAAAAATACGCGGGTTCTAACGTCTTCCTAAGGGGATATCGCCCGGTTTGCGAAAGGAGGCGTTCTTTTCGCTATCCGAATAACTCTGAAGCCGGCAACCACACGTTGAGAAGGCCAAAGTAGGGGGACTGGAAGTCCTGGGAATCCTGAGAAAGGGGCGGCCGCCAAAAGATGAAAAGGTGTTAGTGGTTGCAGCTTGCCTCGCAGAGACCCGGGCCGACGCGGGTTCGACGCGGTCGCCCAGCTTAACCAAGGCCGTCGGAATTCCAAGTAAGGTGGCGTAAGGCCCCCAGTTGGCGCAAGGCCGAGCTTGGAAGAAGACACCCTAGAGAACAACGGCTCCCTCGGCCATTTGGCAATGACAATCGGGCGGCTCGGACTGCTGCCGAAGTGGCAACTTTGTTCCTTTCTTTGTACGAGCCAAGGTAAAATCAGTACACGGGGGAACTTTGTCCCGCGAGTCCACGGAACTAAGACCGATAGTTCCGTTTCCCTGCCGAATGGCCCGCGTGTGGGGAGGGGATGTGAACAATCTGACACAGGTTCCTGGCTCTTGAGAAGAGCTAGGGGGTTATTTTCCCCTCATTCGGAGGGACAGGGGTCTCACCTGTGTAAGTCCTAGCTTTCCAGCCGCGGCAGGAAGTCACCTGCCGAACAACCGGGAGGCGGAGTCTTCGCGTCGAAAGGGGAGATTCAATTGTGAGTGCACCTAACCACCCCGATAACACACCCGCCACCAATGGAACGCCGCAGGAGACAAAAAAACGCCGTGATAGCTTTTGGCGGCGTCAGTTCGAAGACACTGGCCTTGTGGTATTACGAATTGTCTTCTTGATCATCACCGGCGGCATCAGTGTCTTCATCATCTATTCGGTCTCCAGCGGCGACAGTCCCGCCATTCCCCTAGACAAATACGGCTGGGCCCCTTATGCAATCTTCTTTGGCATGATGCTCCTAGCGGCGGGGGTCATCGCCATCGACATGGTCATCAGGGAGAAGCGGCTGGACACCATCTCCGCCGTTTATTTCGGCTTATTGATTGGCCTATTTCTCGCTTATATCACTCGGCTCGCGCTCACTCCGCTGTTGCCATCCCCTGTGGAAAGCGGTGCGACGGGCGAAAAGATTCGGGCGGCCGTGCAGCTGATCCTCACGGTCATGCTCTGCTACATCTGTGTCAGCTTATTGCTCCAAACTCGGCACGACTTCCGATTTATCATTCCTTACGTGGAATTTGTTCGAGAGCTGCGAGGCCGACGACCATTTGTGCTTGACACGAGCGTCATCATTGACGGCCGGATAGCTGATCTCTTGGAGAAAACGCGGATTTTCGATAGCACCCTGGTCATACCGCGCTTCGTGATTACCGAGATTCAGGGCATAGCCGACGGAGCCGACAAGTCGAAACGGATGCGGGGGCGCCGGGGTTTAGATATTCTTCAGCGGCTCCGTAACAATTCCGACGTCGATATTCAAATATTTGACCGAGATTTGCCGGAGTTTGAAGGCCGGGACGTGGACGGGAAACTCGTCGCCCTGGCCAAGCATCTGGAAGGCAGGCTTGTAACAAATGATTACAACCTTAGCAAAATTGCCAGGTTTGAGGGTGTGCCGGTTATTAACTTGAATGACGTGGCCAACGCCCTCAAGCCGGTATACCTCCCAGGCGAAAGCCTCCAAGTCCGGATCATTCGTCCGGGGGAGGAGCCGACCCAAGGAGTCGGTTACCTGGACGACGGTACGATGGTGGTTGTGGAAAATGGCCGGCCGTATGTCTCGTACGACGTGTCTATTTCGGTGACCTCTGTGTTGCAAACAAGTGCCGGCCGAATGATCTTCGGAAAGTTCGAGCGGGTCGTCGGCCCCCTCCCTACGCGGACTTCGTAAGGCCCCGATTCGCCCCGAAACGGCCTTATGCGGGTGGGGTCAACCAATCTTGCAATAGTCCTCGCTATTTGCAGGTTGCCAAGCTCGGGTCGATTGGCATTGCTATTTAAAGCCCCCGCGAAGAAGGGATCCCCATTCCCAGCTCCATTTGAGAAACTTGCCGCCAAAGGAGACTCTCCTGACCCCGCTTCTACCGGGGCGACTTCCCGCCGCGAGCCCACACTCCGCCGAGAGCGGCATTGACACTGAGATAAGGCACCCGGCAAGAGCCCTCGAGTATGCCCATCCGATTGGCTGTTTGTGGGCGCTTTGAAATTGGCCCGACGGTACGGCGGTTCACGGTACGCCTCCCCATAGGCTTATCCCAAACCCGTAGTTTCACGTGTCCACTTATTCCATAAAGCTCTCCTAAAACGGCGATTTTTCGCAGCCCTTAATCCTTCGCGCGATCCGACCGAGGATGTATAGTGAAAAAGGCAGGCCGGTGCTTCCCTCCGCCGTTCTTTCCTTGGTTTGCTTCGTGCCTCCACCTGGGATAACTCGCGCGACATGAGCCAATATTGTGCGCCCGGGGCGGACCGAGCGTTTTTAAGGGAATGGAGCCGTGAGTATCCTCAATTTGGACAAGATCTTTAACCCCAAGCGGGTGGCCGTCGTCGGTGCAAGCGATAATCCAAAAAGTGTCGGCTACACGGTCTTAAGGAATCTTGTCGGAAGTGGCTTTCAAGGGGTGGTTTACCCCGTCAATCCCAAGCGGGAGGCCGTTCAAGGCATCCACGCTCACAAGGACTTGCAAAGTCTTCCTCACCCGCCGGATTTGGCCGTCATTTGTACCCCGGCTCGAACGGTGCCTCAGATAGTGCGCGAATGTGGTGAGGTGGGCACCCGGGGCATTATCATCATCTCCGCCGGGTTTCGAGAAATCGGTGAGGAAGGCCGCAAGTTAGAAGACCAGATCCTTGAGGAACAGGCCAAGTATGAGGGAATGCGGATCCTTGGGCCGAACTGCCTCGGGATCATTGTGCCGGGTATTCACCTGAACGCCAGCTTCGCGGCAGCCACCCCGAAAAAGGGTCACATCGGTTTCATCTCCCAGTCCGGCGCCTTGTGTACATCGGTGCTGGATTGGGCTATTGATCAGGGTATTGGCTTTTCGTACTTCGTGTCGGTGGGGAACATGCTCGATGTCAACATGGGTGACCTGATTGACTACATGGGCTCCCAGACCGACACGCAGTCCATCATTCTTTACATCGAATCGATCACCGAAGCCCGCGAATTCATGTCGGCCGCCCGGGCCTTCGCCCGCACTAAGCCGATCGTCGCCTTTAAGGCCGGCAGGTTTGCTGAGTCGGCCAAGGCGGCGGCGTCGCATACAGGGGCCATGGCCGGCGTGGATGCCGTTTACGAGGCGGCCTTCCAACGGGCGGGCATCGAGCGGATCTTCCGCATTGAGGACATGTTCGACTGTGCCGAGCTTTTGGCTCGGCAACAACCACCCAAGGGCGATCGATTGGCCATCGTGACCAATGCCGGCGGGCCCGGCGTGATGAGTACCGACGCTTTAATCGAGCGGGCTGGTAAGTTGGCTCACCTTTCGCCAGAAACCATCGAAAAGCTCAATGCTATCCTGCCACCATTCTGGTCGCACGGTAATCCCGTGGATGTGCTGGGCGATGCTCCGCCGGAGCGCTACGCCGCTGCGCTCGACGTTGTGCTTCAGGACAAAAATGTTGACGCTGCCTTAGTTATCTTAACCCCGCAGGCGATGACTGATCCGACCGGCACGGCAGTAGCTGTCGGCGAAGTAGCTGCGCGCCACCGCAAACCGGTCTTGGCTGCGTGGATGGGTGGCTCCTCTGTGGCCAAAGGTGTCCAAGCTCTCAATGCGGCCAATGTGCCTTGCTACAACACCCCGGAACAAGCCGTCCGGGCGTTTATGCACTTAGTCAACTATGCCCGCAACCTTCAGATTCTTCACGAAACGCCCAAGGACATACCCGTTGCTTTCAAGCTCGACCGTCAACGGCTGCGACGAGTATTCGACAGCATCTTCACCGAAGGGACGGAGATCCTCTCCGAGAACGTTTCCAAAGCCCTCTTAGAAGCCTACGAAATTCCCGTCACAAAGCCGCATCTTGCCCGCACCGCTGAAGAAGCGGTCGAACTTGCCCGCCGCATTGGTTATCCAGTAGTCCTTAAGATCCACTCCCCGCAAATCACGCACAAGACGGAGGTCGGCGGCGTCATCCTGAACGTAAGTTCCGATGAAGCAGTGCGGCGGAATTTCGAGCGGATGGTAGCCCAGGCCAAAGAGCGCCGACCCGATGCCACCATTGTCGGCGTTACCGTGCAGCAGATGGTAAGCTTCCCGGTTAGCTACGAGCTTATTCTCGGTGCCACGAAAGATCCGGTCTTTGGGGCGGTGATCATGGTGGGCATGGGGGGAACAGCGGCGGAAGTCTTCCGCGACCGTGCTTTGGGGTTGCCGCCCCTAAACGAATCGCTTGCCCGGCGAATGCTGGAGTCGCTTAAGTCCTGGCCACTTCTCCAGGGTTATCGAGGTCGGCCAGGCATCAACATTGATCGGCTGATCGAAATCATTATTCGGTTTTCGTATTTGGTCGCCGATTATCCGGAGATTAAAGAAATTGACGTCAACCCGCTTTTGGTCACGCCGGATGACGTTATCGCTTTGGACGCCCGGATCATTGTGGACCGGGATGTGATGGCCCACGAAATCCGACCGTACATGCACCTGGCTATCCGTCCTTATCCGGAGGAATTCGTCACCGAGCGGAAACTCCGGGATGGCACCCCGGTGGTCCTACGGCCGATCAAGCCCGAAGACGAACCCCTTTGGCACGAGTTGCTCGCCAATTGTTCCACGCAAACCATTTGGTTCCGCTTCCGCTATCTGTTTAAACAAACGACGCACGAGATGGCCACCCGCTACTGCTTTATCGACTACGACCGGGAAATCGGCATCGTGGCGGAAGTGGAAGAAAATGGTCAGCGAAAGTTAATCGGCGTTGGCCGACTAGTCTCCGATGTCAACCGCGAGTCAGCCGAATACGCCGTGCTGGTCATGGACCGGTGGCAAGGCCGTGGATTGGGTGGCTTACTAACTGATTACTGCATGGAGGTGGCCAAGAAATGGGGAGTTAAGCGCATTGTCGCCGAAACCACCCGGGACAACCACCGGATGATTGCCACCTTCCGTAAACGCGGCTTCATTTTAGAGGAAAAACCTGGTGACGATGTCGTCTTTGCGCGCAAGGACATCGTCAACGCGCAATAACGGGGACCAGAAAACTAAGCACACACGCGGCAATTAGGCTGCACAAGCAAGGGACTAGATGCGCAATCTCTTCCCTAACCGTTAAACTGCCGCCAATGCCGTAACCCCGAAACTCTCATCATTCGACCGTGCGGCACTCGCCGCCTGGATGGATCTTTCGTGCCCGAACGAACGCGCCCACTCCTCCTACCAAGCCTAAGGTGAGCACCAGCACCATCATCCCAGGCTCAGGAACCACGTTCAAAACGTTATTGACTTCGCCCACGGGCCAATATCTCCCCGCTAAGAGAGGGTCATCTTCAGAGTCCGGGCCTGAAAACCTAACCTTCCGAAGGTCTTTAAGCGCAAAGTGGAATTGCGGCAAGTAAGTGATGGCAAATGGCTCATCAAAAAGTCGGCGAAACAACCCTTGGTCTATTCCCGGTCCAGGTGATAGTAAACTTAGGCCAAACACTTCGGCGAATGTGTCCGAGTATGGTAACTGATGAGAGAACCAAAAGTCTGAAGCATCCTTTCGGCCAAAAATGGCAATCAAATCGGCCTCTTGTGCAAGTTCATCTATTGCGTCGTCGAGCAGTTTCCGTGAAAAAGGTAACTCCTCATTCAACTGTTTCAAATGATTCGTCTCGTCTAACTTCTTGCGCAATTGAAGAAGAGCCGCTAAACCGCGAGGCCGGCCGAGGGCCTCCTCTAACCCCAATAGTCCTTCTAGGCTGTACCTCTTGCCATTACTCTCATAAGTCGTGGCGCCGTAATAAGCTCCGTAGTACCGTCTGCCTTCCCGATCCACAAACTCGCCATCGATTTCGCGAGTCAGCGACACCACAATCCATGCGGTCTTATCCAAATCGATCCTATCGCCGTTGCGGATAAGATGGTCGATACGTGAAAGGCCGTACACAACATTGCCGACCTTCCCTAAGTCGCCGTTATTCGCCAGCTCAACGCGCCAGCCGGTGTCCCAGAAGGCGTCGTTGACATCGTTTCGCTCCATCAACAGACGGAGAAAGTCCGCTTTGGCAGATGTGCCAAAAGTCCACAAGGCCCAAAAAGACAACAGTGCCAGCGCGAGAGATTGCCGTCGCATATCTCCCTCCTTCGTTTTACTTAGTGGGACCAAAACCTAGGCGAGACCTACGAGACCCCGCAGGAAAGCAACCCCCCAGATTTGTAACAGCTTGTCCAGATAAATTACGTGTCCGAGAAGCAAAAGTTCTTTAAATTTTCGGAAAAGGTGCCTCACAACTGGAGCAAGCGGTTCCCCGGCCGCCATGCCTCCCTTGCCCTTTGCAGCCGATATGACCTAACCGAGCGACTGCACGAGGAACCTCGCGCTAGGAAGCCGACCTGGTGGTGCTTCTCCATCTTAACAGGATGAATAGCACACCTCCCCCAGCATCCTCCCGCCTTTTATACCATTTGTTCACTGCCCAATTGGCCTTGGAAACTTCTCCACGCGGGCAACCGCCACGGGCGCCTTCCGCCCAACTGCACCGGCGGCTATGGTCCGCCCCCGCAGCGAACGCAACTTGCCCCCGCCAATAACCGGCCTTGTCTCTTGAGGCCCTGCCTCTGTCGCTCGGGTTAGTGAGTGTTTGGCTCGCTGAAGGCAGCAAAGAGCAATCAGAGCTAAACCCCCAAGCTTTGGCCTCTTTGCCCTTACGGCAGTATGGGACCAATTTTCCTTGCCAGGAGGGACAAGGGTTGTCCAACCTGCAGTCGCCGGTTGCCTCAGTTTCCACACATAATAAGGACCAAAAGCTGGGGTGTGGGTTCTCGTTAACAATCCGGCGACGGCCCCCAAAATCCATTTGGGTGGGCCACCGGCCGGCTTGCTCGTGTGTAACCGTCATGCCTGTTGCCTAAGGAGTTAGGACACCCACCAATGTCGCCGAGATTCACCCCAAGCCAGGGGTCTCTTCCTGTACCCCTTTCCCTGGACCATTGCTTTGCCAAGCAGTCGCCTGACGGCCAGCCAAGGGTGCCCATCGAGGAACACCTCTGCTTGGTGGGCAATGTCGCCCAGAAGTTGCTTGCGCGGATGCCAACGCCGTTGCGGCGACTTTGGCCTGAGGGCGTGGTCACCCTGGCAGCCGTACACGATGTGGGGAAAATTAGCCCCGGCTTCCAGCGAAAGATTTGGCCAGCGGACCAACTGAAAAAGGTCTGCCCCGAACTGGTCACCCAGGACGGTTTTTCGGACGACCATTCGGAAATCGGCGAAAGCGCTCTCCGCGATTATTTCCGACGGCATTCCGGCCCGGAGGCTTGGGCGACCACTATCGGACTTCACCACGGCGGGTACAGGAAGCCTTTGCCACACAACTCAGGAGTTTACGGTGGCCCACAGTGGGCCGAGCTTCGGCTGCAGACTATCGATCGCATGGTCGAGCGTTTCGGACCCTTGCCGCAAACGCCGCCCCCAGATTCGTTCACAGCTGTTACCGGATTAGTTTGTGTCGCCGATTGGCTTGCCTCCGGGGAAGAGTTCTTTCCTTACGACCAACCCCTCGCGTGCCATCTGAAAAATGTGGATCACGTGCTGGATCGCGTGGGTTTTTACTGGCCCAAGCCTCGCCCCAGCCTTTCTTTTGAGGACATCTTCGGTTTTGCCCCGCACGATATCCAGGCGTGTACGTATCAGCTTGCGGACCGGCCCGGCCTCATTCTGGTTGAGGCACCCATGGGTGCCGGTAAGACTGAGGCTGCTTTGTGGGCAGCGTACCGACTCATGCTCGAGGGGCACAACCACGGCCTTTACTTTGCCCTTCCTACACGAATTGCCAGCAACTTAGTGCACAAAAGGGTTGGGCAATTCCTCGAAAAAGTCTTCGGACCGCAAACCGCCGCTCGGCTCCTGCACGGCTCCGCCTGGCTCTACCGATTTCTCGATGATCCACAGCTCCGGGACATGTTCGGCGGCGGAGAGGAATTTCGGCCAGGTTTTAGCTGGTTCGCGCCGGCCAAACGGGGCATCCTTTGGCCCTTTGGCGTCGGCACCGTCGACCAAGCCCTTCTTGCCGTACTATGCGTGAAGCATTTCTTTATGCGACTTTTCGGGCTGGCCGGGAAAGTGGTTATCCTCGACGAAATACACACGTACGACATGTACACAGGTACACTCATCGACTCGTTGATTGCATATTTGCGGGAACTTGGCTGCACGATCATTCTTCTTTCCGGTACGCTGACCCAATCCCGCCGCGAGTCCCTGGGCATTAGCGTTCCGGCCAGCCATGCACACGCCTATCCTCTTGTGTCAACAAGTGACAATAGATGCCTCACCCCGGCAGCTCCTTCGATCACGCACAAGACGGTGTACTTGGAAACAAAAGACCCTGCGGACGACCATTTCTGGGACGAACTATTTCGTGTTCTTCGGGAAGGTGCCGCTGTCATCTGGCTGTGTAACACTGTAGCACAGTCTCAGCAGGTTTACTCCGAGGTAGTTTCCCGACTTACGGTGGACGGAGTCGCACACGGACTTCTCCACTCGCTCATGTTACCAAAGCATCGTCATCACCTAGAGCTACAGTGGACGCAGCGTTTGGGGAAAACCAATGCCAATCGAGGTCCCGCCATACTCATTGCCACTCAAGTCGTCGAACAAAGTGTCGACCTAGATGCAGACCTAATGATCACAAGCCTCGCACCCATGGACATCCTGCTTCAGCGCTTGGGTCGGCTGTGGCGCCATCCACGACCCTGGCGTCCTGTTCCTGTCGCGCAGTGCTGGCTTATCGATCATGAGTGTCTTTCAGCCCAAACTTGCAAGGAATTCTTGACGAGATTGGGAGCATCGACTAGGGTCTACGCCCCTTACCTGCTCTGGCGAACCGCCAAAACCCTGCATGCATTGAACAGCATCACTATGCCCGATGGCATACGTGCGCTTTTAGAGCAGACTTACGTCGATCCCCAACCGGACGATCCCCCCTGGGTCAACCAGCTTTATGAGGAGTGTCAAAAACACTCGCAGGAACTTCGCAACACGGGGCTGATGTTGCAAAGCCACCACATCCCCACCCTCAAAGATGACGAAAGCGTCGCCACCCGCTATAGTGATATACCGCGCGAGCCGGTCCTCATTCTTCGCTCGGCAACCAATTGCGGCAGTTATTGGAAAATCCAGTTAATTTCTGAAGCTGATCCTCTGCTTTGGGACTGCCAGCAACCGAGCATGGAGGCCGTTGCCAAACTCCATCTCAACACGCTCGAAGTTCCCAGCTGGCTTTTGAAGGACATCCCTTGGGAAGCTCAACCGCCTTTTGTGCAGCAAGCCGTTGGCAAAGGCGCTCGGGTCCTACTCTGGGAACCCTCTGGCAAGCTGCACACAATCACCCGAACCCCTACGCCGCTTTGGTATTCGTTAACGCTCGGCTTCTATCGTCAAACCGATTCAGGGAGTTTAGAGGATGAGAACTTTCAACTTGATTGACGAACCGTGGGTCCCGGTTCTTTACTCCGACGCTCATCCTGGAGTTGTTCGCCGCGTGGGCTTACGCCAGTTGTTCGACGATGCCCACGAAATCCGCGACTTGGCCCTACCTCCGCTGGAGCGCGTGGCTGTCATGCGGCTTTTGATCTGCATAACCCAAGCTGCACTTCGCGGCCCCCAGGATGAAAGCGCTTGGGCTACTTGTTTGCCGGATATTGTGCCCAAAGTGAAAGCCTACCTTCAGAGCCACCACGACTGTTTTGACCTTTTCGGTCAGCGACCTTTCCTTCAGGTAGCAGCGCTTCAGCCCACCGCCGGCAAGACAGATGAGGACCTTGCACCGCTTGATAAACTCAATTTTGCTTGGGCCTCCGGCAACGCCCACACCCTTTTCGATCATGCAGCGCTTGGGGGCAGGCGGGAAATCTCCACA
The DNA here is from genome assembly GCA_025060325.1 of Thermoguttaceae bacterium. Lineage (GTDB taxonomy): Bacteria > Planctomycetota > Planctomycetia > Pirellulales > Thermoguttaceae > DTLM01. Next base: position 104,134 of record JANXBW010000016.1, read on the forward strand.
CCCGAGCTTGCACTTTTCCTTCTTACCTTTCAGTGCTTTCACCCCGGGGGGTTGTTAGGGTTTGCCCTGTGGGACGGCAAGCAGACGGTTCGGAGTACCTCACAAGCCCCTTGCATCGAAGGCTCTCCGCTCCTGGCGCTTTTAATTGGCGACACCCTTCTTCAAACAATCCACTGGAACCTCATCCCTCAGTCGCGACTGGAATATCAACCGCTGGGCAAACCGATTTGGGAATTCCCCGCTCCGCCGTTCCCGGACTCCGAGGAAGCCAGCCAAGTGACCAACTCTTATCTTGGCCGGCTTGTCCCTCTTGCCCGGGCCATCAAACTTCTACCTGATAGCTCCCGATGTCTCCTTACCAAGGGGCTGGAATACCCCAAATTTCCCGCCTCCCGGGAGCCAATGGCCACCGTCGTCCTTCGCAGTGATGGCAAGACACTCGGTTATCTCGGTGTCTCCCCCGACAAGCATCCTTGGCGAGATCTCCACTCCGTTCTTTTGCTCGGCAAAATCCAGGAACTAGGCGGTCCCCTTTGCCTCCATAATCTCTTGTCGGCCCTGTCGGAGGATCGCACCGTTGACCTGTGGGTCGGCGGAATGACCGCTGATCAGGCCAAAATTATCGATGCCCGCGAATGGCTGTTTTCCTTCCGAACCAACATCTTGACCGAATCCGCTTTGGCCATCTATCGGGAGGGGGTGGAATTTGCCAACAAGCAGGAAGAGGCCCTCCGCGCAGCAGTTCGCTACTACTGCAACCAGCTTGCCCTCGAATCGCGCTCGCTCACTTCCAAGGCGAGCCCGCTTTATTGGTCGCTGCTTGATGGTTACTATCCGGAGCTTATCAACATCGCACAAAGCTCGGCCACCTTAGATAGCTGGGAACGCCGCTGCCGCTCTGTAGCCAGGGAGGTCTACGCCAGCACCTGCCCGGCACAGACACCGCGCCAGATTCAGGCATTTGTCAAAGCTCAAGCTCTGGTATTCGCCACTCAGAAGAAAGGAGCTGCTGCATGACCACAGTGACACTTTCCCCTCGCGTTCAGCGGTTTATCGACTGGCTTCAGTCCAATAAAGAGGATCGGGGAGTGATGGCCAACCTCCGCCGTGCCCTTAGCGAGGCGACCGAGCATTATGCCTGGCCCCACCTCGCCCACTTCTGTGATTTGGCCAACGACAACGAACGCACGATTTTCGAAACTGTCGCTGCCTGTTTTGCCTTTCACCCGGAGCTGACCACCGAGGGCAATCTCGGCACCACCCTTCGCCAGATTGCCCTGGCCCAAAGGCCCGCTGAGCAGTCCCCCAACGAAGCAATCGAGCACTTCGAGCGCCGCTTCAGCCGGCTGATTACTGCCACCACCGTGGACGAATTATGCCAGCAGCTTCGTTCCATCATTCAACTGGCCAAATCTCAGGCCATACCGGTGAATTACGGCCAGCTGCTTGAGGACCTTTTGAACTGGGAGAGTTCCTGGCAACAAATTCGCGTGGAATGGGCAGCCGCATACTACGGTCCGCCCGCGGAAACCGAACCGCCCAGCGCCGAGGCCGAACAAGCTTAGCCGGCTTCCCACTAACACCCAACCCCATCCGGTAGTCAAAAGGAGTCACCGCCTATGCCGCTTTACCTTACCCGCATTCGTGTTAGTGTCCTCGAGGCGGCCCAGCGCCGTCTGACAGATCCTTACGCCTGGCACCGTGCCATTTGGTCCGCCTTCCCCACCGGGGACGGTGCCCCCCGCGATTTTCTTCATCGCGTCGATCGTCGCGGCGGCCACTTTGAGGTGCTCGTTCTTTCCCCCAAGCCGCCTCAGGTCCAGCCTTGGGGAACCTGGCAGACTAAGGTCATCCCCGAAAAGTTCTTCAACTATCAGCGATACGCCTTTTCCCTCCGCGCCAATCCCACCCAGATGCGGGTGGTGCGGACCACCGACGGCAAGCGCCGCAAAAATGGCCGGCGCACCGGCATCTACCAGCCGGCCGAGCTTCGCCGCTGGATCACACGCAAGCTACAAGAGGCTGGCTGCCAGCTGGAGCAATTTGCCTTTGATCCTCCGCTTCGCGAGCACTTCTATCGCAAAGGCCGACGCGGGACACACCTGCGGGTCGACTTTCGCGGCATCCTCCGCGTGATAGATCACCAGCTGTTCATGCAAGCCGTCCGCACCGGCATCGGACGGGCACGCGCCTTCGGATTCGGCATGCTTCTTTTGCAACCCTTGCCCATGCCGGCGCCGGTCGCCCCAGTAGAGGAACCGGTCTTGGCGGCCCAAGCCCGATAACTTCCCAAAGTTTAACTCAACCCTCAAACACGGTCTTTTGGTCAACAGTAGGATGGTCCTTCACAATCCAAAGGAGATGTCACGATGAGACTTATTGAACTGCACATCCTTCAGTCTTTCCCCGTCACTTGCCTTAATCGCGATGACGTCGGCGCCCCAAAGTCCGCCTTTTTTGGCGGCGTACTTCGGGCCCGAGTCAGTAGCCAGTGCTGGAAGCGGGCTATTCGGCTCCTTTGCCACCAGATCGCCGAAGCTCGAAACGTCCCCCGCTTCCAAGGAATTCGCACTCGCGATGTCGGCACTAAGCTGCGGGCAATCCTCCAGACCCGTCTGACCGACCCGATTCAAGTCGAGCGTGTTGCCCACGTGCTAGCTGACCAAATCGGCCGCGCCGCTGCCGAGGGGGATGCCCGCACCAAAGTCCTCCTTTTCTTCTCGCCCAAGCAGCTTCAGGCAGTTGTTGACCAAGTCTGCGCCACCATCGACCTCCAACAACTTGTCTCCCAAGAGCTAGTCCCCGCAAAGGGCCGGGGCAAAAAGGACGATCCCCAGGCCGCTCTCCAAGATGCCGTCAAAAAGGCTCTCAAAGCCCTTAAAACACCCCCAGAGGACGCCGCTGACATCGCTATTTTCGGCCGCATGGTCGCCAGCGACCCCGAACTGACGCTCGAGGGTGCCGGCCTCTTTAGCCACGCTCTGTCCACCCACGAGGTCGCTAACGACATCGATTTCTTCTCTGCCGTTGACGACCTTCGGCCCGAGGAGGAAGCAGGCGCCGGCCACATCGGCACGCTCGAGTTCAATACCGCCTGTTACTATCGTTACGTCGGGCTGAACTGGGACTTGCTTTCCGACCGCAATCACCTCGGCCCCCTTACTCCCGCCGATCGGAAGGCCATCCTCGATGTCTTCCTCCGGGCCGCCCTCTTGGCCGTCCCTCAAGCCCGCAAGAATTCCATGTTCGGCTTCACTCCGCCCGGGGCAATCCTCGGCCTCGTTCGCGACGGGCAACCCCTTTCTTTAGCCAATGCCTTCGAGGTCCCCGTTCGCTCCCAGAACGGCTATCTTGCCCGGTCCCGGGAGCGACTCGAAGAGCACTACGCCGTCCTCAAACAGGTCTTCGACCTCGCTCCCATCCGCGAGCTGTGGCTGATCCTCGACGGCGGACAAACCGAGCCGAAAGTGGGCAAGCGCGTAGAAAACCTCGATGCTTTTATCAACAGCCTTTTGGAGGGACTCCCCAATGAATGAAAATACTTCCCCGCACCTCCTGTTAGTCCTCGACGGCCCGATGCAGGCTTGGGGCTACCTGAGCCTCTTTGACCGACGTAACTGCCTCCACTATCCCACTCGCAGTGCCCTCCTGGGCATGTTCTGTGCCGCAGCCGGCATCGATCGCGCCGATCAGGCAGGACTCCGTCGCTGGGATCCACTCCGCCTCGAGGTCCACGCCTATCGTAAACTTAGGGCCAGGTTGCGACTGGACCCGACAACAGAAAAACGCACAGTTGGTCGGCCACTACGTTACCGCCGCTGGTGGGATTACCATACCGTCGGCGGGGGTTATGACGAAAAAACTCACCGCTTCTTTATCCCCTTTAGCGCCGAGGGCAAACCTCGCGGCACGGTTGTGACCCACCGCGAGTACCTGGCCGACGCGTGCTTCGTCGTCCTGGTCGCCGCCCCCTCCGAACCTTCCCTGCTTACCGAGCTGTGCGTCCATCTTTGTCAACCGAGGTGGGGAATTTGGTTCGGCCGGAAATGCTGCCTTCCTGCCTTCCCCGTTTGTCACAAAGTTCATCCTTCCAGGCAGGAGGCCCTGGCCCATTTGCGCCAGCTGGCAAAGTGGCGACCACTCGACCTGGATCAACCCCTGCGGATCGTCCGCGAAGTCGATCGCTTCGAGGATGGCACCGACACCCTCCTCGACGTGCCTGTCGACTTCCAACTGCGAAAATTTGCTCCCCGGCGGGTGTGCGAGGAGATTCCCCCGCCAAATCAGCCACCTTCCGCGGAAGCTCCCTGAGCTGCCGCGAAAACACGTGATTGCCTGATCGGGCCCTTAGCCAGCGCGGCTTCGCTGGCCCATCGGGCATGTTACCTGTGTCTGCGGCGCTTCCCCGCGCTGCAAATCGGCTGCCTCCGACCTTGGTCTTTGGCAATTCGCCCTCCCTCTCCCTGCCTCGGCAGGGATTCTCCCTATCCCTGACCGGATCACCCTCGGTCTTCCTTTCCGGCTTTCGGCATTGTCCTTGAACCCGTAGGTTCTTCCCAAAACTGGAGGAAACCCCATGCCTATTTTCGAAAAGCCAGATCTCGAATCCCTACCCCCTGTCCGGCAGCGATGGGTCCCGTTGTACCTAGAGCATGGCCGGCTCGAAGTAGACGATTCCAGCGTCAAGTGGATCGGCGCAGACTACACCGTCCTCCGGATTCCGGTGGCCGCCGTTAGCACCCTTCTGCTTGGTCCTGGCACAACCATTACCCACGCGGCCGTTAAAGCCTGCGCCGAGGCTAATACCGCCATCTGCTGGATCGGCGTCGACGGTTTCCATTTTTATGCCACCGGCGTGGTCACCACTCATGACAATGCCAATGCCCGGCTTCAGGCAATGGCTTTCGCCTCCAAAACCAAGCGGGCCGAAGTTGCCCGCCGCATGTTCGCCCGGCGATTTCCTGGCGTCGACGTCAGCAAAAAGTCCTTAGACGATCTTCGCGGCATGGAAGGGCAACGTGTCCGCAACCTTTATGCCGAACTTGGTGCCCGCTACGCCGTCGCCTGGAAAGGTCGCCGCTATGACCCAAACAATTGGGATTTGGCCGACGACATCAACAAGGCCATCTCCGCCGCCAACGCCGCACTCTATGCCCTGTGCACAAGCGTCATTTGTAGCCTCGGCTTTCTGCCCGCACTCGGCTTCATCCACAGTGACCACCCTCTGGCTTTCGTCTTCGATATTGCCGACCTCTACAAGCACGAAACTAGCTTCCTTGCCGCCTTTCAAACTCTCGGAGCTAACCCCCGGGCGGACGAAAAAGATGTCCTTACCGTCCTGAATTCCCTTATTCAACAAAAACGCATCCTTCAGAGGATTCCCGACGATATTAAGGAGCTACTGGCATGACCGTGCTTATTGCCTCCGACATTCCTCCCGCCGCTCGCGGAATGCTCAAACGCTGGTTCCTCGAACCCAGACCGAACGTCTTTGTAGGCAACTTTAATCCCCGCGTCGTCACGGAGGTTGTTCAGTACGCCCTCCGGTTGGCACCACAGATGTCGCTGTTGGTACTGAATTCGGCTAATAACAGCCAAGGATTCACTATCCAATCGTATGGTCAGCCCGATCGAACTGTCGTCAACATTTGTGGACTACAATTGATCGCTGAAAAGGGGCCCGAAGAATGTCCTCATCCCACCGACACTTCCTCCATATGACCTTCCAAATGCCTGGCGGACTTTCCCCCGCCGGCGAAAAAGCCCTTTGGCAGCGAGGGATCCTCACTTGGACTGATTTCCGCCTTCACGGACTGAAATTCTTTAGCCCGCCACGCACCCGTCGCCTCCTTCGCGCCATTGCCGCTGCCGAATCCCTCGTCGCTTCCGGTCGCTGGACAAAATACCTCAAGTGGACACATCCCGTCTGGCTCTTACGCCTTTACCCTATCGTCGCTCCCGACGCCGTCTTCCTGGATATCGAAACCACGGGGCTTCAACCACACCATCCCCCAATCACCGCTGCCACCTTGCACGATCAAAATCTTCAACTATTCGTCCACAAATTGAACCTCCATACTTTGCCTTCGTTCCTCAAGCGTGCTCGCCTTGTTGTCACCTATCACGGGCGAAAATTCGACCTCCCACGCCTCCGACGTCATCTTAAGCTGCCGATCACTTTCCACCACATAGACCTAGCTCCCATTGCACGAGCTTTGGGTCTGGGACCAGGCTTGAAAGCTGCACTCCGGCAACTTGGATGGACTTGGCCCCCACAATTGCCCCAGGCCGGTGCCGAAATTCCTACCCTTTGGAACCAGTTCTGTGCCGGATCTCCTCAAGCCCTGCAAACCATCTTGCTGTACAATGCATACGATACGGCTGTGCTTAAATGGTTATGGGTAGCCATGTACAACAGTTCACTGCGCTACTGGCCCTTGTTCCGACCAATTCCCTTACCGAGACTACCGAATCTGGAAGATTTGGTGCAAAAATGGTGCCAATCGTGGCTCAGCCCTTGAACCCCTACGCCTAGTTGCAAGTCCTCATTCCGGCCACAATATCTTGGGGTTCTCCCTGCATGCGCAGGGATGTTCCGTTAATTAGGTTATCCCGCAGTTTATTAATCCAGTTCTCCCTGCATGCGCAGGGATGTTCCTAGGCGGGCTTTGAGCACGCTGCTACGACCGTCGTTCTCCCTGCATG
>JANXBW010000017.1 GCA_025060325.1 Thermoguttaceae bacterium
TCGGGCTTGTGTGTCTTGGACTTAAACGGTCCTTCGGTGACTTCCGTTTCGCCGCCGCAGCCAATGGGGCAGCGCCAGCAGGCATATTTGCGTCGCTGAATGGCCACCACGGCGTCGTCGCTAATCTTCTTGGCTGTGGGGAAATCGTCGGGTGTACCGGCCCAATTCTTGATGGGGCAATCCTGAGTGGCCACCGCGCCCGCGGTGATCCCTGCCGTGCCGTATTCGCTTAGCACCTTGTAAAAATCCTGTTGACGGATAAAGCGGCGGAATTCCTCCAATGCCCGCTTCATTCCTTCGGGATCAGCAATGGTGGGCGTCATGTCGCCCACGGCAACGATGGCCTTCAAGCGTTTGGAGCCCATGAGGGCACCCAAGCCACTTCGTCCAGCAGCCCGACCTTTGTCGTTGATGATGGCCGCCAAAAGTTGGCAGCGTTCCCCTGCCGGTCCCACGCAAGCGGAGCCAGCCTCGGCCCCATACTTTTCCCGCACCAGCTCGTCAATTTCTACACAGTCCTTGCCCCACCAATCGTCGGCCGGCAGAAGTCGGGCGGTGCCGTTTTCCAAAAGCAAGTACACGGGCCTACTTGCCTGGCCACGGAAAACCACTCCGTCAAAGCCCGCGGCCTTCATATGCACGCCGAAAGTGCCACCAGAATTGGCATCGCCCCAAGTGAGGGTCTTGGGACTTTTGCCCACCACTACGTACCGGTTGCCCGTGATGGACGGAGTACCGGTGAGCAAACCGGTGAAAAATCCGAGGTGATTCTCAGGTCCCAAAGGATCGACCTTCGGCTTTTGCAGCCGATAGAGGTAGTACGCGCCTAAGCCGTAACCACCCAGGTATTGGAGATAAACATCGTCGGAAGGTTGTTCGATGCGAATATCGCCGGTGTTTAAGTCCACAAAGGCGATTCGGCCCATCGTGCCTGGCACTGCCATGTGAGAGCCTCCGCTTCTGATGTGCGGGAATAAAGTTGCTTCTCGGTCGCGATCCCCGGTTGCCGAGGTTGCCCAGCATTTTACCGCATGACCGATGCCACCTAAACAGTTTGGCGACCAGTTGGAAACTTGTGGTGACAGTGCCCCGCTGTGGGCGGCATTAACTGGCCGGCCAGAAGCTGGCTTTGCTTGCCTTAGTGTCTGAGCCTGGCAGGGGGTAATCGAATCGCCGTCGGCAGGGCCGCGATTTACGGCTGATCGCGGAAAAGCCCGGCAATTGAGTTGGGGCAAGGGGATTTTCTCGACTCCCGGGATTGACTCTCTGCGCGGCCTAAGTTGATGATCGCGGTTAGTGCAGGTCGAGCACGCACAGCTTGCACGGGAAGCTTATCCGGGAAAAACAGGCGCGGGGTTTGGCAAGGCCAAACCCAGTCGGTACATGGCTGACTGCGCAAGGAGCCCAGTTTGGTAGCGCCAGCCCAAGCGGGAGAATAGCTCCTGCCTGCCGACTTTTAAGCAAGGTGCGGAATGGCTGGGAAGATCCGCAAACTCTCTGACCCTCCCGGCGATTAGGCTTATCCAGGTTGCGACTAGGCTTTTGCAGGCGGAGGGGAAGAATGAGGAAGGCGATCTTTCCGCCTCCCAAACCGTGTAGAAAAGCTACGGGCCCTGTGTGGCCAAAGACCGCAGCCGCTTGCTAAAGATCCCCCCAATCCGGCAGATGGAGGGGGCGTCAAAAGAGGGTTCCTGATTGCGGGTCGACCACAATCCCCCCGGTCATTTTCGCCAAAAGTTCGAGAACGGACAGCAGAGCGCCGGGGTCCAAAAGCTCCTCGCGGTCCTCCTCGTCGTCGAATTCTTCCTCCGATATTTCTTCGAAATGGTACACGTCGAAGCGTGCGTCCATTCGCGTAAGCTGCTTTAGCCGTTGCCGATCTTCCGGCGAGGACTCAGTGGCGGCGAGTTGCTCGATCAGTTCCTCCGTTTCGTCGATGACTTCCTGCCCCTCCATGTAGGAAATATCCAGCCCTGCGAAATCATCCGGCGCGATGAGCGTCAGGGATTGGAACCGTCCCTGCTCGTCGGCTGTTTGATTAAGCAAAGTAAACGACGGGTTAAGCCGCCGCAAAGCTCGCTCCATCTTGGCCAAAGTTGGCCGCCGCTCGGAGCGGAAAAGCACGAAATAGGTTTCCCGCCATTGATAGCGCGGATCCCCAAAGAGGGACATAGGCGCTCCCCAGTGGTTGGAACAAATCTCCCGGAGCCAGCCCGGCGAAAACTCTGTGCCCAAGTTTCAAGCTGCCCAGGGTAGGGTCTGTCTCACCCCTTGGGAACTCTGGTCTCAGGGCACGCAGTAGAATGCTGCCGACAGGCGGTGCTTGCTCCGAAAAAAGATGCTTTACCTAGTAAGAATTAGCTTAATCGATCGGTTTACTCGGGGTCAAACTGCGAAGGAGTGAAGTTCTTGGGGGTGAAGGAGTTGGCCGACTCTGGCCCATGGCTCCCGGACGCTTGCGCCGGATTGGCCTCCGCATCCCTTTTCATCGTTTTGATTGATCGCCACCCCGTCAAAACAGGGGAACCTGCGCCCACGTGATAGAAGGGCAACCGGTTTGCCCATACGGGGCCTCCGTCCGGAGTGCTGCCCGGGGGTGTCCCCGTGGGTGGAAGCTATCCCTCCGACTCCGGCCGGCTTTCCTCAGTTCGAGCCCGGCCCGCTCTTCCTCAAAGAAGAAGCGAATCAGAGGAGCCAATCGCTTTCATGTGTTTGAGGTAGTCTCGTCAAGGCTCCTGCAGCTGACTGTGAAACCCAGGGTCGAGCTTTGCCACCGGGGCTTGCGGGTCAGCTTCCGGCGCGAAGTTCGGCGGCCCGTTGGGCGCCTCGCTCGACCGCAGCCATCAATGCTCCTCGGACGCCCCGCTCTTCAAGAATCTTTAAAGCGGCGATCGTCGTACCTCCGGGGCTTGTCACTTGGCCGGCAAGCTCCGCTGGGTGAAGATTGGTATCGGCTGTCATCTCAACTGCACCGCGAAAAGTTTGCAAAGCCAGTGTCCGGGCTACAGGACGGGGGAGCCCGACCAGCACGCCGGCGTCGATCATTGCTTCAAGCAAAAGGTAGACAATGGCCGGTCCCGACCCGGACAGCGCCGTCACCGCGTCCATCAGACTTTCGTCCACGCGAAGGCAAAGCCCGACCGCGCCTAAGAGCCGCTCGACAAGCCGGGCGTCTTCTTCGGATGCCTTCCCGGCTAAACAGTACGCGCAAGCCCCTTGGAGCACCCGCACCGCGGTGTTCGGCATAACTCGAATGACCCGGGCTTGCTGGCCAATGGCCGACAGGATTGCTCTTGTGGCAATACCTGCCGCCAGAGAAACGATCAACCTGTCACTTGTGCGAGGGCCTAGCTCCTCCAGCACAGGTTGCACCAGCCGAGGTTTGACGGCCAAGATGATAACGTCGGCCTTTTCGACAACTCCGGCATTGGCGGGGTAAACCTCGGCCTTCGTGAGCCGGGCAAATCGCTGCCGAGCCGCTTCATCCGGGTCGGAAGCGACAATCTGGCTTGGGGCGATCACCCCTGCGCGGAGCAGGCCCTCCGCAAGCGCGCTTGCCATCTGCCCAGCACCAATAAAGCCGAGCCGAATTTGCGACAAATCCATCTTCGGTGCCTCGGAAGTTCCACTGCCGTAATTCCTGCTCAAGATGCCGAGATTTCCGCTACTAGTCCGTTACTCATTGAGGTTAGCGAAATACTTCACCTAGAAAGCGGAGCATGAGCGCAGGAGGCCCGCCTTCTCGTTGAGGGATCGCTTCCCGCCATGGGATTTGCTTTACTCAAGCTTTTTGTTGACAAGAGTGTGGATGTCTTATCCTTTTGAGGCAATCCATGCCGGAGCTTTATTCTTTTAGCCCGCGGGTGTCATATTCCCACTTTTCTGCGGTTTCCATCATCTCCTTCCAGGTGACTTCTGCCTGACGGTAGGCGGCCATTCGGCCGAGGATTGTCGTCAAATTGCTGCGGACGCTGGGCTCGACGGTGGGGTTTGAGGCATCGCCAGCGCGGATCGCGTCGTAAAACGTCCGGATATTGGCCTCGGTCCCAGTGGTGTACAATCCCTCGACACTGCCGCCTTCGAACGGTTTTCTCCCGGCGATGCTCACCGATCGCCAGTAGTCGGTGTCGGCGGTCCCGTCCGGCCCGAAAACTCGACAGGCAATCGTTTCGTACCCTGTGCCCAATTGTTTGGAGCTAAAGCTAAGGACAATGTCGCCGGGGAAGTAGAAGATGACGGCAAAATGATCCCAACAGTCGCCGCCGCCTTTCCGGCCCTTTCGGCCACCAGTGCCATAGGCCTTAACAGGGTCAGCGTTGATGAACCAGGTGGCCACATCCAAAGCGTGGATGTTTTGCTCGGTGATCACGTCCCCGGACAGCACTCGTAAAGCTGCCCAGTAGCGGAGCTGGAGTTCCTTGTTGTCCGGGTCGCGAGCAAGGATTTCCTCTCGGGCGGGATTGTGGCCGGTGTAGTACCGGGCTTCGGCACAGATAATTGGCCCGATGTCGCCGGCGTGGACGCGCCGTACCGCCTCCTGGTAAAGAGGATTGGCCCGAGTTTGGAAGTCGACTAAAAACACAAGTCTCTTTTGCCGAGCTTGCTGGCCGGCTCGAAGGATATCGAGACACCCCGGCACGTCAACAGCGATGGGCTTGGCCAGGAAAACGTGGCAACCGGCCTCGACCGAAGCAAGGGATTGCTCGGGGTGGAAATAGGAAGGCGTTTCAATAGCCACGGCATCGGGGCGGGTTTCCAAAAGCCGGCGATAGCCCAAAAGCCCCGTGAAGCGAGCTTTCTCCGGAACATTAAACGCTTTGCCCACCGCGTCAACCCGATCTTGGAAATAATCGGCCACAGCCGAGATGCGGTAACCGCCGTGCTTGACAAAAAGATCGGCGATCCATTGACCACGACCGCCTGCGCCGATGATACCTAGTGCGACCTTTTCGTTTTGTTGGTAGGAAAACACGGTTCGAGCCGGCAACACCGTAAGCCCAACTGCCACCGAGCTTGCCACAAAATGGCGACGCTCAATTCCGGCCGAGTTATTTCGGGTATGCCGATCGTTCATCATGATCTCTCCTGTGCCATGTCCTGTTGGCAAGTGGAGTCCCGCCACATCCGGGTTAATCTCTGCAAGGGAAACCCCGGGGTGCTAACGCGGCTGCCTCCTTTGGGCCAGAAGCCAATCGCGAAGCTCCGGCTCCAGATATGCCCGGCGCCACACGTCGTGGCCGACATCCGGATACTCTGTGTACTTAACGGCTTTAGCCCCGGCAGCTTGAAGTGCCTTCACCGCCCGCCGAGATAGTTCCACCGGCACGGCTTTGTCCTCAGCTCCGTGGAAAATCCACAGGGGGATGTGCGCAATCTTGGGCGCCTCGTCCTCCGGCATTCCTCCACAAAGAGGAACTCCCGCGGCGAACCATTCGGGCTTACGGATGAGAAGATCAAACGTCGCAAATCCGCCCATCGACAAACCTGTGGCGTACCACCGGTCGGGATCGATTGAGAACTCCTTGGCCAAAGCCTCCAAGAGTTCGATGACGGCAAGCATAGGCTCAGTGGCCGGCGCTGCTTGCCGGAATCCTTGGCGGAAATTGGGCCGAAGTTCTGTCCACGTGCTCGTTGGTGGACATTGCGGGGCCACCAAAAAACACGGATCCTTTTCGTCGATGGCTAGGCGGATAAATTGTGGATGTTTCAGCTGAGCCTCGTTGTCCGTGCCGCGCTCCCCGATCCCGTGGAAGAAGACGATAATCGGCCATTTCTTATCGGCCGAATACCCCGCAGGGATGAGCAAGCGATAAGGAAGCTCAAATCCGTTGGCCCGGCGGAAGACCCGTTTTTCCATTCGTTTACCCACTTCAATCAAGTTTGCCTCCTGGGCTGCTAAGCTTGACCACATAGCTTGCCAGGATAATCCAACGGAAAACACGATAAGGCTACTTAGGCTCATCCGCACAGATTGACTAACTCTCATGCCATGCCTCCGGCTACAAATGATTGGGCAGTTTGGCGATCAGAAACACTGGTACAAATCCATAAGTTGTCGACCATTGGTGGTTTTCGGCCGGTGTACAAAGCACCTTCCTCAACCCCCGGCTGACTCCCTCCGTGACCAAGTTGATTTATCGGGAGCCGGTTTGTTTACGCCTCTTAGACTTTGCCAACACCCGCTCCCTGCCTGCAAGCGATGGTAGAGCCCCAAGTGAGGCGGAGCATCAGCTAGGCTCAATTGGACGCTGGCAGGCCTAGATGATCCGATAGTGTATTCAGGGATATTGGCAAGTTAAACCCGGGGCATGCAGAAGCCGGTGGCACAAGTGGGGCAACGAAAGTGCTTTCAGCCAGTTCAAGTGACGACAAGTTTGACCCGCAGGTGGAGAGAAGTTCCTCCAGGAGGCACCTAAGCGCTTTTTGATAGCCGGAGGAAGCCGTTGGGGGCGGGGATCACTGAGGAGCTGGTTTTCCTAAAGTTGGTTTAAGCCGCGGTCGAAAGCCGGGACCTAGCCCCCAGGGGGACCGGCGAAAACCCAATTTGCCGGAATCTTGCCAACGTGGCAAAAGCGCGGTCGGGGGCGGCACCGCGTCTGCCGATCAAATCTGACCATTCTCACTTTTAAAGTTGCACATTCGGACTGGGCGGGAAGTCTTCCCCCTGCGAGGGTTGGCAAGCTGGGCTGCCGGAAGGCGGCTCGCCCCATTCGGGTCGCCAGTCGGTGATTAAGACTTCGGCTACGGCGGCCACTCCCAAAGCCTCGTTAAGTTTCTCTTTGATATGCAGCCGCAGATGCCGCAGGGAGGTATCCGCAAAGTCGGTCGACCGGGCTTCTCGGAGGAGTTCCTCAACGGCTTGACGAAACCGGCTTGGTTCTTCTTGCATTCGACTGGCTGCGGAGGCCTGCCACTGCCTATCCAGCAGAACGCTTACCCGAAACTCACATCCACGGAGTCGGCCGGGGTCTTCCGGCCCTGCCGTAAACCGGAATTGGCCCAAAGTAATTTCCCGTGGCGGAGTTTGCTGAGGCTTCGGCCGAAGAAGGATGAGCACGCCGATCACCCCGGCCTGAAGAATCGCAACGGCTCCCAACCCAATTATGGTCGCTTGCAACCACCGGGGACGGCGTACGGGTTGAGCCGAGGCGGCCACCTGCTCCTTTGCGGGCGCTAATTCGCCATCTTGAGAGGCTTTCGGCTTTTCCGGGCCTTTGACGACTGGCATACGTCGGCACTGCCCAATCGTTAGAAATTCCAGCCGGGATCAGGGGCACTCGGGAGAGAGGGGGGCATTCCCCTCCCAGCCTAGTCAAATATAGGTCGTGCTGGTAGACCCCGTGGACCGGCCGGGCGCTCGCGGGCAGTTTTGTGGCCGGGGCATGGATAGAACAGGGGCCAACGGGAGAAGGCAACTTATGCCTTCCGAGGGGGGCCTTTGCACACCTGGTGGTTGGAGCCAAACAGACCGAAAATACCGTTTTTAACCCGCTAGAGGGTACAAAGAGTTCTCCAGGTGGGGGATGTGGGATAATGCTTCCTGATCCAGGGCTGCCTATAAAAAACAGGGTCCCTGGGTGCCACCGCCACGATGGCATCCGGATAAGGTGGGCAAGTCCCTATCCGGCACCAAAACCCAGGGACCCGTGCGGGCCAGTCGTCTTATTTAAACCGAAAGGTTGTACGGGAAGTCGTCAGCAATTTTAGGCCATTCGAGGGGGACAAAGGTCCTTCTTGATGGGGGCTCTAGGCGATATCGATGATCTGGCCGATCCCCGCAAATGTCCCCCCCAGGGCCTCCCCCCGAGGCGGACTGGGTGGCGCCACCCGCGGTCATGACCGACGTCCGCCTTGCCGGGCCTCCATTCTCCCCCGTGGAAGCGTCTATCAGTGTGAGCACACAAGCTGCGTGCCAAAAACCTTACAACTAAATTAGCGAAGAAGGTATCTATTTGCCCGGGGGCCACCGAGTCATAAGTGCAGGCCGCGTATTGGTTTTTTTGAGGAGGCAGGTCGTTCTGGCGGCCGGTGGGGCTTTCCCGCTGGGCGAAAGACGAGCTTTGGCCGACCAACCGGGCTCATATTTGTCTCGGGCGTTGGTCCGCCTGTCACAAACAGGGCCCTGCCGGCGCTGCCTCGTGTGTATCATTTTGCATCACCCGCCGTTTTGTTGGGGCTGCTTCCGGCCACGTATTGCCACGAAAAAGGTGCCTTGCGCTTTTCGGAAGGGAGAATCTCGCGGGGATAACCAGCGTCGCGGGATAACCGAGGGACGTAATTAGCGCCAAAGGTGAGGATCTGTCCGAATGGATCAATCGGAACTTGATCGTTGGCATATGCAGCGGGCGTTGGAGCTTGCCGCTCGCGGACGTGGGTGGGTTGAGCCAAACCCCATGGTTGGGTGTGTCATTGCTCGGGGGGCTGAAGTTATCGCCGAGGGTTGGCATCGGCGGTTTGGTGGCCCGCATGCCGAGGTCGAAGCCATTCGGATGGCTGGTCCCCGAGCAAAAGGGGCCACCCTTTATGTCACCCTAGAGCCTTGTTGCCACTTTGGAAAAACCCCGCCGTGTACGTGTGCCATTCTCGAGGCTGGCATTAGCCGGGTGGTGGCTTCGGTAGTCGATCCTTTTCCGGCGGTAGCGGGCAAAGGACTGGAGGAGCTTCGCGCGGCGGGGGTGGAGGTCCTCTGCGGTGTCCTGGAGCATGAAGCTAGGTCGCTACTTGCCCCCTATCTGAAGCTTGTTGGAGCGGGCCGGCCATGGGTGATTTTGAAATGGGCCATGACGCTAGATGGCAAGATTGCCACCCGGACGGGGAAAAGTCGTTGGATTAGCTCGCCGCGCTCCCGGGAGGTAGTCCACCGGCTGCGGGGCCTCGTAGATGCTATCATCGTGGGAATCGGCACTGTCTTGGCGGACGATCCCCTCCTTTTGCCCCACGTTCCCGGACCGCGGAGGCCTGCCCGCGTGATCCTCGACAGTCGGGCCCGATTGCCGGCTGAATCCCAGCTTGTCCGCACGTGTCAACAAGCGCCCGTGATAGTGGCCGTCGGTCCTCAGGCCTCCCCCGACCGGACGGCGATGCTTCAGGCCGCTGGATGCGAAGTCCTTCGCTTTCCCCAGGAGGATTACCAGACGCGACTGCTTGCCCTGCTTGATGAGCTCGGACGCCGGAAGATGACTTATGTGCTCGTCGAGGGGGGGGCCCAAGTTTTTGCTTCGTTTTTCGAGTGCGGTGAGGTTGACGAAATTCACGCCTTTATTGCCCCGAAGGTATTCGGTGGTCAATCCGCTCTGGGGCCGGTCTCCGGCTTGGGCGTAGCGGTGCCAGATGAAGCTTGGCACCTTGAAAATCCAGCCACGGAGGTCCTTGATGGAGACATCTACGTCCACGGCCGGGTAAAAACTGCAATCCGGCAGAAAGGATAGGCAGGAGGTGGAGCACCCGCCGTCGCCCGAGGCACTTGGCTCATCGCGAGGCGATAACTCATTGGCGGGGCGTTTGCTTAGAAACGCCTTGGCCTTCGCACAACGTGGTAGCTTCCAAACAGATTGTTGCGGCCCATCGATGCGCCGCGACTGGCCATTTACCGGCCTTCGCCTCGGCTGGGCGCCTGTGGCCCGTACGGAAGGGGAATGTACTGGACGGCGGTTTGCCGACGGACCGGCTGGGGGAAAAGCTCCATGAGCTCGTAAAACTCTCGGGGCATTTCCGCCCGCACGGGTAGGCCCAATTCCTGAGCCTCGCGGAAGCTAATCGGATGGTCGTGCGTCCACGTGCCTTGGGTGAGCTTTTCTGCCAAAGCCTCCGCTTTGTCCCGCGGCATGCTTTCCGGCAGTAGCTCCAGCACCTCCTGGCGGAGCTGCTCGAGGGCCTTTTGGGCTACGTCGGCCAGGATCAGGGTGCGATCGTCCACTTTGTTGATGTCCTTCTGCTGGACCACTCGGACAAGGGAGGCCGCTGGTACATCCCCCAGCTGCGGATCGACCGGCCCAAGCACCGCGTGAGGATCCATGACAATTTCGTCGGCCGCCAGCGCAATTAAGGTTCCGCCGGACATGGCATAGTGGGGGATAAACACCGTGACTTTGCCGCGATGGGCCTTGAGTGCCCGAGCAATTTGTAAACTGGCAAGGACGAGTCCTCCTGGCGTGTGCAAGACCAGGTCGATGGGCATGTCCGGGTCGGTGAGGTGGATGGCTCGGATCACCTCCTCGGCGTCTTCGATATCGATATACCGCATCACCGGAAAGCCAAGGAGACTCATTGTCTCTTGTCGATGAATAAGCACAATGACCCGGTGTCCGCGCATCCGCTCAATGCGGCGGATAAGCCGAACTCGGGCCGCCTCGAGCATTTTTTGGCGTAGCACCGGCTGAAGAAGCGAAAGGATCACAAACACCCAGAAAAGCTCGGTGATTCCCACAGCTTATCACCTCCGGCTCCCAAGTGTCCGCTCACTAACTGCCTCTACCGACGGCTGACCGGTATGGCTGCGCATGCCTTCCTAAGCCGACAAGCATGACGGATTCCGCTTGATTTCCTGGCCCTCACCGCCGGCTAGAACCTCCCGCGCCTATTGCCGTGGCGATGGCGCTGCCAGCGGCAATCGGTATACCCTCTTTGTGGGGAGCAATATAAGTTTTTCGTGCCGCCGAATGTTCCTTGCGGCCGTGGACAAATATCCGATTCCGATTGAAATTAACGTCGGGGGGAAGCTGCCCCAACCGGCTCTAGTCGCAGGGCATCGACCGACAAAGTCCCGGTGCCGCCTAAGAGTCCGATTCGGATAATCGCCTCACGGGCTTGGATTGGTACAGGCAAGATAGCACTTCGTTTTGTCCATGGGAAGGTACCAAGGAATGGTCCGAAGAAGGCGGTGCCGACCTCTTGGCGATCCTCGCCATAAAAGAGGATGACCATCCCGGGTTGCTCGGCGGTGGAGCGGCCTGGGCGGAGGTCCTCCCCTTTGAGCATGGCCTCCAGGCGGATGCGCCTGACCCGCCGGCCGTCGATGGGAAAACCTTGAAGGGCCTGGGCCATTCGCCCGGGCTCCTTGTTGACGAAACGAGCAAACGCCTCGCCGCTTGGGGCGCCAGCACGGACGACTTCCAGCTGCCGCTGATAGTGCCAGCCGGCTAGCTGGTTAGTACCCTCCAGCATTTCCTCGAAGTCGCCGTTATTGATCGCCGGTCGCGTCGGATCGGGCTGAATTTGGCGGAGCTTTTCCGCCTCGCCGGTCATCGGGACAAAGAGGGCCGGCAGCAGTGCTTCCCGCCGGAGTTGACCTTCTTCTTTGCGGTACAAATAAAGCGTTTGCTGATAGCGTTCGCCAACGGGGATCACCAGTCGGCCACCTTCGGCTAATTGGTCCACAAGTGGCTGGGGGACACTTTCCGGTGAACAAGTGACGATGATTTTGTCAAAGGGGGCCTTTTCCGGCCAGCCAAGATACCCATCGCCAGCTTTGACAAACACGTTGCGATAACCCAGCCGGGCTAAGGTCTCGGCGGCTCGGCGGGCCAGTGGTTCCACAATCTCGATCGTATACACCTCCTTAACAAGAGGGCTGAGAACCGCTGCTTGATAACCGCTGCCCGTGCCGATTTCCAAGACCTTGTCCGTTGGTTGCGGGTCAAGGGCCTCCGTCATAAACGCCACAACAAATGGCGGAGAAATAGTTTGGCCGAAGCCAATCGGCAAAGCCATGTCGTAGTAAGCAAGGTGTCTTTGGTCCGAAGGAACAAACTCATGCCGAGGGGTCTGCCGCATCGCCTCAATGACCCGAGGATTCTTGATACCAGCGCCGATGATGGCCTCCGCCACCATCTGTTCCCGGGCCTTTTCGAACCAAAGGGCTGTCTGACCATCGGCGGCCGAAAAGTTCCCCACCGCACGCACACACACCGCCCAAAAAATAGCCCATTGGAAAAGAGGGGAGCTTACGCGGGACATGTCTATACTCATACCTTTTTTGAATTTGGCGGCCATGTTTTGTCAGCGGATGCTCCCGGGTTTCTCCGGAAGACACCTAAAGCGGGATCACGGTTGCAGGAGCGCAACCACAGGTGCATAGGCGTACGTGCCCGTTAAGCCCGGCCATGGTCCACGGCCGATTTTATTTGCGGTAGTCTTCCGGCCGGCCTTGCCTTCCCTTGCTTTCTATCGGGAAGCTTTCCCGGACACAAGATCGGCTTGGTCTGGCGGGAAACGCCGGCCTTCCTGCCTCCCGGTTTGCTTCGGTTCGGGTCACCCACGGGATGGCTCTCCCTTGGCTCAAGGCCAAAGGCGAACGACCGCTATGTGTGCGTTTGGGTTTGGTTACGGTGCGTTCGGCTGTCCTAAGAATAACGGTCGTCCCCTGGGCTTGGCGACCTCCCGGGCTTTCTCCCCGTTGACAGAAGCTTTGGCGCGGCCGGTCGCAGTTGGCCGGTGGGCTTTTTAGCCGTTCTTTTGCCACCAGTGTGGGCCATAAAATTCCCAGCGGCTAAACTCGGCTTTCGCCAAACGCCAGGCGACGATAGCGAGAATTTCCAAATGGGGCAAAAGGTCACTCTCTGCTGCCCAGGGCGGCCACCTCCCAACCCGAAAGGCTTTGGAAGACCGATCCTTCCAGTGCCCGCGGAGGCTCGCAGGTGGTTTGCTTGCGTTGTGCAAGACTATGAACTCTGAGCTAAAGAGCACTATTGTCCGCAAAATTTTGCCTCGGGTGGAAAAGCCGGCCCAGTACCTCGGCGGCGAATGGAACATGGTTCGTAAACTGCCCGGGGAGGTCACCGGTCGGCTATGCCTGGCTTTTCCGGATGTTTATTCTATCGGGATGAGTAACCACGGCCTGCAGGTCCTTTACGCCGTGGTGAATCGCCTGGCTGATTGGGCCTGCGAACGAGCCTTTGCCCCTTGGCCGGATTTCGAAAAGCTTCTCCGGGAATATCGACTGCCGCTTTATAGCCTGGAGACTTTTACGCCGCTTTCCGCCTTCGACATTGTGGGCTTCTCCCTCCAACATGAGCTTTGCTATACCAATGTGCTAACGATGCTCGATTTGGGGGGAATCCCCCTGCGGACTGTTGATCGCCAGCTGCGGGATCCGCTTGTCATTGCCGGGGGACCTTGCACCGTCAATCCAGAGCCGATGGCGGAGTTTGTGGACGTATTTGTTGTGGGCGACGGCGAGGAAATCCTCCCTGAGCTTTGCCGGTTGTGGCTTCGGCTTCGCGAAAGCTGTCCGGACCGTCGCGAGGCGCTTTGTCAATTGGGGCAGCTCCTGCCCAATTGTTATGTGCCGATCGGCTACGAAGTTGTTTACGATTCCGATGGCCGGGCACTGCCCCCGCGACCTACCTGCGCGGGATTGCCTGTGGTCATTCGCCCCGCAGTGGTGGCCGACTTGGAATCCGTTCCTCTACCAACCCGGCCAGTGGTGCCGAACATCGAATGTGTTCAGGATCGCATCGCTGTGGAGATTATGCGGGGATGTCCGTGGCGGTGCCGATTCTGCCAAAGCACCACGCTCAAAAGGCCGGTTCGCTTCCGCCGAGTCCAAACCATCGTGGACGCAGTCGTGGAGACATACCGGCACACCGGCTACAACGAAGTGTCGCTTCTCTCTTTGTCAACAAGCGACTATCCCCATTTTGAAGAGCTTTATCAACGGCTTAAGGAGGCACTTGCCCCTTATCGCGTCAGTATCTCGGTACCCAGTTTGCGGATAAATGAACAGCTTCGCCTTGTTGGGGAAATCCTCGATACGGATCGTCACAGTGGCCTGACTTTGGCGCCGGAAGCTGCCCTGGATCCCATGCGCGCTCGAATTGGCAAGAATATCACCAACGATGATTTAATCGCCGGATGTCGCCGGGCGTTTGAACGGGGGTTCGAACGGGTGAAACTTTATTTCATGTGTGGTTTGCCCGGGGAAACAGCGGCAGATCTTGATGGCATCATCGAACTGGCGGAAGCAATCTCCCGATTGCGGAAAGAGCTGGTAGGCAGGCCGGCTACGGTGGTGGCCAATGTGTCTAACCTTGTGCCAAAGCCCCACACACCCTTTCAGTGGCAGGGGATGGCTCGACGGGAGTACTTTGTCCAAGCTCACCGGCGGCTGGTGAGTCGGAAACGAATGCGGACTGTGGAGCTCAAATACCACGACCTAGAAACAAGCCTTTTGGAAGGCCTTTTGTCCCGGGGGGATCGTCGGCTTGGGCCGGTGATTGAGTGGGCATGGCGACAAGGTTGCCGGCTCGATTCGTGGACAGAGTATTTCCGCCCGGAAATTTGGTGGGACGCATGCCGGCGGTTTGGTGTGGATGTGGATCTCATCCTCCACGAGCCCTTCCCTTTGGAGCGTCCTTTGCCTTGGGACCACATTGCCATTCGCCAGGGAAAGGCCTACTTGGAAAACGAATTTCGCCGTTCGCTCATTTTGCCGGCCGTTTGTCCTTCGTCTGCGCAAGACTGCGAAGAGGTTGGCCCCGCGGCCGGAGGAAACAGCCCCCGTGGGGATTAGCCCCATCTTAAGCGCACGAGTTTGCTTTCTGGGACTTGGCGGTCGACGAAACAAGAGGTTAGCCGATCTACGAGGTCTCCCTTGACTACTTGGGTTGCGATCGCCAGATAATTCGTGCTATCCAAACAGTTCCGTCAGCGCCACGTGGATGGGGCCCTAGCCCAAAGGCCATCGTCTCGGCATCGGTAAGCCAGCTTTCTTTTTCGGTAATGGGTGCCGCCCCAAAGTTTCCCAAAGGCACACCTCGCTCCGGGACGGCGACCCGCTCGGTGGCACGAATGACGCGAAGGGAGGTGTGATCGACTTTGGCCACGAAAAGGGGAGCTCGATGCCGCATGATATGGTCGTTACCGGCACCCCTTCGGGTATATGACAGATAAAGGTGATCCTCCCAGACGAGCCAATGTTGCTGGGTGTTATAACTGCCGAGCTCTGTGCCGTCGTCGAAAAGCCACGGACGGATAGCTTCCCAGCGGAGACCATCCTTGCTCCGGGTAACGTAACCTCGTAGGTCGTTGCGGATGGTAAGAAAGTATTCGCCTGCGCATTTAATCAACGAAGGCTCAACTAGTCCGCGCCCTTCGGCCAGATGCAGTTCGTCGCCGTGCTCAAGGTAAACAAGCTCGTTTCCGTCGAACCGGCAGCGAGCCACCGTCACCCCGCACGGCACAAAGGCATTGGGAGAGAAATACAGGGGAACCAAAAGCGTGCCATCTTCCTCCACTAGCCATTGGCTACAAGCGTTTCGGGCAAGGTTGAATTTTTCGGCCTCTGGCAGAGGGAGGATTTTCCAACCGGTCCATTCATCGCGCTTCGGATCGTACACAGCATAGGCGCTCTGGGAGAATTTGGGCCGATTGGCCAACTGATGGCCCTGCGCATCATAGTACACATAAGTCCCAATGGCGATCACTTTGCCAGTCTGGGGGTGATAACCTGGCGTGACATCAGCGACGGCGAAGATCGATCCGTCCGGCTGCTTTTGCCAACCAAGTTGGGGGATTTCCCGCGGTCCTTCCCAACTTTGGCCCAGGTCCCGAGAAAGCATGTAGTAAAGGCCCGAGTAGAAATCGCTTACCCGCAGGTGTTTTTGAAGGGTCATCACGACTAGAGGGTTTTCGTCTTTTCCGAGCCCGGGGACGGCCGCCACACGCGGGTGGAACCAGAAAAACTGCGGGTGCAATTCTCGAAGGGCCGGCTGAAGGCGGATCTCCGCGATGACGTCGGTGGAATCGATCGGCTGGGAGGCGGGCTGTGAAGGGCCCTGGCCAGAAGCAACATTCTGCCAAGCCGCAAAAAATACCAGGGCGAGGGAAGGTGCTAAGACTGTGCTCCCATGGCGGGCAAGTTCCCGGCGGCAGGGGGCATAGGCCATGGAGCACACCTTTCGGTTGAGAGTGCGGCGGCTGGGAATTGGAGGTCTGGGAGTTACAAACAAAAGACGGTTGCCGGCACATTCCGACAACCGTACGTTTGGGCTGAGGCTTCTCTGTTAGGCAAGTCGGGGCGACTGGATTTGAACCAGCGACCTTCAGACCCCCAGTCTGACGCGCTAAACCAGGCTGCGCTACGCCCCGAGAGTTAACCCACTTTTAAACCGAATATCTTGGCAGCGGCTAGCAACTCGAGACTTTTTCCCAAAACATAGCCGACTCAGGGTCACTCCGATCACACAATCTACCGCCGCCATCATTATTACTAGCGATTCGTCCGCGTGGTTTCAAGCTGAAAGGTCAAAATGGATAGCCTTTTGCGGGCGAAATGCCCGGCTGGGCTGCGGTCGGGGCTAGTCGGGGGGCGGCTCCAAAGTGGGACCAATGGTAGGCTGGGGACTTAGAATGGCTAAAACCCGGGAGATCACGAGCTTCTTCCCGGGGAAAAGGGTGCAACTCCGGGCAGATCTTTCGGTGGAAGTTGTTCTGGTAGCCCGTGGGCACGCCGGTCTACCACTAAAGTCGGTTCCGAGGGCCGAGGCCGGCCTACCTTTCGGAGCGAGTTACCGGGAATCATGCAAGTTTTGCCGGCTAAATCAGCTGGCAGCAGCACTCGCACTAGGTAAATATTGCCTACTGGGTAAGTGATATTTGCAGCTGTCGGGGGGATTGGATGCACTGCACGTATGAGTTCGACGTGATCGTCGTAGGTGGGGGCCATGCGGGTGTGGAGGCCGCCTTGGCGGCTGCGCGGGTGGGGGCCCGCACAGCCCTTCTGACGTCCAATCTCGACACCATTGGGCAGATGAGCTGCAACCCTGCCATTGGAGGGGTGGCAAAAGGTCAGTTAGTCCGGGAGATTGACGCCCTCGGTGGAGCGATGGCCCGAGCGATCGATGCCACCGGAATTCAATTCCGCGTCCTTAACCGCCGGAAAGGTCCGGCGATGCATGGGCCACGGGCTCAGGCTGATCGCAAAGCTTACCAACTTTACGTCCGTCAGTTGGTGGAAGAAGCGTCAAATGTCATCTTGCGGCAAGAGACGGTAACCGAGCTCCTTGTGGAGCCATCGGGCGATGGGTTCCGAGCGGTTGGCGTCAAAGTCCGGGGTGAGGCCGTTTATCGCGCTGGCGCCGTCGTTTTGTCCACGGGGACTTTTCTCCGGGGCATACTGCATTACGGTCCGATGATTGTGCCGGGCGGTCGGGCTGCCGAACCACCAGTTGATGAACTGACTGCCTCCCTGGCCCGCTTGGGCTTAGAAATCGCCCGGTTCAAGACGGGGACTTCCCCTCGCCTTGATGGCCGAACTATCGACTTTGACCGCCTAGCAATCCAGCTGGGAGATGATCCGCCCCAACCATTTTCTTTTCTCACCGAGCGACTGAATGTGGAGCAATTGCCCTGCTGGATTACCTACACCACGCCAGAGCTGCATGAACTATTGCGGGCTAATCTACATCGGGCCCCCCTTTTTACTGGGCAAATCCAGTCCGTAGGTCCCCGATATTGTCCTTCGGTGGAGACAAAGGTCGTTCGCTTCGCCGACAAAGAACGGCACCAAATCTTCCTGGAGCCGGAAGGCCGGCAGACGCATGAGATTTACGTGAACGGTTTATCCACAAGCGTGCCTCGGGATGTTCAGGATCAAATGGTTCGGCTGGTGCCCGGGCTTGAGCGGGCAGTCATCACGCGTTACGGCTATGCCATTGAGTACGATTATCTGCCACCCACCCAGCTCACACCCTGGCTTGAAAGCAAGCGAGTGAAACGTCTCTTTTGTGCCGGACAAATCAACGGAACCACCGGTTACGAAGAAGCTGCCGCCCAAGGTTTGGTGGCTGGTGCCAATGCTGCCTTAATCCTGGCCGGCAAGGATCCACTTATCCTGAGCCGAGACCAGGCCTATATCGGCGTTATGATTGATGATTTAGTCACCCGGGGTGTTGACGAACCTTACCGCATGTTTACAAGTCGGGCGGAATATCGCCTGCGTCTTCGTCACGATAACGCCGACAGGCGGTTAACCCCTTTGGGTTATCGACTGGGACTTGTCGACCGCCACCGCTATGAGCGGTTGCTGGCCAAGGAGCGGGAAATTGCCGGCCTCAAAACATGTTTAGAGAAGCTAAGGATCGATGGCACCCCGGGCGATGTTTATCTGCGCCGGCCGGAGGTGACATGGGAAGCTCTTGTCGAAAAATTTCCTGAGCTGGGCAACTTTTCCGCTGAGGCTAGTCAACAGGTTGTCTACGACATTAAGTACGAAGGCTATATCGCTCGCCAAGAAGCGGAAATTGAGCGGCAGCGTCGGCTAGCGGAATATCGGCTGCCGGCCGACTTGGATTACTCGCGGGTACCTGGTCTAAGGTTCGAAGCCCAGGAGAAGCTGTCTAAGGTTCGGCCGCACAATTTGGACCAGGCAAGTCGCATTAGTGGGATTACACCGGCCGATATCGCCGTACTAGTGATTCATCTGACATCGCGCCGTCGGCAACAGCCTGCTTCTTCCTCGGCGGCTTCTTAAAAATTGTGGCAAGGCCTTGAGAAAGAGATCGCTCCCCATCGTGGCAAAGGCGGGAAGAAGCTGGAGTCAGCCGAGGTCTTTTGGCCTCGAAGGTTTCCCGAACAGGGCAAGTATTGACGAGGGATTTCGTCAACAGGTGGGGTCACCATCGGGAAGAGGATAGATTCCGGCGCCTGCTCACCGCTCGAAAGCTTGTGCCACGACGCGGCGGAGCTCCGCAAGCGATCGTGCCTGGCTGATTGCCAGGCGGACCCTGGTTGCCGCTACTTGTTCGTGCACAAGTCGACAAGCGTATTTTTGGGCAAGAACGAGTGCCCGCCGGGGAGCAAGGGACTCTTCCAGCCGGTCGATGTAGCCAAGGAGAATCTCCCGTTTTTGATCGAGAGTGGGCGGGGCGGGGATTGGTTTTCCGGCCAGGTACGCGGCGATATCGCGAAAGATCCATGGTTTGGAAAGTGCCGCTCGGCCAATCATCACACCGTCCACCGAGTAGTGCACGAATGCTCGATAGGCCGCTTGAGGCGTGGCAATATCACCGTTGCCAATAAGAGGAATTCGGCAGAGGTGTGGACGAACCGCGGCAATAGCATTCCAGTCCGCCTTTCCGCCCATCCGCTGAGTGGCGTATCGGCCGTGGACACAAAGACCAGCTGCCCCAGCCTGCTCGACAACTTGAGCCACCCGAGCTGCCACCGGTGTCGATGGGTCCCACCCAAGCCGAATCTTCACCGTAACGGGTATGCTGCCGGCCGATTCGACGGCCGCTGCGACGAGCTCCCCGATTCGCTCCGGTGTTTTTAAAAGGGCAGCACCACCGCCCGAATGGCCTGCCACCCGATGCGACGGACAGCCAAAGTTAAGATCGATCACACTTGGCCTCAGTTGACTGGCCACAAACGCCACACCGCGTTTTAGCCACTGGAGATCCGACTCCCAAAGCTGGATGGCCAGTGGCCCTGGCTCAATGTCAACGCCCCAGAGCTGTTCGGGCAATTGTCCGGTCCGTTCATAGCATTCGATGAGGCCGCGAGCGTGGACAAGCTCTGTACAGGTGAGGCCCACACCGCCAAAGTGTCGGACCAAAAGCCGAAAAAAATGATTTGTGTACTCTAAGAGCGGCGCCTGGAAAAGGGGAGGATCAACCACAACCGAGCCTAAGGCGACCGGTTTCGGACGAAGCAGACGCTCTGCCGCTAGGGATCCTCCTTTCCAACGAGAAATGGTTTCTTGTTCTTTTGCCGACAGCTCTGTGCACATTGAGCTTTGCCCCAAAGGTTGGTACACCCGCATGGTGCTCTGGCCGCTTGGCAATAGGCGGAAGCAACTGCCCGTTCCCACTCTGCCGCTTATCTCTGCCTAGTTTGCCGGCCTGGGGGCACCAAAGTGTGTAAAGTCCCCCCCAGGCAATTTTATACCTCAAAGAAACTTACGCCTTGCTCGCAAGCCTTGAACCGGGCAGTAGCCGGCGGCTCGGTCCGGGCAAATACCTGTCAGTATTCGGAGCGGGCCAGCCGAATAATCTACCCGGTGCCAACTCGATTGGTTATTGCCCGGCGGTTCGCGTGGGAACAAGCGCGCGGGCAAACTGCTCTGGGGCAATGCCCGCGGGCAGCACGGCGTCTGCGTACTCGGCAATAGCCAGGTTATATTCCACGATGTGCGAAATGACGTTTTGCTCCGCGTTGAAATAAAGCTCAAGTCCCGACAAGGCTTGGGCGGGGTCACCTTTGCCGGCGTAAAAGTCCGCAAGAGCACTAGCTGCTGCCCGGTCGGCTTTGGAAAGCATCTCCGCTGTGGCGCCAAGAGACTGTTGATATTCATTTACCCGGCGAGCGAGTCCTCGGAGTGCCGGATCCTCTCGTCGCCTTGCGCTTAAGCGATCCCAATCAAGTTCATACGCACCGGTGTGGGGCACAGTAGCCGGCATAAGAACTTCGCTTGTGCCTGGAAGGTCGGTAAGCAGTTTGAGTTCCTGATCAGCGTTTAGCAAGGTATTTGTCAACGAAAGCTCGCGAAACCGAAGTAGCTGCTCCACAGCCCGGACGTGTAAATACTGTTCGCCGACGCCGGGTAAATCCCGTGCTTCGAAAAGAGTTGTGAGGATTTCGGCGACCGCATTCAGGTGATGCGCCGTGGACTTAAGCCGCGCCCAACTCTCGGCCAAGCGCCAGTAAGCCCGCGAAGTTCTCAATCGTTCGCTTGTAGCGGCCCGCAATAAACATTGCTCTAGTGTCAAGCGGCGAATCTCCACAGGCTCTGCCGTCGTAACAGTTGGAGGATCGCCCGCTTGCAATGGCAAATCCGTCCCGTCGAATTGAAAGAGGACCGGCGTGACACTCCGCAAAGCGGCAAGCCCTGTTAAGGCCTGGAGGGCGGGAAACCGACATAGTGCCTCGGGGGCGGAAGGGAGTACTGGGCGGCGAACGAAGTAGGGGCTTCTTTGGCCTTCCGTGACCGGGGTGCCCGGCGAGGCCTCGGGAGGTGCAGGGAGGGGGGAGCTTCCCTTTGCGCCAGCGGAGGTAGTCTCCGATTGGGTACTTCCGGCGGAAGCTTGGTGTTGACCTTGGTCGGCCGGCTGGGCCGATTGCGGTTCAACCGGCACCACGGGGCCCGACTGAATGGACATCGTTTCGCTAGCACCAGGGGCGCCGGAACTTGTGGCAGGCGGGGCGCTCTGGCCCCCTGCCGAAGAATCGGTGACCGCCGGCAGGACTCCCGAAGAAGGAGGTATCTTTTGCCAACCGGCGGTGGGGGAATCCGCGTCCGGAATAGCCTCCAGATGGGCCGCAGGGGCCACCTCTGAGCTAGCGCGCCGCAGTGGCCGGATGCCGGGGAAACTGGCCGTCGGGTTAGCCGGGGCCACTTCCTCGGCTAACGCACGTTTTCCGATCAACATGCTTGCCAGGGTGTCCGGAGGTACAGATGGACTTGCTACCCCGAAGGCGTACTCGGCAATTTCTTTGTTGTAGAGGCAGACTGTGTCTATGAGTTCCTTCTCACGAGAAACCACGCTTTCGAAAGCGGCAAAAAAGTGGGGTACCGAGCCCCGGCCTTCCGCCAGGCTGACGCTGCAGGCTGTCCACCAATCCTCGGCCGCTTCCAAAGCCTTTGCCGCAGCAATTACTTCGGCGGCGCGAAGCGGAAGCGTGCGCCCCAACTGATGGACGCGTAACGGAAGCGATTTCCCTGAATAAACCTCCTGATAGTACGTCCGGTATTCGCTGACGACGAACATGTCCCCCGGCAGAGGTAAACCCTGTCCTGATTGGGGGCCCACCATCGCTGCAAGCTTGTGCTGAGCTGTTCGGAGCTGAAGGGCCGCCCGACGAATTTGCCAGCCGAGCTGGGCTTCGTAGGCCTCGGCAAGCGCGGTGGCCTGGGGCGGGATGGACACGGTTTTGAGCCTCTCGGCCGCCCGCAAAAGCGAACCAACATACATCCCGGCAGCCAACGTGTCCCAAAAGGTTGTCACCAGAGCTTCCTGTCGATCCCGCTGGCCTGATCGCTGTAGGGCTTCAAGCAAGCGAACCGGCCGGGGGCTTTCGGCTTCGGTTGCACCCAGGAGGAAAAGTTCGGCCAGATGGGCACGGACTCCCTCAGGGCTTGAGCGGGCAAGCTTGTCTGAAGAATCGGGCGGCTGTGAAGCAACGGGTGGGGTGCTTGGAGCCTGGCCGGGCAGTGTCTCCGCTGGGAGCGAGGGTGGCACTGTCGGTTGGGGACTGGTGGGAGGTTGCTCCGCCGGCTGACCCGTAGTGGGTGCGGCCGACCCGGCTTGGCCGCCTCCGACTGAGGCCTGATCCTGGCAAAGAGCGGCGCACAAGAACAGAGCTCCCAATGCTAGCAAGCCAAAGCAGATCGAAACGGAGGGGGTCTTATACCCGCCTTTAGTTCTGAACTTTGCCATCCTGTGGAGCTTTCTCATGAGGGTCCTTGCGATTGCCTTGATGGAAGGTCGGTGCGGGGCGCATTTTTCGAGGATTTTCCGCTTAGGCCAAGGACTTATCATAGCCACCCTCGAGCGGACCCGAAACAATTTGCATTGCGGCGCGTAGCCCGAAGCACGTCCCGACCGTGAAGCAGCGTTGGGGTTTGACAGCCAGGGTTCGCCGAGGGAGCTTTTCAAGCGGAACAAGGCTTTTTGAAATTTCTTTTCCGGGCTTTGGCGCCCGGTGGAAATCGCCCCCCTAAATCGGCCGAGACGCTACCCCACCGAAGTGCCAGCTAATCGTTGGAAGGGCGTATCGGTAAGGGATGGAAGTATTAGAAAGCTGCAGGTGTTCGAAGAACAGGTTACAGGTAATTTCGAGCCAAAGTTCCCGCTTTATCGGGATGCCATCGGCAGACGAAGAAGTTAAAATACCTCGAGTCTTGTGTATAGCCGAAAGCGGGTAGCTTCTGAGTTGCGGAGTAGTTCCGAAGCTTTCGGTGCTCGGACGAGAAAGAGGTGGCAGTGTGATCGAGCCGGCTCGCGGTTGGGCGATAGATCTGCGCGTTACTCATGGCCTGAGGGAGTATTTCCGCTCCCAGGTCGGGGTGTTTTCTGCCAAAGTGACCCGCCGCCAGCCTGAATTTAAGTCGGGCTTTACTAACTTGTCGTCACGTCCTTCCGATTTGCGAAAAGGAGGTTGTTGGCGCCTGGCCCAGCGGTGCGGCGAATGCCGAACCCTTCGGGGTGAGCCATCGGCTCGCTGGACCGCGGGCCACGCCGTCGGCTTGCTTTCCCGGGACTCCGCCGGGAAGTAGGAGCCGGTCGGCCTCCTAGCCTTTTTGGGTAGGTTCCTTCCCCCGCTTTGCCACTCCGGACGTTGACCGGTTTAAGCGGTCGCCAAGCCTTCTCGGCTCCTCCCGGTTCTCGATCTGTTAATCCCCGTTGTTGTCGTGGTGGACTTGCCGCGGACTTACGACCAAAGCGGCGATCCGACTTGACAACGTCTGGCATAACCCTCCCCTCAACCATCCATTAGACCGTTCATGACGGCGTTGGCTATGTTGACGAATTGGAAAGAAATCTCAAGCCTTCCAAGTTTTGAGGCAGGGTAGTCAGAGGTAACAGGCCATGATTTGTCAGGCACGACCAAAAAATCGACCCACGTGCGCAAAAAGCACCCGATTTTCGTCGACGGATAGCGATTTGTCTTTTACGCATCGATTTGAATGGCTAGCTGGCCCGAAGCGGCGGGTTGCGGAGCAAGATCAACAAGAGTTAGCATGGCAAGAGGTGGAACGCCTGGCCTCCGCAGCAAAAGAGGGTAATCGGGCGGCGTGGGAGGGGCTTGTGGCCCGATTTTACAACTTCGTATACAACCAGATTTATCGGTTGGTGCGGGACCACAATGTGGCGGAGGACCTGACGCAGGAAACATTTCTGCGGGCGTTCGAGCGAATTGGGCAGCTCCGCTCCGGCAGAGTATTCGCAGCTTGGTTGAGCACGCTAACTAGGCGAATCGTCAGCTACTATCGGCGCGCCCAGCGGAGGTGGGCTTTCGAGCAACCCCATGCGGACGGCTTCCGGTCGGCGACATGCCAGTTATCCGCCGACACACCCATGAAGTACCTTGAGGAGCGGGAAATAGCAGAGCTTATTCGCCGATTGGTAGCGGCCATGCACTGGGTCGATCGGCAAACGATTGAGCAGTTTTACTTTTCCGGCCGGACTCTCGGCGAGATGAGTCAACAATTCGGCTGTCCGGTGGGCACTTTGAAGCGGAGGCTTCATACCGCTCGATGCCGATTGGGCAAACAGCTCCGCCAGCTCGGCTTAGTTTAGCAGGGTCCGAAGTTAACCTAACGGATGAGTTTTGCTCTGGGTGCGGCCGGTGCCCCGGGTTAACGGGGTCAAACCTTGTCTGGGGTCTTGATTAGTGCGGCCCTAAGGAGAATACGGCCTGGTCGTGGACGGCCTAGTGGGAGGGGGCTTGAGAGCAAGGTCAGCTCCTTCCCCACCACCTGGCAAGGAGGAACCGAGTGCTCCCGGAAGCAGCGACATTTCCGCCAAAGCTGTTGGTCGCCAAGAGATGGCAGCGACTGGTCGGAAAATTTCCGCGGACTATAATCTGCGTTTTTCCGTAGGCCCCCGGAGGATTGTTGCCCTACGCCTCTCCAGCGGAGTCTTCCGGAAAAGTTTGCTGGGTGGCACTGGACGGTCGGAGAGTTAAACCCAAGCTCGGTCTGGGCTAGGGCTGCTTAACACTTTCGCGGACTTTGCTTGCTTAGGCGGATCCACTGTGAAAGAACCACCGCCCTGTAACGACAGTGACAAATTTCTGGCCAATCGTCCGCGGTAGACGCACTTTTGGTTTACAGGAGGCGGGACGAAAAACGCTTCTTAGAGACAGGCTCCGTGAGAACATTTTTGAAAGCCGGTTATCCAAGCCGCGCACGAGGAGCATCCTCCCATGAACCAAGAGGTTTTTTCCAAGTCGGGTCTTAAAAACCGAGGCTGGATTGTGGCGATAGCAGGCTTGGGGATTAACTTAGCCCTCGGTGTTTTGTACACGTGGAGTGTCTTTAGCAAAGCGATACCCAAGGAGTGGGGATGGAGCGAGACGGACCGCTCGCTCCCTTATGCGGTGGCTGTGTTACTTTTCTCGCTGATGATGGTTCCAGGGGGAAGGCTTCAGGACCGGCTTGGCCCGCGAGTGGCAGCGACGGTTGGGGGGCTTCTGGTGGGGTTAGGATTCATTTTGGCCAGCCTGACGACTTTGCCGCTTGGGTGGACGATCGGGTTTGGTGTGCTGGTGGGATCAGGGATTGGGTTTGCCTATTCGGCCCCAATCCCTGCGGCTGTGCGGTGGTTTCCAGCCCGGCAGACAGGGATGATTTCCGGGATAGTTGTTTCCGGATTTGGACTGGCAGCACTTTACGCCGCCCCGCTTGCCCAGTTTTGCATTAGCCAATTAGGGATTTCGTCAACGGTACTTTTGTTTGGTATCGCGTACCTTGCGCTTATTGTGGTTCTTGCCCAACTTTTGATTTTGCCGCCGGCCGAATATGTCGCCGCCCTTGCCGCCGAGAAGACCACTTCGGCAAGCGGATTGCCGTCGGTCGCCGTGGACTTTTCGCCCGGCCAAGTTTTGCGGACACCCGCCTTTTACATGATGTGGTTCATGTACGCTTGCGGGGCTGGCGCAGGCCTTATGATCATTTCCAAGCTGGCCACTATTGGCGCAAAGCAAGCGGGAATCGAGCTAGGGTTTCTCTTAGTTGCTTCGCTAGCGATTGGGAATGGAATAGGGCGAGTAGTGACCGGCACGATCTCGGACTTCCTAGGCCGACGTGCCACCCTTTTGGGCTGCTTTATCTTTCAGGCGATTCTGATCTTACTGTTGGCTTCCGTTCAGCAAGGATCGCCTCTTGCCCACACCGCTGTTCTGAGCGTGTTGTCGGCACTGATTGGGGCCAATTTCGGGGCCAATCTGGCGCTCTTCCCCGCTGCCGCTAAGGATTACTTTGGAATGAAGCATTTCGGTGTCAACTACGGGATGCTCTTTACGGCATATGGAGCTGGCGGTTTTTTGCTATCGCTTGCGGCAGGAAGGGTGTTCGATCTATACCAAAGCTTTGCTCCGGCGTACTTCTTGACAATTGCGCTGCTTGTGCTCGGGGCAGTGTTTACCTGGCTCTTGCCTGCTCCAAAGCGCGAACCGGTTCCTGCCTAGGGAGCGCGGCCTAAGTAGTTAGCGGAATAATTTCGCATCGCACGAGATCGTCGGCTAGCACGGGTTCCCCAGCCTTTGAGGTTTACGGAGGAGTCAGTTTCTTTGTCGCAACCGGAAAGCTTTGGCGCCATCTTTGACATGGATGGCGTTCTTGTGGACAGCTATTTTGCCCATTTCCAAAGCTGGCGGGAACTTGCCGCCGAGCTTGGCGTGGATGTCACGGAAGCGGATTTTGCCCGGCATTTCGGCCGAACAAGCCGAGAGATTGTAGAAGCCTATTGGGGTGTTGGCCGGTTTACGGACGAAGAGATCCGGGAACTCGATCGCCGCAAAGAGGAATATTACCGGCGGATTATCGCAGGGCAATTTCCCGAGATGCCCGGGGTGCGAAAGCTTCTTCGCAGTTTGCAGGAGGGAGGATTTCGTCTGGCCGTGGGGTCGTCCGGGCCGCCGGAAAATGTAGCGCTCGTCCTGGATAGGTTGGAAGCACGCGACCTTTTCCACGCGGTCGTCACAGGAATGGATGTGACGCGGGGTAAGCCGGATCCACAGGTCTTCCTTCTTGCTGCCGAGCGACTCGGCCTCGAACCTAAACAGTGTGTGGTCATCGAGGATGCGCCGGTGGGAATCGAGGCGGCTCATGCTGCGGGGATGGCTGCGGTGGGACTAGTCAGCACTGGTCGGAACCGTCAGAGTCTTTCCCGGGCTGATTTGGTTGTGGACACTCTGGAGGAACTCAACGCGGCGGTATTAAGGCAGCTTATTCTTGATCGCCGCCTGCGTCGCTGCTCTTCCTCTGAAGGGTAAGTTTGTGCTAGAGGCAATATTGCTTAGCCCGCTGGTTTAAGAGGGCTCCGGCAGGGCGTGGTGCTGAGTGCGCTTCGGCGCACCGAAGCCATCGGCATCCGGTGGGGAAGCTCGTTTGCCCTTCGCGCACAAAGACCATTCACCCATAAAGCTCAAGGTTGATTCTCGAGCCTGGGGGTCAAAATTCGCAGATTTCTTTCTGTAAGGTTAAGGTTTCGGGCGATCTTGTCTTTTGGTTTTGCTGCTCGTGCGAAATCCCCGCGACGCTTTGCAAACAAATGCTTCACAATGCGGGTTAGGAAATCCACATTCCGCTCGGCTGGGCTGGGCAAGTCTTCGGTGCTTTATTTAAGGGAAAGAGCCGCCGATCCCCTGCGGCTCTACGGCGCAGCAAAACCAAGTCGCGCTGCCTGGAGCCGCAGTGCCCGCTGGAAATATTGGAAGCGGTGTTCCGGTTTGTGGCGGGCCCATAAGAACGTCGATTCCACCAGTGATCGAGGCAGCTGTCCGAGGCGGACTCGCCGCAACACTTCGTCAATATAGCCTTTCTCTTCGGGGGTTTCCGTTCGTAAGGCGGCTTTCATCGTTTGCGCATCAAGCGTCACTCTCGGCCGACGGATCCCTACCCCATGTGCCTCCGAGAGCATGAACGAGAAGACGACGATCGTCCACAGTAACCATCGCTTCATGTTGGAACTCCCTTTGCGACAAGACGGTGGAGCAAAAAGATTCGTTATGGTTTCAAAACTAGGTTCGCTTCCGTTCGGCGCCTTTTTTATCCTCGCGTTACTGCTGGTTGATAAGCTCGGCAGCGCCAGTCTGAGGCCTAGAGCCCTCTTTCGGCACCTCTTTTGCATTTAAAAACCACGAGAGAAGAACCCCTCGAAGCGGCCGGTTAAAGTGTCCGAAGGCCAACTTGGCATCGACAATTCTTACTTCCGCTTCGCGTGCTTTTGGCCCTGCCGGGACACGAGATTTCCGCACCGAAACTCTACGAAACTCCTTGGTCTAGGCGAGAATGAGACCTCCCGCGTGATTCCGACCCAGTAATAAGTTCCACGCTTGGGAACCTACGCAGTCGGGCTTTCCCGATCTTGAGCCCTGTGGACATTTCTTATGACGCGCTTGGCCGCAGGGCACGCTGCCGAAGCACTTGGCTGGGGGGTTCCGCGCCGGCGATAAATGGTCGTTCGCCAGTTACTTCCCCCATTATCCATCGATTAAGATCGGCAAGCATCGCCTGATGCATCTGATCGCCACACGGGTATTGCCGCAACACTACATTGATGCCGGCGGAGTGGAGGAGCTTTAGTGCCCGACAAGCCTCTTCCGGGGAAAAATCGCAGCTTCTTGCCCCGGTTAAAAAAAGGAAAGTCAACGCGCGCTGAGACCGCAAGCCTGCCAGGGGTCGGCCCCACATGGGGAATTGGCCACAGAGGGAGGCAGCTCCGGCAAAGCGATGGGGCTGGCTGAGGGCCAACCGGATGGCCATCGTGCCCCCGTCGGCAAAGCCGCACAAAAACGTTCGCCGAACCGCGACGTGATACCGGCTGCCAATAGCTTCCACCGCGGCAGTAACTACCTCCTGGGCGAAATCAAGTGCTTCAGCCGTCTGAGGCCAACCAAAGCCTCGCGACCCATCCTCAAATGCCACCGCCAAGCCTCGGGGAGCGACGGCCAAATAGTTTCGCAAACTAATGAACGGCATTACTCGAAGAAGTTGCTGCTCATCTCCGCCCAAACCGTGCAGCCACACGAGGAGGGGATAAGCATATCCCGGCTCGTAAGATTCTGGAACAAAGATCAGGTAAGGCGGATCTTTTGCGGGTTTGCCAACAAGGTTATGAGTGACAAGTCGGACCTTGCGGGAATATTTGTTGCACCAAAAGGGCAACCGAGGTGACTGCTCAGCCATAATTGTGGATCCTTGCAACCGCCCGGGGACACGCCGAGCGAGGGATTTCTTCGGCTTCTTCCAAGGTTTGGCGAGTCGCCGCGGACAGCCAGCCTAACAAGGAGTAGCAAACTTTACCGACCAAGACCCGGGGCTGTCAATCGGTGAGGCTAAGCGGCTGCGCCAAATGGTTCGCGCAAGCATTCCGGCCCGACTGAAGTTGGCAGCCGAAAGTCCGCGTCTTTAAGAGTTCTGCCGCTCTTAAACATCTTCTCCATCTTCTCCGGCCTAACGGATTCTCAGGGTGTGATGCACAAATAACTGCTTGGAGGCCGGGGAACGAATGGCAGCGTCTCTGAATTTTTGTAAACGATGAGGGACGCTTTCTATACAAACGGGATGCCAAACGTTGAGATAAGGTGGGGAGCACTCCGCTGGCAAATGCCGCACCACTATCAATGACTTAATCGAGGAGGTACCGGCACCTCATTTTTTCGAACGGCATGGGGCGGGGAAGAGTCCCACCGATTCGATAGCGATGAGAACTTGGTCCGCGGGAATGTTGACGAAGCAGTCCCGATGTCCGGAATGCCAGCGGATTTGAAGTTCGTCAATATGAGAGAACCTGCCTAGGCCGAAATGTAATCGGCTCCCAAAATGGCTTTGATAACCTCGGCCTGAATGAACCTCTGCCCATTGGACAAGCTGACCAGTTTGCAGGCCAACCCGGCTTCCCACGCCATCGCGGTTGGTGCGGATGCCTACTAATTGAATTTCCACCCAATGGTATTCGGAGCAAGGGGAACAATTAGCAATGATTGTGGGCTCTTCCCGGGAGTTAAGGACGGCGATATCGACACGTCCGTCGTTGTCCAAATCGTCGGCAGCCAAACCGCGGCTACTTCGCCTAGGGCGAAGACCGTCGCCGGCCGATCGGGAGATATCGCGAAATCGCCCGCCTAAATTCTCTAAAACCACATTTTCCACCCGATAGGCACCTGTCGGATCGAAAAGTTCGACGTTATCCTGAAGATGTCCACAAGCGACAACTAGGTCGCGATCCTCATCATTGTCCAAATCGGCGAAAGCTGTTCCCCAGGTCACGTGGGCAAAGGTGCCGGCGCCGGCTCCGGTGGCGGCAGTTACATCCTCCATCCGACCGCCGCCTAAATTGCGAAAGAGCACAGCCCACTCTCGGGCGTAACTTGTCGCGTAAAAATCAGGCCAGCCGTCGTTGTCATAATCGCCACAGTCGATCCCCATGCTGCCGAGTGCTCGACCTTCGCGGTTATAAGCCCCTCCAAGCCATAGGCCAAGCTCTTCAAACTGCCCATGTCCGTTGTTGACAAATACGAAGTTGCCCGCCACATCATTCAGCACAAAGATGTCCGTATCACCATCAAGATCAATGTCGGCGCAGACCATTCCCATCCCTGTGCCGGCGTAATTCCCGATTCCGGAAGAAGCGGAAATGTCCGAGAAGGTCCCGTCCCCTTCGTTGCGGAAAAGGATGTCAGCCTCGGGAAGAAAATCCATGGGACCAGGGTAAATCGGATACCCTTCGGCTGTCCGCACAGGATGTTTCTCTAGATCGACTTTTACGTAGTTGGCCACATAGAGGTCGAGGTCGCTGTCGGCATCGATATCGAGGAAGGCAGCACCCGCCCCGACGCGGTTGCCGGCTGCTACCCCCGCCTCTGCCGTAGCGTTTACAAATGTACCGTCGCCATTGTTGCGATAAAGGACGTTAGGCCCGAAGTTGTTGACGTAAAAGTCGGGGAAGCCGTCGTTGTTATAATCGCCCACAGCTATCCCGAGTCCAAAGCCGGTATCCCCCACCCCTGCAGCGGCGGTGACATCTTCGAAAGAGAAGCCAGTGCGATTTCGGAAAAGTGCATTTCGAGGCGGCGGGAACGCCCGCGCGGTCCCCGGAAGCGCAGCCCCGTTGAGAAAATAGATATCGATCCACAAATCCCCGTCATAATCGAAGGTGGCTAGCCCGGCAGTGACTGTTTCCACAATGTAGCGCCGCCCCCCACTGCCATCTGTATGCCGCCAGTTGATACCGGTTTGCCCAGTAACATCGCAAAGCCGGATAAGATGCTCCCTAGAACTTTGCCCCGACCCCGGTCGCCCCCGAAGATAAGGCCACATTACTACCATCAGCAGCGGGACGGAAAGCACAACCACCGCTCTGCCGTTCCGCCGGAAGTGGTAGACGGCAAGGGCTAGGGCCTCCCACATCCCCACACCCCCCTAGTCTGTGGGCACCGGTTACGGGAAGTAAACTATTGTCGACACAGGCAACCTAGTTGACCGGTTGTGGTTTTTTCTCAGCCTGGTGGGAGCCGGCTTGGCCGTGGAGCTGACGCCATTTCCATTGAAGGCGGCCGAGGGTTTCCCGATATTGAGCGGAGCCTGGGTCAAGTTCCGTCGCCCTTTTGGCAGCGGTCAAAGCCTCCTCCAGGTTGTCCAGCCGTTCGCAAACGATGGCAAGCAGGTGGTAATTTGCGGCCGTGGGATCGCAGGAGACAGCTTGCCGAGCATACTGGCGGGCTGCCTGCGGATCTCGTCCCCGGAACAGAGCAAGTTGGGCCAAGCCAACATATCCATCCGGTCGTTCGGGAGCGATACTTACCACTTTGCGAAAGGCCTCTTCGGCCTGTTCCACCTGCCGGACTTGAACCAAAAGGGCCGCTCGTTGCAAAGTCCAATCAATATTTTGAGGCTCGATCTTTTCCAATTCCTCAGCCCAGTGGATTGCCTCTGACCAACGCGATTCGGCGGAAGATCGGTCAAGAAGGGCAGCCCGGGCCGGGATATTCTGCGGGTCGACTTCGGCGGCTCGGCGCCAGTGCTCCTCGGCCTGAGATAAGTCATCGCGAGCGGCGAAAAATCGGCCGGCGGCGACGTGAGCCGCGGCTAAACCTTCCCGCGCCGCTGCCACGTCGTCATACCATGTGTGCCGCTTAGCTGGATCGAGTCGCACTGCGGCCTCCAGCCGGGCAAACTCCCGCCGGAACCGGGTTGCCTCTCCTTTTTGTCCTAATTTGTCGCAAACATCGGCCAAGGAAAAAAGTACCGCTCGGTGGTCCGGCTTGATTCGCCATGCGCGAAGGAAGGCTTCTTTGGCCTCCGAGAGCCTGCCTGTGCCTTGCAGGGCTAGGCCGAGCCGATACCATCCTTCTAGTGAGCCCGGGGCAAGCTGAACCTGTTGACTAAGTGCGGCGACTGCTTGCTGATTTTCACCCAGATCGATGAGGACCCGTCCGAGACCCAAAAACGCCTCAGCCCGGTCCGGCCCCAGCTCGGTAGCCTTACGAAAATAGTCGGCTGCCTTGGCCATTTGGCCTCGGAGGCGAGCTTCTTCGCCTAGCGCCAGGTAGACATCCACATAGTTTGGGACAAGCTCCATGACCCGGTGCCACGTGCGCACAGCCTGAGCACGGTCGCCGAAACGGCTTTCGATCAAGCCGCAGACGAAAAGCGCTTCCGGGTCGCTGCCGTAGCGATGTCGGAGTTGGGCGGCAAGGGCGAGCGCCTCTCGGCGGGCAGCGCTTACAAAAGCGGGTGCGTCGACCGCATCCAGCTGAGCCATCTGCTGCCGCCAATCAGGCACGGAGGAGCCAAAAAGCAGACTCAATGGTCGATCGATAGCAAACAGCAGTCCTGCCAGGACAAAAAGGAGA
Organism: Thermoguttaceae bacterium; assembly: GCA_025060325.1. Lineage (GTDB taxonomy): Bacteria > Planctomycetota > Planctomycetia > Pirellulales > Thermoguttaceae > DTLM01. The sequence continues at coordinate 32,518 of JANXBW010000017.1, forward strand.
AGACTGACAGCGACGGCTATAAAGAAAACTAACCTCCGCCGCCCCCTTCTTGCCGCGCGCTTCGGTAGCACGCTTGGTGGCTGGGTTTCTTGGCCGATGGATTCGTTTACAACAGAAGCCATTCCGCGGGTATCCGCGGCCAATCGGAGGGGAGATGTCAGCGAATTTTCCTGGGCTGGCCTCTTTTCCCCCTGGTCTCCAGGCCCGCCACAGGCTTAAAGCTCTCTTACCATTTGAGGCATACACGTGCGCCCACCGGCAGCGCAGCATAACTTTAAGGGCACTACGGCACGCCCAAACCATCGACGCTGATAGTCCGCCGACCGCATTTTCCTGTGTCGGGTGTGTGCCGAGCTTTTTAAAGGCTACGTATCGCTGCCGGGAGAGGGCTATTGCTGCGGCTTCTGCCCGCCTTCCTGAGGTGCGGCTTCCTGAGGCTTAGCAGCTTGTTCACCGGGTTCGGCGGTCCCAATATCGATCGTGATTTCCTGGTTTGAGGTGAAATTATACACAAACGGAGTTTTTTGGAGGCTGAAACGGCCTTCGAAAATGTCGCCCCCGGCCGCCTTAGGCGCGCGAGGATCATACTGCCCAGAAGCGGCTTGACCCCGGACTACGACTTTATATCGTCCGGCAGGGATACCCTTACCCGCCCCGTCCATTACGAAGGAGCCGTCAGCTTGAACGGTGCAACTCCAGGACTGTTTTCCTTGAGCAGGGTTGCCGGCTTCATCCACCGGATAAAAAGTCAGCTCGATCCTCCGTCCCCCTTCTTCTGGGCCGCCGGCGCGGACCGGCTGACCTTTTTCCAGCACCCGCCCGCGGATCGTCACTAACCTCTCGCCCCCGATGCCACCGCAACCAACCACCGAGAGGATGAGACCGATGGCGACAAGCCCAATCAAACCTTTCAATGCGATATCTCTCATGGATCCCCTCCCTAACTTTTTGGGCCAAACATCCTAACCATTCACCAATTTCGAAAATTATGGCAAACCGCAGCTCGCCTTTGCCGGAAAATGTCCCTCCTGACCGATAGTTGCAGCCCGAAATCAGGGGCAGCAGCTCGGCGGGGCGAGAGTCTAAGACAAAGGGCAGGGACTATCAGCCTGACCGCTCCAGAAGTTCCGCCGGCCTTCGCGGAGAGCCCCGAGTCTCCTTTTCCGCGATCGTTAGCTGACCGGCTGGCTGCCAGGTACACCCGAAGCCCTCGCGAAGCTAACCTCCGGCAAGCGCAGTCTACCAAAGACCCCCCACAGCCAGAGCGCGTTAAGGCACTTGCACGGACTGGCCGTCAGCACGGTGCCATATTCGGGCGAAGGTCAAGATATCGATTGTGTAAGGGATGAACCGGACGGAACCGTCGCCCAGCAACACGTTGATGCCGCCGGGGTGAGATGAACCAAACCGGGGCTCGGGATCGCCGGCGTCAATCCGGTCGGGCATAGGCCGGTAATTACCCCGACGAATGACGTCCCAGTCCCATCCACAGATGTAACCTTCGTTGTCCCACCCGGGGTTGCCGGGGATTGTTCGCAAGCTGTGCCGTTTTTCCGATACCATTCCCACGTTGGATGTTCCGTCACGCAAATCGCCGAGGGTCAGGACCCGACACTCGCGGTCTGTCCCGGTGTATCCGGTGGGGCAACGGGTTCGGACGATCGCGCCGGAGCCGTTCCAGGAGTACTGCGGGAAGGCAGCGTCCGCCGCGTTAGCATCCCCGTTGAACGCATCCAGCAAGTCACCCCAGTTCCACCATTCGTTTTCACAACACCCCGCGTAGTCGTTCTTGCCGACGAAAATGTTTGACGGCTGACTAATAGACTGCATGCGATACCGGTACTGGGGTGGCGAACCGCCGTAATAGTCCGGTCGCGCTGCCCGACGGCTTGGGCAATAATAGGCCGGGATTGCATGTTGCATTGGCTCATGTACGCGAGCTATACCCGTCTTGCCTCCACCCTCGTGAATGGCTTTTTGTTCCAGATAAGGCAGGATTTGATACATCCAGCCGGCGCCTTGGCGAGGAGCAACCTCTGGCGACCCGGAATAGTTGTCACTTTGGTCGCCGGTAAAACTCGGGAAGTCCTCCCACCCATGCCCGCCGCTTGGCAGAAACTTGTGGATGTCATGGTGGTTGTGTATAGCAAGACCAATCTGTTTTAAATTGTTTGTGCACTGGCTTCGACGGGCAGCTTCCCGCGCTGCTTGCACTGCAGGAAGCAACAGGGCAATCAAAATCCCAATGATGGCAATAACAACAAGCAACTCCACCAGTGTGAACGCAAGTTTACGTCTCATGGTTTAGCACTCCTAGGGTTGGGTGTACGAACCGAGCTCCCCCAAACGGACCAGCGGCAAAGTCAACTTCGCTTTAAACAAGATCCAGCACAGGACCAAGCGAATCAGGGCTCAGGGCCCAAACGCATTCACCCGTTAAAGCTGGCACAAAAAAAATAGGGCCGATCGCTCCGTGGTTCTCCCAGGGTAGGCTATCCGAGCTTCGATTACCCCCGGAATCTGCTTGTCAGAGAGACGATCGGACCTCTCCCCTTGCGTTACCTATTGAAGCTGCCCACAGTTTAGTTCAACGACTTCAAACTGTCAATAATACCGATCAGAATCACGTTTTCGATTTATTTCGTCGGAAGGTGGTTTCTAGCGGCTGGTCAGGGGCGAGCTCGGGGGCGTTCTGGAAAAAGCACATTTGGCTATCTGTCCGGCCCATCTTGGGATCGACCAGCGGTGGAAGGCGTGCGCCGAAGCATAAGTCCCAGTTGGCTCGGTCGGTATCTGGCCCAACCGATAGCCGGGGGGAGGGCCGCCCCACCCTATATCTGCCGCTTACGGCTCCACCTCCATTTCTGATGTTGCCTAGGGGCAACGCTCTGCCCGAGGGACTGTATCCCCAGGTCCAGCTAAGCCTCGCCTTGCATGGCCAGCCACCGGAAAAAGTAAGCTGCTTTAGCAAAAAAATGAATTATGAAGGGGGCAAGCCGGTGTGGTGCTGCAGGATTTCGGAAAGGTGAGCCCTTTCCGGCAGGTGGCAGGGCCGGGTTTTAGACAACCCTCTGTTGCAAAAAGTAGCTCCGCCGGATAGTCGCCGTGGATGCAGTCGTGTCGCTTGTGGGTACAATAGCCCGATGGAGGGGAGGCGAGTATCTCCACGCAAAGAAGGTGGGACCGAGGTGGTTTGCGCCCGGCCAATCTCCGCATTGACCGGTGGCGGGCGATTTACTCGTTACTCCTTGTTCATACCATCCTGTAATGAGAGTCTGCGCCCATGGGCGATGGCTTCGTCCACAGCCGATCCGACGAGGCTGAAAATGGGGCTCCGGAGTTGGGCCAGGTACTTGAGCACTCGGCGGCACCCGTTGCCCCATCGCCTCGACGTTTAAAGTGGCTTATCGGCGTACTGGCGATCGGGGTCGTTTTGGCCGCAGCCGAGTACACGCTCTTGTGGTGGCTGAAAAGCGCGCAGCCCGCGGAGCCTGCCGGGGATGAGGCTAGCTCGGCAAGCCAGGAAGTTCTCCGGCCCCTGGCCGATCGTTACCGCGGCAAAGTTGGCGATATTCAATACGAGGCTCTTCAGCTTGCCGATTTCGTGTTGACGAAATGGCCGGATGATATCGGTGCACTCTTTGTACGGGGACTTATTCTCAACAAATTCATTAGCCGCGATTTAGGCGTTGCCTGTTGGCAAGAATGTATCCGCCGCGCTCCTGAGTTTGCCGAGCCGTACTATTGGCTCGGTATTGACCGGTTCAAGCGGGGCGAGTATGCCGAAGCGATCGATTATCTGGATAAGTCGATCCAGCTGGGGGTGCGCCTTGTGGATGCACGGGTGGCGTTGGGGGAGGCATACGTCTGCGTCGGTAAGCCGGAGGATGCGGTACGCGTGCTGGAAGAACAACTAATTGAGTTTCCCAGCCACCCGGGAACTCATTTTTATCTTGCCCATGCCCTGGAGAAGTGCGGCCGGCTGAGCGATGCCGAGCGGCACTATCGCGAGGTGATCCGCCTCCAGCCGGATAACTATCAGGCGTGGCACGGATTGGCAATGCTTGCTCAGCGACAAGGGCGGAAGGAGGAAGCGGCGGGCTATTTCGAAATTTGCAGGAAGTATCAGGTGGCGTTCCATGCCGGCCATCAGGAGGCCCGTCGTCGTTATGACGACGCCGAAAGCCTGGCAACCAGTTTGGCTACCGCATACACCGATGTAGGTAAGTTGTTTATTGACCGAGGACAGCCGGACGAAGCCGCCCGAATGTGGCAGCGGGCAGTAGCTGTTGACAAAGAACATCGCGAGTCTCGGCTGCTCCTCACCGACTATTACGCCGTTCGCCGGGAGTGGCCCAAGGCAGCTCAACTTTTGGAAGAGCTTTGTGCCCTGGATCCGCAGAACCTCCGCCATCGGGTTAATGCGGGGGCAGCGTGGATGGCCGCCGGAAACTATCTCAAGGCTGAGGAACATTTTCGAACAGCCTGTGAGGTTTTTCCTGATCGGGCGGAAGGATATGTCGGGCTGGTGGAGCTTGCGCTTGTGATGGGTCGGGACGTGGATAAAGCCGTTCAGCTAGCGGAGAAGGTTGTCCAGCTTGAGCCGACCGCTGAACATCATTTCCTGCTTGCTCGTGCGCGTTGGGCAGCTGGCAAAGCCGAGGATGCGGTCCAGTCGGCCCGACGAGCCGCTGAGCTTGACCCAGGTGCGCGACGCTATCGGGATCTTTTGGCCCGATTAGAGGCAGCAGTCAACAAGGAAGGGGCGCAGGCGGGACCAACGTCGCCCGCCTCCCAAGAGGCTTTGCGGTAGGATTGGCGCCGGAAAGCCGCTGGGGGCTGGACCGCCAGTCGTTCGGTATGCTTGTTAGGAAGATCGAAATCAAGAGGGTTTGACGCCGATTGAGGGGAGTGGCTGCCGATTGGTTGCCCTTATGCGTTTGCCGCGATGGATACTTGCTCCGGCGTTTATCTTTGTGGCCTGTGGTGTGGTGGGCGTTGCCATTTGGCGACCTGCTCCTACCGCCCGCTGCCCTTTTTGGTTAGAAGATGTCACTTCCTCCACAGGAATCTCGTTTGTTCACACCGATGGAAGTAGTGGCCGGCGCTATATAGTGGAGACCGTTACGGCGGGCCTGGCCACCTTTGATTACGATGGTGATGGCCTTGTTGACATATATTTTTTAAACGGCTCTTTACTGCCGGGCTGCCAGCCGGCGGAATTACCCCGCAACGCACTTTATCGCAATTGTGGCGGATTTTCGTTTACGGAGGTAACCGCTCCGGCGGCTGTGGGAGACACAGGCTACGGATTGGGGGTAGCTATCGGGGACTATGACAACGACGGATTCCCGGATATTTACGTGAACAATTTCGGCCCAAACATCCTTTACCGCAATAACGGGGACGGAACCTTTTCCGATGTCACCCGGGAAGCTGGGGTTGACGCCGGCAATCTGGTCGGTGCGGGAGCCTCTTTTCTCGATGTGGAAGGCGACGGGGATCTCGACCTGTATGTGGCCAATTATGTGAACTTTTCTTTTGAAACTTATAAACCGCATATTGTCGAAGGGCGACATATCTACCCGGGCCCAATGATTTACGATGGTGTGCCGGATATTCTCTATCGTAATGAAGGCGACGGGACATTCCGCGACATCAGTTCGCAAGCAGGGATCATCGAAGACGGCGTTGGCACCGGGATGGGCATGATTTGTGCCGACTATGACCGCGATGGCGACACGGACATCTTTGTTCTGAACGATGTGGCCCACAACTATTTCTGGGAAAACGACGGCAAGGGCCATTTCACCGAGGTGGGACTGCCGCGAGGACTCGCCTTCGACGCCCAGGGACGGTATTTAGCCAGCATGGGGGTGGATTGTGCCGATTACGACAACGACGGGTGGCTCGACTTTTTCCACACGTCTTACTCGGAGCAGATGCCGGCCCTTTACCACAATACGGGGAAGGGCTTTTTTGAAGAGGTGGCTAGCACGGCAGTTCCGGGCACCTCGTTATTCCCTCATATTAATTGGGGCTGTAATTTTGTGGATTTGGATAACGACGGCTGGGTAGATCTTTTTGTCGCCAATGGGAATACCCAGGACAACCTGGAAGATCTTGCCGCCCACATCACCTACCGGGCACGTAATAGTGTTTTCCGCAATAACCGTGATGGGCGATTTGTCGAGTTGACTCAGCTGGCCGGCAGTGGTCTGGAGCCGGTGGAAAGTAGCCGCGGGTCAGCTGCTGATGATCTCGACAATGACGGCCGCGTGGACCTCGTGGTCCTTAATGCCCGAAGCTCCCCCACGATTATTCGCAATAATTCCCCGGGCGGAAATCATTGGGTTTTCATTTCCCTTTTGGGATTAAGCTCCAATCGTGACGCGGTGGGGAGCCATGTTACGGTGATGGCAAGCGGGTTACAACAACTTCGCGAAGTGCACAGTGGACGAAGTTACCAGGGGCACTGTGGCTCGCGACTTCATTTTGGGTTGGAACAAGCTTCTCGTGTGGACCGCATCGAGGTCCGCTGGCACGGCGGCGGGACACAGATGTGGGAAAACCTCCCTGTTGACTGTTGGCTGCTCCTCATTGAAGGAGAAAAGGAGGCCTTAATTTTACCCTTGGGGTCGTCCTTTTCAGGCCGGGGCTGTTTGATCAGGGAATGGTTAGCACGGGTCCTCCCTCGAAAACGATAAGTCGACAGTCTACCGGCAGATTGTGGAAGCTTTCTTCTTCTCCCCCTAACCAACGGATAGTCAACGTGTCGATGCGGTTTTGGCCACCCAGCCCGAAGTGTACCTCGGTACCGAAATGGCTTTGGTAGCCGCGGCCTGAATGGACCTCGGCCACAAGCTTCGAACCACCCGCTTCCACGGCAATTCGGGAGCCGATAGCGTCGCGGTTGACCTTCTTCCCGAGAAGGCGAATGCTTACCCAGTGCCTGTTGTGGGCGGGACTTTCGTTGCGGATGATCGTGGGTTTGGAGCGGCTATTGAGAACGACCACATCAACCCGCCCATCCTCGTCAAGGTCATCTAGAGCAATTCCCCGGGTACTTTCTTCTGGCCAAAGACCATCGCCACACCAGCGGGAAACGTCAACAAATTTGCCTTTCCCGGTGTTCCACAACACCACATTGCGGACACGGTAGGAAGTACTGTCGTCGTAAAGATCCACGTTGTCCTGCAGGTGGCCACAACCAATGAATAGATCGCGGAAGCCGTCGTTGTCGAAATCGGCAAAGCCCAAACCCCAGGTCACATGCTGATAAGTTCCCGCCCCGGCGCCAGTGGTGCGGGTGACATCCTCGAAAAACTGCCCGTCGATGTTACGATAAAGGGCTGGTAACTCGCTAGCATACGATGTTTGAAAGAGGTCGATCCGCCCATCGTTGTCGTAGTCGCCTGCATCGACCCCCATGCTGGCAAGCTCCATGCCGTCGGCGTTATAGGCCACACCGACATCAAGCCCCACTTCGCGAAATCGCCCGGCACCCTCGTTTTGAAAAACAAAGTTCCCGCGCACGTCATTCATCACAACCACATCGGTATCGCCATCGTCGTCAAAATCGACGGAAATAATGCCCATCCCCGTTCCTTTATGTTGACCAATCCCGCTTGAACGACTGACATCGGCGAAGGTGCCATCCCCCTCGTTGCGGAAAAGGATATCTGCCTCGGGGTCGAAGTCCTTTGGCCCAGCATAGCGGGGGATACCGTCCACGACCGGGACGATGTTGTCTTCGAACCGAAAGCGCATGTAGTTGGAGCAGTAAATATCGAGGTCTCCGTCGCCCTCCATATCCAGGAAACAGACGCCGGCTCCCACCTTGGTTTCGGCCGGGATGTCGTTGCCGGTAGCAACCCCGGCGGTTTTCGTCACGTCGGTGAATGTCCCGTCACCGTTGTTGCGATAAAGCACATTTGGCCCAAAATTGCTAATGTAGATGTCCGAAAACCCATCGTTGTCAAAATCGCCCACCGCCACGCCCAAACCGTACCCCAGATCGCCCACCCCAGCCTGGGACGTGACATCTGTGAACTGCCAGCCGCGGGCATTTCGGTAAAGTGCGTTGCGCGGAGGTTCATTAGTCGCTGGATAGCCCGGCAGGGGCGACCCGTTTAAGAAGTAAATGTCCGTCAGGCCGTCGCCATCGTAGTCGAAAGTAGCAAGGCCGGCTGTCATAGGTTCAATCACCCAGTGCCGGCCGCTACTTCCGTCTGTGTGCACGAAAGTGATCCCCGACTGGGCTGTCATGTCCCGAAGCTGGATCCGTCCCCCAGCGGTGGGACTCGGGGCGCTTGGGCTAGCCGGATCGGCCTCGACTTTATCCACAGGAGCGAGAGTAGTCAGAAAGACGGCCCAGGCGATGACAACCGCAGCGCTTGCGCCCAAAGCCAGTCGGTAGCTAGTTGATCGAACTTGGTTCCCGGAAATTGTTAACGGCATGAATATTGGGTGTGAGAGCAACACTGATTTCTTGGAGTAAGCTTTCGAGCGAGAAATCATGCAAGCTAAATGTCTTTTGGTGTTTCACGGATCTTTTCGATTCGACGTGGCCCCGTTCACTTCGCTTTGCAACAGTAAGCTCCGAAAGTGGTTCTATGCCCATCCCAGATAATGGTTGCTACGAATTCTTGGCTGCAGGGAAGTACCCCGTCCGCGTATTGCTCGGCCAAGTAGCACTTTTATCACGCAGTTGTTCGAAACCGTCACTAGTACTCAGTAGGTCGATCGCGTACTGCTTACCGCTAAACTTTTTAGGACTAACCTGCGGTACGCTGCGTGCCTGCTGCGGTGGAGTCTCTAACTGCCCGCGCCCGGGTCCGTTACGAAATCCCTTCCGGCCGAAGCCCGTATTTCGGGCGAATTTACCCGGCTGCCTTCGAGCCAAAGCGACCTTTTTGAAAGTACCTCCCCGGTAAAGCCGACCCGCACGCTTGAAAGCTGCTCCGCGACGGGAAGTGCCCAATGCGGGGCGTATTTCTTGCCCTATTCTACTTAGGCCGGTTGCCTCTTCCGCCGTGCCAAGGTGCGCATTCTTGCCGTTGCGGTGAGGAAGGCATTAGCTGGGAATGGGGCCGGACTGTCCAGGCCTAGCCCGCACGGCAAACCGGTGGGAGGAAGGATCCGAGTGGCGTCCTCGAAAAAAAAGGGCCGGCCACGACCCACTTCACTATCCGACGACTGACGAGGATTTGACGGGGGATTGCTTGTTATCGGAAAAGCTGGTTAAGCCGGAGTTTCCAGGGGAAAAACCACCGCGGGGTCTTCGTACCTTGCTGCTCTCCGCTCGGGGTAGAGTCTGAGTGGTTCCCGCTTCCTTGCTTGGAAGGCTGTGGCGGCACTGGGGGATGGCCAATCCCGTCTCTGGAGGAAGGCGAAGGTTCCTCGCCCAAATATTGCTCCGGCGATCGAAGGGAGCCGGGTGGGACAACCGCGTGCATCGGGCCAGTCGGCAGCGGGGCAGAAGAAGCTCCCGGGAAGGCCGTTTTAAGCGGCGGCATCTCGCGGTTTAACCCATGCTCCGGCTGGCGAGTGCTTCCCTCGGTTGATCTGGTGTCGATCGGAAACCCTCCGATGTCGATTGAGGGCCTTCGGTCGTCAGCCGGATTGGCCGGCTGAGCCTGGGCGGCGGTAGGGCTTTGGTGTCGTTGCGGACTCGCACCGGCAGGGCTTGCTAGGTCCATTTCTGCAGAAGCGTGGTCCGGTAAAGCTCCCCAACCCTCCTTTGAGCGAGAAAGACCTCTCGAGCCATTGGCGGGCAATTCCCAGCTGATGCGTTCCCGGCTAAGCCCAAAAGCGGGTGGTCCCACAACTTCGTCGTTTCTTTCCTCGGTTCCCTGGTGTTGCGGGCGTACATCTGGTGGGACGAATTTGTCACCGCCTGGAGAAAGGTTAGGCTCCACCAGGGGGTTCGCGGCCTCGCCACCCGGGCCGCTCTGGCGAGTTGGCTGGGGGGTGTTCGCTACGCTCGGAGGACCGGTCAGATTAGCTTCGCTTTGCGTCGTGGGAGCGGGGAGAGGGCTGGTCGAACTCCCACCGGCTGTCACCCATAGGACCCACTCCACGAGCTCTCGATACTGCGAGCTTTGTGGTCCCGCAAACACCGGCGTGGGCATCCCCCCATGGGGTTGGAGAGGGATCCTCAGCAACGGACTGCTGGTCGGTTCGTCCCAATTAATGAGCTGGAGGGTGGCAAGCAAGTTTTCTTGGGTCGTTTGAGTACTCGGGAGCATTCCTCCAGGTGGCCGAAGCCAGCGAAACTTGTCTGCATGAATACCCCCGTGACATTGGGCCGTCCCACAATGGTGGGTCATGATTGGCTGGATTGATTGGGTGAATCTGAGCACCGCTCCGGGCGGCATGGCGCGAATCACCTGCGAGATCTGACGCTGCCGCGCCCGGACCTCGGCTACGCTTCCAGGAGGTTGGGGAGGTGGATTTCCGCCGGAAGGTAAGCTTTGCGACGGCTCTGAGCCGGTCGAGGTCGCTCGCTGGCCGGCCGGTGAGGACCTCGGCATCTCTGCACGCGGCGGAGCAGAAGACCTGGAAAGGTCCCTTGGCCAAGTAGTCGGCCCTACGCTATTTCCAGCTTGGCCTGCGGGGGGCAGATTAGTTGGGGCTTCAAAGGTGGCTGGCCGGACCGCCGGATCGTGGGTGATCGTTGAGCCATCTCGCACCGTGTGCACTGAGGGTGAGGGGGCAGGCGATTCTCCCCCTTGGCGCAATAGTTCCAGCCGGCGCCGGAGAAGAGGCAGCATTGGATGTTGGGGGGAGATGCTCTCCGCAGCGTGGATCTCGGCTTCTGCTTGCGGTAGGAGGTGGTACCGAAGACACCATAGCGCCAGTTCCACGTGGGCTTTCATATCGCCCACAGGGAGCCTGTTTCGGCGGTGCTCGTAAGCTTCTTCAAGTGTGGTACAAAAGGCATCTACCTGAGATTCCGCGACCGTTATCTCGCCATTAGGAACCCGAACTGCGTAGCCGCCGGGGACGTTCCGGATTGATCCCTCGATAACACTCCCGTTACGGAGGAGTAGCAGTCCGTCCACCGGATGGGGATTGTCAGCCCGCTGCCCCGCTGCGGCGTACTGAAGGCAGAAAGCAAAGGTTAGGGCAATAACGGGTAGTGGGCTCAGAAGGCCAAGGAGACTAGCCCTCCTACCATATAACTTTGGGGCAGGCATTGTTTTCCCCTTATATGGGACAAATCGAGCTCGGGTAGATCGGTTGCTTGTCAGGGTCTCGCTTGGTCGCAAAGGCCACATTTCGCCAGCCGGTGAAAGAGCGACAGGAAAGCTCGGTAACTGAATAGAGGCGCAAAGGATGGCTTGCAGAGTAGGTTCGAAGCAGCTTTTCAGTCAAGGCCTACTATCCGGCGGTCTGACCACCTCGTTAGGGGATTATTTGCCCCCATCAATTGGTATGCCTCACGACGCGCGTGATCCGGATAATTTGGGAGGTGATGGGAAGATGCTTCGTGCAAGTGAAATAAAAGGACCTGGCAGGATGGTATAGTAAATGTTCGGTCCGATTCCTGGTCGATTACCAAACTGTGGGTACAGGTGTTTAAATCCGTTCTGCGGATCTGCGGACGACCACGACGCTAGCGAAATTCGGATTGGGTCTAGGAGTTGCAAGAGGGGGCTGTGGAGGTCGCGGGTCCGCCTGGCTGCCCTGCAAGACGTTTGCCGGGTAGGGGCCCGTACCGACCAAGCGGATTTGTGTTAAGAAAGATTCCTTGTTGATTGAGCTGGCGGAATCGAGTGACGGCTTCGGCTTGGAGGGGTGTTTCGCAGGGGTAAGTGCTTCTTTCGAGGCCGGATAAGCAAGTTTAATTTTCCCCTCTATAGAGGGGATTAAAGTCACGCAGCCACTGGGCAACTATTGCGTTGGGCACGGAGGTTAGGTATCAATTTCTCCCTGAAGGACCGCCAGGATTCTCGTTTCGGAAACCGGTGAGCGTGGGTATAGGGTTTAGAGTCTTGGAAGTCCGTGTCGGCAAATTAGAATGCGATTCGAGGGATGCGGTGCACTCGTGGGCTCTCGCAACAAGCGGGCTGCATACTTAAGGGTTCCGCGGGCTAACTAAGGGAGGGATTACAGGGCTATCTAGCGAAGGATTATAATTGTCTAAGCAGTTTTTGCCCACGCAGATTGGCATAAAGTTTCGCACACATGCGTTCTTTTGTTAGGAGCCGTTGTCGCGGGTCTTATAGTCGTAGGCCATAAGGAGGTGGCCAGGCCACACCGCCTTAAGGGGTGTGTCACGGCGCCGCAAACTCTCCGGCGCACTAGCGAATGAGTGAGGCAATCATCTCTGTCGCCAGTCCGGAAACGCTAATTCGGCTTTTCGGAACCTGCGATCAGCACGTCCGCAAGATCCGGGAGGCGCTGGGTGTCCGCATTAGCGCCCGGGGCAGCCGAATCCACGTCCAAGGCGAGCCTGAGGCTGTCCACCACGCCACCCAAGTTTTGGAGCTTCTCCGGATCCATGTGGATCGCTTCGGTGTGCTCAGTCCGGACGATGTTACCCGGACGCTGGCCGAGGTCCAAAATGGCCACCGGAGCGGAGGTTTCCCGCCGATTGAGGTTTTCCTGGGCCGTCGCATTCGCCCGCGAACCCCGGGCCAAGCGGAGTACGTCAAAGCAATTCGTGACCACGATATCGTTTTGTGTACAGGGCCGGCCGGTACTGGGAAAACTTACTTGGCGGTGGCGATGGCCGTTTCGGCTTTAAAAAACGGCCAAGTTCGGAAGATCGTATTGGCTCGTCCGGCTGTCGAGGCGGGGGAAAGTCTCGGATATTTGCCGGGGGATTTGCAGGCGAAAATTCACCCTTATCTTCGGCCGCTGTTGGATGCTCTCCACGAGATGATGGACCCGGAGATGATCCGGCGGTTCACAGCCGATGATCTAATCGAAGTGATTCCCCTGGCATATATGAGAGGGCGTACACTGAATCAGGCGTTCATGATTTTAGATGAAGCCCAGAACGCCTCCGTGGGTCAAATGAAGATGTTTTTGACCCGAATGGGCGTAGGGTCGAAAATAGTAGCCTCGGGTGACATAACCCAGATTGACTTGCCGCCGCAGACGCGTAGTGGTTTGGTCGACGCCCTGGGTCGGCTCCGCGGGATACCCGGGTTGGCAACCGTGGAGCTTACGCGGGCTGACATTGTGCGGCACCCGCTTGTGCAAGCCATTGTTGACGCCTACGAACAAGCACCGGCGGGCAAAGGGCGTCGCAAAGAATAAGGTAATTGAAGATATGGCTTCCGGATCTCCTGCTAAGACGCGGGCGATGCGGGTGGCCAGCTTTGCCCATGCCGACTCGCGCTGGAAGCAACTGGCCCAGTTGCTGCTAAAACCACCGCTTTTCCGTTACATCGGCTTTGCCTGTCTGGCAGTGGCCCTGTGGGGCGTCCTTATCGGCGCTTGGGACCCTCCGTTCCCTTATCGGGCAGGGGATGTTCCCGACAGACCGATCGTCAGCCGGACCGATTTCTCAGCATCTAACCCGGTCACACCGGATGGCGAGCCGATCATGTTTCGTGCTGGCCAAAAGCTGGCCGAGGCCGGCAGACCGTTGACAGCCGAGCAAGTGCGGCTTTTGCGGTCAGAGCATGCCGCCGTCCTTGCCCAACGGTCACTGGCGGAACGGATGGGGCGGTTCCTGGGGATGTGGGTGTTGATGTTGTCCTTGTTGGGCCTAAGTGGCCTTTACCTTTATGTCCACGCAGCGGAGGTTTTTCGCGATGAGCGGCGGCTTATGGTGTTGGTGTTGATGTCGCTGGGTGCTTCGGCTATTGCCCAGTGGCTTGCCCACGAGGCCTGGCGCGGCGAGCTTGTGCCCGTCTTGGGGTTTACTCAAGGTGTGGCCATTGCCTTGGGTAGGGAACTGGCCCTCCTCTTTGGAAGCTTGGTGGCGCTAGCAACCATAGTGGCCTTAGGGCAACCGGTAAGCGCCCTTTTGGTTCTCTTGGGCGTAATGGCCGTTGCTTGTATGCAATTGCGCCATGTTCGTACACGTAGCAAGTTGCTCCAAGTGGGGGTGGTGGCTGGCGGCGCTGCTTTTGTGTTGACGTTGGCGGGGTATGCCCTTCAGACGGGGATGCTCCCGGCGCCCGCTTGGCGATTGGCTCTGTACAACTCGTTGTGGACAATTGCTTCGGGCTTTTTAATCTTTGGCTTGCTCCAGCCGATTGAGCGGCTCTTTGGGGTGTTGACTGATATCAGCTTGCTTGAACTTGCGGACATGTCCCAGCCGCTCCTTCAAGAGCTTCTCCGGCGGGCACCAGGGACCCATAGCCATTCGGTACTGGTGGGGGCGATGGCGGAGGCCGCCGCGGAGGCCATCGGGGCAAGGGGACTCCTGGCTCGGGTGGGGGCGTATTACCACGACATTGGGAAAATCCTGCAGCCGGAATATTTCGTCGAAAATCAAACCAATGGGGAGAACCGACACAATAATCTCCGGCCGGCGATGAGTAGCCTTATTATCATGTCTCACGTGAAAGATGGGGTGAATCTGGCCCGCCAGTACGGATTGCCGCAGGCGATTATCGACTTTATCGAACAGCACCACGGGACGACATTGGTGCGGTATTTTTACGATCGGGCCACCGAAGAGTGGCGTGCTACTCGGGATTTGCCGGCTGTTGACGAAAGCACCTTCCGCTATCGGGGACCAAAGCCAAAGACTAAGGAAGTGGCCATCGTCATGTTGGCCGATTCGGTAGAAAGTGCTTGCCGATGCCTTGACGAGCCAACTCCCTCCCGAATTGAGCATTTGGTGCGGCAAATATCTCGGCATAAATTAGAAGACGGCCAATTTGACGATTGCGACTTGACCTTCGAGGAGCTCCGTAAGATCGAAAACAGTTTAATCAACACGCTGGTGGCCAACTATCACGGTCGCATCAAATACCCCACTGCAGCCGCCGTATGAGTGCCGCAAGAGGTTCCGCCTATCGCTCCGGTCAGCCGGCCGGGAAACAAAGATTCCGGCAGCCTCGGTCGTCCGACGCGGCGCCGCAGGCGGCAGGAGAGAGCTCCCCACGGGCAAGGCTCCGGGGAAAAGGAAGGAAGAAAAGTCGGGGACCGCAGGGTAAGCAGGCAGCGATCCGGTCGGCTTCCTCATCTTCCGCCAAAGTGTCGGGGCAGAAGGGCTCATCAACCGGCGAGCAGCTTGGGCCGCTAGCTGTTGACGAATTAGAGGTGCACATTGCCGATCATCAAAGCCGGCTGAAGATCGACCGTGTGCTTGTGCGGCGGGCGGTTCGGCAGGTTCTCACCGATTACGGCTTTCATCGCGGTGTGCTCACGGTGGCCCTGGTGGGTGACCGGGCTATTCGTCGACTCAATCGGCTTTTCCTCGGCGAGGATGAGCCGACCGACGTTCTGAGTTTCCCCCTGGAGAAGGCGCCGGGGGTCATCGAGGGGGAGATCATTGTCAGCACCGAAACGGCCCAACGGGAAGCACAGCGGTACGACAATGATCCCAAGGCGGAACTGCTGCTTTATGTGGTCCATGGGGCTCTCCACTTGGCTGGTCTTGATGACCAGCGACTAAGAGACCGAAGGAAGATGCGAAGGGAAGAAAAGCGATACTTGCGACTCTTTGGATACAAGATTCGCATGGCGCCTTCGTCTACGACAAGGCCTTGATATGAACCTCGACAGCACCGGCTTTTTAGCTCAGCTGTCGTCTGTCGACATCTGGCAGGCAACCCTCCGCTGGAGCTTTGCCGCTGTGATGGTTGCCTGTTTCTTTACGGCACTGGGGTGGCGAGCTTGTCAGGACTTTTCCCGCGCAGAACTCGAGGAGTTGTGTCGACGGCGAAAGAAACCGGAACTTCTTGGCACGATACTCAAGCAGGATGATTGGGTAGCCACGGCATTGGAAGGGCTTTTCCTTGTCCTTCTTGCCCTGAGTGTTTACTTGGCCGTGGCGATCGTCGAGGGATTGTGGACAAATTTGACCTGGTTTAGTCGGGTAACCTATCTGGCTGGGCTTACCTTAACTGTGCTTACTGGTGCCCATTGGCTGCCGTGGGCCATCGCTCGGGTGTGGGCGGCCCCCGTTACTTACTACCTTTGGCCGTTGTGGCAGCGACTGGCCACATTGGGTAAGCCCTTGGCCTGGGGCAATAGGTTTTTCGAAGTTGTTCTTAAGCGACTTGGTGGACATGTGGATAATGCCCTGCCGGAAGAAGCACTAGAGGAAGAGCTCCGCACGGTGGTCAGCGAAGGTCATCGCGAAGGCATTCTGGAAGCCGATGCCCAGCATATGATCGTTAGCGTCATCGAGCTTTCCGACGCCACCGTTTCCAAAATCATGACGCCGCGTACTTATGTCGTCTCGATACCCAAAACGGCAGGCTGGCGGGAGATGCTGCAAACAGTTATCCAGAGCGGTCATACCCGCTTGCCCGTTTACGACAAAAATCGCGATGACATTGTCGGGGTCCTGTATGTGAAAGACCTGCTGCCAGTTTTGGCTGAATGCGCGGGCGAACCGGATCGCCACTGGAGCGAGCTTGTCCGCCAGCCGATGTTTGTCCCGGAGACCAAACGTGTTGACGACTTGCTGCAGCAGTTCCAGCAAACGCGAAATCACCTGGCAGTAGTGCTGGATGAATACGGCGGTTTGGCCGGTGTGGTAACTCTTGAGGACATTCTTGAGGAAATTGTCGGGGAAATTGCTGACGAATCGGACCGCGAGGAAGTTCACGAAATCCGGCGACTCGACGATCGCCGCGCCGAGGTGCTGGGCCGAAGTCGACTAGATGAGATCAACGAGGCTTTTGGCCTTGAGCTTCCCGAAAATGGGGAGGTGGAAACTATTGGTGGCCTCCTTTTCTCCGAGCTAGGCCGGGTTCCTCAAGTTGGAGATGAGCTTCAGCTCGGCAATGTGAAACTAAGAGTGCTCGAAGCTACCCACCGCCGTGTGGAGAAAGTCCTGATCGAACTTCTCGAGGGGACTTTCCCACCCGCCCCCGAAGAGTGAAATGGTCCTCCAGATGGGCTTTCCGGCCCCGTCCCCGCGCGCACGGCAACCGCTACCCGGGTAAACAGATAAAAGCGCTACTATCGGCCCCGTCCCTGCGCCCACGGCAAGCGCGATTGCTCTTTCCATGATTTGCCGCTTCCGTTCGCGCCGTCCCTGCGCGCGGCGGCCGCCTATTTTGTCGACCCGGCACCCCCGTACCCGCAGGCTAACCTGGATTTGGAATGCAGCCGGAATATCGCCCCTTAACCCCAACCTTATCGCCGACATTAGATGGGTTCGGATCGCCCCTATTAGTGGTGCCTTAGACAGGCCAGTTTTGGCGGTCGCTTGGCTGCCTCCTAAGACACATCTTTGTGCCTTCGGGAGCGCCTCGCCCGATAGCACCGATTTAACGTGGGCAACCTGCGAGCGAATCTTTTCTAACTAAGAGAGGATTAGTTGGTGCGCGGTCCTACTTTTGGACCATGGTCGGGTGCGCCTCGGTAAACCGATGTCGTTTTGCGCCGCCTGGGTAGGGAATCCCTTCGAAGCTGCTTGAATAAGCTGGGTCGAACCGGCGCAATTCCCCGGCTTCAGGAGCCGGAGAAGGTCAGGACCGGGAGCTACAGAGTGTGTGGGCTGAGAAGATGGGCTTTCACTTGCCTTCCGGGAAGCTTGGGAAATTGCCTCGTCGCACTCCGCCGCCTGCTCCTAAAGGGGCCTAACTGGGCACTCAAATCGGTCGCCTAGCTTCATCGAGAACCAACGCTTGAGGGTTTTGTGCGAGGAGACTCCGGTGTGGAAAAGGCTCAAGAAACCTGAGACGTCGAGGCCTTATAAAGGGGCGCGCTGGGAGCGCGCATGAAAAAACCCGGCCAAAAGCCGGGAGCATGTGCCGAAGTTGCGGGGACAGGATTTGAACCTGTGACCTCGAGGTTATGAGCCTCGCGAGCTACCTGGCTGCTCCACCCCGCGTCAGCGTCCCAAGGGGTATTCCCCCTTAGGGCTTGCTCATTTTAATTATCGCCGGAAGCCCGGACAAGGTTCGATAACAGCTTGAAAACTTCGGCGGCCTGAAAATCGGATTCCGCGGCCGTAAAGGAATTTTAAAAGCGTAAGTAGAAACCCGCCCATTCTTGGTAAGTCAATTTTTTAAGTCGAATTAGTCAAGATTCCACCACGTTCCGGTGCAAATTCCGTTCGAGGTTTGTTTGGTTGGTTTCGGGTCTCCAACGGCTACGGTGCCGGGGGCAAAAAACTACCCGATCCCAAGTTTGCCAGGTCCGCGGAGCACCGGCACAACAGCCAATCTTCTCGACCATGCGCATAACTCGGCTGCCCGGAAACTCCGGGGCGACTGGGGCTTGCACGCTCACGGGTGCGTCCGCAAACTCGCCGAGTCGTCCGCGACTACGCCCCCGAGCCCCACGCTCTTCGTTGGACCTATTTAGTCCTGGATCCCCACCTACGTTGCACGCGCTTAGTTTTTCGGCAAAACCCTTGGGCTCCTAGCTTCCCTCCTATCTATTGCCTCCTTTTCACCGCACAGATTCCCGAGCCGGCCATCTAAGTTCCTTTGGGTCGCGGCGGCCCGGGTGATTTCCTCACGAAGGGCAGGCCGGAAATTGGCTTGATCGGTGCCCAAGGCCGGGCCCCTGGTGCGTGGCGGCAGTTCCTCTCTACCCCGGCCCATTCGAGGCCCTGCGTCGAGCGATTACCATAAAGCCCTACCCTGCCGCATGGCGTTGTCGCTGCGTTTTAACGCGTAAACAAAAGCGTGGGCGGAGCCAATTCCCCTCCCCAAGCTGCCAAGCTGCTTTTTGCACCCGCCGGTAGGGGACGAGTTGATAAATTAGCTTACGGTTGCCCTTGGCTTCTGCCCAGGGGGAGGTAATTTGCTAAGTCCACGTGGAAGACAGTCAAGGAGGGGTGGAATGCTGACAAAGGACAGAATTGAAGAAGTTTTGCAATTTGCGGAAAGCCAGGTTCGCCGGCTTGTGGAAAATTACCCAGATTTTTTCCCCATCTATACCGTGGGTGGAAAATGGTTCCACACTGGGGAGCTTTGGACAGATTGGACCGGCGGCTTTTTGGCGGGGATGATGTGGCAGTTCTATCGCCGGACTCGATCGCCGTATTGGCGCGAGAAAGCAGTCCACTATTCCAAACTGCTAGAACATCGCAAGGAGGACCGCAATGTTCATGATTTGGGCTTTATTTTCCTAAACAGCTATCTGCCTTGGTACGAAGAAACTGGCGATCCGGCGCTTAAGGACGTCATTATCACCGCCGGTCGGACGCTTGCCCTACGCTACCAGCCTAAGGGGAAGTACCTTTGCTCCTTCATTGGTCCCCATAGCCTATTTATCGACATCATGATGAATGTGCCCATCGTCTTCTATGCTGCCATCCACACAGGCGACCAGCAGCTAATGGACATTGCCCTTAACCATTGCCGCACAACCCGCGATCGTCTTGTTCGTCCGGATGGTTCCGTGGCGCACGAGGGCCTTTTTGACGTGGAAACTGGCCAATTCCTTAGGCAAAGTACGCACCAGGGTCTTAGTGCCGAAAGCTGCTGGGCCCGGGGGCTTGCGTGGTCGCTTTATGGCTTTACCAAAGTCCACGCAATGACCGGGCTTGAGGAGTTCCTCGAGGTAGCCGAGCGAAATGCCCAGTATTGGATCCTTCACTTACCTGTGGACAAAATACCCTATTGGGACTTTTGTGCCGATCTCGCGCAGCCGCCACCGTGGGGAGCGCAAAAGGAAACATCGTCGGCAGCTATTGCCGCCAGTGGTCTTTTGGACCTAGCTCGGCAGACCAAGGTGCCGGAGCATTCCGTCGCTTACCGAAGTACCGCCCTTGCCATGCTTGAGGCCCTTACCGATCCTCAATATTTGGCCATCAGCACTCCGGGGTGGGAGGGGATATTAAAGCACGCAGTTTATCACACAAGAAAAAACCTGGGCGTTGACGAATCGGTGATGTGGGGCGATTACTTTTTTGTCGAGGGGCTAACTAAGCTCGCCTTGGAAAAGGAGGCAAGCAACTAGCGGCCAGCTTCCGATGAGAAGGTGTTCTCGGGTATGGGGAGTGGCCCTCCTTTTCGGCCATCCCGGGGAACTTGCCCGTGCGAATGTCAACAGAAATTTACGTGGGGTGGGGAGATAAACCAAGCGAGCGATAAGGGCAATTCGTAAACATTGGGTAGGCCGGGCGAGCTTTCCCTTAGTCCACGTCCTTCAAAGCTGGAGGAATTACCATGCAAGCGGCGCGAGTTTGCTTTTGCGTCATGGTCATCGGGGTTATGGCAGCCGCAGGGTCTTATGTTCTGGCAGCTGACCATGAAGATTTCGCGAATTGTGTGGATGTCTTTTCCTCTTGGCCTCTTGCTTACGAAACCTCAGCTTACGAGCTTGCCCCCGTGTGGCGGCAACCCCAGCGAGCTTGGCAGCCGGAAGAGCTTCTCAGGGAACTTCGCCGTCGCGTCTCCTGGGAGAAAAGTCGGCAAGAGCTCCAGGTTTACTATTACCGGATTGGCTATACGATTGCCTTTCCTCTGCCTGTTGACAAGAGACCTGATCCGGCTGGTTTTCCCGCCGGAATTCCCGAAATTACCTATCCGTGGCTAACATGGCTGAGTTGGGAGCTTGATGAAAGATGGCGGATCCTGCTGGCTGGCTGCGAATTGCTTGCCGACGATGAGGCTAAGGCCATTTTGCAAAAAGAGTTGGGCAATTTGGCCTGGGAGAACTACCGTGGTGACGGTAATGCGGTAGGATTACCCACCGGGCATTTTGCCGGTGTGCTTGCCCTGACCCTAAGCAAGGAGAATCTTTGGGATGAGTCAACACGTGCCGGCATGGAACAGGCGGCCAGGAAGCTTTTGGAAGAGGATATCGCTCCGTGGTTTGAAAAGAATTGGGCCGAGCCGAAACCGATCACCTCGCCTCGGCTTCACAACTATGTTCTCATCCTGTTTCGGGCAGCACAGCTTGCCCGCGTTCTGAAGCATCCGATGACATCCTCGCTTGAAGCCAGGGCAGAAGATGTTTTTCGCGCCTGGTGTCAAGCCCGGAAGGCCCCGGTCTATCATAGCGAAGGTACGGCCTACGACGGGTATCTCCTTGATGCAGTAACCGAGTGGATAGAGGGTTTGCCGGCGGAAAAGCACCGGGAACTTGTTGACTTTGGCCAGGCGCCTCTTGTTGACTTTTGTCGGCAGGCAATTGCGCTTTGTCTGCCTGGGCGGGTGGACCTCCAGGCCCCCCTAGGCGATGTGGAGCCAGAAATGGCCTTTTGGGCTACGGTGCTTGCCCGACTTGCTAGGTGGTACGATATACCGGAAGCATGCTGGCTCCTAAAATTTTTCCCGCCCTCGCGCTTCCGGGCAGAAGCATTACGTCAACTTGTTTACCACAGTGAGTCTTTTGGTCGAGATTTCCCGGCGCCTTCCGGTGGGGCGCGGGAGCAGATGGCCTCCGTTTCCCTCCGTACGGGCTTTTGGCCTTCCGACTGCCTTGTGGCAGTAGGGCTTCCCCGTTGTCAAATGGGGCATCTCCATCCGGATGCTGGCCAAGTGGTGATCGGTTGGCAAGGCCGGTTTTGGGTGACCGATCCCGGTTATCAACAGTATCGCCGTGGGGAGGAACGTGTTTACACCTTGGGGCCCCGGTCGCACAACCTCCCTGTCGTGGGTGGCGTTGCGGCCAGTAAGTTAGCGGGCCAGTTACTTGAACTTGGCGAGGGGGCCGACGAACTTCGCGCGGCTGTGGACATCACGCCGGCTTACTCGGGTTTAGGATCGGAGGGAAGGATCGTCCGTACGATTGTGCTCCGAGGAAAAGGCCCTTCGTACACAGTAACTGTTTCGGATCATTTTAAAGATTTTGCCCCGGGGACCGAGGTGATCTATCACTGGCTTGGCGGTGCTTACTTGGCGTGGGCATTTCGGGAGGGGTGGGCACGATTAAGCGACGGAAAGCACAGTCTGTGGATTGCCTGCGGGCAGGCACCGATCATGGCCCGACACCTTGACCGCCACCCCGGGAGTCGTGGCCCGCTGACACTGGCAGTGCCTTTAAAGATCGAGGATTCGTCAACAACCATCACCTGGTCTTTCCACCTTGTCCCTGGACCTTCGTGGACGCCACCCAAGTAGGCTGTTGGTATCCTTGGCCGGCATGTCGATTTAAGCTTGCTTGGTCTTGCGCCCGCCGAAGGTTGGCCAATTAGGAAAGCCGCCTCCTGCTAATATTTTTGAACCAGGAGCTGCTCCCCGGGTTCACCGAGGGCTATTTGGGAGGGCGACTTCTGCGTTAATGCGTCAGGAAATAGAGAAGGACATTTGCGACAAGCCGGAAGGCATCTTCGCGCACATAGCCTTGGCATTCTGGGCCGCTATAGCCTTCTAAAGCGCAACTGATGTCATAGGGGGAGAAGATGACCGCCCACCGGCCGTCGCGCTTGATCCCTTCGAGAACGGGCGGGCCAATTTCAACTTCCGCATTCGGTTGCCCAGGTCGGCGGACCTGCCGGCGGATTTGCCGCAGGTCGTAGCCCCCCAAGTCCGGGAGGAACAAAACTTCGTCAACAGGTATGGGAACAAGCGAAGAATCCGGGAAGAGCTCGGCCATCTCGCGGCGAAAGGACTCGGCAAAGGCCGGGCTGGAGCAGATAGCATCGGCCAGCACGGATCCGCCTCTGTCGACATATTCTCTTAACCGTTGCCGCTGAGCCTGCGAGAGGACAAAGGCATTTCTTCCTGGAAAGAAAAGTATGGGCAGCTGAAAGATGGCAGGATCGGCTAGATCCACGCTTTCTGCCACAGGATAGGAGTTAAGGCGAAGTTCCCGCTCAAGGGTGCTTGTTAGCTCCAGGAGCGCACGGGGCGTAACCGCGCAGCTTCCCCCATGACGAACCATGGCCAAGGGCAATTGGTGGCGCGATCGGGCCACGGCTGTGCGAAGCCGGGTGGCAGGACTAGCCGGGTCTTTAAACCGCAGCTCCCGACCCGTGGCATAAGCCAGGATGTTGACGCCTAAGGCGATCGCAGCGTCAATTTCCCCTTGGACTGGTGGCGGATAAACTTCACTTCGCCCCGGCCGAGCAAGCTCCCACAAACAGGAAAGTGACGGCCGGTCTCCATCCGGCGGGATGTACACGACAGAGGTCCGGCAGCCATACTGTATTCCCAGTAAAGGACGGATGTACCGTGCCGGAATCGGGAGCTCCATCCGCCAAAGAGGATGCTCCGGCGGCAGCGGTTCCAAGCGATACTGCCCTTCCGGAAAGACAAGTTCCACAAGCCGCCGAAAGCCACTATCGAAATCGGAGCTAGCGCAATTACACTCCGCTAGAAGGAATCCTCCCTGATCGAGGTAGCCGCGGATCTTGGCCGCCACAGCCTGAGCGCCTTCTGTTGACAAAGGCAGTGGGCTCGCCTTACCAGCCAAGTAGAGTACGGGCGCTTCTAACAAGTCGGGGACATCGGCCCGATCCAGGGGAATGACCTGCCACACCAAATCCCGCCGCCACAAGCGTTCCACATGAAAGGTCAAATTGGCCAGGTCGTTGCGATGAGGATTCCAATCCCCCTCATTGCCGTAGCGAAGCTTGGCTGCCAACACTGGCCAGCGCCCCTTGGCCAAAAAGATAAGTGCCATGGATGTGGCGATAAACTCGTTTGCTTCGTCACCGGCTGTGCCCCGCCAATGGTCACTGGCCTGCCCTTTGGCGCGTAAGAGTTGCTCAGCACCAGCGCGGTACCAGTCGTGTCGACCAATAAAGCGTTGGGAGGTCATCCGCCCGACGCGCTCCAGGCCATAAAGGTAGTAAAACCACCAGGCCCCGGGTAACCCGGGATTATGGCTTACTGAAAAGACATCATCGCGGCCAAGCCACTGTAGCGCCCGAGCGACGCGGTCCGGCCCGGTCTCGCTAGGACGGCAACAAACGACTTTTTCCCCTTCCACTTGAGCATCCGGAGGTCGAAGCCGGCCGTTGCAGATAATAAGCGCCGCAATACCTGCCGCAGTCATACTCCCTGTGCCAAACAGCCCCTGCTTGTAACCCCACGAGCCGTCGGCATTTTGTACACGCTCCCAATAGGCCTTCGCCAACCGATAGGTGCGTGCGTCCACCTGAACGCCCGCCAACTCTGCCTCGTAAAGAGCAAGGAGGGCGAATTGGGAATTGGAATTATCCCCTTGTAAGGCCGGATATCCCCAGGCACCAGCGGTGGCCGGATCATCCTTGATTTGCATCTGTTCCAGCCAGCGGACATTTCGCTCGATGAGTGCCCGATCCTTCTCCGGCTCGGCCCGGCAAAAGACCATCGTCTGAAGGGCCACGGAGTAGGTCTTGGCGGTGCGGTCAAGAGGGATTTTGCGGAGGTAGGTGAGCGCGGCCTGAATGGCCGGGTCACCCGGATCGACACCGGCGCTTAAAAGGGCTAGCGTGCACAGGGCGGTAACCCCGCCGGGGTAGCCGGGCTTTTCCGGCCAGCTACCGTTCCGCTGCGTGCGTTTCAAAAAAGCCACCGCTCCATCAATCGCTTGCCGGACGTCTTCGGCCGTCACTTCGGCCAAGAGAGTCCTCGGGTTCCGGAATGTAAGGCCTACTAAGCATAGCCAAATTATCCACAAGCGAGGTATGAGAAAGGCCGCCGGCAGAAGGCGCCGGTAGGATCGGTGATTACGATTTGCCATTGTTCTCGTCGACAATCTTAAGACGATGACAGGCGGCTCGTTTTTGGGTGCGGCAAGAATTTGACACAAGAATTGGCCGCTAGGGCGACAAACGTTCACTTAGAGTTACCAGCATAGTATCTACCAAAAAGGCGGTCGAGGCTTTAAGCGTCGAAGCTCTCCGTGATTACGCACTTGAGGGATTTTGTCCCGCGCGGGAGCCCGGCGCTTGCGAGTGGCTTGCCCTCTGGGTTGGGTGCCCCTCCCGCGGTGGATGGTAGGTGCGAAGCCAAACGGTCATTAGCGTAAACAGCCAGCGAACAGCAAGATACGATACCACAACATAAAGCGCAAAACGGAAAACAGTGTTTATATCCACCGAACGAACTCCGAACCGGGCGAACTCCGAAGAATTTCTCCGCTTAGTGCCCTTAAGAATCTGGAGCGGCTGGCTTGCCCAGTCCCCCTTTTCGCTCCGCGGTTTTCGATCCAAGGGGTAGTTGAGTTGTTCCCGGACAAGCTTAACGCAGTCGGCCATTCCAAACGAGCGGTCAACTGTCGATGAAACCACCCCCAGCTTTAGCCTAATGGCAATGTCAGTCCATCTGGCACTCGTTTTGATCAGAGCTGGCAAGCTCGGCTCGTCTATGACGCCTCTACCTCGATCGTTGCCGCGGCGGCCTTTTCGTCACCGGTAGGGTCCGCGGCCGGCACCACGAAGATCTTCCCGTCGCCCATACGTCCTGTTCGCGCCGCGGAAACAATCGCTCGGATCACCTGCTCGGTTTTCTCGTCTCTCACCCAAAGCGTAAGTTGCACCTTCGGCAAGTAAGCAAGCGAGTATTCGCTGCCCCGATATTCGTCGAGATAGCTTTTTTGTCGACCAAATCCCTTCACCTCTCGGACAGCAAGGGCTTCGATCGCGGTCGGGTCAAGGGCCGCAAGCACTTTTTCTGCCAAAAACGGCCGAACAATGGCAATTATCTGCTTCATAGGTACGTTTATGCTTAGTCCACAGTTGCTTCGCAGGCGGTCAACGACTTGGGTCTGCCTCAAAAGCGTGTCTTTTGGCTCTTCGTTCCCTCGCCGAGGCTAAAGAGTCCCATGCGTCGGTGTGCTCCCCAGGCTCAACCTGCCCGCAATTTACTCCGATAGGTTGTTTCGGCGGTGATTGGCAAAGCATTTCTTGTTTTAACCGTTGCCGGTTTCAACTTGCGATTATACCGGCGAGTGGGATTTCCGCGGAGAGAACCTTCGCCTTACCACTAAGTTACGTTTGCCTGGGATTGTTCAGCAGGAGGAGCACAACCGGCTTTGCGAGGAACATCGATCCTATTATCCGCGCCTGCAAGCGGGGCGTATGAAGGTACTTCCAAAGGGACACTGTGGAGTGAGGGGGGAGGCAAAGTTTACACGGGCAAAGAGTGGCCCGAAGCCGGGCTGATCATGGGAAGCATCTCGGACCGAACTGTCCGGCGGGATGACCGCGGCGGTAAGGAAAATCGGTTGTCCCGCTGCAAGGCATCTCAGCAAGGGTGCGGCTTACCTTTCGGAGATCCGCACTGGCCGCGAGCTGGAAGCCTGGGGCCGCCCTGGCATACTCTCCTCGCCAAACCAATGGGGAGGTGGCACGGCAAAATTGGCTGCGGAGGAAAGATCCCTGCGTGCATCGGGGGAGGATTGGCCAAAGATGCGGCCGACGACGCAGGCGGCGGCTCTTCCGGCCGCCCCGGGTTGTCCATAGGCCTCCTTCAGTTGCCGCAGACGTCGCCGGCATTCATTGTAGGCTGCCGGGTCGGATAGCCATCCCAGGACATGTTCGGCAATGGCCGCAGATGGATCTCGGTAAGTCAAAAATTCGGGGTAGATCGTGCCATCTTGATCCTTAAGCCCTGGCCATCTGCGCCCTGGTTGGAGCGGATTTTGCGCGGCAAGCAGGTTGACTAAACAGATGTACCGTACCTGACGGAAAAATCCTTGCGCAAGCCACGCGGAGGCCGGAATATGATAAACAATGGCCGCAGGCTTCTCGTGATACAAAAGCTCAAGGCTCACCGATCCCGAAACGGCCACACAACACCGAGCAATGTGGATGAGCTCCTGTGTCTTGCCAGCCCAAATGTGGAGGGGAAATTCAATCTCTGCCGAATGTTCTTGCAGCCACTGAGCATGTTCCGATGAGAAGGCAGCAACGGCAAAGCGTGTTGCCGGCCGACATTTGGCCACCTCTCTTGCCACCCGAAGCAGGATGTGATAGTTGGCCTCAAGCTCCTGCATTCGCGAGCCAGGCAGGAGCGTCACCCAGGGACCGGCGTCAAGTCGCAGGCTGTTAATGAACGCTCGATCTAGTGCTCGTTGCGAAAGATAGTCAAAGAAGGGATGGCCGATATAAACAACTGAACAGCCATGCTGACGGAAGAAGTCGGCTTCAAACGGCAGTGTGCACAGGACAAGGTCGGTAAGCCGACGCATTTTGTGGACACGCCATCGTGCCCACGCCCACACCTGGGGCGGCACGTAATAGAAGACGGGGATGCCGCATCGCTTTGCCGCTCGGGCAATCCACCAATTAAAGCCCGGAAAGTCAACAAGAATCACCCCAGCTGGGGGGTTCGTTCGAAAGGTCTTGGCCGCCTTCTGCCAAAGGTTGACAAATCGTGGCAAATGGAGGAAAGCCCGGCCGAACCACATCACCGCCCATTGCGTTAAGTCCGCATAGAGGTGACACCCGGCCGAAGCAAGGTGTCGCCCGCCGTATCCAAAGGCCAAGAGGTCCGGCATGAGTCGACGAATTTCGCGCAGGAGTGTCGCCGCGTGGAGGTCCCCGCTTGGTTCGCCGGCAGAAAAGAATAAGCTCGGCGTTGACTGATTACCCGCTGGGAGTTTGGTGCGCGCCTCATCCGACATCATCCCGCCTCCATGAGGGATGCCGCTTGGCCGGGTAAAATTAGTGGCAAAGAATCAATCGATCTGTGGACGAACTTTTCGGGCGGAGACTGGCCTCTTCCCTCCGCAGCAAAGCGATCTGAAGCCAGCTCGGCTATTTGTAAAAATCTCGTCAGCCACCTTGGGTAAACCGCGTTTTAACTGGGCGCCCGTCAAGCACGGTTCTGGAAGGAATTGTCATCAACCGGTGCCTCCCATAGCTGGGTCGGGTCTTGCCCCAACCACCACGCGGTTTGTTTGGGCTTTAAAAGGGTTAAGGGAGTCAGTTTGGTCAAGAGCACCAATCGGGGGAAAGGCCAGTTTCTAGACGTGATGCTGTGGGAGTAACGGAGCTTCCCGAAAAGTCTTAGAGGCTAACGCCGGCCCGGCCGAACACCGGGTTGAGAGTGCGCAAGCACCTTGCAGCAAGGACCATTAAATATACAAGTAAGTTGCTAATTTAACTAATGTACTTTTGGCCTAGTCACCGGTTCCAGAAGGTCTTCTTGTCCGGCTTTCGCTGGGGAAATAAGGCCGGAGATTCGTTTTCGTCAACGTCCCGGTGTGGGTGGTGATCCCAGGAGCCCTAGCTGCTGAAAGGGGATCACGACCTCCGGTGCGGATTTCTCGCCAGACTCTTGACCGGCATATGTAATCGACTAATCATTGGAGGGGTCATCAACCGAAAGCCATTTAGTAGAGTCGGGTTAATCCGCAAATTTCCCTATTAGCCAACGCCCCGGCAAGACTGCATGATTCGTAGCTTGAGCAACAAACTAATCATCTGGCGAAGGATCGCTACTTGTCGCTGTTGTTGTCCGGCGTGACGCCGGACAAGCCCACCTCTTTTCGCCGCTTTTAACCTGCCGTTTGCTTTGGTGTAGCTCTGGCCGTGGAAGTTCGGAAGGAATAAGCCTTCCCCCCTTTACCACACACCGACTGGCGGACCACTCGCACCCAACCATTCTGGCCGAGCGAACTTTGTCAAGGCACGATTGGAGTCATAGCGATGATGCCCTTTGTGGTCCTGAGGAAGGACAAGATTCCGGAGATTACCGATCGGCTAGTGGCGACCTATCGCGAGGTAGAGAGCCTTACCCATCTCGGTCACTGCCCTTTGCCAAATTACGAGGTCGTCATTAGCTGCATTGAAGATCTAAAGGAGGTGCTTTTCCCGGGTTATCGCCGGCGGGAGTTTCTCCATTGGGAGAACATTGGCTACTACGTGGGCTCGTTGATCGACAGACTGCACGATCGGCTGCGGGCCCAGATTGCTCGGGCACTGTGCCACGCTGCCGGAGATGACATCAGTTGCACTTCGGAACAGAGGACGTTTTACGAAAGGCTCGGTGACGAGAAGGCGATTGCCTTTCTGGAACAACTCCCGGAGCTGCGGCGGATCTTGGCGTTGGACGCTCAGGCGGCCTACGATGGCGATCCGGCGTGTAAGTCGCTGGATGAGGTCATCTTCTGCTACCCGGGATTTGAGGCAGTAACTGTTTATCGACTTGCTCATTTGCTGCATGAGTTAGGCGTGCCGCTCATCCCGCGAATGATGACCGAATGGGCACATAGCCGCACGGGAATCGATATTCATCCGGGCGCAAAGATCGGCAAACATTTCTTCATCGACCACGGTACTGGTGTTGTCATTGGCGAGACCTGCGAAATCGGCGACCACGTTAAGATCTATCAGGGGGTGACGCTGGGGGCACTCAGCTTTCCCACGGATGCTGAGGGGAAACTTGTCCGTGGACTAAAGCGCCACCCCACGATCGAGGATCGTGTTGTCATTTACGCCAATGCGACTATCTTAGGCGGTGAGACGGTGATCGGGCATGATTCAGTCATTGGATCAAGCGTTTGGTTGACAAGCTCCGTCCCGCCGTATACGACCGTCACCATGGAGAAGCCTCGTTTACGTATGCGGGGCAAGAACGGCGATGAGCTTCGGCCCGTGGTCAAAGAGCCGGTACCCGCGGCTGACTCGCAAGTCTAGGTACCCTGGTGGCTGGGCTTTTTTCGGCAACAACTACCTTCCCTCTATCAGCGATTTACTACGCGCGATGGAAGACCGTGCCGCGATGGTGCTAAAGAAGGGAAAGTCGATCGAGTTTTGCGTGTAACCTTTGAAGTAACTTGTTAGGGGAAATCTCTATGGTTTAGGGGGGCTCGGCCTTAGCAACAAGTGCGGCGTGAAATTAACGCGGTGTGGCCATGCCCGCGGAGGAGGAACTAAGAGGAAGTCGGTGCATCGGAGATTAAGGTCGCTCGATTATTTTCTGGGCATCCCTGGGGCCAAAACACGAGATCGGTTGAATACCACTCGGCTTTGTGCCAGGCTGCTTTTCCAGTTAAGCAAGGAGATCTTTCTTAGGCTTGCCTTCCGCGCGGAGTTTTTAATGACAAGATCGCGCTAACAAGCTAGCCTCCCGCATTGAGATATTCCTGTCGACTTTCAGCTTGATTCAGCAGAGGCTAGTAATGGGCCACAAGTTAGCAGTTACGGCTATCTTTTTCTCGTGAGCTTGTTGAAAGCGTGTCATGTTATAGCTCGAGGCGCTGCCAACCGGTCTGGAAATCACAAGTAAAAAATGGGGTGAGACACGGGTAATGCAGTTGGTACCTTCCGCCGTTTTCGCCCGGGATGACACGGTCTCTGAGGTTCTTATGCACAGTAACCGGCCCTGACGCGGTGCGTTTATCCTACGGGCCTTAAATTGACGGCATTAAGAACGAGTTTGCCGCTGGATGGGTGTGTGGAAACCGCCAGTTGGAAAATGACGACCTGGCTTTGCATTAGGGCATGGCCGGGCTCAATTCGAAAATCCCTGTAATACGGCACAAAGAGCCACTCCGAGTTTTTCTGATAGCCGAACAAGTTTATCCCTTGCAACTCCTCGGGGGACGGAGCTGTGTCCGGAGAAGTCAGGCGCCGGTTAAGTGCCTCGATTCGCTCGTGTTCTGCGTGATTGTGGATCAACTGCTTTTGCGAAAAACGCAGATGGGCACAAAGACGGGCAAATTCAGCTTTAAGGTTGGTATCTTCTTTCTTTCGGATCTTTGGCAGCAAGTGGGAAGAGGCATACTCAATCGCCGCCTGAACATGGCCGCACTCGAAAAGAAGGAATAGCTCCAGGGCGTCAGCCGAATATTGTCGGGAAATAAGCCTAGGGAGTTCGCTGCAAAGCTCCTTGGCTTTCTCAGGTGGAGCTACCGATGCTAAAAGTTTTTCCAAGGTGGCTGTGGACAGTGTGCCATGGGCCCAAGCCGTCCGGATGAACCGGATGGCATCGGTTATTCGCCCCTGGGAAACAGCAGCTGCCACAAGCCGTTCACCCATCTCGTCAACTAATCGTAAGCAGCGCACATAGTGCCCGGCCTGTGGGAACTTCCCCTCGTCGATTAACTGCGTAATCAGACTCCCAACAAAGGTCCTGACGGCTTCCGACGCTTTCTGCCCTTGCCAACGGACTTTGTGGAAAGATTCCAGGATTTTGGCAGCTCCTTCCTCCTGAGCACGCTGCTCCAGCAGCTCAAGTATTCCACTTTGATCAGGTCGGGAACCAAGACGCCCTATCCAAGGAAGCGCAATCTCCAAATAACCGTTTGCTAAGCACCATGCGAGAAACCTGTCCCCAAGTTCCTGAAACTTTTTTCGTTCGCGTAAAGGGGATTCACGTGACCATTGACTTGGCAGCCAGTATAGGTACAGAGCGACGGTGTCCAGCGCGTTCACCTGAGACGCAATATCCAGAAAGTTTTCGAAAACCCCTGTTAATAGTCCGGTTTCTGCAAGCGCCTGCGTAACCGATCTGACGAGATCTGCGTGGCACAGGGCGTGTACAGCGCGAAGGAGCGAAGCTGTGGAAATTTTCGCTAGCCTTTTGAAGCATTCCTTAAGCTCGTTTAATTGAACCCCGGCTTTCCAAGGCCAAAGTAATGCTGCAAGCTCAGCTTGCTGTAAACCCAGTTTAATGCCCCAGACAATGGCCGCCCCTACGCGTCGTTCTTCGGCTAGCTTGTCAATCAAAAATTCCGGCGTCAACTCTGCCGAAAGATTGAATTCCTCGATCAGACGAAGGGCCTCTTCCCACTGTCCTGCCTTGATATACCCATCAACTATTTTCCGGCCAAGCTGCGCGCGTAGTCCGAGGCGTCTTGTCCATTCTGTGGCCGCACCGAGCTTGCCTGACTCAACCAGCTTGCAAAGCCACTCTGCGACAGGATAGCTGTTTTGCTCCCCTAATGTTTCGACGATCAGCAGGGCATGCTCCCAGTTCCCGGAGGCTATCGTATTTTGGAGAATCTGCCGGGGAAATTGCGCCAACAGGTCTAGTTCCTTAAGAAAAGAGAGTGCGGCAGGTACTCCTTCGGTCTCGATTAGGTGTTGGGTAAAAGTTTTGAAACCCAGCTCTGGTTCTAACTGTTGACGAAGGCCGGCTGACAGACGCTCATGCCACTCTCTTAGAAGTCTCAGGGCCGTTTTCCATTGACAAGCGTTCTTAAGGCCCTGGAGGATCGTCCGTGCGAATTGCTCCTCCAATCCAAACTGAGACACCCAATTGCCGGCGAGAGTAAATTTTCTTTTCTCGCATAGCTCCTCGATCCACCTGGCAGGAGGAAATTCATTTTCGAGTTGCAGCCGCCAGATACACTCCAAGATAATTTCGGTCTGGTCCTCGCGCTGGCAAGCTTGGATTAAGGTGGGAGCCAGTTTACGGAGCTGAAATTTTTCCATCCAATGAAGTGCTTCAGTTACCGAGCCTTGTCGAATGAGTTTTTCGACGTATGGGGCCGGATCAACCATGTCTTCCAATTGGAAGCCCCATATGAACAACAAACAGAATCGGGGCGCGAACTCGTACTTTGTCCACTTTTTGGTGAGGAGGTCAGCGGCCTCTTCTTGAAGGTTTGCAGGAATGGGGGCTTCCCTTGACTGAAGTGGAGCGAGCAATGCTTCCGCGTATCGTCGTGCATTCGGCCCCAGTCTCCGCAGGGCGCTGAAGGTCGCCTCGACGGCCGGGGCCTCCCCGGTAAACGCGCGGGCCAAAATCCGCGGAATGCCAGCTATGTGTTTGACTTGTCGGGCCTCCCGAAGCCAGTGGGCTAAAGTCTTCCCGTCCCCGAGGATATAGATGGTCCGGAACTTCTCCGTTAGCTCATTTTCCGACTGCCGTGGCAAGCTGGAGATGTCCAGACGCCCCAGAACGTTCGTTACGCGTTCAATGGAGGGAGCCAATTCGCTTTGTACACACCGGGCAGCCAAGGACAGTTCTCGTTCGACGACACTGTCGAAAAGTGCCTTCGGCGACCCAAGTAGGCCGTAGAGGAGCACCAATGGCTCTCGCCAAAACTCGTTGCCTCTGAGCGGCTCGATCGCTGTGGGCGAAAGCTCATAGCGGGCTTTCAACCCAAGCGCGGCGAAATACTCTTGGTACATTTCGTGGGCGAAAGCGAGGATATCCCCTTGGTCGGTGAGAAGCCCATTGTCGACGATTTCGTGAACAAACGCTGCGGAGTCAACTTGGTAACCTACTGCGTTGGCACGAGAATTTATGACCTCCCAAGCGTAAAGCCGCGGAAAACTTACGCGATTATCGAGCCGGGACTTATACCCCAGCTCACTTAACAGATCAAGCTTTATATCTCGACGTGTCTGTGGTCCTTTCGCTTCCTCCCGCGCTAAGAGATAGTTGACAAATTTTTGGAAAAGTAATCCACGATTGGGGGGCAGTTCCCCACCGGTTTTCCCACCGACCTGTGCTAGCATCCACAGGCGAAGTGGATTCCGCCCCCACTCCCACAAGCGAGGGTTGTTGCGCAGAAGCCGACTGAATTTTTCGCAGTCAACGCTGCGCTCAAAGTGCCGTCTCAGGAATTCGTCGATTTGTTGATCGGTCAAGGGATCGAGTCGAAAAACCGGAAGACCGAGACGCCAAAGCAGGGGATGAGGCCGGGACGCCACAACTAGTGGCGCATCCGGAAAGTCATGGATAAGCTTTTCCAATTCCCCAGAAGCCCGCTCAAGAAGATCCGACCGAACCTCATTAAGTCCGTCTAGAAGGAGGATCCACTCGCCGGCGGCAAGGGAATTTTCAAACTGGCCGCGTTTGAGTGGCACTGTTTTCAAAGCTTGCCCAAGCAAATCCCACAAACCTTCCGGGCCGTAAAAACGTAGCTCGATGTAAACAGGTAGAGGCTTGAAGACGTGGGGACTTGCCAGGAGCTCAGTTGCCCGGCGATAGGCAAAATGTTGTAAGGAGGTTGTCTTACCAGCACCGGCTTCGGCAACAAGGGCAAGCCGCCCCACAGATTCGAAAAGCTGATGCACCTTTCCAGACCGGAGCGGTCGTCCCCACGTTTTCTCCTCGGCGACTCTACCGCCAAAGAGCCGTTGACCCTCGCCGGCAATCTGTGCTTGTTGGTATGTCGAGGTGGCCGCCTCCTCAACTGGGAGATCTATATCGCCGGAATCTCCCCACGCATCCCAACGAAGATCTAACTCGCCTGCGGAGAGTTCCAGAAGCTCCTCACTTGGCTGCTCGGCTGCGTCCAAAAGGATCCACCGGCGGAGATGCTCCTCCCACCTTTGCTGAATATGACAAACGTAACTCTTGCAGGATTCCACGCGGTTTCTGTTGCGAAATGCGGGTGCCACCTGGGCGGTGCACCAGAACATGACCAGGAGGCAATCCACAATTGATCGAGCCAACTGGAAGTCGGACCAAGCCGGGGCGACATGAACCTTGTTGCGGATCTCCCTAACGCGATAGCTAGCGTCTTGGATTGCTTTTGGCGCCTTTGCGCGAAGATCAAACCCCTTGGGACCTACCAAGTCGCCATAGGTCGGGTTATAGGTGGGCTGCCGCCAATCCGGTGGTGGTTCGTGAAGCGCTTCCCATCGCTCGGGACTGGCCACGATGAGAAGCCGTTTCAGCAATGGCTCCACAAGCTCTGTCAGCTTTTTAAAGCCGACGATCTTTTCTTCTCGATTGGCAGTCGAGAGGACATTCCAGATGGCTCCCCGGAAGTGATCTGCGAAGCCGTCATATTCGGGATTGCCTATCGGAGTGTCGACGGCCTCGATGAAATCGGCAAGCACGCGAGAGAAGTCAGCGGAACACCTAGCAGATGTCCACTCCGGGAGACACTCCCGCTGGGCGTAGTCGCGAAACAGGTCCCAAAATTCGGACGAGTGCTCTGCCGAATACATCGGCCGAAAACTCCTGCCGGAACTTTCTTCTGCTCCTTCTATCATAGTCGGGGGAACGGAGGGATGTGGCGACGATGACTGCTTCCCCCTAAACGGTGTACTTCAATAATCACTAAAAAGGGGGGCAGTCGATTATTCTGTCCGGGACTGGAGCTTTTTTAAACAGGCGTTCGCCCTGGGGGATGAGCGGAGCTCCTTAGGCCGAAGGAGATTTGATGAATAGGGTAGCGGTTGGTACCGTGGGCTCTTCCGGCGGATAGCGCGGCAGAGGTTACCTTTGGCCGGATAGGGCTCGGCTCCCGGATGGGGCAATTCCTCGGTTGCTTCGGAGGATCGTTTGGGAAAAAGTAGTGCACGGGTTGAGGGAACTCGGCCAAGCGCTTTGGGCTGGGAGGCCACAAGGGCTCCTGATGAGTGGCGGGTATTTTCTCCCACAACGCTTCTTCGTCGTGATGGCCGGGCATAGGCTCGCTCGCCGTTGCGGGCGTTGATGACTCGGGCAGGAGGCCCATATCTTCTCAAGCGGGGGCAGCGGGGGACTGATCCAGAGTCGAAGTTGGTCGTTAGGCAAAAGGTGCTGGCGTAGAGGTACTTTCGGAGACCCACCCGGCCGGGAACGGGCTGAGGGGCGAGCCAGGCTCGCAGCGGGATGTTGACACCGTGGAACTCCCGTTAACTGCCTTGATCCCTATGACGGCCTGCTCATTGCAATGCTGACAGCTTCCATGCTCTACACCCAAGTTGCGAAAGAGCTGCTAATCCACCCGACTTGCGCGGACAACTGGGCCCAACTTGGCGCGGGTGCGAGGGGTTCGTGGTTAGCTCCTTCCATTTCCTCCGATCGCCGTTTGTTGGCCGGTCCTTGGATTGCCGTTTATTGGCCGGCAGCCGGAATTCCCGGGCAAAGCGGTGGGCCTTAGTCGACGTTTTCGCGAAGACTGTCGCCGTGGCGGAAAAAAGCGAGAGAAGGTAAAATTTTCCGAGTGATCACCATTGTCCAGTATATTTCCGAACATTAGTTACATCGGTGGGCGATTAAGATGCCTCGGGTGCTCCCTCGTGGACTGGGCGAGACCAGTTTAGAGCTGAAGTGTCTCCTTCTCTTTGGGGTCTCGATCGCCATCGTCATTGCGGTCAGCTTCTTCCTCTATTGGGTCGTCACGGGCAGTGTCGTTTATGGTCAGAATCCGATCAAAGCCCGGCTTTTGGTCGACCAGGTGATGCTTATCAAGCACTGGCAGCAGCTTGAGACGAACGAGCAATTTCGGCCTTATATCGAGCATTTGCGGCGTAACCTGAGCAATCAGGAGTACGAGTGGCGAGTGATTCATCGGCCGGATAGCCGCGCCGCTAACCCTGAACTTTTGGGCAGCCCCAACGACGAATTTGAGAAGCAACTCTTAGAGCAGTTTATGCGGCACCGTCGTGCGGGGGACTCGGCGGACACTGGCCCAGAATATGCCGAGCGGTATATCAACAACGGCCTGAAGTATCAGTATTACCAGCCGGTGCGTGCTCAGGCGTCTTGTTTGACACTCTGCCATAAGACCTACTGGCAGCCGGGCGGCTTCGATGTCCCGATCGGTACGGTTCTTTTGGCCAGCGAGCCGCTGGAAGAAGGGGATCTGATGGCCATCGTGCAGGTGACGATCCCCAACGGCCCGACACAGTCGGCTGTGACAGAAACATGGAACTGGCTGTTTGCCGTGTCGATTGTCACCGCCTTTTTGGCACTAGTTACTTTTTACGTGGTCATTCGTTACGTGATCATTCGTCCCCTTCGACATCTTAAAGAAGTTAGCGAAGCGGTAAGCCGGGGGGACATCGATACCCGGGCGGAGCTTCATACCGGCGATGAATTCGAGACGTTAGCTGACGCCTTTAACTGTATGCTCCATCATCTGATCACGGCACAGGAGCAACTGCGGCAGGTCAATGCTGACCTCGATGCCAAGGTGGACCAACTGGCCCAGCTTAATATGCAGCTTTACGAGATGAACCGAATCAAAAGCGACTTCATGGCCACAATGAGCCACGAATTGCGAACGCCGCTCAACAGTATTTTGGGGTTTAGCGAGGTGCTGGCTTCTGCACCCAATTTGGACGAGCGG
Organism: Thermoguttaceae bacterium; assembly: GCA_025060325.1. Taxonomy (GTDB): domain Bacteria; phylum Planctomycetota; class Planctomycetia; order Pirellulales; family Thermoguttaceae; genus DTLM01. The sequence continues at coordinate 69,469 of JANXBW010000017.1, forward strand.
CAAAAGCGATTTGTGGGCAACATTCAAAAGGCGGGGCGGATGCTTCTGGAAATGATCAACAACATCTTGGATTTGGCCAAGATCGAAAGTGGGCGGATGGAATTGCGCCCCATCGAGTTTGATGTCGGGCAAATGATTTCGGCCGAGTGCGACTTAGCGCGTCCCTTGAGCGAAAAGAAAAAGCTCGAACTTCAAGTGGACGTTCAGCCGAATTTGCCGCCGATGTTCCAAGATGAATACCGGCTTCGGCAGATTCTCAACAACCTGCTGTCCAATGCTATTAAGTTTACGCCGGAAGGTGGTCGCATTAAGGTCACGGCTCGGCGGGAAAATGGCTTCCTGGTGCTTCAGGTAAGCGACACGGGGGTGGGAATTTCCGAAGAGGATCAGCAGATTATTTTCGAGAAATTCCGGCAAGGCCGGACCGCGCGGCCGAGTGGCGATCCGTTTACCCGGGAACACTCCGGCAGCGGACTGGGCCTATCGATCGTCAAAGAGCTTTGTCGACTGATGGGAGGGGAAGTCTCGGTCCAAAGCCAATTAGGAGTAGGGAGCACGTTTACAGTGCGGATCCCGTGGACCTTGGAAAAATACCCTGCCGGGGAAGTACGCCCGGAGTGGGCCGTGGAGCAAGCTGTCGGCCTAGCCGGCGAAGGCAGGCGGTAAGGCTGGAACGGGCGGCCGGGCAGCAACCAAGAGAACTTTCCTCGCCCGTCAACACAATCGCCATCGTTTTTTCCGAGAGAGTACGAGCCGAAAAACTATCATTGGCCTTGTTGACAAATTTAATCAGGGAGGCAAGGGACGGGCCGAACTATGGCTATTCGTGGGAAGGCTTCCGCAGATCAAGGAGGGCAAAGCCCACCGCGGAAAAAGCGGACCGCCAAGGAAGATTCGCTTCCTTTGGGCCAAGGGGCAAATAATTTGCCTCATGTCATCCTTTATACCGATGGTGCTTGCCATGGCAATCCTGGGCCGGGCGGGTGGGCGTTTATTCTTCGACACCCGAGGAGCGGCAGGGAGCTTGTTTGCTCAGGTGCGGAGCCAGACACCACAAACAACCGAATGGAGCTAACGGCCGTGGTGCGGGGGCTGGAGGCCCTCAAGCGGCCGTCGTATGTGGAGCTTGTTACCGATAGCATTTACGTCGGTAAGGGGATCACCGAGTGGCTTCCAAAATGGAAAAGTCAGGGCTGGCGGCGAAAAGAGGGCCGGAGCTGGGGTGAGATTAAAAACGAGGATTTATGGCGGCGTCTTGATGAGCTTCTCTCGCGACACCAGGTGGTTTTTCGCCATATACCGGGCCATAGCGGGCATCCCGAAAACGAGCGGTGCGACGCCATGGCGGTGGCGGCTTACAAGGAGCTAATGGGGCGGTTGCTCTAGCGGTGGCTTGCACCGGCACTGTTGCCAGGCTTGACGGCCGCGCCCGGAATCCTTCTCTTTTTCTTTCCGGTTTGCGGTCGACACGCCGTCGGCGCCTCGCGAATTGATAGTCCTCTTATCAAAAAAACCTCTCCGAAAATCTCTCCCGGAAGAGCAGTGGCTGACTTCGCGAAGTTTGTGGGCGGCTTAGGCATGTCCCCAGGTAAGGGCGTGGACGTGTTTGAAACGGGATGGGGTCACAAACCCGTTCGAAGCTGTTTCGCCCAGCTCGCGTAGTAAGTTCGCAAGGCAGTTATGGCTCAGGAAGAACTGTCCCATAACTCATTGCCCGCCAAAGAGTTTCCCCGTCTCCGTTGTTTCGGCCGGTTGGAGGGATTCCGGATCGCTCGCATTTACGGTTTGGAAGTTTCGGCCAATGACGGTGCGGTGGGGGCTGTTAATTCGAGCCCTTGAAAGAGGCGGGGTCTCCTCGCCCACAAAAGAGGGTGTTAAATGCTCGCTAAGCGGGGCAATCGACCGACAAGCAAATCACGCGCGGTCCATTCTCCTTCACCCTCCGGCAGCCGAGAAGTTTCGGGCAAAAAGAGGAGTTTTGGGCAAAAAAGACCAGAGAAGCAAAGTAAGCTGCCACCGCAATTGCCGCAGGGGAGCCCCGGCCTCGGGGGAGACTCCTATTGGGTTTGGGTTTTGCTTTTCAGGGCCGGTGGTACTGGCCTCCCTGGGGCTAATGGTCCGATCGGGTGGCAGCCTGAAAATATCGCCCACTTTATCCTTCTGCCTTAGCGCCTCCTACCGTTCCGGGGCGTAGTCGCCAGCAGTCGTTCGCCCCGGTTTGGCCGGGTTAGTCCGGCGCCTAATCGCTTCGTGAGCTAAAGTTTCCTTAGAAGGCTCTTTGCCATATCCGGCCAGTGGGCAAAGGGGCGTCATGTTCGATTTTGCCAGGTTCACATTTGGGAGGAGTGGACGGTCCGATGACTCAGGCGGTTGAAACTCCGAGTATTTTCGTCGATCGGCGTAATTACGACCATCCTTCGGCCCCCCCGGTGGTGGAAAGACGGCAGTTTGCCAATAGCCACGAGGGCCTGTCCCCTGAGGCCAAAGAATTGGCTTTGGCAATTGACCGTTACAAAATGCTCCACCGGCGGCGATTCATTTCCCACGAAGAGCTCCTTCTGGTAATCAAGTCGCTTGGTTACCACCGCGATGACTTCCCGCCTACCTAGGCCATTCTGTCTGACGAAAACACGCGCGTTTAGCCTGCCCGTAAGAGACTCTCCCGGGAAGCTCGGTTGTTTTCGCAGAAAAGAACTTGGGCTGTTGACGGCCTAGGCGTAAGTTAAGGTGGTAGCACTAATGGGGCAAGGCTGCAGCTGAAGCTCTTTCGGGTGGGACGAGGCTGCGAAGGAGCTTCATATTAACTTGATCCATATCTTGGCCCTGGAGTTTCTCCTTCGGTGTTTCGATGTACATCGGGATGCCGAAGAATCTCTTGTCGTTGACGATAAGGCGAAAGGCCTCCAAGCCTAGCTGGCCGCGACCGATGTGCATATGGCGGTCCACGCGGCTTCCCAGCTTTCCGCGACTATCATTGAGATGAATGGCCTTAATCCGCGCAAGGCCCACGGTCTTTTCAAGTAGCTTCGTCGTCTGTTCATAGGCACTTGCCGGAGCCAAGGGATAGCCTGCCGCAAAAAGGTGACATGTGTCCAGGCACACTCCTACGCGATCGGGCCGTGAAATTTCGGCCAGAAGGAAACGGATTTGTTCCAAGTCTGACCCCAGCGCATGGCCCTGGCCGGCTGTGACTTCGATGAGGCAGCCCACCTGTGTATTTGGCGGCAGTGTTTCCAGCGTTTGATTTAGCGCCCGCACGACCCGGCTTAGTGCGCGGTCGAGTTGGCCATCGGTAGCCGCCCCGGGATGAAAGACTACCCAGGGGATACCAAGCGCCGCGGCTCGGCGAAGCTCTCCGGCAAAAGCCCGTATGGACCGCCGCCATAACTGCCCGTCGGGGCTTGCCAAGTTGATGAGATAATTAGCGTGCACCAGTGGACAAACAATCTGATGTCGGACAAGAGCTTCGCGAAATAGCTTTGCCTCCTGCGTACTGACGCGGCGGGTTTCCCAGCGGAGATTATTCTGGGTAAAGATTTGTACACAATCGCAGCCTAGTGCTGCCGCCCGTTCAACCGCCCGGTGGTAACCCCCAGCAATCGACATGTGTGCCCCGACAATAAAGCGATCCGTGCTAACCTGCCAAAAGTCCACCGCTACTGCCCTTGACGATTTGTGCACTTTTTAAACCGGAACTTAAGTCCGATGTGGACGCGAGGCGCATTCGTTAATTGCGAAGGCTGAAAACCTATCCCGCGGAGCGGCAAATCAACACTCTGCGGCCCGAAAGCTGATTGATGACTGGACTTAGGGCTACGAAAAGTGTCAAAGCTAGACACAGCTGTCCCAGCCAGTCGCCCCAGCGTAAATAAAGTGTTTCTTGGTCGTTTGGTGTCACCTCAGCCAAGAGAAGGTCGGTTTGCCGTCGGGCACCTACATCCCGGATTCGGCCCGCGCTGTCCACAAAAGCCGACAGTCCCGTATTGGCAGCGATGAGATGCGGTTTACGAAATTCCACCGCCCGAAGGACACTACAGGCCAGGTGAAGATCAAGCGCTGCCGCACCGCGGAACCAACCGTCGTTTGTCAGATTGACTAAGACGTTTGGCCGATACCCCTGGTCGCGAAGAAAAAGAAGCTGTCGACGAATGAGGTGCGGCACAGTGGATTCGAAACATATGTTGGGTGCCATCTGAGCTTTGCCGAGGACGAAACACTTTGGCTCTCGCCCAGGCTCTGTGTTGACTTGCAAAGTGCTAAGAGGTCGAAGGTCCAAAATCCAACGTAGGTGCCGGGCATACGGGACATATTCCCCGAACATCACAAGATGAAGCTTGTCGTAAACATGGATTGCCGGGCGAAGGGACGGATTGGGCGACCGTTGAGGGGGGACATCGGCCTGAGGCCGGGCAGGGTGGGAGGAAGCGTCCTTGCGTGTTTTTCGAAAAGTAGGTTCGCCGGTCGCGCCGGGGGAAGTTCCGGTGTCGTCAACAGCTGGAACAAACACTGCGGAGTTGTACATCTTTGGCCCTTCAGCGGTCCATTCCTCTCGGTTGATCCCTACAATAAGCGGTGCTTTGAATTGAGAGGCGGATTGATGGAGAAGTTCTCTGCTTGCTTCGCAGGCTTGGGCTAAGCGCTTGCGGAAAAGTTCGGGCGAGTCTTGCCAATCGCCAGGCGGAATAGCATCGGGCGTTGCGTCAACAAGGGGGTAACCGTACACGCTTTCTGGCCAGATAATTAGGTCGATGTTCTTATAGGTCTCCACGCCTTTACTTGAAAGCATGGAATATTGTGTGTGCATGAGAAAAGGGGTAAGCGGAGGGGGTGGAAAGACCACATCCACCGACCCTTGGACAAGAAGGACCCTCAGCTGTGGGTTACTGTCGGGAAATGCCGTTAGTCGCAACGCGCCGTAAACAGCAACGCTGAGGACAATCATCCCGCCGAGCATTGTGCCGATGGCCGCCCGCGCTAGGTTCCTTGTAGCAACCGACACGGCCAGAATGGCCGAAACGGCCGCCATCACAAAACTGAGCGTGTACTGCCCTCCCAAATCGCACACTTGAAGAAAGAGACTCCACCGGTACTGTGTGTGCGCGAGGCTAGCCAACGTGAAGCCGGTAAGAAGATGAGCGCGGACATATTCGAGGGCTGTCCACACCACGGGCACAACTAGCGCAATGGGAAGCCGAAGCCGGTGGAATCCTACTCGGCAGATCGCTACGAACGCCGGGAGGTAGCAGGCCAAGTATGCGGAAAGAGCTACCCACCCTATGCTTACGGCCGGATGGGGATACCTTAGCCAATGGAGCGTGACAAGCCAAAACACAAACCCAGCCCACCAAATTTGCCAGTACGGCTTTAGGAAAATGGGAGACAACTTTCGGGCCATTCGGCGTGGGAGCGATCGCGGGCCAGAACTGAGTTTGCGGGCCGTTCGCGGATCAGCAGCCTGCTTCGTCTTGCAAGGAGGGGGATCGGCCGCTGGAGGCGGGCAGTGTCCTGCATTATTTTTGCGGCGGGCAGCAGCCCCATTCGCGCCAGGATCCCTCGTCGGTTGTTGTGTCGTATGGCCCGGGGGAGCGCCCAGCTTTTTACGCATGACAAGCCAAACCCATGGGGTGAGCGCTACCCACCCGATGAACGGCAGAACCCCTCCCTGGTGGGGACCAGGCAGGGCTAGCCAGTACAGGAAGGCTCCCCAGGCTGCTTCCGGCCAGGCAAGGTGCCGATCGGGGGTGGGAAGGAGGCTTAAGACGAAAGTTTTTATCCGACTGCTTGCGATCATGACCCTCCGGCCAAGTCAGGTGGTCTTTCCAATCAAAAGTCCGGCGGTCATTGTCTCCGTAAAAGTTAGGTGCCCCGGGCCTTTCCGCCAAGCTCATATGGCCGTTGAGGGTTAAGTGCTGAAATGTGCGAAAGATGGCGAAAGATTGGAAAAGATCGGCTACCTGGTTGATGATTTTTCAAGGTGCGGGGCGGGTTGGGCTCGTAGCATGAGAAAAAACGGCTCGTCCAATCGAAATCAGGATCGACTCTGGGCCTCGGCCGCGGAGGAGCAAACGAGCGAAGTCACACCCTCAATCTTTTTTTGGATCAGCTCTCCTTCGCCGTCTCTTGATCGGTAAATTTGGTCTCGGCCACCTCGCCTGGGTCGGCTCGGACGTTTAAGAATCGCCGGAGGAGTTCGTGACCCACATCGGTCAAAAAGCTCTCTGGGTGAAATTGCACTCCAAAGACCGGGTACCGCCGATGGCGGATGCCCATGATGATCCCCCGCTCTTCTGGATCCTCACTCCAGGCGCAGACCTCGAAATCGGAAGAAAGTGTGTCCGGGGCGATCATCAGACTGTGATACCGTGTGGCGACAAACGGATTAGGTATCCCCTCGTAAAGATAACAACTATGGTGATAAATGAAGTCCGTCTTCCCGTGCATGACGCGCGGTGCCCGAACGATCTCGGCGCCGAAAGCCTCGCCGATCGCTTGGTGCCCAAGGCACACCCCTAATATGGGGATTTTGCCGGCAAACGCCCGGACGCAGTCAACGGAAATGCCCGCCTCCTTCGGCGTACATGGCCCTGGAGAAATGATGATGTGCGTGGGACCCCGAGCCGCGATCTCCTCAAGGGTAATCTTGTCGTTGCGATACACCTCGATCTCTAAGTTCGGATCAAGCTCGCCAAGACGGTGGACGAGGTTGTAAGTAAATGAGTCATAATTGTCGATTATCAGAATCATCCCGGGGCTCCGGAGGAAACTTCTCGTCTGCGGAAAGGTTGAGGCGGACTTCCTCGCGCTTGCGCGAATTTTACGTGGGGCCCATGGGCGCTCGGGCCGGACTTCGGCCAAGCGCTGCCAGCCGAGCCAATTTCAAGAGGCCGCCCGCCCGAAAGTAACACCCGCGATTTGGTTCATATGTTACTTGGGCGGTGATAGTAGAGCATCTGTTGCCGAGGATTTTAGGCGGCGATAAATTTTTAATGCGATGGCCAAGTGCTTTTTGGCCCGCGTAGCACTGCCCGGTGGTGTAATGGGTAACACACGGGATTTTGGTTCCCGTATTCCTGGTTCGAATCCAGGCCGGGTAGCTTGGCAAGAGCTCCTTGAGCGCCGTCCATTTGGCTAGCTTCGACCCCGCCCCAAAACGTCCCGCCTTTTCGTCCCTCGCATTGCGGTCGGACCTCGGTTTTTCGATGCCCATTTGAAAGTCTATCCGCCGGTGGGGCGAGCTTTACCCTCCGGAAGGGGATAGTTTGCTTGCACTTTTCCGCGCGGGTGCCAACTCCGTGTTCTTTGGCGGCCTCCATTGCTTGGCTCCACGGTCTTGGGCACCTCCCTTTCCGGCCCTTTATTGGCAAAGAATACTTCCCGAGTCTCCCTGGAATCCGGTTTTGCGATAGCTCCCCCGTGCTACTGGTCGTGGCTGCCTTTGCGAACTGCCTGAGGGGCTGCGTATGACCGCTCCCCTGTGCCCCTGGTCGTGGCCGGCTTTTCGAAAGTATCCTCCTGCTGCGTTATCTTGCTGGTGCGTTTTCGAGCATTCAGGAGCGTGTGAAGAAACTGGCAATCGCCGAGCTTAATTACGCTTGGGCTTCCGATATCGCTGCTTCCTACTTGCCGCCCCGATATTTGGGCAGTGCCGGTGGAGCAGGGCAGAAACTGCGCGTCTTTATCAACGAACGTCGATTTTCTTTTCGGGACTGACGCGTCCGATTGTGGACTCCCGGGTTTTGCCGGATCGATTTGGCCGCGGTTACCTGCCGGTTCTCCCCGATTGTAACGGCGATAGATTTCATAAGATGTTTGTCACTTGCGATGCCGAGATCTTCGGCGGCCGGGCTTTTCCAGGCAGTGCGAAGCCGGCAAATAGTCTTTCCGTTACCGTCGGTCGGTAAGACGTAAGGCGGCACGTGTCGGACAAAGTCGGATTTAAAATGCCGAGGCCTACAACGGCCAACCGAATCGCGGCGTTGTCAACAAGGCTGGATGTCGCGATATAGCCGTGGGGTGCGATAGTATTGGCAATGCCTTCGGTGGCTTTTCGTACAGCGGGCTCCACATTGATCGGTTTTCGGGGGCGCGGTTTGAGGATTGGCATTCAAAGGACATTGGCGGCTCTAATATTCTCCCCGATTTCGGCAGTTTTTATCGTGGCAGGTCTCCTGATAAAGCGGGGCTAGGTATTAACATGGGCGGCTTAGACAACGGCGGGGCTATGGATCTAGCTCCGTCCTAGTATGTTGACATCCGCGATCCGGTGCTTCCTAATTCCCCCCGTGGAATACCGGCAGGGGCTCTTTTCCTGGCGGAATCGGCTGGCTAGACCGGCGAATTTTCTTTGAGAAACTGACCGGTGATGGTTTGGCCTTTGAAGCTCGGTTGAAGCTTAATCCAGACAAGCGGACGCTTTGATCGGGCAGGAAAGCGCCGGGAGTTCGCTATTGGTCTCTTGCCGATGTGGAAATGAGGGGGATCTTAATGCTTTGGCGGTCGGTCTGGCTAATTGGCGCTAAGCACCGCGCCCCGAATATGTCGGCGCCTGCTTGCGGCGAAATGAAGGCAACCTCAATTTCCGGGAGGCGACCGAAGAAGCAGGCCTCAGCCCGATTCATTGGGCGTATCGCGAGGGTGCCAGTTTTCCGATGCCCCCCTTCTCCTGCGGTGCTTGGTGCTCGCGTCGGTCCGACTAATTGGCGGCTTCATTTGGCGGATGCTGTCTTTTGCGACTTTGACAACGCGGGCTGGCTCGACCTTGTTGTGCTTAACCGAAGTGAATCGATGAATCAGCCGGCAAGGGGATTTTATTTAGGAATTAGGGCAGCGTGTCTTTAAGCCAAGGTCCACCATATTGAGCGGCCTGGACGGTAGCGGCGTTTGGGGCGAAAAGGCGAGATCTTAATAACAACGGCGCTCTTGATCTTGTAATGGCCTCCGATCCTGACAATACTGGCCTGGCGGCAAGCATGGGTCGCCACGAAAGCAAAGTGTACCGGCATGCGGGTTTACCGGGGCAGGACAGTAATTGGCACCGTTTGTGCTTCGTGGGGATTAAACATGCGGAGGCTCTCGGGGCTTGTGTTGACGCTTGGCAACCCGGCTTGGGTCGCTTGCTTGGTTGCCGCGTTATTGCTGCCGGGCGAAGCGGGGCACCTTTCAAAGGCCATTTGGTGCTGGAAAGGAAGCCGCCTGTTGACATCACGTTTAGGTTCCCTGGTGAAGGGTGTTTTACGTATGGCGGGTAGAGGCTAACAGGTCTGTGGAGCTAAGCCTTGGGGTAGGTTTAGTCAGCTATCAAATAGGAGCCACCGGACGGTAGAATGCATCAGGCGGCCGAAGGTAGTTTGCGCAGTGCCCACGTGAGATCGGCTTGTGTGGTACCGACTGCAGTTGGTAGTCCTACTTTGAGATGTGAAGGGAGATCTGCCGATGGCCAAGCACGCTGCGGGTCGCTTGTCAACATGGCATGGTGTGATTGTTGTCGTGATCGTCATGACTTCGGGGGTTTCCCCGGCCTTTGGGCAAGCGGAAGGGGTGACCGAGGATGAGCTGCGGGCAGGAAAAAATTTCATCCCCACACCGGTTTATTCGCCGGAAGAGGACGAAAGGATTCTCAAGCTTTATGAGGGCCTTCGGGTTGCCGACGTTTGCGATGGGATGGATAAGGCCGGGCTGCAGAATATCGGGCTTGTTTCCCCAGAGATCCAGCCCTTATGGCGCGACACGGAGAATTTTACGCATCGGATCGTGGGCATTGCGGTGACGGTTCGCTATGTGCCCACCAATCGGCCGCCGATTGGCCGAAAGGAGACGGCCGAATTTAACGAAGCGGTCAGCCAGTGGTACCGCGAGTTGTCGCCCGAGCCATTTATTCCCCTTTTACGCAAAGGCACGGTGCTTGTTATCGAAGACGCTGAAGGCGCCGATGTGGGGACAATCGGCTCCAACAACATCTTGGCGTGGAAGCTTCGCGGCTGTGTGGGCGTGGTGACCAACGCTTCTGCCAGGGACACTGACGAGATCATTGCCCAGCGGGTGCCGCTTTATTTCAAGCAGCCCGGCCGAGGGATTCGTCCCGGTCGTAACCAGATCGAATCGGTCAATCGGCCGGTGGTCATCGGTGGGGTCCTGGTGGTGCCTGGGGATGTTATCGTTGCCGACGGTGACGGCGTGATCGTTGTGCCTCGGCAGTATGCGGAGGAAGTGGCTCTCTACGCCCGAGGAATTCTGGAGTCCGATAAGGCAGCTCGCCGCCGACTCTACGAAAAGTTGGGGATGCCCCTTGATCCGTCGGTAAAATAGCCGATATTCGTCAACAAGCATTTAAAGAGCCGTAGGGCCAAAAGGCACTAAATCTGGCGACCGGGAACATATTTTCGTCAACACGGTGGGGGTTTGACCCCGGGAACGGCCCCTGGTCCGTGGCCGGCTAGGGTTGCTTATGTTCCGGGTACGGGAATTCTCTGTGGTGAATAAGGATTTCTGTCGGCTAAACCTCTTGGGATTAGGTTTGTTGATGCCGGCGATAGCCAGATTCGGCTACTCGGGGGCGAGCTGGACTCGGCTTCCCCTCGGCGGAGGCGACTGCTGGGTGACAGCTAAATCTTATCTGGGGCTTCACGGGGCAAGTACGAGGAGCCTCAAGGATAAAGCATGCGGACCAGTTAATGCGGGACGAGATCGACCATGGCGTTAACAAGTGGCATTCTTGTCACTTTAGCTGCTGTGGGGTTTTTCCTTCAGCTGCGTGCTGAGCTTGCTGATTGGCTAAGGCGACTTGATCGCAACGGTGACGGCCGAGTGTCCGCCGAGGAAGTTAAGGGGATTCAGCTCCTTGAGCGCGTCCTCTCTTTTGCTGACGAAGACCGCGATGGCATGTTGTCGACGGAGGAGCTCCGGGGAGCTTTGCGGCGGCGGGTGGCGCAGGGTGGCCAGGGCGAACGGTCGCTTTCTCCCCCGCCTCCTGGGGTGGAGCAAAAGGTTTGTCGCCTTACTGTGGATGGCCGGGAGCGATCGTTTATCATTCAGGTCCCGGAAAAGCGGGAAGGGAAATTGCCCGTTGTGTTTGTTTTCCACGGTGGTGGGGGCCAAGCGGAAAACATGCTCGTTCGCACTAACTTCGGGCCGCTTGCCGCCAAGGAGTACTTTCTTGTTGTCTATCCAAATGGCTGGAAAAATCACTGGAATGACGGTCGAAAGGCTGTCAGGATTGCTTCCCAGCAGGAAGGCGTGGATGATGTGAAATTCGTGCGGATGATCATTGAGCATTTAGCCAAGGAGTACCCGATTGACCGTGGGCGGATCTTCGCCACCGGCGTATCAAACGGCGGCATTTTTTGCCATTATCTGGCGGCGCAGGCGGCAGACCTTTTTGCGGCCATTGCCCCGGTTATCGGCGGACTGGCCGAGCCGGTGGCAAAGAACTTTCGCCCCAGTCATCCGATCTCCCTTCTTGTCATTCAGGGGGATGCTGATCCACTTGTGCCGATTGCCGGTGGGCCAATTGCGGGAAGTGATCGCGGTGGCCGAATCATCTCCACGGAAGAAATGCTCACGCTTTACCTTGCGCACAATGGGATTATAGGGCAACCTGTTGAGGAACCTTACCCCGATAACGACCCCAATGACGGATGCCGCGTGGTGGTCCGGCGGTATCCGCCCGGCAGAGAGGGCGTTAAGGTCGAGTATTGGCTCATTCAGGGAGGGGGTCACACCTTGCCTGGCTCGCCGAGGGCTGGCTTGCGCTTGGCGGAAGCATTTGTCGGCAAAGTATGCCGGGATTTTGATTTCCAAGAAGTTATCTGGAAGTTCTTTCAATCATGTCCTGCGCGATCAACGGATATTACCACTCCTGCCACCAAGTAGCCGGGGTTAAACCACCGGGGTAAACCTCGCAAGAGTTTCTTCCTTTTCCGTTCCCTAGTTAAAGGAATGGAAGATACGCGACGAGCCCAAGTGTTAGCAAAGGAAAAATGGCGGGGCCGGACCGGTTAACTTGGAGGTGATTTCACTCCCAACGAGCGGTAATGCCGTAGCTCTTCAAGGACACGAAGGATGTCGGCCGGCAAGGGGGCTTCCACTTTCATCCACTTTTCGGTGCCGGGATGGATAAACCCAAGTCGCCATGCGTGGAGGGCTTGCCGGGCAAGGAGTGGCTCTTCGCTCGGGCTAGGAACCTGCCGGCGGATTTCGCTTGCCGAAATGCTGGCCCGACCACCGTATTGCTTGTCGCACAAGACGGGACAACCGATGTGGTCTAAATGAACACGAATTTGGTGGGTTCGGCCAGTCTTGGGCACGACCCGGAGAGCGGCAAAGCCGTCAAAGCGTTCGAGCACTTCGTAAAATGTTTCCGCCATTCGGCCTGCGGGGGTAATGGTTCGGATGGCCATCTTTTCCCGATGATGTGGATGAACCCCAATCGGCAGGGAAATAACATCCCGATCCCGATCGGGTGTCCCGACCACGATGGCAAAGTACTCCTTTTCCACCACGCGGTCATGGAACTGGCGGGCAAGTTGCGAGTGGGCGAGGTCGTGCTTAGCGACAAGAAGGGCGCCGCTCGTATCGCGGTCCAAGCGATGAACCACCCCCGGCCGGGTCGGCCCGCCAAGACTGCTAAGCCTCCCTCCGAAGTGGTACACCAAAGCGCCGGCAATCGTTCCCGACCAATGTCCTCGGGAGGGGTGGACCACCATCCCCGGAGGCTTGTTGATGACCGCAAGCCACTCATCTTCGTAGAGGATTTCCAGGGGGATATTTTCCGGCTTGGGAGATTGACGAGGTATCTCTGGCAAGACCACCGAAACGCGTTGACCTAATTTAAGCCGATAAGCCGGCTTGCACCCGCGATCATCAACACGCACACCCCCAGCGGTGATGATCCGCCGCAAATGAGCCCGAGTATATTGGGGAAAATGATAGACAAGGAATTGATCGAGCCGCCAGCCTACCTCGGCTGGTCCGACGCGAAGTTCAACCGGTTGCTCCGAAAGATAGCGATGCTCCACACAAACAGGACACTTCTAGGCTGCCGCGACGTTCTGCTGATTTTCCCGGTTACGATTGGGAAAGCAATCAAGGCTCTTGGGGTTGAGAGGAAGCCGTTGGCGGATTAGCCGGTGAATCGGCCTGGGAAGGTTGTGGCCCCTGTTGACTGTTTGGGGAAGGACTCGGTTGGGTGGGAGCCTCCCCGGGTTTTTCCTCGGATTTGGGGCTGACCTCTCCTGGGGACACAAGGGGCGGCAAGGGTACTGTTGACACAGCGGACGATTCACCGGCCGGGGCCGGTTGCCCTTGCTGAGCGGTTGGTTCCGACGGCGGGTTTAGGCCCGTCTCCGGAAGTGGGGTGCTAACAGGTGCCTCTGGCTGGAGGGGTGGCCGCGGATCATACTTGGCAAACCGATCGTAGAAGCGTTTGGTGTCCTCAAGCTCCAAATCGGCCAGTCGCTGCTGGGCGAAAAAGGCAAATGGATCTGTGGGAAACTTTTGGACCACCTCGCGATATTTGGCCACAGCCTCACGCAGTAGGCCTTGGCCGGCTTCTGTGCCCGACATGGCTTCTAGCGTCCGGGCTACTCCGAAAATTGCCCGCGCATGAATCTCGGGGTTGCGGGCACTGCTTTCCACTTGGCGATAAAGTTCCAATGCCTTCTGAAGATCCTGGCGGGCAATCGTCTTGTTGATGAAAAGCTGTTGGGTCCCCTCGGAAAAGTAAAGGTCAGCTGCGGCCAATTGCGCAAGTTGCCCGACCGTACCGCCGTGCTGCCTAGCAACATCCTCTAACGCCCCTGGGCTTCGCTGGGCTAAGGCCTGAGCCAGGGCCTCGGACGCCCGGGCAGCTGCCGCACCGCTTGACGACCGCCAGATTGCCCCGACTAGGACGACAACCACGACTATTGTCGCTCCCCAAGCCAGGGGACGTGCGTATGGCCGAAGCCAACCCAAAAGTTTGCCCAGCCAAATAGCTAGCTCGTTTTGCTCAATGCGGTGGCGATCTTCAGCCATCGAAAACTCCCCCGGAAGATTTTGGGAGCCGCCAGATCGAAACGAATTCTCCTCGGGACCGTCTGCCCGCGTTCAACTTCGGTAACTAGCTTTCCCCTTTATTTCGCCCGACCCGGATCGGGATTCTGCGCCAGTCGGCTCTTGAAAGCGGTCCGATGAATGATGCTTTTATTGCTAACTTTATGCCTTTTGGAATTTTGGGACCATATTCCGTCCCCACTTGACCGCCAATTTAGCCCACGTTTCCGAAAGTTGTCAATCTTGGGAGGCACCCGAAACTTTTCTTCGAGAGACTTAATAGGCGCGTTCTAAATTGGCCTATGCGAGAGAACACGCCCCCTGAGGGCGCACCCAGCGCCTTGCCTCTGCCCAGCCCGGAAGACCAACTAACGCCACCCCCATGAGGTCCCGTGCTGGGAATATTCCCGAAAGGATTGGCCCGGCTAAGTGGCTTTGGAAAGCTTACTTAGTTGACTTCTCAGGCGATATATCTTGCCAAACGCTTCGGCGATATCTTCCATGTCTTGCTTATCTCCTAAAAGGACGTTTTGGGGGAGCCAAATCCCCTGGGAGGCAAGGAGGTCATTGTTTGGGCAGTGGTTGGCCTCACGATAGCGGCGGAGACGCTCTAGCGAAAAGATCCGCCGGAAGGTCCGCGATTCAAGAGCTGCCTCGATAAAAGGTTGCCGGTTCAGCCGGTCGAAATACATCGTGGTGTAAGGAACGCCCTCGGCCCGAAGCGCCCGAAGGAATACATCCCGCGGCACTCCGTCCCAAGCCTCCGGCACGTACCGCAAGCCGAAGAGGTAATAAGCCCCTTGTGTCACTGCGGGGTATCGCTTTTGTGGAATAATCCCGGGGATTTGCTCAAGCAGGCTTGCCAGGTAGAGGGCATTGCGATCTCGGCGGGCAATCTCCTCGGGCAGTGTCTCCAACTGGGGCAGGAGCACAGCGGCTTCGAATTCGTTCATGCGGTATTTAGTTCCGATGCCGACAGAATTTCCGTTTGGTCCAAGCCCCATGTTGTGGAAGACGTAGCAGGCCTCGGCAAGCGAGGGATCATCTGTCACCAATGCTCCGCCTTCCCCGCAGGCGATCTGTTTGCTGGTTTGGAAGCTAAAGCAACCAATATGCCCGAATGTGCCGCAATACCGATCTTTGTATCGGGCAAGATGGGCCTGAGCAGCGTCCTCCACGACAGCCAACTTATGCTGCCGCGCAATCTTAAGGATTGGCTCCATGTCGCACGGCAGACCGGCAATGTGCACTGGCTCGATGGCGCGGGTCTCCGGGGTGATTAATGCTTCGATCTTGCTGGGGTCCATCTGGAAGGTGTTAATGTCTACATCCACAAAGACAGGTAATGCCCCGTTGACAAGGATGGCTTGAACCGAAGCGATAAAGGTACAGGGGGAGACGAGCACTTCGTCCCCGGCTTCCACGCCCACGGCATGCAGAGCTGTGTGCAATGCCTGCGTACAGCTGCCGGTTGCCAAACAGTATTTAGCCCCCACAAGTTGAGCGAAGCGATTTTCCAGTTGGACCACTGCACCGGTTCCTTTCATGGGGCCTTGAAGGCTGCGGCCCCATTGGCGAGAACGAAGCGTGGTCAAAAGCGATGCCTCAATCTGCGGTGTGACCGGCGGCCAGGGGGTAAACGCCTTTTGGCGAACCGGTGTTCCGCCCAGCGCTGCCAACACGTCGGCTTTGCCCTCGGCCTGTGACCAACGGCAGGGCCAAAAGCCACTCGTGCCTACTGTGCCAGTGGCCACTGCGGCTTGAGCCAAGAATCTTCGCCGGGGGAATAGGTAGTTTCGCATCGGACGGACCCCTCCCGAATGGTTGACCACATCAACAAGCGAGCGAAAACACCGATTTAGCAAACTGCCCAGGTGGTGGGGGTTGTTAATCCTTGAGAAGCTGAGCCAAAGCCTCCTTCATAACGCTCTCTGCTTCCGGGGCCAGGGCGCTTTCGGTCGGTTCGTAGCCACCTTCCGAAAAGGCCACCTCTGTACAGATATACCCAGTGGCAATATCGCCGTAGGCGGCCACAGCGACGAACTTTCCCGGCCGAAGCGACTGAGCATATAGTTGGTATTCCACGAAGCTTTCCCCCGGTAGGCCTACAATCACTCCGTCGTTGATGAATAAGGCACAGAAGTTAAACGGTTGCGATGCCCTGTTGTGGAAAGCCAGATGACACGCAGCTCGAACACGTTGAACCGGGTTAAGGGCAGGGTTTTTCATGCGAGCTTCCATGTCCACAGGTGAATAACCGGGGTCACTTCGTGCCGGGAGCACCACCGGGAGGCTCTTCCACCGCAAGGACTTAAGGCTTTCGTAACGAGTTTGCCGACAGGCTTCCGCCATCGCCTTATAGAGCCGCTCGGTCAACGCATCGCGAGCCTCCCGGGAGCCGTCGTTATATTTGCCCATAGTGATATTGCCGGCACAACCGGTGAAATAGATTTGAAAGACCGCTTCCTCTTTTTCCAAGCGCTCGCGGGCAAAGCCGGGGACATCGTACGAGGCACGGGGATCGCCGTAAAAACTCTGTGGGTGTGTGGCGTAAAAATGGAGCCGTACTAAGGGCTTGCCATCACGGGCCAGTGTGACCGTGCGAAGTAGTGGGTCGATTAACCCTTCGGGCATGGCCCGAAGGTTAGGGTCTTTGCACGAGCTATAGCGCACAAGCATCTTTCCTTCCGGAGTTTTCACCCGGCGGTTGGACGCAACTTCGGCCACCGGCACAGCAGCAAACCCCACCTGATCGAAAGGCTCAAGCTGCGCCACGGCTTGCTTGACCGCCTGAGCCAACCGGCCGGCTGCCTCCTCCAGAAATTTAAAGTCAACATATAGCGGCTCGAAGCCCGCAGCGTTCAGAAGCCGCTGGGCGTCCCCATCTGTATAGGGAGCCGTATGCTGGTGCACGGTGTGCACGAAGACATGCTCCGGCGGGCAACTAGCGGCGGCAGCAGTTTTGTCAACAAAAAGCCGATAGGAGCTATTGGCTAAGCCGCACCAATCGATCGAGCAAAGAACGTAGCGGCTGCCTCCGGCTTCAAGGAGGATCCCCTTGGCCAAAAGAGGTGTCTCTACGACTTTGACCGGCGTAAGCCAAATAAGCGGATGGCCGTCAACAGGCGGGGTCAAATCAGCCACAAAGGTGGCAAGACGCGCCTCACTAGCCGTCCCAGTTGCACTATCGGTGGGTCCCCAAATTACCAAACCCAGGGCCACGAAGATCGCGCGGCTGACTTGCATCGGATAGCTCTCCCAACTGTCAGTCGCTTTTAACGAAAGCAGGGAAGCCAAAACCTAACCGGCAGGATACGTTTGAGCACGGCATCGCCAGTTCCAAACCTGGGGCGGGTTTTTATCTGTCGACATTCGGCAGCCCGTTAGGCGGCGGGACCATCCCATGGCGTTTAGTGTAGAACACTACTTCCGACTTTTCCTGCGGTCAATTGTTCGAGGGCAGAGACCTGAGTCAAGCAAGAAGTCCCAAGTGGAGACTCGCGCAGTGGCTTTGGCCGTTGGCCGGTCGGAAGATCGGCGATTTCCCCAATGGTCCACCGGCGGGATGGTTTCCAATTGCGACCCGTTGGGTGCAGATTGCCCGCAAATTGGGCCGGGACAAGAAGGGCCTGATCGGCCGGAAATCCTCGGGGCCCGAAGCGCTTAGGAAAAAACTTCGGGCTACCTCTTTCGGAGCAAAATTTGGAGGGCGGACTAAGATAATGGGGACTTAAAATCGTTCTGGGAGTTATTTGGAACCGGGCCGGTTGGGTGGGTCCCTCTTGTCAGTCTGGTGGGCCGGCTGCTGCGGGATCCTAATCAACAGGCGGCAGGCTCCTAGGAACTTAGGCTTTCGGTCCTTTTCCCACAAGTCGACCAAGACCTTCTCGCACAGCAAGCGCAGCGAGGTATGTGCCTACCGCAGCAATGACGATGGCCGACTCCGCGCTAATGACGGTGCCGTAAACAAGCATCCGCGGCAGTGTGGTTAGCACCGCCGCCACCAGGGTACTAACTAGGATGACCGCTGCGATAGAGTTTACGAAGATTGCTGCCGTTGCCGCCGGAAGGGTCAATAGCGTAATCACCATGACTAGTCCCACGACTTGAGCAAGGACGATGACGGCAATGGCGGCTAGCACAAGTAGGACGCCGTTGACTACTGCCGCCGAGACACCCTGGAGCTCTGCCTGTTCTCGATCAAGGCAAAAGGCTAAGAACTGTTTATGAAAAAGCGCCGTCGCAGCAGCCAGAAGAGCATCCAAAAGGACTAGTGTTTTCACCTGCCGCCAGCTCACATAGCTTATGTTGCCAAAAAGAAAGGCCATGAGCTGGGACTGATAGCCGGGGGTCATTTTTGCAAGGAGGACTCCAAGGGACATTCCCAAAGCCCACATGGCCGCAAGGAGCGTTTCCGGCATGCTCCCCCAACGCGTCTCGGCAACGGCAATAAAAATTGCGGCCGCAACGGCTACTATAAGTCCGCCCGTCAGCGGATCAATCCAACGGGAGGCTGTCGGGGCATAGGCGGCCAGGAAAATGGCTAGTCCCACTCCGCCCACGGCTGCATGGGCAATTGCCCCAGACAGAAGCACCATTCTTCGCCCAACCACATAGGGACCAATAAGTCCACAAGCAAGAGCGCTTAAAAGCCCGGCCAGTAACCCCGTCAGTAAAAAGGGATTATCCGGCAAATCGCGTAGGAAACCGATCATCCTCGAGATTCCGTTTGGGACCAGGAGGAAAAGGCTTCTGCTTGCCTTGACAATTCACAGCGAGCTGGTCTCCCCGGCCAGGCGGCAGCCTTGGCGACACCCGCTATCAAAGAGAGGACAACCCGGCCGGTGAACTATCGTACACACATCTTGACCGTATATCTCCCGAAGGCGGTCCGAGGATAGTTCGTCGACGCGATGCACAGTCAGCCGGCGGTTTAAGCATGCCACCCGCTTCATGTGCGTGGTGACAAATGCAATGTCGTGACTGGCGAGCACAATCGGAATATGCCGGCTCAGTTCGTGGAGGAGGTCGGTAAGGGTTTGCTCGGACGGCAGATCGATGTTGGCCGTAGGCTCATCCAGTAAAAGAAGTTGCGACTCGGCGGCCAGGGCGCGAGCGATTAACGCCCGTTGACGTTGTCCTCCGGAGAGGCTTTGCCATGGTCGGCCGGCAAGATGCTTGAGGCCTACACGCTCTAAGGCATTCTCGGCCGCCAGACGGTCCGCGCGGCCGTAGCACACGCCCCACCGGGACCGGTGCAATCGCCCCGTGAGAACAACATCCAGAACGGTGGCCGGGATCGCTACGTCCACACGAGCATGCTGCGGCACATAACCGATGCGATGGCGGACCTGAGCCGGGCTAGTTCCGAAGACGCGAATCGTCCCCCGCTGCGGCCGAATCAGCCCCAGGATAAGCCGAAGCAATGTGGTCTTTCCACCGCCATTTGGCCCCACAAGTCCCAGGAAATCGTCAGCGAAAACGGTTAGAGAAATGTCTTCCAATACGGGCTGACTTGCTGGGGGAAATGTGTACCAGAACCAGACATGTTCAATTTCCACGACAGGGTTCATCAACTCTTACTCCAGGCAAAAATGCCCGTTCTGGCTCCGCCTTGAAACCATTGACCTGGGGAGAGCCGAATTATTGTAAATGAAGACCTCTTCACGCATAGGAGCCCGTCACCTGATGCGTCGGCAAGCGGCCTTCGGTTAAAACGCATACGCCAGAGCAAAATCGGAAAACTCACGCAGGGTTTGCTCAATGTTTTCGCCGATGGGACTAATGACAATAGTTTTTAGTCCTATTGTTTCAGCAAAAGCCCGAGCGGGATGGCCCGGGTCGGCCGATTCGATGACAATCGCTTTGGCACCGGCTTCACGAAGTTCTTTTCGTAGCCGGGTGAGCTCCGCATCGCTCGGGAGTTTACCTTCTTTCTCGACAGCCACCTGGGCCAGGCCATATCGGCTGAGGAAGTAATGCCATCCTGGATGGAAGACCAAAACCCGCCGGCCTTTAACCCCGGCCAGTTTGCTAGCAAGCTCCGCGTCAAGCCTCTTGAGGCGATCTTCCAGCTTGCGAGAGTTTTCCGTGTACAGGGAAGCATGCTGGGGATCTATCCGACAAAGTTCGTGCGCAATAGTGGCCACTTGGGCGACAAGCAGATTGGGCTCAAGCCAAATGTGCGGATCAGCCTCATGGGAGTGATTGTGGTTGTGTCCATGTAGATGAGGGTCGCCGTCGGTCTTGGCACCATGATGTTCCTCGTGAACTTCTGCCGCGGAGCCATTAGCTTTTTCTTGTGGGTGGCTGCTATGGGCCACTTCGTCAACGACCAGCGAATTCTCTTTAGCCGCCTGAGACGTGGCCCCATGTTGTGAAAGTAAGCCCGTTGATAAAACGCTCTCCCGAAGATCAACCACGCGGATGCTTGGATGGGTTAGCAGGCTTTGAAACCACGGACTCTGCTCGAAGGGTAAACCGACACGGAAGAGAAGGTGGCAGGAAAGGACGCGGGAGACCTCGGCGTCGGTGGGCTGGTAGGCTTCCGAGCAAATCGCTCCTTCGCCAAGCGTGACTATATCCACACGCTCGCCTGCTATCTGGTGCAAGAGCCAGCGGTAAGGCGTCGCCACTACAGCGACACGCAGCTTGTTGCCCGGTCTCCCAGGCGTAGGAACTCCACTTTCCATTTGCGAGCACCCAACGGTGCACGCGAAGATAAGTAATGGGAGAGCGATCAAAAAGGCAGCAGCTATCCGGTCCCCAAGTGTGGCGTGCTGATTGATGGCTGACTTATGCCCGCTTTTGTGGTCCTTCATTGATGCCCCTCCTTACCCGGCAGGTTCAACCCATTGGGGAAGTGGTGAACGGGTGGTAGTATTTTTGGTTTTTTTTCGAAAGAAAGTGATAATGGATTATCGTTATCACGGAAAATTTTACAGATACTTAACCAGGCCGGCAAGTGTGCGGCAAACATGGTGAGAGGGCGTCATGAGCTTCGCGAACCAGACCCGGGTCGGCCGCCAATTGGCTGGCCCGCGCGCACAAAGGACAGGCGTCTGAGGACTAAATAATCGGTCCGCACATAATTAAGGGGACTGTTGACTAAATGTCGACAAATCCCAGGCCTTTCGATACCATGTCATTTTGCAAGTCTGGGAAAGCACAGGAGTCAGCCATGCATACCAGGAAGAGCGTTCGGATAGGACGGGACACTCGGCAACGTCGGGCTATTCTGGAGGTTCTTCGGAAGGCCAATGGGCCGCTTACTCCCAGCGAAATCTGTCGTTGGGCGCGCAGACGTGTCCCTTCCCTGGGAATAGCGACGGTCTACCGGCATTTGCGCGTGTTGACAGCGGCTGGGCTTTTGCGGCGGGTGGAGCTGCCTGGCGGCAGCGCTCGCTTTGAATGGGGCGATATTCCCCATCATCACCATTTTCTCTGTCGAAGATGTACTCGTGCTTTTTGCACCAGCTCTTGTCGGCGGAGGCTCATCGAGGCGGTTCCCCGGGGATTTAAAGTGGAAAGCCACGAGGTGACTTTAATTGGCATCTGCCGGCAGTGCTTCCACCGACGAAAACAGCCGCGGCCCGGGTGATTGGCGGTGTAGCCGTGGTCCTTGTTCAGAAAGATTTATGCCAGCTATCCCCTAGTTTTTTTCTGCTAATGCAAATGCCTGAACTCCGGCAGAAGCAAGGACGCCTCCTGGGCTGGCCTTGTCGGTGGATGGACCACAGCCATTCAAGTTAAGCCAGAAATGTCAGAAAAGTCGCCAGTTGGGCTTAGTTCCTCATCCGGAAAATTCACCCCGTTTTGGGCGCCCACCATTTCGCAACATAAATTTGTGTCAGAATCGGGCTAAGTTTCGATCGCTATGCCCCCCAAGCCTCCCTGATGTGGCACCTGTGTGGCGGGGCAAATCCCCCTTCCGGGTGGCAATGCCCATCTTAAAGGACGACCGGACTAGGGATTCCCAGGAAAAACCCCGCTTTGGAAGCTGGTGAGACTGACCGGCGCCTGTGTGACCCTCACCGTGTGGGGAAAGAGGGACAGAATCGGAGAATTGCCCGGGGCCGGATGAGTCTCAGGCGGCTTCCAGTTCCGGTGGCTGGGACGTTAGGCATTGACCACGTCCCGGGAAGGGTTCGGCTGACGCCGAGGACAATGCGGCTAAGTGTTATCGCCTGACGGAAGGGCAGCACCGCCGTTTGCCCGGCGGGAATTGGCTTCGGAACTCGCCCGCAGCCCGGCCTGGTTGGCGGGCCGTATGGAGGCAGGCCGTGCGGAGTTGTCGTCTCTTCGATAACCCGCTCGCCTGCTTTGAGGGCAAGTGGGCAAAATCGGCGGGACGCACACGTCCACCAGCGTAAGTGTTTTTGGCCACGGAGGTGCACGGCGATGGAAAAGATCTCAATCGTGGCCGCAAGGGTCCTAGGGAGGCTGAGAGGGCTGGTAAACGAAGTGAGTGCTCAGTTTCGTTCCCTTTCCTGTTGTCAAAAGATTTGTGTAAGCTTGGCTCTTCTGGCGTTGATTGTCCTTGGCGGGCTCCTGGTAAGTCTTTCGTGGACCCTTGCTGCGGCATTTGCCGCGCTGGCGATGGGGGTGGCACTAGGAATTCTCATCGGCCGACGCTCCCCTGGGCCAAAAGAGAGCCAGCTAGTTCGGGAACTGGCCAATGCCAGACAGGAACTTGATCAACTGCGGATTGTCCTCCGGGAGAAGCTTGATCGGATCACCAATCTGGAAAACGAGTTACGCCGGATTCAGCTTCGACTGGAAACGTTGCTTGCGACTATTCCTGACATTGTTGTCGAAGTGGACCGGAATTTTGTTTTCACCGCGGCCAATCCGGCGGCCCTGCGATTTTATGGCAACGACCTTTTAGGGCGAGAGGCTAGGGAATTTCTTTACTATCCGCAGCCGGTGTATGACCGTTCCCTGCCTCTTCTTTCTGGGGAAGCGGAAGCGCTTTATCTGGAAGATTGGCTTCGGCGTCGCGACGGTGCTTGCCGGCTCGTCGCATGGCACGCTCGGGCCTTGCGCTCGCCTGATGGGGAAATTGTGGGCATTCTGGGTGTTGGCCGCGATATTACTGACCTTCGCGAGTTAGAGGAGGAAAACAAAAGCAAATCCGACTTGTTTACTGCGGTGGCCTCGGCTGCCCAGGACGGCGTGGTGCTCATTGATCAGCAGGGGCAGGTGACATTCTGGAACCAGTCGGCAACTCGGATCTTCGGTTACTCCGCCGAGGAGATGTTGGGCAAAGACGTCCATCGCGTTCTTTGTCCGCCTGAGCTTCTGCCTGTGTACGAAAAAAATTACATTGTCTTTGCTCGCACTGGTCAAGGTCCGGTCGTCGGGCGGACTTTACGGCTAGAAGCGATACGCAAGGATAAAACCCGGGTGCCCATCGAGCTTTCTGTCGGGGCTTACCGCTTGCATGGCCGCTGGTGTGCCGTCGCGGTCATTCGCGACATCACAAAACAGCAAGCTTTGGAGAGCAATTTGCGGGACAGCGAGGCCCGTTACCGCTTCTTGGCGGAAAATATCGACGACGTCATCTGGGCAACCGATAGCCAGTGGCGAATCACTTATGTCAACGAAGCCGTGCGGAGCTATCTAGGTTTTGAGCCCGAAAAGTTGTTGGGGCAAGATCTGACGGCCCTTTTCCCGCCCGAAGCATCGGAATTCATTAAGGAGTTCACCCGTGCGGAGCAGCGCAATGGGGAGTCTTCCCGGCCGGTGGCGACGACCATTGTGGACCATCAGACGGCGTGGCAATTCCGCCGGTCGGGGCAGGTGCGGATAAAGCCGCTCCAGGATGAAGCCGGCCAATTTTGTGGACTTTTAGGTGTTAGCCGGATCATCTTGCCGACCGAGGGCGCGTTGCGGCCAGCCGAGGAGGAAAGCCCGGTTGCGGAGTTTTTCGATGCGCTTTTGACTCTGGCCAGAAAAGGCGCAAGGGTTGACGCGATTTTGGCGCAAACGGAAATGTTCCTGAAATCAGCCCGACTTCTTGCGCCCAACGGAGCTGTCGGCCTATGTCGGCCCCGCTCCACGCCGGCCTTGCCGTTTGCATCAGCAGTTGCTGATTCGCATTCGGACCAGGCTAGTGAACCTCAGCAGCCGGGTCAATCACGGGGCCTGCCGGAGAGTTTAGACAACTCGGCGGTTGCCCATAAGATCGGTGCAGAAGCGGTCAGTTGCTGTGCCGGGGTTGGATCGCCAGGAGTTGGGCGTTCTGATTGCGCGGGGTGGGACGCGGTTTGCCACTCACAGCAGGCTCCGTCTTACCTCGTCAACTTGTCGAGCGGGGAGTTTGAAGGCCAGTTTCCGTTCCAGAATGTGAACGCGGAGAAGCTAGCTGATTCCAATCTGCTTGTGCCGATTTTTGCCTCCAGCGGCGAGGTTTTGGGCGTACTTTGTTGCCAGGGGGTGATTTCCGGCCCGGAAGTCCGCCGAATAGTCACCACCCGAGTTGTGCCAATTCTTTCGCTCGTGTTGGCCCGGGAAGAAGACGTCCGGCAGACCCAGGCGTTGCGGGAAAGCCTTGCCCGAAAGAGCCGCTATCTCCGCGCATTTCTCGACTTAGGCAGTTGGTGCAGTGCCATCAAATGGGACGAAATTGTCGACGAGCAGGATTTGCTCAACAAGATCGTTGGCGTATTCTCCCAGTGCGTGCCCGGTGACTACCTTAATGGCGTCCGCGTCGTGCTTTTTGGGAAAGAGGCAAGTAGCGTTCAATTCTGCGATTCTCTTTTCAAACTAGCAGCTCCGATTTATTGGAACGGTCAGCTCGTGGGGGCCATCGAAGTTTCGCTGCCAGCAGCAAGGGCCGAGAATCTTGATCCCTATCGGTGGCAGGAAGAACAACTCTACCTGACGCATCTTGTCAACTTATTAAGCCAAATCCTGGGCCATCACTTATCCCGATTTGCCATGTCCACAACTGGCTATTGGGCGGCCCACGCCTATGCCACCACAAGCGGCAACTAATGAAATGGATGTTAGGACCTAAAGGCTCGGCCTGCAGATGAAGTCAAAGTGCTTCGCCTTTGTTTACCCCTTCGCACCCACCTGGCCCGGCTAGCGGTTAATGGGAGGGGACAAAGGGCTTTTTGTTCTTGTGCTGGTTGGAGATTGCTCATGGCAAGCACACGGACTTGCTGATCTGTAGACACCTTCGAGTGGGCTCCCGGTTAGAGGCCAAAAAGCTTAAAGCAAACTGGGCACTTGGTCTTAAGGCCGGAGGAGGGATAAACACTTGCCCCAATCAAAGTTAATTTGCTGCCGTAGAGTTTGCGTCTGAGAAGAGTTGTTCCTCATTGCCTCTCCTTGGGTTGGCAAGTCTCGATGCAACTCGGATGACCTGCTCCTCCGCCTGTAGCGTAATTCCTCGCAGCTCGGGAGATAGTCGAGCATTATCCCGTCCTTAACTGTCTTCCTGGGGTTTGTGCGGGTGAAGCGGGGAAGTCGAAGTGTCCGTCTCGGGAGCGCGCGATCGAAGATCTCACGGTTCGCTAGGTAACCCGGGACTAAATAGCGGTCAGGCTTTGCCGACTGGTAAAGGGCCCGAGGGGCGGCTCGGAAGAGCAAAGGGTTAAATTGGCTCACTTGTCTCTCGATAAGGTGGGTACAGCCTCCTGCGCACACCGAGGCGACTGCCGAACACCTTGGGCGGAGCCTACCCGCCGGAGGCTTCAAGGTGGGTAGCAGAGCGGCAACTTGCCCGTTTAAGGGCATATCAATAGAGCTCACGTCGCGAATTTTGCCAAATTTTGGACACGATTGTAACACTGAGTGTATAATGCGGCCGGGTGGCCCCGCCAACGATCTTTTATAGGGAAGCGTGTTTTCCAAGTTCTGTTACTAGTGGCTAATTTTGTCCGCGTTTAGCCGAGGCAAGCTCCGAGGCCTACTGAGTTGGCGGGAACTGGGGTAACGGAGAACCGTAGTGGGCGAGTCGAGCGTTGGTCTTTTAAGGTGAGGAGGATCGACTATGCGCAGCTGTGTGGTCCAACATGACAAGCATTATCGTGGCTTTACGTTAGTCGAGTTGCTTGTTGTCATTGCCATTATCGGGATTTTGATCGCTTTATTGCTTCCGGCGGTGCAGGCGGCGCGAGAGGCCGCCCGTCGAACCCAGTGTGTCAACAACCTCAAGCAATTAGCGTTGGCGATGCACAGTTACCACGACGTGCATCAAATCTTCCCGAAAAACGCGTACGGCGGGTCGGCTTACGGTTGGAATGGCTGGGAATGCTTTAGTGCGAACGTCATGATTCTGCCTTACATCGAGCAAGGGGCTCTTTACGATCGATTCCGACCAGCACCGGCCGGCGGGTGGGGACAGTACCATGGGGGACCAATGAAGCAAAAGCTGGCAGCTTTCTTGTGCCCGACCGTGGGGCAGTTCCCCAACCCCACTTTTAATTACTGGGCCGGTCCTGGGAGTAACTACGCTTGGTGCTCGGGAAGCTCGGTTCACACGGCCTGGAACAACGCGTTGAACCAGAACGGTATGTTTAATGTCGCCCAGGAGCGCCGGATGTCGGATGTCCGCGATGGACTTTCCAACACCATAATGGCTTCAGAAATCTTGTCTGGCGACGGAGACCAGGGTCGGGCAACGTACCCCAACGACGTCTTTTATGCCGGCGACGGTGTATTCAACGCCGTGGCGGATAAGTACTGGCCAACTCAGGCCGAGTTGGATGCCATCGGCCAGGCGGCGTTAAATAGCCCTCAGGGGCATCTGAGCAACAACGGGGCGCTATGGGCTTGGTATGCCCACGCGCAAACGCTGTTTAATACCGCGGCCCCGCCAAATTGGCGATTCCCCACAGCCGGGGGCAATTGTTGCCCGGGAGGGGCGCACGACTGGGGCTGGGGCGTTATCCCGGCCAGAAGCTTCCATCCAGGTGGGGTGAATGCTGCACTGGGTGATGGCTCAGTGCGATTCATCAGCAACACTATCGATCTGCTGACCTACCAGCGTCTCGGAGCCGTGGCCGACGGCAACGCGGTGACGAATTTCTAGCCCTTCTTCTGTTGAGAATTCCCCTCGATTGCCAAAGGGCGGGGTATCTTGCCTCTCGGATATGCCGCACGTCCGAGGCTCGGAAGTCACAGATCGGCGCGGATTTTGTGGGAAAACCGATTTCGCTGCACCTTAGGTTTGGGAGTGGGACAATGAGGCGAGGCTTTTTGTTGCTTGTTGTTATGCTGCTGACCGTGCCCATAACCGTTTGGGGATGCGGCGGCGGGAATGTTCCTCAGAAAAAGGTTGTGGAAGTCCCCATGCCCAAAGGGGTGGAGCGGGCCAAGATACTGCTCCAAAATTACGCTAAAGGCCAACCGCTAGGGAGCGAGGTCTCAAGCTTTCCGGAAATAGTCGAGGAGGCTAAGAAAACCGATCCGGACAAAGCGGCAATTCTGGAGCAAGGGTTGGCGGAACTGCAGAAAAATCCAGCCAAGCGTCAACAAATCGCCCAGGATTTGTTGAAAAAGCTTTAGCAGCTGGATGCCTCAGCCCGCTCTCATTCCGCGGAAATGCTGTTACATTTGGACGCGCCTGGCACGGGGCGCTCAAAGTGCGGATCAGACCGGAAAGCTCCCCTTGAGCCGCGGCTTGGGAGGCCGTGAGACCGCGGGAGCGCTCCCGGCGATTGGGTCGGCCTCAGGACGGCGCGTGTGCCTGGCGTGCCTAGATCGTTTATTTGTTCGTTATCTTTCGCTTTGTCGTATTTAACCAGAGGCCTGGGTTATAGCCTGGCCAGGCGTGTTAAAGAAGCTGCTTCCCTTTGGCATGGGTTTGACCAAGCGAGGGGTGAGGATCTATCAGGGGGGAAACTTCGTGTCTGACGAGCGGTAGGGGCGATTACCGAAAGTCGCCCTGACCGACCTTTTTGATTTTTGTCGGAAGAATCGGCCCCTTGCGGACGCGGCAATCCGGGGGGATGGCGCCGGTGGATGTGGACCGCCAGTGACTTCCCGCCCAGGTCGGGGAGTGATTGCCCCTTTAGTCCGAACGCGATTTCGATCTTGAGCGGGAAATCGGCCGCTGCCCTAATCGTGCGCGGGCCAACCGGGTATGTCTCTTATCTCGGACGCCCCTCACACCCGCCTTCCCACTGTCTGAACCACCTCGGCCGGCGCGTCGAAACATAACTAAGTCTGTTGGTTTTGTGATCTCTTCCGCGGTTTGCTTTCTGGAAGAGGGTCTCCTCTTGTGGTCGAGTTAATCTTTTCCGTTAAGCGGGCGGTCTTCATAATCTGGCTTGACCAGCGGGTTAAGTTCGGTAAACCAGGGAACTTGGCCGGGGAATGCCGGGGCGGGCCGGTCGGATGCGACGGCGCTCTGGCCCTCATTTTAGGGGGATGGAACCGAGAGCTTCGCCGTGGGTTTCGCGGGCTTTGGGAGGGTTGGCCTGGCGGCGAGGCCGGCCTTCACGGGCTGGGGGTTCCTTGGTGGATTATCTGCATTATCTAGAGAAGGATACTTAGGTCCTCCCTAGTTGTGCCACTTGGGGAGGATTAGCTCGCAAGTGGTTTAGGAGCGGTTCGGATACCGGACCTTTCGGGGAGCCGAACGTCCTAAGCCAAGGTGAGAACGTTCTTTGCCGCGGTATTGGGGCTTCTTGAGGGGACGCAAATGGGCGAAGTCCAGTTGGTCGGCAAGACGGCAAACACTCCTGAACGGGCAATCGGGGAGGCTCCGAACCAAGCCGTGCAAGTTGGCGGGGTAGTGGTGGCACGGGCTGGCGGAGGCGATTACAAGCCGTGGATGCCCCGGATTTGGTCCGGGATCACATTGGGCCCGTGGCTCCGGCTTCTTGCCCGGAATCGTTTCCGGATTGCCCCGCACCGCCTTCCCATGGCACTCATCATCACGACTCTTGCGGCGCTTGTGAATTCACCCTCAAGCTGGGTTCAGCGGTTGATTTACGGCCGCCGCATCGCCCGCACGAAGATCGATCCACACCCCATTTTTGTTGTCGGTCACTGGCGGACGGGAACAACGTTTCTGCATGAGCTGCTGGTGGCCGATCCCCGGCATGCTTCGCCCACGTCTTACCAGTGTTTTGCCCCGGGGCATTTTTTGGTTTCCCGAAGTTGGCTAGGCAAGGTTGCCGAAATTCTTGCTCCTCGGCACCGACCGCAAGACGACATGCCCTTTAGTTTGGACAATCCTCAGGAAGATGAATTTGCGCTGTGTAATTTGGGCATACCCTCTCCGTATTGGACGATGGCTTTCCCTAATCATCCCCCGCAGTGTCAACAGTATATCGACATGGAGGGATTAACCTCGGCGCAGCTGGAGCGGTGGAAGCGAGGGTTATATGGCTTTCTCCAAGCAGTGACCTTTGCTACTGGAAAGCGGCTGGTATTAAAGTCGCCAGCGCATCTAGGTCGCATTCGTGTGCTTGTTGAGCTTTTCCCGAAAGCGAAGTTTGTCCACATCTATCGCGAGCCGCTTACGGTATTTGCCTCAACAATGAATTTGTGGCGGCGATTTTATCGCGACCAGGGCCTCCAGCGGCCAAGTTACGAGGGGTTAGAAGATTACGTTCTTGAGACCTTCAACCGGCTTTACCGGGCCTTTGAGCGGGATCGGTTGCTCTTAGCGCCGAACCAATTGGCGGAGGTTCGCTTCGAGACCCTCGTGGCCAATCCCATCGGCGAAATGGAGCGAATCTACCGCGAGCTGGATTTGGGACCGTTTGACCTGGCCCGGCCGGCGGTGGAAAAACTTCTGGAGGGCCGAAAGGACTACAAGCCGAATCGCTTTTCCGTCGCAGAGGAGACCCGCCGCAAAGTCCGCGAAAGTTGGGGTTGGTTTGCCGTCAAGTACGGATATCCTGAACCTTGACGGCAGCGGATGATCCGCCATTGAGCGGGCGGAAGCTATGTTTTTAGCTTAGGCGAACGCGCCCGCTTTTTTCGGCCCCTCCGACAGCCTTTGGTGAAAAATCAGGGCGGTGGTACCCCAAAAGCACTGTGTGATTTTTGGCCCACTCACGCAGCCGTCCGTGGGATGGTCTTGCCTTTAAGCTTGTAGACATAAGCGAGGACTTCCGCCACGGCGGCGTAAAGCTCGCGGGGGATGGGCCTGTTGACGTCTACCTGTCGATAAAGGGCCTGGGCTAGCTCTCTGCGTTCCACAATGGGTATGCCGTGCTGAATGGCAAGTATGCGGATCCGCTGCGCCAATAGGCCGGCACCTTTGGCAACGACCACCGGGGCGATCATGGTCTGCGGTTCGTATTTAAGGGCAACGGCGTACTCGGTGGGGTTGGTAATGACAACGTCAGCTTTTGGGACAGCCGCCGACAGCCGATGGAGCACAAGTTGACGCTGGATGGCTCGGCGCCGGGCAATGATCTGGGGATCGCCCTCGAGGTGTTTGAGCTCCTCGCGGACCTCCTGGGGAGTCATCCGCAGGTCAAGCTCGTACCTCCAGCGCTGGAGGCCGTAGTCGACAATGCCCAGCACAAGGATGGCAAGAGCCGCCCAAGCCGAAAGGCGGTAGAGAAAGGTCGCGGCAAACTGGAGGATCTCCGGAAGTTCAAGGGCCGAAAGGTTAAGGATAGTTGTCAACTCGTTCCAAATGACAACAATCCCGATCGCGAAAATGATGGCTACCTTTGCCAAACCTACCAGTAGTCGGATGACACCTGACCAGGAAAAGATCCGGCGAAACCCTTGAATCGGGTCAATCCGGCTCAGGTCGAAGGCCACTCGCTTGGGCACAATCAAAAGGCCCATTTGGGCAAGGTCAACGGCAACCCCGGCCGCCACCGCTAAAGTAAGCAAAGGCAAAAGCACCTGGGCCATCTGGGCCAAAAGTTCCCGGGTAAGCCCCACCCAACTGTCGACATCGCCTAAGGGAGAGGCGAGCGTTCCTAAATAAGTTTTTGTCAGGTCAACGGTCCAGGAAAAAAGCGAGGTGGCAAAAAGCCCCAGGGCCAAAACCCCACCCACCAAAATGGCGGCCGAGGTAAGTTCGTGGCTACGAGCGACATGGCCTTCTTCGCGGGCCTTTTGTCGCCGAAATGGCGTCGGTTCCTGAGATTTTTCCCCATATTGGTCCGGCATGGGCCGGCGTTACTCTCCCGGGTTAGCGAAGGGATTTGCCTATGGTGTGATCGCAGGCAGAAGATCAGTTAACGCCGTTTCTTGCCAAACTTCTAACTCTTCGGCAAAAAACCAGATCATCCCTCCGAGGGCTAGTCCTACGCCAATGATCGTTAGCAAGCCGTTTAGAGTAAGCCCTACGGCAAGGACGTTTAGTTGTGGAAATGTTCGCGCCACAAAGCCAAGGATGAGCGTGCAGGCAAGAAGGGCAACAAGGAGGGGCGCTGCCAGACGAAGACCGCACACAAAACTTTCGCTTAGTACCGCGGTTAGGCCGGTCCAGTAGCGCTCCGCGGGGATGACGCCTGTCGCCGGCAGATAAACGAAGCTTTCCAGAACGGCCTCTATCAACAACCGATAACTGCCGCTTACCAAGAGTGTGGCTGTGGCCAGCCATGCACAAAGTTGCGCAAGCGGTGAAATTTCTGTGTTACTCAGCGGATCGAAAATGTCGGCCAGCATTAGCCCCGCCGTGCGGGCGATGGCCTCGCCGGCAAGCTGAAGACTGCCAAAGATTACGCCAAATCCGATTCCCAAAACCACCCCCACAAGCCATTGACTAGCAAGAAGCAGGCCCACATCCACAACACCCATCGCTTGTGGTGGAGCAAGGTGCCATTGTGTCGGCAAGATGACAAGGCTGAAAGCGATGGCAAAAAAGGCTCGGAACTTAATCGGGAGATAAACGGCCGAAAATAGCGGGGCGGCCGTCACCAGCCCACTGATGCGGGCAAGGACGAGGGCAAAAAGCCAAAGCTTTTCCACAGGCGGCAGGGGAATTCCCCACAGTGTGGGCAAAGGATGGCTTGGCCACATCTGATTACTTGTCGCCCTCGGTGTCTACGCCCTAAGCAAAAATCGGCCTCATGCCTTGAGGCAACCGGTTGTTGACAGCGAGAGGTGGCAGGTCCATAAGCCCCCTAGCCCGTTGCACTAAGGAACGACCCCAAAATGGAATAGCCTTTCCGAATACTCCAGGATGATAGCCAAAAGCCATGGCAACGCCACAGCAAAGACAAGACCCATGGCGACCACCTTGGGCACGAAAGCAATCGCTTGGTCCTGGATTTGTGTTAGCGCCTGAAGAAAGCTGATCACCAGGCCCACGAGCATCCCGGCCCCTAACATGGGTGCAGCAACTAGGAAGGCTATCCACAGAGCCTCGCGACCGAGGTCGACAACATCGGCAACTTCCATAATCGACTAGTCTCCGAACGCCTGCTTGTTGCCTTCAAATGATATTTGCGTTTAAGTTAGGGCAACGACGATCTTCGTTTGTCTTCGCTTTCTTGGAGCTCATTCGGTGTACTTCGAAGAATTAGCTCCGAGCTCCCAAACGTTTGCTGCGAAGGTGCCGTATCCTTTAGGCTTCGGGGCCAAAGTCTTGGGGGACTGCCTTGAGGCGCCTTTTTGCACCCGATAACCAAGTGAGTGTGTCGATACCCCTGCAAGCCGAAAATTTTGTTTACTACGCCACGGGGGCGAAGCTTTCTAGCAGCATCCCAACCACAAGATGCCAGCCATCAAGCAGAACAAAAACTGCAAGCTTTAACGGCAGGGAGACAAGCGCCGGCGGAACCATCAACATCCCCATCGACACAAGGACTGTGGCCGTCACCATGTCGATGACTAAAAAAGGCAAAAAGATCTGAAAGCCAATCAAAAAGGCCGTCTTTAGCTCGCTTAGCATAAACGCCGGTACCAACGCATGGAGCGGTACCTCATCGTAGGTAGCTGGCTGGGCCTCGGGAGATGTGTACCGGAGGAAAAGCCACACGTCTTCGCTATTGCCGGCGCGGTCGATTTGTGCGCTCATAAATCGCCGAATCGGTAGCACCGCCTTATCCCAAGCATCGGCAAGCTCAAGTTGTCGTTCCGTGTACGGCTTAAGGGCGGAGTGATAGACCTCTTGCCAGACTGGTGCCATGATCGCCACTGTCACAAAGAAGGCAAGAGCGGTAATGACTTGTGACGGAGGAAGTTGCTGCGTGCCGATCGCCTGGCGGAGGAGGGCCAGCACCACAAGAATCCGGACGAAACTTGTGGTCATAAGGAGGATCGCCGGTACCAAGCTCAGAACAGTAAGCAGAATGAGAATCTGGAGCGAGGCACTTAAGCCCTCAGGTCGCAAAGGCGCTGGCGGATCAAGGGGCAGGACGGGTCTTTCCGGCGCTAAAGTCCGGGGCTGGTTGAAGGCATCTTGGGCAAAGATGGATCTATCCCCTGCCAACGCCAAAGCCAAGGCCAGGCTAAGGAAGATCCCTGTTGCAAGCCAGCCGCCCTTCCCGTGCAACTTTCCGTCCCCCACTAATGCTTACATTCCGCGTCCTTAACAGCAAGGACCATTCATGCCGCCTTTTCTGTGAACGATTGTCGTCGCGTTCGGCCTTCTTGTGCTTCGTTGACGAATGGAGAATGTCCACGCTATGGATCGCCGGCCTGCAAGCCCGTAATCCCAGCCGGTACTACCCAGCTAATTCTTTGCTACGGGACAACTGCTCAAATACTTGTCGAAAACTTTCGGTGATAGCGCCCGGGGCGCTTCGCCGACATAGAGCAAGCAGTTGGTTGACCTCACAAGGCTCTGTGATTTCCGACAAGGTGTTGACACCATCAGGAGTAGCCGCTACGAGAAGTAGGCGGTTCCCGCAGCGAATAAGTTGAAGCGATAGCCGAGGCGTCAGGGGGCGTCGCCCGAGAACCTCCACCACTTCCGACGGCAAAAGCCCGCCCGGGCGGGAGGCTCGCATGCTGCCCATCCAGCCGATGACAGTTAGACAGACAACTACCACACCAACTGTAAGCAGGACCAAAGGTGTTGACAGCGACCAGGGTTGTTTCGAGGATAGGGGACTACCGGAGGAGTTGGTTCTCCTGTCCGGGGCATTTGGCCGACCTTGCGCGGGCGGAAGTGGTAGGCCACTTCGCTCCGGGTGGTTTTGCCTTTCTTTAACGTTGTTTATACTTGGGGAAGAATCTGCTTCGGCCACTGGTCGCGCCAGTTCGGGGGTGTTTCCGTCGTGTTGCTCGGCTTTGTCATCTTCGGAACGCGCTTGGCCGCTACTCGAAATAGCCTGCTCGACCGGCGGAGGTAACTCCGGTAATTCCTCCGTGGATGAGGTCTGCCTTACCGGCCGGCTTGCCGAGTTGCCAAGTTCGCCGGAGCCGGTGGGCTCGTTGTCCGCCAGACCGGGAATGGGTATCGTCTCGGACTCGCGTGTCGGCTTAAGTCCTGGCAGTTGTGGACGCGATGAGGCTGATTCTTCATAAACTGCCGGCATGGTGGAATTTTGGCTAGTGGCAGGGATTGGCTCGCTTTGTCCTTGCTGGGCCGACATTGCTGGTACGCGCGGTGATTGGGAGGACAAGTTGGGCAAGCTAGATTGGCTGCTTCCGGCTGCGCCGTCTTCCGACATTGGTTGGGCCGATTTACTCGGGTCGTCGAAGACCCTGTCGGCCGGCGGAAAGTTTGTCGACAGCGAAAACCGAAGATCAAATCGCTCCACCGGCGATGTGTCAACGAATCCTCCTCGGTTAACTGCAAGTAGCGGAGACTGAGCCTCAGCATCTGCGGTAGGCCCCCGCTGAGAGGCAGAATGCCTCCCTTCCCAGTCCTGGGCGCTCCCAACCGAGGCGCTCAAGACGGTGGGCCATAAAAAGCAAAGGGTGGTTAAGAGTTTAAGTACCTCCTTGTACACCACTGTCGTCCTCGAGGGCCGGTCACTGGGGACGGCTCACGCGGTGCTCCCAATATCAACAGGGGCAGCAAGTTTTTGATTTCAATGTAGCAAAGTGCAAGTTTGCTCCCATCAAAGGGAGTACTCCCACAAGTCACTTGGGCACCACAAGCTCTGCCACCCGAACGCAGAAATTATCGTTGAGGACCAGTACTTCTCCCCGGGCGATTAGTCGTCCGTTGACATAAATATCGACCGGATCGCCGGCTAGTTTGTCCAAGGTGACGACCGATCCCTTCCTTAGTTTGAGCACATCTTCTAGGTAAAGTCGGGCTTGGCCCAGTTCGATCCGCACCTCAAGCTCAACCTCGCCCACCAGGTCAAGATTGGCTGTCTCCTGGGAGGGTTGGGTTGGGGCAAACTGCTCGAACTGAAAGGGCTTTAGCCCAGGCAGTGAGGGAAGTTCCGCCGGTTCCTCCACTGACCGAAGGGCCTTTTCCGCCTGCTCCAAAAGGAACTCTAAATCTCGAGGGGAGATCGTCTCCTCCGGCGGTGGCGGCGGAGGGGGCGGTTCAGAGCGGGGTTTGGGCGCAGGTTTTGTGCGAGCTACACCGGCCTGTTCCAAAAGCCGATCAATCTCGGCCTGTTTGAGCGGACGGGTCGGATCGCCAAGATCCACTCCGGCAGCTCCTGCAGCGGGGGGCGGGGAGCCGGGTTTGGCTGTTGGCGCCTCACCGGAGAGACGGTCCTTAGAGGGGCCTCCACTTGCAGCTTGTCCGAGGGGGCCCCGGGGCGGGACCGGCTCCTCTTTCGGCGGCTCGGCCGCCGCCGACTGCCGGAATAGTTCCTCAAGCTCGTCCTGGCGGAGAAGGCCTTCTCCTTCGCTCATGGGATTACCTTCCGTGGCCGCTGGCCTCTCCGATGGTCTGGTTTCCAAGTACTACGACGTTACAGCAGCTGCCCCAGCCTAAGCCGGTGGCCGCCCCTTAAAGTGGGAGCCGCCCGGGCGTATGGGCTCCGCTCCGGCAATGCCCAGCCCATCTGATGCCTCACTCGTCGGGGGGCAGTCACTCCTGCCTAAGTTCGAGGAAAGTGACCCGATTAAATCGGGCCAGCCAGCGCAGAAAAGACCCAACGATAGGGGCTAAGCGCAATATTTACCCTGGCCGCTTCATTGTTCCACGAGTGAAAAGTTACTCACGATCAGCGCCTGAATAAGCGGCTTTCCGAATAGACGGTTACTTTTCTCCAATATCTGGCGTTTGATCAAGGCCAAACTTGGATCGGCTAAGTCGGCAGGTTGGGCCGCCCGGACGGTGGTGATCACAATCTCGCGGAAGCGATTAACCGCATTGGGCCAAAGTTTATTAAAATCATCAACTTCTTCATTTGCGATGAGTCCAAAGAGGTGAAAATCTGCCCGAAGCGTCGTGTTGGTGGAAAGACGTACGCAGGTGATAGTGTATTCGCCCAGATCGACTTCTACCCCCTCCTTTTGGGGAATTTGATCAGGGGTACTGGCCGGGGGTACAGTCGGCCTGGAAGATTCGCCGGACTCATTAAGGCCTGCCGCGGGGGTTTCAGCGCCTCCAGCTGCGGTGCTTTCCGCCCGGGTTAAGAGAAACCACACAGCCGCACATTCCATCCCCACTATGGCCGTCAAGAATCCGACAATTCCGAGCGATCGCACCATCGCTGCGCATTATCCTCCCTCGTGTTACGACCAGACTGCCCCCGCTGAATTTGCACGGGCTAAAAGATGCCGCCAACGCCGCTCAATTCGGGGACGAGAATAACCTTTTCGCCCGCCAAATCGGCCCGTCCGCCCATGTTACCAGCCTATCTTCATCTGGAAGCTTAGCTTATTTCGGCTTTTCTTGTCGAAAACCGGCCGCTGGCCAGGTGACTCGACTCAGAGCCGATGGGTCATCGAAGCCCAACCGTGAATTAGCTTCGCCCTGTGTGGAGAAGGAAAATGACAACTCCTTGACGACGCCTCGCTAGGGGATGGTCAAGTTAGAGCTGGCGCTGCCGGCAGATACTTTGCTCAATCCCCCGAAGGACCAGAGGATGGTTGCAAGGCTGCTTGGGCGGTGGGACTCGAATCTGCGTTCTTGTTGCCGGGATCGGGTAATTTCCGACCCTTCCCCCCTAATTCGAGTTTGAGTGCTTGGCTCCGAGTTCACGTCTCCGCGACCCTCACCGCTCCCGGGGGCCACCCTAAAAAACTTTTCTCCCTTTTAACTTCCCGAGGTGCCCCTGTGCACGGAGTGGAATGCGGTACACCCTTTTTGCTCCAAATGTTAGGCCTTGGGACAAGTCCCCCTTTCCGAACCAATGACTTAACGTGAGAGCCTGGCGCCTGGCTTAATCCGCGGTGAGCTCTAAAGGAGGAAACAAAGGGTGAGCGGATTGAACCTCATTGAGCACTGGTTGCGGCCCTATTCCGATTGTTTCGCTTAAGATACTGTAAAAACGGTGAAACCCAAGCGCGGCCGGCAGCCGGTCGGCGGCTCGGCATGCGAGACGAATTCGGTCGTGAAGGGGGAAGATGGGGCCTCTCGTATTAAGTTGGGACGCGATGTACGGTTTCGTTTGAGCTTGGGTGCTTGGTGGAATTTTGAGCGTACTCTGGAAGCACAAAGAGAATATCGGCCAACAGCTGGCGGCTACCTTCTGGCAGGCGAGGGCGTACGGGCAGGGTTTCCCAAGCGTCTTCACTGGGAGATCGAAAAGTTAACAGGCACCGTAACCCCGGCGGGGTGAGGGAAGCGTCTGGGCTTCACAAAAAAGGTACTCTTGCAAATGCTCAAAACCTTGCGTGGACCAAGCGGCTAGGCTTGGTCACGGAGGAGGGGACTTAATTTCCGCGCAGAGTTCGTAGTCCAGAATGGGTTCGACCAACTTCGCACCTCCATGTGGTTTGCTCAGTTTACCATTGCCGACCAACTGTCTGGTCGGAGTGTAACCAGTGCTTCCAACCACCCCTAGGCCATTTTGTTAAACGCTCTTAATACCCCTGGCCGGGAATGCAGATGTTTTCTACAAAATTCCGACCGGAAAGGGGAACATGCGCGTCCATCTGGAAGAGTCAATCGCGCCCTGGAAGGGCACGAACTTCGCAAGGCAACTTACGGCAGCCGGGTGCGCCTTTACTACCGCAGTTGAACCGATTTGCGCAAGTTGACGAACTGCCCATTAGCTTCTTGCAGGATTGTGGACATATCCCATTTACTTAGGGCTCACGCGGCCGAGCGTAGCAAAGCCCGACAAAGCGGCATTTGTCATCCACAAGCGGCGCTTTCCATATGCTGCGCCTGGTCGAAAATGTTCGCCGTCCTGCCATTTTCCGTCCCTAAAAAGGTGAGACGTGTTTTCGCCTCCTGCCGAACGACTGTTCACCCGGGCAAAGATGCATGCTATTCGACATGCGCTGGCCAGTTGCCGCCCTTTCCGCGGAAAGGCGTTTACTTCGACCTTACTCGATACGAAGACTCTAAGTCGTAATTAAACAGTCGTATATCGAGGTCTGAACGCCACAACTGCTGGAAACTTCTCGTGAATTCTTCGCTCCTATGGGCGGGGAAAGTTTCCCTTCCGAGTCAATTCCTGGAGAGTTCGCCCGAAGCGCGATTACCTCACGAGATTGACCTCTTCCACAGCGCCGCGCTAAGCCTATTGCGAATGGCTTGCTGGCAAGCGGCGGATTGGGTCGCCAACTGAACGTTTAGCTATCCGTTCGGCAAGCACACTAGGGGGCCTGCCAATTGTGTCCGGAGGTAAACGGCCTAAGTCCTTTCGCCAAAGCCCCTTTTTCGTCCGAAGCCGATCGGCGCAACTTGTGGAGGCTCCTGAACATGAACTGGTGCCGAGTAACAACATTTACCATGGTTGCATTTGCGCTTTCGGCCGTGAGGACGGTCGCGGCTCAGGACGAAGCGGTTGTTGTTTATCCCGCTGCGGACGGTGCTCCCTTGATATCGGAATATCGCGTTGAAGTCAACGGCAAACCGGTCCCTGTTTATTTGGGATCTCCCGTCCGATTTTACGGATTTTGTCAATTTGACGTCAAGGGACCGGTGACCGTGCGGGTTACAACCACACTTCCGCTAGTCAATCCGCGCCTGATTCCGGAGAGGTTTCAAATTGCGATTAGTCAGGAGGGAAATTCTGTTGTCTTTCGCTTGGCGCACCCGTGCCACATTACTCTGCTCCCCGACGGTGGAAGTCCTGCCAACGCTCTCCATCTGTTTGCAAATCCACCCGAGGAGAATATCCCTCGCCCGGATGATCCCTCAGTCATTTACTTTGGGCCGGGAATTTACAAGAGGGACGTCGTCGTGGAAGATGGACAAACCCTCTATTTGGCCGGAGGTTGCATCCTGAAGGGTGCCGTTTCGCTGCGGGGCCGCAATGCTCAGGTACGCGGCCGAGGAATCATCGACGGCAGCGATTGGGGCCACTTCGAACGGCGGGAGGTTCCCCTGCGGATTACCGGCCCTTCGACGATGGTGGAGGGGATCGTCGTGCGTCTTTCGTGGCGAGCCGGTGTGTACGTATCGCGGACAAGCGATGTGGTGATTAAAAACGTAAAGGTTTGCGCAAGCCGATTTGCCAACGATGACGGAATCACGGTAAGCAATGGGGATAATGTCCGCGTCTCCGGATGCTTTGTGCGTACCGACGACGATTGTATCGCTCTTAAAGGCTATTCTGCCGACCGCCGCGATGTGTTCGCCTGTGTCTTTGAAGATTGCCAACTGTGGTGCGATCGCGCCCGGATTATCCTCATTGGACACGAGACGATGGTCCACCACATGCGGGACATCCAGTTTAAAAACATCGATATTCTTCGTTTCTCCATGACGCCGTTTTTAATCGAACCGGGCGAGTTGGGCACGGCGGGGCCCAATATTGTTTTCGAAAACATTCGGCTCATCGGTTGGGGCGACAGTCAACGACCCCTCATCCAAATTCAACCCACTGTTAACCGGTGGATGCAACTGAAAAAACCCGGTTGGGTCGACGGCATAACTTTGCAAAACATTGAATTTGTGGGCCGACATGGTGGCCCTTGGGTGGTCATTCGCGGATATGACACTGCTCATACCACCCGAAATGTGAGCGTGATCAATCTGCGCGTAAACGGAAGGCCTTTGCAGCCGGAGGATCCTGGTGTCAACGTCGGAGA
>JANXBW010000018.1 GCA_025060325.1 Thermoguttaceae bacterium
GCTACGGCATTCCCCGAGGCTTGAGTCCTGCTTTTTGATAAATGGCATCGATCACGCGCATGTTGGCAATAAAGTCTGCCGGACCTGTGGGCAAAGTCTCCCGAGTCTTGACCGCGCGAACAAACGCTCGGAGCTGGTGATCGTATGTGCCCAGGCCAGGAAATTTTTCCCGCCTGGTGCCGGCCGGCGTCTTTACCCACACGTTATGATACACAGTTTGCGGGGCATAAGGATTGAAAACACGAATATACCCGTCGCTTCCTACGATCTTGGCCCGGCTCCGCAAAAGCACAAGAGAAAAAAGTGAACAGACGATGCGACCTTCTACCCCATTTGGGAAGCGGAGGATTGCCTCTGTCCATCTGTCCACCTGTGGATCGTGGAGCTTCATTCGCACCGAAACGACCTCGGGCTCTTCGCCAACAATAAAGCGACACAAATGAATCGGGTAGCAGCCCACGTCCATCACCGCTCCGCCGCCTAGCTCGTAGGTATACCGCACCGGATCGGGAAAAATGGCCGGCACACAAAGATGACCTTCCACATAGCGCAGCTTGCCAATCTCGCCGCTTGTCACAATTTCCTTAAGCCGATTCAGTAGCGGGTGATAGCGCGAATGCAAGGCCTCGACCAGTAGCCGACCTGTGCGTGCCGCCACCTCGGCCATCCGCTCCGCTTCGGCCGCATTGGCCGCGATCGGTTTTTCGCAGAGCACATCTTTCCCTGCTTCCATCGCGCGGATGGACCACTCCGCATGAAGCGAGTTCGGGAGCGGGTTGTAGATGGCGTCAACATCCGGATCGGCAAGAACGTCTTCGTAGCGACTGTGAACGCGGGGGATCCCCCACCGCTGGGCGAACCGCTCCGCTTTTTGACGACTTCGCGAAGCAATGGCCACCACCTGTGCCTCCGGAAAACGCGAGGCCGGCTCCACAAGCGCCTTCGGCACAATACGTGCACAACCAAGCACTCCTATTCGCACAACGCCCGTTGTCATAGCGGAAATTCCTTTCAATAGCCGATTGTATACGAATTACCTGTCGCAAAAACTTGCGGGACTCCCTTGATGTAAAGTCGAGCTTACTTCGCAAGGTCCGCCTGGCCGAGAATTTCGACATCGGCGGCTCGCTCGGGCGGGGTTGTCACCAACTGCACCAGGCGGCCTTGACGAATGCGGCCTTCGAGCACAGTTCGGTACGGGGCATGGAGGCGGAAATCGGCCTCCCACTCTCTTGGCCACGCAGGGAGCAGGTAAATTTTCCTCCCGTCAACTTGAAGGAGCATCGCCTGAACGGCCTTCATGAGCACGGCACCATGGTCCTGGTCGGGTATCCAATCGTAATTGGGGCCCCAAAAAGCAGGAAACCGCGATGGCGGATGTTTACGGCGTGCTCTTTGCACCACATACTGTTTTGCCTCTTCCGCCCGACCCAGGTACGCTAAGAAGATGTCATCTTGTCGCCAACCCAAAGCTCCGCGATCTGTCCGGCGATCCAGGGCGACCATCGCCCAGTGGACATTAGGCTTCTGTGCCGTAAGCAGGCGGAAAGGGAAGACGGCATAGAGTTCCGGATTCTCGATATTGCGTTTGTCGCGGAATTGCCGCGCCGGAGCCAGTCCCACTTGGCCATCTTCAAATGTCCGCAAGGGAATTTCCGGCAAGCGATCCCGGAGCCGCTGCCAAAAGCTTCGCTCCTCGGCCGTGGTAAGTTCCTCTGGCAAGGACAAAAGCCTTGCCGTGACCGCATGAAGCCCCGCTACCTCCGGCATAGGGTTCTCGCAGTCCCACCAGGTTTCAAGCGCCTGAGCGGGATAAAGCCGCATTTTCCCGTCCGGGCCGTCGGGATAATGTTCGTCGAAAAAGCGAAGAATGGCATCGGCCGTCGGAAGAACTTTCGTTTTCAAAAACGCTTTGTCCTCGGTATGCTCCCAGTAATCAAGCAGGAGCCATACAAGCTCAAGGCCTGAAACCCACTCCCATTTGTGCCAGCGACTTTCCTGCAGTTTGTCCTCCCGCAGCTCAAACGGGGTCCATCCATACGTGGCAGGAAAGACGTCTCCCCAGAAGTAAATGCATTCGGGAATAAACGCCCCGCCATGGCCGAAATAACGCCTGGTCCGAAACTGAAAGAGCGGCATCAGATCGTCCACATACATCCGGAAAAGTGGAAGCATCAGGTCAAAGTCGCCCGCGGCACACATCCCATAGTAGGGCAGACGCGTGTTCTGCCACCAGTAACCGGGTCCCCACTGCCGATAATCAGCGTGGCCTGGCCGGCCCTCCTCGGGCACAGTGAAAAGCGAGCCGTTGAACTTAATCGGATAACGTCCCCGGCCAGCACAAGCAAATAGATATCGCTGAAGGGCATAAGCCCGGGCAACTACCATGGCATCGGAAAGCCCGACCGGGTCAACTTCCTGCCACGCTTTGGCCGTTTGCTTCCCGTCAAGGAAAAGGCAGACTTCCCCGGTCGGCCTTACCACAAGGGCCACATGATGCCACTTACCTAGCGCAAGCTGTTGGCCAGCTCTAACAGTCAAATCACCGACAATCGCCCGCAAGGTGCTCCCAGGATGGAAGTCCAAAAGAAAACCGTCAGCGCCGCCGGGCGTAATTTTATCAACAATTCGTCCACCAGCTCCTTTGGGCTCTTGATCGAAGCGGCACCATGCCTCGACGGTAAGTCCACTGGCAAAGCCCTCTTGTGCAAGCTCGCTAAGTATTAGGGGCGCAGAAGGAACCCCCTGGTAACAAAATCCCGACTGGGCAGGAAGCAATTCTTCTGGCCCAGTCCGCGCCAAATCCACAACTTCTTTCTCGGTCAGAGCCTTTTCCCAAATCGTTACCCGGCCCAATTGCCCGGCAAATTGCGAGCCTCCCGCCTGGTCCATGGCGATACGCACGGGATGGGAATTCGCTGGGATAGGCGCGCCGCTTTGCGGCAAATCTGGTAATTTTGCCTCCCAAATGTGGATGAAGCTCCGGCTCCAAAAATTTTTCCACCATTCCTCATGAAATCCCCGGCGCTTTTCAAGTGGTATCTGGGAAGCGTGCTTGAGGATGTCAACTGTGGACTCAAGCCAGCTTTCCGGGGAAGAAGGATGGGCCGTGTGAACCGCCACTTCAAACCGATGAGATCGGGCTGGGCCGCAAGCCAATGTAGCTGAGTCCCGGATTAGACCGGTTGGCGCAAGGACAATCGCTCCGAATGTCCGATGCCGCAGCGGATCTTCCCGCGGGAAGTCGGCCACTCCCTGCAGTTTAGCGCAAAGCTCCGGCCCGACTGACTCCTTGTTATGCCGATACCACCCCACGATACAACCTAGAGCTGGTATCTCCTGAG
Organism: Thermoguttaceae bacterium; assembly: GCA_025060325.1. Classification (GTDB taxonomy): domain Bacteria; phylum Planctomycetota; class Planctomycetia; order Pirellulales; family Thermoguttaceae; genus DTLM01. The sequence goes on from JANXBW010000018.1 coordinate 3,345, forward strand.
CCGGCACTAGCGTGTCCGGCTCAATTGTCATCATAAGCTTATCGGGGTGACCCATCAGAACATCGCTTGCCTCCGTAGGCGGGAGCGTTTCCCGAGTCGTTCGCCATAAGCCAAGCTGAGCGTAAGCCACCGTTGGCTGGTCGGTTGTCCACTCGATGTAGACAACAGGCCGATGAGCGTCCACCCACAGCCGGAGGTGTACCTGGCCTGGTTCTTCCTGGCCAAAACTTGCCCACATCGTGCCGTCACGAACAGTCAACTTTTGGCGAAAATATTTCGTGTTGACCGGATCTGGCTTTTCTACCCACAGGCGGAGGCCACCCACTTTGAGCAGTCGCCCATACGTATCCCAGGCATCACCGCGGGCAAGAAAAAGCCGAAGACACCCCTCCCGGTCTATCCATGCGTTGAGGGCCACTTCTCCATTACCAAGCGGCATTGTGCCGTAATGGTCCTGGCTAGGCGTCGTCCACACGATCTCGTAATAAGCCTCAAGGTTGGGCTGCCCGGAAGCGCTCGCCCGGGAAAACTGCTCGAGCGGCGTCACCAGCGCGACTGCCAAACTTATCCAGACCACCGGAGGAGGAGTTCGATTAAGCCGCCCTGGCCAAACTTGCGGGGCCATGAGTTTGTTCCCCTTGCTTTGCGTTGACCTGCTTCTAACCAACTTCCTCCCTCACCCTTGCACACACATGGGCCGCCACCCGCATGGCATTAGCCATTAATGTCAACGTGTGATTCTTGGCGGATAACGCCGGCAATGCTGCCCCGTCGGCGATCCAAACGCGTGGACACCCCGTCAGCCGGCCAAACCGGTCGCACTCATAGCGTAAGCGAGGTTCCGCCCGCATCGGCAGGCAACCTGCGTAGTGGATTGAGCCGCCGTAGATGCTTCGCTCGGCCAGAAGCGCTAGCGCGAAAAGCCCAAGCTTGCGGTTGACGCGAAGGGCCTTGCGGATAACTCGCCCGGGAATATGCACTTCCGGCCCGCGAAGTTCAAGCACTCCATCACCGCGTAGCCGAAGTGTGCCCGGCGGCAGGGCACCGCTTGGAAAATAGAGGATCACCACCACCATCGCTGGAAGCATATACTTGACAAACGTCAACGAAGTGCGCACGGAAAATGGCATGTGGCGGAAGAATTCGGCCCGCGGCACGTTCATCGTCTCAAACACTAAGCCCTGAAAGTACGGGCGATACTCCGGCCACTCATAGAGGATAGCTAATGTTGCAAACCCATAGCCGGATACATCGAGCGGTTTGCCAATCCGCCGCAACACAAACGACGGAACATACACGGCGGGATTATCGAGCAAAGGAAGTGTCGTCTGATAATCGCGAAAGCTAGCCAGCACAATTCGCGCCGAATTAACCGCCCCCGCAGCTAAGATAAGCTCGCGCGTGCAAAACGTCCTCCTTTGGCCGGTGTGGATGTCTCGACATAAAACCTCAAGCGCATCCTCCCTGGGGCGGAATTCCTCGACCAAATTACCCGGCCGATATTCGACCGCGCCTGCGGCGATAAGTTTTTCCAAAGTAAACACAGGGTTATAAAAACAGCTGACATCCGCAAACGCCTCGGCATTGGTGTAAGGATAAGGTTTCCGACCGTCCAAAGGCTGGGTGAGGACAGCCGACCGCATTCGGCCCACAAAAACCCGCCGACGGTTGAGCCAACTCTTATTCCGGGTGTAAGCCTCCAAAATATACTGCGAATTTGCCCCGAGGCGGATAGGTGGCTGGAGATAGGCCGTCGAACCATAATAAGGCGAGAGATCATCCTCGGCGCCGTTGATGCCCATCTCCTGAGTGAGCAGATCGTAGTACGGTTCAAGCTCGCTTGCCCGAACGGGGAAGTCCGCCAAGTCATGGTCCGTGTAACGGTAAGCCGCTGCTCCCCAAGCATTAGCCAAACCGCCTCGAGCAAGAGAGCGAACCACCGAAATTCGCTCTTGATCCACAGGAAGAAGTTCATCAGCCCGTTGACGAACAAAAGCAAATTTGGGTACGGTGAGCAAGAAGGAGATATGCGGATTGCGTGGATTGAGATTGTATAGGCCGGAATAATCGGCACCGATCAGCAACTCAAATGTGGCCGACCGCTCCGCAAAGTCGTAAAAATTTTCCTCGATCTTCGGTGGGGAATGCGGCGCGGTAATGCCCACGTCAAGAATAACTGGCCGAATACCTTCCCGGCTACACTGAAGGGCGGCCGCTACGCCCCCCGGGCCAGAACCGATAATTACCACCGAATGAACTCCGTTACCTTGTTGGCTCATCCTTTAAGCCTCTGGGCCTTTATTGTGTGTCGAACCTTATCTGTCAACAACAGGACAACCAGCTAACGCTGCCGCGGACTAGGCCAGTCAACTCGAGACTCAGGCTAAGTAGCAAACGGCGGCTCCTGGCTCCATCGATGCGCCCCCAAACCGACGGATCCCGGCTGTTTACGCCCGGACTAATCCTGCCCCTCGCTAGTTACCTCCTAACATCCCTCCTGTCGCGTTGTAAAATGGTCGAAGTCACAAAGCTCCTTCGTAGCGGGCAAAAGCCCTCGACGCGCATCGGAGCATGCAAAGCGTCTGATTATGGGCGGTCTCAACGGCTGTAAGTGTCGGCTCTGCTTATATGAACGTCCGAGCCACGCGGGCTACTGGACCCGGGGCCGGGCCGGGCTGCCGGGGCAGTTTGCCGCGGACGAAAGCAATTGCCTGTGACGCGGCCAGCGGGGCTTTGGTCGCTATAAAGGCCACGCAGAGTTTAGTTCCGGAAAAGCCACAATTTTACCCGGTGGAGTGGTTCCTCCAAGAAGAGCCGCCGCTCATTCACTAAGGAGGCTAGGCGTGAAGAAGATCGAGGCCATCATTCGCCACTACAAGCTTGAGGACGTCAAGCGTGCGCTTGTGGAGCACGGCGTGGCCGGAATGACGGTCACGGAAGTCCGGGGGTTCGGTCGGCAAAAGGGCCGAACCGACGTCCCTCGAACCGGCGAATATACCGCCGAGTTTGTCCCGAAGCTCAAACTGGAGATCGTCGCTCGCGATGATCAAGTGGAGGAAATCTTGGACGTAATTGTCCGCACTGCCCAGACAGGCCAGATTGGCGACGGAAAGATTTTCGTTTACGACTTGGCGCGGGTTGTGCGCATTCGCACGGGCGAACTGGACGAGGCGGCTATTTGAAACCAAGCTTAAAATCGCGCGAGGGAGTCAAGTTACAACGTAGAGAATGTGCTCCCCCTGTTTAGCGCCGGCAGTCGCGACGGATGTGTGCCACCGCCGGTAAACCCGTGCGGATAGGGCGGTAGCCTTGTGCCACTGCCACTCGTGGCAACCTCGCCTGAAAGCAGCTCGAACTATCACCTAGCCGGCGAGGCCCGGGTTTTTGTCAAAGTGTTTCACACGGCTCATACTCTTTAACGGAACCGGATCGAAAGCCGATGCCCGAAGCTGCCCCTGATTCGTTGCGGTTAAGTCCACACGTTATCGCAGCCCGGGAGGAATTGACAGAGAACTTGTCACGCTGGGCCGATCTGGTGTGGACTGCCGATCCGTGGACTATCGCCGCCGAAATTGTGCAGATCCGCCGAAAATTCGTCGTTGACGCAATCCAGCATGCTGCCCAGGAGGACGGTTGGCCGCTTGATCGCTTGGCAACGCATTTGGCCGTGGTAGCCCATGGCGGCTTTGGTCGAGGTGATCTTGCCGCTTATTCCGACACGGATCTTCTCTTCCTGCTGGGAGGACCGTTTCGCAAAAAGCTAGCCACGACTATTGCGGCTATTCTGCGCGAGCTTGTTGACATCGGCCTTAACGTGGGACATTATGCCCTTACGCCCCGACAACTTATCGGCCTTGCGGGCAAGGACCCGGTCGTATTCACTTCCCTTTGCGAAGCGAAGTTTCTTTGGGGAAATAATGCGCTTTTTGCGCAAACGAAAGCGGCGCTTCGTCTTTGGACGGCCGTGTGCCGCAGCCGGCTCTATCATGGTATTTTGCGTGCTCGTCAGGAGGAACGCGAGCGATATGGCGAGACAGTCTATCTCAACGAGCCAAGCGTCAAACGCTCCGAAGGAGCACTGCGTGACCTACACATGATCCGATGGCTTTCGGCCTTGCAATCAGGCAACCCAAACTTCGCTAGCTTGGTAGCCCGCGGAATTCTTCGCTCGGAGGATGTAAGCTTACTTGAGGACGCGTGGAGCTTTCTTCTTCGGGTTCGTCAGGCGATGCATCTTCATCTGGGGCGTCCAACGGATTTGCTCACTCGGGCCGAGCAAGTTTACTTAGCGGAAAAGTTTGGTTTCCGCCGGAGGGAGGGGCTTTTGCCGGCCGAGCTGTTTATGCGTGAATATTTCCGGCACACATACACAATTAGCCGCTGTGTACATGTTGCTGCGGAGGCCACGGCACCGTATGCTCGCGCCAAGCGAGCTTTGCAAATTCTTCTAGGGAAAAAACTGGGCCCGGACTGGGTAGTCAGCCAAGGGCGGATTCTACCCACTACTCGGGGACAGCGCCGACTGAAGCAGAGCTTGGAAGCTGTCCTCGAGTTTGTCCACGCGGCGATGGAATGCAATGCAGAAACCGATGCCCTTGTCTGGGAACTTATTCGCTCGGCACATAGTCAGCAGGTCAGTCCACCGACGCCGCGAGCTAAGTCGCTTTTTTGGGCAATCCTTGATCGTCCAGTCCGGCTGGGAGAGGTACTTAGCCGCCTCCATGAGGCCGGAATTCTTGAGCAATTTGTGCCGGGGTTAAATCGCGCAAAAGGCCTGCTCCAGTTTAACCAGTATCACAAATACACGGTGGATAGGCATTGCTTGCGGGCAGTGGACTGGGCTGCTTCGCTCCGCATGGAGCCGGGACTATTGGGAGAGGTTTATCGGCAGTTGCCGCGAAAGGCCGTGCTCCACCTTGCTTTGTTGATGCATGATTTGGGCAAAGGATTCGAAGAAGACCACTCCCAAGTAGCCAGGCGTTTGGCTGAGGAAGCGGCTTCATTTTTGAGCCTGCCGGCCGAAGACGCCGAGGACCTCGTCTTCCTAGTGGAACGGCACCTTCTGATGAACCATCTTGCCTTCCGGCGCGATAGCGGGGATGAGCATCTTGTTGTTCAATTCGCGGTGGAAGTCGGGTCGGTGGAGCGCCTGAGCATGCTCTTTATTTTGACGGCGGCCGATCTGGCGGCAGTAGGTCCGGGCGGCTGGAATTCATGGAAGGCCGATGTGCTGGCCGAACTTTATCAACGTGCCCACCGACATCTGACCGGAGAAGTCGCTTCCGCCCCGCCGGAATCTTATGTTCGTCAACAATTGGAGGCCGTTCAGAAATGGTTGGGGCCTTCGGCCGAAAGCCCTTTCTTTGCTTCGCAGCTAGCCCACTTACCGGCCACTTATCTGAGTGCCACTCCTGCCTGGAGGGTCGCCGAGGATTTACGACTACTAGCTCGCCTTCGACGCAATGAAGTGCATGTGGAAGTCACGTGGCATCCGCAGCGGGAGACCGTCAGCATCCTCTTGGCAACTAACGAGGCTATTGGACCGGGGATTTTTCATAAACTGGTGGGAGCAATTAGTAGCGAGGGCTTCGAGATCTTGGCCGCCGATATTCATACTCTCCACGACGGCTGGGTGATTGACCGCGTGGAAGCACGCGATCCAGACTACCCCGGTCAACCTCCGGCGGAAAGGTTGACCAACTTAGCTGACAAAATTCGCCAAAGTGTTCGCATTCCGGGGCCGGTAGACTTTCGTTTTCGGCAGAGCTGGTTCATGCGGCCGGCCAGCCGGCCCACTGTGGCTGCCGCCAAAACTCGTGTGCAAACTTCCAATAGAATTTCCCCCAATTTCACCGTCATCGATGTTTTTGCTGTGGACCGGCCGGGCTTGCTTTTTACCTTGGCCAAGACCCTTTTTGAAATGGGACTATCTGTGGCGCGGGCACGAATCGGGACCTACCTCGATCAGGTTGTTGACGTCTTTTATGTCACCGATCAAAACGGACTCCCGATCACCGACGACGCGAAGTTGGAGGAGATCCGTAATCGCCTCCTAACGGCGGCGGAAGCCCTCCCCAAATAGCGTCCTGTCCCGAACCTGCTCCCCTAAGTTGATGGCAGCCTGATGGTAGATGCGCAGGACTAAGTCCCGCGACGCTAAGTTAACCCCGTGACGACTGGCCGCCGAGGAAAGGGAAAAAAGCACAGCATCCTGTGTCGACTGCCACCGGTCGGCATGCCACCGGTAAATGGCCACAACCTCAGGATCTGACGGCCGAAAAAGATGTATCCGCCCCGAAAATGCAATCCATCTGAGCCACCAAGGAAGGGATGCTTTTACCTTTTTAGCCGCCTCTTCGCTGGAAAAAGCGGCGATCTTTTCACCTCCTGCGTCGAGGAGTGCCCGAAGAACTTCCGCTCGCCAAGTGTTCCTGTGCAGGTCCGTCTCTTGAACCACCACATAACCCACCTGGGGTTGATCCACATAAGCCCACAAATCGTCTACACAAATCATGGGACGCCTTGACCACAGACCTGCGTAACCCAGCCAGTCGGCCACCCAGGTAGTTTGGTCCTTTTGGGACGCCAAATATGTGGCTGCCTCGTGAGAGGACAACGCTACCTGGTTAGGAATCGCCGTCAAGGCATCCACGCCAAGAAGACAAGTGATAAGCCCCACAGCGAGGTAGCCGCCACGGCGGCCGAGACAACGGCCCACTTGAAGGACACTCCATGCCGCGGGGCCTATCCCCACGATCACCACTGGGCCGAAATGTCGAGCGGCGATATACCCATACTTCCAGACCCAAAAAAGGCAGGCTACCAAGTAAAAAGCAACAAAGTAACGAAGGAGAAGATCCTGTGGACGGCAAAGCTTCCGCAGGGCCAAAGCTCCTACCAGAGCCGGCACAGCCAGCAAATATCCAAAGGCGTCCGCTAACTCCTGCACAGCAAGAACGGGGCGGCGGAAAATCCATCGCAGCGTTGGCTCCGGAGAGGCCGGCCGGTATGCGAAGCTCTCCCGCAAAAAACATTTGGCTAAGCCAGTAGGGATGAGCCCAGCAGCCAGGTCCGTGTCAACAAGCTTCCCTTTGTCAACAACCTTTCCCTGGCCAACCGCCGGAAGATGAGGATCTTGGACCGAGTGGGTCCCCGCGGGGATGGGCCCCCGCTCCGCTGGCCAATGAGGATAGGGAGCTTTTGTCAACACATCATTAACCAGGGAACCGACAAGTTCCGATACCGACTGGGGACGAAGGATAAGCCAATAGGGCACAAAAACGCTTAATGCGCCGAGGGTCCAGCAACCGATAATTCTTGCCCGGTAGGACGCACTGGGGAAGAGCCAACCGTCTTTTTCCCTCGTTTTACCTCCCCCGTGCAGCCTGCCCACGTCGGCCCCGAAAGACGGTTTTTCGTCAACAAAAGAAAAGCTCTCGGCAATCTCTTGCCAGCAAGTCCGCCTCATCCTCGATCGGGCCCATGCAGTCATGCGGGGTAAAACTAAAGGGGAACTGAAAAAGACGAGGCCGAATGTGACCAGAATTAACCCGGCCCGATGGCTCATGGCTCCAAGCGCCGCCAGGAGGCCTGCAAGAAACGCCCAGCTTAATTCCTCCGAGTTGGCCTCCGCCCGGCAAGCCAAAAACCTTCGGGCAATAACCGAGCTTTTTCGGCATGGGTACGTAAGCGCTGACCCTTTACCTAGGTCAACTCCCGTAAGATCGCCGCGTTGACGAAGACTCGTTCCCGTCGGGAGAGATAGTCTTGACAATAATGCTCTCTTATTTCGGACAGCCTCGCCAAAGCGGACAAGACAGTAAATACTTCCGGCCGCGAAAGCTAAACCTATTGGATCGGCAATCCCGTCCGGGCCTAGCCTTGCCATTTCCGGCAGAACGCAAAATAGTAACCCCGATGCGAGTCCACAGCTTGGCCCCAGTAACCGAGCGATCGTCATGTAAACAAGAAGGCAACTAAGGACAGCACCACCCGCGGCGGTAAGCTGGCTCGAGAAAGCCCAATCGACCCAATCCCCAACCAACCATGAGCGAAAGGCATGAATACTGGCCAACAAAATCGGATAAACAGGCTCCGAACCTTGTCGCCGAAGTGCTTGGTCCACACCCTCCGATTGAATTTCTTGAGCCAGGGCAATCATCCGCAGGGCATCGGGGGCTGGGCCTCCGGACATCGTGATGAGTAAGGACTGAAAAGAGACGTTGATGGCAAGAAGCGTAAGAAGAGCGCCCAAGGGGTGCAAAAACGCACCCTTGTTCTGGCCCAGACTCGGCTCACTTACCCTCAAAGCCATCGTCATGAGGTGTGACGGAGGAGGGCGGGGACTTTAAACGGGCAAGCAGCTTTCCCGTTGGCGCAGCAAGACAATGTGAATTCCGTTTGGGAGCCAAATGCTAACGTAAGCAGGCGGTTCGTCGAAAGGGTAAAATTTCAATGAGGCTCGCCTCAGATTTGACCCCTCATGCGCGAGCCGGTTTATTGTCCGCTCGGAATACTCGTCCCGTTATGTGTGGAGGCAATCGGATGGGCATGGCCAGCGTGAAGTCAACGACAGTTTTCTGGTTAGTTGGCTGTGCAGCCCTACTTGCGGGCGGCGGATGCAGCACCGTAGTCAGTCCGGTCCCAGTCGGGGAGGGTCCTGCCCTACTTACCCCGGAAGAGTGGGATGGAGAATGGTACCATCCGGAGGGAACAGTCACTTTGAATGTGCTTGACCCTCATGGGGGAGTGTTGGAGGCGGCTTTTGTCCAGAAAGACTCGCAATCGGGCGGTCGCCTCAGGATGCAGTCGGTTCGCGTGCTCATAACCAAGGCCGGTGACTGGTTTTTGTGCAATTTCCGTCCCGAGGATGACCCGAAACGAGGATACCTATGGGGCCGGATCAGGACCGAGCCCAAAAGGATCCTGGTCTGGTTTCCGAATGCGATAAAGTTTGCTAACTTAGTGAAGAAAGGTATTCTGCCGGGCACGGTAGATGATAAAGGGAATGTGGAACTGGGGACATTAAATCCGGACCATTTGAAAGTGATCGTTGGGGAAGCCGAGGGGACCCTGTTTGTTTGGGATAGCCCCCTCGTCCTTTTCCGGCGGACTGGGGGTCAATAGCAATATGCGGACGTCCGGCCCCCCAGTTTTGGGCCTTGCCGAGGAATTAAGACCTTGTCCTTTGACGCCTCACTTAACGTTGTACAAAGCTTTTCCCCAGCCCGTTGAGAGCCACCGGATAGCTGTTTAGCCTCAAGTAAGGCCGACGGCGGGAGTTAACCTCTGCGGTTTTCGACCGCGCCAATTTCCCTTTCAGTCGCGGATTCGCAGAGCCTGGAATTGGTGCCCTGCGATCACAAGATGGCGAGGAGCCGGCGCGGATAGCTAGCCCGGACGTTGCCCCTCAATCCAAACGATTTGCTGGGAAGAAAGGCTGTTGTGCCACCCCGGAGAGCGCTGGGACGTCACCAACTTGCTAAGGCATATCCCTTTAAGGCTTGGCGGCCACTTCGGAGCAATCTCTTCAATCTTCTCGGTCCCGCGAGTATTTGCAGTAGGAGCTAAGCCCAGTTTGATTCCCCTTCCAAATTGGGAGCATATTCCCGTTTCGGGGCCACAGTGGGGCGGGGCTATGGTTGAGCTGAGTTCCCTGTCTCCCCGGCGCTCTCGACTGTCGTTTGCGCGATACCGAGCAATTCGGTCGCTCAACGGCAACCTGGCTTTCGTCGCTCACCTAAACGGGCACCCCGATGTGACACCTGGGACCTGGGAGTGCTACTTCTCCATTTAGGCGCCGACTTTCTCCGGACGGCTTGTCGCGGCTGTCGTTTCCGATTATCCTGGAACAACGCAAACCGGGAGAATTTCGGTCCGACTTGGGGGTTGCGACATTCCTACCAAAAGCTTGTCGCGGGGGTCAATGGGGCCCGTGAGCATTTCCGTCTCTGCGTAAGTACCTCGATGGTTTGAGCGGCACAAAAGGTCCATATGTGCTGCTGCTACGGGGTTTACGCTCTAGTGTTTATTTGCCAGGAAATTTGCGCTAGCAACAGAGCGGAGTCATAAACGTATGCATCATCGACAAGGAAAGGTCTTGGTGCTAACCAGAACCGCGGCAGTACTGGGCGTAGTGATAATTGGTTTATTCGCCTCGGGGTGCGGACGAAGTGGACCGAAGGTGGTACCCGTTTCGGGGGTGGTCCTCGTCGACGGGCAGCCTATTAAATTGCCGCAGGGTGTTCAGGCGTTCGTCCAGTTCGTTCCCGCGGGCGCGCCGGCAGCCTCCGGCGAAATTGATCCCCAATCGGGCCGATTCACGTTGACGACCTTCGAGCCGGGTGACGGATGTGTCGTGGGTCAGCACAAGGTCGCGGTGATCATCCGGGCAATGGTGGGTACCCAAAGTGTCTCTTTGGTTGACGAAAAGTACGCTAAGCCGGAAACGAGCGGCATTACGGTAAGCGTTGACGGCCCTACTGATAAGCTAGAAATCAAGCTCCAGGGTCCGCTAAAGCGGCTCCCTCCCGGGGCGATTCAACCGCTCTCCCAGGATCCGAACATTATGTGAGGCGATGAGCCCTTGTCATCGCGGGTAAGCGGGACAACGAAATCGGTCCGGTTTTGGTTGGCGGAGTCGTAAAACCAGCTGACAAAGGGAGGCTAAGTTATGCGCTCAGAGGTGTCCCACCACGTGTGTCATCAGCGCCATGCTTTTACGTTGGTTGAGTTGCTTGTGGTTATCGCCATTATTGGGATCCTGATTGCCCTGTTGCTTCCGGCCGTCCAAGCTGCGCGGGAAGCAGCGCGGCGTTCGCAGTGCACCAATAATCTAAAGCAACTGATGATCGCAATGCACACCTACGAAAACGTTGTTAAGTCCTATCCGCCTGGCCGAATGGGTTCCGACTGCTCGGATTACTATGGGTTGACGTCGACCAACCCTGCAGCGGCCAACTATGCGGCCGATTATCAACGGCAGGGCACCAGCGGATTTGTCATGCTTCTCCCGTATTTAGAACAGCAACCGCTTTACCAGTGGATAGGATTCCAGTTGGGCGCCATTGCCCCGGCGAACTGCGGTTTAGGACCAAGTACGGCTAACTGGTACCAATTGATTCCGAATTATGACCGTCTGTTCCGTACCCGACCGGCAGTCTTCGTTTGCCCGAGCTCGACCGATGAACCTCTTTACCAAAGCGGTACGCCTGTTTATTCGACCGGTTGTTACGCCTTGTGCTCCGGTTCGATCGGCCCAAGCCAAGGTATTAGCGGCGCAGTGAAGGCGGGCAACACCGGCATGTTTATGTACATCCGCTCCTTGCCGCCCGCCATGTGTACCGACGGGTTAAGCAACACTTTCTTCATGGGTGAGGTGGTCAGGTCGCACACACCCGAGGGTGTCAACCGTTGGTGGATCGCTGGCCGGCATACCGACTCTCTGCGGACAACGGACAACCCGCTTAATACGCGGCCGGGAACAGGTGTCCACTACAACGGCAATAACGGTGCTTTCGGGAGCTTCCATCCAGGTGGTGGCAACTTCGCGTTTGGCGATGGCACGGTTCGGTTCATCTCAGATACGATTGATCTTACCGTCTATCGTGCCCTCTCCACGCGAGAAGGCGGCGAGAGCAACCTGAGCTTCTGATTCCGCGATAAATGAAGACCACTGAGCTCACCCATTTGGGGGTCGGTGAACAGGATCCACCGAGCCGGTGGTCGATGCGATAGCTTGTGGACGCGCAATTAACCATTGACCGCCGTCGGGTCGCTACCCGGGGGCGGTTTGTTTGCGCTAAAATACAGGTCCTCGTGCGCTAAGATCCAGGTCCCCAATCAAGCGAGGAGACGATGCACCCGGCTGTCCGCAGTGCTAAGGAAGGCACTCCTAACCGCGGAGCTCCCCGACGGCGACGGCTTCCCGTCTGCACCGGGGTGGAAGCCCTTTAGCCAGCGGGCTACAAGGCGTACCGCAGCGGTGTATCCCAGGGAGGCCTTGGTGTTAACGAACGACGTTGTGGACGATTCAAACAACAACTTTGCACAGGTTTAGGCACGGAGAGCTAGGTACGCCCGGTGGCGGAGGCGTGCAGCGCTTTCACAGCACATGCCCAGAAAACACTTTCACGATTCCGCCCTGGGGCTCTTCAATAAGTAATGCGCCGTCGGGAGCAATCCCCCGACAAACACCAGTGATCACCTGGTTTCCCGATCGCACGCGGAATTCTTCACCTATCCCTACGCACCATCGGTTGGCCAGCTCTGCGGCAGCGCCGGGGCGGATTGTCATTTCCGCCCAAAGTTTTCCCAACTTCTCAAGCCATGTCGCCACAAGGTCACGGTTGTCCCACACGACGCCCGTCAACTCGCGCAAGCTTGTGGCCCTTAATTGAACCTCCGGCGGCGCTTCTCTAAACAAGCAATTGGTGTTAACGCCCAGACCGATCACTGCCCAATCGGGCTCGGCTAACTCTACGAGAATCCCCGCGACCTTCTTACCGTTTATATAAACATCATTTGGCCACTTTATGCCAACGCTAAAAGGTGGGCGACTGAGAGCGCCGTCGGTCGTTGCCGGTTTATCATCCTTCCGCTCCTCGCCCGTGATGACGAAAAATCGCTCAGCTGGAGCGGCTGATCCACTAGCCAGCTGGTGGGGCTCAACTTCAACAATAGCCATGGCGAGGGCGACTGCGGCCGAAAGGCCCAGCTGACTTCTGGCACAACGAAGGTCAAGCTGGCCCACTCCAGGCACTGGAACTACCTCCAGCTTAACGACCAGGCTCATTGCGATACTTCCCGGGCCTGTCCACCAGGTGCGGCCATCCCGACCTCGCCCCGCCGTTTGCCGGTCGGCTAGGATAAGAAGGGGTACCCTGGAGCCCAACTCAAGCGGTTCTATCTTGATGAGTCGCAAAGCGTGTGAGTTCGTGGAATCAAGCTCGTCGTGATGTTCAACGTTGCGGATAAGAGTTGGCCGGCCAAGGTATTCATCCCTGACAGAACACGTGATGTTGGGATTTGGAGCGCCCGACCGTATTTCTGAGTCGTGCATAGCGATCGCTTTGGAAACCAATTTCCGAAATTAACCAGTATTCTGATAACCCAACTGACGAATTTAGCTATACGCCTGGCGGCCAGTGGCTAGGACAGCAGCCCGACCACCTTCGGGAGCCGTTAATCATAGGCGCGGCGTTAGAGCTGTCTCACGTGTTAGGTGCGGGGAAGAAGCTTTCTAGTGCCTATCGCGGCAATTAAACGGTTTAAAGAGCCCCGGCACTACAGCCTAAAGCAGCCGGAACCAAGCGCATAGGGCCAAGGTTACAACGGTTGGCTTTGGAACGCTGCTCCCCGCTCTGAACCTCTGGGGTTAGCCTTTTGGGGAGGCAGAGGTTAGGATGAACTAGCTCAACCGCCGGGTCCGGCTCAGACGAATCTGTCCCGTAAGCACAGATCAGGCTCAGCATTTTGGTGAGGCACTTATTCCATATTGGCGGCAAAGGACAACTCCAACGCGAAAACGCCAAGCCATCGCAATTTATTGGATTAGCGTCGTTAACTCAGGGAAACCGGGAAATATGGGTCGCCGCCGAACCTATCAAGAGCGCAAGATCCGGGATTATTATCGTCACCAGCCCCTGATTCGCCTGCAGCGGGTGGAGGAGCTTGTGTCGGAACTCTATTTAGCCGAGGGCAAGAAGCGGCAGTATCTCTGGCGGCGAGTAGCTCAGGCTCTGGCCGGCTTGGGCGTCCCTCAGAGCCGCATCGATCATTTGGTGGCGACGGACAACCCCTCGTTTTTGGCCAAGCTTGTCAAAGAACTGATCGACAAACCGTTGCCGGCCCCGCCCGAGCCGCCTGACCCGTTCGGGTCGTTGAAGTGAGAATTGAAACTCGTTATGGGCTTTCTGGGTGGACCTTGGGTGGCGGCTTGTGCCCGCTGAGGAGCCGCGGATCACCTCTTTCGTTCAGGCAAGTTCGCAGCCGATCGAGCTCGCGGCTTTTTCAAAGAGAAAGGGGCCTCCTTTGAAACCTTTCCCCCAAGCAATCCCTGCCACCGTCCCCTGAATGGTGAAAGCATTTGGCGCCGTGCGGGTGGGCCATTCCCGCCGCCTGAAGCATGATATTAAATGTTAAGCCTTTGGGGCGGTGGATTTGGTAATGGTTAAGGCAGCCGGCTCCGAGAACTTGCACGGGCCTCTTGAGTTTAAGCGTCATTGAGACGGACAATTCTCCGCACATTGGCTGCATAGAAGCTGGGCGGTGAACCTGAATTGGACTGGATTCCGTCCTGTCCCCAAAGCGGCTCGACTCGAAAGATTGGTGGCCTCAGGATCCTAGAAAAGATGCGCAAGCTGGGATAGATAGCCGGAATGGGAGAAATAAGTGGTTCGATCTAATGCCACCCTCGGCCAGGATCTTCACGCGCCGTTTAACTAAGGTGCGGGCTTACCGGAATGGCTTCCAATCGGGAAATCGCCGAAAAGCTCCGGTGGAAAAAGTTTCATGTCCTTGATGAGGGATTCGTGTGCCTGGTCGACGTAATGGGGGATGATTCCGCGGTTGTCCAGGCTGCCCGAGTGAGTTATGGCAAAGGGACGAAAACCGTTTCCGACGATCGGACACTCATCCGCTATCTCATGCGGCACCGGCACACCACGCCCTTCGAAATGGCGGAGCTAAAGTTCCTTGTCCGCGTGCCGATGGACTGCTGGCGACAATGGATCCGTCATCGAACGGCCTCCGTGAACGAATATAGCACGCGCTATTCGGTCGCGATCGATGCCACTTTGAAGACCCCACCGGACCGCTGGCGAAGACAAGCGACCACTAATCGGCAAGGGAGCGAGGGGTTTCTTGACCCAGAGATTGGCCAGCAACTTTCGGAGGAAGAAAAAAACCTGCAAGATTTGGCGCGTTCGGTCTACCGTAAGCGGCTCGAGCTGGGTGTAGCGCGCGAGCAAGCTCGGAAAGATTTGCCGCTTTCAACCTACACCGAGGCGTACTGGAAAATCGATTTGCACAACCTGCTTCATTTTCTTGAATTGCGAATGGCCCCTTCGGCCCAGTGGGAAATCCGGGAATATGCTCGGACAATCGGCTACGAGATTGTGCGTCCACTTTTCCCGTTAGTGTGGGAGGCCTTTGAAGATTACCGACTCCAGGCGATGACCTTGTCGCGGCTGGAACAGGAGGTGATCCAGCGCCTTGTGGCCAAAGGTAAGCTTCCGGCAGCGGAGGCGGATTTTCTTGAAGCCCAGGATCCCTCTTGGGCCCCCCTTGCGCGCTGCCGGGAACGCGACGAGTGCCGCACGAAGCTCCAGAAGCTAGGCTTGTTGACATCTTCCGAGATACCTGACCCCCAAAAAAGCAGGGGATTGGTTGCCCCGGAGGAAGAAAACGATTCGCTTCCTTCCGGTCAGGGCGGGGCCTAATTTGAGCGATTCAAAATCCACTTTGTTGATATTTTCCAGCGGTATTTCCTAACGTGACCGGGCAACGCCTCTGGCCCGGGACGTTTTCGATTCACGTCCGGTGATTGTTTACGAGGTGTTTTCGCGAAGGAATCTGTATCGAAGGCTTCAACAGCGAAAAAGCTGATGTCGGTGCAAGCTAACGAAATTCACGAAATCCAATTCAGCTAGTTGACATGCCGCAGATTGCCATTTTGAACCAAAAAGGCGGCGTCGGGAAAACGACCACCGCCGTTAACTTAGGAGCGGCCCTTGCCGAGCGCGGCTATCGGGTGTGCCTTGTGGATTTGGATCCTCAAGCACATGCGTCGCTTCACTTGGGGGTCGAGCCTCGGCCGGACGCTAGCTCTGTTTACGACGTCCTGGTGCGGGACATGCCGCTGGCATCAGTGAGGCGTCAGGTGGGAAAAAATCTTTACCTCGTGCCTTCCCATCTTGATTTAGCGGCTGCAGAGGTTGAGCTTGCAGGGGTAGTTGGCCGGGAAGTTATCCTCCGTGATAAGCTCCACGAAGATTCGGAGAAATTCGACTTTCTTTTTGTGGACTGCCCGCCATCCCTCGGCATTCTTACCATTAATGCCTTGGTCGCGGTGGACGAAATTTTTATTGCGCTCCAGCCGCATTTCTTGGCCCTTCATGGACTAAGTAAGCTTTTGCAAACAATCGACCTGGTGGTCCGCCGGCTAAATAATCGCTTGCGAGTTACCGGCATCATTCTCTGCATGTACGACGGTACCACCCGACTGGCCGCCGAAGTGGGGCAGGACGTTGAACAATTTTTTCGGCAGATGCGAGGTCAGCGAGCCCCATGGTCGGAGGTGCGCGTTTTTCAGACCCGCATCCGACGGAATATCCGTTTGGCCGAAGCACCCAGTTTTGGTCAGTCGATCCTTGAGTACGCCCCGGACTCGCCCGGGGCACAAGATTATAGACAACTAGCTGAGGAAGTCCTCACTCTGTACGGACTACCGCCCAACAAATCAGCCGAATAAAACACCTATATGCGGTGTCTCGCGAAGCAAGGCCTGCGGCTTCGAACTTAGCCGCCATTCGGGCGATAAGAAGCACTGCGCCCCGAAAGGGCCAGGCGTTAGGTAAACACTGGCAAGACTAAGGTTTATCCCTCGCGGTACCTTGCGCTTATGTCAACTACGATGAAACGCAAAAATTGGGCATTTTTCATCTTTCATCACCACGGGATCTATCAGGCGACTAGTTCTTGGTGGCGTGCGGAGGCGTGGGTTAACTAACCTTTGGTAAGCTGTGGGTCCGGAGACTGACAGTTTAGCAACCTTGACTAAAGCAACTTGGGACGGAGTCAACGAATGAACGTGCTTGTTGTAATTGGGCATCAGCGGCCGGGTAGCTTCTGTCATGCAATTGCCGAAACTGTGTGCGAAACTCTCCGTTCGTTGGGACATGCCGTAAACTTCCACGACCTGTATCAAGAACGATTTGACCCGGTGTTGCCGCACGAGGAGATTCCCAAAGAGGCCGCCCGTCCGACCGTCATCCAGGAACATTGCCGACAACTCCGGCAGGCTGATGGACTGGTGATTGTGCATCCAAATTGGTGGAGTATGCCACCGGCCATCCTTAAGGGCTGGATTGATCGAGTGTTTTGTCTGGGAGTCGCTTATGAATTCGGCCCGGATGGCCAAGTGATTCAGCATCTGGCCGGGAAGCGAGCAGTCGTGTTTACGACCTCCAACACGCCCTATGATCTGGAGATGCAGCTTTTTGGCGATCCGCTTGAGAATCTATGGCGAAATTGCATCCTCGGCTTCTGCGGGATCACTGACTTTCATCGCCGAAACTTTGGCCCGATCATCACAAGCACCTGGGAAGAGCGCCGCAACTGGCTAGGAGAGGTTCGGCAGATCATCCAGCAGCGGTTCCCTGCTTGACATGCACCGCAAAGTGACCCCGACGGTGTTGAACAAACCCTGGTTGTGGATGCCGGCTAATTTCGACGAGACAAAATAGACAACGTTTCAACCCCATAAAGTCCTACGGTGCACCAGCCAGGCCAAGGCAGCTAAGAAGTTGCGTCCAGCTGTGGACGAATATGTCCGCTTGGGCGTCCGAAGAGGCTTCCCGTTCCGGCAACCGCACATTAAATCGGTCAAGCCCGGCTAGCACTGTGCGCAGTCCGAGCGAATGAGCCGGCACAATGTCATGCTGCCAATCATTGCCCACATGAAGAACTTCCTCCGGTTGGATGCCGAGTTGCTCGGCTACCTTGAGCGCCCGGAGAAAAATTTGGCGGCCCGGTTTAGCACATCCTTGTTCCCAGGAAAAAAACACAAGCGCCGGATGGAACCCCAACTCTTCGACTTTGCCACCTAGAAACGCCGGGAAGAGTAACCGACTATAAAACTGAGCATTACTAATGATGCCCAACTGGTAGCCGTGGATTTTGAGGCTTTGCAAAAGGTCGCTGACTCCGGGCCCTGGGATCACGGGGTTTCGCACAACTTCCCACAAAGTCGTCACTCGACGCAGAAGCGTTGGATCCCAGCAAGCCGGTTCGATCTCCCCCGCCTCCGCTAACTCGTGAAAAAGTCCTTCGAAAACGTCAACGATATTGATCTCAGGGCAGTCCACGTCCGGGGCCATGCCGGCTTGCTGGGCCACACGGATCGCCTCAGCCAGCCTGCCACTGATACCGGTCATATTGCCTCGGCACTTGACGCCGCAGGAGCGAAGGATCTCCGCCAAGGCCGCATCAGCAGCTGGTGAAACCTCCGAGAATCTCTCTGTCCTAACCGACAAAAAAAGCGTTCCGTAAACGTCGAAAAAGACGAGGCGAATACCCTTAAGGTGACGGAGCTGCGGCGGAGCCTCGGGCGCTTGAAAAGAGCGTGCCCACGTTTGGGAACGGATGAGCGAAATGAGCTCAGCCTCTTCTTGAGGGGGAATAACTGGGGCGACTGACTTCTCTCCAACGGCCGTGTCCCAGATTGCTCGCTCCACGTGAGTGCTCGCCAAAAATCTCGGGAAATTCGCGATCTTACGGACCGCTAGTAGAGCTAACTCAAGAAATTATGGCACCAGTCCCCTGACCCTAACGGTGTTGGGGGGCGAACTTCTTCTATCCGGCGGCGGGGATGCGTTATTCGCACTCGCCCCAGGGGACTGCGAGCGCGTCGCGTAAAAAATCCAAACCGGCACTCACCCTTTGACATCGCGAAGGGGTACAGACCACCCCGCTCCGCGACGCGTGCCCGGCCGCGGTGCTCGGAAATTAGCCTGCAAAGGTTCCCCAGCTTATATTTGCTGATAGGGAGGCGCCAAGCGTCTTCCCAATGACTCGGGCTGCCCAACCGATTCCAAAGCCAAAGAATGGGTGCTGGGCGCTAAATTCCACCTTTACGAACAGGTCATTCGGCCGGATTCCAAAATGTTGCGGATTTTGGTCATGAATTCCCGTGTGGGTCGGGACTCTGGAATTTGTCCCGAGGGAGGGCAAAGCACTTCGACCGCTTGGTTATCCCGGCACACTTTGCCGGCCTGTCGATCCTTCGTGCCTCGAGTCGCCGAAACTGCGATTGCCCTAACCATCCTTCTTTGTGGCACTTTGGTTCTGCCTGCTCCGGGGCGAGCCGGCGGGCAAGAGCCGGTTGCTGACCCAGCACAGTCACCCCCTGCTAATGCTACCGCTACCGAGGGTGGGGTGAGTCCTCCGGGGACAGCCGAACAACCTGCATCTAGCCAAGGGGGGCAAAGCCGGTTTGTCCAATTGAAGCTCAAATCGGGTGTGCAGCTAGTGGCGGCCCTACTCAATCCTGACGAAGTTCCTCGGAGTTCATTTCGTTTGCTTCTCGAAGAGGGTCTTGAGGTTGTCATCCCCCGAAGTCTGGTGGAGGAGTGGGCTGCCATCAGGCCGGAAAAAGTTGAGTACGAACGTCGTTGGCCCCAGTCTCCGCCAACTGTGGAGGGGCACTGGGCGATGGCGGAATGGTGCCGAGAGAAATCGCTTCTTGCTGAGCGAGATAGGCACCTGCAGCAGATTTTGGAACTCGATCCTAATCATGCGGAGGCCCGGCGTCTGCTGGGATTTGTTTCCCGGGATGGCCAGTGGACTACACGCGAAGAACTGATGCGGGCCGACGGTTTTGTGCTCTACGGTGGCCGGTGGATGTTGCCGCAAGCCGTCCGCTTGCTTGAACAAGAGCGGAAGATCAAGGCAGCGCAAGGAGAGTGGAAACAAAAAATTAGTCGGTGGCAAAGCTGGTTAGATACAGGCCGGCAGGGCTTGGCCCGCGAGCAGATTGCTCAGATCAAAGATCCTTTTGCAGTCGACGCCCTTGTTGACGCGCTGAAGAACGAAAAGCGGGATTGGGCCCGACTTCTTTTTGTTGACGCGCTAGCAAGAATTGGGACGGCGCGGGCCGAGCAGGCCTTAGCTTATTGCGCCCTTGCCGACCCGGCCGAAGAGGTACGTCTTACCTGCCTGGATCACCTAAAGAAGCGCCATAGCCGGGCGGTTGTTGACTACTTCATCGGCAAATTGCGAAGTAGCGATAACGTGGAAGTCAACCGGGCGGCCGTCGCGCTCGGAGAGCTGGGTGATCCATCGGCCATCGGCCCTCTTATCGAAGCCTTGGTGACCACTCATAAGATCAAGATTTCAACCGGTAATCCGGGTCAGATAACAACAAGCTTCGGGACGGGGGGAACTGGCGTCTCGGTAGGTGGCGGACCAGTGGTGGTCACCCAGGCCGTCCAAAACCGTCAAGTGTTGGACGCACTGGTCAAGTTGACCGGAGGTACCAACTTCGGCTTTGATCAGGCTCGGTGGCGGGCTTGGTACGCCGCCGAGCGCCGCGCCGACACGCCGGTTAACCCGCGCCGAGACTGAGCACCGCGCGGTGTATGTTTTTCTTGCCGCCGGAAGCAACTGCTTACCAGCTTACAGGCCGGGCGTGAAAAGCCTTCGCAATTCCTTGATCGCCCCCTGGAACGCGCAAACTACTCTCGCTTCCTCCCCCATAGTCGTAACAGGGGCCAAAAACCCCAGTCTTCAAGCCAGGCTGTTAGCCAGATCTGCGTCCGCGGGGGAAGCCAGGACTCGGAAACGACGGCAATTGCTAGGCGATCCTCCAGGTTAGGACGAAAGATCATGGCTATCAAAAGTGGCAAGTACCACCCTAAGTACAGGCCACCCTGATAAGGGTGCCACAACTGTACCCCCAAAATCAGCGTTGCGGAACAACTCATCAACGTGCCAAGGTTCTTGTGAGTGGGCCAAAGGGCATAGCTTGCTGCCAAAGCAATAAAAGTGGCCACAACCGGGATCCGAAAAGCTTGTACACGACCAGACCAGAAACCATCCGCCTGCGGGAGCTTCCAAGCCAGCCAGCCCACAAGCTGGCGAAAATTCTGCCAAGTGGTCCCGTGATCTGGGACGCCGGCCAAGTACGCAATAAGGGTTGCCACCCACACTGCGACCCACACCACCGGAAGGGCAAGCACAAGGCCGAGCACAAACCGCAATAGCCCGCGGCGGAAATAAAAGCTCGTCCACAATGGGATGAGGAAAAACGCGTACCCCATTACCCATCCTGCCGCTCCCAGGAGCATCCCTGCAAGCATCGGCTGTCTGTAAGCGACCACCGCCCACAACAGAAGGGCCCCCGGCAAGAAATGATCAAGGCGTGGGTTCATTTGGACAGTATAGGGCAATAGGAGGTAAAGCGAGGCCATTCCCACCGCCGTGTGGATATTCTCGAAGTGAACATGGCCGAGGTAAATAAGTCCGAGCACAATTGACAGGTGTACAATCACAACCGCCAAGCGAACAAGAAAAATGCTGGCCCGGTGCGGGGCGTTACGGGTGGGCGCCGGGGGAGAGATCCCCTCCCTGGCTTGCTCACTGGTCGCTTCCGATACAGCCGGCATTGCTCCCACAAAGCCGAGGCGGTAAAGCAGCGGGCGCTTTAGCCGCACGGCTTCCTCCGGTTGCAAGATACCCACCGCCGCCAACTGGGGAATCCTTTCCGAAGCTAATCCACCAATCTGAAAGATAAGCAAAGCAATAGTGGTAAATGTCAATCCACTGGCGTTGAGGTTCGGCTCCAAGAGCGGTCGGCGAATAAGAAGCGGGTCAAGCAATGCCCGCAAAAGAAACAAAACTGTCAACAAAAAAATGAGTTCGTATCCACCCGAAATCCCCCGGGAGATCCACAATAGTCCCGGGGACATCGCTATCAAACCTAAGAGGTCAAGGTTCCGAATACTTGCCAAGCGGTAGAACTTGAAGAAGATCCCAATCGTCAAAAGAGACGATAGGTAAAACCACGTCGCCGGATTGATTTCATATTCGGGAAGTAGTCCCTGCATGGGGTGATTTGGATCCGTTGGCAGGTCTGCCTTACCAAGTTGCTTGCCGGGGCTTAGGCATGATGTTACGCACAGAGCGTTGAGCCATCCTCCGCCGGGAATACTTGCAGGAAAACCTCAACACGACGGAAGGAACCGTTGACACGTGGCTTCTCAATAGCCCGCCCGCAAATAACCCCCAATCTCAAGATAATAACCCGGCCGATGGGTACAAGATAGTCGCCACAGCTGGATGGGCATCTCATTCTTGGGGACCCCAAAGAAGTGGTAGGGCGGAGAGTTACCCCTGTGCTAATTGGTCGATTGTGCGCCGGCGAAAAACCGATAGTTTCTGAAGGCTGTCAAGTTTTTGTGTTTGGAAGCTTTGCCCTAGATTCCGCCGTTTGCCTCACAGGTAAAGTAGGAGCTTGCAGAACCGGTAACGGCTTACCTCTCGGGCCATCAACACTTTGGATGGCGTGCGTCAGAATTCACTAATTCACTGGGCAGTTTATCGAGCAGAAAAGTTAGCCCGGGAAAGTAGGTGATTCGGGGAAAATTTCTCGCCGCTTGGGGCCGCTTGTGCCACTGGAAAAGCCCCAAGAAAAGACGAACTATCCACGCCTTCCGCGGTCTTGACCCGCACTCGCTTCTTTTGCCCGTCCAATGCGCAATACCCCGCCGGCATTACCCAAAACGCCACGAATAGCCCTTGTTCAATCGGCTGACCCGACCACCTAAAACTTCACCCCCAGACCGCGGATAATCCTGGTCGCAGGTCGTTTTGCATTCCCCCCAAAGGTGGCATCCATTTGGATATCATTAGGATCTTTAAAGAATTTCCAGCCCCCTGCCGAAAATAGCCCCGGACAAGCTGGGTCCAGGCCCAAGCTTGAAGGTGGACTTCTCTCGAGTTTGGTTTTTCACTTGAGAACATCGTCGTCCTTGTCTCCGCGAGCAGCTTGCTTTTCAGGTACATTTCGAAAGGCCAATCTCGTATGCGTCGGCACATCAGCGCTTTTTTGCCGGTGATGGTTTCCCTTTTGGCTTTGGGACTTGGTTGCCGACCGCAACAACCGTTTTTCTTCCGCGAGGATGGGGATCTGTCCCACTACGTGGAGAAGGCCACGGAGATCGAGTACCCCGACGTCGAAGAACCCAGCTTGGCCGACGCAGCCCTGGCCCAAGCCCCTTTAACGGTGAGCAATCCTGATCCCCAAGAGTACTGGGACTTGTCGCTCGAAGAGGCCATGCGAATTGCTCTTGCCAACAGCAAGGTTTTTCGGGTGGTGGATCAGCCTCAGAGCTTGCTTGTCAACGGCGACTTCGCCGGTACCGTCTACGACCCTGCCCTTGCTGAAAGCAATCCGCGTAGTGGACCGGAGGCAGCGCTGGCGGCCTTCGATGCCCAACTTGCCACCAGTTTAATGTTTCAAAAGCATGACACGCCGCAGAACTCGGCCGCAATCGGCGGTTTTCGGATTCGTCCTCAGGCGTTTCAACAGGACCTCGGCACCTTCCAAATGCAACTGCGGAAAATGCTGGCCACAGGTGGCACTGTCTCGCTCACCCACCGCGTCATTTACGATTTCAACAATCAGCCTTTTCGTCAACACCCAAGCGACTGGAACGTAGCGGTCGAGGCACAGTTCAGTCAGCCTCTGTTGCAAGGGAATGGTGTCCGGTTTAATCGGATTGCTGGGCCGGGTTCTCCCCCAGGTATCTATCAGGGTGTCGTCATTGCCCGAATCAACACGGATATTTCTCTCACAGACTTCGAGGCTGAGGTCCGCGACCTGGTCTTCGGGGTGGAACGAGCCTATTGGGAGCTCTATTACGCTTACCGCTCGCTTAATGCCCTTAACCGGGCTTTAGGGGAAGCACTCGACACCTGGCAGAAAGTGCGTGCGGAATACGATGCCGGCAAGGCTTCGATTCAGGACGAGGGCCTAGCGCGCCACCAATACTTCCTGTTGCGGAGCCTGGCCGAACAGTCGCAGGCCAATTTGTTCCGCCGAGAAGCCTCCCTGCGGTATGTCATGGGTCTTGCGCCGGCGGATGGACGACTGATTCGCCCAAGCGATGAACCAACCACAGCGAAGTTTGTCTTTGACTGGAATGCGGCGCATGCGGAGGCCCTTGTCCGCTCGGTGAATTTGCGGCGGCAGCGCTGGCGGGTAAAACAGCGGGAACTTGAGCTAGCGGCGGCGAAGAACCATCTTCTTCCTCGGCTTGATCTGACAGGTGCTTACCGCTTCCTGGGTCTAGGGGATGAACTGATCGACCCCACGGATGGCAATCCAAATCCCACCGCGAGCGGCAGCGATGCCTACTCCTCCCTTATGAGCGGTGACTTCCAGGAATGGGAACTGGGTGTGCAGCTGAGCCTGCCTCTGGGCTTCCGGCGGGAGATGGCGGCCGTCCGACATGCCGAGCTGCAACTTGCTCGCGATCGGGCCGTTTTACAGGAGCAAGAATTGGCCCTGGTCCAACTTTTGGCCGACGCATATCGGGCCATGGACGAAAGTTACGTACGAGCGCAGACCAACCTAAACCGCCTCTTAGCCGCCCAACGGGAACTTGAGGGTTACAAAGAGCGTGAACGAGTAGGCCTACCGGTCCGCCAAGCTGCGCTTAACTTCATCTTGGATTCGCAACGGCGTGTAGCCGAGGCAGAGATCGACTACTTCCGGGCTCTTGTTGACTACAACCTGGCAATCGCCAACTTTCACTATCACAAAGGATCGCTCTTGGAATACAACGGCGTATATTTGGCCGAGGGTCCCTGGCCGCAAAAAGCATACTTTGACGCCCTCCGGCGGGCGCGTGCTCGGGATGCAGCGCTCTACATCGACTACGGCTTCACCGAGCCGCCGGTGGTCAGCCGCGGTGCCTACGAGCAACACGCCGGCCTGAGGGCCGCCGGCGTCGAGCTTCCGGACAGGGAGGTAACTCTGCCGCCGAAAGCAGAGGAGATCCCGGCGGAAGTAATTCCCACTCCCCCGCCCGAACCAGCTCCGCAGGAAAAACCGGAGGCAGCTAAGCCGGAAACCGATTCGTCGGTGCCCACCCAGCCAAAAAGCGAGGGAGAAGCACAACCGGCGGCGCCGGCCAATCCGTCAACAGGTGCCGCCACCCAATCACCGCCGAGCAAACCACTTGCCGGACCGGTGCTTCGGAAACCGGAGAATCACTCAGACGGGCGTTCGAATTCCACGAGTACTGGCTATGACCTAGCCAACTTAGACCTGACCGCCTTGGTGGTGGGGGCGCCGAAAAGTGCTACCCAACAAAGTCAAAATGCACGGACCGACACTGGCCAAGCTCTCCCCGCGATAGCTTGGCAAACACCCCCCGAGCGAAGCCGCGATCAGCAGATTAGTCCCCAATACCCGACGGCTGCTTCCGGGGGGTCGGACAACCGAGGATGGCGACCAATCGGTTCCCAAAGGATTGAGTAAGGCGGTAGCCAGCAAGCAGACCGACCGCAACTGTCTTCCGCTTTCTTTCGCCCGGCTATGCCAAGCTGGTGTCACAGCTGTCAACAAAAACGGAAAGAAATCTGCTTGCGGGACAAATAGCCTCAGAGGTCTCCAAGCGAGGACGGCCCTAAGTGTCGTAGGTGGTCCACTTGATTGTAGGCTAAGATACGGAACCTTCCGTCTCCTTCGTAACCAAGGACAGTTATCGAACCGTTGGCCAACGGGGGCAATTCCGCGACGCCCTCATGGCCGAGAAGCGCAGCCAACGCAAAGCGGAAAAGAGCACCGTGCCCCACCACCACGGTGTGTCCCGTGTGTCGGGCGGCTATCTCCTCCAGAACCTCTTTCCCCCGCTGCCGCACCTGATACCGCGATTGCCCGCCGGGGATCACATAGTAGGGGTCGCCACTGCTCCAGGCGGCATACTCTTCTGGAAACAACACGGGCAGTTCGCTCCGGAGTCTGCCCTGGAATATTCCGGCGTGAAGCTCCTTCAGGCGATCATCAAAGAAAATCGGCAAGCCGTGTACAGCGGCGATCCGCTCTGCCGTCTGCCTTGCCCGAAGCAGCGGACTGGAGTAAACCGCCGTAACCGGCACCGAAGCTAATGCCTGGGCCACCGCCTCGCTTTGCCTTTCCCCATGAGGGGAAAGAGGGATATCACTTTGCCCTTGGACTCGGCCCTCCGCGTTGTAGACACTCTCTCCGTGGCGCACCAAGTACAAGGTGTGAAAGCTGCCCGGTAACGCGTCCATCGTTTGCTATCAGGCGAACGCCCCCGCGGTCCCTAGGCTTAGCTGCAAAGGCCCACCTTAGCAGGGACGACACTCTAAGCCCACTTGCCTTTAGCCTAAGAAGTCCCAAGCGATACCTAAGCGGCGCAGTGCGTAAGCAACCTCCCGATGGTAATCGCCGTACACCACCGCCCAGTGGAATCCTCGCATCCGCTCGGCCAAGACCAAGTCGCCTACTTTGTGACGAACCTCGATCTGTGAACGGCAGATGTCCATAAATGGATTGCCGGCAATCTCGCCGAGGAGACCGACCCATTGCTGCGAGGAAAAGTCCGGTATGACGCATGTGATTTGCTGGCCCTCCCGCATTTCCACCTTTGGGGCCGCTCCGTAGTCCGATTCGAAATGCGTCACAATCCGCACCGGCTCAGCGTTCTTGCCGTCCATCTTTCGAGGCGCTGTGCAATGCGCCAGGGTGATCATTCCCTTGTGCGGGAAGGTTGGATTGCAGAAGAACACTGGCTTGCCGGAGATGTTCCCCAACAAGATACAGCCCGGGATAACGACGAAGTCCGACTCGCAAAAGGCCATCCAGCCGTCATCGTTGAGGGTGGTTAGCGGCAAGCAAGCGGTCGTTTCCGACACTGGCATGATAGTGCCCATGCAGCCAAGCACGGTCACAGCGCGACACTCGGCTTCGACCATAGCCCGGCGGAAGACATGCTCCAGCAGGAAAGCCCGCTCCACAAAGCCCCGATCACACTCAAGGGAGACTCCCGGGGCAGCCAAATAGGCCTCCGTTCGTTTCCGCGCAAGCTCCACCATGCCACTATTCTGCCGGGCTTCCTGAATGAGCTTGGCCAAAACATCGTACGGCAAGGTGCGTATATCAAACTGCCATTTTTCCTTAATGGCCGGTTCAACCGCCGAGAAGGGGTGTGCCCAAGCGCCTGGCCCACCCACAGCGATAATCCGCATCCCCACCGTATTCCGCAGACCGCATAGTGCCCGCAGCCGCCAAAGGACCTCCTGCATATCGTCAACGACGACGTCGCTGTAATCAATGTGGGTGATCTGGCGGGTATCAGTGTGTTGACGCAGATATCGTGGGATAACGATTTCGTAATGAAGATAGACCGGCCCGGACTGGTGGCGAACAAAGAAGATCGTATCCTTCCCCAGCCTACCGATCGGGTTTAGATCCCCGCCGTAGGCGTACACTAATAGCACATCGGCCTGCTGGACTTCGGGATCGTTTGCCAAGACTCCTTCATTGTCCACAGCTGCCAGAGAAAGGAGCCGCAGCGGGAAATCCGCCTGCGATGACAGCCACTGCAACTCCGAACGAATGCGGGCAATTTCCTGCTCCAATTCGGCCTGATTGTGAATGCCGCCCCACGGCCGCCAGCTTGTCTGTGGCCGCGGTTGATAAAGGCGATAGACAAAGATCGGTTTGACCGCAAGTGCCTTTCGAGGCGGGGCTTGAGGCAGATCCTCGCTGACCGCCGAGGAAGCTGCGGAGAAAGAAGCCCAGAGGAAGCCGCCCGCCGTGACTCCGCCCACTCCGCCGAGGAAGCTTCGTCGACTAATACCACCGGACACCTCTCCCCGGAGATCCGGACAGCAAGAAATGCTGCGGCATCCGCTTGAGCAATGATGGGCGCGCATTGCCATGTCTCCTTTTTGATAACGGCACCCGAGGGTCCAATCCAAACCAACCGGCCCCAACCTTTCCCAAAACGGCTATTAAGGTCTGGGATGCGCCGCCACCTCGTCGGCCGGAAGCCCACTCCAGGCAGAGCTTCACCGGGCGAGCACGAATGTCAAAGCAACTCCCTCCCCACTGCGCAGGGCAAGACAACTCTTACTTTACCGGCTTTGTGACTTTTTTGCAATTAGCACCTGCCGGATTTGCCGAAATCGCGCGGCGGCTCCACCGGTAACTCAGCCAGGGTGCTAGTCGCCCGGCGTGAGCGAACCACAGAAAGTGTCTAATCACCCGCGGAGAAAAACCTGGCGGAGGAAATCGGCGTTTCGCTTGTAACTTTCCACAAGCCCCAAAGCGGGGTCCACAGCCCCTTCGAGCACCAACCAACCCTGCCAGCCGAAATCGTCAAGAATGCCTTTGATTCGGCGGAAATCGAGTCGACCTTTCCCCAGAATTGTGCCAGACTCTTTGCAATGAATTTCGCAGATAAGTTCCCCGCCCAATTTCCTCATGTCTTCGTATGGGTCGTAGCCTTGATGAAGCATGTTGAGCATGTCGTAATAAACTTTTACGGCCGGAGAATCGACAGCGCGGACAATCCGCAGATGGCCCTCCGCATCAAGGGTGCTTTCCACTCCGAGAATGACGCCGGCCTTTTCCGCCCGGGGCGCAAGCCGCCGTAAACGCTCGATCACTCGCTCCTGAAGCTCTGGTTTGCCGCGAAGATCAGCCTCTCCGAAGAATGCAAGCAGAACCACTTTCTGACCCATAAGCGGCATCACCTCGATACACTCGCGGACCCACTCCTCCGCCCTGTCATTGGTGGCCAACGGAACGCGATTGAGTCCAGAGATTGCCAGCGAGCAAATCGCCACGCCCAATTCGGCCGACTTGGTCTGGTAACGCTCGCGAACCTCCGGCAGCCGAAGGTCTTCCCCTTGCTCAACTGTTCGGAAGTTCACTTGAACACCATCAAGGCCGATCTCTCGTGCCACCTCGAGCGCCCGCGATTGACAGGTTGCTCCAAGGGACCAATCACAGGCACCAATACGGAATCGCTGGGCCGAACCAGCGGCCGTCGCTAACCGAATTTGCGAGGCCAGACATGTCCCAAGCGTGCTACCCAGGAATAAACGGCGGGAAAGATGATGCATCTTCGTTTCTCCTTTCGCTTTGTTAACAAAAATGCGTTCACACCATCCGAAAACCGATCAGAAACCCCACTGTCCGTTAACGGAACTTGCGAGGAATCTTGTCGGCTCTTGAACACACACCAACAACTTCGCCTCAACCCTAGCTGTCGGCAAAGCTTTACTGCGATTTTTTCGTTGATGAAATCTGTGAAGGCACCGGCCAGCGTGGCGAGGGCACATGGGCCTCGTTCATCAGTGATTCCATTTTCCTTACAACATCGGGGAATCTGTCCGCCAGGTCGTTTTGTTCACCCAGATCCGCTTCCAGATCATATAGCTCAGTTTTTCCGTGGAGCATAGGCTTGCGGATTGCCTTCCATTTGCCGGCCCGAACGGCTTGAGCTGAGCCCCGCTCATAGAACTCCCAGTATAGGTAGCGATGTTGCTTCTGCTGGCTTGCCCGACCTAAGAGCGTCGGGACAAAACTAATTGAGTCTAACCCCGCCGGAGCCTTTACACCGGCCAATTCGGCCGCGGTGGCCATCAAGTCCCCAAAATAACCAACATGGTCGGAAACTGAACCTGGCGCGATCTTACCAGGCCACCAGGCGATAAATGGCACACGAATTCCCCCTTCGTACAGATCTCGTTTTAAGCCGCGAAGCGGCCCAGCGGGGCGAAAACGCTCGAAATTTTGGCCGCCCTCTTTATGTGGCCCATTATCGGAACTGAAAAGCACCAGGGTCTGCTCAGCAATCCCTAGCTGGCGAAGGAGGTCCAAAATCCTACCCACGTCTCTATCCAAAAGCGTGATCATCGCCGCCTGACCCTTGTCCGGATTGGGCCAGTCACAGTTTGCATAAATCCCGTAGTCGGGGACCTCTTGGCCATCCGCCAAGAGCCGCGTGGCCTCGTTGTTGGCGTGGGGAATCGTATAGCAAAGGTAGAGAAAAAACGGGCCTTCTTTGTGCCTGTGGATAAACGCTATCGCTTCTTCAGTCAACAAATCGTGACTATAGTCCAGCTTTTTCTCTGCCACCCCTGCCCCTAACTTTTCGTAGGGTTTTCCGTCGCGGCGAAGCACGTTTCGCAGGCGGACTTGTTCCCAATTCCGCCACAGAAACTCCGGATAGTAATTGTGCGCATGGGTCTGATTGAGGTAGCCGAAAAAGTAGTCGAATCCTTGCCGATTGGGATGACCCGGCGTATCTTCTTCGCCCAAACCCCATTTACCGATAATACCCGTCGCGTAGCCGGCCTGCTTAAGCAACTCGGCAACAGTGAAGTCCTCATCCACGAGCGATTGCCGGACTTTGTCCGCATTTCCCCGGACACTGCAGTGGCCTGTATGTTGACCAACCATCAAGACGCATCGCGAAGGTGCACACACAGTAGAACCCGCGTAAAACTGCGTGAAAAGCATCCCTTCGGCTGCCATCCGATCCAGGTGCGGAGTGCGAACTAGTTTTTGACCGTAGCAACCGAGGTCTCCATAACCAAGATCGTCTGCCAAAATGAAAATGATATTTGGCCGCCTGTCCGGTGGATTCTGACCACGGGCAGGCTGGCCATGGAGCATTACCTGGACAACAGCCAGAACCCATATAAACAAATAGGTCACCCGGCCCCAGTATCCGCCAAAATGGGCACCCCTGTTCCACCAATGGGATAAACTTGTCGTGACAATTGGGCGGGTTCTTTTAGCAGTCATGATCGGCATGGATGGACCCCACTCCCGTACACAAAGACCGATCACGGACGCGGAGCACCTCGGCTGCCCGCCCTGTTAAAAGCACTACCGCAGCTCCCCAAGATACGAAACACAGCGGTCCGGGCAGCCCAGGACGCGCAGCCTGTCCGCAAAATTGCGCAGACCAATTTGCTTTTAGGCGGGGTGTGCGGGATTCTTCCCCATTATCCAGCGTGGTATCCGCCATACAAGGATTTTGACGTTGGGAAAGACTTGGCTACGCTTCGGCCGATCTGTTCCCGAGGCGGGCTCTTCGCCGAGCTATTTTGGATGAATGAGCTTACACAGGCCGCAGAGCGGTTTTCGCCCGCGTTAAGAGCTGCGGCTAGCGGTAGCAAGCACGGGAGGGAGTGTACCAATCCGCAGAATGAACGCTCGGGGGAAACCTCCTAGCATTAAACTTTGGGAGCACGCCCCACTACCGAAAAACCGCACCCGGGCTGGCAAGGTGCACTTCACCTCTTCTTACATCCGAATGCCTTGATAAGGTCGGTTTTGGGCAGACCGGGATTCGGTGAACAAAGGCGGTATGTTTGTCGGTCTCTGACCGACGCCCCTATCGCCATCCGCTAAACAAGGCTGGCAAGAGAGAAAAATCCCTTGGGAGCTTCTCATCACTCCCGAAAGCGGCAGAGGGACAAGGACAGCGCAAAACCAGTGTTAGCTTGTACACTAATCGGGGTAAACCTTGTCGCGGGCAGTGGCAAGGTCCCGGCGGAGGTGGGCAATCCCCTTGGTAAGCGGAAGCTGACAAAGGGCACGGTGCTCTACAGTTTGGCCACGGCTTACCGTCCCGACACTTTGCTCATGAGCTTACTTAATTTAAGAGGTCGCGGAACGGACGCGCTGGTTCGAGGTTGCCAACACACGACGAATGATTTCGTCATCAAAGAAGTTGAATCCTAGGCCGGCATCTACAACAACCCTTTGGCCATTGATTCCACTTGAACGTGGGCTGAGCAGGAAGCATACGACGTTGGCCACCTCCTCTGCCTCTAACGCCCGCCGCCGGGGGATGATTTGCTCCGCGTACAAGTAGCTTTCGGTGAACCCAGGGATCCCAGCCGCCGCTGTGGTGCGGACCAACCCCGCCGCTACGACGTTGAACCGCACTTCGGAAAAGCGACTAAAGGATTTGGCGAGGAAGACAGCACAAACCTCCAGAGCAGCCTTGATCGGCGCCATCAAGCCGTAGTTTTCCGCCGCCATTAATGGGCTTGCGATCGACAGAGTCACTACGGCGCCTTGCCGATCAATTATGTCGCGAAATTCTCGGGCGATAGCGACCAAAGAGTAGGCGGAAATGTCAAAGCTTTTAAAGAAGGCTTCCTTGGACCACTCATGGAAGGGACATCCGCCGGGCGGATAATCGGCCCAGGCAATCGAGTGCACAATCCCAAAGATTGAGCCATAGCGAGCGGCGATTTTATCTCGTAACGCCGCGATTTGCCCGTTTTCCTCTACGCGGCAGGTGTACACGTGCTCATGCTCTTCGGGGTCAATAATGGCGCGAACTTTGTCGGCAATGTGCTGGTCGCGAACCGAATAAATACATTCGGCGCCTGACTCGCGCAAGACCCGGGACACGTGATAGGCGATACTCCAACGATTAGCTACCCCGAAGATAAGGATTCTCTTTCCGGCAAGTTGAAGGAAATCGGCCATGGGTTTCTCCACTTTTTTACACGCTCACTTTGCCCATTAATTTCGCCCTCACCCTGTGACGGCTTCAAACCGTAGACCACGAGTTGGGCATCAAAAGTAAAGTTGTGAGCACGTCTTTTAAGCTGACAAAACCGTGTCTTACCAATTTTCGGAATCAAAATTTGTTTTCTTTTATCTCCCCGCAGCTTTAGTTTCCCCCTACGCGGGTGAATGAGCATTACCCTAGTCGTTGACGCGACAACACGCGGAAAGACCACAACTAAGTTCGCCCAGAGCGAATCCTGTCTAAGCTTATCGGTCGGGCGACACACCCCAGATGCGTCTTCCAATCGCGAAATTCTATGGGAGTATTGTCAAGAGTGCTGCCGAAGAGCTTGCCGAAACCTTAGCCAACAAGTTGAATTTTTAGTAGCCCCCGATTTCCCTCGGCTTCCGCCCCGGCCAAAGGGTCTCGACCCACCGCCCCAGTTCGCTTGCAAGCATCCGCAGGTCGCTCCCCACCGCTAAGAATTGCATACCCTGTCGCGCGCGGGCTACTGCACTTTCCGCGTCCATGCAGTGAATGCCCACCGGCGTGCCACAGCGGCGGCAAGCGCGGAGTACCGACTGAACGGCAGCCTCGTGCTCTTCTGGCGAAGGAAATGTCCCGTCGGTCCGTCGCATGGTAAACCGTAGGTCTACTGGCCCGATGAAGATCGCATCGCAGCCGGGCAAGCTCGCGATTGCCTCTGCATTTTCCACACCTTGTGGACTTTCAATCTGCAGCACGACAAGGATCTCGTCATTAGCGTGCTGGTAGTATTCCTCGACAGTTGTGCGGAAATTAAGGGCGTGCATTCCGCCGCCGGCACTTCGCACCCCAATGGGCGGGTATTTGGCAGCTGCAATCGCAAGTTGCCCTTGGGCTGCGTTGTTGACCATTGGCACGACGATGCCAAATGCTCCTGCATCCAAAGCCCGTTTAATGAACGGCACCGATCCCTCCGGAACACGGACAA
Organism: Thermoguttaceae bacterium; assembly: GCA_025060325.1. Taxonomy (GTDB): domain Bacteria; phylum Planctomycetota; class Planctomycetia; order Pirellulales; family Thermoguttaceae; genus DTLM01. The sequence continues at coordinate 36,618 of JANXBW010000018.1, forward strand.
GCGGGACGCAGCCAGCATCGGCAATTGCCCCGATCAAAGAGGCCGCATGAGACCAGTCAATCGGCGCATGCTCAAGATCCAGGGTGAGCCATTCGAAACCACTCCGGGCAAGAAGTCTCGTGGCATGGAGACTCCCTAACGTGATCCATGTGCCGAAGCTTACCTCACCCTGCCGGAGCCTCTCTTTAACCGGGTTTTTCATCATGCTTCGGTCTCGCTCGTCCCCAAGGCTGCCTATCAGTTCGGATAATCGCCTTGTGCTGTTGACAAAATTACGATGGCAAGCGACGCTATTTTGCTGCCTATTCCCAACTTCTCGATGGCCGACAACAGAATGGTTTACTCCACCGCACCGCGGCTGAAGCTTCTCCCCGTCAACATCGGCCTGGCCAGCCCGGACTTCTTTTCACCAGGTTCGCCCGCTATCTCAAAGCGTCAATGACCGAGGCGGAGCGTAAAGTCTCGACCGTTTCCGCCGCCTATCCTCTGTGGGAAGTCTTAGCCCGATGCTATATTGAGTTAGGCGGTGATGCCGGCCGGAAACGGATCATAGCGGGCACCCCTCCCCACCCTCAAGCACGGCTTTGGGTCACTGGCAGCCGACTCGCCTTCCCATTCTTGGGGAGTGAGTAAGACCCTTGCACAAGGCGATCGCCTACCTTAAGGCTGCCAAAGCACTCGTGCCCTAAACGGCCCCTTAGCCCCGCGCGGCTCCGCCGGGGAAGCATCCTGACGCCGCAGCGGGCTTGCGGTTTTCCTCCCAACTCCGAAAAACATCGAGCCACCCAAACCGTTCCCCGCCATAAGAAGGGGGGCTGGCAAAAAGTTAGCCGTGATACTCCCCGGAAATCGTTGGTGGCAGAGCGAATGCCGCCCCACCTCGGGACGGGAGCTTTGCCAAATCAACCGGCTTTGTGCAGGGGGCACCCCTTCGCCTCTATGCCTGTGCTTGGTCAATCCCTCCGGTTGGTTAATCTGTTAGGTCTTCGCGCAAGCACGGTAACTCGGAAAGGCGTTGCGCCCAGCGAATCGTTTAAGTAGCTCCACACGGGACAGATACCGCAAGTACCTGAACTTGATCTCGCCAAGAAAAAGGCTCGGCTTTCTCTGCCACTTAGATAAGCAAGTTACCAAGCGTAACACTTCCGTTAAGGGGGCATTTAATGGCTTAACAAACACTTGGGTGGAGAAACACTAATGAACTCAACACCCCAGCTCCGTGTGGGAACGAGGCCGTTACGAATACGTCAGGGTGGCCACCTCCTAAATCCACGAGGTTCGGCCGTAATTGCGCTAGCGGCTGTCGGTCTCCTTTTACCTCCGGTTTTCGGACGGGATTTTTATTGCGATCCCGCGAAAGGCTCGCTCCGGGGAGACGGTTCGGCAGAGCGGCCGTGGGGCAGCCTGGAGGGAGTACTTGCCGCCGGCTTGGTCCAGCTTTGCGATCGCCAAGGGCAGGTGCGAAACCCTGACGCCCCGGTCAGGCCTGGGGATACCATTTTGCTCCGCTCCGGCTGGCACGGTGTAATTCGGATCCCTTTTGGCTACAACGACCGTCCCATTACTATCGCGGCAGAGGCTGGCCATTCCCCCCAGGTGGGGTGGCTCGAAATTGGAGAAGGTAGGCGGTGGGTCATTCGAGGTCTCGCGGTTTCCCCATCACTTGCGCCGAAACCGCTCGAGCGAATCCCGAGCCGATTGGTCATGCTTGGAGAGCGGGGTGGCCCAGACAGCGCCGAACTTGTTATCGAGGATTGTTTCATTTTCACCGAATTAGATAGCTCTGGCTGGTCTGCCGAGGATTGGATCCGCAAGGCTCGCAGTGGCATTTGGCTTGGGCGAAATGGTCGGGCGCACGTGGCACGGAATAACTTCGTTTTGAACACGCGTTTTGGCATTGAGCTTTGCGCCCCGGAATGTGTTTGCGAAGGGAATGTGGTGGCCAATTTTTCAGCGGATGGCATCCGGGCTACCCGCGACGGCCAGGTCGTCCGTCATAACGTTATTAAGAACATCTTCGTGTCGGCTCGGGATGGTGACGACAACCATGATGACGGTATTCAGGTCTTCCTTTTCAACGTGGGACGAGGAACCGTCCGCGATCTGGTCATCGAGGGGAACATTGTCGTCGCACGCGAGCGGCCCGACCTGCCATTCCCCAATCAACTACAAGGCATTGGCTGCTTTGATGGGCCCCTTGTCAACTTTACCGTCCGCAACAACGTCGTGTGGACGAACCACTATCATGGCATCTCTCTTTACGACGCACAGGCGTGTCTTGTGGAAAACAATGTGTGTTTTGCTTTGGGGCAGTCGCGCGCTCGGCCCTGGGTGATGCTTGGCCAAAAACAAAACCAGGCCCGCGGAAATACTGTCCGAAACAATCGTGCACATAGCTTTAACTTCCGCGCCGACCCCGCGGTGATCGAAAGCGGCAACCAAAATGTGGATGAATTGTTCTTCCGTCAGCGACTCCGGGAACTTTTGGCTGAAATAAACGCCCACTTCGGCGAAGTCCATCCGGTGGCCAAACGGCCCCGGCTTGAACTGAAAGACTAGTTTGACCGACGGCCTCTTCAGAACGCAGGCCCCCTGGTAAACTGATTTCCCGCGAGAGGCGGAAACTACGACCGGGAGCTCATGCCGGACCGGCGCCAGCTTGAGCTTCTCTTCGGTAAGGCCGCGATTAAGTTGAGCTTAACTTCTTGCGAACGAGGGTTGCCGCTCCGGCCCGTGAGTAGAAGAATGATGAGTTAACACTTAATCGCGCCTTAAACGGTGCTTCACGACCGCCTGCGGGCGGAATCGCAAGCCGAGATTCTCACGCACCTGGTTGCCACCGGAAGGAAGTTGCCGGACTTATGTGCGGCATTGTTGGCGGCGTGTGGACTGATTCCCGACAGACAATTAGTCCGCCGATTCTTCGGGAAATGGTGCGGCTCCTCTGCCATCGCGGACCGGATGACGAGGGTTTTTTCTTTTGGCCACCCCGGAGCGACGGCAGCACGCGGGGGATTCATGTGGCCCTAGGGCATCGCCGGCTTGCCGTCATCGACTTGCAGGGCGGCAAGCAACCCATGGGTAACGAAGACGGCAGTGTCTGGGTGGTGTTTAATGGCGAAATTTACAATTTTCGGGAGCTCCGAGAACGCCTCCGACAAGCCGGTCACCGCTTTGCCACCCGAAGCGACACCGAAGTGCTTCTCCATCTTTATGAAGCCGAAGGAATCGGCATGCTCTCGCGGCTGAATGGCATGTTTGCTTTTGCCATTTGGGACTGCCGGGAGCAGCTCCTTCTCTTGGCGCGAGACCGCTGTGGAGAAAAGCCGCTTTTTTATTTGCCGTCGGAGGGAGGCCTTTTCTTTGCAAGCGAAGTAAAGGCGCTGGTCCGCCTTCCTTTTTTTCGTGCGGAAATTAGTCCACGAGCCATTGATCTTTACCTAACCTATCAATATGTGCCTCATCCGTACACGATCTATGAAGGGGTCTACAAACTTCCGCCGGGCCATTATCTTGTTTGGCAAAGCGGCCGGGTGCGGACTGACGCGTTTTGGACCCCGGATTTTCAGTCGGAAGTCAACTACCCGTTAAAAGGCGCAAGCGAACAACTCCGTGAACTTCTGAGCGATGCCGTACGTTTACGGCTGGAAAGCGACGTACCCCTGGGTGCCTTTCTCTCCGGGGGAATTGATTCGACCATTGTCGTGGGCCTGATGCGTCAACATGCCAGAGAGCCGGTCCATACCTTTTCCATCGGCTTTCCCGTCCGTGCCTACGATGAAAGGAACTATGCGCGGGCTGCCTCATCCTATCTCGGGACTGTCCACCACGAATATCTTGTCGAGCCGGATGCTGTGGCTATCCTTCCTCGGCTTGTCTGGCATTATGACGAACCTTTCGCCGATAGTTCAGCCATTCCTACCTGGTATTTGGCAGAGAAGACCCGTCAACATGTGACAGTCGCGCTCACGGGCGACGGGGGCGATGAGCTATTTGCTGGCTACCCCCGTTATTGGGCGGTGCGACTTGCCTCCTGGCTCGATAGCCTTCCAGCGGGCGGGAGGAGGCTTGGCACCAGGTTGCTTCTGAAAACCCTGCCCCACTCAGCGCGGTTCAAATCCCCCTGGCGACGGCTTCGTCGATTCTTGGAGCAGCTTGAGCTTTCCCCCCTTGAGCGGTACCTGGAATGGATCGGCATCTTTCCAACCGCGATCCGGATGGATTTGTACACCCCGGGGTTCGCCGAGCGAGTCCGCGGGGAAGATTGCTATCGCGCTGCCAGTTTCTTAGAGGAAGCTTTCCTGAAAGCTGACCGGCGCGACCCGCTAACTGCCATAATGATTACCGATCTGGTAACGTATTTGCCTTGCGACCTAATGACCAAGGTGGATATCGCCTCCATGGCCCATGGTTTGGAATGCCGGCAGCCGTTCCTGGATCACCGGGTCGTGGAGTTCGCCACGAGGCTCCCGCTCAGACTAAAAATCCTGGGATTTCGGGGGAAAAGAATTTTGCGGCAAACTTTTCGGGATCTGCTTCCGCCCCCAATTCGGCGCCGCGGTAAGATGGGCTTTGGTGTTCCCCTCGATGCCTGGTTTCGGGGCCCGCTACGGCCCTTGTTAAAGCAGGTGCTGCTCGGCCAGCGCCTGCTCGGCCGAGGGATTTTCCGCCAGGAGGCAATCGAGCGGTTGATGGCGGAGCATTGGGATCAGCGCCGGGACCATAGCGCCCGACTTTGGGCACTTCTCGTCCTAGAACTTTGGATGCAGCTGTGGCTCGACGGAAAGCTTCAGCCGCTGCCGAAGATCACCTCGGCCTGAGAAGGGTTTATGGAATAGATGAGCCGTGGGGCCGAGCCTGCAAACTTTCCCGCTGAGTGTCCGAAGGGGACCGTTCTAAACCGTTTGGGGAACTGCGTGCGGCCCCAAGTTTGCAGGGAAAAGAGAGTGTTGAAGCCGGCTGCCAGTTTGACTTGCAAATATGTCGGGGAAAGTGCAAGGCCCTCCCAAGCTCGCGTATCGCCCGTGAGGTTGCTACCAAGAAAACGGGGCGGTTTTCCCCTCGCTTATCCGGGAGTGGAGATTAAGAATAGCTTCGGGGATTCCTTTGGGCAAAACGGGCATTTAGTGATTGACTACGAATGCAAAACATGAATGTCACCAGGTACCTTTCGCATTGGGGTGGGAGAAGGAGGAGGAGCGATGAACCGACATAAAGCGTGGATGGTGACGGTGGCAATGCTATTGGCCGCGGGCATCTTAGCCGCTGCAGCGTGGCGGTTGCCCGCCCTGATATCCGAGTTAAGTTACGCAGCGGAGCGCGGCCAGGCGCAAGCGCTCAGGGAGGCGTTGGCCTCTGGTCAAGCTGGACCCGCAGGGTTCCAGGCCGTCGCTCGAGCCATTCGACCTTCGGTAGTCAGCATTAATTCGGTCACGAAGATTCGCTCCACTGCTCCGCGGCTTCCACGGGCACCTTTTCCAGATTTACCTGAGGAATTTCGCTGGTTCTTCGAGCCCCGGCTACCTTTCCCGGAGGAATTTGTGCAGCGTGGGCTAGGAAGCGGGGTTATCGTTAGTGCGGACGGTTACATCCTCACTAATCACCATGTTGTGGCCCGTGCTACGGAGATCGAGGTGACCCTTTCTGATGGCCGACGGTTCCCCGGTAAGGTCGTAGGGAGTGACGAGCGGACCGATTTGGCCGTCGTTAAGATCGAGGCCACCGGACTCGTGCCGGCAGTGCTGGGCAATTCCGACGCCGTCGAAGTGGGTGAATGGGTGGTTGCGATCGGCAGCCCGTTTGGGCTCGACCAGACGGTGACGGCAGGAATCATAAGCGCCAAAGGTCGTTCCGACGTAGGCATCGCCGACTACGAAGATTTCATCCAGACCGACGCCGCTATTAACCCGGGCAACAGCGGGGGACCGTTAGTCAACATGCGCGGCGAGGTCATCGGGATCAACACCGCCATTGCCTCCCGAACCGGCGGCTTCATGGGCGTGGGATTTGCTATCCCAAGCAACATGGCCAAAGCTGTGATGGATGCCATCCTCACCCACGGCCGCGTGGAACGGGGATTCCTAGGCGTAACACTCCAGCCGCTTACAGAGGAGCTGGCGGAGTCGTTCGGCTACAAGGGTACCAAAGGTGCATTGGTGGCTGACGTCACGCCCGACCAGCCGGCAGCTAAAGCCGGGATCAAGCCGGGCGATATCATCGTGGAGTACAACGGCACGCCGGTTGAGAGCGTGACTCAACTCCGCAACGCAGTCGCGATGACCCGCCCGGGCACGAAGGTGAATATTGTGGTCGTCCGCGAAGGCCGGCGCGTGGAGCTTCGGGGTGTAGAAATCGGTCAATTCCCCGAGGACCTGCCGGTCCGCGGTGTGCCGCGCGAGGAGGCAGTCCAAGACCTTGGTCTTAGCGTTCAAACGCTCACTCCCTCTGCCGCTCAGGAACTAGGCTTGCCTGAAGACGAAAAAGGTGTTGTCGTAACTGGTGTGGAGCCTGGAAGTCTTGCTGCGATGGCCGGGATCCGACCGGGCGACGTTATCCAAGCAGTGGGCGATCGTCCGGTGACAAACGTGTCGGAATTCCGGGCTGCTATTAAAGATTTGGGTGGTACGGGCATTCGGCTGCAGATCCGGCGCGGCGACACGCGGCTGTTTATCTTCTTGCGGGGGCGGTAGTCGGCGACAGATGATCTCGGCAACGGAAGCTTATAGTCTGGCCGCAGGAAAAGCGATCGGCCGGCCAACTTATACTGGCAGCTTTGCCATGGATGAATCCGGGGCTTTGTCAAGCACCTAAGCCCGGCTAACCCTTCCAACTTCGCCTGAAGTTTCTTAGAGGACGGTCTGGGCCCTAGCTTCTCAGATCGTCCTATTTTTTTCGCCGGAGGAGTTTGGCAAGCTCAGACCACGGGCGAGCGTTTGCCACATCCGCCTTCGTTAGTCCGCCGCGGCGCGCCTGGAGCACTCCGTATCGCATTGCATCCAACCCGTCAACGCTGTGGGCGTCGGTGGCGATCACCACCAGAACCCCGTGCTTTTTGGCACTGGCGCAAGCTACATCGTCAAGGTCCAGTCGCTGAGGGTGTGCATTTAGCTCCAGCATTTTGCCTAAAGCGGCTGCCTTGTGGATGACTGCTTCCAAGTCGATTTGGTACGGTTTGCGTTTGCCAATGAGCCGGCCCGTGGGATGGGCAAAGCAAGCAACGTGGGGATTTTCTAAGGCCTCGAGGACGCGCCGGGTAATCTTTTCGCGGGATTGGTTCTGGCCGTAGTGGACGCTTGCTACCACCCAGTCGGCTTCGGCTAAAACGTCATCCGGCAGATCAAGGCCGCCTTCTTCCAGAATATCCACCTCCACCCCCTTGAGAATGCGGATGCCCTTAAGGCGCCGATTGAGCCGATCGATTTCTTCCCACTGCTTGCGGAGGCGATCAGCATCCAAACCGCCCACCATGCTAACCCGCTTGGAATGATCTGTGATGGCGATGTAACTCAGCCCCCTTGCCTTAGCCGCCAAGGCCATTTCCTCAATCGACGCCGTGCCATCTGTCCAGTCGCTGTGGACATGAAGGTCGCCTTGAATGTCAGAAATTTCCACCAACTTGGGTAAGGTACCGGCCTCGGCCCAAGCGAATTCCTCGCGGGCCTCACGGAGCTCCGGCGGAATCCACGCCAGTCCCAAAGCTGCGTAAACTTCTTCCTCCGTTCGGCCAGCAATTCGTTTCTCGCCGCGGAAGACACCGTACTCGTTGACTTTTAACCCCAGGTCCTTTGCCCGCCCACGAAGCACGATGTTGTGATCTTTGGAGCCAGTGAAATACTGAAGAGCGGCTCCGAACGATTCTTCTGGCACTGCCCGAAGGTCCACCTGCAGACCAAGCTGCAGGCGAACCGACATTTTGGTGTCGCCCCGCGCTAAGATCTTTTCCACGCCGGAGAATCGGCCGAAATGATCCATTACTGATGCGGGATTATCCGCGACGACAAGAAGATCTAAGTCGCCAACTGTTTCTTTGCCCCGGCGGTAGCTGCCGGCAAATTCCATTTGCCGAATACCTTTGCACCCCTCCATGTGTTGACGAATACTTTGGGCGATTTGGTCGGCCACGGCCCAATACATTCGCTGGGCCGCTTGGGCCGCCAGCTCCAGACCTTCCAGAATGGCGGCTTCCGTCTTCTCCCCGAAACCCTTAAGCGTCCGAACACGGTGTTCCAAACACGCCTGGCGAAGTTCGTCTAAATTGGTAACCCCAAGCTCGCGGTAAAGTGCGGCCGCTCTTTTTGGACCCAAACCTGGAATCCGCAGAATTTGGAGGACACCTTCGGGCACTTGCGAGCGAAGCTCTTCCAAAAGAGGCAAAGTACCGGTCTGAGCCAGTGTGGCAATTTTCTCCGCTAGGTCTTTACCAATTCCGGGAAGCGAGCTCAGGTCTCGCTCGCCACTTTCGACAAGATCGGCCACCGACTCGGTCATCTCACCCACAGTGCGGGCAGCGTTCCGATAAGCACGCACCCGAAATGGATTAGCCCCCTGAAAGTCGAGAATATCCGCAATTTCCTCAAGGGCGGCGGCAATCTCGGCGTTGGTCAATCCGGCCATAAGCGGCTGTATCCTTTCAGCGACGATCGACAAGAGCCCCAAAGCCCCACAAAATGGCTGTCTACGCGGTTACTCTGACCGCTTCAGACGCGGTTGTTGTCCTTCTCAAATGTGATCGCTTCCAATCTCGTTTACACTGGGGTGAAACAAAAATGCCCGCTCGATGGGGCGATGCTATCGTGCTAGATGTGCAGTTCCACGATGTCCTTGTCCTGAAGAACGTAATCACCCTTGACCTGCGTGCCGGGATGAACGGCCGAGCCCCAAACCCGGCCAAACTTGAGTTTTTTCACATAGTCGTTGTGGATTAACGCCGCCAAATCAAGCAGGGTGCTTCCGCGGCGGAGCGTAAACGGGCGGTCGAGGTCCGGCTCCTTTTGAGCAGGATGCTTCGTGTACACGCGGACGATGTCTAAAGCTTCGAAGATCGCCTTCTGCAACACGTCGAGACCCTCGCGGGTCTTAGCGGAAATCACATACTCCGGAAAGTCCACCGGCAGAAGCTCATGCAGTAACTCCAAGCGATCGCGGGCCTCCGGCAAGTCGATCTTGTTAGGCACAAGGAAAGTTTGCGTGTACGACAAGCCCAAATCGTCTTCGTCCAAATAGGATTTCCGGGCAAGGCGAGTTTTGGTCTGATTAAGCCGATTTAATATGGCCTGACAATGCTCAATGCCGTCGTCACTACCAAGATCGACCAATAGCAGCACCAAGTCGGCCGATCGGATGAGGCCGTACATGTACGGCTCGCAGAAGTCCGCGGTTATCGGTGGCGTATCGACGAGCTGGATCATTACGTCTTCGTAGGGCATCATCCCCGGCAAGGGGACCTTAGTGGTGAAAGGATAGTCGGCAATCTCGGGCGTAGCCCGGGTCAGGGTAGCCAAAAGCTGGCTCTTGCCGGCGTTTGGACCGCCGATGATTACCGCAGTACCGGCCCCTTGCCTGGGGATTCGGAAACTCCGGGTCTTTTTGCCACTTTTTTTCTCTGCCTCGAGCTCTCGCTTCGTCTTAGCGATTTTGGCCTTGATCGCCGCCTGGAGGTGGTCTGTCCCCTTATGCTTGGGGATTTCAGCGAGCATCCACTGGAGACAACGAAGCTCTTCCTCCAACGTGGTAGCACGTCGGTAAGCTTCCTCGGCCTTTAGATATTGCGGGGTCAGATTCGCAGGCATGGCCTACGAGACTCCTATCTAAAGGGCCCACGCGGACTCATTGGGGGCAACTGAGCAGTCACAATCCACTGGTCGTGGGGGGCTATTCTCGGCAATCCTGGCCTCTCGACAGGTCCAATAGGAACCTATGACTCTCAAGTTTAAATACGCCGCCAAGCAGAGAGTGATACGCCTCTCCGGGCCCAAACCACCTGAGGACTTCCGATTGATTTTTCCCCTCGGAAACGACCCGTGGTAGTCAAGCCAATAGGCCCGGGACGCCAGGGCATTCCATTCGCCTCGATGGTAAGTTAGGCACGAGCCTAGCCTCCCCCCGAGGCCTGGGGGGTTGAGGCAAATGAGTCTCGTCCTTACCACCCTTCATGGCACAGGTTACCCGACGAAGGGGGACATTACCCGCCGTAAAGAACGACTTTTCCGAAATTCCACATCTTAGCTCAGCTTAACGGACCTTTGGCCAAAAAGGGCATTTGCTCTATCCCATCCAGTTTGACTAATCAGCCGACATAACCTAGGCTAGTGCGAAGCCCGGGCTATCGGGGAAGCACCCCAGTTGCTTGGCCCGCCGTTACCATTCCGTAGTAGGGAGGCTCTTTCGATGTTGGTTCTAACCAGGCGGAAAAATGAAAGCATTATCATTAACGATAACATAAGGATAGTCGTCATTGGGGTGTACGGTGACCGGGTCAGGCTAGGAATTGAAGCCCCGCCGGAAATACCCGTTCATCGCAAGGAGGTTTTTGATCTCATCAAGCGAAAGCTTGCGGAAAACACCGGCAAACCTGAGGAGCCAGCCCGATCATCGCAACCGCCGGCGGAGCCTGGCCCGGGTGAAAGCCCCCGCCCGTCAGATCTCTCCCAGGAGGGCGGAGGAAAGATAAGCACTGAACACCGGCGCCCGGCATCCTCGGAAGCGAATCAGTGTGAGGGGGTGGCGGTCGCTGGCTAGTGTTTCCCGGGCGACTCGTCCGACAGGCTGGGCTGAGTCGAAATCTCATCCAGCTGGCAGGACCAGAATTAAATCCGCCTCTAACAACCTGCGCCTTCGTCGGCTTTCCTCAGATTCGCTGGCGGGCAGCGTGTCAAAAGCAAATAGGCGCCTTACGCCGAGCGCCGGCCATATCCCCCGGGCACCGAGCGGCTCAGCGATTGGTCCCTGGGTCTGGCGAAACTAAGCCCCAGGGCAAAGCCCGTAAAGGCTAGCGCAGGGACGCCCGTGGGTTTCTCCCAAAACTTTGGAAAGTGACCTCAACATTATCCTTTGCAAATTTCAAGATTATCCTCTGCAAATTTCATGCAATTTACGCGAAAATTGACGCAGACTGACGCCGGTTTGAGGGACCAACTCACGGTCCCCCATCAGAAGGGAGTTACACGAATAGGTGGTAGTCGCCCAGAAAAATCGGCATGGGTTGCGGCCCCTACTATAAGCCCATTTGGGATTATTGGCCCCCGGTAAGGGTGGTCTAGCACGGCTCGCCCGAATCCCAGTGGCCTTGCCAGGCGTCGGGGGCCGCGTATACTACTTTGCAAGTTTTTTGCCACGCAAAAGTGAATCATCCAAAACCGGCGCTAACGAGTTCTCCGGCCATCGAGGAGCCTCTCGGAATCAACCGCGGCGACGTTCGAAGCGCGAAAACGGCTGGGGTGCGGAGGGCTGTCTGGTCCGCTTTTTAGCATGCCCCGTATTTAACCCAGTTTTGAAATTGGCCCCGTCGTCTAGCCAGGTTAGGACACGGGCCTTTCAAGCCCGTAACACGGGTTCAAATCCCGTCGGGGTCATTTAGATAGCTCCACCCGGGAACGATAGCGCCCGCACCTGAAGTTGCTCTCGCCAAATAAAAAGGCTCGGCGATCTTTATGACTCCTCCGGGCAGGCGCCGAGCGCTACACTTCCGTCGTGGAGCTATTTAGCGGCAAACGGCTCCTCACTCGACGCTTGTCCTGAATGCCTCTAAACGCAGCCCCCCGCTAGTACCCGTTGACCCCGGCCAGAGTGGTTTAATCGCTCGCCGCGCCCAGGTGAATGGCTCCCCAACGGAAGTGTAGCGTTTGGCGGCTTGCTGGTAGAACTGGTAGAAGAACGCGGTCTGCTGACGAAAGTCGGGTCGACAGGCAAGCCACTCATAAACATCAGCGACCGGTTCCTTCATTGTTTGCCAGCCGTAATGGCCCCTTAAGTTCCCCCGGTTGACGCATCTGGGCTCCAGCAAAAGGAGCAGGAAGGCCCTGTGCACCTAGTGGTCGCGATGGAGGACCCCGAGACAGATCCCCCGGTCTTCGGGCAAAAGCCAGATGATGGTGCTACCTTCCATAGCTCGGCCCCTGAGGTTGAGGGTGTTTTTGCCAAGATTTCTGTCCCGACCTTAAGGCCGAGCCTTTTTATTTGGCAAGATCAACGCAAGGTGCTTGCGCTATCCTTCCGGTGTAGAGCTGGTGTAGAGCTATTTAATTTCGGCCGCAGCTGGGGAAGTAAGCGGATAAACCACGATGTCGCACTGGCCCGCCCCGCTTTGTCGGAACTCGCCTGCACATTCGCGCAAAAACCTTAGCGCAACTTCGTGGTCCATTGGGTCACAGTCCAAAAAGGCGCCAACAAAGGACCCAGCGGGCGGGCCGCGGCGGCCCACGCGGCTTTCGGCCGGCCGACCCTAGCCCGCCGGGAAAAAGGACTGCTTACGCCGTTTACGCTCTAACCCTTTGTCCGCTTGCTTTTATGGGGCCGTAAGGGGGCAGAAACAGAGTTTTGCGGCCGACTGTGCCGAATTTCGTGCCAATAGGCAAGCGTCTATTCTCGTAACTCTCTATTTCTTAGATGCTTACGTCAACCGCTTCGGGGGTAGAGCCGCGGAAGATAACCCCCGGACGGGGGGCGGCAGAAACTTGACATTAAATAAGGGCGGGTGTTAGGCTAGGGGAGGAGACTCGGCGCAGGGAGACTGCGCCGGGAGTACCAATTTCAAATGCGACATTTGTTCGCAGAAAGGGTTGAGACTCGTACTCCCGGGGCCGGATCGGGGCGCGGAAGTTGAAATCCGGCCGTTTGGTTGCCTTGAGGCGGGTGTCGATACAGGTTCTTGAACGGCTCGGTCCAGCAATTGGTACTCGAACCGCTTCATCTTGTAAACAGATCGTGGGGTAGACTGGGGGCGGATCTTCGTGGGGCCAGGCGGCTAATCCCGGAGGCCTAACGAGTTTTCCTTTCGATTGGGAGGTAGAAGCTTGTCAGTGAAAGATACTCGGCCAACCAAGGCTTGTGCTTACTGGAAAGGGGCCTTGGCGAGGTGGCTTGGCGTGTTGTTGCTCGTATGTTTGGAATCGTGGGTTTTGGCGCAGCAACCCGGGCCTGACCCCGCTCAGGCACAGCCCGCTCCGGTCGCCGGTCAGCCTTCTGCGCCGCCGGGTGTGCCTCCGGGGGGCCAGCCGGCGCCCAATGCTCCGGCACAGGCGCCCGCCCCCGGTGCTGGGACCGCGCAGCCCGTTGCACCAGCGCAGCCGGCCGGCGCGCCTCAACCCCCTGGAGCAGGGCCCGCTCCTGCCCCCCAGCAACCTCCGGGGGGCGCGGCCGGCCCGGCACAGCCGGTACCTGCGGCGGCCCAGCCTCCCTTGGGAGCACTTCCCACGCCCAGCCAGCAGGCGGGGGTCCAATATGTGGAGCTGCGCCCGCCCCAAGGCCGCGACGAGCGCTACTACACCCAGCTTCGGGCGAGAGAAATCCTCGGGATCCTTAGCTCGGGCACCGTACCGCCGGATAAGGAAGCGGTGTTTCGGGAGTATTACGAGCAGTATGCCTTTGCCCGATGGACATGGCCGGAGCAATTCGGGAAATTGCCCGAGTTTCGGCGAGAACTTCGCAACGAGCTTTTAACGGCCCGGGGCAAACCCATTCATGCTCAGCTTCGGCAGCTGGCGTTTGATACGCTGTCTCGATTTGCTCGGGACGAAGGGGGACCGTACCACCCCGCAACGCGGGTCAGCGCGGTATTGGCTATTGCCGATTTGAATGCTCAGGAATCAGTAAACCCGAAAGACCAGCCCGTCGTTCCGCTCCCCGAGGCGGCGGCCCTTCTTGTTGATTTGCTAAAGCAGGACAATTTGCCAGATGCCGTCTTGGCGGCGGTGCTTGTTGGATTAAGGCGTCATGCGCTTCTTGGAATTGCCGACCAGCAGCTGGTGGACAACGAGCTTATTCCCCGGCTCGTCACGATAGCGGGGACAAAGGTGCCTCCCTCCGGCCGATCGCTCGAGGGACATCATTGGATCCGTGCCCGGGCGATGGAGTTGCTGGGCCTGTTTGGCTCAGCCGGTCAGAATGGGGAAGTGGCTCAGCTCTTGGTCAGCGCGGTTGCCATCAACGAGGAATCCCCGACGGTTCGCCGGGCGGCGGCACGGGCTTTGGGCCTGATTGATTTGTCCGGGTTAACTAAGCCCACCCCCCAAGAGGTTCTTTACGCCCTCGGCCGGTTTATCTCCGATGTATGTGAGGCGGAGATCAAGCAGCTTGAAGAGGAGATTCAGGCAGGAGACTTGCCCACGCCAGGTCGTGGGTTAGGTGTTCCGGGGATGACGCCCTATAGCCCATACCCTGGAACATACACCTCGGAATACCCCGGCGAGACCTACATGCCGGAGGCCTACGCGGCGCCGGGGATGCCCGGGCCAGGGTATCCGACGCCAGGTGGGGTTCGGCCCGGCCAGCAGGCGACCGAGGACCGCACGCTCCCGAATCGCCGCCGGCTAAAGAACCTCCTGAATGCGGCATTTGTCGCCATCACCAGTGTCGACGAACCGATGTGGGTCCCGGCCAATCGGCCAATGGATGGCGTGGCGGCGGTTGTGCCTCAATCGGGCCCCACAAGGGACGCCTTTCAGCAGCTTTTTGAGCGGCTCCAAGCGGTGTTGGCTATCTGCGACACCAAGGACCTCGACCGGCAGACCCTTCGGGACCGCATTCGGGCCGAGTACGATCAGATTCAAGAGCTTTTGATTAAGCTTGAGGCTTTAGGTCAGACCGCCAGTACCCCGGCTGCGGCGCCGCAGGGCTAGAACCGCCTGATAATCTTCGGATCACGCTCTTTGGTTTTGGGCTTTGGTTTTCGCCGTGGGCTGTTTCGCCGGCCGGCTTGTGCTGCGCCATTGTGGTCCAGCAGACTTCTTTTGCCGGATTTTTGGCAAGATCCCTCAGTAAAGGACTGCCTTTCAAGCTCCATCCCCTTTATCTGGCCTCGACCGGACCATCGACTTCGAAGCTGCCCTTGCTGCAACAAACCCTGGCGGTAACAAGGTTTTCCCCCGGAGGTCCAATCGCTCTCAAGCACGCGCGTACCCCTGGGGATAATACTGTCCGCGCGAGCGGTTCATCTGAGCGTCGTGTTAGATGTGTCCGTACAACTGACGAGTTCGGTTTGCAGGATGCCCGCCGATGTCAGACACGGGCGACAAGGACGCCGGCTGCCTGTGCTTGGGGGGTATAAGCGAGCTGGATGAAGGCATCCCCGGCCGGCATACCACTTTCTCGGACGACGTTGACGGGGCATTCGGGATCAGGATGGCAGAAATTGCGAATGGGGTAAAGCTCCCCGGCTCTCAGCGCAAGGAGGCCGGCGATTAGCTCGGTAACAGCACTAGCACCTCCCAAATGACCGAGGTAGGCCTTAGCAGCCACAACGGGCGGGGCGCCGTTTGCCTGCCCGAAGACGCCGGCGATTGCTCTGGCTTCCGCTCGGTCTCCGCTTCGCGTCCCTAAGCCCTGAGCCGAGATGAAGGAGATTGTGGACCGCCTCTTCCCCTCTTGGGAAATGAGTCGTTGCAAGACCTGCCGGAGAGCACCTTCCACATCGGTTTGCCAGGAACTGCCGACCTGACACGCGGAAGCGCAGGCCACGATTTTTCCGTACACTGGGGCAGCCCGTCTTGCCGCCGACTCGGCCGACTCCAGCACGATTGCCGCCGCTCCCTCGCCCAGCACCGTGCCACGACGCTGGCGATCGAAAGGCCGACACGATGTTGCCGGTTCACCACCGGCGACCACCTGCTCTTGCGTCAGCGCGTGGATAATCTTCATCGGATGGAGCCTGCTGCCGGTTGCGCCAACAACCATCAAGTCGGCATGGCCGGCAGCAATAATCCGCGCCGCCTCGGCAATGCCGACCAGTCCGCCTGCTTCCCGGAGGGTGATCGAGTTACTCGGCCCGCAGAATTGACAATAAATCGCGATGTGACTGGCCGGCATATTAGGTAGATACTTCAGAAGCCATAACGGAGTCATTTGGGACAGGCCCTTTTCGCCCCAAAGGGCAAAGCGGAAAGCGCCGTCCTCGGTGCAAGCGCGGACAGCTGCGATAAATTCCTCCGGAGTTGTCAACAGATAATCGCAGCCGAAAACAACGCCGCAACGATCCGACGGGAACAAATCGGGTTGCCAGCCCGCATCGGATAAGGCCCGCAAGGCCGCGGCCACGGCCATTTGCGACTCTCGGCACATTAGTTTGAGCCCCTTTCGTAAACTCTTAGCAATCTCAGCCGGGGGCGGGCCGAAATTGTCAAGCGATCCCGTGAACTGCCGCACCGGCGCCGCAATCCGGAGCGGTTCGGCTGCACTAGGTAAGCGTCCCGAGTTTTCGCCAAGTAGCGAAAACGGCCCAATACCGTAGCGCCCTTCGGTAAGACCAGTCCACAACTCCTCCGCGGTTAGCCCCAGCGGGCACACAACGCCAACGCCGGTGATCACGACATCACGCGATTCCGAACCTGCTTGCCACATCGACAAATTCCGTCCGCTGGATCTTCTTAAGCGATTCGCGTTTTGGCTTTGTGTAAACAGTGTGTGTACTAATACAATGGATCAATTTATACCCGGGTTACAGCTGGGTTCCCGGCTTTTTGGCCCCCTGTTCACGGCCGGTTTTCTTCCCCGATTGGGGAGGTGCTTCAAAGTTGGGGTGCACTCACACTGCCACAAACCAGGTTTCGGGTAGCCCACATTCTACGCCACCAGGCGGCAATAAGCGAAGGTCACCCGGCGGGCGCAAATCCCTAGAGGGCCCCTACCTTGTGCCAGGGAGAGGCCGGTCACATGGCTTCCGTAGGCCTGGTACAAATGATCCCCCGGTGGGCGGGCGAGCGGTATCAGCCGATGGAGTACTGGTATTTCCATCTGCAGAGTTTTAATCGCTTGCTTTTCCGTTATGGCTTATCCCAAGACTGGGAGTACCGACGGCCCTCCGGAGGCAGGGGCGGGCAAGGAGTTGGCACCTTTCAAGCCCACAGTTTGTGGATGTCAATAGTTCCTCCGGCCGCCGGTGCTGGGTAGTGTTGTGGAGGCAGCCTGAGCGGCGGAGGCACTAGCCGTCTTGACTTCGACTAGTATCAACACATTCCCTCGAGGGGAAGAGGCGGACAGGGGGAAAATCCACGAGGAGAAAAGGCTGCTTTCGACTGGGAGGGGAACCGGAGCCATTCCCAAGTCAACAAGCAAAGCTTGTTCGACCACCCAGCGGAAGCGTTCGTGAAAAGTGGCCTGAGCCCGTTGCGGGACCTCAAGCCGAGGACGCGAAGGTTGCCCCGGGCCGCCGGCAAATTCGAGCACCAAAGGAACCAGCCGCTCAATTTGCGTCACCTCAAGCCGAAGGACGACATCTATCTGCTGCCGGTCCACACTGAGAAGCGGGCTGATCTCAAGAGTGAATCCTTCGTCAACAAAGGATGTCTCTGGGGAGAAGCCGGGCCATGTCTCCGGCCGCCATGCCAGATACTTAGTGTACGGCCTGGCCTTCGTGGCGGAGACGACGGTCATCTGCCCATTGGGGATGGCAAGTTGCGGAGCGTGATGCTCCCGATAATCCGGCCGGCGCCGAAGATCGGCTAGGAGTAAGGAAGCGTCTTCGCGATACAACACCCATGCTTTGATGCCTGGCGAATGCACCTTGACCGGCGTTAGTGCGTGCAACCACGAGGCCTGCCACCCCGGGTTACTAACCACGATAAGGCGGACACTCATGTTGATGATCTCGGCACCGTTAGCCGTGAAGCGACGAATCACGTCCGCGACCACATCCTGAATCTCAGGCGTATGGAACACCTGGACTTTTTCTCGCCCGACTGAAAGGAGCGCCGGCACCTCGCCGTGCCAAACTTCATAACCCGTCTCCCGAAGAATCCAGTCCAGGACAGCAACCTCGGGCCTTTTGGTTGTTTGGATCTGCGAAGTGTACACGCGGATATCATATTCCCGCCAAATCTGGCCGGCGTTGGCAGGGAGAGTCACCGGCTGAGACTGGGATCTCGAGGCCTCTCCTGTGGATGCAGTCGATGTGCCTGTGGCACTGGTCCAAGTTCCGACCGAAGATCGGTTCCCCCCTTGCGTCCCAACTGCCACAGAGGCGTTGGGCGACGCCGCGGAAGTTGCTCCTGGAGAGATCAGCTCTTGACGGCCAAGGGCGGGGATTTGTCTTTCGGCCGAGTCTTGACTTTGGGCGGAATTTTCGCCGGCTGCCCGCCACTGAAACCCCTGCCCGTAAAGCTCGGCCCGAGGCATCACCATAAGGAGAACAACTCCCAGTGCGACAGCAAACGTCCCCGGGAGGCGAGGCCCACAGGCAGCCCAGAATACAGACGACCACACGGGTGGATCCTCCTTGTCCCGATCGGTTGCCCCGCGTGCGTCCCAGGATCCGGATCACGGGCGGTTGAGAATGCTCCGTCTCCTCAAGCCCTCTCGGGTAGGTAGCCCCGCGGTGCCCCAATTGCACTCGAGGAGGCGCAAAAAACCCCAGGGGTTTAAAAGGGAGAAAGCCTTGTAACCCCAAGAATCCGGGCCTGACGGAATTTTCAACAGATTCCTTTTCTGCCTGCTTGAGAAGTCGGTCTGGGGCAAAACCAAATTCTTATGCCGCTTTGAGCCCGTCGGCGTTCCCGGCGTAACCCCGGGCGACGCTGCGTCAGGGCTTCCAATCCGCTATGCCCGACCGTTTCTTAGTTTCCCTACTAAGAGACAAGCGTTATGGCCGCCGAATCCGAAGCTGTTAGACAAAGCCACCGAAATATCCCGTTCGCGAGCTACATTGGGTGTGTAATCCAAATCGCACTCCGGGTCGGGTGTTTCGTAGTTGATCGTCGGCGGCACAACTCCGTGCACGATGGCAAGCACAGTAAAGATTAGCTCGACCCCACCACTTGCCCCCAACAAATGGCCGATTTGGCTTTTCGTGCTAGAAATCGAGACTCGCTTCGCGTAGTCGCCAAAGACTTTCTTTATAGCGACGGTCTCTGCTTGGTCGCCTAAAGGCGTGCTTGTGCCGTGGGCGTTGATGTAGCCAACCTCTTCGGGGGAGACACCGCCGTCTTGGAGGGCAAGCGCCATTGCTCGAGCCGCCCCGACCCCGTCTTTGTCTGGCTGAGTAATGTGCGTTGCATCCGATGTGGTGCCGAAGCCGAGAAGTTCCGCGTAGATTCGGGCACCACGCTTACGGGCGTGCTCTAGCTCCTCCAGCACCACAATGCCTGCGCCTTCGCTAAGAACGAAGCCGTCGCGCTGGGCGTCAAATGGTCGGCTCGCCCGTGGGGGGTCGTCATTTCGCTCGGAGAGGGCTCGCATTGCGCTGAAAGCAGCAAGTCCCAATGGGGTGACAGCCGCCTCGCTCCCTCCGGTGATGACAATGTCGGTCTCTCCGTGGCGGATACTTCGGGCGGCATCGGCCACCGCATTGGCAGCGCTAGCGCAGGCGGTCGCGACGGCACCTGAGGGCCCGGTTAATCCAAAATGGATCGACACCTGGCCACTTGCCGCATTGGCCATCATTTTCGGCACTGTGTACGGCGACACCTTCTCCGGTCCCTTATCGAGCATCCGCAGATGCTGGAGCTCGATCTCCCGCAGTCCGCCAACGCCTGACCCGATAATCACGCCGCACCGTGTGGGATCTTCTTTTGAGAAGTCCAGACCGGCGTCGCGAACGGCATCAATAGCGGCAACCAAGGCAAATTGGGTAAAACGGTCAAGCCTCTTGACTTCCTTGTCCGGGATGTACTGTTCCGGGTAAAAGTCGCTGACTTCCCCCCCAATTTGAGAACGGAACTGAGAGGCGTCAAACAGACTTATCCGCCTGATCCCACTTTCGCCGCGGACAAGGCGTTCCCACACCGTGGGGACGTGACATCCCAAGGGGGTAACCAACCCCATTCCGGTAATGACTACTCGGCGTCTCATGATTCATCCGAAACAGCCTGTTCCTTGCTTTCCTGACTGCTGAGAACCGCCCGCTCAATGTGCTCAATCGCCTGGCCAACAGTCTGGATTTTCTCCGCTACCTCTTCAGGAATGGATATTTGGAAGGCGTCCTCCAACGCCATGACAAGCTCGATCTGGTCGAGGGAATCAGCACCCAGATCATTGATGAAGTGGCTTTCCGGGGTAATTTCGCTTCGGCTGACACCTAATTCTTCAGCAATAATGTCCATTACTTTTTCTGCGATTTTACTCACTTCCACGTCCTCCTACACCATCACCTGAATCGAACCAACGCTCATCAAGACCGAGCTCTAAACTCGGTCCTAGAAAGTTTCGTCATCTTTGCCAGGCGCCTAAAGGACCGGTAGCAAGCCCGCGGACGGTCCCATAAAGATTAACCGTCTTGTGCAAAATCGCAAGATTCCCCGCTTTGTCGGCAAACGGGAAACGCCACATCCCTGCTATTCCACCGCCGAAAACGGGGCGGTTTTCGGGCCATCTATAGCGTTCCTACAGACTTCGCGTCCAGCTCAATCCGAGTTGTTTCAGGAAACCGATCCTCAAAAAGGGGATAACCAATCCCCTCCAGAAGGTGACGAACCTGCCTAACGGGCCGAAGTCTGAGTTCTCCACTTACTGGCTTAGCCGGCCCCGCGCCGCTAACGGCCGAGTTTAACTCCTCCTTGCCAGAAAGGTCCGGCAGTAACGCTGGCCAAAGTCAAGCTCTTTCCGTAGCAGCCCGCACCGTATCTCCAGATACATCCTTGTCGTTTTCGACCAGCTTGCGGGACCTCAGCCGGGCACACCCCTGAGTGTCACCCGGTCGTTTGGTCAACGCCCCTCGAACCTCGGGAGTGGCTTCCGGTTTAGCCGGGGCAAACCCGCAACTGAGCAAGCGAGCTGGTCCTGGACGAATGTTGATCCCGTTGGCTTCACACTAAACCTGGGTTTAGAAGCTCGAAAAACCCAAAGCTGGCCAGTTCTTTTCCTTGTAAACTCAGCTAGTAAATTCCTGTTAACCTTATGGACCGTGTGCGGGCACCAACTTAAGCCGTCAATCCTCCATCAACGACCAGGACATGGCCGGTGATAAACCCCGCGGCCTCACTGCAGAGAAATAAGACCGCATCAGCTACATCTTGGGGGTCCCCCAAGCGACCCAGAGGGGTACGTTGTTTAATTTCCTCGATCACTTCTTGGCCCAACTTGGCACTCATTTCTGTGCCGATAAACCCCGGAGCGACCGCGTTGACGGTGATATTACGTTTTGCTAACTCCCGCGCTAGCGTCCTTGTCAGACCAATAAGTCCCGCCTTGCTGGCTGAATAGTTGGCTTGGCCAGGATTGCCGATCATTCCCGAGACACTGGCGATGTTGACAATCCGTCCCGAATGGGCTCGGATCATCGCCTTGGCCACCGCCCGGCACATCAGGAAAGCACCCCGCAAGTTGACATTAAGTACTGCGTCCCATTCGTCGTCTTTCATCCGCAGGATAAGATTGTCCCGGGTAATGCCCGCGTTGTTGACAAGGATGTCAATCCGCGAAAATGTCTTAAGCACGTCTTGGACCATGCGGTCCACCTGAGCAGCATCACTGACGTCGCACACCCAGCCCTTGGCCCGAAAACCTTTGCTTTCAATTCCGGCGACGGTTCCATCCAAAAGCTCCTTATTGATGTCCACACATGCTACAGTGGCCCCGGCATCGGCTAGCGAAAAGGCAATCGCCTGACCGATTCCTCGTCCAGCGCCAGTAACAAGCGCCACCTTGTCCCTCAGATCCACGCGTAAACGGGATGCGGTTTCCGCGCTCATGAGGAATTCCTCTTGGCCCGCCTCCTCACAGGAACGATCAATGGTGAAGCAGTCAACTCACCGACGACAACGGCAAGGCCTGCCGGTCTGCCTCACCGCTGCCTTCCCAAAGGGCGAATTGTTCGGGAGTGTTTCTTGCATCCTCAGCAATCGTGTTTCGAGCTGAGGTTTGCCCTCCTGCCCTGCGCGAGTTTTCGGCCGGCGAAGTCCGCTATACTTCTACCCCGTAACAAGCCACGTTCCTGTCGATCCGCCGCATCAGTCCACGTAAAACACGCCCAGGCCCCACTTCGTAAAACTGGTCGAAACCGGCCGCCAGCAGGTACCGCATCGATTCCTCCCAGCGAACCGGCTCGATAACTTGCCGGATCAACAGCTCCCGAATCTCCTCCGGATCATCGTGCGGCCGGGCATCCACGTTAGAGATGACGGGAATCCGAGGTCGACGCAGCCGGGCCGTTGCGATGGCCTCAGCCAACTTTTGGTCGGCAGGCTTCATAATCGGGGTATGAAATGCCCCTGCGACTGCAACCGGTACTACCCGCGAGGCACCCGCCTTGACCGCTAAATCCGCGGCCCGTTCGCAAGCTGCCGTTGTCCCCGAAATCACGGTAACCCCTGGGCAAAGGAGGTTGGCTACTCGCAGGATTTCGCCCTGGCTTGCCTGTTCGCAGATGCGCTCGACCTCCACCAATTCAAGCCCCAGGATGCTGATCATGCCTCCCGGTGTGGCCTCTGAGGCCTGCTGCATTGCTGCCCCTCGGCGCTGGACGATAAGCAGCCCCTCGGGAAACTCCATTACGCCGGCAAAAACCAGGGCGCTGTATTCACCCAGGCTGAGCCCGGCCGCGGCCTCGCAGGCGAGCACGACGTCGGGAGACTCCGCCCGGAGAGCCTCGACGGCGGCTAAACTGGTCACAAAGATGGCAGGCTGACTGTAAATGGTGGAATCCAAAGTCTCGGCCGGCCCGTTGAAGCAAAGCTGGGCCAGATCGTACCCCAGGATTTTGCCTGCCTCATCAAACAAACGGCGAGCTGCGGGAAGCGACTCGTAAAGCCGCTTCCCCATTCCGACAAACTGGGCGCCCTGCCCGGGGAAAAGAAAGGCAATTCGGCTCAAGCGAGGGGTCCCCTCCGGTGGGAATGCCGGCCGTTACTTTTCCTTTTCCTCCACAGTCCGCCCCATGTAGTAGCCGCAATTCGGGCAGACGCGATGCGGGAGGGTGGGCTTGCTGCACTTCCCGCACAGCACGAGCTGCTTCGGCTTTAAGGCGTCGTGAGCACGACGGGAACCGGTCCGGGCGTTACTATGCCTTCTTTTAGGAACAGCCATGGCCTCAGTCCGCAAGACCCCTATTCTTTACCAAAACCAGGAAGTACCAGATGTTTTCTTCGGCTTAAGTTACCGACCTCGCGGCAATGTCTCCGCAGGGCATCAGAAGTTTTCCCACGCCGCAAAGTCTGTGGAAATTTCGAGCGACACTGAAGTATCCGAAATTACTAACAGCGGCGTCACGGCAGGTCCGTCCCCCCGGGTAGCAAAGGATCATTTACCAGGAGTCTATCTTTGCTCCCGCCACCAATAAAACAAACCTCCCGTGAGGAGCGGTGACCACTGATCGGTCGGCGACACCGCCCGGGAGGCCGGCGAGCCCGACATTTTACTAAGCCCAGTTGCGGGGAACAACCGGAGCCTTTTAAGGGCTTCACTAAATGGGTACGGAATGGTCCACCATAGTCCCTCTCGGGGAGTGTTCCAACCCCCAATTCGAGAATACCTACAGACAGCCAGCGCAATCAATGAGTTAAAGCCGTGGGGTAGCCATTGCACGTTCAATGGCCCCAGTGTTGGAGGAGCGCACGGGGAAGTCCCCTTTCCCACAAAACGCCGAAACGGTTTGCGGATCGGGCCATGGCGACTTCTACTGGGTCGGAATGACGGGGCATGCTGCCCCCGGCCCGAAAATCGTCCGACAAAAGCGACAACTTTGCGGGCCGGAGCACCCGGGAAGTTTGTAACGTGGGAATCTCGACGGCTCCGCCCGGGAAGATCCTATGAGTCCGAGTGGGACTCTGAACTTCGGGGCTATAACGCGACGAAGCAAACTGACAACACGGGAAAAAAAGCTCCTCCGGCGGACGGGCAGAGCCACCATTTCTCTGGAATTTTGTGGGACAGCTCAGATTTGGACGGCCGGGGTCCGCGAGGGGCGGCCTCCAAAGGGGAGATGCTGGCCAGCACGGGCCGAGCGCTTCCCAACAAACTCGCTTATTTCACTTCCCCCTCTCGCGTCTGGCGAATGTCATAGCACCAAAGGTTGTCATGGTGCCGGAGGTAAAGCCGGCCGTCGCAAATTACCGGATGGGCCCAAGCGTCCCGAACTTTTCCGCAGGGCAGCTGAAACTCACCCACGAAATCGAACTGCTTGCGCGAGGGGTCAATCAGGGCCACCTTCCCCGACTCGTCCAAAACATAAAGCCGCCGGTCGGCATAAATGGCTGCCCCGGTGGTTAGCTGTTTTGTCTCCGCCAATGTCTGGCCGGTTTGCCAATCGATGGCAAACCACCACTTTGGTCGCCGATAACCACCGATCCACAGAACCCCATCCACAAGGACCCCGGAGCCAGTCACCGTGTCGACCGGATGGGTCCAGAGGTGTTCGGGGGCGAGCTTTTCCTTGCCCCCTATGAGCCGGTATTGACGCCCAAGTTGTGTGTAAGGTGTGACATAGAAGATACGGCCATCGCCAAAGATGGGCGTCGAGACATTCGTATCAAACTGGTTCCGAAGCGGAACTGTCCACAGTAGCTTGCCGGTTTCTGCATCAACACCGAACCCGTAAGCAGCCGAACAATTGGCGATCACCGCTCGGCCAGCCCAACGGAAAATAATGGGCGAGCTATGGGACACGAAGTCATCGGCCGAGATAGGGGGCGTTGTCCACAACATTTTGCCGGTGTTCTTGTCGAGGGCTGCCATCAGCGCGCGGCGACCCCCGGGAGTGATGATCAAGCGATCTTTGTAAACCAAGAGGCATTCGCTAATTCCCCAAGGGATTTCCCGCCCCTCAAAGACGCGAAGCATATCCACCGCCCATAGCTCTTTGCCGGACTGCGAATCAAAGCAAGCCACTCGACCATGAGCGTTACAGTGATACAACTTTCCTTCGGAATAGGCGCAGCTTGCCCGTGCACCAGGGTAAGAGCCAAGCCAAGCCTCTCCATTTTCCGTCTTCCACAAAAGATTTCCTGCCGTGTCGAAGCTGAAAATGACTAATCTGTCGCCGACATCTCCCGCAACGTACACACGGTCGCCGACGACAATTGGCGAGGCCCAGCCCCGCCCCAGCCCGGTTGCTGTCCACAAGAGTTGAGGACCACCGGGAGGCCAGGAGGCAAGCAACCCTTTCTCATCACTAATCCCGTCCCGACGTTTGCCCCGCCACTGCGGCCAGCCCGGCTCCGGCGAGGCTAATAGGCCATTGACCACATTCTTCTCCACCGAGCCTGGACTGCCTGCGGTTGGAGGAATGCTCTCACCGCTCTCGGCCACTTGGCTGCTGCCGGTTGACGCCGAAGCGTTTACGGAAAGGGCGGCGGTCGATAGGTGTCCAACCGACTCCGTGGCTTGCGAACTTCCGCTGCAACTTGTCGCCATAAAGCAAAAAAGGCCAAGCACACTAATCCCGGCGGCAACCTGAAATAGAGCGTTCGAAATCGTTGACCAATTCGGCACGAGGGACCCTCCTAAGACTAAGTGGTAGCCTTGATCAAATTTTTTTAGGAAGGAAGATTGGGGACCGCACTGAGACATAGAGGACAGTTACGTTGGCAATTGCAGCGGGAACTCCCGTTGCTATTATTCGAAGGAAATGCCAATTTCTTTTCCCACCGCAAAAATATGTTGCTTAGAGCGTTCGTATTCTTCCGGTCCTGCCAAATGCTCCATCATCAACGGCGGTTGCTGAGGAAGCTCGGACAAGCGCCGCAGGTAGGTGCGATAGTCCAACACACCGGTGCCGATGACCACTTCCCGGAAATGGATCTGCATCTCGACTTCCCAGGCCACGTCTTTCGCATGACAACTTACGATCCATGGCCCAAGTTTATCGAAACATTCGTTGATGACCCTCGTGTTATCGTAGAACCTCTGTGGACTATTGATGAGATTGCACGGATCCAAATGAACGCCAAAAGCTTCGCGACCCACAGCCAGGATCATCTCTTTGTAACTGTCAGCGCTATCGGGAAACGCCCAGCCCATCATTTCATAACAGAACTTGGCCCGTTTCGGCTTGACGGTGTCGATGATTCGGCGAGCATTTTCTACGGCTATGTCGAAGAATTCGCGGCTCAAATTTTTAGGGTGAGGCCCAAACCAAACTTTCTCGTTAAACGAGCCGGCGATGTTAACGCAACATAAGGCGCCCAGCTCATCAGCCAAAGCTAGGCCTTCGCACACTCGGTCGAAGTTCTCCTTACGCCTAGCTGGGTCGGGATCCATTAGATTGCACCATCGGCCCACTTCGGCGATAACCACGTCGTGCTTGGAAAACGCGGCGGAAATGTCGCGGATTCGCTCCTTGTCGCTTAAAGAGACAGCCGGGCAGTAGGCAGCGCGATAACCTAGCCGGCGGTGAGCAACTGCTAATTCCTCTGGATCCTGTGGCGGATTAAAGATCGGCCCACCCAGCCGAACGGGGTACCGAGGCACACCCCCGCAACAAGTCTCAGCCGTGGGGGTTCCCAGTGCTCGCGCCCGGCAACTTCGGAAGGGTTCAACGGCCGCAAAGACCGCGGCGACGCTTAGGCTGGCAAATCCACGTCGGGAGAATTTCGGAGGCATAATGTGATCCTCCCAAAAGGTATAACCCGATGCTTTAAGGGAAAGGCTGCGTCTCTTCTGGAGGCACCTGCGCCAAGTAAAGTTGCTCGGGAACCCTTCTCTGAACTCCTCTTAAATGCTTTTCAAATGCTTTATGAATTGCAGCTTAAAAAGCTTTTTCAGCTCCGGCTAAATGATAGCGGCACGATGACGCTGCGTCATGCGCGATTGGGGTCACTAATATTTTGACCAAGAAAAATCTCGAATCGCCGCCCGCAGCTGAGGGTTTCAGATTGGCACGTGGAATAAACACAGAGGGCCTACCCATTTGTGTCCATCGCTCATCGTTACTTCCGAGGGCGGGTCCGCCTCCCAATGAAGAGCCCAAAAAGCACCAGCCGGCTGGGGAAATCTGGGCAAACTTTGCGGGCGTCACGGGTTTTTTCCGTTTCGACGATCAATCCGGCCGATTCCTTCTGATGCCGTATGGTGTCGCAGGCGCCCAGAATCGGCCTCCAGAACGCCGGCATTGCCACGGCTGTGCCTTCTTTAATCCGATGTGTCCTGCCGCCAGGTGAAACGCCACCTCCGTTAGCCTCGAAGAAGCCACGAATCGCGAATTATGAATCACGGGGAAAGTCGGAACTTTTTCCTGAGGGGTTAACCATGTTCAGGAGTTGCCTGTCGATCGGAATTGGGCTTCTGCTCGTAGGGGTTGCCTGCCCGGTATTTGGCCAACTAGCGCCAAGCGCTGTTCCCGGGGCTATGCCTTCGATGCTAGGCAGCCCCTATGCCCCTGCTGGGTACTTGCCGGGTCAGGTCCCACCGGGTGGCGCGATGTTCGCGGGCTTTGAACAAGTCGGGTCTCCAAACAGTGCTCCCGCGCCGGGTAAACCGGGCACGCAAAACTGCGACTTTGGCTGCGAATGCCCATCTCCAAAGTGGAGTTTCTTCGGTGACATCATCTACTTGTGCCCGAGTAATCAAGAGGTGGCAATAGCGGTGCCGGCTGACGGCCCAATCGATTTTGGGCGGGTTCCTGTGCAAGCCGGGCCAACTCTTTTGGCGGAGTTTGAGTACGAGCCCGGCTTCCGCGTTGGTGGGGCCATGCAGTTCACGGAGTGTAGTCAATTGCGGACAACATTCACTTGGTTGGAAGCGTCCACCAATGCATGGGGCTCAACTACCGCACCGTTTGTCATGTGGCCGATGGTCACACATCCCGAGCTGGATCTGGCCGACCGGCAATTTTTAGATGCTGGTGCTCGCTACCTGCTTGATATTGAGCTTTACGATGTGGACTGGGTTCGGGTGTTAACCATCGGTCCGTTTCATCGCGTGGACTTTATCGTTGGCGGCCGGTATGCCGGGCTAAGCCAAGAGTTACGAAGCTTCTTCGTAGCGAACGGTCTTGACCAAGTGGCCACAGATGTAAACTACAACGGCGGCGGCATTCGCGTGGGGTTGGAAGGGGAATGGTTTGACACCTCCCGCACCTGGTTGATTTATGCCAAGAGTGCGGCAAGCTTTACCGCAGGCGAATTCCGCTGCGGTTTCCGGCAGGACAACAACTTGGGCCAGCGGCTTGTGGAAACCTCCTGGAAGGCCGACCGTGTCGTATCGATGTTGGACTTGGAAGTGGGGATGGGTTGGCAAAGCCGCAATGATGCCCTGCGTCTAACCGCCGGCTACATGGTCAGCGGGTGGCATAACGTGATCACGGTGCCGGAATATATCGACGCTGTTCGGGCAAATAGCTACACCGGCATCGGTGACTTCATGACCTTCGACGGTTTTGTGGGGCGGGTTGACTTCCGGTTCTAATTCGCGGGGTTTCTACGACAGTCGCCTGTGCTACTTCCCACAAATAAGGCCTTCCAGGCCAATAGCACTGCTTCCTAGCGGTGCTCTTCCATTAAGAGCCGGGTCCGCAGCTTGACGACCCGGCGTTTTTATTGCCCGAAATTTGTCGCGGCTTTTCTACGCATCAAGGAGCGGTGCGTCACGGCCCGTTACCGGCCCACTTGACTTGTCGGGTGGAAAAGAGGATTCTTATCAGATCGCACACCCTTCCCCCCAGCGGGGCTGCTAGGCGGTCTCCTTCCTCAGACGGTTCGGCACTCTTGGCGGGGGCTGGGTGACGGGGAAAACAAGCCGGCGGCTGCTTTTTACAGGTGCACTCAACAACTTGGCCAGCGTCGAGCAAGTTCCGCGCTAGGCGCGCCCGCGCGAGGGGAGGGAACGTTGGCGTTTTTACTAATTCATAGTTTGAGAGCTTTGCTAGGGCATCCGTCGTTGTGGAAAGTCTGCCGATGGTTGAAAAACTCATAATCATCGGAAGTGGGCCGGCCGCTTGGACGGCGGCAATTTATGGGGCCCGAGCAGCCCTGAAGCCGCTTGTGTTCGAAGGGGCGATTTCCGAAGCGAATGCTCGGAATAACACGCTTCCATTAGGTCAGCTTGCATTAACCACGGAAGTGGAGAATTACCCGGGCTTTCCCAAAGGGGATTTGTCGGGCTACCTGGCCAGCGCTTTACCGGCGGAAGTCGTGGCGGGGTTGCCGGCCGATGGTAAACACGGAGTGACCGGCCCGATATTGATGGAGCTTATGCGTCAACAGGCAAAGAATTTCGGCACCCGGGTTATCACCGAAGACATCGTTGCCGTTGACTTTTCGCGACACCCGTTCTTGCTCACAGCTTCGGACGGCAAGACTTACGAGGCGCTTGCTGTGATCGTGGCCACGGGAGCCCGGGCTAACTACTTGGGGCTGCCCAGCGAGGAAAAGTTCCGCAACCGTGGGGTCAGCGCCTGTGCTGTATGCGACGGAGCTTTACCCCGATTTCGTGAACGACCCCTTGCTGTTGTCGGTGGCGGCGACAGCGCAGTGGAGGAAGCCACCTACCTTACCCGGTTTGCCTCGAAGGTCTACATGGTGCACCGCCGAGATAAGCTCCGGGCCTCGCGCATCATGGCCGAGCGGGCGTTGAACAATCCTAAGATCGAGATTTTGTGGAATCGGGTCGTCGAGGAGATCCTGGGGACGGATGAGGACGGTGTTACCGGCGTCCGGCTGGCGAGCACAGTGGGCGAAGCTCCGCTTGAGCTTGCAGTCTCCGGTGTCTTCCTCGCGATTGGCCATACGCCAAACACCGCGTTCCTAAAAGGGCAGCTTGAGTTGACGGAAAAGGGATATATTCGCTTGGTCAAGCCTTTCCGGACGTACACAAGTGTCGAAGGTGTCTTTGCTGCGGGAGACGTCGCAGACGATTACTATCGGCAAGCAGTCACCGCAGCTGGGTCCGGCTGCATGGCTGCCTTGGATGCCGAACGGTGGCTTACGGAAAAGGGCTGGCATTAACCGGCGAGCGCCCTACGCCATAGCTTGCAAACCAGTAACCGTGGAATTAATCTCCCCGGAAGAGTCGGCTACTTTGTGACCCTCCTAACTGCTGTGCCCTGACGCGAATTGGGTAGACGTCTTTTTGACCTTGTTGACCAGCCAAGGAGCTGGCGCATAGAGCGAAAGTTTTTCGGCCTCTGAATACCGAACGAACCAGGTCCAGCCTCGTGGGAGGAGCCCAAATGTCTGCCGCTAAAGGCCTCCCGATGACAGCTAAATGGGATCCCGAGAAGCTTGAGCGGGAAATTGCCGAACTTCGGGCCTTGGAGCAAAAACCCTTTTGGGAGCGGTTTGTCGGATACCTTCGCAAGACCGGCCCCGGACTTCTCCAAAGTGCGATGACATTAGGCGCGGGAAGTGCCTCCGCGTCGGTGATTGCCGGGGCCTCTTTCGGCTACAAGCTTCTGTGGGTTCAGCCGGCGGCAATGTTCTTGGGGGTCTGCATGATGGCCGCTTTGGCCAACATCGTGCTTACCACCCAGGAACGACCTTATTCGGGCTTTGCGCGCCAAGTTGGCTGGCCGCTCGTCTTCCTTTGGGCGCTAGGGACAATCGTGGCCTCTGTGATTTGGCACTTTCCGCAATACACTTTGGCCGGTGGGGCCATGCGGGACTTAGTGAGTTCGATCACGGGGGCAGAAATGGAGACCCGGGTAGGCAGCACAGTCGAGCTCACAACCGTGGGCACGATCGTGAGTTGGTGCACGGGTGCGCTGATCCTAGGCATCAACATCTTCACTACGTGGAATTATGGCAGCCACGCCCGGGGCATCCGGATGTACGAATGGTTCCTCCGATCGGTCATCGCTTTGGTGATCATCTCCTTCGGTATTGTGGTAGTGACCAATATCCACAAGATTGACTGGCTGGAACTGCTGCGGGGGTTCACGGGATGGTACGGTATTCCTCAGGTCAGCGCGAGCGAGGGGCTGTCGCCTGAGAAGCGCGATTCGCTCACGCTCGTTTTGGGGATGCTCGGGGCGGCTGTGGGAATCAACATGACCTTTGTGTATGGCTATTCTCTCCTTGCAAAAGGATGGGGACCTGCCCACAAGACGCTCGCCAAGTGGGACTTGGCGATGTCGATGTTTATTCCGTTCGTGCTTGTCACGTCACTTATCATGTTGGCGATGACCGTCTCCGGCGTCTACCGCCCGGAAGAGGAGTTTGTCAAAGCGGAGATGTCGCCCCTTGAAGCGTCAAAGTCATTGTCGCAGCTGATGGGTGCCCGGCTTGGTCGAGTGGTATTCGACCTTGGTCTATTGGGAATGTGCTGCGGAGCAATTAGCGCTCACATGGTGGTCTGCGGATTTACGATGTGCGAGATGCTCCGCCTTGAGTATACGCCGGCCCGCTATCGGCTCTTTACCCTGACACCGGCGATCGGCATCCTGGGGGTTGTGTTCAACATCAACCGGGTGATTTGGTTCCCAATCGTAGCGTCGGCCATCGCCTTCACCATGTTGCCGATTGCCTACCTGATGTTTTTCATCCTCAATAATTCGCGAAGGTACATCGGCGATGCTGTTGGGCGGGGTGTCCGGCGCTGGATATTCAATGCTATTCTCTTAGTGGCTTTGGCGATGGCAACGGTTGGATCGCTCATTCAGCTCCATCGCCGCGTTGTTCGACCGATTTGGGAAATGGTGGCACCGGCCAAATCGGCTGCTCATGTTGATGAGCTCCCAGGCGGCGATGTGGGCCGGCGCGGATGAGACCGGAACGGCCTGCGGCGTTAAGGCCAATTAGCTGGCTGACTGGCCCAGGCGGCGAGAGGATCGGGCTGTGACGGCGTTATTGATCTGGCTGTCACTTTGTTATATTTTCGTGCCGTTTATAATCTTTTTCTTCGGTTGGCTTAAACCCGTCTGGGCCTTTATCTGCACAGGATCCCTCCTTCTTGCCACGGGGCTTGCGGGTCGGTGGATCCTCCCTGTCTTTGAGTGGACGAAAAAAGCCCCCTTGGGCCGAGTCGAGGAAACGACGGGCCAAACTGGCGGCTCTTTCGGCGGTAGGGTGGCGGCCGGGGCAACGGCACTTTGCCTTGTTGCCGCTATTGTTAGTCTTTGGGGTGCAGGGGGGTACGGTCCTCAGGATTCAGACCACCCGAAGCACAATGCGGTTCTCAAGGCCCTCATCGAACATCCTTGGCCTACGTATCTGGAGAGCGATCGCGGTCAGTTCCCGCTTGTTTTCTACATTGCTTACTACCTGCCTAGTGCACTAATTGGCAAGCTGTGGGGTTGGGAAGCCGCTTCGCACGCTTTGCAGCTGTGGAGCGTGACAGGGCTTGTGCTTTGCTTGGCGTGGTTTTGGATCCTGGTGGGTCGGATAAGTTGGGTCGTGCCAGTGGTGTTCTTCTTTTTTTCCGGATGGGACGTAATAGGGGCGGCCGTGATTCGCTTTTGGCATTGGTGGGAGGCCTCCGGTGCGTCCTTGACGGATCTTCTTAGCTCCGTCGATTGGTTTGCCCTCCGCTGGTGGAATTGGCAAATGCGCTGGTTCGACCCTGAGCTCGCCCGGAATTACCCAAGCCCCATCGAGCACCTTTTCTTTGTGCCGCATCAAGTCCTTGCCGGTTGGATCGTCGTGGGGATGATAACAGCTTCAGGCTTACGAGCACCGGGGGCAGCGCTGGCAATCATGGGGGTTTTGTGTACACTCCTAGTGCTTTGGGCGCCCCTTATTCTCCTCGGCTTGCTTCCACTTGTCTTGTGGTTGCTCTGGGAAGCGGAACGTGCGACCGGAAGTTGGAAAAAGGTTGGCAAGCTGCTTCTCAGCACCTGCAATTTGTTGGCAATACCTGCTTTTTTGGCGATTGCCTTATACTATGCGGCACGGTGGGCACCCCTACCGTTCTCGGGTGTGGCAGAAGCGGGGTTTGGCATCGGGCATGCGTCGTTTACGTGGTTTATGTTTCTCATTCGAATAACCCTTTTCTTGTTAGTGGAAGTGGCGATTTTTGCCCTCCTGCTTCTTTGGCTCCGGCCTTTCGAGAATGAGTCGGAGTATCGGCTGTTTGGACTTTCGCTTGCGTGGGTTCTGGTTCTGCCCTTTTTCCGCTATGGGGCATGTAATGACCTTGTGATGCGGGCCTCGGTTCCCGCCCTATTCCTTTTTGCGGTGTGGATCGCCCGGTCGCTGACCATTTCGTCAACCCCAGTGATGAGGCGCCTGATTGTCGCCGGATGTCTCTTAATTGGTAGTACCGCACCATTTTCGGACCTATACGCCCACTTTCGCGAAGCAATTCGCCGTGGCCAAATCGTCCAGATCCCGGCGAAGGAAAAAGTCCGCTCGCTCTGGGAGCTAAATCAGTGGTCTGCAAGACAAGCAGAGACATCCACGCATCCGCTGGTCCGTCTGTTCCGCGAGCAGACCTTTTTCCTGCAGTATGTGGGCAGTGAAGACACTGTGTTCTTTCGCTATTTAGCCCGCAAAGGGCCGGAAGAAGTAGCGCCGGACGGAGCTGCTGCGTCAAACAGACGCGGGAACCCTGACTAATCATTCCTGAATTTAAACTGACACTTTGATTGGCGCTTTTGTCGAGCCCGTTAAAAGGGACTGAAGCACCAAGCAGAAAAGTGCGGGACAGTTCGTGGACGAAGTGATTAGCCCTTGGTTCGTACCCTCCTAACTATAGCCGTTATCATTACGACTGGGTGGTTCTTAGCCGGCGGGTGGCCTCTAGTGCCTGTAGAGGGCGACGATCTGGGGATAGCCACGGGCGTCCTGGTGCTCGTGACCACGGGGGATGTCTTCCACCCACTTCTCTATCGGTATCATCCACAGCCGGGCACTTATTGGCTGACAGCGGTGGCGCACGCTCTTTTGGGATTAGGGCCGGCCCAAAGTCTGGCGCTTCTCGCTTTAGTGAGCGGACTTGTGCTGTGGTGGGGATCGGCCGCTTTTACCCGTGGGCTGGCTGGGATACCTTGGGTTCTCGGAGCCTTTACTCCCCTTTTGATCCAGGAGTTATGGGTTGCAAGCTACTTCGGCAACTCCGCGATGCCGGCGGCCGCAGTGGTTAGCTTGTCGCTCCTCTTGGCCCACAGGCCTAAGGACAACGGAGGGGTAAGTAAACAAAAGCAACGACCGCCGGGCCCTCACTGGGAAGTTTTCCGGGCTATTTTAGCCGGAATACTACTCGCTCTGGCCACGTGGATTCGTTTCGATGCAGTTCTCCTCCTGCCGGCGGTAGTGTGGGCTACTTGGGTGGGAGCAAGGTTGCCGATCCGGACTTGTGCCTTTCTTGCGGCCGCGTTTGCTATTGTTCTTACACTTATGATTTTTTATTCGCGGGTTTCCCCCGCCGAGATCTTTGTCCAGGGTTCAAGTCACGTTGTGCATTTCGCCCAA
This sequence comes from Thermoguttaceae bacterium, assembly GCA_025060325.1. Taxonomy (GTDB): domain Bacteria; phylum Planctomycetota; class Planctomycetia; order Pirellulales; family Thermoguttaceae; genus DTLM01. Next base: position 71,039 of record JANXBW010000018.1, read on the forward strand.
TTGCGGCAAAGCTTAATCAGTTGGGCAGCGTGGGGCAGTGTGCCCTTTGTTATTTTGATGATTCTTGGCCTTAGGCGTTTGTGGGTGGGGAAAGCTTGGGAAGAATTCACCCTAGTTTCCCTGGGATTTGTGCCTCCTGCATTAGTCTACGGTTGGAACCTTACCACGCCCAAGTATCTTTTGTACATAGTCCCTTTCACCACGCGATTAGCCTGCCACGGTTGGCTTGAGGTCCTAAAAGGTAGCCAAATAACAAGGCGGTGGCTGATCGTGCTCTTGGGTGGCACGTTTGGGGCTCAGTTTTTGGTAGGGCCGTTGACATTTATCCAGTTGATAACGGGTCGAAATTGGACGCTGGCCGGCACCCACGATGGCCCGCGGCGAGTCGAAGGTCTCCTGTGGAGCCCTTTGGACTGGTACCAAGCCAAAACGAAAATCGCCGAGGAGTTGCCAAAGATCCGTTCGCACTTGGGGGAGCTTGCTTTGCATTCGGAGCACTTGGTATTTTTGACCGACGATTGGTTTTCGAGCAGATGGATTCGGCTTTACCTGTTGGAGGAGGGATTTTATCCGACGGAATGTAGGCGGCATTTCGCCTTCATCCCAGTCCCGGGCCATACTGACTTCTGCTTGTTCCGCAGTGGTCAAATGGACGGTTTCTCTCATCGCTCACGATCGGGAGCGAAGGCCGGAGTTGAAATTGCCTGTTTTGAAACAGAATGGCTTGAAGCAAGCCCTGAAAAGCCGCCCCTGTGGGCTGAGCTTTGGCACAAGTGGACTCAAGCCCCCAATGTGTTAATCGTGTGGATAAGTGGCCGGAGGTCCACAGTGACAGAAGTCCGAGAGGCGTGGACCAAATTGGGATTCGCGAAGCAGGTCGAAATACAACCGCTTTATCGCGGCAGGACTCGCCCCTGGCTTTTCTTAGTCAAAGGCACCTAGGCGCTATTGTGCCGCGGTCGCGCAGGGACTAGGTTGCGATTTCCCCGGGGCTCTTGTTGATTTTCCTTTGCGCGGGCAAATAGGGAGCCTTTTGTCAGTTCAGGCGGTCTAACGCGGAAGTAGGAGGCCGCGCGCACGGAAGAAAGTTAGCAATCTACCCTTCGGCGAGGCCGCTGAGCATCCTTTATTTTAAATCTTCCGGCCGCACGGGTCGGGGGCCATATTCAAGCACGGCCTTTGCATGCCGGGCCAAATGCCCGCGCAGATCCTGGGTGTAATTTTCCAAGACTTGGCGGCCCAAATTTCCGTAGTCGCCACATCGGAAAAGCGCCCGAGCGATCAGAAGCTCCCGGAGCGATTCCCTGCGCGACAAGACGCCACTGGTCCCTGCCGGATCCTTTAGCGCATGTTGCCGGGCGTCTTCCACCGTCTTATGCACATAGCCGGTCATATAAGGCCGGGAAAGAAGGGCAGCCAGAAGCGGTGCTGCCGAGGGATCGCCAATGAGCTCAAGCGCAAGTCCCACCGCTCGATAGTGGGAAAATTCGCTTTCCGGCCCGAGTTTTTCCAGCTTTTCGAGGATGACCGGCACGGCCCGGCGATCGCGTGTGCGGCCGGCCGCAATGATAAGCCGATCCAGCGTGCTCAGTGCCTGACCGTACTGACCCATTCCCCGATAGTTCCACCCCTGATCCCAATCTTGGTATTCGCGGATGGCCTCGAGGATTGTCTCTAACCCCGTGTTATCGCCAAGAATGGCCAACGCCTGCGCATAAACTAGTTTGGCTTTTGGATCTTGAGCTTCGAGGTAAGCCTTCCTAAGAAGCGGCAGGGATTGCTCAGGGTGCGTGAGCACCACCGCGGCTGCTCCTGGTTCTTCAGCAGGGAGTTTGGCCACTGCTTCCGCGATTTTTGCCGCCGGTAAGGGGAAGTTGTCAGTTTCTTCGAGGACCGTCTTCGGCAAATTGCCAACTTCGATCAAATGTTCCTGAAGGGCCCTAATATTGATCCCCCGAACGTCAACCTTTTGCTTGGCCGCCATAGCCGCCGCCACACCCGCTGCGTAACCCTGGTTTTGAATGTCGGCTTGCATCCGGGTCATGGGGACAGCATCGCGGTGCATGCTGGTGGCCAAACTTCCCACGAGGATGTTCTTCAATCCTTTAGGAATGAGGCAGCGATAAGGGACTCGAATGTAGAACCCCCGCCGCTCGGGATGTTCTAATTCAAGTAGCGGATCGACCGTGTACCCGTGAGTGTCAAAGTCGCTATAAGCTATTTCGATTGTATCCGGGTAGGTTCGACCTAATAGTTGGTCGGCAAGTGTCATCGTAAATTCGCCAACAATCCGGCGGCGCTCTCGCGTGTCCACAAGCCGACCTTGGTCAAAAGCACCCGGATAGAGGTCCTTGGCGTAAACGAAAAGATGCCAAATATCTACGATGTCCGTCTCATCAGCGATTGTAAAATCAGTATTTGTGTAACTTGCCCCCAGATTGCGGAAGGGCAAACCAGTTCCTTGCATCCCGAACTCGGAAGCATCCGTGTAATAACACTGAGCACCGGCAGCTGCGGCAATGTCCGCGTTGCCTGTGGCATCAATGACCACCTTGGCCAGGACAGCCGCTCGGCCGAAAGGAGTTGCCACTACAACACCCCGAACAATGTTTCCCTGGGTGAGGGCACCACATCCGATAACACCCATCCAAATGTCAGCGCCGGCATCAAGCAAGGCTCGCCGGAACCACTCCTTTTTCTCCTCAATTTGCCATCGGTTACCGGTAGGGATACTCGCAGTAAAACCAACTCGGTTACCCCAGTAGTAGCTTGAGATGGCTCCTTCGGTGCCGACACCACCTAGGCCATGGAGCATTTCCACCACTAGGGTTTTTGCCCCTTGGCGAGCAGCGGCAATGCCTGCCGGGGCGCCGCCAGTACCCCCACCCACGACAACCACATCATATTCGCCTAAGATAGGCAGCGCCGATTCCGGCTGGGCAATCCTCGGCAACTCCTGAATCGGCCGAACGCCCACCAATATCTCGCTAACGTCAACATCTGCAAGCGCTTGGCCTTCGAGAGGGCGCGAACATACCAGAGGGTTGCTCGGGGCAGGAAGCCTGCTTGCTAGCTGGGCGGCCTCCTGGCCGATTCTTTCTCCGAGAATAGTTGCCACCACAGGGCGGGTAAGCTGACGGGCCAATTTCCGTGGCACATCCGCGCACGGGCCAAGTACGAAAAGATTAGAAAGGCCCTTCGGCCGTAACGCGTCGACGGGAAGAGCGGCCGGTGCCACATCCTCGCGCTCAAGTGTTTTTTCGCCTATCACAGCGTCGGGGGAAATGAAGAAAAGCCAGTCCGAGGTGAATTGTTGACGCGGATCGTAAGTCAACGTCCGGATCGTTTGCTCTACTTGTGCCCACGTTGGCCATGTCAGGTTCTCGACCGGCAAGGTTACTTCGTAGTGAATTATCGGATACGGTCCCCCCGAGGCCGCCCGGGCTGTCAGATTCATGACCGAAAACGGGGGCTCAATAATACGAGAGCGAAGCTGTGGGGCCGTTTTGGGCTCGCCACCGATCACGACAAATTCGAAGGTATGTTCCGCGGCCGGAAAGCTCCGGAATTCTCCCCCGGCAAGCCGAGCTACCACAGCACGGTCAGTCGCGTCGACAATCGTCTTGGCGAGGACTGCCTGCCTGCCCGCCCGATTGGCCATCACCACCCCGACCACTCGGCCATCTGAATCGCGGATGCAATCTGTCACGTAGCAGTTGTACAGATATTGCACCCCCGCATTGAGAAGTGCTTGGTCTAGCACCCGCTTGACATGAAGTGGCCGGGGCATCGGCCGCGCTGAAGAGGCCGGTTGCGTCCGCGAAGGTGCTAGCACCTCAATTTCGCCCAGGAGGATTCGCGGCGAATCCGGCGTCTTTTCGACCTGAATCTCAAGATATCGGCAGGCCTGCTTACATGGGATCTCGGCCAAAACGGGGGCATCACCTCCCGGATTTTGCTGAAGCACCTCGGCTCCGTCGTACTCGCCAACTGCTTTCAAGTTTTCTGGGGAATTCCCGGCGCGAAGGATAATGCGGGCCACCTTGAAAGGATTTTCCCCGCCGCCTCGGTGATAGTAAACAACGTTAACTCGATCCACCTCCTGAGGTCGGCTAAGGTCCACAAGGATCCGCACATTTCCGTTATATTGCACACTCTCGTTGACCGCGTTGCCCCACCGGCCGTCTCGCAGGAGTCGCGGCGGATCTGTGTCTGGATGAGGCTTTGCCGAAGGAAGATCCGCTTGATAAGTAAACGGCAAAGGTGTCCCGGTCACCAAGCGAACTTGCGGATCATTGTAGATCTGCTCGGCCAGAGGATGTGTCGGCTCCTCGCCCTCCTCGAGCCAGAGCTTCAGCGTGGCGGTGACGTCTTCCCCTAAGTAGGGGAATGGGGCGGCTAAGAAGACCTTAGCCCCGGCATTTGCAGCCGCCACAGCGGCTGAAACCGCCCCTGTCGTACCGCCTACAACAAGGACATCCACATTATACGCCACGGGGATTTGGCGGCTTGACTGCCGGATCGCGGCCGCCAATACCAGCTGGCCAAAACCAAAAATCACAGCAACACCGAGGAAAAAGCTCGACAAACGTTTCACGGGACAGACCTCCGGTTTATCACAATTTGGCGGTTGAGTTGCTTTTCGACCGGTCAGTGACTGCGGGATTCATTGTAGCTGGCGGATTAGGACGTGTGTTCCCACTGAGAAAGTCCACAGAGGGTTTAGTTTTTCTTTAATCGCGCCGGGCTTTCGCGACGACTAATCGCCTTTTATGACGTTGCCGATTGCCAACATCGCAATCCCAAGGTCGCTCCCATTTGAATTGAGCTTACCCTTCCTCGGGTGGGACACGAGATCATGGTAGCTTTAGCTCCGGCGGGATACAATAGACCCGAGTTGTTCTTGGTTACTTCTGTGCGAAGAGATGGAGGAGAGGCGGTGAAGGCTCTTGTCCTTACAGCTTACAATGTGCTTGCGATCCAAGAGGTGCCAACTCCCGTCCCGGGCGAAGGCGAAGTGCTGGTAAAAGTGCGTGCTTGCGGCATTTGCGGGAGCGATGTCCACGGACTGGACGGAAGTACAGGTAGGCGCATCCCACCCTTGATTATGGGTCACGAAGCGGCCGGCGAAGTCGCTGCGGTGGGACCGGGCGTCCGGTCGGTAGCCGTAGGTGAGGCGGTAACGTTTGATTCCACAGTTTGGTGCGGAGAGTGTGTTGACTGCCGACGAGGTCGAGTCAATCTGTGTGAGAAGCGGCAGGTCTTGGGGGTGGCCTGCGCAGAGTTTCGCCGCGACGGTGCCTTTGCCGAGTATGTCGTCGTTCCTGAGCGGATCATTGTTCGGATGCCGCCCGGGCTATCTTTTCTCGAAGCCACGTTGGCCGAACCCCTTGCCGTGGCCGTCCACGCTGTTAACCGTTTAGGGGAGGTGCTGGGCAAGAGTGTTGCGGTAATCGGGACCGGTATTATTGGCCTTCTTGCCGTGCAAGTTCTTAAAGTGGCCGGCTGTCGACGAATCCTCGCAGTCGACCGGGATCAAAGTCGCTTGAGTTTGGCAAGCAAGCTAGGAGCTACAGACCTATTCTTGGTCGAGAACTCAAGCGAGCTCGAGGAGATTGCCAACAAGGTTGTGGAGCGCACCGACGGCGGCACGGATCTTGCGATCGAAGCTGTGGGCCTACCGGAAACCGTGGTCGCCGCGGTGAAAGTAGTGCGCAAGGGAGGTGTTGTCGCACTTGTTGGCAATTTGCGGCCGGAGGTGCCCCTCCCGTTGCAAGTTGTAGTTACTCGGGAGATTACATTACGCGGATCGTATGCTTCCCGGGGCGAGTACCAGCTAGCCGTGGACCTTTTGGCCAGCAGGAAGGTGGCCGCGATGCCACTCATTTCCGCGGTCGCTCCGCTTGAAGAGGGGCCGCAATGGTTTGAATGGCTACGAAGCGGTAAGCTTGGACTTCTTAAGGTTATTTTGGAGCCTTAAAACGGCGGGGGACGCTCGCCCCGCAGAACAATTGCTTGTCAACAACAAAATAAACTCCGATGGTCACTGCGCCTCGTACAAGCTCGGCTTCCCGAGTGTTTCCCGGCTAATTCCCCCACCAGCTTTGACCACCGAGGGCAAGTTGCGAGCGGAGCTGTCCTAAATCTTCTTTCTTCTGGCTTTGCTGGATAATGGCCCAAGGATTGATTTCCACCCCACCGCAAGCTACCAAGGAAACTCGACTCAGCGGGGCGATCACCGATTGCGTCGGGACATACCGCGCCGGCTGAACCCGGGCACGCTCTATGCCGTTTTCATCCATAAGGCAGCTTAGATCGGCGCCCACGCGCTGTGGCAGCTTGTGCGAAACGATTATCGCCGCCACGATAGCCAGTTCCATGCAATTCCGGAGCTGATCGAACACCGGGTCGACCTGGGCAAGTTCCTCATATTTCTGGGTCATTGCTTCCGCCCAACGTTCGGTACCCGGGACGTTGCCGCTGGCCTTGGTTTCTCCCTGTCGGGTCGAGACAAATTCCGTTTCCGTCAGCGTCTTCACCCGCAGCTCGGAGATCTCCCACACCAGACCTTCGTTATCCCGGGAAATTTGGGAAACTTCCGGCACCAGCCACCAGCGCGGCATCATACCGGCCGCTTGAGCACGAACGAAAGCCGTGAACGGCGGCAAACCCGGCACCGGCGACCTGTCTAGGCCCAAACCCAGCCGCTTCATTCGATAATCCGCCGCGACCATTACCCGGGCAAAATGGCTATCCTCTGGTACGCCGGAAATACTCACTGCCTGCGGACCGAGTATCTGCTCGAGTTCCCGGGCGACAACTTCCGCAGAAACACCCCGTGGGATGCGGCGCGTAAACTGCTGCAGGGCCGGGATCGTCTCGCTGCGGGGATTGATCGAGCACGAGATCACCTCAGGCCGTGGGCTGGATAGGCTCCGGAGCGCCACCACCAAGTCATCAAGCAGCATGACAGCCCGACCGCTGGTCTGCCCCACGAGCACACCGTTGGGCCCAGCCTTCCAAGCTTCGGCAGGTCCTACAAGCAGGATATCTTTCTTGTCCGGGTCGGCTATTACGTAAAGAATGTCTTGCAAACCACCAAGGCAATAAACTTCGGGGGGGATGCCAAGCCCTTGTGCCAGCGACTCTTTAAGCAGTTGATTTATTCGGCTTAATGACACCTTCCTGAGCGGTACCTTCGCGGCCATCTCCTGGGCAACTGCCCGGCCAAGCTCGTGTTTTTGAAGGCGCTCCAGTTCTTGAAGGTCAACCGCCTCGGCTTTTGTCAACATGCCCTGGGCGTCCACAACCACACCGCCCACTGCCCGCGCATTAAGATATTGCTGGGCAAAAGTGCAAGTACCTGCGAGGGAAGCGGCCAGAACCACCGCCACTGCGAAAAGAACTTTCACCACGCCGAGATGAATGGCCGAGAATTTCATGCGTACTTACTCCAATACGGTAAACGGCCGAGTTGTTAGCTCTCGTCGACCCGGTTAGCTGACACTCCCATTATTTAGGACTCGGACCTTTGCGGGCGTGCCTCTCCCTGAAACTCGCTTGGTATGGCTCGCATAAGCAAACTGAACTTACCTTACCTAGCTTGCGCCGGGGTCACGCTCCTTTTTGTTCCACGAGTTAAAAGTTCATCACCGGCCGAGCCAAATGGCACGACTTTCCCCCAAAAGCTCATGTGCTCCAAATATGATATGCCACGCGGCCCTAAGGTCGGGTCTCCCCGGCGACCCTGCAATAAAGGAGTGCTCGAGCCGATCCTGCCGCCAGGCCAACCGGCGCAGACTCGAAACTGCACGCAGCACATCCTTGGTTTCCTAAATTCAGCCTAATCAACGAATCCCCCTATTTCAAGGAAACATCCGTCCGCACCTATTCCGGTTATGGATCAAGCTAGGACCACGGGGACTTCAAAGCATCATCCCCCCAAATTTTGCCGGGGCCACCGACTCGCAACTCCCAAGAACACGGCAAGAACGGATGTTTGGGGAATTCTCCGACTCGATGCGCATCTTGCTAGTCGTAGCAGCCGATTTCGGGCTATTTCGAGCAATGCTCAACCCGTTCTCAAACTGGCCTCCGGACCGAAAACTGGTCTAAGTCCCTGCCCTGCGGGATTGGTGCAGCCACACTGCTCCCTCCAAGTTAAGCTCAACCGCTCTTTCCACTTTCGACTGCTTTTTCATTTGCTGTTAGTCCGAGCCCCCCCGAAAGGAGGAGGAGGAGGAGGGGGGAGTCTTTCCCCAGATACCCTTGGGGCCGGCGATTCTCGTTTGATGTCAGCGCTCGATCCCGGCGGGAAGCTCATCCGAAATTCTTAACACGCTAGAGTGCCTCCCCGGTTGAGACAGGGCTCCGGTCTCCGGCGGAACGGGCTGCCCGAAGCCTACGGCCCCGTGGAGTTCTCTGACGACCCCTTGACCCCGTGGGCGGGTGGCCTAAGCGCAGTCCAAAAAAAGAAGGAGCCGGTCATTCCGACCGGCTCGTTATCGGCCGCTTTTCTCTACCGCTGTGAACGAACAAGCTCTGGTTGTGGTGGCGACCGGGGCGGGGGTTGAGCATTCCCACGCGACCGGTAGGCGCTGTCGCCCGCAACGCCTAGCCGCCAGCCGCCTGCGTCACTCGCACGGTTACGGTTGTGAGGTCAGCTCAAGGTTGATTTCGTTCAGTCCCGGCTTTACTTCAAACACGAGCTGGGAGTTCACGTTGTAGCGAGCCGGGATTTTTTCCGGGGGCGGAGCTGCGGCTTGGCTCGCCTCACCGCCGTACTGATAGGCCGGATCGTCGGAACGAACCTCAGGAGCCTGGCCACCGGCTCCTTGTTGGGATCGCACCGACACCTTGTGCTGACCGACTACCGCACCCTTTCCTTGCGGGCAAACAAGCTCGTAGTACCCCTCGGCGTTAGTGGTGCCCGTCGAGGCCATACCGCCGCCCACTGGGGTGAAAGTCACAATAACGTTCGGCAACGGTTGGCCGTCCATCGTCACCCGACCTCGCACCTGCCCCAATTGGACCCCACCCGAGCCACAACCGGCAAAGACCAACATCAAAACGATCAACCACGGTAAGATCCAGCGCATATCGTCCTCCTACCAACCCGGTGTCTAACGGTGTGGCGACACGCGCTCGCCACATAGCTCAGCATGTTTGTACACCAATCTTTTCACATTAAGGCGGAGTCACGGGCTCGCCGCCTGCGCAGCTCCCCAAAGCTCCCCAAACCCCCCACGGGGACGGTCGGTTACCGGGATCCGGCACGTCGTCAATGGCCTGATTACCTACGTCAATAGTCTGGCTGACGAAGCGGACACTGCCGTCGGCCATGGCGATATTGGCCCCGCCCGGATGGAAGCTAGAGGCAGTTCCCATGTGCTCGTTTCCGTCAACGCTCCCCCAGTGACAACTAGGACCATTCGGGGCGATCAACGTAGCGAAACCGACGAAATACGGTCGCCCGTCCCAAGCCCGACCACCCACCGGCCGGAAGCTCGCCCGCACGGGCGGCGTGATCTTCTTTGGGTTGGTTGGATCGATCCGGGCAAGACACCCGGCGGGATTCCACAGCTGCATCGTCAACGCAACACCGCCAAGTACATCATCCGGGTATCCACCGGCCACCATCTCGCCGAGCATCACCGTGTTCGACGTCCCATCGCGGACATACTCCACGCCTATCCAGCGTTCACACTGGAAGATACCACGGTTCTGTCGGTTGCTTTGATCCGGGCGGAAGTGGTTTTGGTGATAGTCATCCCCCACACACGCCTTATAGTTCAAGCGGGCAGGGCTTTCGGCACGGTCCGGAATTGGACCATCACTTGGACAAATGAACACGCCCAGATCTCTTCGCCACCAATCCCGGACAAACGGCCCCCAAGTGGCATGATTTGGGTCGGTCGTCCAAGGTTCCGGCAAGCCAACCGCCGACATCGCCTGAACCATGTAAGCGTCAAAGAGCGGTTTTTGCTCCAAATAGGGCAAGATCATCATCGCCCAGGAGTAATACCGGCCCCGGCACGTGCGAACACCCAGAGCCGGGAAGACCTTGTTGACGTCATGATAATTGTGCAGGGCTAGCGCGATTTGTTTGAGATTGTTTGTACACTGGGTCCGCCTTGCGGCCTCCCGCGCTGCCTGTACTGCCGGCAAAAGCAAGGCGATCAAGATGCCAATAATGGCTATGACCACCAGCAGCTCCACTAGCGTAAAACCGAGACTCTTTTTGCGCATATTGCGATACCTCCTTCTGACGAACCTGAACTTTGTGAAACCCCCAAACATATAACCGGAGAAAAAGCGGCCGATAGTCGCGACCCGTTAACGCTGATTTTAGCAATCTCGCGCACGCGAAGCAAACGCTGGTCCGTGATTTACATGCCACGTTGTTGCGCGCCAAGGTTAGGCCAGGATTTTCCTAAATCGGCGCGCTCCATGTGCACCCTCTCGCCTCTTGTGCGTCAAGCCCGACGCCCGTCCCTTGGGAGTGCGATGTTCCCTCGGTCGGAATTAAGCCTACCACGAATCCCGGAAGTTGCACGTGGACGCCGAGGGCAACTCTCCAAAGTTTTGGGGCCGAGATGCTCGGGAGCCACCTACGGTTTCAGCAAGCGCCCGGCTGCGGCAAGGAAACTTGAGCTAGACGCTACTGGTTCATCCGCGCGTCCGCCGCAGAAGCTGCTAGCTCTGAGTTTTGGGATCTGGAAGGTGAGGCTGCGATGACCCCTTCGCCTGCGGGTTGGAAAAACCGCAAGAATGGCGCGAGGCCAAATCCGGCTAGGTGCCACTCCCCCGAGTAAATGGTTCGCTTATACCCCATACCTATTATGCCAACTTTTTCCCGGCTTGCAACCGGGTGGCGGACATTTTCCCCGGCTCCCAATGAGAACTGGAACTCTTTCCGGCGGTTTGCGCTTCGGGCTTGAGCCCCGGGGTTAAAGGCTAGTGTGAGAAGCAGCTAATCGGCGGGAGAGCAGGGCCTTCAGAATCGGGAATTGACTGTGCCCGCTTTTTGGCCGGACGGAAGGCCGCACCCCAAAGGATTGGAGCCGGCCGGGCCGGTGTTGCCAGAGGTCCAATGTTTAGCGGAATGTAAAGAGTAGGCCTCTGTTCTTACTCTTGGCGGGAGGTTGTATGCCTCCCTTCAAACCCGGCCCTTATCCGGGGGCGTCCCGTTGGCGGTGCTCACCGATCTGAACAACAGTCGGGCCGTTTGGCTAAGACCGAACAAGCACGGTGTAGAGTCGTCGCCACTGAAACCCCGGGGGGACTTGATCCAGAGGGGCAGAATCTTCTTTTGCTCTCCGACCCCACGGAATTTAAGGATGAATTTGCCGGGCTGTAATTAGCGCGCGAATTCCGGAACCTGTTTACCCGCAAATCGTGCTGGTTCAGGCGAGGGATTAACGGACGGATCTCTCCTGGCCTTCAAAGCCTTAAGCGGTCGAGGCCCCAGAAACTAGCTGGCCGACGCATAAACTCTTGCGAGGGCTTCCGAGCGGAAGTCCTGAGGCTCACTGGGAAACCGACTGGGCCGCGGCCGACGAGCTCGCAACCGAAGCATTTGTAAACAAATTTGCGCGTGATTGGTTAGGTTCACCGTTTTGGACAGAAAACTTGTTGAGTGGGTTCAAGTTGAGCACACGGAGCATCTCGGACCCCGCGAGGGAGGTAGCTTGTCAGGCCAATTTTGCGATCCATAATGTGTAAGAGAGCCCAAGATCGGCAGCTTGTCACGGTTGATTCTGGTTGCAAAAGGAGCCGAATCCTGGTAGTCGAGCAGCATCCGGCGGAGAAGGCGGGGACCGAAGGCGTGTCGGACCTGGCGTACCTAGTCATCCGCGAAGGTTCCAAGTGGACGGATGTCTTCCGCTTGATCCCGGGCCAGACGGTGACGATTGGCCGGGCCCCGACCAACCAGATTGTCCTAAAGGACGAGCGCTGTAGCCGCCTTCATGCCGAGCTTTTCATGTCCGAAGGTAGGTGGACCCTTCGGGACCTCGACAGCCGGAATGGCACGGTCGTGGGTGACAAGCTGATCAAAAGCGACTGGGTTCTTCGACCGGGGGACGTCATCCGCATTGGCCACAGCCAACTCATCTTTGTTCAGAATCTTAGTGATGCTTTCTCCGACGCGACCGCAATTGTCCGTTCCAAGGAGGAATTAGAAGCGGGTGAGAAGGGGGAGCGAGCCGGGTCAGTTCTTGATCTCGCCCCCCCGATGGAGCCAACTACGATAACTCATCGGAAGGGTCAGACCCGGTTCTTGACGCCGGTTGAGGCAGCGGAGGAGGAGCTGCCTAAGGTTGGGAGGGCCGCGGCTAAGCTCTGTCGGTTGGCATTCGAGCTTGGTAAGGCCCCCGATATTGCCCGAATGGCCGAGATTGCTTTGGCCGGCTTATTCGAGGCCCTTCCAGTGGATGCCGGGGCGATCCTTCTTTTGCCGCGGGATCATCGCGGTACGCCGAGCGCCACCCAACTCCAAATCGTTGCCACCCATAGCAAGGCGGGGCGCAAATATCACCGCGTTCCTGACTTTTTGGCCAACACCGTTCTCCGCGAGGGTGAGGCCATTCTTGCTCGCAACGTGATGGGCGACAGCTCCTTGGGCAGCCGTGATAGTAAAGGCACAATCCAGACCACGAGTGTAATTTGCGCCCCGATTCGTCAGGGCAATCAAGTGGTGGGGATCATCCACTTATACTCCACCGATCCCGACCAGGTCCCCGATCCGGACGATCTGGAGTACACGTTGGCGGTGGCGGATACCGTCGCAGTAGCGTTGAGCAACCTTAGCCGCCAGGAGGAATTGGTCGAGAATTTGACCCAGGTTCGAATTGAAAACGTCCGGCTACGGGAGCAACTCGGCGTTCAAAGCGAGCTGGTAGGAGTAAGCGAGGCGATCAAGCATATCAACGAACTTATCGCTTACGCCGCAGCAAGTCGGGCAACGGTGCTGATCCGCGGTGAAAGCGGGGTCGGTAAGGAGCTGGTCGCCCGGGCGATACATTTCAATAGCCCCCGGCGAAAGAACGCTTTTGTCTGTTTAAATTGCGCGGCACTGTCGGAAGAGCTGTTGGCAAGCGAGCTTTTCGGCCACGAAAAAGGGGCGTTTACCGGGGCGACCGAACGCAAGATTGGCAAGTTCGAAGCGGCCCACATGGGCACGTTGATGCTCGATGAAATCGCGGAAATGAGCCTGAGTGTTCAGGCGAAATTCCTCCGCGTCCTTGAGGGGCACCCCTTCGAACGTGTGGGGGGCAGTAAGCCGATAAAGGTCGACGTCCGGGTCATTGCCGCCACAAACCGGGATTTGGAGAAGGAAGTGGCGGAGGGGCGATTCCGGCATGATCTCTTTTTCCGCCTGCGGGTGTTGGAGATCGTGGTGCCTCCCCTCCGGAAACGGCCTGAAGACATTCCAGTCCTGGCCGAGTACTTCCTCAACAAATTCCGCCAGGAAACCGGCCGACGGATCGAAGGCTTTACCCGGGCCGCTATGGACAAACTGATGAATTATCGGTGGCCCGGGAATGTTCGCGAGCTAAAGAACGTGATTGAGCGGGCGGTGGTTCTGTGTCAGGGCCGATTCATCGACGAGGAAGACTTGTTGCTATCCAAGTTAGCCACCACCGGTGACACCGTGGAAACCCAGCCGGTTCCGCAAGGTTATACGCCGGTGTCGCTTGAAGAAATTGAGCGGCGGCACATCTTAGCCACGCTCGAGTACACGAAGTGGAACAAAAGCCGTGCGGCTCAGATTTTGGGCATCGAGCGATCGACTCTTGATCGCAAGCTGCGTCGGTATCAATTGGAAAGCTAACGCATAGGCCTGCGATGCGTTGACGAGCAATCTTCCGGGAACGCTTGGCCAGCTCATCCGACGGTCTTCAGCATGTCTTACGCGGATTATTACTGATCTTTTGTTCCCTGAGCGCTGTGCGATCTGTGGCCTCCTTTTAGAGCCGAGTAATTCACCCGCTTGGATTCAGTTGTGCCCGCAATGTCGCCAGAAGTTTGATTTTGCTGATCGGCCGGTGTGTCTCCGCTGCGGGGCTTTCACCACGGTGATGGACGAGGATGCAGAAGATTGTTCCTGGTGCCGCCGGTTTGAACTTTTCTTCGATCGTGCCATTTGTCTCGGCCCTTACGAGGAAGGGTTGGGGAGGCTCATTCTGGGGTTAAAGCGTTGGCCGCGGCCGGCACTTGTCCGCGCACTGGTTCGATTGCTTTTGGTCGAGCGAAAAAGTAGGCTTTTATTCGGCCCGCCGGCGGATGTGGTGGTGCCAGTGCCCCAGCATTGGCTGTCGCGCCTGTGGAGCGGGATTGACCCGGTTGGGATGATCGCGGAGGAATTGGCTAGCCACTTGGGCCTTCCTTACCGCCCCGACGGGCTGCGGCGTAAGAAGTTCGGTCCGCCCCAACGGGGCTTGGGGGTTAGACAGCGTTTTGACAACGTTAGGTCGCTTTATGAAATTGGCACGGGGCAATTCCGCGACATGCATGTAATCGCTGTAGACGATGTGCTTACCACTGGTGCCACGCTAAGCGCGGTAGCCAAAGTGCTAAAAATCGCGGGGGCGCGAGAGGTGACAGCCGTCGCTATCGCCCGAGCGGAAGGCGAACTGGGCCCGTGAGGACAGGATCCTTGGGGCCGGTCAGAAGAAGGGGGTAGCCATCCGGTTTCGCTCGGCATGGGTTGAAGGTAGAGCACCGCACATTTTCGCCGCTTTTGCCCTAAGAAGTCACTGACTCTCAGACGCTTCCCTCCCAAGTAGGCAGTGACGCAAAATAGCGTCCCACCGGTAAAACGGCCACAAGGAGCAGCGGTCGGCCTTTCGTCGAGACCCTCCCCGAGGCCGTGGGAGCGGACCGATTTTCGTGGTTTTCTCGGGTCTGGAGGCAGTGATAGACTCCGCCATGGCAGCGATGTGCCCCCACCTGGCTCCGGCTGAAAAAACTAAAGCTTTCGGGCCAACAGCCACAAACCTCTGCAAATTGCAGCAAAGGAGGATGCTTGCTATGAGGCTTGGAAGAAAAGCTTTCTGGACTGGGATGGTGGTGAGTGCGTTAGGCCTTGTGGTTTTATTGGAGGTGGCCGCCTTTGCGCAGGCCCAAAGCTCGACTTCCGCAGCAACGTCGAATGAAGATGCGTTTGCTGTCAACAAAAAGTTGGGCCGGGGTGTCAACGTAATCGGCTATGATCCGCTTTGGCGCGACCGATCGCGAGCACGATTCCGGCCAGAATTTTTCCGGATGATCCGGGAAGTGGGCTTTAATCACGTGCGGATCAATTTGCACCCCTTCCGGGATAACCCCAAGCGGGGAGAAGACCCAGCCGGTTTGCGCGAGGAATATCTGAGGACTTTAGATTGGGCTGTGGATGAAGCGCTTAAGGCCGGTCTCATGGTCGTTCTTGACTTCCACGAGTTTCAGGCTTTGGGCAAAGATTTGGCAGGGAACAAGGATCGGTTCCTTGCATGCTGGGAGGTGATCGCCCGCAGGCAGCAACATCGGCCTCCGGAGGTGCTGTTCGAGCTTCTCAACGAACCCAACACCGCGGTCACGCCGGAAGCGTGGAACCAGCTGCTACGGGAGGCGCTCGCGATCGTCCGGCGAACTAATCCCACCCGGATGGTGGTGATTGGCCCAGCTCAGTGGAACAACATCGCCGCACTTGATCAACTTAGTTTGCCGGAGGATCCCAACATCATCGTGACAATCCACTACTACAGTCCGTTTGAGTTCACTCATCAGGGAGCAGCCTTTGCCGGCCGGGCCGACAAAGTGGGCATCCGCTGGGGCTCGGAGCGGGACAAACAGGCCGTTGTTGCCGATTTTGACCGAGCCCAAGCGTGGGCGGAAAAGCATCGGCGGCCCCTCTATCTGGGTGAATTTGGCGTGTACGATCGCGCCCCCCAAGAGGACCGGGTTGCGTGGCTATCCTTTGTGACTGCCGAAGCGGAAAAGCGTGGTTGGAGCTGGGCTTACTGGCAGTTCGACGGAGATTTCATTGTCTTTGATGTGAAAACCGGTCGGTGGATTGAGCCGATCTTAAATGCCATTCTCCGTCGACAGTAGCCGCACGCCCCTTGTCGTCGACACGTTAACAAGCGGGCCCAGGCCTGGGCCACCTTGGAGGGATGGATCGCCTTGCAGTAAGCCCGCAGCGTCAACAAACAGCTTGTTTGCCTTTCGCGAAGAACGGGCGGGGCACTTCCGGGCTAGGATGTAAGCACACGGGTGATCTGCGAAAGCGCCCCGGCAGGCTGGGCCTTAGCCGAGCGCGCGGATTAATGATTTTCGAGTTTAGCCGCCAGGGCCTGAGCGCGGGCCTTAAGTTCCGGATTTGTGGCAATTTGAGCAAGAATTTGTACTGCCTCGCGACGCTTGACCGGGTCAATGTCAGAGAGATTCTCAGCGACAACCAGAGCTAGACTGACCGCCCGGTCACCAGTCGCCATTGCTTGGTGGGAAAACTCTGGGAGGGGCACTCCCATGCTCTTGGCCATCCGAAGAAGCCCTTCTTGAGCAAGTTGCCTTTCTTCGTCCCGCTCGGCCAAGCGGAGGCTTTGGGCATACATCCACAAACGATGACCGGCGGGCACGTCAAATTGCCGGGCAATGCGAAGGTATCCCCTAAGCGCACGCAGCCGGAAACGGGGGTCTTCCGCTTTTTCCGCCACTTCCAGCAGAATGGGTGCAGCCCCCGATCCCATCCATTGGCCTAAAATGCGGGTGATTAGGTCCTGATACCTGCTGTCCCACACCCACCGGCTCATCACCTTAAGGGCAGTGTCACTAGCGGTTAGGCCCAGCATTTCGATGACAAACGGGTGGAGCTCCGCCGGGGCTTCCTGAAGGCATGTTGTCAGCACGCGAGCTACTCTCTCCCGATCTACCGCACGCACGGTCACCACACGGATGGCCTCCTGAAGCACCGGGCGGTCTTCCGCCTTTTGTGGACGAATAAGTCGAGTGGTTAGCACGGAAAGATCGGAAGGTTCGATGACATGAGCCAGGGCAACGATGGCAGTGTGGCGGACCCTCTGCTCCGGCCAGTCAATAAGACGCTTTAATGGCCCTGCCGCTTCGGCGATCCTTCGTCGGCCGGCAAGCTCGATGAGAATTAGAAGCTTTGCTTCCTCGGACGCTTCGTCCGCCGCGTTGAGGGCAGAAACGATCTTTTCATTAACAACCGGATCGGGAAGTGTCGCCAGGCTTTCGCGGGCCACTGCGGAAAGCTGGCTCTCCCCGCTCAAAGCCGCAGTAAACAAAAGAGGGAACACACTGGCATCGCCAATTTTGCCAAGTGCCTTCATGGCTGCAACTTGCAAAGTAATATCTTCACTTTGAGCGCACTGGATGACGGTCGGAAGGACATCCTTTATGCCCAGGTCGCCTAATAGTTCGAGGAGTAAGGCCTTGCGCTTGGCCGGTGTTTTGTCAACGATCGGAATCACCTGTTTTGCGACTTCTACCGGCGGCAGACTTCGGGCGACCTCAAGCCCAACGGCAAATGCCCCGGCGTCGCCTCGGAGCAACTCTGCTAGGCGGCTTGACCAATTTGTGCGATCAGCCAAGATCGCCGCTCGCTTGGCCGCCAGTCGAATGTGATCGGGCACAGGACTTGAGCTAACAAAATCGAGGATCTTAAGAGCGGCTTCTTGTTTACTTTCTTCCTGCAAAATTTCGGCGGCTTTAATTAACGCGCGGGCCACCGCGGGTCGAACCGTGGGGGAAGCCTCGTTAAGGGCTCCCATGAGGGCCGAGGTTGCCTCCTCGCTTGCTATGTTGCCGAGAGCTTCTGCCGCTGCCGCAGCAGTCTCCGGGTCCGCGCTGCCAAGTAAAGGAACCAGGGCGGAAACGGCCTCGGTCTCGCGGCGAACGCCAAGCGATTGGATTGCCCCGATTCGTCGACTGCCGTCAAGCTTCGGCAAGGCATCCACAAGCACTCTCCCCGCCACTGGGTCCGGGATAGCCTCTAGCGCGATTCGTGCCGCATGAGAGAGATTCTCATCCGCGAAGAGAAGCTCTCCCAAAGCCGGTACAGCCGCCGGTGCGCCAAGCTGCCTAATTCGTTTACAGGCGCGAAGCTTTTCCATGTAGGGGGCATCGGAACGCAAAATCGCCACAAGCTGAGCCACCTCTTTTTCGGTAGACGTTTGCTCAGCATGGCACACCCAGATGCTGACGGTGGCTAAGATCGCGGCTGCCACGCGAGGACCAAATCTCCGGAAGCTACGACTTGTCATTACTGTCACTCCGCAATAAAGATAGGAAGGAAGTGCTTGGTGTTGTCCACGGGATTTTACTTGCAAAGGTTGCGGGGTAAGCGTCTAGGCCGAAGGCAAAGCCGCGCTGGCATGGGCGAAGGGCGATATCTGTCGGTCTTTCTCTTTGGCCTGAGCCAGCTGGCGACGTACTCTGCGAAAGCTCTCCTACTAAAAGCTCTGCTACTGAGAAAGACCTTGTTGCACGCCTTACCGGGTTATGGATTTAGCCGGATAGCCCCGCCTATGCGAGAAAAAGGCCGGCGGCCACAATTTGGGTATCCGGCACGCCAAGGTACTGCACGGATGTCACATATTTGGGCGATGGGTTCGTAATTTAGGGGCAAAATCCCCGATTTGTTCACGCGGTCGGTCGCGGTCAGCACGCCCAGGAATAAATCGTGGTCGCTGGCTTTGGCGGGAAGTTGCTGCTCGGTATCGAGACTTGGTGGCCCCGAGCAAGTTGTCGTAAATCGGGAAGCGGGCACCACGGAAGGCACACATATGTCTTTTTTCCGCCAGTCGCACGAGGCGTCAACGACGGAAGGATCGGGGGCGAATCCGGGTGTCACTCGCGCGGCAACTGCCGGCACTCCGCAAAGCTTTCGCCGAAAGACACTGCCGTCAACCCAGCACGGACCCTGTTGCCCCTGAAAGCCCAAGCCTTTGATTACCTTCGTGAACAGCGGGCAGCTATCGGGGCATCGCCCTTTTGCCGACTTGGTGTCTTATCTTTTGAGGTCAAAGCTTCGTCAACGCCTTGATCATCTTTAGGTCCCAGCTTGGTGGTAAGAATGTCCGGCCCATACCTGGCTTTTCCCGAACCTATCTGATACACCCGCGACGGTTGAACCGCAAGTGGGAAATAAGTGCTTGAAGCAAAGTTGCCGGACTTTCGCGGCGCTAAGCAACGGATAGTTGACAGCACAAGGGGAGGAAATGCCGTTTCCGAGCAAGGCGACCTGATCGCGACTACATCCCAGCCGCCTTCCACTGGCTAGCTCCGAATACGCTCCTGCGGCTTGCCCAACTAAAAAAGACCGCCAGAAGTTTGCGGCACGGAGTTCCCGGCACAAATCCGCTCTGCGGAAAGCTGCATGATTCGGGCTCTAGAAGGCAGGAAGGGTCTTCCAAGTCGCGCTCCCCAACCGGGGATAAAAACACGATCCCAAAGGAGTTCCTCAGAGCAAGCCTCAGTAACGCCTGGAGACAACGAGAGTTTGTTATCGTAGTACAGTAATGGGGGTCGCGATCGGCTAAACGACACTGGTTAATGGACGTAAGCCCGTGCCGCAGTTGCAGTCTTTCTGTTTAATTATCCTGGACTTTTGCCACTTTAACCATAAGGCTAACCTTTCCCGTCTTGCCGGTGAGATCAATCACACCGGCTTTGTCAACAGGAACCGGTTGCTCGTCGATGGTTGCGGCCAAAATTTGCCAGCCCTGGGGTAACCGAAGGCGTAGGTAAGCCCTCTCCGGGACTTCCCGAGGCATCTCAACCCAGCCTACTATTTGCCCCTTCCCCAGCTCGGCTTGAACAACGAGGGAAATCGGGCCAAAGGCGGGTGGCATCGCCGTTAGGCGCAGGGCGCCACCGTCAGCAAGCCACTGTCTTGGGGTGGCAAATAAAAGCCGCAACATCTCCGGCCTGCCAACGTCGTTAAGATCCCAATGTTGAACGAGCAGATACCGGAGCATCCACAAGAAGAAGGCATTGGAGGCCGAGTTAGGAGGTAGGTACATTGGCCGACCAAACTGGTCGAGCAGTTTAAGGCCGGTTCCTTCCGCTCCAACAAATGTATCGGGGGTTAGGCCCTGCGCCCATTTTCCGTAGAAGATTACCAACACTTAATCGACCTCGTCAGTTCGAAGTTGGTGCAGCACATATCCAAGGATATAAAGGTCGTCCACAGTATCGGTGTTGGCAAAAAGGCCGGAATGTTGATCGAAACGCAAGAGCCCCATACACAGTCCCCCTCGCGTGTGCAAATAGTCAACTATCCATTGGCTAAGCTCAGGCTCTCGGTCGAACACACCAGATTGCAACATGTAGTTACTCATGAGCACCCAATAGCTCCCCACTATCGTGGCAGTAAGGTGAGAGTAAGCCTTCTCCCCGCCCAACAGGGCAATCAGGACAAAAGGGGGCTCCGAAGAATGGTCCACAATTTGACGGGCTGCCCTAATAATCGCTTGCCGGAAGGAGTGGGCGAATTAGACAATTTCGGCGTTACTCTCGCCAAGCTCCTCCAGTACTGCGGCCAAGTCCCGCCCGGCCCGCCAGCGCTTGGCGTCGGTGCTCAGGCTGTACACTTTGGTGTTTATGTCGCCACAATAGGCCTCCTTGGGCAAAAGGCCGGACGAAGACTCGCGGTTAGTCATGATCGGCTCAAGCTCCGGTCGCCAAAGTGACTCGGTAGCGCGGACAAATTCGCGATCTTGGGTCAGCCAGTAGTAGCGGGCAAGCAACTGAGGCTTAAACGCTGCGTTGTGAAAACGAAGATAGGGCTGCTGACTGAAGGCAAAAAGATCCCCAGCAAAAGGCTTGGCGATCTCGGTAAGACCGTACATGAGTAAGGCTTGAACAGGCGTTCCGAATTCAACCGCATACGTCCTTGCGTAGGCGTTCTGGGCGCTGTAATTCATGTGGTCGTTTTCAGCAATCATGAGAAGGGCCACCAAAAGTGCACGCGACGCATGCTGTACACGAGCTTCGGGAACCTCGACGGCGGCCCCTTGTGCAAGAAGTTTTTGCCAAGCGTCAAGACGCTGCTAGCGTTCTTTGTCGTATAGATCATTGGTTAGGGAAGAAGGCAAGGCACTGGTCGGGGCGGGCGCGGTGAAAATCGCAAGAAAAACGCCCTTTCCGCGTTTTAGCGTCGTGATCAAAGCCGATTCGGTCGCATTCCAGTGCCAGTGGTCGCTTGTCCACACAAGGACTTGACCACTTTGAGATAGCAAGCGAGTCCCTGCCCACGTGAGCGGAAAGTTACTGCGGAGTTGAGCGCGCAACTCGAGCTTGTTGCCGGAGACAAGTCGAAAACATACGAAAGCAACACCATGTGCCCGGGCCAAGTCGCTTACCCCAGCGAAAACTTCTTCCTAAATAATTCCCTGATTGGTTTGGTACCGAAGGTGTGCGATGGGCAACCATCCTTCGGCAAAACGTGGCCCATCGAGCTTGGCCAATTGCTCGCCGAAGGGCTCTTTTGCGGGACCTACGGCAAAATAAACAGGTTCCCCTATTTCATGCCAAGCATCATGGTTAGCGCGGGCGTTGACAGCGCTTCCGTTACTAACAAACCGCACCTTTAGGCGATTACATGCGGCACTAAGAACGATCGGGTAATGCCGATATTCTGCGTGCACATAGCGGAGGGGCAGAAGAAGCTGGGCGAAAAACTCGTATGTGGGACCTTCCGGCCGGGCGATGGCTGCTTCTCCTCACAGGTCCCTGCCAGATGGGTGCACCTCGGCTAGGGACGGAAGTGCCCTTCCCTTCGCATGGTCATCCTCGCCAGCGTCAAGACCCTCGGCAAAAAGCACTGTGGCAATGAGCGAACTGATCGCGAGTGCTTATAACACAGCGACCAACCGGAAGGTAAACATGCCCTTGGATCCGGCCAGCTTCTCCCCATTTTCCGTGTGTTTACAGAATGTTAGTCAATAGTGCGCAAGGAAGAGGCCGCTTTAAATTTTGCATACCCACCAGTCCCAGTGCTCGGCTGGGGCCGGAAAGCCGGTTGCCTCGCCTTGCCGGGAGGGATAAATCAACGACCGTACAGCTATCTTTGAAGACCCTCTGGATGATGTGGCGGCTCAAGGAGATGAGAGCCTGGCAGCCGGTTAGCTGGGGTTTTCGGTGGTCTCAAGCGGATAAAGGATTGCCGGAGAGGCCTACCGAGGTACGTTCCACACAGCGGAGGCGGTTCGGTGCGGACCTGAAGCGCCGGAGCAGAACTGGCCTTTCCCCAGCTTTCAAACGCTCCAACGGGGTGGCACACCCTTTACGCCACGAGCGACTAGCCCAGATTAAGATCGCGGCTTGCGGGCCGGCCTGTTAGGACTCGGCAGGGAAAAGATCCCGCGGGCCGCATAAATCGGCCTACGTGTGGTAAAGCCTCCAGCTCTGACATTCTACACCTGCCACGGCGGCCGCATCGCCCGGCGGCGTAGCCGATTTGCCTCATCGTCGTTGATGAATTGCTCCTTCTGAGGATCCCAGCGGAGCTTTCGGCCGATCCAATGGGCAATGCATCCAAGGTGGGATACGATCGTCGAGCGGCACCCGCTTGCCACATCCGCCACAGGACGTCGACGCGTGCGGATGGCATCAAGCCAGTTGCGATGGTGATTTCCCACCGCTTGGCTGTGGTCATAACGCGCTAAGTAGCTTTCGATCAACCCCGGCGGATAAGCCTGGAGGAACCCCTGTCGGCCGACATGGATCCAGCCGTCTTCGCCCACATAAAGGGCCCCAAACGGCTGAATCGTCGTGTTGACGTCCCAATCCGGTGGGATGTCATGGTGCCGCGGGTCTAGCTTGGGAAGAACCTCCAGAATCGTACCCGTGGCATACCGATACGTGAGGTACGGCACTTCGCCCGTTTCCGGCGGGATCACCTCCACCGGACCGCTTTCGTCCATATCAAGGGCCCACTGCACGACGTCAAAAGCATGAACGGCGTTACTGGTGAGGTTGCCGCCACCGAAATCGCGGCAAAAGTGCCAAGGCACAACATGCTTAGGGGGCCCATAATGATGAAACTGGCTATTGAACGGTCGCCACGGGGCAGGCCCCAGCCACAAATCCCAGTCGAGCCCTTCGGGCACTGGCTCAGCGGGCAAGTCCACATCGCTACTTGTCCCGGGAAAGTTGACATAGACATTCTTAACTTTGCCCAGCGCACCTTGGCGGACCAGTTGACAAGCCAGCCCAAACTCCGGCGCGCTCCGCTGTTGCAGCCCCGTCTGGAAGACGCGTCCGTACCGGCGGACAGCCTGAACCATCGCTCGTGCCTCGTGGATGGTCAGCGAGATGGGCTTTTCGCAATAGATGTCTTTGCCTGCCTCGGCTGCCAGCACAGTCGCCACTGCGTGCCAGTTGTCCCCTGTGGCGATGACAACGGCGTCGATGTCTTCCCGAGCAAGCAGTTGCCGAAGATCGTTGTAAGCTTCACAGCCGCGGTATGTTCCACTGCGACGTTCGGCGGCATACGCCTCCAGCACCATTTGCTGGGCATTTTCCCGCCGCCAGCGGTCCACATCACACACCGCAAGAACCTGAACATCAGGATACTTAAGGAACCAGGCTAAATGTCCACGTCCCATCATTCCCAGGCCTATGAATCCAAGAGTGATCCGCTCGCTCGGTGCCGTGTGGATCTGGCCCCTTAGGCCAACTGACCAGGAAAATGTGGATGCCGTCGCAAGCGAAGCACCGTGGAGGAATTGCCGGCGCGAAATTGCTTTTATCAACGGCTTACTCATGAGCACCTTCCTCAGCGTTTAGGAGCACTTGGCTCTTCCTGCTTTGCAATCACTCTGGCGTGTGAGGCCATCTGCCGCGAATCACCCGGGGCACCTACTTGCTCCCGGATGCGCTCTTCGGACTATGGAGTTTCCTCCAACGACGTTGGCCGTGGCCAGCTTGGCCGAAGAGAGCTTCGGTTATTCACAAACAAAGAAACCGCTTAGCTTAAGGCGGACGGTTTGCCAAGTAGGGGACTGGCCGTTTGCTCGCCCTTTTAGCGGGGAAAATTGCTCTCCTTGCTTGAAACCCGTTACGCCGTTAAGGGCGCCCTCTGTTGACGTGGCCTGGCAAACTACTTTCTGCGTGATATTCTTTTTGGGCCTGTGATGCGCGGGTGTCAAGCAAGAGCGGCCTTGTCTAGGGAGAAAAAGCTCTGGAAAAGGGACGAAAAAAAACACGAAGAGGCCCGGCTTTGGGCGATCACGTACCTGAGGATGGATGAGCGGGGAAATTATCCGGCGGACCTGGTGAACCAGAAGAAAATCTCTTAACAGGCAGCGAAAGCTGCTTCGTAGCACCGTTCGACCGTTTCGCGGAGTTGTTCGGGCAGGAAGGGCTTGGCAACAAAGTCGAACGCACCCCTGCGTATTGCCTCGGAAATAAGCTTGGTTTGGCTTAGTGCGCTGACGACAACCACCCGAGCCTTAGGATCGCGCTCCAAGATCCGCTGCAGGGCAAACAGGCCGTCCATCTCCGGCATGACAATGTCCATAGTGACAACTGCCGGCCGAAGGCGGAAATATGCGTCGATAGCCTCCTGGCCATTAGCGGCTTCGCCCACGATCTGCCAACCGGAGCTACTGAGGATCTCTCCGATCATTCGCCGCATAAGAAGCGAGTCGTCAGCAATCAGCACCGTCTTGGGGGGCGTTCGGTTTGCCATTGTCGCACCCTTCGTGCCGGCTTGTTCTGTCTGCTGCAGCTAGTTGCCCAAAAACTTCGTGTAAACGGCTTGAATATGGTGGCCGGCCTCAATACATAGACTTCTTCCTGGCCGCGGGGATTTTTCAGGATTATCTGTGGACAAATACTCGCAGTATGAGGTTGCGTAGCTGGGCGAAATTAACCTTATCGATGGGTCCACAGCGACGCGAAGTTATCGGTTTGCCCATCCCAATGTTAGCTTAGGTTGCAAAACGGGCAGGAAACGTCCGGAAACGGTGCACAGGAAGGTCGTCAGTTGTTGGGTTCCTGCGAATTGGGCTGGCTGTACCGGTTTTAGGGGTGTGGAGCAAGGAGGAAAAGGCTCGTAGCTTCCTAGACGGGCAGCAGCCTACTCCAAATGTGGGGTACTGGCCGAGTGATAAACCGTCTTGTCTGGCGTTCCCGCAGCACAAGCGGGAGATATTCCGAACGAGCTCCCTTGCCCGGCCGCCCCCTTCTCCCGCAGTGGACAGTTGAGCTCAAGCGGAAAAACACAGGTGCTATCCCAAAAGAGCCAGGGTTACGCGGTTAGGGAAGAGAACCGGCCAGCGGCATCGGGCTCCCTGTTGGTCGTAGCCGGTTAGGTCGCGCAAGAGCTCTTACGGTTATAGGAGCGCCTCAAGATCGCCAAGATTTTCCAGTCGACTTCCAATCGGGTAAGGGCGGCGGCCAGGTGATTGGGGGCCGTTACGGGCGATATGCCTCCGCAGGAAGGCCGACTAAGTGGGTCAGCCACGCAAGACCCTGGAAATCTTGTAAAATGGGCGGCTATACGCGAAGGTAGAATTAAGAAAGCTGAAGGCGACGATTTTCCCGGTAGTCACCCCCCATTGGCGGAGCAGGAAATGAACACTCTCCCGAAGTTAAACAAGGTGGACACCAGCCAAAGCCCGCCACCTCAGCCGGTGACATGCGCCTGCGGAGAGGCTTCCGAAGAGGAGAAAATTGCTCAACTTAATGACATTCTCCGGCAGTACCGGAACGTATCTGGGGCGCTCATCCCCGTTCTGCAAATTGCTCAGGCGATCTTCGGGTATCTCCCAGAGCATGTCCTGCGGATCATCGCCAAAAACCTCAACAAGTCACTGAGCGAGGTGGCCGGGGTGGTCACCTTTTATTCCTTCTTTAATACCGTCCCTCGCGGGAAGCACACCATCCGAGTGTGTTTAGGGACGGCTTGCTACGTGCGCGGCGGCAAACAAATCTTGGCGGCCTTGAAACAAGAGTTGGGAATTGACGTCGGCGAGACCACCCCGGACCGAGTCTTCTCCTTGGACGCGGCTCGCTGCTTTGGAGCTTGCGGTTTGGCCCCGGTTATTATGGTCGATGACAATGTTCATCAACGAGTGAAGGTATCCAGGTTGGCCCAGATCCTAGATGCCTATAGAAACCCCGACAAGTCGGGTTCCCGAGAGACTCCCTCACCGAGCGAGCGGGAAAAGCGTTAGCCGGCCCAGCCTCCAAGAACATCCCGAGTGCCCACCAACCGTTGAGGCGGGCCCCGGGAAATTACCCGTAAGAGCTTCCGGTCAAGAAGCCTCCTACTATTAGGATCCAGGGAATTTTCGGAGGGATGAAAAAGGGCGAGATGGCTTTTCGGTCGGCGCCAGGCTGCCCGCTTGAAAGGGCCAGTGCAATGGCCTAAAGATGCCGAGCGTGCTTGCCCCCGAGGTTCTTCAGGACCTTGCTGGACTTTGACCGTGAACACGCCTCGGGCTTAAGCATGGGCGCACGTCCGGGTTTTTGGAAGCGCTTCTATCGTTGCGGCATACGGACTGAAGCTTAGTTCGCCTTCCCACCGTGGTATTTTGTCGACGAGGTGTGTGGGCTCTCAAGTTAACTAGTGTGCACACTTTTGCCCTAAAGAAAAGCCATGGCGACACTTACCGTAACGCGAGAACGCATTGACACAGTTGACCAACTTGATTCGCTTCGAGATCACCTTCGCCGAGAGCGCGAGTCGCGGTTGGAGGCGGGCGTTGGCCAGCTGCGTATTTGCTGCGGCGCCGGCTGCATCGCCTCCGGATCGTTGGAGACGCGGGCGGCTTTGGAGCGCCACATGGAGGACCGCGGCCTTGAGCACCGGTGGGAGATCATTAGCACCGGTTGCATGGGGCCTTGTTACGGCGGTCCGGTTATCCTGATTGGGGATATCCTTTACGAGCGCGTTCGGCCCGAGGATGCGGCGACCATCGTCACGGAGCACCTGGCCCAAGGCCGAATTGTCGACCGATTGACGCATCGCCGGCCGGATGGTCGACACGTCGCCCGAATTGGGGAGATCGACTTCTTCAAACGCCAGGTCAAAATTGTGTTGCGAAATTGTGGACAAATCGACCCCACTCGGATCGAAGACTATATCGAGCGGGACGGTTATCAGGCCTTGGCCGAAGTCCTTCGCCGGAAAGACCCGGATTGGGTCATCGAAACGTTGAAGGAATCGGGCCTTCGCGGCCGTGGGGGGGCTGGCTTTCCCACTTGGCGGAAGTGGCTTTTTGCCCGTCAGCAGGATGCTTTTCCCAAGTTTGTCGTGTGTAATGCCGACGAGGGCGATCCCGGCGCCTTTATGGACCGCAGCGTCCTCGAGGGTGATCCGCACAGTGTGATCGAGGGGATGGCAATTGCCGCAGCAACCATCGGCGCTAGCCAGGGCTTTGTTTACGTTCGCGCCGAATACCCCTTGGCGGTAGAACGACTGCGGATTGCGATTGACCAAGCGCGTCAGCTTGGACTTTTGGGCAAGAACATTTTGGGGCTAGGGTTTGATTTTGATATCGAAATCCGCATGGGCTCTGGCGCCTTTGTCTGCGGCGAGGAGACGGCCCTTCTTACGTCGATTGAGGGCAATCGGGGTGAACCGCGGCCGAGGCCACCTTTCCCAGCGCAAAAAGGCCTTTGGGGCCAGCCGACGCTCATCAACAACGTGGAAACTTTCGCCAACGTGCCGATCATCGTCCTCAAAGGCGGAGCTTGGTACGCCCAGTGGGGCACTCCCCGAAGTCCTGGGACAAAAGTGTTTGCTTTGGCCGGTAGCATCAAGCATTCCGGCCTGGTGGAGGTGCCGATCGGCATCCCTCTTGGTGACTTAATTTACGACATCGGCGGGGGGACGGCCTCTGGCAAACCATTTAAGGCGGCGCAAATTGGCGGCCCATCGGGCGGATGCGTGCCCCGGCAATACCTCAACACTCCGCTTGATTACGAATCGCTGGCGGAACTGGGGGCGATTATGGGCTCCGGTGGTCTGGTGGTCATGGATGACGACAGTTGCATGGTTGACGTGGCCCGATACTTCCTGGAGTTTGTCCAGGAGGAATCGTGCGGCAAGTGTACGCCCTGCCGGGTCGGCACCAAGCGGATGCTTGAGGTCATGGACCGGATCTGCCAGGGCCGGGGCGAAGAAGAGGATGTGGAACGGCTCATTGAACTGGGGGAGATGATCAAGGAGACCTCTCTGTGCGGGCTGGGGCAGACGGCGCCTAACCCAGTTTTGTCAACAATCCGGCATTTCGGGCACGAATACATCGAACACATTCGCGACCGGCATTGCCGGGCCGGTGTTTGCGGAGCCTTGGTGGCCGCCCCATGCGAAAGCGCTTGCCCCGCCCATGTGGACATTCCAGGGTTTGTGGCCTTGGTGGCCGAAAAACGCTACGCGGAGGCCATCCGCCTCCATCGCGAGCGCAACCCCTTTGCCGCCGTGTGTTCCCGGGTTTGCTTCCATACCTGCGAGGACAAGTGTCGCCGGGGCGCGCTGGATGCCCCCGTGGCCATTCGTGCCATCAAGCGCTTCCTGGTTGATCAGGAGGTTACCCTGCAAGTTCCCGAAATCCGCGAAAACCCCAAGAACGCCAAGCGGAAAATCGCAATTGTTGGGGCGGGGCCTGCCGGTCTTACCTGTGCTTATTTCCTTGCCCGATTGGGCTATCGGCCGGAGGTCTTCGAAGCGGAGCCGCGGCCGGGGGGGATGCTCGTTCAGGCAATTCCGCCGTATCGGCTGCCCCGGGAAGTGGTGGCCCGCGAGGTCCGCATGATCGAGCAGATGGGTGTGGAAATCATTACCGGCATGGTCCTCGGCCGCGATTTTACCCTCAGTAGCCTCCGCTCCCAGGGTTATGAGGCCGTCTTCTTGGCGGTGGGGGCACCCCGGGGCGCTCGGCTTAATATCCCGGGGGAGGATGCGCTAGGGGTGCAGGATGCCTTGGAATTCTTGCGGACGTACAACATGCGGGGCTCGGTGCCGGTTGGTCGACGCGTTGTCGTAATCGGTGGTGGTAATTCCGCCATCGACGCAGCCAGGACGGCCATCCGCCTTGGGGCAGAGAGTGTAGTGGTCGTTTACCGCCGTAATCGCGAAGCTATGCCCGCTTATGAAGAGGAGATCGTCGAAGCCGAGGCCGAAGGTGTTCGCCTCCAGCTTTTGACAGCACCCACCGAGATTCTCACAGAAGGTGGTCGAGTAGTCGGCCTGAAGTGTGTGCCAGTTCAGCTAGGTGAGTTTGACTATTCAGGGCGTCGCCGGCCACGGGAGGTGGGCGAGGCCTTCTGCATCCCAGCGGATCAGGTCCTTGTGGCGGTCGGGCAGACGCTCGAACTTGACCAGATTTGCCCAGATATCGACCTGCGGCGTAACGCTCGGGGATTTATCGACGCTGACCCCGTCACAGGCCAAACCTCCCATCGGTGGATTTTTGCCGGCGGCGATGCCGTCACCGGGCCCGCCTCCGTGGTGGAGGCAATCGCGGCTGGGGAGCGGGCGGCAGTGGGAATCGACCTGTTCCTCACCGGCGAGAACCACGCTTTTTGGCGGGAGAGCAGACCGGTTGATACGGCCTACGTTCCCGACGAGGATCTAGAAGCTACCCCGCGAGAGCCGCTGCGCCTCTTGCCCGTGGAACGTCGCCGTCATAACTTCGAGGAGGTGGAGCTA
This sequence comes from Thermoguttaceae bacterium, assembly GCA_025060325.1. Lineage (GTDB taxonomy): Bacteria > Planctomycetota > Planctomycetia > Pirellulales > Thermoguttaceae > DTLM01. The sequence goes on from JANXBW010000018.1 coordinate 100,710, forward strand.
CCCTGGCCGGAGCCTGTGGCGCTGCGGCAAGCCCGCCGGTGTTTGCGCTGCGATTACGGCCATCGCGAGGGCGTAGCTCCAGAGGTCCCGACCACCGCCTCAACCCACGGGCCACTTGCCGGGGCGAGAATCCGGTAGCGCTTGCTTGCGACCCCTCGTTGGCATTAGGGCCCAGCAAGTCGCCTCCAGGACTTGTTAGAAAGTTCAGTGGAACGGCCAGCTTAATCGCTTAGGGCATGGGAGAAGTGCGATGGCGGAGGAAGAAATTGGCCGGGTGACCCACTATTTCGGCAAGATCGGGGTAGCTGCGATCGAAATCACCCGGGGCACGCTTGCCGTGGGCGACACCATCCACATCCAGGGCCATACGTCCAACTTTGTTCAAAAAGTGGAATCGATGCAGATCGAAAACAAGCCGGTGGAACGGGCCACGGCAGGCCAGGCAGTGGGTGTGAAGGTGATCGAACACGCTCGGCCCCACGATAAGGTGTACAAGGTTTTGCCCGACTAAAAGAGCTGATCAACCGGCCATCATTCCTGCCGGGGAAAAAGGAAGCGGCCAGCATTCGCCTTGTCAAAGCCGCCGGTAAGGGGCTCGGATTTTAGCGGGCGGGTCCCCGGAGGTATAAGCGGGAATCGGCGGAAAGAGCGGTTCCCTCGATTTTTTGGAGCCGCTCGATGCGAGACTCGGGTATTCTGGGCACGACCGATTGTCTGATTGCGAAGTCAAGACCGGCCGTCGACTGTCTTGCACTCCCCACGACGGGTATTTAGGCCAGGTCTTTGTCCGACCGGAGCTCCAGAGGTCAGACATCCTCAAAAGACGCCCGATATTTCGCAGCTGGCAAGCGGTGTTAAGGGCGCAATTTGCCAAATCCGGGGATGTGGGGGCCGGTTAAAGGCACTCGGCAGTTTCCGACGCGGGGTTCCACCTGGTTGAAGCTGGCCGGGGCAGGGTGCCCCAGTTGGTGGAGGATAACCGTCGGGCCGCGCCGCAGCTGAGGGAGAGGATTTTCTTCGCCAGTTTGCCGGGAATTTCGACGCCGTTTCCCCGGCCGGTTTGCCGATTGCCCCAGGTGGCCTTCCAAAGCGCCCGTTTTAAATCGGTTTCCCGAACGGCGGGGGGTTCCAAGGTGCGGCCGGAACGCGGGGAAAGCAAGCACCTCCAGGCTAGCTCCACCGGGCGAGTGATCGGGTTATATTTATTTCCGGGGCGGGCGTTGGTGGCCAGCGGGGCAAACTCGGCATACCGACTTTCCGGGCCCGTAGCTCAGCGGTAAGAGCAGGGGACTCATAATCCCTTGGTCGGGGGTTCGAATCCCTCCGGGCCTATCCCGCTTTTTGCAGTTTAGCCCAGAGAAAAGCAAGGTATTACGTAAGGCGCTAACTTTCCGAAACACTAGGGTAATACTGCGATTCTTTCTCCTCTCTGCCGGAACCTGCTGCGCCGGCGTTTGTGGCTAGAGCACCTCCAGTTTCATGCCCGCCGCTTCGCTTAAATAGCTCCACAAGGGAAGTGCACCGGTAGGCGGCTTGGAGGTACAAGTCATGTGGAGGATCGAGCCGTTTTATTCGGCCAGATCAAGTTCACCTCCTTGCCCGATCCCTCCCGTGTGGAGCTATTTAACTTTTCCGGCCGGGTAAAAATCAAAGCTGCCCCGATACCGCCGCATGCGGATGTGCGGGTCTTTGTCCCGCCGCCGTAATTCCCGCCGATAGTTGAAAAGGGCGTCATGAATTTGACTGATCGGTTCCTCGTCAGCTCCGATTTCGACCTTGGGCCGGATCGCCAAGATAGAAAGCACCGCCCGGGCAGGGAGGTTTCAATGTTTTGAAGAGGTGCACTAAGGCCGCATAAGTGTCCTTTTCACCGCTCGGCAGGAAAATGTCAACATCGGCAAAACTGGCTTCTTGCCTCGTGCCGAAAGCCCGCTCCTTGTTTCCGGTACCTTCCCACAATAGCACCGAGGCCGGCTAGCATTCGGGCTTTCTTATCTTCCCCGAGCCGACCGGATCCCTTGTCAGGCTCTTTCGTTTACACGCGAGAATGCCGAATGGCGAGTTGCGAACGGTTCGTGTTTAGTGGCCCAGGCCGGGGTGGCAGAGGACGAACGACAGCCGGCATGAGAGGTCTCGATCCCTTTTTCGTCAGGGCAGTGAATCGGAGTTCTGCGTTTCGGTGTCCATGGATGCCGCCTCGATAATGGC
>JANXBW010000019.1 GCA_025060325.1 Thermoguttaceae bacterium
GCGAGCGGTGCCGTCGCGGATTTTCGGGGCCAAAGCGGGGGTTAGCACCTGCGTCAAAAAGTCGGGGGCGTGGCACTGCGCGGAGGGCGGTCGGCCGTGTATTAGGTTGTTGAGGTAAGGAGGACTGAAAGTACCTTCAGCTCATATAAGGGCATCAGCCGGGCGATAGTGCGGCAGCAAAATCCGGCCCGTCCTTCCGGCGTGGGGGCCGGGGACCCCCTCGAGCAAGTCTAATGTTGTCGGGGGATATTTCGCGCACGGGGAAGACCGGTAGTTCAGTGTGCTCCCCCGGACCGGCTGAGCCCCTGCCCAAGAAGGGCTCGCAGGCCGTGGTGCGGCTCAGCAAGTCCTTCGGGTTGCGGGCAAAGGGGCGGTTTGGCCGCGGGTCGAAGACGATATGCGGGGGTAACAGCTTATCACTTCCCGCAGTAGTCGATTGCCCGGGCAATTTCCGACTTGAGGTCCTGCCGGCGAACAATCCGGTCGATGAACCCGTGTTCCAATAGGAACTCGCTTGTCTGGAAGCCTTTTGGCAGCTCGATGCGGATGGTGGCTTTAATTGTCCGCGGGCCGGCAAAACCAATGAGGGCCTTCGGCTCCGCAAAGATGACATCGCCCAAAGCGGCGAAACTTGCAGCCACGCCCCCCATGGTTGGATTGGTAAGGACGGAAATGTAGAGTCCGCCTGCCTCATGAAAGCGGGCCAAAGCGGCAGTGACCTTCGCCATCTGCATAAGCGAAAGTGCTCCCTCGTGCATTCGCGCACCGCCCCCAGATCCGGAAACGAAGATAAGCGGCAGATTCTGCTCTGTGGCCCGCTCGATCGTTCGCGTAAGCTTCTCGCCAACCACCGAGCCCATGCTCCCCATAATGAAGGCCGAGTCGGTGACGCCGAAAGCGACCCGGCGGGCTCGAATCATCCCTGTCCCCACGATAGCGGCATCCTTCAGGCCGGTACGCTCTTGCTCTTCTCTGAGCCGTTCGGTGTATGGCCGACGGTCAACAAACCCAAGGGGGTCGGCTGGCTCAAGATCGGCATCCCACTCCTCAAAGGTGCCCTCATCTAGAAGCTGGCGGATTCGCTCCCGAGCGGAAACATACCAGTGGTAGTCGCATTCCGGACATACGCCGAGGCGCTTCTCCACCTCTTTACGGAAAACAGTGGCCTGGCAGGACGGGCACCGCAACCACAGTCCTTCCGGGACCCCGCGTTTAGGCTTTTTCAGGAAATTACGCCAGACACTGGGATCAAATTCGCCACCGGTCATCGCTTAAGCACTCTCCGAGATAGAGGAACCGTGATCCGAAGACCCAAAAAGTTCGGTTGAGTCCTGTGGCCGGGCTGTAAGCTAGGGACCAGCTTACGCGGAATTGGTAGCCCGCTTACCTCACTCACGCCCCATTTATTTCCTGCGTTCGCCAAATGCCTAAGTCCCACCAATTTACCTGGGCTTTTGAAGACAGCGAACCCAACTGTCCCCTCTTGGGCGGAACCACCTTCGGTATTATTCCGGCGAGGCATCGTGGCCTTTCCGGGCGGAAATTCGGCAAAATCCCGCAGTTTTTCGCCCGAATGACCCCTGGCCACCGCGGCCTGTCGGCCATCCCAAACGCGTAATGCTGCCCAAGCTGCTAAGAGTGAAGGCTAACTCTCTGGCGGATCAAGCGGCGAAACCTGCTATGCAGGAGGGTATCACACTGCCGTCGAGGGAGGCAACGCCGCTGGATCGTGCCCTCTTGCTACTTGTTGAAGCAGGACAATGTTCTCTATCGGAGTACTTGGGAACTTTCCTGGAGAATGATTATTAAGATAATGATCTTCTTCTGGACCTTTCTTTCTGCCCGGTTCGTGCATTCCCCAATTCGCGGGAATCATCGGGGGGTGACAACTCCGTGTAGGCCAGGCAGTGGGAATTCTGGGTGCACATCCGAAAGGTGGGCGAAAAACGCCGGCTGCGCCCGTGTCCAAGTTGTCCAAACGCGGCGGACCGAGTCGTCGATCGCTGCGGTCGGCCGAGGCTGTTGCCTCCGGGCCGGAGCCGCGGGTCATCAGGCACGCCAAGAAACACAAAATTGCGGCCCAGGATAAGTGGCAGGCTGGACCGCATGGTTGCCCTGGTCGCTGCTATTTACGGAGGCTTTCGGAGGTTACACCGCGCGCTCGGGGATGCGATCAGATATCCGATGCTGGCGACGCAAGCTCAAATGGCTACAGCGCGCCCGGGGATGCCGGACATAAAGCCTCCGAAAATATGGGGATAGCCACTCCCCCTTATTCGGGAACCGTCATCGCTCCCATTTCCAGTTGAGTGGTCGCCGGCCAAGAAGGCGGACGCACATCCTGTCTTCGGCCTGCATCGTATGCGCCCTTAAACTGAGCTAGCCCCGAGCCATAGATTAAACCGATACTTTCGCCCGGCCAATTTAAATTCCTGACCGTGGTCGTCCACGAACCGGTTGGGTCGCGCTTGCCCCAACGGGTCCTGGCTCAGGCTAGGTTCCTTCTGTTCAGTCCGGCTACTGCAAGAAGACAACTTCAAGAACATTATCCCCATGGTCTTCCCCAAATTGTGCGTGGACTTTGTCGCTTACCTGGGTGTTCGCCTGGTTGCCACTGTTGCCGAGGTGTTATCCGCCGAGTCCGTTCGGGCTCTTGCCAAGTTTCTTTCCTGGCTTGCGGCGGATGTCCTCAAGATCCGCCGACGGGTCATCGTGGAAAACCTGGGGTATGCCTTTCCGGCGGTCACGGCAGCAGAGCGCCAACAGTTGGTCCGGAAGATGTGGGAGCATCTATTCCTGCTGGCTTACGAGATCCTCCTTACCCCCCGCAAAATTCATGAAACTAACTGGCGCAAATTCGTGCGACTATGCAAGCACGAGGGGCCCCTACTTGATATTCTCAGGGGCCGACCGCTCGTGTTGGTGACGGGTCATTTTGGAAACTTCGAAATCGGTGGATACGTGCTCGCCCTTTTAGGTGTTCCGCTTTATAGCGTGGCCCGGCCGATTGACAACCCATTCTTGGACCGATTTCTCACGCGTTTACGGACAGCCGGGGGCCAAATGCTGATTCCCAAGCTCGGCGCGACCGAAGCGGTAGACCAAGTGGCCAAAGAAGGCAAGACGGTGGCCTTTTTGGCCGACCAGTCGGCCGGACCCAAAGGGTGTTTTGTGGACTTTTTTGGCCGAAAGGCTTCGACCTTCAAGGCCGTCGCTTTGGTGTCGCTCGTGCACCAAGCACCTATTGTGGTGTGCTACGCCCGGCGACGAGAAAGGGTCTTTCAATTTGACCTAGAGGTTCTCGGTGTTTTCGATCCTCTGCGTGATTCACACGTCTCGGCCGACGTGCCGTCGATTACGCAGTGGTTCACTACGGTCCTTGAAGAGGAGATTCGTCAACATCCGGAACAGTACTGGTGGCTTCATCGGCGCTGGAAAGAGCAGCCGCCCCTGCGAAGGAAAGAGCTGGCTGAGCTTCCTTCAGCCAAACAGGCCGCATGAACGCAGGTGTCAACCGGAGGGTCATCTCGCCTTAAGCTAGATTTCTGAGTGGCTCCGTCAATTATTCCGGAGGACTGGCCAAACCTGCCCCGGTCAAATCCGCGATAATTGGGCGGCGAAGCTCTCCTACAAGGAAAAGCGAACCAGTGACACAAAGGACATCCCGCGGCGAAGCCAAATGTTTGAGCGCTTGCCAGGCTGGAAAAGCCTGAGCAACAACGCGCAAGGAATCGGCTTTGGCCCCCAACTGTTGGGCCAGCTGGGCTAGCTCCTCAGCGGGCATAGCCCGGGGGTTATCGGCCACCTGAGTCAACACAAGAAGATCGGCTTCCGCTAGCAAGCATTTCAGCATCCCAGCCACATCTTTGTCGCGGCTAGTACCGAAAAGAACAAGCAACCTCCGTTTACCGAAGTACGTTCTGAGCGTCTGGAGTAAAGCCGCCATCGAGGCTTGATTGTGAGCCCCGTCGAGGATCACCACCGGTTTGGTACACAGGACTTCCACTCTGCCAGGCCAGCTTGTTTCGCGAAGACCCTCGCGGATGGTTGCTTCCGAAACTTCCCAGCCTTGGCGGACAAGTTCCCGCACTGTGGCCACTGCCACAGCTCCATTGGCAGCCTGATGCTCGCCGAGCAAACTGACGGCTAACTTTGACAACGCTACTGCCGAAGCCGATCCCCCTGGCGGATCCTCGCCGCTCGTGCGGGGCACGTTCTCCACGTAGTCAAAAATCGTACACAACAAGCTAGTGTCAACCTGGTCGGCAAAAGCCGTTTGTGGTGGGTAAAACGAGTAGTCAAAATCTACTCCCAGCTGCCGCAGCGGACTTCCCACTTGCGCACAAACCGCCTCGATGACCTCGCGGGCCTCAGGCTCGCGGACACCAGAGATGCTAGGGACGCCGCGCTTGATGATACCGGCCTTTTCCCGGGCGATCGAAGCAAGCGAATAGCCGAGCTGGTCCATGTGATCAAAGCTAATACTTGTCACGACCGTAACAAGCGGCAAACACACATTGGTGGCATCAAGCCGACCCCCGAGACCCACTTCTAACACAGCAAAGTCAACATCCTCCTGGGCGAAATATAAGAACGCAGCCGCCGTGACAATTTCGAAGTAGGTGGGACCGTGGAGATATCCTCGTGCCTCGGCCTTTTTGTCCACCTCCTCGATAGCCGAAATAAGTTGGCGGATGAGCTGGGCGAATTGGTCCTGCGGACAGATTTGCCCGTCCACAACCAGCCGTTCCCGGACTGTTTCCAGATGAGGCGAGGTAAACCGCCCTACACGGTAGCCCGCCCGGCTAAGAATTGAACTTATCATCGCTGCGGTCGACCCCTTACCCTTGGTGCCGGCAATATGAATTGCTCGCAATGACCGGTGTGGACTTCCTACCAGGGCAAGAAGGTCCTCCATCCGCTGGAGCTTAAAGCACCGCGATTGGTAAGGAATGGCCGCCGCCCGTTCGAAATTAATTCGCGAGTTTAAGTACTCAAGCGCTTGTTGGTAGTTCATTTTGGAAAAGCTGGCGGAGGATGAGGAAAAGGTTTGTTACGTCATTCACTCTTCGTTGACAGACCTCGTTCGGCAGATCTGTGTGTTTCCCGTTCGGCCGAAATAGCGTCCTAACCTTTGGCCGGTGTGCAGGTTGGGGACGACGCCTCCGAACTGACTTAGTAAGCTTTGGCAAAGATGACCCGGCGGCGACTTGGCTTACCTGTAAACGGGCAAACACCTGGCTCCTCGTCCAAATCGAGCGGGATACAGCGCACAGAGACCTGAAGATCGTCTTTTAGCCGGGCTTCAACCTCTGGGTCCTCAGCCCAATGGCAGAGAGCAAACCCCCCGTGGATCTCGGGATTCTCCGGGTTTTTCGGGGTGAAAAATTCGTAAAAGTCCGCCTTGTTGTCAATTCGGACGATGTACTGGTCGCGGAAGTTTCGAGCCTTGGCCAGGAGGTTCGCCTGAATCTCGGCCAGGATATCACCCACGCGGTTGACGAATTCAGCCCGGGGGATACTTTCCCGTTGTCGAGGCGGTCGATCACGCCGGCCCATAAACACTGCATCCTGAGTGACATCCCGCGGCCCGATTTCCAGCCGAATTGGCACTCCCTTCTTGATCCACTCCCACACCTTCTCGCCGCCTCGCATCTCGCGAAGGTCAAGCTCCACGCGGACGTTCTGGCCGGCATACTGCTGGGCTTCGAGCTCCCTTTTGAGCCGCTCACAATAGCCGAGGACAGCGTCCTTGTGCTCCTCCTTGTGGATGACCGGCAAAATGGCCACGTGGGCCGGGGCAACCCGCGGCGGAACCACAAGCCCATCGTCGTCCCCATGAGTCATCACAATGGCCCCGATGAGCCGGGTGGAGACTCCCCACGAAGTAGTCCAGGCATATTCCTCCCGACCGGCCGGTCCAAGGAACTTGATGTCCGAGGCCTTGGCGAAATTCTGCCCCAAAAAATGCGAGGTGCCCGCCTGAAGGGCCTTCCGGTCTTGCATCATTGCTTCGATGGTGAAAGTAGCCTCAGCGCCGGGGAATCGTTCGCTTTCCGTCTTTTCCCCTTTAACAACCGGGATTGCTAGGCAGCTTTCCGCAAACTCGGCGTAAACGTCCAGCATTTGGCGGGCAAAGGCCATAGCTTCTTCGGCAGTTGCATGGACCGTGTGGCCTTCCTGCCAAAGGAATTCGGCAGTGCGCAGGAACAGCCGGGGCCGCATTTCCCAGCGCACAACGTTGGCCCATTGGTTGATCAGGAGAGGGAGGTCCCGATAAGACTGAACCCATTTGGCAAACATTGCCCCAATGATCGTCTCGGAGGTGGGGCGGACCACAAGGGGCTCTTCAAGCGGAGCCGCTGGCCGAAGCCCTCCCTGACCGTCCGATTCCAGCCGGTGGTGAGTAACAACCGCGCATTCTTTGGCAAATCCCTCAACGTGCTTAGCTTCTTTGACCAGAAAACTGAGAGGGATAAAAAGTGGAAAATAGGCGTTACGCACCCCCAACGCTCGGAATCTCGCATCAAGCAGCCGCTGGATATTCTCCCATATGGCGTATCCCCACGGCTTAATCACCATGCAGCCTCGGACGGGAGCGTTCTCGGCCAAATCGGCCGCCCGGACCACCTGCTGGTACCATTCCGGGTAATCCTCTGCCCGAGTGGGGGAAATAGCATGTTCGACCTGAGTGGCCATATCAATCGCTGACCCTCACGCTTCAATTCGTTCTTTGGAAACAAGATAATGTTTCTCTCAATTTTCGTGGCGACGGTTTAGCGCCTTCCGCCTTTAAGACGTCTCGTAGACCGTACCGAACAGCGCTGTCTGATTGAGCTCCCAGGTTGTGTTGCGGAGTCTCAGCGGCTTCGGTGCGGCTTTTTCCCTTGTTGTCGGCTGTTACCAAAGCATATGGGAAGCTTTATCTCGCGGTAAGCGGCCTGTCGGCTGGATCCGGAAGCGGGTTCCCGCGGGGTTTGCATGCCCCCCATCGTTAAGGCGGGAGGCGACGCCATTATAAAGCTTGCTCCGCCCGTTGCGATTCGGCCCCCAATGGTCTTAGCTAACTTGTTGCCCACAAGAAGGTCAGGGCAACGAGCCGATGCCATTTTCGGGTGGATAGTCGTTTGACACCTGGCCCGACCCATCGTATAAGGAAAACCAGGTCACAAATCGGGAGGCGTGAGCGTAATACAAAAATAGGGGAGAGGGCTGAGCGAAACATCCGCGATCCCTCGGGGACAAAGGGCGGCCTCGGGCGAGGGGCCCCCACAATGGGGAGCTACGAACCTGGTCAGGGGCGAAAGCCAGCAGCCATAAGTAGTTATCCTCATGTGTGGCGGGTTCCTCGCCGGGGGCCGCCCTCTTTTTCTCTTCGGGTTCACGGTTAAGCTGATTGGGCGATCTCTGAGACTATTTTCAGCCCAAATCCTTTCGGGCGACGCGACTTAAAAAGGAGCGAAAACCAGTGAATGGGAAGTCGGAGCGAAAGGGGGAGCTTAGCTTGGAAAGCGGCGAGAGTCACTATCAGGTGGTGGCCCGCCGGTATCGCCCGCAAACTTTCGAGGAACTTGTCGGCCAGGAACATGTAGCCCAGGCGCTAAAGAACGCTGTCCAAACTGGCCGCGTGGGCCACGCCTATCTGTTTGCCGGCGCTCGCGGTGTGGGGAAGACCTCAGCGGCCCGAATCTTAGCAAAAGCGCTTAACTGCGAAAGAGGTCCCACGCCCGAGCCATGCAACAAATGCTCCTTTTGCATGGAGATCGCCCAAGGGGGAGCTATTGATGTCCTAGAAATCGACGGGGCAAGCAACCGCGGAATTGAAGAGGTTCGTGCGCTGCGGCAGAACGCCACGCTCCGGCCTAGTCGCGCACGATTCAAAATCTACATCATCGACGAAGTCCACATGCTGACCCGGGAGGCGTTCAATGCCCTGCTCAAGACTCTGGAAGAGCCTCCCCCCCATGTAAAGTTCATTTTCTGCACGACTGAACCAACGAAAATTCCCCCTACCATTCTTTCGCGATGTCAGCGGTTCGATTTCGCGGGTATTTCCGCGGCTAGCATCTGCCGGCGACTTGGCCAAATTGTGGAGGCAGAGGGCATCCCGGCTGAGGAGGCGGCCCTTGAGATCATCGCTCGCCGAGCTGGGGGCTCAATGCGGGATGCTCAGTCGCTCCTGGAGCAGGTGCTTGCCTTCGGCGGGGGAGCGGTAACCAAGTCGGTCGTTAGGGACCTTCTGGGGCTCGGGCCGGAGGAGATCGTCGGCAATCTGGCGGAGCTCATTGCCGAGGGAGAAGTGGCGAAGGTTCTCCAGGCCTTCGCCAAAGCCTTGGATCAGGGGATTGATCTTGCAGTCCTGATGGAGCAGCTAGCCTGTTACTATCGGGACATGCTGGTAGTGGCGGCCGGCTGCGGGCCAGAATTGCTCCTGTTTTCGTCGCCAGAGGAGATTCCCCGGCTCAAGAAGCTTGCAGACCGGTACGGGATTGACACGGTCCTGGCAGCGTTTCAAATCCTTGACCACACTTTGGCCCGGATGAAGTATTCGTTCCATCCACGCCTTGTGGCCGAGGCAGGACTTGCTCGGCTTGCTCGGCTCAATTCACTCCTTGAGCTAGGAAGCCTGTTAGCCCGCCTGGAAGCGGAAAAGCAGATCGCGCCCATTGCCACTCCTGCGCGGGTGAATAGTGGGAGTGCTCAGCTGGGGCGGCCTCAAGACGTAGGGGCGCGCCTAGCTGGTGCTTCCCAGCCCGCCACAGAGCTACCCCCGAGGGAGGATCCTCAGGCTGTCGCGACACAATTAAAGCAGATGTTGGCCCTGGCGGCCGACAAAGGTGCAAACGCCCAGGCGCAGACTTCGGCACCGTCGGCCGCAAAACCTGTCCGGACGAAGGCCGGGGAGTCTAAACCCGCATCCACCGAACCCCCCGTGTCCGCAGCTCGGAGCTCAGTGAGTGCCGGCGATGTCCCATCCGCTTCGGAGGGGCAGCGGGGCGGATCTTTGTCACAATCTGCCAGTAGTCCCACGTATAAAAAAGAAGGAAGGTCCGCCCGTTTGCCCGGGGCTTCGGCCGTTTGGCTTCAATTGGTGGAGCAATTGGGCGGCTACACAGCGGAGTTAATCCGCGATGTGGAAGATGTGAAATGGCAGTCCCCCAATTGCCTTGCAGTGACATTTCCCACCGGTCGGCAAATCGCCAAATCTGCCTGCCAAGCTAAGTTGAAAGAGCTCGAAAATGGCCTCTCCGTAATGCTTGGCCGTCCGGCGCGGATTGAAATCACGGTCGCAGGAGGTGCGGCGGAGGAAGGAACCACCTCGGAAACGCAACGCCCAGAGGCCATTCCCCGCCCTGGCAACACATCCAATTCCAGGAATTGGCGAACCCATCCCCTCGTCCGCAAAGCAGCCGAGATTTTTGATGCGGTACCCTCCAACCCCGAAAATGTCGGCGAGTAGTCCATTCGTCGACTTTCCGACTGTGGGGTTGATCTCCTCCTGGGGTGATATGAAAGTCTGATCAGTTTCTTCGGTATCTTTGTTGCAGATGGGATGGCGCCACTCGTAATGATGTTAGAGAGGAGAGCCAGCACTGGCAAAGCGAAGACAAGTCGCCGTGCCGAACGTCGGAAGGTTCGTCAAGGCCCAAACCGTTTTACACAGGGGGTGAACGTCATGGATTTCCGCGGGCATTGGTTCTTCAACGTGTTCGAAAGTTTGGGGCAACAGCGGGAAGTTTTGCAGAAGGCGGCCGCTGTTTACGAGCGCTTCAGCTCTCTGCGGCGAAACTTGCGAAAGCAAGAGGTGGTCGGCAGCGCCGGCGCCGGATTGGTAGAAGTGGAGATGAACGCCCTAGGCGAGGCCATCGGCTGCAAGATTGACCCCGAGCTCTTAAAAGTGGACGAAAAAGAGTTTCTGGAGGGTCTGCTTGTGGAGGCCATCAACGCGGCGCTGAAGAAGGCTGCCGAAGCTCAGGTTGAGGCGATGAAAAAAGCGGCCAAGGAGTTGGACTTTCGCTCGCTGCAGCCTTTCCTTCAAGGCCTTTTCGGTAGCCCCTCGCCCCCGGCTGACCCCAACGGGTAACCCGGACGGAGGCGGCTTCCTGGATTAGTCCCGCCCTAACCGACTTATCTTTGGATTCCCTCCGATTAGTCTTGCCTCTATGATTTGTCCGATGTCCTTCAGTAGTTGCGCTCACCTCGGCGGCCACGGATGGCCAGCTCTCTTTCCAGGTGTTGGGAGCTCACTTATGGACCGTGTGAGATTCATGTACACGTTGCGGGTGAAGATTCTGCTTGTGATCACATCTTGGATCGCGGGTGTCAAAAGTACGCCGGCCAACACCCAGCAAGAGGTGGTAGGAGAGCGGCAGCCCCCGAATCCGGAAGCGATTGCAGAACTAAAGGCCGGCAAGCGCACCGAAGCCAACGCCGCGTGGTGGGGCTTTAATCCGGAAGACAGCACGGCCGCGCTTCAGGCCGCTATCCGCTCCGGGGCCAGACGGGTGGTGGTGCCCAAAATGCCAGCTCCCTGGGTCGTTGACAAAATCGAGCTAGAAAGTAACCAGGAGATTTTCTTTGAGGCAGGCACAGAGGTTGTTGCCAAGAAGGGAGCCTTTCGCGGTAAGACGGATTCTTTGTTTACAGCATGGAACAAGCAGAACATTCGCCTCATTGGTCCTGGGGCAATTCTGCGGATGCATCGCGCTGATTATGCCGCTCCCCCTTACGAAAAGGCCGAATGGCGGCATGTGCTTGCGCTTCGCGGCTGTACGAATGTTTTGGTGGAAGGGCTTACGCTGGCAGAAAGCGGCGGGGACGGTATTTACCTCGGAGCCGGACGGAACGGCGAGCCTAATTGCGACATCGTCATTCGCAATGTAACTTGCGAAAACAACTATCGGCAGGGAATTAGCGTCATCACCGCCAAGAACCTACTGATCGAAAGCGTGGTCTTGCGCGGGACCGGGGGGACGCCGCCCGCCGCGGGAATCGACTTTGAGCCCAATCATGCTTCCGAGCTTCTCGTCAACTGTGTGCTGCGAAATTGCCTTATCGAAAACAACCAAGGCTTGGGTATTCTTTTCTATCTTGCTAACTTAAACGCTTCGTCCGAGCCGGTTTCCGTCCGCATTGAGAATTGCGTGACGCGCGGATCTAATGCCCGATCGCTGGAAGTCACAACGGGGAACGATCCGCAGGCAGCTGTGCGGGGGGTCATCGAGGTAGTGGGCTGCCGGTTTGAAGAGCCGGGTCGCGCCGGGATACTTGTTCGCTCAAAACCAGCGGGAGGCCTTCGCCTAATTCTTGCTGACTGCGTGTTTGCTGACCCGGAGGCAAAGCCGATCACTGCCGCTCCGATTGCCTTCATGTCCCTTTCGGGGGACACCCAACCGGTAGGCGGGGTGCGGTTTGATAACGTGCTCGTTGTCGACAAAGTGGTTCGTCGGCCTATCGCATGGGGTGACCCGGGGCTAGTGTGCTTGCAAGATGTGACCGGGAAGATTACCGTCCGCAATCCCGAGGGAGAAACGGTCTTTAATGTCGACGAATCGCTCCTTGCCGAGTGGTTCCCCTGTCCGCCAATCGCCCGGTTGCCCATCCGGAAGTTAGATGAATCATCACTGAAGGAGGTGTTAAGCCTCCAGACAGGGCAAGAGCCAACTCTGCCAGCGCATCGGCTTCGTCAACAGGCTGTTTATGCCTTCTGGGCTGGGGAGTCGGAGGTGGTCCGCTTCGAACTTTTGGCGGAAGGGGTCGGGCAATCGCGTTCGGGCAGTATCCGGGCGGAAATTACGGACCTCGGCGGAAAGCAAGTTCGTCAACTGGCACTACCCCTTGGTAAGCCAACCGCGGTAGAGTTTTTCAGCTCTAAAGCCGGATGCTACCTCCTGGCCGCGTCAGCCGGAGTTGACACGGTCCGACTTTTGAAGTCGTCCCATCCGGTAGCGATCGTCGCTCCGAGGGATACCATTCGGTTCTTCTGCACAGCTGGCAGTTTTTGGCTTTATGTTCCAGCGCACGAGAGACTGGGCCTTGGCGTTGGGGGAGATGGCGAGGTGGAGCGCGTTTCTGTGGAGCTTAGCGATCCCCAGGGGAAGGTGCTATGGCAAGCCGAGAATTTACCCTCGCTCGAGTGGATTGTCTTGCCGGCTCAGTCGACGCCTCAAATTGTCCAGCTGCGCTTAGCCCGCCCAACGCAGGGAATCCTTGAAGACGTAAGGGTAGTCATTCGGGGGGTGGCCCCGATTCTCCTTCTTATGCCGCCCCGGTGACGATAGCTCCTTGTGGACGTTGTGGACGTTTAGGTGTGCATGCGCACAAGCGGGTCGTTGGGAGGCATGTGCCCGTTGAAATTTGGGGGCGAACTCGCGGGCCTCGGATTTTGGGGCGGGATGAATCGGCACCTTGCGTCTCCATTTGACAAATTAAGCCAGCTGGGTAGGCGATTTCGGCTCGGCGGCCCAACCTCCGCGATCTCATCCGAATAATCCACAAAACCGATCCGTACGGTTTGTGCATTTCCGCCCTTACTGTTGAAAGGTGGATTCACTTTTTCTTTTTTCTGCCGATTTGCCCAGTAAGAAATTGTGACCTAATCTAAGGTGAAGCCAATCCAAAGGGGGAGTGAATCCTTCCGAAGAGGCAGTCGGTTGGGGGAGGCCGACTGGCTAAGCCACTCTTGCGTGACCTGCCCAAATGGGCCGATCCGCCTAGCGGGGAACTGCCTGGAGGCGGGCGGTTACCGGTCAACACCTATCCCGAGGTATGGTCCTGCAAAAGTGCCGGAACAGTGTCGTGTGGTCAAGTGGCGCTCCAGGCCACGGACCAGAGGGGCGGTTCCCACCTAAGGGCCGCTTATGCGGCTGCGCGTAGTAACACAGTACTCACTTACCTCGGCAAAAAGAAAGGGAAATGAACTGGGAGGTGTAAGCACCCATGCGACTTGCGACGCGAGTCCTTCTAGTCAGTGCGGCAGGCGTTGTAACCACTGCCGGAATCACCGTTGGGCTGCTGCTAGTTAACCGCTCTTCCTTATCCCAAAAAGTCGGCAAAGAACTCGTGGCCCAAGGCGACCACACCTGCGAGCATGTTGCCCGTGGTGTCTACAACTTGCTTGAGTGTTACCACAAATCCCTTGTTCGGACCCTTGATCGCGGGATGAAGGTGGCGGAGGACGTCCTTGCCGAAGCCGGAGGGGTCCGCCTCGGCCCGGAAAAGACGACCTGGCAAGCCAAGAATCAACTTACCGGTCAGGTCGTGCAAGCGGAGCTTCCGAGGTTTTACATCGGGCAGGTGGCCCTCGAGCCAAATGATGATCCCTCGCGCCCCTTGCCAGTCGTGGACGAAGTAACAAGACTTACAGATTTGACGTGCACAATCTTCCAGAAACTCAATCCGCAAGGTGATATGCTTCGTGTGGCAACCACAGTGCGGACAGCCGACGGCCGCCGGGCAGTGGGTACCTATATTCCCGCAGTCAATCCGGACGGATCGCCAAATCCGGTGGTTAGCGCCGTGCTCCAGGGCAAGGAGTACACCGGAACTGCCTTGGTGGTCGATAAGTGGTATATCACCAAGTACGTCCCGCTTCGGGACGATCGAGGGGAAATCATCGGGTGCCTATACGTGGGGGTACCTCGCGACGAAATCGGCCAGGTTCGCGAGGCCATCATGAAGACGGTCGTAGGGAAGACAGGTTACGTGTACGTGCTTCAAGGCAAGGGAGAAAAACGGGGCTGTTACATCATTTCCTATCAAGGCAAACGTGACGGTGAAAACATCTGGGAGTCTAAGGACGCCGACGGACGTTACTTCATTCAATCGATTATCCACAAGGCACTTGCGCTTAAGCCGGGCGAGGTGGATTTTGAGCGATATCCTTGGCAAAACCCGGGGGAACCGCGCCCGCGATGGAAAGTTGCCGCTATCGCGTACTTTGAGCCTTGGGACTGGGTAATCGGTGCGAGCACTTATGAGGACGATTTCGAAGAACCGCTAGCCCATGTCAACGCCGCCATCAACGGCACCATCTTGTGGACGGCGCTAGGAGGACTAGGCGTTGCGGGCGTGATGATCGCTTTAAGCTTCCGCACCGCCAATTATCTGCGGCGACAAATTGGCCGGGCTTTGGCCGTCATGCGGGACATCGCCCAAGGCCATGGAGACCTCACCAAGCGGCTTGACATTAATACCAAGGACGAGCTTGGGGAGCTGGCCCAATGGTTCAATGCCTTTGTGAGCAAACTCCAAGATCTTGTGGGCCAGGTGATGAGCGGGGCGCAGCAAGTGTCGGAAGGTTCCCGCATCGTCGCCGAAAGCTCCCAGATGGTCGCTCAAGGAGCCCAGTCGCAGTCGGCTAGCGTCCAGCAAATCACGGCGGCTGTGGATCAACTGGTCAGTTCGATCGAAGCAGTGCAGAACCTGGCCGCGGAGGCCGACCAGCTTGCCCGCCAAAGCCGCGAAAGTGCCTTGCGGGGCAATCAGGCGGTGGAAAAATCCTTGGCGGCAATGAACGCCATCCGCGATGCCTCGAAGAAAATCGCCGATATCATTCAGGTGATTTCGGAGATTGCTGGGCAGACCAATCTGCTTGCGCTTAACGCCGCCATTGAAGCGGCCCGCGCCGGGGAGCACGGAATGGGCTTCGCCGTGGTGGCCGACGAAGTTCGCAAACTTGCTGAGCGTTCCAACCAGGCTGCCCGCGAAATCGCTCAGCTCATCCGTCAGTCCACTGACCTGGTGGAATCCGGTGCCGAACTGAGCGATCAAATGGGCGCTGCACTTAACGAAATCTTGAGCTCCGTCAATTCCACGGCGGACAAAGTGGCGCTTATTACTCAGAAAACCATGGAGCAAACTTCGGCGGCTCAGGAGGTGCGAAGCGCTGTCCACGGTATTGCCCAAGTTACCGAGCAGGCAGCCGCAAGTAGCGAGGAAATGGCCTCTAGCAGCCAAGAACTGGGCGCCCAGGCCCAGGCACTTCGCGAGCTGGTAAGCGGCTTTAAGATCTAACGGAGCAAGTAGTTGGCCTTTCGACGGCATTAACTGGCCAGCCCGGCCGCGAGAGCTCCAAAACCAGCTAAAGAGCGTATCCCCTCCTCTGCCAAGGGAGTGCCCCTGGCCCCGTTTGGTGCGGGGATCCCGGTTGGGATCCCCGCTTTGCTTTGTGCTTGGCCACCCCGGTCACACCTCCACAAATGAGGTGCGCCAAGTTTTCGAGTAACAACCAGGCCCAATCTGGTATCATATAAGGCCCCGCGCGGGAGTTTGCCCGACTCACCGGTGCGATTTCGGCTTGCCCCGCGGTTGGGGCGGAAATCCTAAAGCTAGCCAGCTGCCGAAGTTACTTCTTAAGCAGAACAAACGGTCCTCGGCCGAAAGGGAGTGTATTTTCTGTGGCGGACTGAGTCCGGCACGGGCCACCTCTCCGACATCACTAACGTCATTTGGCACCAAATTCTGCGAGAAAAGTGGTTTCGATTTGCGGACGAGGCATGCAATGAGCGTTGACGTTCGCAAAGGCCAGCGGCGGATGATCCTTCTTGTGGATGGTTACCGCGATTGGCACACAGCTAAGACAGCCATTTGCCTTCTGCGATATTGCCCGGAAGAGGTCGTCGCCGTTTATGATCGGGAAATGGCAGGCCGAACTTGCCAGGAAGCTTTAGGGATTGGCGGCGACATTCCCGTCATTGGAAAATTAGAGGATGCTCCCCCGTCGGCCAACATGTTGACAATCGGCATCGCCCCACCAGGGGGCAAGATACCGGCAGCTTGGCGGCCGATTATCCTTCAAGCCATTCACGCCGGTCTGAATATCCTTTCCGGACTTCATGATTTCGTCAGCGAAGACCCGGAATTTTCCGCGGCGGCCGCTACCCGGAATGTGGCGCTAATCGATGTTCGCAAAAACGATGAGCGAGACGTCGCCCACCGAAAAGGTATTCGCCAGGGGTGCTTGCGCATCCACACCGTCGCCAATGATTGTAGCTGTGGCAAGATGGTGACTGCGGTGGAAGTCACGCGGGGACTGCAGCGGCGGGGGGTGGATGCCAAATTCGTGGCCACTGGTCAAACCGGAATCATGGTCGAAGGCGATGGCTGCCCGGTCGATCGAGTGATTTGCGATTTCCTTAACGGTGCCGCAGAAAAACTGGTTCTTCGTAACCAACACCACGAGGTCATTGTGATCGAAGGGCAGGGGAGCCTTTATCACCCCCGTTATTCCGCCGTGACGTTAGGCCTGCTTCACGGCTCGATGCCTGACGGCCTTATTGTTTGCTACGAAATGGGGCGAACTCATATTGCCGGCATGCCGGAGTTTCCGCTTCCGCCCCTTCGTGAACTGATCGATTATTACGAGCGGACAGCAAGCATCATGCACCCCTGTCGGGTGATCGGCATTGCCGTCAATGGATACAAATTCTCTGATGCCGAAGTGGCTGCCGAATGTGCCAGGGTGGAACAAGAGGTGGGACTACCCGCTTGCGATGTAATCCGCCATGGGCCAGATAAGCTAGTGGACGCCGTTTTGGAGCTGAAAAAGAAACTCGGCAAGTGACGACGTCCGGGTTTTCACTTCGGGGACCTTTTACCCGCTTCTTAGTTCGGCGTCTCTGGCTGACTAGGACCCCCGCGGCCGCGTCGGACTTCTGTCGACGAAATGTCCATGCGGAACTCGCTTTCCGAAATCCCTTGGCAAAGTGACCGTAAAAACTCCGGCACCCCGGCCGAGTCCAACTCGCGGAACTCTCCTTCGATTAATCTTCCGAACACAAGAAACCGGCAACCGGCCTCGGCGATCTCCTTGATTGCCCGGTCCCTGGCCGCCACACTCCCGCCATAAAAGCGCGGATCGGCGATCCGCAAAAGGGTATCAATTCCCACGAGGAAAACACACCCCGGGAAAAGCCGAGCTTTTTCCGCAAATGTTGGCGCCTGCGATAGAATCACTGGGATCTCCGCGGGTATGCCGGCAAGTCTGTCCGCCAGGGAACAATAATCGACCGGTGGCTTATCCGCGTTAATTACGGAGAGCTCAAGCACCACTGGCCGACCCAAGTGCCGGGAGGCCACCTGGATCATGCGGCGATGCCCTTCATGGAACGGGTTGAATGACCCGGGCAAAATAGCCAGCTTTGTTAAGTCAGGCGCCGCGGGTTCCCCGCGGGCAAAAGTAAACGGGGTGTTTCCCAAGAGGACGGCAGACCAACTCGTCGGGGCCTCGACCCGCGACATCTGAGGGTCTTCCCCGGGAAGAATGGGGAGGGCCGGCCGGGCCTCAAGGCCGCAGGCCTCGGCAAGCTCCCAAAGGACAAGCCGTGCAGCCAACTCATCTTCAGCCGACCGGTCTCGGGCGCCTTTTTGGAGGACAAGCGAGCTGGACCCGGCCGTCGTTTCTCCCTGGTATGCTACATGAACCCGGTGATCTCCCCGCTTGGGTCGGTCGGTTACCAGACTGGCCGTGCAAGCCAGACCGATGCAATTGGTCACTTGGCCCGCAATCCTCCGTGCCCGGAAAAAACCAACCATGGCAAGTGCCCGGCTTGTCGCCAGGGAACAAAATTGCTCGGGACGATGTCCTAAATATTCACAAAGTGCCTGATCATGATAAGGAACTACAATTTCGAGGATGCTGCGCGAGGCCCCAGGCTGGGTAAGTAACCACGATATTGCCGCGGCACCGCCCCCCGTGATTACCATGGCCAGGTGTTTGCCCGACCGGTGAATCCTCTCCACCAATTCGGGAATTGAGACGGTTTGGTGGGACATGGGTACCGAACCCCGGACCAACTCTTGGCCTTGCCGAAATATTACGGGCTGAAAAAGTTTAAGAGTTGTTGGCGATACCTTGCACCTGGCTGATCCTGCGAAAGGCGCCAGGAAGGACCGCTGCAAATTTGAGGAATTATCGGAAAAAGGCGGTGCCTCAAGTCGGCTCAATTCGCTGGCCCGGTCATCCGCGCCGCCTGCCGAGTATGCAGCCAAGGTTAATGACCTTCGGCCGAGTGACGGATAGTCTTTTGCCAGGGTAACTATTGCAGATTTAGGAATCTCCGGCCGTGGGTCCTTCCTTGGCGGGTACGCTTTGTTGTTTGGGTGATTTTTTCCGTTCCGCCGGGGTGGCAGCAATGCATCAGGCGGTAACATAGAGGGGGACGAGGCCCTGGGGAGACGTTGGCGATACTGTTTCGCGAGTAATGTGCGATGGGAATTTACGATCGGGAATACTACCGAAGACCAACTGAGGCAACGGCACCGATTTGGCCGCGAACTGCAGTCGTTAACATCATCCTGATTTGTGTTGGCCTGTATCTAATCGACTGGCTCTTTTTTAGCGAAGACCACACCCTTACCGCTGCTTTAGCTGTCACGGAGGCAACGCTTCTTATCCCTTGGCTGTGGTGGAAATTTTTGACCTATGGATTTGTCCACGCGCCGCAGCCGGGCCACATCATTCTGAATATGCTCCAGCTCTTTTTCCTCGGCCGGGAGGTAGAGGAGCGGTATGGCACCCGCGAGTTCTGGCTCCTTTACCTTGCTATGATCGTGGTAGGGGGACTTGCCCATGCGATTGTCAACTTCGGAACTCATTTCATCTTGATTGGCGCCTCGGGGGCGGTAAACGGAGTGGTGCTGCTTTTTGTGCTGAACAATCCCCATGCAACGCTGACGCTTTTTCCTATTCCGATTCCGATCCCAGCTTGGTTTCTGGGCCTGGCCCTTGTTGTGATGAACACACTTGGCGCTTTGTCGGAACTTGGGTTAATCGCCGGTGGCGAGGGCAGTGGCATCGCTTTTGTTGTTCACCTAACGGGGCTTGCATTTGCTTATCTTTACTTTCGCTTTCGGTGGAACCTTTCGGGCCTCTTAACACGGTTCCACGGTGGGTTCTTCAAATTTTCCCGACGACCGCGGCTGCGGGTTGTTGACGAAGCCGATGAGGAGACTGACAATCTCGACGCCGAGATCGACCGGATTTTGGAGAAAATCTCTCGCTATGGTGAAGCGAGCTTAAGCCGCCGGGAACGCAAGATCCTAATGAACGCAGCCGAGCGATATCGCTCTAAGCTCAAGAAAGAAGAATCCAAAGAGTGAGTCTCAATATTTTGGTGGGAAAAGTTCCCCAACTTGTTCTGGACGGCCTCCCGCGTGAAGCAGGCTGGCTTTTGTCGAGCGAGGCGTGTTCTCTTCTGGCACGCGGTGTCGTCTAACCCTGGCGATCTTGCAGGGAAGTGTTTTCCCGCGGCAAATTTTCCGGGAGAGAGAGGCTAGCAAAGGATAGAAGAAGCCCGGGTCACCCGGGTGATTGGAGGGATCGTTAGATAACTTAGGCGAACTCTGCAAGTGATACACGAGCAAGTATCAGAATTTCCACCATTGCAATAAAGGCTTCATTCGAAGCAAATTTTCCTGTAGAAATTAACTGAATTTTCACGGCGCAGGTGCTGGGGGGTGTGCCGCGGCACTCCGGTTACGGATAAG
The DNA here is from genome assembly GCA_025060325.1 of Thermoguttaceae bacterium. Taxonomy (GTDB): domain Bacteria; phylum Planctomycetota; class Planctomycetia; order Pirellulales; family Thermoguttaceae; genus DTLM01. The sequence continues at coordinate 19,489 of JANXBW010000019.1, forward strand.
GCAGGGTCTGGATCAATAGCGCCCAGACGAACCCGGGCGGCCGTGTGCTCCTGCTCGAAAGCCGGATGTAAGGCCGAGTCTGAGCAGGCTCGAGGCATAGCTTCAAACAAAGACGACAGCGTTTGACAGGGCGGTCAATGCCGCTTGATCGGCTTGAGGTGCGAACATGTAGGGATTTGGGCAGAGCAAGTTTGAGTAGTTTTCCTGGAGGTTCGGCCCTCCAGCCGTGTGGGAAGATTTGGTGGCATGGTTAAGGCGGCATCAGGAAGTAGTTCGGTGGGCTAGCGGAAAACCATCGGAACGGCCCAAAGCAACGCGGCTTTATGTGTACACGGCCTGAACGTGAGCTGGCACGCCCCGCGTTTTAGGCATGGGAAGGTTTGAGTTTGGTGCAAGAGCCTTCGGGCCAAGCTATTTTCGGCCGAGGAGGATCTCTGCCCACATTTACCGAATGGGTGCAAGGTTTCTTAAAGGATAAGTGCGATGCCCCACGTAGTTTGTCAACCCTGCGAGAATTGCAAATACACGGACTGTGTGGTGGTTTGCCCGGTGGAGGCCTTCCGCGAAGGCGACATCATGGTGTACATCGATCCAGACGTCTGCATCGATTGTGAAGCCTGTGTTGCCGAGTGCCCTGTTGAGGCCATCTACCATGAAGATAATGTGCCGGAACAGTGGCGGCACTATATCCAACTGAATGCCGAGATGTCTAAGAAGTGCCCGGTTATCCGGGAGAAAAAGCCACCTTTGGCCAAAGGGCGCTAAGTGCAAGGGGAACTCCCCGCCCCAAAGCGCTTAAGAGCCCTGAAAGTTTAGTGATCGCGCAGAGCCACCTGCCTTGTCACTTGGGGCGTTGGGGGCCGGCGCAGCCCCTCTTGACTCTGAGAGTGCCTACGAGCTGCGGCACTTCGTGGGGTTGGTATGGCGTTTGCACGCCGTGTGGTGCTCCTCTCCGTAACCTCCTCTGTGTAGCTCGGTGGGAACCGTCCCCCGCCTGGGTTGCAGCCAATCAGGCTCTGTGGTTAGTATGAGAGGAGGGTGTGAGTGAGACAGCGGCTCTGGGGTGGTCGACTGATCTTGCTGGAGGAAGGAGCCGAGGAATGATTCGCTACGTGTGCGATCTTTGTGGGCGAGAAATAGACCCGGAGGAGGACTCGCGGTTTGTAGTATTGATCGAAGTTCGGCCGGCGCTTCGCCCACCCACTGTTGGCAACATTGAGGAGGAAATCGACCATTTAGAAGAGCTTCAGCGATTGCTTGAAAATCTGGACGATTCTCAGCTGGAACAACCGCCGGCTGAGGTGACAAGAAAATTTCGTTTCGACTTGTGCGCTTCCTGCCGCGAGCGCTTTGTAAAAGAACCTTTGGGACGAGAAGCTAGGAAGATTTGGCAATTTAGCAAAAACTAGGGGCTCTCGCCGGCTCCCGTGGCGCGTAGCCGCCCTGTTAGGTTGGCGACATTCGTCAGCAAGCTGTTGCGAAATCGAATGCGACCTAGCAAGCGGTTCGAACCGCGCCGCTGGAAAGCTACCCGTTAACCCATCGGACACGCGTGAGCTGCGTGAACATCTGATCATAAAACTCGGTGGACCTTTCCCGGCTGAACGAAGTATTCTGACTTCCGTATGCCCCGGAGGAAACTCTTTAGGCGAGCCAGACGGGGTTTCCCTCTGCCTCGATGGATCTGGCTTGTCGTTTTAGGGCTTTTAATCGCCGCTAGGCTAGCCGGTCTATGGCCGGAAGGACCACCGGTCGAACTTTCCCCTGGGGTCTACTCAGTATCCGAGGTTGTTGATGGGGACACACTTCGGCTTATAAACGGTGCTCGGATCCGACTCATCGGAGTGGACGCGCCGGAGATGGCCGGGTCCCACGGGCGTCCTGAGCCAGGAGCAGAGGCGGCAACGCAGTTCGTTCGCCAATTAGTGGACTCTGCCGGCGGTCAGGTCCGCCTCGAATTCGACAGAATCCTTAAAGATCAGTATGGCCGATTTCTCGCTTATGTTTACGCAGGGGACATCTTCGTCAACGAAGAACTTTTGCGACAGGGCCTGGCACGGAGCCGATTGGAATTTAACTTCTCGTCGATTATGAAAACTCGCTTTCGCCAGGCTGAAGAATCCGCTCGCCAAGCATCCCGCGGCATTTGGCAATTAAAAGGGGAGCCACCTACCTCCAACTAGACGCTAATCCGCCGGAAGAGCGGCCAAAGGACCCCGCTGGGCAAGCTTCTTTCAAGAACCCAAGCGACGCACTTACACCACTCGCCCCGGCGTTGGACTACCACCCCATAGCCCCACGAGTTTCGCACCTGGCAGACCCGCCTGACCGTCTCCGGGGCACCACCCGTTGCCGCAACTGTCGCCGAAGTCGGTGGAAGTGTCATTCCGACCTGCCAGAGGATTGCCGCTACGAGCAAGCCCTGCCAATAATGGTGGGTCCGTTTCCCGAAGCTTGAGACGCTGGGCTTAGGCACGCGAAGTCACGTGGCATTGCCGGAGCGGCCTGTTGTCCTCGGACTTGACCTCTTGCGCTGGGGCAGATCTCCACTGGCGCACAATAACCACGGCGCCCGGCTCACTGCGGGGGCCTTCCGGCTTTAGCTTTCGAAAAGTATCGGCCCTTTATTGGAAAAAACGCGGCAAGCTTTTAGGCCGTAGGAGCCCCAAAGGCCATGACCATTGCCGAGTTCCAACAGCTGATTCGTACAATGTACCTAAGGAAGGATGTCGCCCGGGGGATCGAAGGGACGTTCATGTGGCTTATTGAAGAAATTGGCGAACTTGCTGCCGCGCTGCGGAAAGGCTCGCCGGAGGAAATGGCCTCGGAATTTGCGGACGTTTTGGCGTGGCTAGCAACGATCGCTAACGTGGCCGGTGTGGATCTGACGGCAGCGGTGGCCGAAAAATATGGCAGCGGATGTCCTGGCTGCAAACAAATGGTATGCATCTGTCCAGATGAAGGAAAACCATGATCGCTTCGTGCAAGCCCAGGGTCGGTTTGTACTTTATACTATTCGCGGTGGTGGCGCTTCTCGGGTCGGTTACCCCAAGCCGCGGGAATGATCATTCTCCCCAGAGGGACTGCTCCCCCAACCTTGTCTCTGGTGCCTCTTTTGTTGCCTCTCTTTCCGCGACAGAGGAATCGTCTCCGATAACTGCCGCTAGCTCCTCCTGGGAACTTGTGGCGATAAACGTCGGACTGCGCGGCATGTGGCGGGCAGGATCGTGGGTACCGTTGACAATCAAGGTGCGACCGCCCGATGGCACGGAGCTGCCCAAAGTTCTCCCGCAGCTTCGTTTACAAATCGCAACACCTGATGGCGATGGCCAGAGAGTGTTGTGGACTTGCGCTCTTTCGGCTGCGGAAGGTAAGGAGACCGGCGAGGTAAACAAGCTAGGGAAGTTTCCCCAGGTTTATGCCCGGGCCGTTGACGGTGCGCTCGTTCTGAAGACGTCTGTACGATTAGGCTCGCGGGTGGCTTGGCTTGAGCTTAAATTGTGGCAAGGCGATCGTGTTGTGTTAGACCGGCGGCTCAAGGCCGGCGCCGTAAAGGGTTTTCCGATCGGTGTTCGCGATACGCAGCCAATCTATGTGTTTGTTGGGACCAATGAAGCAGGGTTGAGAGAAGCCTTTGCCCTGGCCGAAGTGCCCTCCGATCACCGTCCTGCCATTGCCCTGGTAGAAAGTGTTGACGATCTTCCGGCAAGCCCCCTTGCCTATCAAGGTGTTCGTGGGGTTGTGTTTTCGTTCCTGACGCCGCAACTTGTCACCGAGCTGGCTCAATTATCCGTGGAGCAAGAGGCCCTTCGCACGTGGGTCCGCTTGGGCGGGGACATTGTGGTGGGATTTGATCCTGCCGCTTTGCAGGTCGCCTCAAAGCAATATGGGGAGGCTCTTTCGTGGCTTGTGCCCGGAACGTTTGAACAGGGGGTGCCTCTCTCGCGGACTCGGGCCAGTGCGCTTGAGCTTTTTGCCGGTGCGCGGACCCCTTTAGGTGGCTTAGGCCCGGGAGGGCCGGGGTCGTCCGTGGCGTATATCAGTAACCCGCGGGGACAAGTTCGCGCTGCCGAGGGACGGTTGCCGCTTGTTGTGGTCGCCCCGATAGGCCTAGGGACGTTGACTTGGTGCGCTTTGGCCCTCGATAGTCCGATGCTTGTAAACTGGCGCGACCGAGGGCTTTTCTTTGCCCGACTTCTGGATATTCCGATCGCCGCGTCAACACCGGAGGGGGAATACCCTCGCGCGGTCCGATACGGATTTGAAGATCTGGCCGGACAGCTTCGGCGGGGCTTGGACCGGTTTCCCGCTGTGGTTCAATTTCCGTTTGGTCTTATTGTTTCGCTCATGTTAATCCACATCGCTTTGATTGGTCCGCTCGATTATTTCTTGTTCCGCCGGGCCGGGAACTGGCGATGGTTGGCTTGGCTTAGCTTACTTGGGGCAATTGTGGCATTTACTGCGCTGGCAGGCGGTCTTGGTCGTTGGGCAAAAGGCAAAGAAATCCGCGTTCAACAACTTGATTTAGTTGACATAGCTGCAAGCGACGGGCTAGTCCGGGCGACATCCTGGGCCCACGTGTTTTCACCGGTCACGGGTCGGCTATCGGTCGGGGCAACGCCTTTGCCGCCGGATCCCCAGGGAGATTTGGACACACTGGATGTGGCTTTTGCTTGGTGGGGTTTGCCGGGCGAGGGCTTCGGCGGAATGAGCTCACTTCGTGCAGAAGCACTTTTTGAAAATGAGGGGTACGTGCTGTCGGGCGACAAAACAGAGCTGCGGGGACTGACTTTTCGACCCGGGGCAACGAAAGCTTTGACGGCGCAGTGTTTCGGCACCACGAGAAGCCCCGGGATCTCGTGGGAGCTGCGAGTCCGCCACGACGAGCTAAGTGGTTGGATCCGCAATCAATTGCCTTGGCCAATTGAGAATTGCCGGCTTGTGTTTGGCAAATACGTTTACCAGGTGGAACGGATCCCGCCGGGAGAATTGCTAGTCGTCGACCGCTCGGTACCGCGGCGGGACTTGCGGGGGTTCCTCACCGGTACCCAACTTGTCAAAGAAAAGGATACCTATCGCACTCAAACAAGCCCTTATGATGTGGGAAGCACCGATTGGGACTATATCGTGGAGATGATGATGTTCCACGAAGCCGCTGGGGGCACCGGCTATACCGGGCTGCTCCACGTGGCCGAGGGATGGGTTGATTTTTCCGGCCGGCTGACTACCGATCAGGCGATACTGGTTGGTCGGATCGCAACCGGGCCGGGAGAAGGCGGCGGCTTTCGGCTTGAGGTACGGGACGCTCAAGCCCTCGGTCCGAGCCAGCAGCTAAAACGAGTCATTTATCGGTGGTTGTTGCCGGTCACGGCCGACCGCCCGGAGAAACAAACGCGAAGAATGTTGTAAAGGAGGCCCTGGGACGCTAGTGGCTGGAAGCCCTGATGTGGAAAGCGTTTAAGCGACGTTTCCTACCAAGCACCGCAAAAATCGGTTAGTTAGTGCATTATGATTCGCAATCGGGCGCGGTGCTGAGGTTAGATCCGGCTCCGGAGCCAAATGGCGTTCTCGGGGAGATAGGATGCGCAGGGGGAATTGCCCAAGAATCGCAGACTTCTGCCTAAGACGCCTGGCGTAAACTGGGTAAAGTGGGGCAGGAGCAAAAATTGATGGGAAGGTGCCCGGCTGGTGGTGTTGTCGGGCGGGTGCATTAATTGCCGGACGGGCACGGTGTGTGGAGGTCCTCTCTGGGTTGGGTAGGCGGTGCGCGGCACGGCGGGCGGTAGAAGACCGTTATGGTTGGCCCAGGAGCCAAGGCCATGCCGCGTCCGCAATGCCGTAGGGGCTGAAGCGGGACCGCTGAGTCCTCGAATAAGTTCCTAGGCTCCTCCCCGAAAGCCCTGCGCGCCGAGTAACTCCGGGCAAACAAGCTAGCTTTGGTCCGGAGAAGAAGGGGCCTGGGTCATTCCGGCAGGAGAGCTTTCCCCGTAGGTAACAGCATACTTTTGGTGCGGAAAAGGTCACCGCGTAACCCGGCCCGGTACTGAGGCCGCGGGTGCCCATGTTGGGGGCAGGCAAGGGCTTTTTCCGGTGGAACCCGGAGGGAGGTTGGCCCGGACTGTCGCGCCGAAGCGCTAGTGTCAAAAACCCAACTCAGCCACACGCCGGCAAGCGCAACTTGCTGGCAAAGCGCCGCATAGAATCAGAGATTGCTTCCGGCCAAATCGGGATTGTCCACGCTGGCCATGTGGCTTTCACTAGTTGACCTGTGCGGATAAGACCGTGATCAAGACTTACGACCTTACAAAAGTTTACGGCGAAATCCGAGCCATCGACGGCCTAACGCTTGAGCTTCAGGAGGGGGATCTTTATGGCTATATCGGGCCGAACGGTTCCGGCAAAACTACCACTATGCGTATCTTGGCTACGCTTCTGCAACCCTCTTGGGGCGAGGCTTATGTCTGCGGCTACTCGATCTACACCCACCCCAAAGAGATCCGTCGGCTAGTGGGCTTCATGCCGGACTATTTCGGCCTGTATGACGATATGAAGGTGATCGAGTACCTCGAATTCTTTGCGGCCTGCTACCGGATCAAAGGTCCCACCCGACGGAAACTGTGCGAGCAGATGCTCGAACTTGTTGACTTAGCGTACAAGCGGGACGCCTTGGTGACGAGTCTTTCCCGCGGAATGACTCAGCGTTTAGGACTTGCTCGGGTCCTGCTTCACGATCCCCAAGTGCTCATTTTGGATGAGCCGGCAAGCGGACTGGACCCACGGGCGCGCATTGAAATCCGCAATTTGCTTAAGCAACTTCGGAGTATGGGCAAGACGATTATGGTCTCCAGTCACATCTTGCCCGAGCTAGCTGATATTTGCAACAAGGTTGGCATCATTGAGCGCGGCAAATTGCTGGTTTCGGCCGAGGTCGCCGAGGTGATGCGGCAAGTTCGCCAGCAACCCGTTCTTAAGATCCGTGTCTTGACAAGCCAGGATCAAGCCGCTCGCTTGCTGGAAGATCATCCGAGCGTGGAGCGGGTGGATATTCGTGATGGACACATCTACGCCACACTCCGGAAAGGTGTGGATGATTACAGCGAACTTGCGACTCTCCTAGTGGGTGCCGGCCACCGCTTGGTCCTCTTTCAGGAAGAGGAAATCAACTTGGAGACTGCCTTCATGGCCCTGACTAAAGGCTTAACAGCTTAACCCGTCACGTGTTGCCTTGAAGTATGCGTTGCTGATGTCAACAACAGTTTTTCCCACAGCACCTGAGCTTGTAGCATTTGTCCAGGCGGAAGATCCCCACGCCCAGCACCATCTTGCCCTTCTGCGGCAAGCGGAGGATTGGGTGCGGGATGCTGGGCGTCGAGGAACGCTGGAGGCTTGCCGGCTTGCCGCCCGGCTTGAGCGCTGGCGGTATCAACACCTCCGGGAACGCCAGGGCCGATGGGATAGCCGGGATTGGCAGCTGGCTGATCGGCTAGATGAACTGGCTCGGCAACTGGCCGGCCGACAGCCGCTGCCGCCGCGATGGACTTACCAGGCCCTTGCTTCCGCGCAATTCGATCCTGCCGCCCTCAACGAGGCCTTGGCGGCACTTAATCCATGCACGCCACTTGAGAAAATTTGTCAACAAGCCCGGCAAATTACCGAAGCCAATTTTTCCGTTGACATAAGCAAACCAGGTCTTGTGACTGGTATCTCCGCGGGGGAAGCAGGTGGCTTGACCGGTCAAGGACAGTTGGGGGCCAAGCAGCTTCGTAAGCGGCGGATGTTTATGTATGCGCCGCTTTATCTTTCAAGTTTCTGTGTCAACTATTGTGCTTACTGCGGCTTTCGTTTTCCGGAACCGATCGAGCGACGGCACTTGACACGTGGGGAGGCCCGCCAAGAGGCAGAGGCCTTGCGTCAGCTGGGCTTTCGCCACATCCTCCTGGTGACCGGCGATTATCCCCAGCTTGTTAGCCCGCACTATCTGGCCGAAATTGCCTCAGACCTTTGCCAATTGGGTATTCACCCCGGCGTTGAAATTGCCCCCTTAGACACGGACGGCTACGAGACCCTTGTTCGGGCCGGCGTGCGAAGCATCACTCTTTACCAGGAGACATACGACCTGGGTCGCTACGAGAAGTATCATCCACGAGGGCCGAAATCGTCTTTCTTGTGGCGGCTAGAAGGACTCGATCGTGCTGCTGAGGCCGGAATGCGACGCCTGGGCCTCGGAATTCTCTTGGGCCTTGGCGAACCCCAAACGGAGTTAGTTCAACTCATGCGGCACGGTGTTTATCTGGAGCGGCGATTCCCCGGCCGGCGCATAGCGTTTAGTCTGCCGCGGATCCATGAGGCTCCAAGTGACTTTGCCATTCCTCACCCCGTGGACGACGAAACCTTTATCCGGCTATATTGCGCTTTGCGGATTGCCTTCCCACGGGCAGAACTTGTCCTGTCAACAAGGGAGCGACCCGAACTGCGTGACTATCTTGCCCGGGTCTGCATCACGCAAATGAGCGCGGGCAGTTCCACGGCACCCGGCGGGTACACAAGCCCCGCGGAGGTGACCGGACTTGGTAAACAGTTCCCTGTGCACGACTCCCGCCCTGCTCCCGAGGTATTTCGAAGTTTGGAGGAGGCAGGCTTCCATCTTGTTTGGCAAATCGATTAGCCGGCCAGGGACGGGTACAGACCGTTCAGTAGCACAGTGTCGACCCGCTCTCAGCAGGGTAACTTTAACATGTTTGCGCTCGGCAGGGCCTAGGTTCAGAACTTGCTCTGCAAGCCGGCTTTAAAGTCCTGCGCTCTTCTGCGAGTTGACCTGATAAACTTTCCTCCCCGCTAAGTCGGGCCGCCCCGCTAAGTCGGGCCGCCCGAGGATGCTTAATCCCCGTCAGCGGTGCCGGCCGACTCGGTCGTTTCCTTCTCAAGATCATCCCGCTCGCAGGACTTGGTCTCAAACGAGGCCCGAAAGCTCCGGTTTTTTCCCTTCTCGCCTCCTTGCCGCCGGGACTTGTGATAAAAGCCGAGCCGTTCGAGGCACCGGTAAACCTCTTCCAAAGTCTTTTCGCCGAAGTTCGGGATCGAAAGGAGGAATTCTGGTGTGCAATTCAGGAGGTCCTCGACCGTGAAAATTCCCTTTTCCTCTAAACAATTCGTGGTTCGGACGGCCAACCCAATTTCTGCAGTACTCAGTTCCAGCTTGGCCCGCATCTCCTGGTGACGAGCGTAAGCAGGGTTGATAGGAATACGGGTTTTGCTCACGGTTTCGACTCCTTTCTGGAACGGAATCCTTTCCTAATTCCACCCCGCCGGCGGGGCTAAAGACTTTTCCAGGCTCCGAGCCGCCGTTCACCGAGCGGAAAGAGCCGTAAAGCCTAGCGGCCTCGAGCGGGCCAACAATGTAACAAAAGCAGCTTGTTTCAACCAATAACCCATCCGGAGGGTTTGATTCCCGTTTCGGATCATTTGGGGGTTCGATCGCTTTCGAATGGACAAAAGCACCGACCGATACCCCCAGCCACGGCTCCGGGTGGACCGAGCCTTAGCCGAGAGTGATGAGCTTCAAAGGTGGAGGATAGGAGGCACGAAATTTGGCAGGTAATGAGCGGCACATTATTTGGAGCCCTAAACCGCATGCACCGCGTGGGCGGCGGACAGAACTTCTGTGCCCATTCCCAAAAAGTTATAATTGCCGAAAGATTTACAGTTTTACGGGCCAGCGAGGTAAGCCGGTGTTGTGAAGGGGGAGCTTCGCGAACCCTCCTCCAGAGGGGGAAGCCGGCCTAAACCGGTAAGAACCGGCTTATCGGAAACTTGGTCGGGCCTCCTTTGCCGAAGTTTCGGCCTTTCCCCCGTTTGGCCGGTCGGGCTAAGAAGTTCGCACCGAAAAGGGTTCGATCCTTGCCGGAACATCCGGACCCAGGCCCGAGCCCGGGTAGCTTACGCGCAAACTGCTGACCGTCCACCGAAATCGGCCGGTTTTAGTTCCGGCCAGAACTGGATCCCCACGGGTTAAGCCGGCCGGGGACTGCGAGCCCTTTTGTATCGCAGGTTAGAATAACCCCGGGGGAGACAGGACCGGAACCCGCGAATCTTTGGCCTGGGGGCTTTGGCCCAGGTAGTGCCAACCCGAATTAGTACGAGTTTAGAGTGGCCCTTTACCGGGTTGCGGCGGGGGTACTCGCGCAAGCGGCTGCAAAAGAGCCTGAAGGCGGTTTTTCAAGCCCGGCTTAAGCCGAGGTTTTTCCCACGGCGGTTCGTTGCGCCATGCTAGCGTAGCTCAATCGGCAGAGCAGCTGATTTGTAATCAGCAGGTTGTGGGTTCGAGTCCCACCGCTAGCTTTTCCCGAATCAGTGCCAGTTTTCCTGGTTGGCTCATCCTCTGAGATCCAACCAGCGACGCACCTCATCAGGGGCTACCTGCAAACTCCCGACGGGCTTTCCGGAATCACTAACTTGTGGGAATGAGCCAAAAAATCAGGGCCTCACGCAGAAGACTTTAAGGGGGTGAGCTCGATTCACGGCTGGGAAGGCCGCCAAAGCGTGCCAGCTTTTCCTGAAAGTCCTCCCGGCGGTCGGGGCCAGAAATGACCTCTCAGCCCCAGACCTGGGGAAAGCCCTTCGGGATTTTCGCGGCGAATTTCCGTAGGCATAATTATGTGAGCCTAAATTGTGTGAACCTGAGACGACCGCTGGGGTTAGGGAGAAGGAAGCTCGCTTTGGGGCGAGGCTTCCTCGTTGCAGGTTAGCGTGACCGTAGCAAGCTTCCAAGCGCCCGTAGCTCAACTGGATAGAGCATCGGTCTTCGGAACCGAGGGTTGGGGGTTCGACTCCCTCCGGGCGCGCTTCCGGTCCTGCCTTCTCAAGCCAAGTCCTTGGAGGCCGCCTCGGCCAAGGCCAATGGCCAGGGCCCCCAACTCACGAGACTTCCTTGGAACGCCGCTCACCATTTTTCCCCGATTGGCGAGGAATTGCTGTGAGAGCTCCGGCCCCACACTACGAGGCCCAATGCTCTCGTTCAAAGACGGCCGTGCAACTCCTGGGTGAGAACTCGAATCAGGAGAAATCAGCAGCCCGGATCCGAAGGCCCCAAAGCTGTCACACGACTTGCTGCCCACTGGTCGTTTTTTGGAAGTGGTGCTGGGAGGAAGCATGTGCTGCTGGGGGGAAGCATGAGGTGGCGTTAAAGCAGGCAGTCCACTCTTTGGAAGTCGACCTTTGGGGTGCACGGTCCCTCGCCGAGGTCGTTAGCAAGGCATCTCGAGCGCGGTAAAAGGGGCATCAACGCGGGGTGCCGCACCGGTGCCCATGGTCGGCTTCCTTGACGGCGTTGAGCAACCCCTAGGCCAAAGTCTGAGAATCGTTTTTTCGCCTCCCCGGGAACCGCCACCGCAGGGAAAGTTAACGTCCCTCGGGAACCGTCTTCAAATCCGTACGGCCTTAGGCGAACGTTTACTCGCAGTTGGCAAAAGCAGCTGAGCTGGCCGTAAACATTTGATAAACTGCCCACTACCTCGCGCTCCCTTAGGTGCACGGCAGCTTCGAGTTAGGTTGGGGCACTAACTGCTTGGCAGGTAAGCTCTCCGTCTAAGATTTTCAACCAGTCTCTGGACCGGCGGGTGAACTAGGCAGCTTGCCTGCCCAGGACAGTTTCCTTTGGACCCCTTGTAGGAACGCGCTCCCCGCACCGTCCCCTCTCGTTCAGACCGAAGAGAATGCTTGGCCTCCGAGCTGCCGAGCCTCCCTGTCTTATTCGCGGCCGATCCGGAATTTTACACAGGTCCTTGCGGACAATCGTGGCTGGGGCCTCGGGCTGTTCGCAGCACGAAAACTCGTTGAGAGCTGCCCCTTGTTGACAAATCGTCCGCCAGGCTGGTTTTCAACAACCGGAAGAACATTTGCCCCGCGGAAGGGTGTTTCCCAGCGGCCGGGTCTCCGATCGCCCGCATGGCCGGCATCATCGCCGCCTCGCCCGTCGCCCGCGGCACTCGGAACGGGAGGATTCCTCATTTGAGATTGTCTTCCCAAACGGCCCCGCGTTACTGGCTACTTAACGGTGCAATTTTCGGCCTACGCGCCCTGCGGCAGCTAAGCCACGCAGCTTGTGGTCTGTGCCCGTGGAGCCCGCAACTACTAAGACCCTTTGGCGGCCGGGGGCGGTCGGTCTAAAATCTTGGAGTTCCGTTTGGTAACAGACTCGCCTTTTGTCACATTAAGCGACCGCCTCGGAGGGACAGCGATGATGAAGCGTAGTTGGCGGACTAACGCTGCCGCTTTTGTTGTCATCACTGCCTTAACGTTTTCGAAAGGGCTTGCCCTTGCCCAGCCGGCCGGGGCTTTTCGCCCGGGTCAATATGCTGGAGCTCAGTTGCACTATGTTGGTCACATCCCCATTCTCCACCTATCAGGAACGGCCGAAGACCGGGGCCGACAAATAGCGCTGGCCGCCCAACATTTAATCCCCGCGCTTATAAGCTATCCGGAAGAGCTTTATGGAGCTCTGGGCAGTAAAAAGGGCTGGGCAAGACATCTTGAGCTTGCTCAGAAGATACGGGACAAATTTCCGCCGGAGCATCTTCGCGAGCTCTCGGCTTTGGCGGAGGCCGCGGGGGTTGCGGAGGATGTGCTTTTGGCCGTCAACACGCTTCCGGATTTCTATCGAGCTTTGGTGGGATGTTCATCGATCGTCGTGGATAAAGCGCGTAGTGCCACCGGCGGTCCCATTTTCGGGCGAAACCTCGACTTCCATGGGCTAGGCAAGCTCCATAAATTTGCCTGGGTGGTGATTTACCACCCGCCGGACAAACATAGGTTTGCGGCGGTCACTTTCCCCGGCTTTCTGGGATGCCTTTCCGGAATCAACGACGCTGGCCTGGCCCTGGCTGTGCACGAAAGCGGGGGTCACAAACCAGGTACGCCCTCTGTTGACCCGGAGGGCATCCCGCAGGGTTTTCTCTGCCGTAGGATCCTCGAAGAATGTGCCAGTGTGGACGACGCGATCAAGCTTCTCCGAGCTTGCCGACACACGGCGCCGACTATCCTCGTGCTTTGCGATCCCCGCAGGCATGCTGTTGTCGAATTCGTGCCCGGCGAAGTAGCAGTCCGCGGGGAGAAAGACACGGTGGTTGCCTGTACGAATCACTTCCGGACGGCACTTGCCGGAACTATCCCCATGTGTCCCCGCTATGAGAAGTTGATAAAGGCAGAGAAGCTTGCTCGCATCAGCGTTGCGGATGTCATTTCGGTGCTTCATGCCGCCAATCAAGGCGAGCGGACGATTCAAACGATGGTTTTCGAGCCGCAGTCCCTGCGATTGCATTTGTCGCTAGGAAGCATCCCTGCCAGTGCCGGGCCATTTGTCAGCGTTGATCTGAAAACCTGGTTCGCAAACAGCCAGCCGCTCAAGTAGCTTGGTATTTGCCGCTGAAAATGATCGGCATAAACCTCCAACCCACTGCGGCTGACCAGTCGCCGCATGTGTTCTTGCAACGAAAGGCCGGCTTGAAAGCTACTTGTGAGATGGTGCACGCACTGCCGGGAAAACGTCTTGCCATCGGCTAGCCCGGTTTGTTGACAAAAAGCCTTTAGACGAGAACTTTTCCGGATTGACGAATGGGTAATGCCGGATTTCTTAACGCTCGCCGTAAGGTAGCTTTGCTCTTGGGAAGCGAATGCTGCTAGAGGTGCGAACTGGCGCCGCCTGGGCTCGCGATTGCCTCAGGGGCGCTTTCGCAGAGCAGTGACTAAGGGATCGCCACTTCCCGGTTTTAAGGGAGATTGCCCGCGGTTATCATTTCGGCAAGTGGGACCAGCGAACCCTCCGCGCCATGTTGGCACACCGCAGCCGGTTGCCTCGCTTTTTCCCCGGCTAATTCCACCCCAAAGGAATCGCATAGATCAACTAGCTATTTCGGGAAATCTCACAAAGGAGCCACACGCATGCAAGCCACCCCTAGGGAGCGGGCCATCTGTAAACGGCCGAAAGCTCTTTCCCGGATGGGAAGTGCTTTTTGCGCACTAACTTTGCTTGCAACGGCACTGGCGGCCTTTTGGGTGGGGATCCCGTCCGGCACTGGGCCAGAGGTTTTCGCCGCCGACCAGCCGGATAAGCAGGGAGACCAGGGCGCAAGTGTCAACAGAATGGCGATCGCTCAGGACGCAGCGGAGCTTTCGTTCGGCCCATTAGCCCGGGGAATTGAGCTTGGCGGAATAGGAGGGGCCTACTTTTTAGCGGATCCGGGTGAGCTTGTCATCGAAGTCTCCAAGCGAGATCTCAATCGCATCTCGCGGACGACGGAACTTTGGGCGATCCTTGCCGGCCCGGACCGCCGCGTGCTTGCAGAGGCGAAAATTCCCGACGATGGCCTTCCCCTTGGCACCCTGGGGCCCCGACGGACAGCAATTCTTCGCGCTCCCGTTCCCCGCAAAGGTGTATATGCTTTGAATATCACGGTGTCTCAAGATCGGTACGGAGAGGCGATGTACTGGAGCTTTCGGACCAATTGTCGGCAATATGTGATTGAAACTTCCCGCGGCCACCGCGATGCCCCGCACGAAGAACCGATTGTCCTTTTCTGCCCGGAGCAAGCTGCGGAGGTGTGGTTTCGCCCCACGCCACTTGAATTCCGGATCGAGGTGTTGACAGATTCGTCGACGCCTCCTCAGCTTCTTGACCAAGAGGGCCGGGTGCTACCCACTTTTGTTCGGGCCGATAATGCCGGATGGCAGGCGGACGTACCGGCGGACAGTAATCGGCAAGGGCTCTGGAAGTTGGTGCTCCCGCCGGGCGTAAGCACCGTCCATGTCGACGGGCTGACGCGGTGGCGATCGGGTGATCCCTATCGTGACCTATGCTACTGGGCACCTGAGGCGGAAGCATATATCCCATTTGTCGACTATCGCTGGCTACTAGTTCCCTACCGCCGCGTTGTTTATCTAGAGGATAAGCCGGAAAAGCAGGTCTCCTTCCAACTTCATAACAACGGTCGACAGCCGATGGACGTGACACTTTCCGTGGAATATCCCAGCGAACCAGTCCCGGTACGTTTGGGGACCTCCCAGGTGCGGATTGCCCCGGGAGCAACGGAAAGCGTGGAGCTGGCTTGTGGCCTCGCGGCCGGCCAGTCGGCCGGAGTCTTCCACATTCGCGTTACACCAACGCATGATGCCTCGTGGAGCACTTACAGTACGGTCGAAGTTTCCACCGGACTGCCACCGGCGGCCAAACCCTTTGAGCCGCCTTTGGTTCTTAAACCTTATCAACACGAAAACGAGCAACTCGGGCTTTTGCCGGATTATCCGACCGAGGGTGAACTTTACTTTGACCTCCGGAATTATCCGTATGTGGTGGCGCGGGGGGATCTGTGGACTTTGGCCGACGGATCCTGGCAACCGATTCAGTTAAACCAAAAGTGTGTCTGGGCTGGCGAGGGTACCCGGGCCCGGTGGGTCCGTCCCCTAACCCCAAAAGTTGCCTTCGATAACGCTGGCGCCATCTACCTGGTGTGCCGCGTTGATGATAAGGACGCACTTATCTTTTCGGCAGACGGCGGAAGCCATTGGCAGGCGGTTGCCTTCCCTCAACCTAATGTGCAGGCGGCCTACGACTTAGAGGTGTTTACCGGCCATAACGTGCCGCAAGGTCCGCCGGCCATCCTGCGTTTTGTCTACCTCGGGCGGGATCCCAAACTGTTTTGGCGATACATGCACCGCTTGGAACTTTATGTGCCTGAGAAGACGGCTGGCACAATCACGCTGGGCGAGCCGATCGTGTTGAGCGAGGAGTGCCTTGGACTTTCCTCCCATTCGGGAAGCCCTAACTGTGTCCTCTCTTGCGGGGACATGGTTCATGCTATTTGGGCACAGGCCACAGATCCGAATGTCAAACTTCCCGGGACACCGGCTTATGTCAACACTTGGAACAGAAAGAGCCGGACGCTAGGGAAGCCGGTGCTCGTTGGATATGGTGCTCCGCCCAACGACATCCACAACACTCCGGCTCTTACCATCGATAGCAAAGGGTTTCTCCATACGCTGGGCGGAACGCACGGCACTCCGTTCCCCTATGCCCAATCTCTGGTGCCCAATGATACCCAGAAGGGCTTCACTGAACCTATTTATATTTCGAAGGGTGAGCAAACATACATTGGATTTGTCTGTGGGCCTGATGATACGCTATACACGGCCTTCAGACTGTGGCAGCGGGCCAAAGATCCCTTCCCCAACTCCCACTTTGCGACCCTGGCCCTGCAAAGGAAAAAGCCTGATCAACCTTGGCAGGAGCCGGTTGTGCTTATTATCCCACCATTTTCTGAGTACAGCGTTTACTACCACCGATTGACAATCGACCGAAAAGGGCGACTTTTCCTTTCCTACGATTACTGGTCAACACATTGGTTCTATCGGATCGACCATTTTGGCCGGCGGCGGGTGAGTATGTTCTCCGCCGATGGCGGGCGGACATGGAAGTTCCTCACCACTGCCGACCTTCTGCCGAGTGGAAAGTAACGCAAAAGGGCGGAGCGATTGGCGATTGACCTGGCCGACTGTCGCGCTTACGCCCTTCATCGGCCTGGCTGTCGCCGAAGCTGACCATGGTCCGGTGCCGGCCGACGGGGCTCGAAGCGCTCGAGGAGAATGGGGCCTTCCACAAAACGCACTCCTGCACAAGGACCGGCTTTTGCCTAAAGTGCCTTCTCGGGATTTTCGGGTGCATAGTACGGGGACTTGCCTAGGGCTTAAACCTCGTCGGAAGGGAATGGCCCGGCAGTTAGCGCAGGGCCTTGCCCAGATTTGCCGATCGGTGCCGACAGCACTCCGCCGGCTCTTTGACACTCTGCGGCAAGTTGCTAGACTATCGCTGTCAAAGCGCGTAGCTAACCGTGGCTTGTCCGGCCGGTCAAGTTGTGGTTTTTTTGAAGGCCGACCGCTAAGTGTTAGGAAAATGCGACGTTTACAGCAACACGAGGAGTATTTCCATGCAAGGTCACGGTCACGGAACCTCTCGGCGGGAATTTGTTGGCAAAATGGTCCAGGGCGCTGCGGTACTTCATTCGGTAGGCTTACTAGCGCGGATGGCTCACGGGGGACTGTACGAAGAGACACTCCGGGTAGCCCTTGTCGGATGTGGTGGACGAGGCATCGGTGCCGCGGTCAACTGTTTTGCCGTGTCTGGTCCGGTGAAGATTGTAGCCCTTGCTGATGTCTTCGAGGATCAGGTCCGCAATGCCAAAGCGCAGCTGGAGGCTCGTGATAAATCAAAAACCGACCTGCCCAATGATCGCCTTTTCTGGGGCTTAGATGCTTATAAACATGCTATCGACTGCGATGTTGACCTAGTTCTCATTGCCACGCCGCCTGGTGTTCGACCAAAGCAGTACCGTTATGCTATCGAAAAAGGTCGGCATGTGTTCATGGAAAAGCCTCTTTGCACTGATGTAGGGGGTTATCGGGAACTTGTTGAGGTCAACAAGCTTGCCGACAGTAAGGGGCTTAAGGTCGGTGTAGGCCTGCAGCGGCGGCACGAGCCCCGATACCAGGAAACTATCAAGCGCATTCAAGACGGGGCGATCGGGCGGATTCTGTTTCTCCGCTGCTATTGGAATATGGGGAACATCTGGACCAAAAGCCGACAACCGGGCGATACGGAGCTGGCCTATCAACTGCGCAACTGGCAATACTTCTACTATTTCGGCGGCGACAACATCACGGAGCAACACATCCACAATATTGACATCTGCAATTGGGTCATGAACAAACACCCGGTCGAGGCCAACGGGATGGGTGGCCGGCAAGGGCGGGACCGCTTCCCCGACATGGGTATGATCTTCGACCATCACGCCGTCGAATTTACTTATGATGATGGGGTGAAGATGTTTAGCCAGTGCCGACAGATGCCCGACTGCTGGAACATCGTGGCCGAATTCGTCCACGGCACAGAAGGGTGGGCTGATTGCTCCGGGCGAATTTGGGGTCGGCAGGAATGGCAATACCGTGGCCCCAATCCCAACCCTTATGACCAGGAAATCATCGATTTGGTCGCGGCGATTCGGGAGGACAAGCCGTACAATGAAGGTTGGTTCGGGGCCACAAGCAGCATGACCGCTGTCCTGGGCCGGATTGCCACCTATTCCGGCCAGGTCGTCCGCTGGGACGAGGCCGTGGCCAAAGCCCCGCCGGAGGTGCCCGAGCTTGTCAGTTGGGACCAAAAAATGCCGATCATGCCCGATCCGGATGGCACCTACCGCAGCTCCGTAGCGATGCCGGGCGTATGGAAGCTATTTTAATCCACATCGCCGTTTGTGGGCTAAAGCCTTTAAAGCGATCGCGCAAGTGGCAAATTTGCCCTGGTCGTGGTTAGTTTGCGCCTCCACAGAGGGGACTTTTCCATGAAGATCCGTCCCGCTGGCGGAATAGCGTTGTGGATGCAAGGCTTCGTGGTCATTCTCACAGGCGGCATGAGCGTCTTTTCGCTTGGCCAGGAAGCGACAACGCCGGCCACTAAGCCAGCTCCGCTTCCGCCGGAATGGCTTGCCGCTTGGCAGGAACCGCCGCTTGCGGATTTGCCGCTCCAAATCGTCCACGCTATTCCGCCAGCACGGGCGCGGGGCCACGTGCTGCCTCGTATTAAGGGTGTTCCTTGGACTGAGCTTCAAACGGACGAAGGCATGGCTTACTACCTTCGTCGGGGTATTGGGGGTCTTGTGTGCAATGTGGCTTTTCGGGACTACCTTCGCTCCGAGGAAGCTTGGCAAGTCCTGACTCAAGCAGTTGACATTTGCGCCCAGTTGGGGATGCCGATTTGGATTTATGATGAGGAGGGCTATCCGAGTGGCGCTGCCGGCGGATTAGTCCTCCAGCAATATCCCGAGGGAGAAGCACTTGCTCTGGTGTGGGATCCAGATGATCCGCGGCAATATTTCGTCCGCCGAGCCTTTGAGCATACGCACGCGGCCAACAATTACTTCGCCGTCCGCCGATACATCAACATTATTGACGAGCAAGCGACCAGAACTTTTGTTGCGTTAACGCACGATGCCTATTACAAGCGGCTAAGTAAACACTTTGGCAAGACGATCGTGGCGTTCTTTACTGACGAGCCGTCGCTTATTGCCGTCAATTTAGGCCCCATTCCCGAGCCGGCCCAGAGCCGCGTACCGGTACGCGATAAGCCCGATCCGGCGATTAAACCTCTTCCATCGATACCGTGGGGACATGACCTTGCCGATTGCTACAGGAAGCGATATGGCGAAGACATCACCCAGGTTCGGCAAAGCCTTTTCCAGGGGGACAACCCCGTCGATCGACAAGTCCGGCGACAGTTTTGGTCGCTTATTTCCGAGCTTGTAGCCGAGCGATACTTTCGCGTCCTTCGGGACTGGTGTCGGGAGCATGGGGTGGCCTCGTCTGGGCATAATTTGGCAGAGGAGTCGCTTCTCCTTCATGTGCCCCTATACGGCAATGCGCTAAAGGCTATTGCCCTTATGGATATTCCCGGCCTTGATATGCTAAGCTCCGATCCAGGAGTGGTGACGTCGATCGGGTGGATGACGGCAGCCCTGCCGCTTTCTGGCGCACTTCTTGAAGGTAATCGCCGCGTAATGACGGAAGTGAGTGATTTTTCTCAGAAGATGTTTGGTCCAGGTCCTGTTAACTTAGGGGCCATGCAAGCAACGGCTGCCTGGCAAGCCGCGTGGGGCGTTACCGAATTCACGCTTTACTATAGCCCGGAAGATCGCTCCGTGGATGACAATCGCCTTTACGGGCTCTTCGTCGGGCGACTTAACGCCCTCCTGAAGTCAGCCCTTCCTGTTCCGAAAGTCGCGCTTTACTACCCGATTTACGATTTATGGGCGGAATATATTCCAAGCGCAGATCGCCCCACGGATCAATCGCAATCGGAGCGTTTTCGTCGCATTAGCGAGTCCTTTTACCGCATCGGTCGGTCGCTGCAACAGCGCCAGATACCGTTTGTCCTTATCGACCACGAATACCTCGGGCGAGCCCGGGTGGAAAATGGTCAACTACGGATTGGCAATCTTAACCTCACACATCTTGTCCTCCCGATGGATGTTGAGCTTCCGCCAGAGACCGAGCGTGCCGCAAGCCAGCTTGCCACAACCGGCGGTAAGGTTATCCGCGATGGCAGTCCGGAGCGAATCACGCCGGCAACCGTCCACCGCTTGGTTTCGGCCCCAGTTGTTGTCGAACCTCCGAATGAGCATTTAACGCTGGGGCATTTCTTGCGCGATGGCCGCGAGATTCTCCTTCTGGTCAACGTCGGCAAGAGCAAGTGGACAGGAGCGATTTCTCCGGCCGGAGAGCAACCGTGGTGGCTTCTTGATCCACATTCTGGCCAGGTCAAGGAGTTAACCCCCAGCGAAGGGCGCGTGCCAGTTGAGCTTGAAGCCTATCGCACGGTAATACTCGTGCATTAAACTGAGGGCTTTTCCTTAATGCCCGTCCCCATTGCGATGTCCCGGCGCTAAACGTGGAAAGTCGCAAGACACGCTCAAAGAGGGCCGTGTGCCTCCTTGAAAAATAATTGTCCACAATTTGCCAAAGTGGCAGGAAGTGAGGTGAGCACCGGAACAATAGACAAGGCCTAAGTTGCACAAGTCCCTGTCTATTTGGGCAGGAATCAGTACCGGTCGATGGTAACGCAGTCAAAAAGCGAATTGGGACATCTTAGCCGCCTGTGAACGAATGGCTTGGCAACTTGGCGGATTTATCGGCCTTTTGGCGTGAAAATAAAATTCTGCCTCATCGGTTTGATTCATTTAGCCCAAATGAGCTGCCCGCCTTGAGCTTCGCTGGTGAGGATACGAGGGCTACCGGCGCCTACAAAGTTTACCAGCGCAACTTTGCTCGTCGGGCCAGATATCCCGCCAGCGCTAGCCCAAGGGGCTGATCGGTTCGCAAGAGTTGATAATCAATCTTGTGCAGCCGACAGCCGGCCGCCAAGGTGCGTGTGTGTTTCTCTAGGGCCGCTAAGTAAGCCCGCCGGATAGCCCGGGGATCCACAAGCACCTGTGCCGTGCCCTCCAGCGCGCGGAATTGGGCAAGTTGAGAAAAGGGAAAATCCACCTCGGCCGGATCTAGTATCTGAAAAACAATCACGTCGTGCCGTCGAAAGCGAAAGTATTTTAAGCCGGCCAGAAGTTCGTCCACGTTGTCCAGCAAGTCACTAAGGATGATCACCAATCCCCGTTTGCGAAACCGCTGGGCCAGCTCGTAAAAAACCGTTTTAGCGGACGAATGTTCACCTGCTGAAATTCGGTCGACGACAGTCAGTAAACGATCCAGGTGAGCAGCGGTCCCAGCTGGGCTTAACCACTCTCTAAGCTGCCAGTCATAGCTAGCAAATGCCACCGCGTCGTTTTGAAGCAAGGCCAAGTAGGCCAAGGCAGCCACGGCACACTTGGCATACTCGAGTTTCGTTAGCGGCGCGGGCTCACTGCGATAGGTCATGCTGGCGCTGACGTCCAGCACGAAGTAGCAGATCTGATTGGTCTCCTCCTCGTATTGTTTCAGGTAGATTTTGTCCGTTCGGCCGAAGACCTTCCAATCCACATACCGGAGGTCATCGCCCGGCGAATACTCGCGATGTTGGGCAAACTCGACAGAAAAACCCCGATAAGGGCTCCGGTGAAGACCGGCCAAATAGCCCTCCACCACTGTCCGGGCACGGAGCGGAAGACCTTGAAGCTTAGCTAGATGTTGCGGGTCTAAATACTTTTGCCAGCTGTTCACGGAGCCAGGTGTTCTCTTCCGATGCGCTTACCAAATCGAGCAAACGACGAATGATTTCGTCGGAGCGGATCCCTTCCGCTTCCGCATTGAAGTTGGTCAAGATGCGGTGACGCAGTACTGGGTAAGCGACCGCGTGAATATCCTCGGGTGTGACGTGGTATCGTCCTTGAAGAACCGCTCGAGCCTTCCCACCCAGGATTAAGTACTGACTTCCCCGCGGACCGGCCCCCCAAGCTACGTACCGGCGGACCCACTCCGGAGCCTCCGGGTGCTGGGGACGGGAAAGCCGTACCAGCCGAAGGGCGAATCGCCCCACATATTCAGGCACAGGGACACGCCGCACAATCCGCTGGAGCATCACGATCTGCGGTCCGCTGAGAACCGGCTCCACGGACAGTTCTTGGTCGCTAGTTGTGCGGCAGACGATCTCCCATTCTTCGTCCTCGTTGGGATAGTCGATAAAGCATTTGAACATGAATCGGTCCAGTTGCGCCTCAGGAAGCGGGTAAGTGCCCTCCTGCTCGATAGGATTCTGCGTGGCCAAAACAAAAAAGGGCTCGTCCAACGGATATCGCTTCCCGGCCACAGTGACCTGATGTTCCTGCATGGCTTCCAGGAGCGCGGCCTGGGTTTTCGGAGGAGTTCGGTTAATCTCGTCGGCAAGAATTACGTTGGCAAAAATGGGCCCCTTAAAGAACCGCAATTCCCGAGTGCCCGAAACCTTATCTTCTTGAATCAACTCGGTCCCGGTGATGTCCGCCGGCATCAAATCGGGGGTGAACTGGATCCGGCTAAACTTGAGCGACAAACAATTGGCCAGGGTCCGGATCATCAAAGTTTTGGCAAGCCCGGGCACACCTTCCAATAAACAATGTCCCCGGGCAAAAAGAGCGATGAGAAGTTCGTCTATCACCCGAGATTGGCCCACAATGATTCGGCCGATCTGGTCGACGAGCTTCTCGTATGCCTCGCGAAGGAATCTGACGGCTTCGGCATCGTTTTCCGGGAGCTTGGCCCCGACGGAAACGCCGAGTTCGCTAGCGCCTCCGGCGCCCAATGGATTGGGGGTGGTCTCACTCATCGGCTAGCAGCTCAATGGGGCGAAATTAATACTCCGGAAAGGGCAAACACTGATTTCGCAGGGTGATAGTTACTTGTGGTGGTTGGCTCCTTCGGGACGATCACGCCAGGTAGGGACGCGGCCTCATTCGCGTGGGCAAGCTTCCTCAAACCCGCACCCGACCACAGGCGCCCGACTGCCGGCACACCAATCCTTGGTCATCCAGACCAAGCCCGCAGGCGATCACAGGCGCCCGTCCTAGCGGTTTATTCCCGGTTCAATGTGCCGGTATTTGACCAATCGTACGAGTAAGACCGGGACATCACAACCGGCGCGTCCCCAATTTGACCAGCTTGCCAAGCCCGTGGGCTAGCTCCCCTAGTGTCCTGAACGGACCGGGCGGCGTGAGCTGCCGACGCACCTTGCCGATACTTTGGCCCTGGCCGGAGGTTTCTCTACCGCGTGGTGAGCCATGGCCCACTAAGCTAGCGTAATGAACTTGCCACTTGGGAAGTCCTGCGCCTGTGAAAACGATGGTTTGCGCCCGAATATGACACTTTCCTCATGGGTGGTAAAAGTCCGGGCCGTCAAGAATCAACGCACATCTAGTAATCAATCTCGATGCCATAAACCCGCCGTTCCGCGTCGACCTTATGCCATGAACCCGCCGCTCGGCCTGGACCTTGCACCCTTATTCCCCGGGGTGATCATCGGCCCGACCAGCCACCTCCGTAGAAGCCTTGTGAGAGGGGCCTTACGGAACGACGGTGATAACGCTCGTAAAATTGGGATGCTCCGGGCGGAACGTCATAGGTCGGAGTAGGGGCAGGTTTGGTCCGGCAGCCCGTCACAAAGGCCCTCAGTTCCGGCTGAATTTTGACGCCTGACTTTGGGAGCCCAGCTTCCGCAACGAGGGTGCTCGGTGGGCTTCCAATTGGTAGGCCAGCCCCGAGATAGGCAGCCCCGAGCCGAGCAATGGTGTGCTTTCCGTGACAAGGGCTGAATACTGAGTTAACTCAAAGTCCCCGCAATGAACGGCAACCATTCCCCTAATGGACACCGCGAAAAAGCAAGCGAAATGAGCCAGCTCCTTTCGAAACTTTATCGAGTCTCTTTTGGGCTCTTAACGGATTTCTATGAAATCACGATGGCGTTCGGCTATTGGAAGGGGGGGATTGCCGAGCGACGGGCGGCGTTCCATGTGGTTTTTCGGCACAATCCGTTTGGCGGGGGCTTTACTGTGGCGTGTGGCCTCGCCACTGTGGTGGAGTTCCTGCAAAACTTTGGGTTTGACGCCGACGATATCCAGTGGCTTGCAACCCTCCGCGGGAGAGACGGAAACCCGATCTTTGAGCCGGCTTTTCTTGACTATCTCCGCCATCTTCGCTTTACGGCCGATGTGGATGCTGTCCCAGAGGGGACCGTGGTCTTTCCGCACGAGCCGATTCTGCGGGTGATTGGGCCGCTGGCGCAGTGCCAGCTTGTGGAGTCGGCTGTTCTTAACATTCTCAACTTCCAAACTTTGATTGCCACCAAGGCTGCCCGGGTTGTCCTAGCAGCCCGAGGAAAGCCGGTTTTGGAGTTTGGCTTGCGGCGTGCTCAGGGAATCGACGGTGCAATTTCGGCCACGCGGGCCGCCTATATTGGCGGATGTGTGGGCACATCGAATACCTTGGCGGGGAAGCTGCTTGGGATCCCTGTCCGGGGAACCCATGCCCACAGCTGGGTGATGTGCTTTGACTCGGAGCTTGAGGCCTTTCGGGCTTTTGCCCAGACGGTGCCGGGCAATTGCATCCTCTTAGTCGACACCTATCAGACCCTCCAGGGTGTCCGCCATGCGGTGGAAATTGCGCGCGAACTGGGGGCGGCCGGTCACCGGCTGATCGGCATCCGCCTCGATTCCGGCGACTTGGCGTATCTCAGCCAAGAGGCCCGGCGGATTTTGGACGAAGCCGGCCTGCATGATGTGTTGATTGCAGCCTCCGGCGATTTAGACGAGCATATTATCGCCTCTTTGCACGAACAGGGGGCAAAGATCGATCTTTGGGGCGTGGGGACGCGCTTAGTAACCGCATATGACGAACCGGCGTTAGGGGGTGTTTACAAGCTGACGGCGCTTCAGGATGCGGAAGGCCGGTGGGTGGATAAAGTGAAGGTCTCGGAGCAGGCTGTGAAATCTTCAACACCGGGTATCCTCCAAGTGAGGCGGTATATCCAAAACGGGGAAGCCATCGGCGATGCCATATTTGATGAGCTTCGTCCGCCGGCAGCGGAGTGCGTGATTGTGGACCCGGCCGATCCCACGCGTCGCAAGCGTCTGCCTGCCGATGCCCAGCGAGAAGACCTTCTTATTCCTATTTTGCGCGGCGGGGAGCTTGTCCGACCACTCCCGTCGCTGGAGGAGGCCCGGATGCGTCTCCAAGGTCAACTGGCTCTTTTCCACCCGGGAATAAAGCGTTTTGTCAACCCGCACAGCTATCCTGCCGGTTTGGAGTTGAGTCTTCATCAACGCAAGTTCCGGGCTATTCTCCGACAAAAAGGGCACGCCCCGGAGCAGAACTCGGAACATTCGCCGGTGGTCAGCTCCGGTTAATTCGCTCGCCACCTCCTATAGTGTCCATGTGATTCCGTGTTTACCTTCTTTCGGGAAAGGAGTATGCGCATGAAGTCCTTCGTTGTGGCAGGCGCGGCCGTGAATCAGACGGCGCTGGATTGGGCGGGCAATGTTTCCCGAATCAAGTCGGCCATCGAGGCTGCTCGGGCAAGCGGTGCCCCCATTCTGTGTCTGCCGGAACTATCCCTTTCCGGCTATGGCTGTCAGGATGCTTTCCTTTTACCGATTGTCCGCACCGCGGCAACAAAGGCCCTTGCGGATGTTCTTCCCTTTACAGAAAAGATGCTAGTCGTGGTGGGTTTACCGTGGCCTTACGAAGGCCAGCTGTATGACGCGGCGGCCGTACTTGTTGACAGGAAATTGGTCGGGATTGTGTTTAAGAAACAGCTTCGGCAAAACGCCCTTTTTCAGGAACCACGCTGGTTTGCCAGCTGGCCCACCGGTGTGTCCGCGGAAAGCATCGTGGATGGTCAGCAGGTACCAGTCGGCGATTTGACATTCCAATGGGCTGGCCTCCGAATAGCCGTTGCCATCGGGGATGATCTTTGGAACCTAGGCCGACTGTCCCCCGAAGTTGAGCTTGTGCTTAATCCGATTGCCGAGCCGATGAGCCTGGGCGGATTTGCTCCCCGGCGAGACCGACTGATTAATCTTTGCCGGACCAATCGGTGGACATGTGTGTCGGTCAATCTCTTGGGAAATGACGCTGGGCAACTGATTTACGATGGCAGTGTGTTAATTTCCGGCCCCGAGGGGCTTGCTGCACGGGGCCCCCGGCTTAGCTTTCGGCCGGTGGTTGTAGGGGTGGCCCCGCTGACTGTTTCGCGACAGGCACTTAGCGGCGAGTCGCCTTCCCCGACTCCGGCTGGCCAAGATCCAAGACAGAAAGGCCGAGTCCTTCTCCCTTTGTCAACAAGCGAAATTGTGCCCGCGCCGCTTGCCCCCTCACCCGGCCCTGCAACTTGGGAGGAGTCGCCTTACGTAATCGAGGAAGAGTTCACCCGTGTCATGGCACTTGGATTGTTCGACTACATGCGGAAAGTGCAGGCCCGCGGCTATGTCGTTAGCATAAGTGGCGGAGCTGATTCCTCAAGTATTTCCTCCCTTGTAGCCGTGGGAGTTCGGTTGGCGTATGAGGAGCTAGGCCGGGAAGGCCTCCTTAGCGCGCTTTCATATTTCCCGGAGTTGCGAGAAGCGGACTCCGCTCAGGAGATGGTGCGGCGACTCCTTCGCTTGATTTACCAACCCAGTCGAAATAGTAGTGAGGCCTCTCGGCAGTCGGCCCAGGCGGTGGCCGATGCGCTGGGGGTTCCTTTGGCAGTCGTGCCGATCGACCCGGTGGTTGACCTTTACGTGAAGGCTGCCGAACGAGTTTTGGGCCGGCCGCTGCGATGGGAGTCCGATGATGTCGCCCTCCAGAACATTCAGTCGCGGGTGCGTGGCCCGATGGCTTGGCTTCTGGCCAACGCCGAGGGGAAAATTCTGCTGGCCACCGGCAACCGCTCCGAAGCCGTGGTCGGTTACGCCACGATGGACGGCGACACTTGCGGCGGATTGACCCCACTTGGTTCCATCAGCAAACCGTTCCTTCGTAATTGGCTTGCGTGGTTGGAAAAAGAGGGGCCAATGGGGATCGGACCTATACCGGCCCTGAGGCTCGTCAATCAATTGGCTCCCAGCGCCGAGCTTCGTCCGCCCGAGGCCGGCCAAACCGACGAGGGCGAGCTTATGCCCTACACGGTGCTGGAGGCAATTGAGGAAGCTCTTCTTCGCGACATGCTCCCGGTGGCCGAAACGATAGATCGGGTGGCGGCACGCTTTCCGGGATACTCTCGTGAGCAAATCGCCGACTGGACGGCCAAGTTCCTTCGGCTTTGGTCGCAAAGTCAGTGGAAGCGTGCGCGGCTTGCGCCGGCTTTCATCATTGGCGATTCTGGTCCACAGGGCTGGGCCTTGCTACGGTTACCGGTACTCTCCGCCGGAGTTGTGAGTGAGCTGGATTGATAGCTTCGGCGGCAGTATGGGGCGGTTTTTGGGCTTTCGACAAGAGTTTGGGACCTTTCCGCGTCGACGGGTAAATTCCCGTGTCACCACGGGATAGGCGCGTTGACGAAGGGATTGAGCGTTGCCCGGAAGTTTTGCCCGCAACTCGGCATATCGCTAGGACTCCTCGACCGTGGGGTGGTCCTTTGACTAGCACTAACCGTCTGCCGAGCGAATGTGAATGCCAATGAAAACAGCCCGCAAGAGTTACGGCCGCAAAATCTGATCGACTGGAAACAGCAATAACAGACAAACGGGCCACGTCGACACGCAGGGGAAGGCGGCATAAACTAGGCGGCGTCGGCTAGATACCTTTTGCTGGCTTCCACCCGCGGAGGGGACTGCCATCGAAACGGGGGTGCAAGCGCTTTATCTTAACGAAGGAGGCAATGCTTTTGGCCGCTCTGGGAAGTCTGAGGCCTAGCCGCCGAAAGGTCTTGGCCTCCTGGGACGGCGGCCGAGGCGATCCCTCAGTAGTCGCGGGCGGTTGGGGAAATCGCTCCGGCCCTGCGGCCAATGGCGACCCGATAGCCCGACGCAATTCACGGAACGCAGCACGGACCCGCTCCGGGCGGCTTTACTGAAAAATCTCCGCCTCGGGCCGTGAACAGTCCGAATCAACCTCCCCGGCACGCCGAGGCGACGTTTCTTTAGACCGGTCGGAAGAAGGAGCTTCATCTGACGTTTGGGGGGGAGCCGACCGGGCCCCTGGCCTTTTGGGCCACCTAACCCTCTATATGCGGGAGACCGGAGGGGAACCTTGCTACCTGCGGGGAGGAGCTGTCTGCCACTTGCCAGCTGGCAATAGGTATCAGCTTTCCGGATAGCCGCCGAAGCCGGATCCTTTCTTACCGGCCTGTCCTTTTCGGCCAGTTGGCTTACCACCGTGCACCAAAGAAAAATTGTCCGCGCCTTGCACACAAACGAGTTTTTAGGTATAAAGTGTGCTGAAAGAGGTGGGCGGAAGGGGGTAGCCTCATCCAAATTGTTTTTGGGGTCTGTGGCCGGTTCAGGGAATTGGGGAGGCAATTCCGGCAGGGGACCGGCCAAGTCATCGTCTGGTTACTGTCTCAATTCGGGTGGTTGCACTTTTCACTTGAGGAGGATCTTGCTATGCGGCGCAGACTAATCCGTGGTGGCTTCACCCTAGTGGAACTTCTGGTCGTTATCGCCATTATCGGTATTTTGATTGCTTTGCTTTTGCCGGCCGTTCAGGCGGCAAGGGAGGCGGCAAGAAGGAGTCAATGCATCAACAACCTTAAGCAGTTGGGGCTTGCCCTTCATAACTATCACGATGTCAACAATTCTTTCCCGCCGAGCGGCATCCTGGCAGGTGACCTTCGTATACCTCCTTATCCAAGCACTGCTTCAGCTGTACCTTATCACCACACATGGCTCGTAATGATTCTTCCGTATATTGAGCAAGGGCCTCTTTACGACAGAATCGACAAGAAAAATCGCATCTACAATGTTCCCTTGATTGGCTCGACCGAGTTGGCCATGAGCCAGCAAGTGAACGTGCTTTTGTGCCCCAGCAATCCGCGGCTTGACCTCGGCAAGACAAGGAACATGTCGTATACGAACTATGCAGCAAGTGAGGGATATCACTGGTGGACGACCGCGGTGATTAGCCCCGGTCAATTCCCGGAAGTCAGCGTCACGCGAACAACCGACTTCAGTGGGATCTTCACAATCTTGCAGACGCGTACCGTGGCCGATGTACTGGATGGCACTTCGAACACCGTGGCTGTGGCAGAGGTCAACAGCACGGGTTATAAGAACGGGCCGATTCGGACTTGCGGTACGGGAGTGCCGCGTCTGGATACCAGCGAACGGGTTGTTCGGGCGGCCTTTGTGTTTACGGGAACAAATGGTACCTGCTGTGAGAGCGGACTGTTCCGCAATCCGGATGGGTCCGGCCCGTCGAGCGCTGCGCGGTGGTTCCCCGCTGGTAGCCCGCATGTTTTCTCGCCCACCTTCCTGGCTGCTTGGGGACCGAATGCCGAATGGCCGGGCGCAAGTAGCTTGCATCCAGGCGGAATAAACGTCGGCTTGGCAGATGGCTCGGTGCGATTCGTCACCCAGACCATCTCCTACGACGTCTGGATCAAGATGAATGGCCTGTCCGACGGCCATACGTTCGACATGCCGTAGAGATTCCCTTGGTGCTGGCGCGCCGTAAACAGTCCGTCTTTGTGCCGAGGCCGGGTGGTTGCATCGAGCTTCAATTCCTTTCGGCCGTTCGGCAGGGCGGCTCCTCAGACCCTGAGCGATAAACCTGCCTAGCCGTTTTTCGCTATGTCAAACGCAATTTCGGAGGGGATGTGATGTACTGGCTTAGACTTGTGCTCTTACTGGTTGTGATCGGTGTGACAAGCGGATTGGTGACCGGCTGTGGAGGGAACCAAGCGTCGAAGCAGCCTGCGGCACAGTCGACAACTGATCCAGCGGAGCTGAGCAAAACGCTCCCGCCTCCGAGTAATCCGTAAACGTTTCGCTAACTTTTGCGCAAAGGCCGCGGCCGGAGTTGCTCGGACGGGGGATAGGTTTTCCGCGCAAGTCTTGCGCCGGCGGTATGGCCTACCCTGGCAGTAGCGGGAACGCGCTGTTTTGCGCCCGGAGAGGTCGTCCGACTGCCCTGCTATCTAGCGCCACGGCGGACCGACGGGCGAAGCGGACGTGCGGTATGCGCTCGGAGGATTCTTGACTTACCGGCAAGGCAGGACCACGATCGACGACAAGTTGGTCTGCGATCGAACCGCGTGTCCCAAGCCGTGGGTCGGCCTTTCAAAGTGAGCAGCCGGCTCAAAAACAACCGATTCCGCCCTTGATGCCCAAGTGTCGATCGCGAAAAATCGCCGCGGTGGGTCGCGCGGCGGACCGCGGGGAACGCGCCAATCCCCATCGGCCGCGGCAAGGGTGTGCTTTGCCCTTGCTCTTTAAGTAGCCGGCGGGGGAGCGGAACGGCAGGGCCCATATTCTAAATAGTTCCACTACGGCACCGGACCGCTAGGGGGCCTGCTGGTAGGACTCTTAGAAATCGGCGAGCCTTTTTATTTGGCGAGGGCAAGTTCAGGTCCTTACCTTAGCGTTCCCGTGTGGAGCTATTTAGTCGATTCCGCGATCCTCGAAAGGCCGAATGTTGGCGAAAAGGCATTCCCTTCCGTCAACAAAAGGCAGCTGTTAGCCGCTTGAGCTCCGTGTCCTGCCGGGCGTTTCCGGATGCTTCAGATCTTCGGTTTCACAAATAGCACGTCTGCCCGCTCGATCCACCCGCGGCGAAGCTCCAGCCGGTACCATCCCTCCTCATTTGGCGGATGGATCCTGACAACGGCTCGCTTTCCAAATTCGACAAGGTCGTGCTCCGCCCAAGTCTCGCCGCCATCCAGAGAAATAATGATCCCGGCATGATAGGGGCAGGCAGGTCCCAGGTGCCCGGCCAAGATCACCGGCCCGTTGATCACCATGCACCCACATTCGTAAACAGGGTTGTAATGCATGGTGTGACGCTCGGTGTGAGGCAAATCCTCAGGCCGACAGGAGAAAAGTCCTCGATCGTGGGGTAGCGGGCCATTGGCGTCGCTTATCCACCAAATCCGACCATCCACACAATTAATCCCACCCGACTTGTACCGCGTATTCTGAGAGGCCGACACTACTACCTTCCAATCCCACCGGTCGCCTGCCCAGTCGTACGCGCCCCGAAGCCAGTGACACTCAAACCAACCCGGCCGATTGAAGTCCCCGGTGCAACAATAAAAAGCATCTTCGGCTGGATTATAGGCCACGCTGTGGATGTGTCGACAAAGTACCGGGTTATCGGGATTACCTAGCGGCGTTCCCGTCGAGCCGCCGCCTTCCGAACCGTCATCGCAAAAATGGGGATTTCGCCCAAAGGAGTAGGCAAGCTTTACTGTCTGCCCGTTGTCAACAGAGTAGTAGATGTTGATCGGTGATGCCCCACCAAGCACGTTGCAGTAGTTGCCCCACACGAGGATCTCCCGGTCCTTGAGCATCCACGAAGTGATGCCCGAGAGCGAATAAAAATACCATCCCGGTCGATCCGGATTCTTTGGTTCATGGGGCCGATAAACGGATCCATCCGGATTTAAGACGGGAACTTCTCGAATCGTTTTCAGCCGATCTGTGCTCAAAAACAACCGATTGCTCGTCGCAAATAAGACGTTCCCATTGGTAAAGATGTGACTAAAGGTGATTTTTTGAGCCTCCGGGAATTCCTTCTCCCAGGCCCATGTGCGGGCATTCTCATCAGAAAGATAGAGACGGTCCTTTCCGAACGCAAAAGCCCAGTTTCCTCGCTGCGAATCAATATAAAGCCCCTCCGGTTGCAGGCGATACCAGAAGTGCTCTGTGGACTTGGCTTCAGGCCAGGGAAACTTTTGGTGGGCTTTTGCTATGCCGGAAGGGACCATCGAACCAGCTAGAGCGATTCCTCCGGCCAGCAGGAATTGGCGACGCGACTGGCGGATTTGCATGACCTTGCCCTCCGTCTACTTCTAAACAGGGTGCGAAGGATCAGCTTTCGAGGAAAAACCTTCGCCAAGCGGTGGCCTCCTCGGGAGAGCATTAGAACACCGGGAGATAGCTTAGCCAATTCGGCGGAGGGACTGGCTCGGGAATATGCGAGAACCTGCGCCCTGTGAATTGGGCTGGAAGACGGCGCGGTTTTGGGCCTGCCGCGAAACTGCCGCTTAGGATCCAGACAGAGGAGCCTCTGCCCCGGGGGAAGGTCCATACTTCCCAACCTTTGGAAGCGGAACCAACCGCAAAGAAGGAGCTCCGCTTGATTGCTCACTTGGTGCCGGGGTTACGGGGTTCAAGTAGGCTCGCGAATCGGCGCAATTTTCCCTTGTTTTTTGCGTCTTGATAGTTGAACGAGGGTTGACGGGGGCCGGTATTAAGCCCAGCGGTAACGAAATCGAGCATCCCTCCTCAACCTGATGGTGAGGACGCTAGTTTTGCGTTTGATTAGCTCAGTGCTTTCTCCCAGAGCCGGGAGAGGCTTCGCCGGCCGAGGGGAGGGCAAGGCTGCAGTCAAGGTGAAACCGCTCGGCGAGCGGTAGACTTTCGGTGCTTTCTTGCCCGCGTGGGGGTTGTAACGGGAGGTTTCACGCATGGCCATTGATTTTCAGCAACTCCAGTCTCTCATGGCAAAAGCCGGCTTCAGTTCGTTTGCCGATCCGGAGAAACAGTTGTTAGTTTGCCTTTGCGTTGGTTGGACGGACGTACTCACGTGTCTACTAATTCGGTTAGCGGAGGACGGTGAAGCTGTCGAATTTTGCGTCCCCAGGATTGCCTCCGTGCCTCCGGAGACGCCCCATCGGGAAAAAGTGTTCAAGGCGGTGCTTGAGCACAACCATCTGACAAAGATTGGGCGGGCCTGTTTTGATCCGTCTCAGAACGAAATTTATGTTGATTGGGTTCACGCCATCGAAGATGGCCATTTCACCGCGAAACAACTCCAGCGGTGTGTCATTATGCTTATTGACCTCGCCGGCCAAATATCTCGCCGAGTAAACCATATTTTGGCGACTGGGGAGGACCTTCCGCCGGAAAGGCTGGGAGTTAGGGGATTGCTTCGATCCCTCGCCGAGTTTGCCGCCAAGTCACCTCGGGTTCGGCCGGCCATTCGCGAACTTCTTCGGGAGTTAGCGGAGGCTGAGGGAGGGCCCTCGGAGTACCGCGCGATCCTGGAGCGGTATCGGGAGTTGCTGCACTTGGACGATACCGAGGAGGATGGCAAGTAACTTGGCCTGGCCGGCTGCGTCCGATAGCGCGCTCTACCTTGTAGCAGCTGTGTTTAAACTCTGCGGACGAAAAACATCCACTCCAAGCAAAACTGCAGCTATGGGTCCTCCGCCGCGAGCTCCAGACAAGATTTGCAAGTTCCGCAAGTCCATCCCGAATTGAGGGAACCGTGTTGAGCCTAACGACTCCGGATCCGTCGCCGTTGGCACCTTGGCCGGGGATGTTGAAAACGGTCCCTTTTAGCGACTCGGCTCTTTTGCGGAACCCTCGAGCAGCTTAGATCACTTTGGGCCGTCTCGGCGTGACTGCAAAAGGAATTGCCGGCCCCCGCTGCGCGGATTCTTGGCCCGGTTGGGGCTGCCATCGTCTGGATGACGCCCTACCTGAATCGGCCTGCCTCAGCCAGTCAACAAGCACATCAGACAGATTGCAAAGAGGGGTTGCCCGTAGACATACAGTGGCGGAGCTTCGCCTCGACTCCGCTAACCGTATCGAGGAGCTGCGCCAAGTTTGGTTCATGTTTACCCCTGGGTAGTCGGTCGATCGCGCCCTCTGAACAAATGACGCCTGTGCCGGCGTTGGCTAAGAGCGCACCGCAGAGTTTAAGCGATTTCCCCAAATGAATCGTTTAATGTTTTGCGGTCAGGGTCGTCAATTGTGACATGAGGATTGTGACAAGCCTATTGTGTTCTAATATCTTTACTCCCTCCAAAAAGGTCAGCACTACCGCTGTTAGCTAATTCCCACAAAAGGTTCCGGTGTGGAGGGCGCCATTATGGGAGGGGAGGATGGGGTTACTGACAATTCAGTTGCCAAAAGATGGCAAAGCTATTTCCGCATGCTGAGAGTTGCCCCAATGGCCTTTGACGTGCCGCATCGGCGACGGATGTTCGAAGTTCTACTCGGGGACCACGACTTGCTGACTTTGGCCGGGCTTGCGTTGACCCGTGCGATGGCGAAGTGTACGTCGATTGGTGTCAGCTGATCGCACACGGTTATATCACGGAAAAGCAGCTCCACCACTCCTTCCCTCCCCTTCGATGCTGGCTACGGAGTTGCGCGGCCGGGTGCTTCAAATCTTAGCGACCGGCAAAGGCCTCCCCCTATGAGGGAAAGGGAATTCCGGGAGTTTTGAGCCCTCCCGCAGCACCTTGCTGACCTGCCTAGCCCGCGACCGGTTACGAAACAATCGCGCAGAAAAGGTGAGTCCGTTTGAAGCCTTTTCCCTGAGTCCTCCGGGTTTGTCGACTGGTCCTCCGCAATTTCTCCCGGCATTTGCCAACCCCGTCGGGGATGGTCTGGTAGTGGTCGCCGCATTTAAATCCCGGGCGTCTTTGCCAGTATCGACGCTGATACCTGTACGGCTGGATAGATGGTCCGTCTCCGTCTCTGCCTCGGAAGGCCGGGCGGAATTCGCCCCCAAGGCTCTCGTTGACGAGTCCTCGGAACTGCCCCGGGAACATGCGCTTTTCCTTTATATTGATTACCTCCTAAGTGCGCCCGTCCCTTGCCTATTCCCAACCTCCGCACCCTTGGGGCCCGCCAGGTGGTAGTAAGGATTCCTAGTCCTTTGCTAAAATGTTGGCTCGGCTTTATTCAGAGCGTTCTCAGAGAGATCGGGGCGCGGCGGATCTTTAGTCTGGCCGATTGCAAATCGGGGATAAGCCTTGGCTTGTTGATGGCCTCTCGGCCCCACCGATCTAAATGACGGTGCTAATCCCGAAGATGGTGAGCCAACGTTACTGGGCGAGGGTCGGCAAAAGTTTTCTCAAGAGACACAGGACCAACACGGAGAGCTGCCATGGCTGACAGACCACGCTTCGTTCCCGCGGAGAGCGTCATTACCGGATGGGACTTCAGCACTGGTGCAGTCAAGTGCTTAGCTTTTGACCTGTCCGGCCAGGTGCTAGCGGAAGTTCGCCTGCCTACCGATTTGTGGAAGGGAGAACCTTACGATGAACGCATCTCGGAACTGAACCTGATGCAGCTTGAAGGTCAGGCCCGGGCGAGTGTCCGGGGCATTGTTGCGGCCCTTCGGGAAATCGGCCGGCTCAAAGATTGGATTGCGGGGGGGATTTCGGCAACACACCATACGGCGGGACGCATCGACAAAAACCGGATCCAGATCCGCCGTGCCATTTGCTGGAATGACCAAACGCTCGCCGACTATCGCCGAAAAGGGGAAGCCCGGTTGGGTGGGCCGGCGCGGGTTCGCGAATTGATCGGCGGACCTTGGGCTGACCGGTATTCGCTAAGCCACCTGGTGAAGGACGAAGATCCCGGCTACTTGTCCCGCGAAGGATGGCGACGCACGTGGCGGATCCTGCCCCACGGTCCTTTGGCTGCCGGATTCCTCACGGGGAATTTCGATGTGATCAGTGTCTCCTCGGCGGCTTCCACAGGCATGATGGACCTTCGCACATGCCAGTGGCGCCGGGAGATGTTGGGCGCCCTTGAGTCGGAGGAATACCGCGAACTTGCTTGGCGGCAGCTCCCGCGGATTGTAGACATGTACGAACCTGTCGGCCGACTGGCGGCTCACGTGTGTGCCGAGGTTGGGCTTGTGGCCGAGGAAGCGCCGTGGATCTTTCCCACCTCTGATGACCAGCAGGCGGGACTGGTGGGCGGGGGAGCTGTGGATGCCGGTCAGGTCGCCGTTATTCTCGGCAATTCTGCCGTGGTCAATTCGTCATCGGCTGAACTGCCCCAAACCGACGAGCTTGACGTGATGCGGCTCAACTGGGGCCCCTACTTGTGGATGCGCTGCTACAACAATGGGGCACAATTCCTGGACTGGGTGGTGGGGGAAAACCCGGATTGGGCCAAGCTGCAGGCAGAAGCTCGGCAGCTTCCTCCGGGAAGCGGTGACGTGCAGGTGATGCCGTTTATCATGCCGGAGCCCTCGCTTGGCATTCGGGGCAATGTCCAACCCAAGTGGTATCCGGTCCGGCCGGAATCGCCCGGCGCGCAATTCCGCGCCGCGCTGGAGGCTATCGCCTATCTCATCAAGCTGGGGATCGAAGCTCATCAACGTGCCGGCCAAAAGATTACGCAAATGACCGTCTCTGGCGGCATTGCCCGAAGCGATTTGATGTGCGAAATCCTTGCCAGCGTCCTTAATCACCGGCTTGAGCGCCTGGTGTCGGCGGAAGGCCCTGCTTTGGGTGCGGCTGTCACCGCTTTGGCCGGAGTGGAGACGCTCCTCCGGCGTCAACACGGTGTTAACGAGCCCTTCCGCGTGGCTGATGCAGTAGCCACCATGGTACGTTACGCGGCACCGGTTGAACCGCGACCGGATTGGGTGCAAGCCTATCAGGCGGAAATGGAAAAATTCCGCAGGCGGTTGGAGGAATATCGGGCCACACTGAGCGGAGCGTAACGGAGCGAATCCGAATGCCACCAACCATTCGTTCAGCCGAGCCGAGGGCGGCGCTCTCCATCGCAGGGGAAGGTAGCCCGGCAACTCACCGGCGGGTGTTTTTGCCGGCTTGTAAAGTCACACGCGCGGCCGTTCGGGGGAGCAAAGCGGCTGTGGTTCCCCACCCCACCCGGAGCACTTACAGGCGGCTTATCATCGCGGTATGGGGACAGGCTGTATGGAAGCTTGGGGCAGAGGCATGGCCGGCGTAGTTTGCGCCGCTATACCCTGGCCCCAGGAAGTCTGTCCAGAAGGAGGTGCCGCCCCAGGCTGGACACTTCCCCAAACATACCGGGGGACCATCGGGCGGCTGCGGGTAAATCCCTGTCGCCAAGCGTTAGGCGGGGTGTTTGTGGACGTCGGGGCCTGGAAAGCTGCTGGAGGCTGGCTTGGCATATGTAAACTTGTCGGCTGGACGGATGACTGCGCAGCCGTTTGCGGGGAGCCCCCGATCGGTTGGCCAAAGACGGCCGGGGAGGCAGTTGACAAAGGAGCTTGGATCGGGGGCATCGCCGTTCCGCCTTGGGGAATAAGTGCCGGTGCTGGCATTTCGCCACCGTTTTGGGAGAGACCCGGCGCCGGCTGCGCGACATTGCCACCCGCGGCATGACCGGGACTAGGTTCGCCCCCTGCGGCCGAATTAGAGGTTGATACCGGCGGGCTGATCGGCTTGCCGGCCGTCGCCCTTACAGGTGCAGGTACCGTCCACACTTGGGCTTGTGTACCGCTTTTTGTTTCCCTGGAGGCAAGCTGGGGCTGATCTCCCTCTTTACGTGGCCCCGGAAGCATCATTTTCGATTGCTGGCTAACTACTGTCTTGCCACCCCGTGCCGTGAAGCAAACAATCAGGCTTACCGTCCGTTGTGCGCCCCCAGCCTCGTCCCAGGGAATCCACACGCTGTACGAATGTCCTAAACGGGATTCGCTGTAGCACCGTGCCAAGTCTTCTGGCGAAAAAACGTATCGCCGATCCGGAACAATTTTTTCCTGTTGAGAGTTCGTTTCCTCAAAGGCGTAGACGACTAGAGTTCCGTCCACTTTGATGGGCTTATCGCGGCCGTCTTGGAAGAACATAATTCGGCCACCAAACCCCCGCGTAGGGGGCTGCCCCGGTGTGTGGGCGACTGCATACGTCCACACGGCGACAATCGTATCCGGGATGCCATATTCCTTCCTTTCGTTTTTCCAAGGAAGGGGAATCGCAAGCTTTTCGGCTAGCGCCGCATCCGCACACAGTAGCCACACCGTGATCGGAAGGATAGTTGCAATCTGTCGCCAACTTCTCATGGCCGCACGACCTCAGGCTGAAACGTTCGCCGAAAAGAGATTGGTATACGTATGTTGCCAATAAAGCTTCCAGGTGACTAGTTATCGATCCGAGCTTACTCCCTAGAACTGTTCCCGCGGGATTTTGCCTCCTTGCGGACACTTTCTTTACTGGGGAAGTTCCTTTGGGGCTGACGGGGCGGGGAGAGCGGGACCTTGAGTCGGCTCAGCCGGCGCCGGTGTGGGAATCACCTCTGCCGGAGGTGTTTGCGCTTCAGTGGGCATCTCCATCACCGGCTGCTGGATAGGTACCTCCCAGGGCGCCGGCGGTTGGCACCGCCGAGAGCTGAGGCCGCTTCCGTCATGCAGCTCCATCACGTCACGCAAGCACCAATCGATTCGGGCCGACTCGATCTGCTTGATCCGCTCCACGTCGGCGTCGTTGGTGATGATATGCGGAGTCAAGATGATGAGAAGCTCAGTTCGATTGGTCCGCAGAGAATCAAAGCGGAAGAGCCGCCCGACTACGGGAATGTCTGCAAGTACCGGAATCTTTCGGGTCGCCGTGGATTTCGACTTAGTAATCAAACCGCCCAGGACCACTGTCTGCCCGTCTGCGGCGCTCACCACTGTTCGGGCAGACGTGGTGTTGATTCGCGGGGCTCGGATCACCTGCCCCTGTGAGACCGACACCGGAATACCCTCAGCCTCAGGCCCAACCTCCGATTTGGTGGCGTCGACCTCCATCACGACCAATCGATCCGGGCTGATACGTGGGGTCACTGTCAAGATGAGACCGACTTCCCGCCAGGTGATTGTGTTGATTTGACCGCCAAGATCTGTAAACTGTGTGCCGCTAATGGTGGGAACTTCTTGGCCAACCAAGATCTGAGCCAACATGTTGTCCATGGTCATGATTTGCGGCCGGCTCAAGATTTCCAGCCTACGCGAATCTTGCAGCGCCCGAATCAGGACGCTGACAGATTCGCTCGAAGCCGACAGCACCAACCCACCAAAGCCTAGCTCGGCATTCCCGCGACCTACGCTAAAGTTGGTGAGACCTTGCGTTCCAATCCGGTCGGAATTGGCCAAGGCCGTCGCGGAGTTACTATTGCCCAAAGGATCTGTGGTGTTAAACAGGAAACCCGGCACGTTTGTTCCAGCCAAGTTGCCCGTGCCGGCGACGCTCCGGTCAAACAGGATGGAATCCTGCAGACCCAGCTCGACACCAAACTCGTCCGTTTCGCCAAGGGTAACCTCGGCGATGAGGACCTGAATCATTACCATCGGCGGGCGGGCATCTAGTTCTTCCACCAACCGGAGCACATCCTCGAAAAACCGTGGCGTGGCGCTAACGATAAGGGAGTTACTCACCGGCTCCGGAACAATGACCACCTCGCGTTCAATCTGCTCGAAGGCACTCACTAGCCCAGGGGCAACCTGGAGAAGTTGCCGTTCGCTACGGAGGAATTCATTCAGGGCGTTGGCCACGTCGTTTGCCGGTGAATTCTTCAGCCGAAAGACTCGGTTCACCCGGGCGCGAACCTCCGTGGTATCCAGACGCAAAAGGATGGCTTCCACCAACGCCAGGTCGCCGGCGGTTCCTGAAGCGATGATGCTGTTGGTCCGCACGTCAACAGCGAAGCGGAGAGGAATGAGGGCACTTTCGCCCGGCTGGGCTCCCGTGCGGATCGCCACCTGCTGCGCTGCCACCTGTTGTTGCTGGCCGAAGATTGTTTGCAACATCTCGGCCATGTTCTGGGCATCGCCGTTGACGAGGGTAAAGACCTTGATCTGGGCCTCCGCGGTGGGCAATTGGTCAAGCTCTTCAATTAGCGCGGCGATAAGAGGCATACTGTCCGGCGAGGCAGTCACCAGCAAGGAGTTTGAGCGCGTATCCGCGGTGATTACTGCGTCGGTCAGAATGCCGGAACTAACAATTTGTCGGCCCTTTTCGTCAATAGTCACGAACCGCAGAACAGCAGACTTGCGCTCCTGTTGTTGCTGGGCTGCAGCGGCCGGCTGCCCTACTGCCACACCCCGAACGCCATAAGCCTGGCCGGTAATAGCGTCCTGAAGGATAGTCGCCAGCTCAGAAGCCAGGGCGTTCTTCAATTTGAAAACGCGGATCTCACTTTGGGCCTCTGTGTGGCTAATGTCTAATTGAGCAATAAGCTCGCTTACCTCGGCCATGTCGCGGGGACTTGCCTCCACGATAAGCGAGTTGGAGCGGAAGTCTGTGGAGACACGCACTTGCGTCCCCAGCCCGGCGCGATCTTCATAAAACTCAGTAATCGTTTGCGCCACTTGATCAGCCGGTGCATGCCGAAGACGGAAAACTTTAAACTGCGTCTCCGGCCGGACGGGGCGGTCCAGCTGTTGAGCCAAATCGATCACCGCCTGCACGCTTTCCTGTCGGCCGGCTACGAGGATGGCGTTGGGCTTGACAAGGGCCAAGATAAGAACCGTGCCCAACCGCGGTTGATAAACCTGTTGATAAATTTGGGTTAACACGGTGATGAGCGGCTCGCAATTAACATGCCTAAGTTGATGAATTTGGATGACCGGGACAATTTCGGCACTGAGCCGCTCGATTTCCTGAATAAGTTCCGCCACCCGCTGCACATCGCGTTCATGACCGCGAATGATCAGGATGTCAAGTCCCTCGAGCCATTCAATCTGCACCGGCCCGATAAGTCCTGCCGGAGCTTCGGCTGCCGCAGCCGGGGGTTGCTGCTGGGCCGGTTGGGCTTGACCAGGTGCTGGCTGGGGCTGCTCCGCTGGAGCTGGTTGAACTTGCGCAGCCTGAGCCAAAAGGATACCTTGCCCGGAGAGATTCGATTCTACAGATTGGGGTCCCACCGCACCGGGGCCTGCCCGAAGAACGTTACCGCGGATCGCAACCGCCGCTGTCTCTCCCATCTCGGGGGAAGCAAGCTGGTCTCGCGGCACTGGTGCACTTTGTGACATCTCCTGAATCGTTGACAGGGCTTGCTGAAGCACCGCCTGTCGGGGCCGCTGGAGTGCCACAAAGGCCGTCGGAGTAGGTCCCGAGGCATAATCGCCCTTAACGAGCATCTCGAGGACGCCTGCGAGCTTGCCGACTAACTCGGAGCTACCTTGCACCACCACAAACTGGCCGGCTGGATCCACGCTCAATAGAAGCTCGCCACCCTCTAATGTGCGAATGCGGTATCCTCTGTGGCCCTGGGCGGTCTTTCCCACTGGCTGGAAGCGAGGCCCGAATACGCGAAGGAGTTCGGCTTCCAGTTGTTCCGGGGTGGTTCCCGCTAGACTTACCACCTGAAAGCCGGGCGTACCGGCCGAAGGTGCCATGCCCCCAGGAGTGACCTGCACCCCTTGGTTCGGCACGGGCGAAGCGGCGGGCTCTTGCGCGGGGGTTCCTCCCGATTCACTTGGCTTGGCGGCCACCTCCTTTTGCCAGGAGGCAAGAAACTCGGCGACTTGGGCGTGGAGCTTTTCCGTGGCAAGGACGATCAACTGCTGGTTGCGGCGGTCCACTGCCACGCGAACCTCGTTCTGGCCAAACCGGCGTTCGATGGCCTCCCGGGCAGCCTCTAAGTTTCCGTTTGGCCGATATTGGCGGACCACTGCCGCATCCGGCACAGCCCGCGCAGGATTGCCCGCGGATTGGGCGGTTCCGGCGTTTTGCGCTGAAGCGGCTTTAGCCGTTACACCACTCGAAGAGGCTGTCCCCTCGCCCACAGGGGCTTCAAGCGAGGCAAACTGCACCGGCTGAGGACCATAAGGGGTTTGTGAAAGCCACGGGGGTCTTTCCTGGGGAGAGGACCAAGGTGCCGAGCCCGGACGGCCGGCCGTGTGGGCCTCTTCTGATGTGCGAGCACTCCCCCGCCAGGTCATGCCCCACACAAGCCCGACGGCGCACACGATTCCCAAAACGGCAAAGACTAAGCGCTTCCCGGCAAGATAAGCGACCATCGCCTCAAGCTTTGCAGCCATATCCGTACACCGTTCTGACAAGAAGTGCCGACAAGAAAGACAAGTGACCAGAATCTTGCCTCACTGCCCCGCACCCCCAGTCGGCAGTATTTCGAGGCACTTTCACGATCGGCTTCCGATGCTTGAAGCTTTAAATTTCTCGGCCCGATTTGCTGCCGAGCTACCGCAGCGCTACCTCCTCCGGGGACTTCGCAGGACTAACGCCCGCGATTCTCCGGCGATCTCGATAACACTCGGAGCCGCCTAGCGTCTTGCCCCGACTGCGTGGCGAAGTGGATGGGTGCGGCCAAACTCTCCCACTGGGCAATCGCTCTCTCCATCCAGGGAGGTTCTTCAATCCGTGCAAGGGGCCGCGTCAGCGAAAAATTTCCCCCCTCCGGCCCTGCTTATTGATACCAGTCCAAAGAAGGCCGCAGAGTCACGATCAAGGCTCGACCTGCGCTCGGCTTTTTGCCCCTCCACTTGCTGGCTGGCCCACCTCACGGGTGCGCCACGAAAGTATTAGCAGAGTATCATCGACATGCTAGCGCTAGCATTCTCCCCGCCAAATGAGCGCGCTGTTTGAACCGATCTAACCCCGATGGGACGGTTGTCGAGCATCCTTCTTTTGGATTGCTTATGACCGGCCTTTTCTCGATTAGGGGCAGGAAAGTTGCAAGTTGCTGCCTTGCCCTTTTAGTAACCACCCAAACCGTCTCATGCAAAGCGACAGTCATAAGAGCGCAAACCGCATGCCGCCATAGTGCCCTTTGGTTTTCGCCGCTTCGGTGGTTGATCAGGAAAACCTTTCGGGCTATTGACGCTTTTGCCTTCGCGCGGCTAGATTGGACTCGTCGAAGGCTAATGGCCGTTAGACCTCGCCCCAGACGGAGGTGAAATAATGGCTTGGATGCCCAGAACCATTTGTTTTGTGGACGCTTGTTACACCACGCCTCAAGCGCGGTGTCAGGCGGCGCGAAGACTGGGCGGCAAACCTGTTCTGGAGTGGATTGTTCGCGCTGCCACAGATGCTCAACGGGTCGACGGGGTGGTCGTGATCACATCGGATGATCCGGCCAACGAATTAGTCGACAAGATCGTCCCGCCCGATGTTCCTGTCTTTCGCGCTTTTGGCACTACCCCCCTTGAGTGTTTTGTGGCAGGGATCGAGCGGTTTTCCGCCGAGGCAGCTGTCCGGGTAGCTGGCACCTGGCCGTTTGTTGACTCTGTTCTTTTAGATAACTTAGTTCTCAAAGCCGAACAAGTTGTTGACGCCGATTTTATCGGCTATTGCGGAAGCGACAACAATCCGGCCGCTTTAGCCCGGATTGGCCTTCTGCCGGAATGGTACCGCGGCAGTAGCTTGCGGCGAGCCGCTCGTCGACTAGGCGCAGGATTTTCCGGAAATCCCGCCGAGTTTATTTACAATTTTGAAAAGCGATTCCGCATCCGTCATCTCCCGCTCCCGGCCGAGCTCGACGTGACGGAGCTTGATCCCCTCTGCTCGCCTCAAGATGCATGGGATATGACGGAAACCATCTTTGAAACGTTAGGCCCTGACGTCCACAACTGGCGGCGAGTGGTTCGGGTGATCATCGACTTTTGTCGACATCATCAATTGCATCGACATTCGAGCGTCAAAGCCCGTTCCCTGGAACCAGAATAAG
This sequence comes from Thermoguttaceae bacterium, assembly GCA_025060325.1. Lineage (GTDB taxonomy): Bacteria > Planctomycetota > Planctomycetia > Pirellulales > Thermoguttaceae > DTLM01. The sequence continues at coordinate 63,033 of JANXBW010000019.1, forward strand.
CCACCGCGGTCGCGCCACAAACCACTTGCCCCAGGAGAAGCTCGGATCTTCATAGAACGACCGTGGCTATTTTTGTGCGCCGTAGCACCCACTGAACACAACTTAGGCAGGAGGTTTTAGGAAGGCTGCCCCCAAAAGCCGCAAGGAACATCTAACCTGCCAGAATCTTTTCTGAGCGGTGGGTTTCCTGTCCCCCGGTGCTTCGTTTGTCAACTCCCTGCTTTTGTCAAGCGTTTACGCCACGGAAAATCCTGCTTGACAAGCCGAATCTCAATGAACCGGGCAATCGCATCCTCCACATTCAAACCTTGCACCCCCAAAAGTCGTGTCCCTTGAAGCGACGTGTTAAGTTGACCAAAGAAAAGGTTCCGCTGGGCCGGGGGCAATGTCTCCAGTTCGGGCCGGGCTTTTTCCAGCAGTCCATGAATCCGTCGTGCATCAGCAGCCGCTTTCGACTCGCCCGTCCCCACGAGGATCATTATTGACATCCCGGAACGAATAAACGGATCGGCCAACGCCCTTTGCACATCAAGCCCACGGAAATTCCACGGGGGAGACAAAAGCACTAGGGCTTTAACGTCCTGCCCCTGCTTGACCCCGGGATATTGGGGCCAGCTCCAGTCAAGCAAAGCCCAGTTAAGTGCGACCGCTGCCCCCATTTCTGCCCCCACCACGCACAGCTTCTCGATGTTGAGTCCCTCCGCGTCGTTTCGTTCAAGCAGGAACCTCTTCCACGCCTCCAAGTCGAATTGGACCATGGCGGCGAAATCGGCCGGGGCTAGCTTCTCGGCATCCAAGACTTCGACACTTGGTCCACGAGGTGTGGCGATTAGACGGCGACGACTCTGCCCATGGCCCCGCAGATCCGGTACCAAAATGGCGTGACCTTTGTCCTGAAGGACCGGCACGAGCGGAGCAAAATCCGCTCGGCTTCCTTTCCACATGTGAAGCAAGATGACCGGCACCGAATCCTTGCCGTTGCTCCCCGGGTAAAAAGTGCCCCTAAGTTCCATACTGCCGCCCGGCTCTTTCGTGCGGACAGTTACTTCTTCCGGCGGCGGAAGTTGTTTTTTCTTAGGCGGGGGCGCCGGCTGGGTGGGCTTTGCCGGAGGCGGCGTCGGAGCGGCTCCCGGTGGCGTCCCTGTTGGCGGGGCCGGCGCCGGGGCTCCTCCAGGCGGCATGGGCTTGGGCTGTGCTGGCTGTTGACTAACCGCCGCTGGTGCCACGGCACTCGGCGTCTGAGCGGGCGGCTTAGGCTCCTGCGCCCAGCTCCCAAGCGTAACCCAGGCCCAAACCCCAAAAAGGACTATGGCACTGACACAGAGACTTGTGCCCGCCGGAACGACCCTCTTACTCCATCCTCTGTTGCGGTTAGCGATCATGCAGGTCACTTTTCTTTCACCGGAGCGCCTAATCGTCTCAGACATTGGCCTTCCCCCAAACTTGGCCGACGGGCTGTAGTGCCGTCTGACACCGGAGCCTTTCCCGACCCCGTGCACCTGGCAACATCTTAAGCAATTGACCGGGACCGCTTTCTAAGGCCAACAAGTCTCATTTCCTGCCCGGTGCACGGTAAGTTGCATTTCTTTGAAGCTAGGATGCGAAAGACCGTGGGGGTCGTCCCCTCCGTGCCAAGGCCGGGCAATTCGATCCTAATCCGGCAAGATCAGCTCGTCAACGATGAAGGGCTGGTACCACTTGACAGGGCGATCCAGAGACCGCCGAGAATTCCGCGGAAAATTGCCATTCGCAGAAACAAGGGGGGAGGGAGAAGGGAGCAGGTCGAATTCTTCCGCGGTGGGTGCGGAAAAGCAGCTCTTTGGCTGGGCCACATTAGTAGGCCACCTGCGTGACGGGAAACTGAGCGGGCTAGCGGGAAGCATCTAACCGCACGTAGTGGCCGGGTTTTAGCAGGGCACCAAGCAGGACGCCTTTCCCAGTTCCGGCATGCAGAGATCACCCAAGCCGAAGAAAAGTTCCCGCCGGGCAAGAACGCCGCATGAGCCGGGGCAGGAACATTCTCCGGAAGTCAGGACCGCGCCGAAAGCCGGCTCTTCCCCCACGGGAACGCCTTTAGTACATGGCTGCGGCGTCAGCGGCGAAGAGTGTTCGCGGATCGTGGGGGTAGAAGTATCGCCCGATGTGATCCGCCAGTACGCGAACAAAGTCACGGCGGAAATCGGCCTCGCGAACTTCAGCCGTGGACACGACGTGATTGGGTGGGTAAAGGATTTCCGGCGGGCGCCGCTCGAAGACAACCTCGCCCGTGCTGCAGTCGAAAACGCGGATCGTGAGGTCTGCCCGACCTTGGTAGACCGTTTGCCCCTTGTACAGGCGAAAATCATTTATGTCGACAGCCACCAACAGTTCCGCCCCCAAAGCCTTGCCAATCTCGGGATATTCGTTCCACTGGTGGGTGTCCATCCACTCTTCAACTTGTTCGGCCGGGATAAGGTGAATGTCCTTCACATTGCGCTGAAGCTGGCGAGCCACTGCCCGGGCAAGGTCTTTGGCGACGCTGGGATAAGCGTAAACGGACTGCGTGGATGCCGAGCAGACGACCGCGACTTTTTTCTTACGAAGGCCATTGAACTCGGCGGGGACATTTGGCCCCTTTAGGATCCAGGCCGCTGTAGCCAGGGCACTGGTACAGCCACTGCCACCACCTAGGAGCAAGAAACTGACTGACAAAATGCCGAAAATACCAAGTGCGGAAAGCTTTCGCCGTGTTGATAAATCGCTCCGCATTCAGTTGTTCTCCCCCGAACCCAAAAAGCACGGACAAGCCATCTCGGCTCAAATCCTCGCGGGGTGCGGTTCCCGGCCCATTGGCGGCCAGCGGTTGCAGCAACGCCGCGGGACTTGCGCCTCTTGCCGCAAAGAAAAGGTGTCTTATGACGGCGAAAGCTTACGGTCGTTTCGACCTCGGCGGCAACACAGCTTTTAAGAGAGCAAAGGGAAGACCGACGGCCGCTATAATGATATCCTTTGTTTGTCAGTATAATGATCAAGAACGCTTGCGGACCGTTGGGGTGGTGGCCAGCGGTGTCGCAGGCTTGGCTGGGGCGAAACAGGGGCTCCTTTGTCGGGTCTTAAAGAGGCCGTGCCAGGTAACCTAAGGTTTCCCACAACAAAGCGTGGATAACTGGAGAGGACTGGGGGGATTTCAAGGAAAGCTTTGAGGGGCCCTTGCGATCGCGGCCGGGATCCCTCGAAGACATACCCAGCCAATCGCGCCCGAATGCTTCAGAGGGGATTCGGAAGCTCACTACCGCCGGCGGTCGCATCGCATGTTAGTCTAGGAGGTCTGGGACCTTTTCGTAAATTGGAGCAAGGAGATAAGGAGTGGTTGTTGCGGAGATCAGCATTTACCCCCTTGATAAAGGGGTTAGCCTTAGCCCCTATGTGGCCCGGTGTGTCCAGATCATTGATGAAAGCGGTTTAGACTATCGCTGCCACGCGATGGGCACGGTAATTGAAGGGTCGCTCGAGCAAATCCTCGACGTGGTAAAGAAATGCTTCCATGCCCTCCAAACCGACTGCGATCGGATTGAATGTTACCTCCGCCTGGACTACCGCAAGGGTTACACCGGTCGAATTGAGGCCAAAGTGACAAGCGTCGAGGCCCGGCTTGGTCGGCCCGTCAAAAAGTAAACGCCTCAGGCTACTCCCTTTGGGAAAGCGGAGCCACCAAACCGGGCGCGTTGTGCCGCGCTAGGACGGCAAACTCCCTCCACCGGCCGGTAGCACCGCGGGGCAGTTTCACTCTGATCACGGGACCGCCGGTCCGACCGCGCCCGTTCCTTACAAAACTTCTGCCTGGGTAGAAAAGGCTGCCGGCCAAAACGCGGGGCTTGACGACTCCGGCCTAAACGCGGCCGGGATCCAAGTACCGGTGGGCTTTCCGCCCCCAGGATATGAATCTTTGCCATCAAGCCGGCTGTCCGGGACGGGCGACGACATTCTCCGGCGGGATTTCCACCGTCCCATTTTCGAAATCTTCCGCCGTCGGCTTCAGTTGCAGGTTGAATAGCTGCGGGTTCTTGTTGGGATCCGTCATGATCTCATCCCAAAACACCTGCTTGCCGGTGTAGGCGGAGATTCGTCCCATGATCGCCGTGGCGGTCGATTCGGCCAAGGCATGGAGCTGATTGACCGGCTCGCCCTTGGCCACCAGGTAAAGCGTGTCGATCTGCTCCTGATGATGCGGACTTTTGCCACGCGGCAAGTCGGGTGGAATCGGTGAGGTTTTGGGATTCGGATAGTCACTCCCGGACGTGTGGCCTTTTTCGTACACAAAATCGTGGCCAACCCAGTTGTAGCATCCGTTGACTTGCCGACACATCGAGTGGATGTGGACACCGTCACCGTAGTCGTAGTCGATGCTAAAGAAATCGTACATATCGCCGGCATTGCGCCGTGCTCTGCCTCCGAAGCCGACGGCACTTAACGGCGGCCGACCGCAGAACCAGTTGGCAATATCGATATTGTGAACATGCTGCTCCACTAGGTGATCGCCCGAAAGGGCCACCCAGTTTTGCCAGGTGCGAACAAGATCGTCGGCCGACTTGGGCTCTATGGGCTGTGTGCGGAACATCGAGCCGATGCAATAGGAAACGCGGCCGGCGTAAAGTCGGCCGAGCGCCTTCTCAACAGCCACCGCTTGATGAGTGAGGCGGAAATTCCAGTCATGCCGCATGTCCGTGCCGGCCACCAGCACTAAGCCCTTGCGGAAGCCCTCTTCCGCTGCCGCGATTACCCGGCGACAACCCACTGGGTCAACGGCCACAGGCTTCTCTAAAAACACATGCTTGCCCGCTTTAACAGCGGCCTCAAGAAAGAGCGGATGGAACACAGGTGCCGTGGCAATGAGCACGATCTGTACATCTGTCTCAAGCAAGGCCCGGTAGGCCTTGGGACCGCCAAAGCAGCGCTGGGGTGGCACGCCAAATCGCTTGCCGGCCCGGTCGGCCCGATCCTGGAAGTAGTCGGCCACTGCCACCACTTCCACCTGAAAATTGAGCGTCTGCGCCGCCTCCAAAGCGTCAACTACGGCCCCTTGCCCGCGACCGCCACAACCGATTAGTCCAATCTTAAATGACCGGGCCGCCACCTTCGAAACAGTCATCACCCAAGGCAGAGCGACCGTCCCGCTCAGAGCACTTGTGGACTTAAGGAACGTCCGCCGCGATAGACTCGCTTGCGTCATCATCGCCGTCCTCCTCCCAATGGATCCCAGTTCCCTAGCCGTTGACGAACCAACCAGCCGGTGGTGAGTTCCTTACACCACACAAAGCACATTTAACTAGCTCCACAACGGAAGTGTAGCGCTAGGCGGCTGGGCGGTATAAGTCGTCCAGAAAGCCGAGCCTTTTTATTTGGCAAGATCAAAGTCAGATACTTTCGCTATCTGTGCCGTGTGGAGCTATTTAAGATGCTGCTCGTCCGAGGGAACCCTTGCCGGGCAGTGTGGAGAAATAGTCCCTCGCGATTTCATCCAACTTCTGGTAGGCGTTATTCACGCGGAGGTAAGGGGGCAAATGGTATCATTCGTGGGCCGGGCGGCTTTTTGCTGGGCAAGCAGGCGGGATACCTTTGCCAGCAAGCAAATTATCCCTGGGATAAGGTCATGTCAACCAACCGGCCGCTTCCCCTTTCAGCTCCGCGGTGAGGGGCGATAGACAATAAACGGGGGCACGAGGCTGGGCGAGAAACACGAAGGGCCGAACAATCCATAGGTGCCCGAAGGCCCGCACCTGCCCGAGCGCTTACGGAACTTCCGGACAGGCTGACCTGCCGGCGCATCACTCTTTCGTCGAAAGGTTGGCGCCTTTTACACGCGACAAGAGCTTGATCGTTCCGCCCGGATACCCCACTCCAAACTTTGGAGGTTGCTGAGAAACCGGTCAGCGAGGGAGAGAATCTCCGGGAACGTCCGAGCTTCGGAAGCAGGGGGTGGCCTGGCACAACGCCGTCCGGTGACTTTTGCCCCCGGTCACCAAAATGATGAGGGAGTAGGTCCGTCAACAGCAGATTTGAAGCCTATTCCCTACATCCACAGAGCTAGGGAACCAGAATGGTTTAGGTTCCCTGGAAACTGTCTTCACTTCCTTTACCTAACGCTCGGGTCCGCACACGTGGATGCCTTCTTCCGTTACAATCGCAGCCACTTTTCTATCGTGTGCCAACTGCGGTAATTGGTCGAAGATTTGACAGCTAAAAGCAAGCCCGATCGAAACACACGCCGGCGGAAGCCGGCCAAGCAGCCGATCGTAGTATCCTTTGCCCCAGCCAAGCCGACGACCCTTTAAATCAAAAGCCACTCCCGGCACGAGAATGACTTCCAGCTCCGCCGGGTCGACCTGACGAGTCGGGTCTTGCCTCACCTTTTGATTTGGCTCCAGAATCCCCCACCGACCTGGGGACAGTTCATTCAGGGAGAACACCCGGCAAAGCTTAAGGTCCCTTTCCTCACAGAAAGGGATCACTAAGCGTTTGCCGGCCGCGAGGATTTCCCCCAATCCTTCTTGGGTTTGCACCTCCTCGGGCATAGCGACATAGGAACAAATTGTCTGCGCTTGCCGAAAGATGCATGTTTGCCGCAAGTGCTCCCAAATTCGGCGACTGCGGACATCCTTGTTGTCTAAAGCCCGTCGCCTTCCCAGGGCAAGTGCCCGGAGCCGTGCTTTTTCGGCAAGAATAGCTTCCCGATCCCGATCTTCATCCACTTGGACAGGCCTCACCAGTAGCCCGACGCCTAGCGAAGGAGTTGGACGAAGCTTGCAAAGAGGGCGTGGTTCGATCGGTCTGTGCGATCATTTCGCGATCGAGTCCCCGGAAACTAGTTGTCTCAAGGACTACTTGCATCTGGCGGCGACGTTGTCAACGGGGGTTATACGGCAACGTAAGGCGACAAAGCTCGGCTTTGTTGGCTAGATTTAGTATTCCCAGTAGTCATCAGCCGCCTCGGCCCGCTCCAGCGTCCGCTCGGTGCTTGTGGGATCGACCTTGTGACAAGCTTCTGTGATGATAGTGGCTATCTCCAAATATTCGTCTTTCCACTGTTGTGGGTCATAATCGTTTGGGGGAAGTTCGGCAAACTCCCGGAGCAATAGGATCATCCGCAACAGGTGCCGGAAAAGGATACCCTCCTGCTTTTGCAGCCCCTTGGCTGTGACCACTTTATAAAAGTCACCCCCCATCTCCAACAGTTCCCCGGCCGCCCACACGGGTACGATTTTCAGATCATGGACTCCGGGGAATTCGTGCTCAAATAGCAGCCGAAGTTTCTCCGCCAAAGTAAGAATGCGTTTGGGGGGCTCGGCCAACCGACTGCGGCGTGGACGGTCTTCCACCGGTGTCTCCCCCTCCTCGAGCTCTTGCCGGAGGCGAAGTTCATCATACGAGGCCAACCCTAGCCGCACTAATTGCTCGTCCAGAAAGCCGATTGCAAGCGGTCCGGGGGGCAATTTCCGCTGGCTCGGCACGGACACGTAGGAAGCAACCGAACGTGGAAAGTCAAGCACACTCTCCAAAGCTTGGATCCGCTCCGCCTGATCCGCGATTCTTAGTTGCTCAACAAGGAAGATCCCGTAAATGGGATGCATACTCCGGAACACAAGCAGCTTTTCTAGCGCCGGGGTGGGTCGGGCGACAAGTGGCCTGTAGCCGTCCCCGCTAGCCGAAGTCGCTTGTGCCTGCGTTTGCTCTGCCAGCGCATCAAGCGGATCAGCTTCCGGCGGGAGGTCTTCATCATCCTCCGCTTCCCCCTCCTGAGAAATGGTCACATTAAGCCATCGCGGCCGCGGTTGCTCGGTCTTGTTTACCTGCAGGCGAGCCGGAACCTCACCACGCTCAATCAGGTGCGCGGGCTCAGGCTCAAGCTCGACAAAACCCCCGCGCCATAATGTCAACAGCATCTTGTCAAGCGACTTTAGACAAGCCTCAATCCGCGACCGATCCATGAGCCGTTTGCCAATGAGGTGACGGATCGGCTCGACATAAGGAGACGCCAGGAGCATGTGAGCTAGCAAGCGCCACGGGATCGGACCGCGACTTCGCAAATTTTCCGGGGGGGAGCGCCGCAATTTTTCGAACTGTGCTTCCGTCCAGTACTGTTCATTTGGGCTGCGTTTTGGCTTTTTGCGCTCCAAATCTTTCTTTAGCTTAAGGATCGCTCGGTCTTCGACATCTTGGGGGAGCCGATCGTACTGCTCCTTCCAGCGGGCAAGGCGGACATCGTCTTCATGGGCTAAGGCGATGACATAACCTTTTTTGTCAAATTGCGGGCGGCCAGCGCGACCAAACATTTGGTGCGCACTACTAGGATCAAGTAGCCGACGCTTCCCCGCGGGGCCTTTGACCAAGCTTGGAAGGACCACCGATCGAGCAGGCAAGTTGATGCCGGCCGACAGTGTCTCCGTGCACACGCAGACGGACAAGAGTTTTCGGTTAAACAGCTCTTCCACAATGCGTCGGTATTTGGGCAGTACGCCTGCATGATGGACGCCAACGCCCCGCAAGAGGAGCTGCTTCAACTTGGGCCCAGCCCCTTGGGAAAAATCGTATTGCTTTAATTCTTCGGCAAGCTGGGACTGTTGACCATCAAGGAGGATCCGCCGGCCCCGGAGTTGATCAGCAATTGCCCAGCAATCTTCTCGGTTAAAGCAGAAGATTAATGCAGGCAGGAGGCGAGTTTCCTCCGAGCCTTCTGCCATTTTCTCAATTTGCTCGACAAGGAGGGCATCTCCCACCCAGCGAAACTCAAGGGGTACGCGGCGCTCGAAACTCTGCACCAGCTCCAAATTCCGCCCGTGCGTGGTGCGGAGCCAGTTGAGGAATTCGGTCGCGTTGCCAACCGTAGCCGACAAGAGCATCAATCGGACATGCTTTGGAAGGAGCCCCAGGGAGAACTCCCATACCACGCCGCGTTCCGGATCGTTGAAACTATGAAATTCGTCCATCACGACGGCGCTGACTTTATCAAACTCGAAAAGCTCCGGATGGAGCAGCCGGTTGAAAAGAATCTCGGCAACCACGACCAATATCCGGGCATTTGGGTTCTCCCGGCGGTTGCCGGTTATAAGCCCGACATCGCAGGGGCGAAAACCCCAGCGAACAGCCGCGACCTGGAACTCCCGAAATTTTTGCTCGGTCAGAGCGATTAGGGGGGTGGTGTAATAGGCGATAGTCCGGGTGTGGAGGGCCTCGAAAAGCGCCGCCTCGGCAATCAGTGTCTTCCCCATGCCCGTGGGGGCCGTCACGAGGACGCCTTCCTCCGAGGTAAACCAAGCCAAAAGGGCCTCTTCCTGAAACGGGTAAGGCTCCACCCGTTGAAGCGCCAGGAAAAGATCAAGAAGCTCCGATCGGCTTGGCGGCTTGTAATCAGCTTGCCCCATCTTTGTCCTTTGATTTTGGCAACAAAATAATCATTCCAGAGCGCTAACCTCGCTTGCCGCAGACCTCCGTCGCTCTTTCACAAGCAAGCTAACTTGCTGAGGGAGGGGCATAGGCCCCGGATTCCCCAAATGGAGAGGCGCTGCCTTCGGGGCATCGCGACATTTTCGCCCTTTAAAGACATTTACGCAAAGAACTCGCGAATCTGTGCAACGACTTTTTCCCATTTGGGACGGAGATTTGGAGAAAGCCTCGAGAAGGACCGACAAGACCTGCAGGAGAAAGCGTCGCGAACTTCTAACCGATTAAGACGCGGAGCACCGCGGCACTAAAACCGTGCGGGTCGGCTCGGCCTCGAAGCACTTGGTCCTTTTATCACTAGATCTGGAAATCCGAGCTTTGCGAAGCCAAACAAAAAGCCGGGCCGAAGGCTTTTGCGGCCTTCAAGCCCGGCTTATGAGCTTATGGCTTAGGTGGGCGGCTAGCAATCTAAGGGCGTCACCCCCCGGCCCTTTCCCGCCCCATTCCACGCCGCCCGGCCGAACTGCCTGCGACCGACTCCTCAATTATCCGAAGCCGCCGCGAACCCTTAACTCTGCTGTTGTGCCGGATTCTTTTGCTCTTTTTGTTCTTTCTTTGGCTTAGCAGCTTCTTCGACCTTTTGCCGCTGCTTGGGGGCACCAGCTTTTAGAGTCTTTTCCACCAGCGGCTCAACGACTTGCTTTTGTTCAGGTGTGAGGATCTCCAAAAGATGTTTAGCGAGCTTTTGCAGAACTTCACGTCGCTGGGCCGTGAGCTGGGCGATTTTCTCCTTTTGTTCGGGCGTCAGTTTAACCGCTTCATCCTGAAGCTTCCGCACCTCTTGAGGAGTCTTGCCCTCGGCCTTTCCCTTCGCCGCAATTTCTCGGCGAATCTTCCGCTGTTCTTCCGTGAAGACGCCCTCCATTGCCTTGTTGACTTCTGCGATGGCCGGCGCAAATTCCCGCTTAAGCGCCTCGACCTTCTCCTTTTGCTCGGCGGAAAGCTCGACGCCGCGTAGCCACTGGTCAAGCGCCGGAATTTGGGGCTGAGCAGGCTTAGGCTCCTTCTTAGGCTTTTGCTTCACCTCCTGTGCCCACGCCACACCGACCACCAATCCCGCTACTACTCCCAGCACCACTGCCGCTCGCCAAGGCCTCATGGTTGACCCTCCTTTTTTTGGAAAGAACCGAGGTGCACAAACACCGCCTTTCCTCACTAGACCACCAGTAACCCCCTACCCCAACGGCTGCGAGCTTCGCATCCCCTGCCGAGTCAATACATAAAAGACCGGTGCTTCGGGGGGTTACGCCCTTCTCCAAAGTGACTACTCTAGACGGGCAATCTGAGCAAGTCAAGCAAGCGGGGTTGATGCGCCAGGACAGGCGTTTAGTCTCCCCTGCCAAACCTTTTTGATGCGATCAAGAACCGTTAGGTGCTTTGCGTGTCTTTCGCACCCCTTCGAGAGAACGCTTACGCATTTGGTAGCTTGGGTTGGAAAGACTTATTTGCCGGGGGGACCAGGGCTCATGCGGGCGGCAGGGAATACTCCGCAAAGATACTTTCTCCTGCTTTCCCCGGTGGGCCTCCGCTAGCACGTGAGCCCGTAGCTTCGGTTTGCGTCACAGTCCGCTACCGACGCCACGGTAGGTTCTGCAGTTAGTTTGCCCGGGACCATGCCGGGTAGTTGGAATTTGATCATCGCGGAAATCGGCGGGGGTGGGCATTTAAGCCTCTTGTCCCGGATTTCGGCATTGAGGGGCCAAGTTTCGACCGGTTAGCATCCGACACCCTATTGGGAGGAATGGAAGCTTTAGGTGTCTTTGAGAGGTCGACGAATTTGGAAGGGTCTCGAAGGTAAATCACCCAGACCGAAAGGTTGGGCGGAAAAAGCTATATTCGGCAAAGGCGCCGGTGGTTTCTGGCGAACGGGGTTAAGTGGGTGGGCGGGCAGATAAACTCGTGGAATGCGGCCACTTGGCCGATATAGTTCTCGACCTATCTGGCCAGGGCTGAGATTTTTACGCCCCAACACCGCCTACCCGGCCGGTCCAAATTGGCTTCACCCCAACAAATCCTTTCAGGTGATGACCTTTAAGGTTTGGAAGAATCCAGCAAGGGAACCGGGCAAATGATCGCGCCGGCCCGTCCAGCTCGATCAGCAGTTCGTCGGTCATCGCTGCATCGCCGGCGGGAGGCCCGGGAAGTTTCAATCGCGGTGCACTTCCGGCTCCGCAATGTCCCAGAGCCGCAGCGCGTCGCCCTATGGAAACCAGTGCTACTTTTCGCCTGGGCTACCTTGGTACTTGTCTGTTGGGTCGTGTGGAAATTGACCGCGGCCAGCTGAAATCAATCCGGCCCGACGGGTGAACACGCATAATCGGCTCGTTTAAACGACGGCTTGTCGCACACTCGCTTGACCGGGGCTCCGGACCTCCTTCGAAAAAAGATAAGAATCACGCCCCAAAAGCTTTTCGATGGGTAATTCGGCAGGGAATGGCGCTTGAGAGCACCAACGGCGAGGAGACCGGCCTTGGGCCATATTCCCCAAGTTGCCCAGACTTCTCGGCCGATTTTCTCGGAACTGATTTCGGTTTCAATTCGCTCTTAAAGTGGCTTAGCGGGGTGAAAGTCCCGGCCATCAATCGATGATTGACTCTGCCGTTGCACTGTGCTGGGTTGGGGTCCAAGGACTGCTGGCCTTCGGGATCGGTCGGCTGGCGCTTTTGGCCTTCGGCCAGCCCCGGTGGACCACTGTCGCGGAACGGATGGTTTGCCAAGTGGCAGCGGGGTTGGCCACTCTGGGCTTTTTGGGCATCGTAGTATGGGGGATTGGCCCCAGCGGGCGGTGGCTTATCTTCGCCGCCAGTTTAGCCGGAGCCTTTCTTGGCGTGGTAAGCCTCACTGAGCTGACCACTTTCCGGCCTCGGTGGCCCAGGAGGCTCACGCCGCTTGAGATCTTCCGCCACGTAGTGCGGCCATCCGCTTGTATTACGCCCGCGGAAAAATGTTTCCCCCCGAAGGAACCCAGCCGCCGGACAAAGCAACTCCGGCTTCGCAGAGTCGGACCCAAAGGGCTTTCGGGACTTTTGCCCCGGCCGCAAAAAAGGGAGAGTGTCAATCCGCCGGCGGAAGATCCCCGCTCTTTTGGCCCCGGAGGCCAATTCAACTGGACCATCCAAGCAGCCAACTTTTTGGGGATGGTTTTCGCGATAGTTGCCCTTGTCTGCGCGCCTGCCCCAACCGTCGACTCTCGAGCCGTCGAGCATTATTTGGCCAAAATTCACGCCTGGCACTCGGGGCAAAACTTTTGGGTGCAAATGGTCAACGGCTTGACCCCTTTACCGGGGGTGGCGGACGGTCTTTTTCTCTGCGGCTATACTCTTGCAGGCACTGTTGGTCCCAATCTCCTTCAGTGGTGGCTGGGGATTGTGTTTGCTTGGGCAGCTGGCGAACTGGTGGCGGCGCTGGCCGGCTGGAAAACAGCGGCTTTGGCACGGGCAATTGTCCTTGCGTTTCCGGCGGTCAACCGCCAAATGTTTACACCCTTGCCTGAGCTAGCAACAGGCTGCTGGTGTACCTTAGCCGCTCTTACCCTGAGGAAATCTTCCGCGGAGAAGGACCGCAGTTGGTTGCCCTTTTTTGCCTTTTTTGCCCTGGCGGGCTGTTTCAGCCACCCGCTTGGGGCAGCCTACTTGGCAATCGTGCTAGTGGCAAATTATCTTGCAACTTCCGACTCGTTTACAGAGGCCGACAGCTTGCGGCGAGTCTATCGCTTTGCCGTTAGAGTCGCTGCGATTGGTGCAGTAGCTGCCCTCGGCTGGTTCTGGTGGCCGGCATTTGTGGGCCCCTTCGGCCCACTTTCCGTTGCCGAGTATGAGACGGATAAACTGCCCGTGCGGCTACGGGGGTGGGAGCTGTTTACGCTAGTGTTACCTGGGACGGGGCCTCTCCACGAAACGCCACCGAATAGCTGCTGCACCTATCGGTGCGATTGGTCACTTCCGGTGGTCGTTGACGAATTGGGGCTTGCCGTCCCGGCGATGTTACCTGCGATTTTTTGGTACGGTGTCCTTCCGCCTAAACGATTGGTTCTGATAGGAGGGGGATTCCTCGCTATTTTTGTCATCACAACTAACTTCGGGGCGGATTATGTCCTTCCCGTGGTGCTGCTTTTAGTGGCAGGAATTGCGTGGGTGTGGCAAAATCGCACAGGCAGGTACCCGCTCGTAGATGCCGGTGTCGACCTCCTCGCTTTATTTCTCGTGGCAACTCAAATTTTCTGGCCGGCTAAAGAGCTGGCCGAGCGACTGCCCGTGGTTTTGGGGACCGAGTCCTCCGCCCAGTACCTTGCCCGCCGAGATCCTGCCGGGCCAATTGCTGAGATACTAACGATCTGGCCAGCTAAGCAAGTCAAAGTATTATCCACAGCGCCTAACGCCTATCTTCCCGGGGAAATCGTGGACGAACGAGCCTTCCGCAAATCGACTACCTACGACGATCGGATAAGGACCACCGAGGAGCTTCTTGCCCTTCTTCGGGGCAACGGCATCACTCACATCCTCCTGGCTGAGCCGCTAACGCCGGGTGATCGGCCTGAACTTCCTCTCAAGAAGATCCTAAGAACAAACACCTCGCCGGAAAGCGAAGCCTCCATTATTCGCCTTGCTGATTTGATCCGGAAGCATCATTGTGGACATCGATGGCGCTACGAGCTTTTTTACATTGAACCGAATCGCGCAGACGAACCGGATAATTAAGGGCCGACGCGCTCCCGGCGACCTACGAATCAAGCCGAGTTGGAAAGCAAAGGGCCCAGGCTAGTGTGAAAAACTCTCACACTTGCGACAACCTTAGCAAGATCCCCCGCTAAGATCCGCGATGGAGGACCGGGGCTCCATGTCACAGTCGATGGACGCTCAAGCGCAAGCTAAGCACTCACCGGTGCATCGTAACAGGTGTGGACATAAGTGAGAGCATTCTGAACACAGTGATTCATGTTGCGGTCGAAGGGATAAACCTGTTGCATGTTGCAGATATCAATCCCTGGCAAAAGCCCACGATAGGCGGGCATTTTTTTGCCAAATCCCTTAGTGTAAACAGGCGAAGCGAACGGAGCCTGGCAGAGAAACATCCGAGAAATGTCGCGGTGGTCAAACCCGGGGAAAATACGCCGAAGTGATGGCTCGTGATACTTTAGAAGCTCTTCCGGCGAGCCAACAGCAAATCGCTTATCACCTATTTCGTGGTAGTTGACGACATAAAGAATATGTTCGCCGCCATAGTCAGCCGGGTCAGCAAGATGGGTATGTTCGATAACCGCCCCGAAGGTGATATCCCGATCGATGTTATTAAGCCAGTAAAACGGGCTTTGGCTTCGCCGCATGGCCAAGATGAGAACTGTGGCGGCCACGTAGGGATGTTGAGGAAGATTGCCTGTCACCGCTGCGGCTTGGGACTTTCCGACAAGATTCGCCAAGAGTCCCAAACTAGCCGTCCACACGATGCGATCGCATTCGACGCAGTGGCCTTGTAGCTCGATCCGGCATGGGGAACCGGGGACCACGGCGGTAACATTTTGACCGACAATCACTTGGCAGCCAGCTTGTCGAAGTTCGTCGGCCAAGTGCTGAAAGAGCCGCTGAAATCCGCCCCGCAAATAACCAAGGCACTCTTGGCCCCACCTGCGAGAAGTAGACCGCGGCACGATTCGGCCCCACAAGAAGGCGGCCGAAGCTTCCTCGCCATATCGCGCAAATTTTGCAAACAAAAGGGGAAGCCACAGTCGCTCGTAGCCCACCTGGGCACCGTGGCGGGCGAAAAATTCCCGGCATGTGACCCCGTCAAGTTCTTGCCATTGCGCCACCCGGCGTAAACGAAAGAGAGCCCACCCCAGTCGTAGGCGATCCGCCAAGGTGCCGACCGGGCGAAAACGAAGCAAATCCACCGGCCCTCGCATGGGCCAAGGCTTGCCGCTGGCAATAACACCGCTCAGTGTGGGCCGCCAGATAAGGTTGCGCTCTAGCCCCGCTTCCCAAACAAGTTGTTGAACTAAGGTGTCCGAACGAAAAATGTGATGATAAAATCGCTCTAGGTAAACGTTCGGATTGCCTGGGTAAGGGAACCCGGCGGCCAGACCGCCCACAATGTCCCGTTCGATCAGCGTGACCTTATGCCCCCGGCGGAGTAACTCGCGGGCAACCACAAGACCTGTAACCCCAGCGCCGACAACTGCGATCCGCATCACTCTGAGAAAACTTCTCGGGACCTTGCTCTGGATGCCCTCTTGTTGCGGAACTGAGCGTGCCTAGACAGGGCCGAGCGGCCTTTAGCTCGGGCTGTCCAAATACGGATCCTGGCCCATTTGTCGCTGCATTTTCTTTCGCTCGCGCTCGAAGAAAAGAAGTGCCCGCCGCTGCCGGAAATGTTGACGTTCAATGCGCCGCTGCGCCCGCCGGAAAAGCCCAAGCAGGTGATCAAATCGCCCGGTGGGGTTGGCCCGACCCATCTCTTTATACTTTCTCGCCTTTTTCGGCCCGAGGCCGTGCTCCAAGATCTCGTCTTCCAGCGACAGAAATTGCCGGTAGCTTCCGGGGTCACCTTGGCGAGCACATCGGCCGATAAGCTGCCGATCAATCCGGCGCGAATCGTGCATTTCGGTACAGATGACGTGCAGTCCCCCCAAGTCCGCCACACCGGGACCTAACTTGATGTCTGTGCCCCGGCCGGCCATATTGGTCGACACCGTGACCTTACCCATCAAGCCTGCCTGGGCGACAATCTCTGCCTCCTTAGCCAGGTGATGAGCATTAAGGACTTGGTGCTCGATCCCCCTAGCCGCCAGCAGCCGCGATAGGTGCTCGGACTTATCAATGGAGCGTGTTCCGATCAGCACCGGCCGACCTTGTTTGTGCAGCTCCACCACTTCGTCCACGATGGCATTCCATTTTGCTTCTTCCGTGCCGAAGATCTTTGTCGGCCATTCGACGCGAATGCACGGTCTATTGGTGGGAATGGGCACCACGTGGCATTTGTAAATCCGCCGCAATTCCCGAGCCGAATCCCAGGCGGTACCGGTCATTCCCGCCAGATGCTGGAACCGCAGGAAGAAGTCCTGAATCGTAATCCGAGCAGCGTCGCCGGTCTGGACAGTGACCTTTACGCCTTCCTTAGCTTCCACGGCCTGATGGATGCCGTCGCGCCACTTTCGGCCCTCGGCCAACCGACCGGTAAATTCGTCAACAATGACGATCTCCCCGTCCCGGACCACATACTGGCGATCGCGACGGAACTCCCGCTCGACTCGGATCGCCCGTTCCACATACTCGTAAATGTGGTACATCCCGACGGCCGCCATTTCCGGCGGTTTGGGTAACGTCCGGGCTTTGTGGCGGCCCTCCCGGGTTAGGTGGTAACTTCGCTTTTCGTGGTCATAGTGAAAGTCCACATCCTCTACGAACTCCTTGGCTACCTTGGCCGCCCACTCGAAGCACTTGACGGCAAGGAGCTCCTCCTCGGTTGGCAAGGCACTGATAATAAGCGGCGTCCGTGCCTCGTCGATGAGAATGCTATCAGCTTCGTCAACAAGGGCGAAGAAAGGCTCCCGCTGCACTGGTTGATCGCCCCGCCACCGGCCTTCTTTCTCTACCAGCATGCCGCCCAAAAAGTCCACCTGACCTTCGCGGATCCTTCGCAAAAGGAGGCGATCCCGAAGGAAGTCAAAGCCGAATTCCTTCGCCGTGCCGTAAGTCACATCGCAGGCGTAAGCTTTGCGGCGCTCGTCCTGCGGCATTTGGGTCTGGATACAGCCGACCGAGACCCCCAAGGCATGGAAGATCGGTCCCATCCATTCGGCGTCTCGCTTGGCCAAATAGTCGTTGACAGTGGCCAGGAGACAACCTTTGCCGGCCAGGGAGTAAAGGTAAAGCGGCAAAGTGGCGGTGAGCGTCTTACCCTCTCCGGTGGCCATTTCCACAATCGACCGGTGGAACATGGCGATTCCGCCGAGAAGCTGCACGTCGAAATGCCGCAGGCCGATTGTCCGCCGTGCCGCCTCTCGCACCAAAGCGTAAGCCTCGGGCAAGAGATCCGCCAGCGGTTCGCCGCTTCGCGCTCGATAGCGGAGGGCAAGGCTTTTTTTGCGCAGATCGGTGTCGGAGAGGGCCTGGTACTGAGGCTCCATGTCATTAATCTGCCGGACGATAGCCCACCACCGGGCCAGCCGGCCCTGAATCCCGAGATTGGTGATGACGCTGATGACTTGCTGAATCACCTCCGGCACCAACCCTCACACAAAGATGACGTCAACCGCACCCGTTAGCCAAGCAGGGGATTTCTCATGCGAGACTGGCCCTCCCACCCACCGACACCAAACCGGACCGCCACCCACTTTCACGAGTTCCAGCCGCAATTTGCTGAATAAGCTACGCCCACGGGCTCCGAGCCGAACCCGACAGCTATGGCCCGATGGCCCCAGACTTCCGAACACGCATTCATTGCCGTGGGATACCGCACTGCCTTTTGTCCAAGTTTACCTTTTACGGGGCGATTTCAGATTTTGGCGGGTGGGCCGGGAAAATTTCTTCTTTCTCCTAGGAGGACGGTCCTCCCGGAGGCGTCCACCGAGGTGCCTCCCCGCCGGCAGTTTTTCTCCCAGAGTTGGGTACGGCAGCCCCCGGCGCGGCCTCGGCTGGAGAAACGGATAGTAAGTTGAGCGAAGTGCCGTCGGACAATCGAAGCTGGAGATCCGTCAGGGACCAAGCTCCAGCTAAGCGCCTGGCCTGGACGAAAAGTTCCCCGGCTCCGCGCGAACCGGCTACTTTCAGTACAAATTGGGCCTCTCCCCGATCGCCGTCCTCGAAGACCCTGCCCCCCGGAAACCAGGTGACATCTTGGATGCCATCGCCCAAAGCAGCTCTTGCCTCGGCCGTGCTTGCCAGCCGCTCCATTGCCAGCCGGTACGGCTCAGTGCCTTTGATCGACCGGAGCCGGCCCCAAAGCTCGCCCCCTAAAAAGAGGCCCACCAGTACCAGCATCAATACCAAGCCCCAAGGGCCGCATAAAGGACATCCCCCGACCGAGCAAGCCCGGCCCTCCCGGCTGACACCACACCCCTGACCCATTTGGCTGCGCAAGTCCTCGGCTGGCGGTCGATCGTGGCTGTCGCCGTTTGCATGTAGAGTGCTCACTAGCCGGCTCCTGGCTCCAAAAACGTAGAAAGCTCCAAACCTGCCTTAAGCCCGGTGAAAGTGTCCGCGGTCAATGGAAGATCGCAAACGGTCTAGTCATTCTACCGCCCTGAAGCCCCGCGGACGGGCAGACCAGGAGCGGTCAACCTGCCGGTGCCAGTCAAAGATTAGGCGACCACCTTGTGGCGAAGATGACTGCTCAGAGGAGTCGGGCCAGTGCGGTGCCGCATACTCCGAGCGAAAATCTCGGCTTTTAAGCAGCGGATGGGATGGACATTACTTTGCCCTGGGATGTGCTCGGCTATAAATCTCCTTGAGCCGAGCGGCATTGACGTGCGTGTAGATCTGGGTGGTGATAAGGCTCTTATGACCAAGTAGTTCCTGCACGCTGCGGATGTCGGCGCCGCGCTCCAAGAGATGTGTCGCAAAGCTGTGGCGAAGTGAATGGGGTGTCGTCCGCGAATCGAGACCCGTTTGGCGCAGGTATTTTTCGAGCATTCGGGCAACACTGCGAGTAGTTAACCGCCGCCCGAATCTGTTGACGAAGACGGGCGCCTCGTCGCCGCGTGGTTCCTTGGGATGAAGCTTCCTGACGGCAAGATAACGACGTAAGGCCCGAACCGCGTAGGACCCAAGGGGCACAAGTCGCTCCCGTTTCCCCTTGCCGCGGATGCGAGCAATTCCGGATTTTAGGTCGATATCCCCGTCGCACAGGCCCACCAGCTCGCTTATCCGAAGCCCGGCGGAATAAATGGTCTCTAAGATAGCGCGATCGCGAAGTCCTTGGAAACTATCAGCCGGGGGAGCGGTGAGGAGTTTTGCCACCTCTTCGGTGCTTAACACATGGGGTAAATGACGGCCACGACGGGGGTTGCGTAACGGCTTGGCCGGGTTTCCTTCCACCCAACCTTCTCGTTGACCAAACCGGAAAAAACTCCGCAAGGTGGCCAGCCGCCTCGCGATCGTTGAGGGCGAATAACCGGCTTCATGAAGGGCAACTAAGTACCCCCGGAGCACAGGGGTGGTAATTTCCCCGGCCGGCGGATCGACATTCGTGCCAAGGAATTGCCGGAAATGCTCCAGGTCCTCGCGGTAACTTTTGATCGTCAAAGAAGACGCGTTTCGCTCCGCCTCCAAGTAGCGGAGGAACCGAGCAATAGCTGTGCTCAGGAGAACGGGCGATTGTGCCTTTACCATAGAAGGCGGTAATTGGCCGTGAGGCTTTTATCAACAACGGCCCGCAAGCATTGAGGAGCTTTCCCTGCCACAACGCTCGGCTTTTGCGCGGACAAGTTCCGATCTCGTTATCGTTTCTCCGCCGGCCTATTTGGCCCTGGCCGGCAAGCTAGCTGGTTGCGTAATCCCTTGGGTAAGCAAGGCCCCGGGAAGCATCGTTTCGATGGCTATTGCCAATCCTCGGCGGGTTGGTTGACGCGCAATCGCTCTTCGAGTTGACGACGCTGTGCTTCCTGACGGACTTTCTGACTCAAGACTGCGGCATCGTACCAGGAGAAGCTAAGCTGCGGATTGGCGGCAAACTTGCTGAAAATATGAAGTAACTCTCGCCGGTGAGCATCGTCGTAGAGGAAGATGTACTTTTCTTCGCCCTTGATGAGAGCAATGACGTTGATATCGCGAGGCATGTACTGACTCCCAGAGGTGCTCGGCCGGGCACAACCCGGCCAGTTCCGCATTTGCGAAGAATTCGTCAATAGGACCTTAAAGACCCCAGAAAACTTTACTTTCCGTGCTGCCCGCGCTGCCTTGGCAATCATTCCGGCTGCGGGCCCGTACATAAACTTTCACGCGGAGAACGGCCGGCTTTTGCGCGCAAAGAGCAAATCCGCTCCAGCCAAACTAATCCGAAGAGGTCTCGGGCATCAGCCGGCTTGTTCCTTTGCTTGTTATCGGAAGAGAGGCCAATCCCACCGTACTTGCTTTTTGCCGCTCCCTCCCCGTGCGACAAGCATCTGATGGATGTGGAGCCGGCAGCAAAAGCGAATAAAGTCCTCGCTGCGCTCAAGGTAGCCTTGCCAGCCGCCAAATCGGGCATCTTCGCGAAATTCGTAATAGTTGGCCAAGGCCCTGGCGAATTCCGGGTCATTGCCGGTAAAGACCCGGGTGTGCACCATGATCGGCTCGATGGTCTCCGCCGTAGTCGAAGCCGTACCGTCGCTGGTCGAGGGGGTCTGCGGTTCTGCTTGCGCCAAGCTGGGACCAGTCTGAAAAGCGCCGGTGCTAGCAGCGGGAGCACCACCTCCCCCTTGGTCGCTAGGCAAAAGGAAAACAGGGACGTCCTCTGGCGGGGCACTGACCTCCGCCGAGCCTGGCCGGTATTCCGAACGCAGGTGGGGATCGAGGCCGGAGGCGGGCATCGGATCGTGCCGGAGGCGCTCCCTGGCCCAAGCGATGGCGGCTTCCAGTTTTAGCGAGTCGGGCATCTTCCTAGCCCGCCGACTGCCCCAATGGATGCCAAACCCGGGGGGGATAGGCCGAGCCGAGGGGTCCCGAGCATACCATTCGACATGAAGCCCACATCGGGGGGGATAGTACGGCTGGTAGTCGGTAACGACACCAATAACCACGGCATCCACGTCAAGGATTTCCGCCAAACGACGGACCTCACCCGGATGCCTAAGCTGAAGCCGGTGTTCCTGCAGGGCCCTGGTGACCACTTCGACCGGTACCACCTCAAATCCAGGCACCGACTGGAGTTCCAAATAGTAGGCTCGGGCAAACTCGGCCCCGTTTACCGTTGGCTCCTTGCTGTGATTGAAAAACGGGACAACTGCCACTCGGCAAAGCTCGGGAAAAGGGTTATAGACAGTGACCTGTTCGTATCGCCTTGGCAAAGCAGAGCAGCCCGCGAATACCGCAGCCATCAGCCCGGTGATAAGCCGCATGGTAAGTGGGGGAAGTAAGATCCCCCCAATGCTGGGAGATGCACCCCAAGGCCAGGCCCGGCCGCTACGCGGATGAAGGAAAAGAGCTAATGGGTCTAATCTGCCGCGACCGGAACTTCCCATCTTTGCCGAATTACGCCGTCAAAAAGCCTTTGTCAAAAGAAAGTAACTTCGGTCGTGCGACTGAATAGGCCTCGAAGCCGCGTCTCCGGGTGCTTCCGGCATGCCGGCTTTTATTGGAGGCCGGAACCCGGCCGGCTAGAGGTCCCTACTGGGAAAGCCGCTCTTAGGCTCGGTTTGAGTGAAGGAAATACCGAGACAACGCGGGCCAGCAGCGTCTTCCGCATCCACGAGCTAGCCCGGACGAGCCTTAAACCGCAAGCAAAGGGACGAAAGATGAGCCGGCACTTCGGCCGCATAATTAATCGGTCAGCGGGCGGCGATTAATCACGGATTCCCTTGAGAAATCTGCGGACTTTTCTCGGTGGGTAGATCCCTTACAAGATAAACTTGATGACGCTTCCCCACCTTTGCACAAGGAAGAAAAGCTTGGGGGATTTACCTCGGCACACCGGTGGCTCGAAGGTGGCGTGGGGGGTTAGCTCCGGGTTGGTTGATCGCACTTATGTGGCTCGGCAAGTGGGGGGCTGACTTCAAGCTGCCCGGCGGCCTCCGACGGTATGGAAGGCAGGGCTATTGAAAACGCTTCGGCAAAGGGAAGACGGCAAGTCTGTTAGAGGATGACCGCCCCCTGGCGGGAAATTCCCGCACCACCGGGGGGTACCGTCTCTCCATTTTGAGAGGCTCGCACTCGAAGAACATTCCCCGGCATAAGGGGATTAGGCAATGGCAACCATTAACCGGCGTCAAACTCGGGAGGTCCGGGTTGGGCGGGTGACGATCGGTGGCCTTCACCCGATTGTGCTCCAAAGTATGTGCGCTACCCATACCTGGGACGCTGAAGCCACCATTGCTCAGTGCCGCCAGCTCGCGGAGGCTGGCGCGCAAATTGTCCGGGTTGCCGTCGATTCGGATCGGGATGTCAAGGCGCTTCCTGCTATCGCCGATCAGTGCCCGGTTCCGCTGTCCGTTGACCTTCAGGAAAACTACCGTTTAGCAGCCCAGGTGGCCGGCTGGGTCCGGAAAATCCGTTACAACCCCGGGCATTTACATCACGTCGACAGGCATGTGACTTGGGAGGACAAGGTTCGCTGGCTTGCCGACATCGCCGGCCAACATGGGTGCGCCCTACGGGTGGGGGTCAATTGCGGGTCAATCGATCCTGCTTTGAAGGAGCGCTACCCCGACGCCGACTCGGTCGATCTCATGGTTCTTTCCGCCTGCCTTCATTGTGAGCTCCTCGAAAAAATAGGCTTTACCAATTACGTGGTGTCCTTGAAGGACTCCGAACCGGCGAAAGTAGTGGCTGCCAATCGCCGATTTGCCAAGGAGTGGCCCACGGTCCCTCTTCACCTGGGATTGACAGAAGCCGGCCTTCCCCCGGAGGGGGTCCTTAAGACCAAACGCGCGCTGCTACCCCTGCTGCGGGAAGGTATTGGGGAGACGATTCGCGTCTCGCTTACTTTGCCGGCTGAGCGAAAGCACGAAGAGATCTTGGCGGCCAAAGAAATCCTCGCCGAATTGGAAAATGCCGGGGAATTCGAACCCCTTCGGGACGAGATAAGCGAAGAGGTGAGGCTCGACCTTGTCAGCTGCCCGAGTTGCTCGCGAGTTGAGAATACCGCTTTTGTGGCGCTGGCTGAAAAGGTCCGCGAGCTAACCGCGTATGCCCGGGCGTACCCCTTCAAGATCGCGGTGATGGGCTGCCGGGTTAACGGGCCAGGGGAGACCGACGATGCTGACATCGGCCTCTGGTGCGGGGCGAATTTCGTCAACCTCAAGTGCCGTGGTCAACTTGTCGGTCGTTTCGGCTACGACGAGGTACTGGCTGAAGTAAAGCGCCGACTGGACATCCTCATATCGGAATATAACGCACGTCAGCAGCGTCAGGTGGCTCACCAGGAACAACCGGCTTAACGGTTATAGGAAGCTCACCATTGTGCCAGCCTTTCTCATCCGGCAGGTCCGCGCAGTTTTCTGCCAGGAACTCATCTACCTAAACGGGGGCACCCAGTGGCGGTGTTTGCCACAAACCCAAGCTCACCCGCGTTTGGCTCTCTCAAGGGAAGTGCCGCGCCCGGCTTTTCCCCTAGCTCATTCAACGGGGCGCTAAGCTAAAGTAAAATCACGAAGCTTAAGCACAATCCCCATTTGCGCACCTGCCGGAGGGCGACGTAACGTCCGCAAAGTACTGTGAGGGCCGCTTGGCTAAATTAAGTGGGGCGGGGAAGCCCGGCGGTGGGACTGCGAGCTTTACCTGAGAAATAGATAGCACGGCGCTGCCCGGCGGGATTCGACATCCCCAGCTTTGGGGATGCTTTGGTAGTCGCTGCTCCCCCTGCAATGCTGGTTTAAAAAGCCCTTGGGATCGCTCTAAGTACCAACCGAAAGAAGATGCGGGAGTTGTGGAAGGCTCCGCCGGGAGGCTTCGGGAGTAAAGGCCATAGGGCCTAGCTTGCACTAAGCTGGCCCAGTTGCGACTAGGGCGGAAGAGCGAACCCTATCGGGATTGCGAAATTTGTTGGACTTCGGCGGATAGGCTTGAGGTGTAAAGTTTACGCAAGCGGTTTTAAAGAAACAGGAGAAAAGGGACAGTCCTGGCAATGCCGCGTTATAACCCTGCAGTCATCGAGCCTAAGTGGCAGCGGTATTGGGAGGAAAACAAAGTCTTCAAAACCCCGCGGCTCCCCACTGGGCCAAAGATGTACATCTTGGATATGTTCCCTTACCCAAGCGGTGAGGGGCTCCATGTGGGCCACCCGGAGGGATACACTGCCACCGACATCGTGGCCCGTTTTGAGCGGATGCGGGGTAAATGCGTGATGCATCCGATGGGCTGGGATGCCTTTGGCCTGCCCGCCGAGCAGCACGCTAAGAGGACGGGGGAACATCCGCGGATTGCCACCGAGCGAAACATCGCCACTTTTCGTCGCCAGCTGAAAATGCTGGGCTTTAGTTACGACTGGGACCGGGAGCTTGCCACCACCGATCCCGAGTACTTCCGATGGACGCAATACATTTTCCTGGTGCTTTTCGATACTTGGTTCGATCCCGTCCAGCAGCGTGGCCGACCCATTAGTGAGCTACCCATCCCCGACGAAATCCGCGCTCAGGGTGAGGAGGCGGTTCGCCGGTATCAGGATGAACATCGATTGGCTTACCAGCTTGAAGCACCCGTCAACTGGTGCCCGGCTTTGGGTACCGTCCTGGCCAACGAGGAGGTGGTCGGGGGCGTGAGCGAGCGCGGCGGCCATCCGGTTGTCCGCATCCCCTTGCGGCAATGGATGCTGCGTATCACTGCCTATGCCGACCGGCTAGAGAAGGATCTCGATCTGCTGGATTGGCCCGAGAATATTAAGACTCTGCAGCGTAACTGGATCGGCCGAAGTACCGGAGCCGAAGTTGACTTTTTCATCGGCACCGAGCGCTGGCCAGACGGTAAGCCTCCTCGCCAAGCCTACGAAGCATGGCTGGCGGAACGAGCCAAGCGCGGCTATCCGCGAAAGCCTGGCCCGGATGTGCTGCGGATTTACACCACTCGGCCGGATACGCTCTTTGGCGCAACCTACATGGTCATCGCGCCGGAGCATCCGCTAGTGGACCGGCTCACTCAGCCCCAGTTTGCCGAGGCCGTGGCAAGCTACCGAGAGCAGGCGGCCAGAAAGAGTGACCTCGACCGGACGGACTTAGCGCGGGAAAAGACCGGTGTGTTTACTGGTTCTTTCGCGATCAATCCTGTCAACGGCGAGGCAATTCCAATCTGGGTGGCCGATTACGTGCTGGCTACCTACGGAACGGGCGCGATCATGGCCGTGCCGGCCCATGATACGCGGGACTTCGAATTTGCTGTCAAGTTCCGGCTACCGATTGTCCCGGTGGTGGATCCGGGAGACCAGCCGGAGGTAGACCGGCAGGCTGTGTTAGAAGGCCGCGCTTGTTTCACCGGCGACGGCACGGCGATCGCGTCCGGCAAATTTACTGGCTTGTCAACAGCTGAATTTAAAAAGGCTATTACCGAGGACTTAAGCGCACGGGGTCTTGGTCGGTTTGCAGTGAACTATCGTTTACGGGATTGGGTTTTCAGCCGCCAGCATTTTTGGGGCGAACCCTTCCCGATCCTGCACGAGCTGGATGACAACGGTAATCCCACGGGGTTAGTCCGGGCGCTTGATCCGAAAGATCTGCCCCTGGACTTGCCGGCCAACATGGAATTTGACATCCACCATGACAAACCGGAACCGCCTTTGGAAAAGGCGCCGCCCGAATGGCTTTACGTGACAATTGACGGAAAGCGTTACAAACGAGAAACCAACACGATGCCTCAATGGGCTGGCTCCTGTTGGTACTACTTGCGATTTCTTGACCCGCGCAATGACCAGGCGATGGTCGATCCCGAGGTGGAGCGAGCCTGGATGCCAGTCGACCTTTACGTGGGGGGTGCCGAACATGCCGTGCTGCACCTCCTTTACGCCCGATTCTGGCATAAGGTGCTTTATGACCGCGGCCTGGTGAGTACCCCCGAGCCATTCATGAAGCTTGTTAACCAGGGCATGATCCTGGGGGAGGTGGAATACACAGGTTACCAGGATGCCGAGGGCCACTGGGTCAGCTACGACATTGTGGAGGATAATCCCGCAGATTATCGTCCGATAAAGTTGACCGCCGATCAGGTCGAAAAGCGGGGCGATATCTTTGTCCTCAAGACCGATCCGACTATCCGCATCGAAGCCCGCGCTTACAAAATGTCCAAAAGCCGCGGCAATGTGATCAACCCGGACCAAATTGTGGCCGATTACGGGGCCGATACCCTCCGCCTTTACGAGATGTTCATGGGTCCGCTGGAGGCGGTCAAGCCGTGGAGCATGGAAGGCGTCAACGGGGTGCGGAATTTCCTCGACCGGGTATGGCGAATGATCATCGACGAGCGGGCTGAGGAAATGCGCCTTCATCCCGCCGTCCAGGATGTAGAACCTACCGACGCCCAAAATCGCGTCCTCCATCGGACGGTGAAGGCGGTAACGGACGATATTCAGGAGATGGCCTTCAACACAGCTATCGCCCGGATGATGGAGTTTGTCAACTTCTTCCTTAAGGAAGAGGTGCGTCCAAAGAAGGCGATGGAGACTTTCGTACTTATTCTTTCGCCCTTTGCCCCGCATATCTGTGAGGAACTGTGGCAAGCCCTGGGGCATTCCAAGACGCTAGCCTACGAGCCGTGGCCTGCTTACGACGAGAAGTACATCCGGGAAGAGGAGATCGAAATCCCCGTGCAAATCAACGGGAAGCTGCGGGGCCGGATTATGGTGCGAGCGGAGGCCGATTCGGCGGCCATCGAAACGGCGGCACGGACCTGCCCGCGGATCGCTCAGCTCCTAGAAGGGAAGACCATCCGACGTGTCATCGTCGTGCCGAAGCGAATGATCAACTTCGTGGTTGAATAGCGGGTTTGCCTACCATAAGCGGTAATTTAGCACCTTTAGTTTTGCGGGCCCTAAGGCTCGCGTTTCCAGCCGGCCATGCACTCACAGCCTAAAACTGGTCTTGTTTACGACGACATTTTCCTCCGCCACCAAACGACGTTTGGCCATCCGGAAAGGCCGGAACGGCTTGTGGCGATTTGCGAAGCACTCAAATCGGCCGGTCTGTGGGAAAAGCTCGAGCATCTCCCGGTGCAGGCGGCTCCTCGGGAGGTAGTCGAGCTTATCCACGATGCCGAATACATCGATCGAATTGCTGCCCTTGCCGCCTGCGGCGGAGGCTATGTCGACAGTCCGGATACGCCTATTTCGGAAGAATCATTGGAAGTGGCTTTGGCCGCAGTGGGTGGGGTCATTGGGGCCGCCGATGCTATTATGACCGGTCGGGTCCGCAATGCCTTTGCTGCCGTTCGGCCCCCCGGTCATCATGCTATGCCGGATCGAGCTATGGGCTTTTGCCTTTTTAACAACGTGGCCATTGCCGCACGGTACTTGCAGACGACGCATGGCTTGGAGCGAATTCTGATCGTCGACTGGGACGTTCACCACGGTAATGGTACACAGGCCATCTTTTACGACGATCCGACGGTACTTTTCTTTAGCGTACATCAATACCCGTTTTATCCCGGAACGGGTTCACGGCAGGAGCGGGGCTGGGGCGATGGTCTAGGGATGACCATCAATGCACCGGTGCCGGCTGGAACGGACGAGGCCACCTGGCTTCGCACGTTTCAAGACATGCTGCAACCGGCAATTGAACATTTTCGGCCGGAATTTGTGTTGATTTCCGCTGGTTTTGACGCCCACGAAATGGACCTCCTTGGCCGACTGGCTGTAACTACCGAAGGCTATGCCAAGGCGACCAAACTGGTCAAACGTATAGCGGACACGTATGCAAACGGTCGGTTATTATCCGTGCTGGAAGGAGGATACCACTTGGGAGCACTGGGGGCATCGGCCGCCGCCCATGTCGCCGCCTTGATGGATGGTCCCACCGGTTCGTGACACCCCGCCGGCTAAGCGAGTAATATGGCGTCGTCAATAAGCCAACCGTGTCAATACTCGCCATGAGGCGGACTCATGGTTCTCCCGCGGAAAAGGTTCGGTAACTTGCCTCTGGGAGGATACCTGCTTCGGGGAGCACCCCCGAAGACATTACCAGGGTGATACGTGGTACGTGGCGGGGGATAAGCCTTCAAGAACGCGATGACCACAGAAACGTCAACATTTGCATCGCTTTTCGAACGCGTCAACTTCAGAGAGCGGGCTGATTTTCCACCGGGCGCGACAGGATAAGCCCCACTAGTTTTTGTCGACTGACAAGCCCGATTACGCGTCGACCAGACTCTTCCACTTGAGCCCACGGTTCGTCAGCCTGAACCAGGTGCACTAAGGCCTCTAACGCCGAATGCGCTGCCGGCAGATTTAGGAGAGGCCGCGGCTGGCCAAGAGCTTTGCTTCCCCTAAGAAGCAGATCAATGGTGCGGACGTATCCCGCCGCTCGTTGGCTGCCGGACTGCCACAGCAAAAGCTCCGGGGCCTTTCGCTTAGCTGCCGTGGCCAAGGCTTCCTCCAGGGAAATCCCCTCATCTACTGCGGGAACACTCTCCGGTGGCACCGCAAATTGCGTAATAGGCACAGTTCCCAATTCAAAAACAGCCTCGGCCAAGCGATATTGCACTGGGCGAAGGACACCGGCCGCTTTGGCCTCCCCCAGGATTCGCTTTAGTTCCCGCCGCGCAAGCGAAGTTTCCCACCGCTCCGAAGATTCGCCGGCCAGCCAGGCCAGCACACGTCCTAAAATCCACAGCGGAAATGTCAACGGCAAAAACAACGCCCCGAAGGCGAAAAAGAGCGGGGAAACCGGCCGCAGCAATCGGTCCGGCCGATGAAGAAAAACCGTCTTCGGCAACAGTTCCGCGTACACAAAAACTAAGGGTGTTGCCACCGAGGAGGCGAGTATGGCGACAAGTTCGTTTGGGCCGACCAGGACATAGTACACAAGTGCCACAATGCTTGCTGAGATGATATAGTTAGCCAGGTTGTTACCTGTTAGGACGGTCGCCACAAAGAACGTAGGGTGCCGCGTGAACCAAAGGAGCCCTTTGGCGATATGGTCGCCTTGCAAGGCATCGAGCACAAGCCGCAGACGGGGAATGCGATAAAAGCCCGTCTCGGCGCCGCTAAAAAGGGCACTTAGGGCAAGTCCTCCGGCCAGACAGATCAAAATGATGATCACCGCGGGGACTCCTCGTGACGATCTGCCTGGTAGGTAAGTTCGATCAAGATATCACCGTCGGGCGATGTTTCCACAACACGGAGGTGAAAAGGCCCGGCTTGGCACTCGTCACCTAATCGCGGGAATCGGCCCAGTCGCTCTTGGAGGAGCCCGCCCAAGCTAACACACTTTGTGGATGGACGCGGGATGCGAAAGTGCTTGGCCAGCCGCCTTAACGCAGTCGACCCCGTCACCTGCCAACGGTTTCCTCCCAGAAAGCGGATGGGTTCCCGCTGGAGCGGCCGCTCCGGTGTACCACTTCCCAGACTAATTGCGGCGTGGAGCAAATCCTCAAGGGTTAGTACCCCGATCACTTCCCCATATTCGTTAACGACGGCCGCCCCCCGATAATCCCTGTTGACAAGCCATTCCAACACATCGGCAGCCGACACACACCAGGGAACGGGCAAAAGTGGCTTGGCCCATCGATCAAGAGGCTCTTCCAACTGCCGGTAAACTTCCCGCAGTGGAAGCATCGCCACAGGCTCATCGGTAGCCACATCGCAGACGTAAATGCTCCCGCCGCGAGGGAGCTCACTTGGCAGGTCAACCCAGCGAATCGGTGGGCGAAAAAGCGGGAGCTGTTTCCGCGGCCGCATAAGCTCGTCGGCGCGGACCTCCGACAAGGCCACTAAGCTTTGCAGAACTGCCTCCTCTTCCGAAAGAAGCAGTCTGTTGACAATGGACCATTCCACTGCCCGTTCGAGATCCCCCACTTGCAGATATGGCTCGGGCTGAAAAGTAGGCCACACCAGTCTTAGCGTCAGCCGGCTTAATGCCCGCAAGGGTGGCAACAGGTTGCGAATGGAGTCAACAGCTAGCGAAAGGCCACCTGCGACAAGCAAGCTCCAAAACCGGGGATGCGATACCCCCAAGGTCTTCGGCAACATTTCGGAGAAGAGGATCAGTGCGACTAATGACCCAGCGCCAAAAGCGCTCGCCCAACCGGCTCCTTCGTACTTTCGCAAGGCAAACGAGACGATTGCGCTAACGGAGAAATACCCAATATTTATAAACAGGTTCCACAACAAGATGGCCGTTAGCGTTTCCTCGCTTGCCGCAAGTAGTCTTGCAACGCACTCTCCCCGCCGGTCTCGTCGCGCTAGCTCCTCCCGGCTTCGCTGGTCCAAGGCAAAAAGGGCCGACTCGCTTAACGAAAAGAAGGCGGACCCACAGGCCAACACCCCCATCAGAGCAAGCCATGGCCAAATTTCAGGTAGTACATTCAATTTCGCCAATCCGTTTACTTAACCGGGCGCAACGTCGCTTGAGTTACTGGCTGGCAGGTCCCCCGCCGTAACCAAAGCCTTCCGGGCCTCTAAGTGACGGAAGCGGCCCACTCTGACCAAGCATCCTGACCAATGAAAAACCCTCTAACCCTGGGCGAACCAGCGGCCCGTTTTAAATGACCCTTTGGAGAGGGAAGCGTGCCGGACCGTCACGTGGGCAAGTTTCCACTCCTAAAACCATGGCAGCAACTCCCTGCCAAGTTCCAGCTGAGGCAAAGCTCACTTATTCTTAGTTAGCGCAAGTTGCAGCCGAAATCATCCGGAAAAAGTCAACAAACGCTATCCCAGGGGGTTATTCTTCCACGGTGGTTCTTCCAGTCGCCACGTCAAATTCGTCGATGGCGGGAATTAGCATCGCTGCCGTGGCAAAACCATATCCGCCAACGATGGTGACGAAAACAAGATGCGGCTGCTGAAGAAAGAAGCTCGTGATCGCATAGAACGTCATCAGCGGGCAGGCAAAGGAGGCTATTCCTAAAGCCGTTGACGGATTGCGGACCCCAAGGGCCAAATAAAGGGCAGCACCACCAAAGACGATAAGGCCTAGGAACGGCAGTTGCGCCTCAAATCGACCGCTGAAAGCTACCATCATCCAAATGCATGTCGCTACGCCCACAAAGAGGAAGAAAATCGTCCCCAGGCTGACCGCAATCGCATGGCGGGAACTTTCGTAAATCATCCCCACATGGAGCCCCAGCATCGCCGCAAACACAAAGAGGACACAAAGGCCCACGAGGAGATAAAAAAGCTCAAGCCCCACCAGGGCTCCTTGCCACCACAAATAAACACAGAGAGCAAGCGGCAGAAGAATCATCTCCTTACTGTTGAAAAACGTGCCGAACATCTTTCCGAAGACAAACTCTCGCGGCGTGATATCGGTGACAAGCAGAAGATCAAGCGTTCGTCCGTCGCGCTCGGAGATAAGGGAGCTGACCGCTTGTGCGTTGACCAAAACCAAACTGAGGAGAAACAAAGCGGCCAGAGCTAATCCTCCCAAGCCTTCCGCCGCAAGGACCCCTGCCCGCAGCATGGCGTGTACCAAGAGGGCAATAGCGGCGAAAATGAGCACATACCCTAGCCGCAAGACGATCATTCGCCGCCCATACGCCCGCGTACACATCTCCCGCCACAAAATCGGGTTAGACCAAACTTGGCGAACGGTATGCTTTCGCGGGGCAAACACCAGGTCAAGCCACCATGGCCGATAGTCGGAGGTGGTCGGCGGTACGGACTCAGCGCCGGTTGCCGAGGCCGCCTCCTCTAAGAGTGCTCTCCGGTATCGCCAAGCCGTCTGTTGCGATTTTTGCGGCGGCGTTACCAGGCATCCGGTGAGAATCTCGTTCGGTGCCGAAGGTCCCTCGGCCATACCGGGCGCTTGCTCCAAGCCCGAACTAGCCGGGGTGGCATCGGCAAGGGAAATTAGCGTCGAAACGCTCCCTTGCGCCCCTTCCCCTAAGGCGACGAAGGACGCAGGCCTAGTTCCGTCCCCGGCAAGCGCTTTCTGACCGCCGACGCTGGGGGCCTCGTGGACGGCGGATTGCGTTAAGCGCGAAGGCCGCTCCTGCTCCGGAATAACTGGCCGGGGTTCGTTGGCCTTAGCCCAGCGGCGGACGTTGGCGATTGCCACTCCGTTTAGAAAGGCTACGAGCACGAAGCTTACGGCAAGAAAGCCGACCCAAGTCCCCGTAGCCCATCCGCTTTGCGGCTCGAGTTCTCCCGGCCCAAATCCGGGGTAGCTGGCAGCCACCACGGCCTTCCAAGGGCTGATGAGTGCTCCCACTTGGCCGGCAGGTAGCCCGAAAATTTCCCGACCGAGGAGCCCCGCCGCAACTGCCTCCCCTAAACCGACCCATACAACCAGGGCCAGCACGGTGCCCGCCAGTGCCTGAAACGTCTTCTCCCGCCAAAAAGCAACCGTCGACCCAATACTGGCTGCCACCAACATGCTCGCCAGCGTGACAGCCGTGGTGCGCACAATCTGCCCAAATGAAACCCCCCCGAAAAGGGTTAGGAGGGCAAAGATCGGCAAACCAGAAAGAACGATCACCACAACCATGATCTGGCTGGAAAAAAGCTTCCCCAGGACAAGCTCGGCGTTTGAGAGCCGGGTCATCAGAAGCAGATCGAGGGTCTGGCGATCTTTTTCCTGGGCAACCGAACTAGCTGCAGCCAGGGCGGAGAAAAACACGGCGATGACCAGCTGAAGGGGGGCCAAAATGTGAAACATTGAAGCTCCGAACCGCGCCAGCGCCCCCACGGTGTCCACCACCTGCGTGCCAGTGAGTATGAGCCATGCCGTGGCAATTAGGATCACTAAACCCAGGCAATAAGCCGCCCGCAGCACGTAAAAACGCGGCCGCCGGGGCATCAGGACAAACTCGCGGTTAAAGATCGGACCAAAAGGCAACGCCTGGCTCCTAGCCCAGCTGTTTGCACAAGACAAACCCACGATTGTTGATCACAAAACTCCTGACCCAGTAGGCCCCCGTCGGAGCCAGCTGAGACGACCGCCCCACCAGGACCTCCCGCTATGCGCGTTTTGGCAGTCACTCTGGAAAGTATACCGAGTTGATAGGGTCACAGTGGATGTCCTGAGAGAGCACAGGAAACCCTGGTTGGCGCCACATAGTGAGAGACTACCCCACGGGGTGTGTCGGCTAGGCGGGCTTGTGAATTTTGGCTCCCCCCTTTGCCTAAGACTCACAACCTAGTACACTGAGTGGTGGGATTCATTCCCCTAGGTGCCCAGGATCAGTCGCCTGCCGTGGGAAAATAGCCCTTAACGTTGCCTCCAGCTGCATAAA